>CAWJWO010000001.1:0-338578 GCA_963846585.1 uncultured Bacteroidota bacterium
CAGTGTAACAAACTTTTATGGTGTGGATGCTTTGACTACTGCAGGAATAACATCAATTGATATAGCACGCGTTCCCGGATTTTCATGGCTAGCACCGGGCGCTATGGGCGGCTCAATCGACGTTCGCTTCCAGGATCCGACGAAGAACTCCGTAGTGTCGGATGGTGCAGCGGGCAATGATATGTATACGCGCCTATCTATTGTTACAACCGCAGTTAATGACAGCAGCAAACTCGGCGTTATTGTTGCCGCTCATTACTTTCTTAATGGGCCGTGGGATGCCAATGGCACTGGGATGTCACAGTCCCCGTATATGTTGGACGAAAGTGCCATGGTGAGAGTCAACGGGTGGGCGGGAGCCAAAGATGAGCTAGCATGGAACCTGCGATATTCTCACAGCAATAACGAAGTTTTCGGCGCATCAACCACTACAAACCACCAGGGTGCAACTATAGGACCTCCGGATTCACTGGCTACTCAAATGTTTGTCGGAGGAAACGTCAATAATAAATTTATTGGGAACCCCATAGATATTCTCGAGTGGATTCAAACCAAACGCGATGAAGGAGCAGGCGCGCTCACTTTGCATGCATCGAATGCTAGTTTCTTGCAGCTTCGCGGGGGCTATGCCAGTCAGTCGCAAAATTCCATGTACGAGGGCGGCGCTGATTACGCAAATATCGATCACACCCTCGTGACGGACCTTCGATGGCAGAACCATACTGGAGCCCACACCATTTCGGTGGGCGGTGACTTCAACAGCGAGAATATGACGTCGCAATCGAAATACTATTACCAGGAACTTGGAATTATCCCTGATTCTTACAGAAGTGCTTATGGCGGGGCCTACCTTCAAGACGTGTTGAATTTCGGGCATGAACGCGACCTCTCCATTGCTGTGCGTGCGGATCAAATCTACATTGACTGGATTGACAAACCCAACTCGACAATTAATAATTTCATCGTTGCGCCACGGGCGAGCTTACGCTGGGAATTCAACGAGGACCTTACGGGTCGGCTGTCCGCGGGTTTGGGCTGGCGTTCGCCGCTCACCTTCTTCGAACTGGATCATGGCCTTTTGAACGACGGATTCGACATTGGCGTCACCGAGTTGGAAAAAGGCATATGTTCTGGAGGATCGCTTTCCTGGAAACCAGGACTCTGGACCTTTACCGGTTCGATGTATGCCACCTGGGTCACAGGTTTGGAATACGTTGGCTCGAACCCGAATCCCCAAATTCAGCGACCGCTCTTGCTTAGTGATTCTACCGAGATGTTCTTTCTTGACATGGACTTTGAAGCCGACAGGGTTGTGAATCAATGGCTCGAACTCGGAGTTGGTATCGCCCACCAGGACATTCCCAACTCATTCAAGGCTGTAGAACTTGTGGCGGCACAGGAAACAGAGGCGAATGGGCGTATTTCCATTACGACGAAACGCATTACATTTTCTAGCGATGTGCAGTGGATTGCTTCGCGTAACCTGCTGCCATACGGCTATGGTGGCCAGTACAACCAATTCGTAAATGGCGTGGCAAGTGATCCTAAACTAACGACGGCTCCCAGTTATTTTGTCATTAACGCAAAGGCAGTCTATCATTTGAAATCGAATTGGGAAATCTACGTGGGTGCCGAAAATCTGCTTAACTACACGCAAGCAGGTTCGGCTCACGACGAACCTCATTATTTTGATCAATATGGAAATTTCAACACCTCGCACATCTGGGGCCCGTTGCGCGGGCGTCAAATGTATGCGGGAATACGCTTAAGGATCTAGTTATTGTAATCCACGCGTGTTTACTGACAGTTATATATTCTGAATTATCCAGGAATTGAGACTGTGTAACATCCCTAAAAAGTACGGTAGCCGCAGTTTCGAGGTTGGGATTCTATGATAAATCCGCGGACATAAAAGACCCAGCTACCATATTGATAGACTCTTTACACAGTCTCAATTAATTTGTAGAAAAGTATCCATCCGGGAATGTACATTAGCGGACGGATACCAGTATTTGCCATAATTCTTATTTTATTTTGGCTTATTTTATAAAAATAATAACTTATCAATAATCAATCAATTGACATAATATACTAATTAGATGGAAACAAAATATATAATATACGATGTCAATACTAATAGATATTTTTATGGTTTAGATGACAAGGGTAAACCCTGTTTTACTACGATTAAATATGAACTTCCTTTTTTATTTGAATTTGAAGAACTGGCTATAAATAGATTAAAAGTAGAAATACAATTATGGTCACCAGAATTTCTTAAAGACAGAATAATTGAAATAAAGAAAGTTTATTTATTCTAATAAATCGGACATATTTAAAAGAATGGAGGTAATCGCCGTGATTCTGTTACGTATAAATTAGTTCATTTATTAGAACAATCTAATAATCATGGAATTGTTTTAAGAGGTGTGCGTTTTACTTATTATAAATGTTCCGATTTTTACGATTAAAAAATATAAAGTTATATTGTTTCATTATTTATTTAGAATCAGTCTAAACAGCAAAATAATTATCGAAAAAAGTTGCAAAATAATGTTCAAATTCACACTTTTAGCCATACAATCCTTTTTTGGATTCCGTTCATTTTCAATGAAGGATTATAAATCAGCCATTAAAACCATTGAAACTACTGCTTGGCAAACTGATAAAGGAATAGTATTGGTTAGAGAACTTATTGAAAATTTTCGTAATCAAAAAATTCTATTGCCATCTATCAATGTCATAGAACGTATTTGTGCTGAAGCTATAACTCAAGCTGAACGAAAAATTTATATTTCTCTTACAGAAAGCTTGACAAATGAACAGAAAAGCCAGCTTGATGCGCTACTACTTATTTATGGCAGTAGCAAATCAAGTACACTGATGTGGCTACAACAATCACCGGCAGCTTATTATTCCAAGCATATGCTTGAACACATTGAACGACTAAATACTATCAAAAAACTGAATCTTCCTGACAATTTGGCCTAGTTGTAGCATAGCTGTTGTCAACTGCAAAGTTGACATATAACTTTCATTAGATTAATACAATGTAATGATTATTCATAATATTTTAAAATTAAAATCGTTACTTTTATAACTAATTGTTTTATATATTCTTAGATTAATTTTTGTTGATTATTGTTTTATTTACACATTATCGTTGTATCTGTCACTATAAAAGAAAGTTGCGATAGCACTTTGCAGTACATGACAGTTTCGCTACCACTTGGCCTATTTAAACCTCTCTGGATTTGTCTGCGAAAAGTTCTGTCTGTTATAATCAAACATAAAAGAAAAATGTAAATACTTAGGAATCATTTTATATTTAAAAAATATATGTTTGTCACTCAAATATTTAATAATATCAAATTAAAGAATCTTATGTAAATAATATTCGTTAGATATTTATAATATAACTAACATTATTAATGGAACCATTATTCATTCATGAAACTGATATGACTCCAAAGATTGATTTTAACCCAGATGGGATACTTTCAATTCAAGGACGATCATTTCCTCTGGATTCAGCAGGTTTTTTCAATCCCGTTCATACATGGGTGAAAGAAATATCAGTACCTTTAATCCATCTTTTAATCCGATTGGAATACCTGAATACCAGTAGTGCAAAACAGTTATTTATGATTTTACAAACACTAAAAGATAACACTAAAGTGACATCATTAAATATTGATTGGTACTATGAAGAAGATGATGAAGATGCTTACGATACTGGCCTTTTATTTGAATCTTTAATCAATATACCACTTAATTTTTATGCATTTGCAGAAGAAATATATTGAAAAATGTGTATAAAAGAATCAATATTTAAGTATCAAATTACAAATTAAATGCATGAAAAGAATACGATATCAATTTGTAAAGCAACAAACATTATAATCAATTAATACTAATTTAAAATATGGATGATCCTGATAAATCAAAAGAAGAACTCCTAATTGATTTGAAGGAATTAGAGTCAAAGTACTTTTTTTTAGAAGAACTTTACCGAAAAGATATCAATGAACACAAAAGGGTAGAGGAGGAACTGCATAATGAACATATACTGCTACGAACACTCATCGATAATATTCCGGATTCGATGTATTGCAAAGATTTAGCTGGCCGTAAAACTTTGGCCAATTTAGCGGAATTACATCATTTGAAAGCTATTTCAGAAAAAGAGGTTCTTGGCAAAGATGATTTTGAGTTTTACCCAATAGAACTTGCAGATAGGTTCACTGCCGATGATAATTTGGTGATGCAAACTGGTACACCGGTTATTAACAGGGAAGAATATATATTAGATGATAAAGGACAAAAACAATGGTTGCTAACCTCTAAAATTCCTTTACGCGACAAGAATAACCAAATTATTGGCTTAGTAGGAATAGGACGTGATATCACGCAGCGTATGGAAGCAAACTTATTACTTAAAGAAAAAAATGAAGAAATAGAGGCACAAAACGAAGAATACGAGCAACTAAATGAGGAGCTTCGACAAACCAATGAAGAATTATTCTTAGCTAAAGAAAAAACTGAAGAAAGCGAAGAACGCTATAAAAGGATTATTAATGGTATAACAGATTATTTATATACTGTACAGGTTAAGGATGGCAAAGCAATTGAAACTCACCACAGCGAAGCATGTATAGCAGTCACAGGATATTCAACTTCTGAATTTGAGTCGGACCCCTACCTGTGGATCAACATGATTGTTGGTGAAGATAGATCATTAGTTGCCGAAAGTTTCTTAAAATTTCTTGAAGGTAAAGATATTTATTCCATCGAACATAGGATTATTCATAAAAATGGAAATATACGCTGGGTGAATGATACAATGGTACCAAAATATGATATTAATGGGAATCTTATTTCTTATGATGGAATAATTACAGACATCACTGAGCGTAAACAAGCAGAATTGGCTCTCGTGGTGCGTGAATCATACCTGTCAGCTATTATTGAAAACCAACCAGGACTGATATGGCTAAAAGATATAAACAGCAATTTTCTTTTTGTTAATACAGAATTTTCAAAATCATGTGGGTTAGACAATCCATCATTAGTTTTTGGTAAATCTGATTTTGATATCTGGCCCCGGGAATTGGCAAATAAATATATTGAATTCGACAAGATGGTAATTCAATCAAAAGAACCTAACAAAGTCGAAGAACAATTTATCCATAAAGGTGTACTTAAATGGTTCGAAGCATTTAAAACACCTGTATTCGATGATAAAGGAATTGTAATCGGTACAACCGGGTTTTCCCATGACATTACTGAGCGAAAACAATATGAACTGCTTCTTAAGGAAAAAACAGATGAAATAGAATCACAAAATAGAGAATACATTAAATTAAATGAAGAACTAAAGCAAATAAACCAGGAATTAATTATATCTAAAGAAAAAGCCGAAGAAAGCGATCGCCTGAAAACTGCTTTTCTCCAAAATATGAACCACGAAATTCGTACGCCCATGAATGCAATAATGGGTTTTGCCAATTTACTGGAGGACAATTTTAATAACAAAACTAAACTAAAAGAATTCTCTGTTATTATAAATAATCGAACAAACTATTTACTTGATATAATAAACGATATGCTCGATATTTCCAAAATTGAATCAGGTCAGTTACCTGTTCATTTTGAAGAATGCGATCTATCATTATTATTTGAAGAGATTACATTGTTTTGTGAAGAACAACAAAAGCAAATGGGCAAACAACACATCAAGTTTAGCTTGCATTCTTTTTGCGACCCTTCAGATGCATTTATAATTGTAGACAAGGTTAAGCTTAAACAAATATTCATAAATCTTATTAATAATGCATTTAAATTTACAGAAAAAGGAAAGATAGAAGGTGGTTGTAAATTAGATATAAACCATAACCTTATGTTTTATGTTTCCGATACTGGGATCGGAATTCCTAAAGATAAACAAAATCTGGTATTTGAACGTTTTGTCCAATTAAATCAAAATCCAAACAAATTAACATGGGGAACAGGTTTGGGCTTATCCATAGTGCAAGGGTTAGTAAACCTGTTAGGAGGAGAAATACTTCTTGAATCAGACCATGGAAAAGGAAGTACATTTACTTTTACGATACCATACAAAACAACAGAAAAATTTTATACTAAACCTATATTAAATGAACAACTACACGAATTTCATTTCCCAAAAATAAATATTTTGATAGTTGAGGATGAACCTTATAACCTGGAATTTCTTAAAGAAATACTTATGAGTGCAGGGTTGAATTTTCTAATTGCCAAGAATGGGAAAGAAGCTGTTAAAATATCTTTAAAAAACCCAATTGATTTAATATTAATGGATATTCGACTTCCCGACACAGATGGTTATGAAGTTACAAGGCAAATAAGAAAACATAAACCTAATTTGAATATTATTGCCCAAACTGCTTACGCTTCCAACGAGGAGAAACAAAAAGCTATGGATGCAGGTTGTATTGATTATATTAGTAAGCCTACCAATAAATATTTATTATTATCTATGGTTAATAAATATATTTCATAAATTTAAAATAGAACGTTCATCAAGTCCTTTTAATTTATATCATTATACTTATTAAATTTTTTGTCAATAAAGATATATATCGTCAAAAACAATACTTGTTATGTACTATATTGAGAAAAAATTTATATGGACTAAATAGTATATATATGTAGGCACGGGTAAGTTTGACTATCCCCTCCAAAAGTATGGTAGGGGTAAAATAAGAGCAACTTTTATGTTTTTTTTCCTTTGTCATATCTGAATAAATAATCCAATATGACATATTTAAAAACAAAATTAATTCATCACTATTCAATAATCGGCTTGTATAACTTTATATTTCAATATATTGTAGGTTAATTTTGAATCTGTCACAAATACATTGAGACAGATTCAAATAATGTATTAAAATGGATAGTTACTAAGAATTTTTTTTCAAGAATAGGCTTAAAAACCTCTAATTGATCTTTCAATTATCATATTTATTTTACCCCTACATAAAATTCTTATCCAATATAAAGACCTTCGATCCGCACTTTATAACTACCATCTTTAAGTTTAGTCACAGCATTTACCAGTCCACTATGCCTCCACTGCAACATACACCTGCGTGGCAGAAACCAGTAGCGACGGCCAAGTTTAATTTCTTCTTTCGATTCTTTGATAATTCCTTCGTAAGCCTGCGATACATAATAGCCAATGTCAATAAAACCTTCGGTACGCGGACGGAGTGGGCCAGTTACGTACCAGTTAATTACACCATTACGTGCATCAACATCGGTAACCACGCCGCAATGGGTTACAGGACATCCGCACGACATGCCCATCGGGCGGCCAATCATTACATCGCCTTTTTTTACTCCCAATTCTTTTACAAGTGTTGGGTTGTATGGCAAAATGGTTTCTTTTGGTCCCGGTTCGCCTTCAAAGATGTCGAGGATAAAATCGAATTCACGTTTAAGGCTGTCTTTCCATTCAAGTTTTTCGCCCAAGTTTTCACCACCCATGCAACTCAGGCAATTTTTATTGCCAATATTCGAAACGGTTTGTTTTACGTGTACACATTTCTTTAGTTCAGTTTCGGCCTTATCTACTGCGTTTGCAAAGTCGGTACACGATTTATAGCCACAAGCACCACAATTCAGGTTAGGCAATAATTCGGAAGTTGTGGTGGTATTACAAGATGTTAATGTTTCCATTGTTAATGTTATTAGTTTCTTTAAGAAAATATTGAATTTAATTGCATTACAGTATTTTTAATAGCATTGGTCAATGCGTCTATATCCTTTTCGGTGGTAAACCTACCAAAACTAACCCTGATTGCTCCTCTGGCTTCGAATGGGTTTAAGCCAATGGCCTGTAAAACGTGGGATGCGCTTCCACCATGATTGGAAGAACAAGCCGAACCAGCAGATACGGCTATCCCCATTTCGTCGAGCAAAAACAACAGGCGTATGGTTTCGCCTTCCATGCCATGAAAGCTAAAACTGAGGTGACCGGGCAAACGTTTTTCAGTATGTCCGTTGATATAAACGTTTCCGTAGTTGGCAAACAGAAAATCAGTTAGCTTATTTCGGAGCATGGTAGCCTTTTGCGTTTCTGCATCCATTTCGGATATACATAGTTTGGCGGCTTTGGCAAACCCCACAATACCTGGTATGTTTTCGGTTGACGAACGGTAACCAGCTTCCTGTCCGCCTCCATGCAAAAGAGGTGTAATGTTCGTGCCTTTTCGGACATACAATGCCCCAACACCTTTTGACCCATAAATTTTATGAGAATTAATTGTGAGCAAATCAATATTTGTATGATTTACATCAATGGGAATTTTACCAAAACTTTGGCAGGCATCGGAATGAAAATACACGTTGTGTTGTTTGCAAATTTTGCCGATTTCTTCAACCGGTTCTATTGTCCCGATTTCGTTGTTTGCAAACATTACAGAAACCATTATGGTTTTTGGGTTGATTACCTTTTTTAAGGTTTCAATATCCACCAGTCCGACATTGTCCACCGGAAGGTAGGTAACGTAAAACCCTTGACCTTCGAGCCATTTACAGGCATTAAGCACACAATCGTGCTCGATGGCCGAAACAATGATATGGTTTCCCTTATGACGGTTGGCAAAAGCAATACCTTTTACAGCAAAGTTGTTTGCCTCTGTACCGCCCGATGTGAATATAATCTCATCGGGCTGCGCACCTATACAACTTGCAATTTTCGACCGTGAGCGGTCTAATATCTCTTTAGCTTCGGTGCCTAATGCGTGCAAGCTCGAAGCGTTTCCGTAAACATCAGAAAAGTAGGGCAACATGGTTTCCAACACCCGCTTATCTATGCAGGTGGTTGCTGCATTGTCAAGATAAATTCTTTGTTGCATGGGCTTATTGTTTATTCGCCAACGTAATGAAGTTCCTGTTCCATGGTGCGCAAAACGCCAAAGTGATTTTTTGCACCAATTTCTTTTTTTCCAACACAAATGGTACAAGTACCTACAGGTGGGTTACCGCGCAAATACATCGGAAATTCCACATCAGGTGTCTTCAGGATTTGTTTTACAATTGGGTCGATTCCGATGCCATACAAGGCATTGCTTTCGACAACAGTAATTCCTTTGGCCGATTCAAGAACCCGATAACGGAATACTTCTCGCTCGGCTTGGGAAATAAGGTCAATTTTAGTAATTACGCTAATATCTGCCAAAGTAAGCATTGGCCCAATCTTGCGCGGGAGATTCATACCACTTGTGGCTTCAAGGACTACCACACCTAATGATTTTTCGACATACGGCGAACAACGCAGGCACAAACCGGCGGTTTCGACGAACAAATAATCAGAATTTACTTTTTCGGCCCACTCAATGGCTTCGTCCAACACCAAAACATTGCAGTGGTCGGGGCACAGCTCGCCCGAATAGATTTTTCGAGTTGGGATACCGAATTCTTTATTAATAGTTTCGTCTTCATCGGCATAAAGAACATCGATTTTGATGTACGAGGGCTTTAAATTTTTGGCCATCATTCGTTTGATGACTTGACGGATTACGGTTGTTTTTCCGCATGTGGGCGGCCCTGCAAATATTACTAATTTCATATTTTTATGGTTATGGGTTATGAATTATAAGTTGTAAGTTGGAGCTGGTTAATTTCTTCACCTGCCCTTATTAAACCTCGAAAATGCAGGATTACATTGTCAATTTTCTTTAATTCATCGGCAACTGCGCGTTCTTCAGGGTTCGATACAATCAATTTCTGCATAGCCCCGTTTTTCATAATAATTCGTGAATCTGAAAGTAAGGCAATAGTGGGGTCGTGGGTTACAAATACAAATATTTTCTCGTACATTTTTAATAATTCAAGCGCTTTTGTTTTATGAATACCGGCATTTTCTATTTCGTCTAACAGAATAATGGGGGAGTTGCCAATAACTACAGCATCAGCAATCAATAACGAGCGAGTTTGTCCACCGGAAAGTTCTGTCATGGCTGTTTCCTTGTCTATGGCTTCACCGGTAAGTTGGTTGGCAAACTGAATGGTTTCCTCCACAACTTTTTCAATATCAGAAGCACCACGCACTTTGGCATGGATAGTAAGAAATTCACCAACGGGGAGGTCACTCAAAAAATTAGTATGCTGCGAAATCATGGCAATGGGATGTTTGGAAGGATCGAATGTGAAATCTTCCGGCACAGGCTCATCATTTATTAGAATTTGTCGACCCGACGGAGTGTTCAGATTTGCAAAAAGTTCAATGTCGTTAATAAGCGTTGTTTTTCCGCATCCTGTAGGGCCTACAATACTTACTATGTCTCCCATATTCAGATCGAAACGGTTTACATTCTCTACCAAACCATCTTTACCCTGACCTCCAATTACAGTTATCTTCTTTATTTCCATAGCTTAATTTTAAAATACGTAATGTTCACCAATGTTATGTACAATTAATACAAACATACTACCAAAAAAGAGGTACATCAATTGGCATAAAGTCGTAATTTGCATTAGAATTTATGCTTACTACTTTTGTGGGTATTATTACGTAACAATAAAACAAAAAACATTGATGCTTTCGAAGAAAACGCGATATGCAATGGTTGCTCTGGCTTATCTTGCAAAGGAGGAAAGTCAGAGGCCGGTAATGAGTACAGAAATTGCACAAAGTGAAAATATACCGCAACGGTTTCTTGAAAATATTTTACTTGAGCTAAAAAAAATGGGAATTTTGGGTAGCAAACTTGGCAAAACAGGCGGATATTTCATGATTAAGAAGCCAGAAGATGTGCGGCTATCTGACATTGTAAGGCACTTTGAGGGAGCTATAGCTCTTTTATCATGCGTTTCGGAAAAGCAGTACCAACCTTGTGAGTTTTGTAAAGACGAAACGACTTGTAAAATCAGAGGTGTTTTTAAAGAAATACGGGATACTACTTATGGGATACTTGGGGTAATACCAGCATCTGTGTCATGTAGTGCAAAGTAACCAAATAAAATGATGTTAATGTGTATGTTACAAGCATAACATGATTTTTTTGCAAATTTTGGCAATTTACCCAAACAATTTGTTTACGAAAATCAATGTTCTTAAATATATTAAATATAGATAAATTACATAACAATATGAATAACTGAATTTAACGGGATTTATCATTTTTAACCATGTTTATTAAAACGTTCGTTTTTCTACACAGATACCTTTGATTAACCACAATTTTCACTTAATTATTTCATAAAATTCATAAAATCGCATAAATCTAATAACTTACTAAAATACATGATATTAAAATACTACTTTGCATTTGGTGACACGGATGCTGGTACTGGGCCTACTTGATAAAACTACACTTAGGGATTTGGTGTGAAATAATTATTCTACTATTTCCGTAGACAGTAGAAGGTTTCAACTAATGAAAAGGAAGTTAATTTACATTTCGGGGGTTTAGTCAAACTAACCCGTGCGACACGAAGTCGCTTAATATAACTGTTTGACGTTTAACTCAGGGAGTTAAGTGATCAAACCTTTGGTTCCATCCAAAGTAACCTACGGACACGTGCATCTCGGGTAACTGGTTTGTACGAAGCTGTCCGGACAATATAGCCTGTAATGGAAATCCGTGAGGACAACCAGTCATGATAGCGTCAAACCATGGAGGAGTTAGGTTGACTGGTATGGTTAATAATAATATGAACTGCTGATAAATATCGTTATTGACAAACAGCTAAAGACGATGACACGCTGTGGCCAAAACGGCAAAAGGGTATAGCTAACAGATTGGGTTATTCTGTTACATGGATTACAACTCCCTCGGTAGATAGGCAGAACCTAACCCGGTCGGTTATATAAGCGGAACGTGGTAAGCCCATAATGTTCCCCAGATTATCGGGGTAGATTATCCGTGAGGACAGTACAATACAGTATGGGTAGAGGAACGACAGAGAAAGCCAAGGCCGGAATGTAATGTTTCGGATATGCCCACTTCTGTCAGGTGCTTAATCACGAGAAATTTGTAATAAGACTTAAACAAGGAAATCGCAAATGAATAAACCTAAAGGCGGATGTGCATCCGAGGCAACATGGAATAACTGGAAATTCATTAACTGGATTAAGGTTGAACATGATGTAAAGTCATTGCAGAAACGTATCGTGAAGGCTGTCAAAGCCAAACATTTTCACAAAGTAAAAGCCTTGATGCATCTTATTACCCATTCATTTTACGGTAAGCTGCTGGCTATTCTCAGAGTTACCACCAATAAAGGCAGTAAAACTGCAGGTGTAGATAACATTATTTGGGATACGCCGCTGAAAAGATGGAAGGCAATTGAACAACTAAAGGTTAAAGGATATAAAGCTAAACCACTCAAAAGGAAGTCTATAAAGAAGAAAAACGGAAAACTGCGCCACCTTGGCATTCCCACTATTTGTGATCGAGCCCACCAGGCCCTGCACAAACTGGCTCTCGAGCCAATTGCAGAGACATTGGCTGACCAAAATTCTTATGGATTCAGACCAAAAAGATCGTGTGCGGACGCAATAGCCCAATGTCATAAAGCGCTATGTAAACGGAACTCTCCTCAATGGATTTTAGAAGCTGACATATCAGGTTGCTTCGACAATATTTCCCATGAGTGGATATTGCAACACATCCCAATGAGTAAAAAAGTTTTATCTGAATGGCTAAAAGCTGGTTACATTGACAAAAAGCAATGGTTTCCTACGATAAGCGGGACTCCGCAAGGCGGTATAGCTTCTCCGACAATTGCAAATATGGTTCTGGACGGACTCGAAAAGGAAATATACCTTTATGCCGGTGCCAAACCGAAACGTAATCCATATAAAGTTCATTTCATCCGCTATGCGGATGACTTTGTGGTTACATGCAACAGTCGAGAATATCTCGAAAACGAAATAAAGCCAATCATCATAACATTTCTTGATGAAAGAGGGCTTAAACTCGCACTTGAGAAAACCTTAATCACACATATAAGTGACGGGTTTGACTTCCTTGGTTTTAATGTCCGCAAATATAAAAACAAGTGTCTTACCAAACCTAAAAAGGAATCGGTGATAAACGTGTATAATAAAATGAGCGAAAGTGTTAATAGCCTTATAGCGGGGTCACAATTACAGGTCATCCTCAAACTAACACCAATCATCCGGGGATGGTCTAATTTCTATAGTCACTCTGCCGCCAAACGGACATTCATATTGCTCGACTTTAAGCTGTTTAAGCTATTGTGGAGATGGGCCAAACGAAGACATCCCAACAAGAGTAACCATTGGATCAAAGTTAAATATTTTCATTCAATCGGCAAAAGACATTGGGTGTTTTCAACATCTGACAAAAGAAAGATTGAACTTCCTTCCTTCTGTGCAACTAAAATAGTTAGGCACGTGAAAATTAAAGGTTCAGCCAACCCTTATGATAAGGATTGGGAAGAATACTTTTCTATAAGGAAATCCAATAAAGTTAACCGATTTGTCAGTGTAGCCTAAGGATATGATTGACCGGATTATTTATTTAATCTTATAAGTGCCCGAGTCGTATGCGGTGAAAGTCGCATGTACGGTTCCTAGAGGGGAACGGGGCAGCAATGCCCCCAACCTACTCGCCAGGTTACATGTCGATAATTTTCATTAGTCCCGGATAGAGAAAAAACCTCCTTTTAAGATACAAAAAAAAATATACTTAAACAAGACTTTTTATAGTAAATAAATCAATGTTTTTGATGATATATATTATCGTTAATATTAATCAAAATTACATAATTATCTTTCATTATTGTTTAAATAATTTCTAATTTTCATTAAACTAATTGAAATTATAATTACAATGAAAGTACTTATGTTCGGTTGGGAATTCCCTCCCTATATTTCAGGAGGTTTGGGAACAGCTTGTTATGGTTTAACAAAGGGATTGATTTCTTTTGGCGATATCAATTTAACCTTTGTTGTCCCTAAGTCATATGGCGATGAAGATATACAAGGGATGAAACTGATTGGAGCAAACGAGGTTAAACTTTCTGAAAAAATATTATATAGGCAGAAAAAACTGGAAATGAGCAAATTTCAGGAGATGGAACAGCAAATATCTGGTTATGTCACACCTGAACAATATAGAAAAATTTTAATAGAACAAAAAGAACTGAATAAAGATAAGGTTTTAAATACCCCTGTAGAGAAATTGGAATTTACTGGAAAATATGGGAACGACTTATTTAAGGAAATATCCCGTTATGCAGTAGTAGCCTCTGAAATAGCCAGAGTTGAACCGCATGATGTAATTCATGCACATGACTGGTTGACATACCCATCAGGGATCCAGGCAAAAAAAGTATCCGGCAGGCCTTTGGTAGTTCATGTACATGCTACAGAATATGACCGATGTGGCGAGAACTATAATAAAAAAGTATATGAAATTGAACGGCAGGGGATGGAAATTGCCGATAAAGTGATCACTGTAAGTAATTTTACACGCAATACGGTAATCAATAAATATCATATAGATTCTTCAAAAGTTGTTACCATCCACAATGCAGTTGAACCAGTATATCATGCTACCACCCAAAATTTCTGGAAAAATAAAACAAACGAAAAGATAGTGACCTTTTTAGGCAGGATTACCCGTCAAAAAGGTCCCGGATATTTCATAGAAGCTGCATACAAAGTCATCCAAAAAATGGATAATGTAAGGTTTGTTATGGCAGGCAGTGGCGATTTAATGGAAGATATGATAAAACAGGTTGCAAGATTAAAGATTTCAGATAGGTTTCATTTTAGTGGATTTTTGAAAGGAGAGGATGTTTTCAGGATGTTTTCGATGAGTGATCTTTATGTCATGCCATCGGTTTCCGAGCCGTTCGGGATTTCCCCCTTAGAAGCCATACAAAGTAATGTGCCGGTAATCATATCAAAGCAATCCGGAGTGTCGGAAGTAATCACCAAGGCTATAAAAGTTGATTTTTGGGATGTTGAAGCCTTGGCAGATGCCATTTATGGGGTTTTGAATTATCATTCATTAGCAAACTTTTTAAAAATCAATAGTAAGCAGGAAGTAAACTTACTTACCTGGGATAGAGTAGCGTTAAAAGTAAAAGAGTTATACAATCAGGTGGCATAATACAAGGTAATATTAAATTTAATGACAACAGTTATGGAAACAAAGCTGATTTTCGAAACAGATCCGTTTGAGGACAAGATAAAGACGGAAGATAATATTTCAGTTCTACTTAATAATGAGGACAATAAAGACGATAATATCAATAAAAACAAAAATTCTGAGGATATAAAAAAAAATAACAAAACAAAAAACGTCATGAACCACCCTGAAGAGCAAGGATATCAATACAAGCATTTCTTTTAGGATAATTATAAAGATTATACCCGATTGGAGTTTTTGTATAATCCATTAACATTAGGGTAGTATGGAAAATGACTTATTTAAAGGCTTTAAAATATTGATAGCAGAGGATAACTTCATAAATTATACTTTGCTAAAAGAATTGATAGATCTTATGAAGGCAGAGCCTTTTTGGGCTAAAAATGGAATTGAAGCTATTGAAATGCTGGCCAAACATGAAAACATATCTCTTATACTAATGGATATCAATATACCAGAAATGGATGGAATTTCAACCACTCGGAAAATTAGAGAAAAAGGCATAAACATTCCCATAATTTTTCAAACTGATTATTTCAGTGAAGAAAATAAGAAAGAATGTATTAGAGCCGGAGGAAATGAATTTTTATATAAACCATTAAACATAGATAGACTCAGAATATTACTTAAAAAGTATTTGATTAAGGTATAAATATAATAGGAATAATCTAAGTAAGAATAAACCGGCCATATTTTTAACTAATTAATACTAAATATCATCAATATGCAAAACGAGATACAGATCAAGCGAAATAATGAAATGTTACAACGATCCATTCACATGACTACAGGGAGAGATGATTTACAGGAAGCAAACAGGCAATTTATATTATTGTATGAACAACTGCTGAAAGATAAAGTAAAGGCCGAGGAACGGGACAAGATGAAATCAGCATTCTTGGCAAATATGGTGCATGAAATACGAACACCGATGAATGCAATTAAGAGTTTTACAGAATTTCTTCAAGTTCCTGACCTGACGGAAGAAAATAAGGTCAAATATGCCCGGATAATCTCCCAGTGTACTGACAACCTGCTAAACCTTGTTAACGATTTGTTAGATTTCTCCAGGATAGAAGCCGGACAACTTTCTATTATTGAAAGACCAGGTAATTTAAGAGATCTGTTTAACGAATTGTTTGAATTGTTAAATCCTACAGTCGAAAAATTTGGATATGGAATGGTACAATTAAAATCCTGTATCGAATTAAACCAGGAACAAAGCCTGTTTAATATCGATTTTATAAGGCTTAGGCAGGTCTTAATAAATTTAATAAGCAATGCTTTGAAATTTACTAAAAAGGGACATGTGTTATATGGTTGCCGTTTATTGAATCGTAAAACTTTATGTTTCTTTGTTGAAGACACGGGTATTGGGATACCTCCCGATCAACATAACATCATTTTTGAGCGGTTCAGGCAATTAAACGACCCTAATTTAAAGAACAGATGCCAAGGTACCGGTCTTGGTCTTTCTATCGTAAAATCACTTGTGGAGTTAATGAACGGTAAAGTATGGGTTGAATCGACCCAGGACATTGGGTCAACATTTTATTTCACCCTGCCATACAAAAAAACAACTTCCCCAAAAGCAATCATTAAAAACAAGGTTTCATGCAATTGGAGTGATAAAAATATGCTCTTTGCAGAAGATAATAATATTCAAATTTCTTTAATAAATAATTAATTAAATCAATCAACGGCAAAATACATTTACCAAAAAGATGGCAAAAGTGCTTTGAAATAGTTCAAATCAACTTCTTAGATCGATTTGATAATATAAGGTGACCATTTTCCAGATATCAAAGGGTTTGATCTAATCCGGAAAATAAAATAAAAGCGTTCCGAATATAAACTTAATTGTCAAAACGGCATCAAGTACTCAAAAAGATAATGACCTTGTCCTAAACAGTGGTTGTTATGATTACTTATCAAAATCGATTAACAGAGAAATAATACTGTATATTATTCATAATCAATTTGCTAAAAATGTAGCATTATAAACCTGAGACAATACCCTTAAAAGGAGATAAATATTGCCATTATTTTTCAAACCAATTGTATCAGTAGAGGAAATATGCAAATTGGAATAAATTAAAATCATTTAAATACAATTTATTACATTAAAATACACGAAAAATCAAAAAGTATGAATGACGTTGATCCTAGCCAAATTATTATACATTCACTAACTAAGGGGGGTGCTGAATGTAAACCGGAAGGCAACTCAATTATAGTTGCCACGTGGAAAACAACAGTTTGGAGAATATTCATTGATTCCTCAATCGATAGTAAGAACCCAGCCGCTAACAATAAAGCAGGGATACTCCGGTACACAGCTATGAAAAATAAACAAGAGGCAGTAATTGCCAGGGTATTACCAGATGGGCATATCGAGTACCGAAAAATTGAAGATGGAAAAATAATTCATCCGCGCTGTCTTGTTAAGGTTAAAAGAATACAACTCTATAAAAAGGAATTTTATGTACAAAACAGAGACAGAAAATATTATCCAGGACAAAGGGTTAAGCAAAATTTCGTTTGAAGATGATTGCAGGCAAAAATGCAGCCTGCAAAAAAGTAACTCTGTCTTAGAGAATAAAGTATGGTTTGGGGTTGACAAAGATATTAACGGGAAAACAATTAATGCACGTATGCACCTGACTCAAAAACAGGTACAGGATTTTTTGCCATATCTTCAAAAATTTGTCGATACCGGTGAATTATTTTAACTCCTATCGGAAAAATGGAACCAATTAAACTTAGCGTAACTTCTGTTACCCCGAAAGTATCTTGTGATGAGGATGGGACAGTTTTAATTGTTGGGAAATCTTTTACTGAAGATCCCTTTGCCTTTTATAAACCAATTCAGGATTGGATTGAAGAAGTGAAAGCTGAAAACCTGGTAATTGGGATTCAGCTTGAATATATGAATACGAGTAGTTCGATTCAAATTTATAACGTTTTGAAACTTGCCAAAGAAAATCATTGGAGAAAAACCATTTTGATAAAGTGGTTCTATGAAGCTAATGACGAAGATGGATTAGAACTTGGAAAAGAATACGAATCGATGTTGGAAATACCATTTGAATTTTATGAAATTAGTTAAAATTTGCTTATAAACCCTGACATATATCTTATACATTTTAACATTTTGTAAATGAAGTGGCAATTATAGAAAAAGTGGAAAATCCCAAATACAGGTTGTTTATTTTTTTAAAGTGAAAAATTATTTAAATTTGAAATAAAAGCATAATGGCTAAATGTGCCCAACGCGCCAAAAATGTAAAGTTAGCCAAAATGACATTGTATTATAGCTACTTAGTTAATGAATTTTAAAATAAGAGGAGTAAATTTTGATCCAAAAGAGTATTAATAAATCACTATTGTCCGATAAAAATTTAAGAGAAAGGCGAGCATAACTCAACCCTTCTCTTTTTTTTAGTAGATTTGGTTTACGACAACTAAATTTACTATGGACAAAAGTACTTATTTTTTTGGTCAATCCGTATTCGGACAGCTGGTTCCCTTAATTGACGAAAGGATTATATCACAATGTGTTAATGGTTCCAATAGCGACTATTATATTAAAAAATTTAAGACAAAAGATCATTTAATTAGTATGTTATTCTGTGTTTTAGCTAAATGTAGTTCATTACGGGAAGTATCAGGGGCCATGCTTGGATTGTCTGGTAAAACAAAACATTTCGGGCTTAACCATATTCCGTATAGAAGTACTTTAGCAGATGCAAATAAAAGACGTGACGCCATTGTATTCGGTTCAATTTATAACAGGCTATTATTACAATATGGGCATCATTTATCGGACAGCCGAATTAAAGATGTGATAAACAAACAAATAGAAATTTTTGACAGTTCTACTATTAGTTTATTTCAGGATATAATGAAATGTGTTGGTCGAAAACCGAAATCCGGTAAACGTAAAAGAGGCGCAAAAGTGCATACTGTTATCAATGTTGATGAAACTGTTCCTAAAATGATATGGTTTACTCATTCAGCAACAAACGACCATGTTTTATTGAATAAATTAAAGCTGGATGCCAATACAATTTATTTATTTGACAAGGGATACAATGATTACAAGGCATTTAAAAAATTTAAAGAATCAGGTACAGGTTTTGTAACAAGGATAAAAGACAATGCTGCATACACTGATGTTAAAAAACTTGAAATAGAAGAACATATACACAGTGGAGTAAAGGATGATAGTATCATAGAAGTGACCGTCAAGGATGCTAAGGATATCTCAAAATTGGAATTACGGAAAATAATATTTTATGACAGGGTTTTAAAGCGTGAATTTGAATTTCTGACAAATCTCTTTGGCATGAGAGCTGATTTGATTGCAGCAATTTATAAGCTACGTTGGCAAATAGAATTGCTATTCAAGCAATTAAAGCAGAATTTCCCTTTGAAATATTTCCTGGGGGATAATGAAAATGCCATAAAGATTCAAATCTAATGTGCCTTAATTGCAAACTTGCTAATGACAGTAATACAAAAACAATTAAAGAGAAGCTGGGCATTTTCAAATCTTGTAAGTTTTTGTAAAATTCATTTGTTCAATTATATTCACTTGTTGAAATTTCTTGAACATCCGGATAGAGATTGGCAAAAATCTAAGGTTAATATTATAGAGGTTCTTCTCCCAAAAGTACAAAATGGTGGCGGTTTGGAACTAAGTATTTAATTTAGTTGACTTTAATTTATTATCCAAAATTATCAAAAAGGGTATCAAAATAAACCTTGCACAATGCCCATTTTATAAGGCATTTTTTACTGAAAAAGTAGCTTTGTAAAGGAACTCCTTTTTGATAGATATACTATAAATTTTTGTATCACATTTACAAATAGTTACACTCAAACCGCCCCAAAAACATACTTTTGTGAGAAGAACCTCAATCTCAATGGCCATTGGCGGACGTATTATTATAAATAAATTTCAGTTGGCATCATCTTCTCATATTCCTACTATTAATTATTATGAGGGATTTTTGAACGGTTCCAAGATTGAACTTTTTAAGTATGTGAATACCAATATGTATAGTGATACATTAAAAATAGATAAGTCAGCTTTTGATTTTCAGAATTTATTGATTTTTCATTGGGTAATAAATATGAAAGAAAGATTTAAGCTGCACCAGGAAGTTGAATTTGATTATAAGGTAGTACAAAAAAGTGTAATTGAATATGTTATAAACGCTAACAAATCTTGTGATTTAATTACGGAGCTAACATATATGAGACGTTCAAATCATAAAACCTTAAAAAAGATATATTCGCTTACCAATAATGGGTCTTATGCTAAAGTTTCAAACGATATTCATAAAATTGTTGAAATGGGGAATGGGATGGAAATGTCCCAAAATTTTTCTTTATTTAATTCAATCGAAGAAAATTTTACAAGAATAAAATCAATACTACCTGAAAAAGGAGAAACAGAATTATTAAGCCAGATAAATTTATATGAGAAAGGCTTGATCAGGACAAAAGAATTGTTTGAAAAAATTAACGGTCAAGTTAATGCCGCTGAAAGTTCATGGAGTAGTGCCTATTGGGAATATGCCTCAGGAAAAAAGGCTGCAATATTATTGGCAATGGATGATATGGTAAAAAATATTAACCTGTATTACAATGTGATAATTTTGATTATCCTCGTTATAGGTTTTATTTTTACATACTCAATCGTTACTTCGATTAATTATGGAGTAAAAGAAAATTACGATGTTATAGAGTCTATATCAAACGGTAATTTAAATGTCGATATTAAAGATGATATTTTAAACCGGACAGATGAATTTGGCCGACTTTCAAATATTTTGCAAAAGATGATAGGTAGCCAGAAATCTGTCATTTCACAGATTAAAATTTCCGCCCGTGAAGTGCAATTATCTGCCAATCAGTTAAAAAACTCTTCTGTTCATATTACTTCCGAAGCTAATATTCAGGCCTCTTCACTCGAAGAAATATCTTCATCAATGGAGGAAATGGTTTCAAACATTATGCAAAATAGCACAAATGCTGATGAAGCCAGAAAAAAGGTTGAAGCTTTATCTGCAAAAATTAATATTGTAAATGAAGAATCGTTAAAGAGTATTGATGCTATTAAAAAAATTACAAATAAAATATCTTTTATTAACGATATTGCATTCCAAACCAATTTGTTGGCTTTAAATGCCGCGGTAGAGGCAGCCCGGGTTGGAGAATCCGGAAAAGGATTTGCCGTTGTTGCGGCTGAAGTCAAAAAACTTGCTGAACGCAGCCGCACTGTTGCTGATGAGATAAATGTTATTTCCCGGCAAAGTATGGAAGTTACCATAAATTCGTCTTCCTTGCTTTCAGAACTACTTCCTGACATAAAAAATGCAACATTAATAGTTCAGGAAATAGCTTCGGCAAGTATTGAACAACAAGCTGGTTCCGAGCATATTAATACTGCTATTCAACAATTGAATCAAATAACCCAGCAATATGCCAGTACGTCTGGCGAATTGTTTGAGAAATCTGAAATATTACAACAAATGTCAAATGACCTTAACGAACAGATATCGAACTTTAAGGTGTAATTAAATCAAAAAAACGATAGCGCTGAAAATGCAATTGATGGCCAAAACTCCTGATAAAAAGGTTGCATTATTTATCCTTTATGAATAAATTTCTTTTTATCAGTTTTACAGAGACTACAATTATCGGCAGCATGATCCGGATAATATATATTACCACAAACCGGACAAATAAAATATAAAGTAAAGAAAGAGTTTGTCCAATGCTGATATATTGCATCTATCGCATCATTAATAAATCCAACATCTTTATTTTCAACTTCCTTAATACGGGCAAATAATTTTAGTTCATTTAAGGCCCCCTCCTCCTTCGCATCCTTTATAAAATCAGGGTATAATTTTGTTAAAACATATTTTTCTTTTTCATTGGCTTCATTAAGATTTTCTATTGTAGATTTAACTATGGATTCAGGAATTATTATTGTATCAATTTTTGCATGCAGTTGTTTTAAAGCGGCTTTTATATTGTGGGCGGTAATACTTTTTGATTTTGATACTGACAGAAAAAAAACAGAAAGCCTGTCCTTTCCTTCTTTTCTTGTTTGTTGGGCAAACGCGGCGTATTTGGAAGAATCCGTTACTTCAATTATATATGCAGTTTTAAGGTTTGCAATTGTCTTTGTCTTTAATTTATTGCATTTGTTATTACATCCGAAAATAATAAACAAAACCAATAAGAATAATTTTGAATAATGTTTCATGTAATTTAAATAAATAATTAATTCAACAATAATTTTATGTCCGGTTTATTGTGTTTATAAATTGTGACTATAAAAATGGGCAAATAAAAATAAATTTATTTGCCCATGTAATGCATTCTAATATTGTTTTATTGGATATAAGGATAAAGCGTGTTAAAATATGAATTTGTGCTGAAAGATGTAGCTGTAGGATTTGAAGCCCATGATGGTGAAACCATATTCAAGCTGCCTCCATCGCCGTTCCAGGCCCATCCAAGAACGTGCCATCCGTCACTTTTTGCCTGGTTCACGCAAGCTTCCCAGTTGCAGGCTCCTGAACCTGTTCCAAATTCACCTACAAGGCAGGGTCTGCCTGTATTGACTAAGTCTGCCAGGTCAGATGCCTGGTATGTATGTCCACGTCCCTGATTATAATTACCAGGATAAATATGGGTTGACAGACAGATGTTTCCATCGCTGATAGTAGGACTGGATGTTTTACATGCCTGGTATGCAGTGTAGGTTTCCTGTCCCCAACCCGGGATATCAATAACAATGGTACCTGAATAAACTTCGCGGACAATCGCGATACAAGTATTATAATAACTTGCATATGTTGATGCACTTATGTTATGATCGCCCCATTCATTGCAAAGGTTGATGATAAAACCGCCTCCCAGAGTATTATAATTTGCAACCCACCAGTTTGCAGCAGTTTCCAAATCACTTAAATTATCACTGCCCCCAAATCTATGATAAGTGCAAATCAAATTACTATAACCTGCAGCCTTAAGCTGTGTAATCCAACTTTTAGCTGTGTTAATTGAAAATCCTGTTGCGCTTGGATCAATTTCTAACCGTATACTTACAATACTGCCTTCTGTTTTCATAAGGCTTAGTCCTAAATTAACATTTCCATCGTTGTAATAAGATGGTTGTAAATCACATCCGTTTCCATTCAAAATTGTACCTCCTCCTCCGGAGCTTGAGCTTGAGCTTGAGCTTGAGCTTGAACTACTGCAACCTGAACAACTTTGACCTGCACCGGTACATTCGGATGCTGAAATACAACTGGCATTATTCTGCCATCCCCATCCGCCGGAGATGGTAACCCCACTACAGCATACGGGATAATTCGTGCCATACCAATCGCAAGTTCCGCAAGAGGCCAAATTGGTTCCCGGGTTTTCCTGTTGTTTGCTACAACTTATAGCAATAACAGCAACAACGAAAACAATTATAACAGAACTCAATAAAATAATTTTTTTCATAATAAATAATAATTAAAGTTAGTAATGATAATTGAATTTAATTTTCACTAAAAGTACTTCCGAAGAACCATTATATCCTTATCAGGCTGTCTCAAAATTATATCAGACCGTATCATTTTACTTTTATTAATGATTTTGTTTTATATATTTCCTATTTTTGGAAATTCCTGAATCTATAATTTATGTATAATAAAATAATGATGAAGATTAATAGAATTATTTTAATAATAATCGGTATTCTATACTTGTTTTCAGGGCTTACAAAAGCATTAGACTCTCAATGGTTTGCAGTTTTGATTGCCACTTACGGGTTTCCATGGGCTGGTAATTTTTCACCGCTTATTTCAGGAATTGAAGTTGTACTGGGCCTTTGCCTGCTTTTAAATATCAGGCCAAAATTTACCGTTTTGATAGTGGGGATACTTACCGCATTACTAACAATTGTATTTGCATTTGCTTTTTTCACTAAAGGTGTTAGTGATTGTGGATGTATGGGACCATTAATTACTATTCCTTACCAAATTTCATTCGGGCGAAATGTTTTGATTATTTTAGGATGTTATTGGGTATGGGATTATTATAAAAATGAAATAAAACCCGTCAGTAACTGGAAAAAATGGGTAATATATATTACAGGGGCGCTAACATTTTGTCTTGCCGGCAGCACTTTAGGAATGAATATAATTGACAAAAGTAAAGTCAGGGTTGGAGACCGGGTTGATAAAACATATTTAAGCAAATATCAGGAATTAATTTCAAAAGGGCGTAGTTACGTGTTTATTTTTAGTCCTGGTTGCGGACATTGCTGGAATGCAACGGAAAATGTAAAAACTTATAAAAATGCCGATAATTCTAATAATGTGTTTGGATTGACTTTCCCGAATGAAGATACCACAAGATATATGCGGCAAATGAAGCCAAATTTTAAAATCTTCAGGTATCCGAATAATGAATTAAAGGAAATATTTGAGATCCCATCATTTCTTGTAATTGAAAATGGTACAATAGTAAAAATATTTAAATCGGATAAAATTCCATGTATACAAATGTTGAATATAATAGAACAAGAAACAGGAAAATAAACAGTGTAGCCCGCATTTTATTATATTTTTATAAATAACCCACCAAGAAATTGATAATTTAAATATTTAGTATATGAAACACTTTTTACTTTTTCTGAGTTGTAAAACTGAAAATAATAAGTAATTGCAAATCCTGTATACTTGTTAAAAAAATATGAATATGAAATATCGGCCTCAATGTCAAAGTACTGGTTAATTGTTACAGGTTTTCCTGACAACATTAATGCTGAGATAGTGTTGCTTTCTGAATTTGAACTTACAAAATCCTTTGGGACATTAACATTGTACAAATAATTCCAAAAATCGTATGCAAGTACAGGCATATCAAATCTGAAAGATATAAAATTATCGTTCAGGCTTTTAAATCTTTTAATAATCATAAAAGACATGTCAATGCTTGTAATAAATTCACCATATGTATAATTTGTGTCGCCACCATAAAAATGGTCCCTATAATTCAATAAAGTTTTAAATGTTCCGCCTGCAAATAATTTTATTTTCGAAGCAGAAAATAAACAAATATTCCTCAGGTAGGAATATTCTATAAAAGCATTATAGTTTAGAGTATAAAATGAAGGAGTTGGATAATTTGTTGTAATTGAAGAGGTGAGTTTCAGATAATCATAAAAAATGGAAACAATTTGAGAACTTTTTTTGTTTTGAATCTCAAAATCAAGAAAAAGCGGTAATTGAGCACCTTTATACACAAGCGGGGATATTACTTCGTCCTGCACATAATGCATACTATAGCCTGTTTGAAAGGTAATAATATGTTTTTTTTTTAAACTAATGGAATCCTGGCCTAAAGTATTCCAACAAAATAAGCAGTAAAAAAATACACTTAAGGAAATCCATTTTAACATAAGATTTATCATGAAAATTTTTCCTGGTAAATATCCAATGATTCGGTTAATATCAGAATACGATGTTTGGCCATTCATTTAAAAAATATTTTTAATATTTCAAACATTTAAATATGACCAAATTAAGAATAAATAAATAAAACCGTTATATTATTTACAAATATTACAAATAATTTATAATATTTGTAATAACAAAACCAATGTAAATTACGTAACCATTAATGGTTTGTAATTTTTGTTGTCTTTTTGACCAACCTGCTTACATAACCATAATTACAAGTTTTTATTTTCCGAAAGTCAATTCCCTGGAAATAGTTTGCTAAATCAACACCAACTAAAACAATGAATTTAAAATTAATATTTTTAAAATGTTTAAAAATAGTTTATTTATAAATATATTTTTTCTTTTCACCCCATTATTACTTTTTGCCCAATCAACTGACTTAAGATTCAATCACATTACAACCGAACAAGGCCTTTCTAATAATTATATCCAATCTATTGCCCAGGATCAGGAAGGATTTATCTGGATAGGAACATTTGATGGATTGAACAAGCTTGACGGATATAATATTAAAGTTTACAATCATAACTCAGATGATGCAACAAGTTTAATTGACAATTATATAACCTCCGTCTTTGTAGATAGCAAAAATATGGTATGGATAGCTACATTAAGTGGCATTAGTGTTTATAATAAGGATAATGATAACTTTATTAATTTTAAAGTTATACAAAGTAAAGATGAACAAACCTACAATTATATTACAGCAATTATAGAAGATTCAAGAGGAAATATATTATTAACAAATGACAAAGGATGGATATTTCAATTTAACAGGCAAAATAATAAGTTTATTATAAGAGAAATGGATAAAATACCGAGCATTAATTGTATGTCCTTCTATAATGATACTTTATTATTTTTAGGTTCAAAAAAAGGCTTGTATTCATACAATCTTCCTGACAAAAAAGTTAAATTTATAACTTTTAATGATAAATCCATATATAAGCCATTGGTTATTAATTCAATGGTTTTGTTTGACGATAAACTTTGGATAGGATCCTCGAATAATGGTGTTGTGATTTATAATTTAAAAAATAAACAAATTTCTTTTTTAAATAAAATGCTCCATATTAATGGCGATGGTTGTAACAAGATTAACTGTTTATATGTTGAAAATAATAAAAATCTTTGGATTGGTGATGCTGAAGGAATAAAAGTATTCAATACATTAACAGGGAATATTATCAGATATGATTATATCCCGAATTCAAATTATTCAATTAGCACTGCAGGTGGGACAGCAATATTTATTGATAAACAACAAAACAAATGGATAGGTACGGCTTTAGGAGGTGTAAATTTTGCTTCAAAATTGAAGAATTTTTTTAACCTGAAATCTGAAAATGGAGGCTATGTAAGTCTTTCCAAAAATATTGTTTCTGCAGTACTTAAGGATAAAGAGAATTATTTATGGGTAGGTTATTTTAACGAAGGAATAGATAAAATCAATCCTGCTAAAAATGCTAAAATTACATTTATACATGATGAAAACAAACTCAATACTTTAGGACATTCTACCGTTTTATCCATTTACCAAAGTAAAAATGCCGATATTTGGGTTGGCACTTATACCGGTGGTTTAGAACATTATAATAAACACAACCATGAATTTTATTCCTATCAATATGATGCTTCCAATTATAACAGTATCGCTGGAAATGATGTCAGGTCAATTATTGAAGATAAATATGGAAATTTATGGTTACTGATACACGGTGTCGGCATAGATAAATTTAACATCAGGAATAAAAAATTCATTCATTATTATTACGGCCCCACTGATAAAAATGCCATTATCAGTAATTGGAATTTTAAAATTATTATTGATAGTTACGATTCCATTTGGATTGCCAGTACCGTTGGCCTTTGCAAATTAAATTATGATGGTACCGTTAATGAAGTTTTTCACAACATCCCTGGAAATAAAACGAGTTTAAGTAGTAATTATATTCATGATATTCATGAAGATAAGAGAAAGAATCTTTGGATTGGGACTTTTGAAGGGTTAAATTATTTTAACCGGAAAACCCGCGAATTTAACAGGATTTCAAAAGAAAACGGGCTTGAAGATGACAATATTAAAAGCATTTTGAGTGACAATAAAAATAATATCTGGGTTTCTACTAATAAGGGGATAAGTCGCGTTAGCCCTGTTTTTGTTAATGATAATTGCCTAAAATCGTATATTATAAGAAATTATACTGAAAGTGACGGTATTAATTCAAAATCATTTTTTGAAGGTGCGTGTTATTACGATTCAATTAACAATGAAATGTATTTTGGAGGTTTAAAAGGCCTAACTTACTTTATTCCTGATAGTATTAAAGATGATAACCTGCAAAAAAATACGGTAATATTCACCGATTTTAAATTATTTTATCGCTCAGTTTCTTACCATGATAAAAATTATGTACTGAAAAAAGATATTAGTCAAACCAAAATAATAAAACTTAAATTTTCTCAAAATGTAATAACCTTTGAATATAATGTCCTGAATTTTATAATTCCTGCAAAAAATAAGTTTGCATATATAATGGAAGGCTTCGATAAAAAATGGAATAATGTCGGTTTGGAACATAAGGCTACTTATACTAACCTTGATCCGGGAAAATATACCTTTAGGGTAAAGGCTTCGAATAATGACGGTACATGGAATGATTCGGATACTAATATACAGATAATAATTGACCCGCCTTTCTGGAAATCGGTTTATGCACTAATTATTCTTATAATAATATTAAGTATTGTTTTGTACATTATTTACAGTTTTATTGTTTATCGTGAAAACCTTAAAAATGAAATTAAATTTGAAAAAATCAATTCCAGAAATTTGCATGAAATAGATGAATTAAAATTCAACTTTTTTACACAGGTATCACATGAATTCAGGACACCACTCACACTTATACTTGGACCGTTAGATCGATTATTAAAGCAAAGTGCTGAAAATACTATTACACGGGACTATCTAGAACTTATATATAAAAATGCACAACGCTTAAAACGTTTAATTAACCAGCTACTGGACTTTCGCAAAAATGAAGAAGGCTTTTTAAAACTTGAAACATCCCTGGACGACATTATTTTATTTATCAGAAGAATATCCGGAATCTTTAATGATCTTGCCCAACAAAGAAATATTACCTATAAATTTAATTCTTCCGTAACAACTTTATATACATTCTTCGATCCTGATAAACTTGACAAAATATTGTATAACCTTATTTCAAACGCTTTCAAATATACCCCTGATAAAGGTGAAATTTTAATTTCAATCGACATATTAAAAAGTGAAGTCTTAGCCAATGAGGATAATCCGGAAAGTGTCAGGATAAAAATCTCTGATACCGGAAATGGAATACCAAAAGATTCGTTGGAAAAGATATTTAACTTGTTTTATCAGGTAGATGGTAAAAAGCAAACTGAAGGGACAGGTATAGGCCTGGCTTTGACTAAAGAACTTGTAAAATTGCATAAAGGTAAATTAATTGTTGAAAGTGAGGTTGGAAAAGGCAGTTGCTTCTCGGTAATATTACCAGTTTCAGATTTGGAACATGATAATAGCCAAATAATAGAAAATAGTATGGGTTATGATAAAAAATTTGAGGAGTTTTCAAGCGAATCAAATACTTTTATTTACACGCCCGTAAAATCGCCTCCTGTAAGGGACGAAAATATTCCGATAATTTTGGTTGTTGAAGATAATAGAGATTTGCTGTATTATTTGCAATATGAACTAAGCCTTTTCTATAATGTTTTTATTGCCTCAAATGGTAATGAAGGATATACAATTGCTACCAAAGAAATCCCGAATTTGATAATTTCAGATATAGTAATGCCTGGAATCAATGGTATTGAGTTATGTAAACAATTAAAGATTGATGAGAAGACAAGTCATATACCTGTAATATTATTAACCGCCAGATCGCTTGAAGAGAATAAAATTGAAGGTTTTGAAACCGGTGCAGATGATTATGTTATAAAACCTTTTAATATTTCAACACTTATTGTACGAATAAATAACTTAATTGTATCACGTAAAAAATTAAGAGAATTATTTGGGAAAGAAAATGATTTTTCACCTGTTAAAATTGCAGTCAATATTGTGGATGAAATGTTCCTTAAAAAAGTGGTGGAAGCCATAGACGAAAATTTATCCAATACTCAATTTGGCCCCAATGAATTGGCCAGTAGATTATTATTAAGCAGGGCGCAACTTTATCGAAAAATTAAAGCGCTTACCAATCTTTCAGTATCTGATTTTATCCGGACAATGAAACTAAATAAGGCATCTGAAATGTTATTGGAAAACAAATACCATATAAATGAATTGGCCTATAGCTTAGGATATACCGAACAATCAAATTTTACACGCGATTTCAAGCAACAATTTGGTGAAACCCCGACAAATTTCATTTCTAAAAGAAAAAAACATATGCAATAATTTACTTTCCCCAAAGTTTTTCCATTTCTTCGAGAGTCTTACCTTTGGTTTCAGGAACCAGCTTCCATATAAAAATGGCTGAAAGCAAACCCATAACGCCATAAATCCAATAGGAAAAACCATGATGAAACTTTCCGGTAAGCCATTGGTTATCGTTCATCATCGGGAACGTAAGTGAAATTATCCAATTGGCAATCCATTGCGCTGCTACGGCAATTGACATGGCCCCACGGATACTGTTGGGAAATATCTCTGCCAATAATACCCATGTCACAGGGCCCCAACTCATGGCAAAAGAAGCTGTATAAGTAAGCATGAATATCAATGCGAACATACCCTGATTATTCATAAAAAATGCCAATCCAAGTGCAACCATGCTTACCGCCATTCCGAGGGAACCTATTATCATCAATGGCTTACGACCAAATCGGTCGACGGTAAGAATCGCCACTACCGTGAATGAAAGGTTTACAACTCCGACTATAATTGTTTGATAAAGTGACGCATATGTAGATGAACCCACGTTTCGGAATATATTGCCGGCATAATATAATACAACATTAATACCTACAAATTGCTGAAATACCGATAACATAATCCCTATAAATATTACAAAAAAACCATATGAAAGCCAGGGGGCACTTTTTTCGTGAATGGTATCTTTTATTTCACGAAGTATAACATTTGCATTTTCCTTCCCTGCAATTTTATTAAGTACCTGTAAGGCCTTTTCATCTTTTCCTTTCATTACAAGATAGCGGGGAGTTTCGGGTACAAATAATAAAAGAATAAGAAAAATACCTGCCGGTATGGCTCCTGAAAAGAACATCCAGCGCCACCCGTCAGTTACAAGCCATTGTTCGTTACCTTGTTTGGCAATAATTAAGTTAACACAATAAATCACCAGCATACCAAAAATAATGGCGAACTGGTTCCATGACACTAACTTACCACGAACCTTAGCCGGTGCAATTTCTGCGATATACATGGGCGATATCATAGAGGCAATGCCAACTCCAATTCCTCCGATAATACGATATACTACAAAAGAATACACGGGCAATGTTCCAAAAACATTAAAAAATTCAGGTTTCCATGCCCCAACCGCTGACAGGGAAAAGGCAATAGCAGAAATAATGAGGCCTTTTTTTCTTCCCAGTGACTTTGAAATAAATCCGGAAATTGCTCCACCGATAACACATCCAATTAATGCACTGGCTATTACAAAACCTTTTATCGCATCGGAATAATCTTTTAAAGACGATGTATCAGTAAGAAGTTTCTTTCCAAGAAAATTGACAGCCCACACTGTTAATAGTGCAATTATGATAACTAATGATAGTATACCTTTACTTTTGCCAATGAGCTTAATTATCTGACCTGAAATAATGAAAAATACGAGGTACAGAACCAGTACCATTAAAAGTTTATATTGACTGATTAATTGAATGGCATACGATAAATGGGAAGGATCGAGCATTTTGGTAATATAAAATTCCACCAATGACTTTTCTGCACCATTTACCACGGCTGTGTCGTAACCGAAAAGCAGCCCTCCTAAGGTTGCCACCAGCGTTAAGGCTGTAATATACAAAGGATTTCCTTTCTGAAAGGAAGTGGATGCTGAATTAGTTGAAGTATAAATGTATGACATGTTAATTGTTAGTTGTTAGTTGTAATTAAAATATGTTTATAAACTTTATAAACCCATTTTCAAAATTATTACCTAAATGTACAAATTTATGATGGCTTCATACAATTCCTGCTTCCCGCTAATCTGCTTTGGTTCACCGTGGCCCACGGCAAAATTACGCAGATCTTCAAGAGTAAGTTTGCCATCTTCAAAGGCTTTTCCTTCCCCATGGTCAAACGATGCATATCGTTCTTCACGTAATTTTAGATAATCTGATTTTTTCAGAATGTTATCAGCAATGATCAAAGCACGTGCAAAGACATCCATTGCAGAAATGTGAGCAATAAACATATCATCCAGATCGGTAGAGTTACGACGAACTTTGGCATCGAAATTTACACCTCCTCCCTGAAGTCCACCTGATTCTATTATCACAAGCATTGCTTCTACAATTTCGTACAAGTTGATTGGGAACTGGTCTGTGTCCCAACCATTGAAGGCATCACCGCGGTTGGCATCAATACTTCCCAACATTGAAGCATCGGCAGCAACCTGCAAATCGTGTTGAAAACTATGACCGGCCAGAGTTGCATGGTTAACCTCTATATTCAATTTGAAATCTTTATCCAATCCGAAATGACGCAGGAATCCAACCACAGTGGCAGCGTCAAAGTCGTACTGATGTTTGGTTGGTTCCATGGGCTTGGGTTCAATAAAAAACCAACCTTTAAACCCATGCTTGCGTGCATAATCTTTGGCCAGGTGTAAAAATTTTGCCAAATGCTCCTGTTCACGTTTCATGTTGGTGTTGAGCAGCGACATGTATCCTTCGCGTCCTCCCCAGAAAACATAATTTTCACCCTTTAACTCAATAGTAGCATCCAATGCATTTTTAACCTGGGTGGCAGCATATGCAAGTACGTGAAAATCCGGATTGGTGGAGGCGCCGTTCATATACCTGGGATTTGAAAAAACATTTGCAGTACCCCATAATAATTTTACGCCGGAAGATTTCTGTTTTTCTCCGGCATATTCTATAATTGCGGTAAACCTTCTCTCATATTCGGCAATCGAATGTCCTTCATCCACCAGATCGATGTCGTGAAAACAATAGTAAGGCACTCCAAGTTTGGTAATAAACTCGAATGCGGCATCCATTTTGTCTTTTGCAAGTTGCATAGGATTTTTATTATTATTCCATGGTAAAATACGGGTACCAGGGCCAAATGGATCTCCACCGGTCCCACAGAATGAATGCCAGTATGCAACTGCAAAACGAAAATGATCCTTCATTGATTTACCTGCAATCTGCATGTTTTCATTATAATAATGGAATGCCAGCGGGTTTTTTGATTCATTTCCTTCAAATGTGATTTTCCCCATTCCCGGGAAAAATTCTTTGTTTCCTAGTAAAATACTCATAAGTGTTAGTTGTTAGTTGTTAGTTGTTAGTTGTTAGTTGTTAGTTGTTAGTTGTTAGGAAATTATGTTTATAAAGTTTATAAAAAGTTTATAAAGTTTATAAAATTCTAATTAACATTAATTCTCTATAAAATAATCTATATTTTTATAAACCTTATAAACCTTATAAACTTCATAAACTCATTTTCAAATTGACACATTTCCTGCCCTGAGCGTAGTCGAAGGGTCAAATTATCAAATTATCTTATTAAGTGCCTCAAGCCATATTCCATATGCATCCTGATATTGTGAAAGCCTTGTATAATCAGGATCTATAGTACGCATTGATATGAATCCCCTGAATGTTTCTGCAGGTGAATGAAATAATCCCGCACCCAATCCGGCACCTTTGGCTGCTCCCTGAGCTCCGTCAGTATCATATAATTCGATAGTTGTTCCTGTAATTCCGGCAAGTGTTTCAGTGAAAATTGAACTCAGGAACATATTGGTATTTCCGGCCCTGATTATCGCAGGGTGTATTCCGGTTTGTTTCATAATTTCCATGCCATAATGAAATGCAAATACAATTCCTTCCTGTGCTGCACGCAGTAAATGTTCAGAAGAATGGGAATTGAAACGCAGATGGCCCATCCAACTTCCTGTATCCCTGTTGCCCAATATACGTTCAGCACCGTTACCAAATGGAAGAATAATAAGGCCATCCGAACCAATGTTAATATGAGATGCAATTTCATTCATACTTTCATATGTATTGTTCATATGTCCGGTGTTCTTTCGTAACCATGCATTAAGTATCCCGGTGCCGTTAATACATAGTAATATTCCCAATCGTGTCTGTAATTTTGTGTGATTTACGTGTGCAAAAGTGTTTATTCTCGATTGCGGATCATACCTGACTACATCGGATATACCGTAAACCACGCCTGATGTTCCGGCAGTCGCTGCAATTTCGCCCGGATTGAGTACATTGAGCGAAAAGGCGTTGTTTGGCTGATCGCCTGCCTTGTATGTAACCGGGATTCCCTGGCTGATACCAAGCTCTCCGGCAGCTTTAAGTGTTACCTTTCCTACTTCTGAAAAGGTTGGCAAAAGATCCGGCATAATATCGGATGAAAACCCAAAATGGTGCAAAAGAAAATCAGCAAGTCTATTATTTTTAAAATCCCAGAAGATACCTTCAGAAAATCCTGAAATTGTAGAGCTTACTGCACCTGTAAGTTTGAGTGAAATAAAATCACCTGGTAATAATATTTTATAAATTTTCGCAAAGATTTCAGGTTCATTTTCCTGCACCCATTTAAGTTTTGATGCAGTGAAGTTGCCAGGTGAATTTAAAAGATGGTTAAGGCAATACTCCTCCCCCAATGTTTTAAAAGCCTTTTCCCCTATTGATACAGCGCGGCTGTCGCACCAAATAATACATGGCCGTAAAACTTTATAATTATGGTCAATACATACCAATCCATGCATTTGATATGATATTCCAATTGCTTTAATATCCTTACCATTAGTATGAGATTTGTTAAGAACCTCTCTTGTAGCAAGTTTAAGGTTTTTCCACCACATTTCCGGATCCTGTTCCGCCCACCCTTGTTTAACTGAGGCAATATCCATTTCATTTTTAGGCGACCAGGCACCAGCTACGCTCTTTCTGGTATCAATATCCACCAGGCTGGCTTTAATGGATGAACTTCCAATGTCATATCCAAGTAAATACATGTTAGTTGTTAGTTGTTAGTTGTTAGGTTAATATTAGAATCAAGAGCCAAGAGCCAGGAACCAAGATAAACTGAACGTGAAACATGATAATCCGAAAATGAATTATCAATGTTTTATAAATTTTATTTATTACTTCATGCATACTATTATATTCAATATTCTTATTTTCTATTTATTACATCTTAGTTCTAATATCTCTTGTCTTGGTTCTTGGTTCTTGGTTCCTGGCTCTGTTAATTATAAATTAAAACCGTTTATTTCTTTACGATGTTTTGAATAAAGTTTTTTATCAAACCGGTAGAGAAGTGCAGGTTTGTGACTCACCCCTTTTTCTTTTTCATTAAGATTTACTAAAAATTTTAATGGTAGTATTTTTTTTCGAAAATTTCTATTATCCAATTTTTTCCCAAGAATGGCTTCGTAAATATTTTGGAGTTCCCTGATAGTAAAATATTGCGGTAATAATTCGAAACAAACAGGTTCTGTACGCACCTCTTTTTGTAATACCTCCAAAGCCTTTTTAATTATCAGGTTATGATCGAATACCAATGCAGGCAATTCATCAACAGGAAGCCAGATGGTTTTATCAGTTCTACTGCTTTCATGAAGTTTAATAAGAGAATAATAAGCTATAGTCACTACCCTTTCAACAGAAGTTTTACTTGTTTTTTTTAACCAGTTAAGATCTTCCTCCGGTGTAAGTCTTGATGGTGATCCGAAAACATGAAATTGTTTAAGAAAAATATTATCCAATCCTGTTAACTCTTTCAGAGTTCTGTAGGCCGAGGCATCCAGGTCTTCATTCTCCAGAATCAGGTTACCTGGGAGTTTGAGTGTATGAACGTTGTTTCCTTCATTTACAGTTTTATCCTTTTCAATCAACAATACCTTTATCTTTTTGGCATCGAAGCCAAAAACAACACAGTCAACTGAAACATGAGGATTTAAGTTTACCATTGCTCTATTTATTCAGGGACTAATGTATAAAGAATGAATATAAATTCCAAACTTAGCGTTATAAATACGCTATCAAAATGAAAATTTTATATTTTATCTACCTGATTTTAATTATAGTTAACTTGAAATTAACCTTAAAGATTTGGCTGACCTTTACCTGTAGTTATCAAATTTTTTAAACTGCCATTAATATAATAACCCCATGCATCTGAACAATCATCGTAACACTCTGATTCGGGTATCAAACCATGGTGCGTGAACCTTATCTCTGTTAAATTGTCTTTTTCAGATACTTCAAAAATAATTTTTGTTCCATTCCACTCGGTTTTATCTTTAATAAAGCTAAGATAGCTGTCTAAAACCAGCCAAACTACCTTTTGGCCTGGAATTAATTCCGTAATCTTATGTTTGGAATAATGTATATCTTCGTACCGGTATGTAAACTCATCACCGGATTTGTCTGTGTTGCCTTCAATATCACCTGACCACCATCCACGAACATTATTTATAGCATTAAATGCTTCTACCGGAGTTTGTTCCACGAACAAGGTATAGGATAAATCTGTTGTAGTCATGTCATTTGTTTTTAGGTTAATAATCTGTTAAACTATTATAAGCTGCAATTATGCATAAACATTTGAAAAGAACACGTAATTAATACGTTAAATTTTTATGCTGCAGTAGGTAGCAATATATTTGCTATTAGCCTTAAAACAAAACTATCTATAAAAGGTTTGATTAATTTACTACAAATAAAAGTAGTCTGGAAATTAACTTATTTTCTTCCGGCTCACACATTTCCCCTGCGTGTTTCAAGTTCTTTACGTATTTCTTCACATCTCTGCCTGGTGAGCGACAGTTTGGAAATTAAATAAATTACCATAAAAAGTCCTAAAATTGGCACAGTTGCCAGCATTATCCGAATCCAATATATGGTTACATGTGTTTGAACCATTACATTAGAATTGAATCCTGCCCATCCAAGAATAAGCCCTGAAATAAAATATCCTAAAGAATTTCCTAGTTTAAGGATATAGGAGCCACAGGCGGTAAAAGATCCCTCCCGCCGGATACCTGTGTTAAGCTCATCATAATCAATTATATCAGCACCAATAGAACTGTGAAGCATCCACAAACCGGAAGAAGCAAGTCCCATCGTTCCGGAGGCAATGGTTTGCATCCATGGAATTAAGGGATTATATAAGAACCATGACCCTCCATAACCCAAAATACCTATTATGGCAGCAACTATAATTGCACTTTTTTTCTGGGTATAGCCAGCTATCTTTCCCAGTATGGGAGCACCAAAAAATCCTCCAATCATATAGGAAAGCCCCATCCAAAAGTTCCAGTTATCACCGTTAATTGTATTGCCTCCACATACATAATATACTGTAGCATAATATCCGAGAGAACCAACCATGCTGGTGCCCAAAATGAAAGATCCGCCAACACCCATCATTAGCCTGAATGGCTTACATTTTAATGTTTCGTAGAATGAGCTTTTTAAAGAAATACGTTCTTTAATTTTAACAACAACTTTATCGTAATATCGTTCTTTTGTCCTGAAAAATATAATCACCGCGAAAGCAGCCATTAATAATCCAAGGATTGATGTATAAACCTGCATGCCTAAAAGGGTATTTTTTCCTACCCTTCCAGGCAGGAGAAACCAGGATAAATTTGTAAAACGTAATGCATAGAAATTACCTATCTCAAATATTTTTTGCATTGAACTTCTAAACGTCATTACAGATGTCCGTTCCTGATAATCCGGGGTCATTTCTGCGCCAAGGCTGTTAAAAGGCACAGTATACAGAGCCATTAGCGGAATATAAATTAAGGATGACACAATCATAAACCAGAATACTACCGATAAACCAAGAAAATTATGGCTGGCCCAGGTTGGTGAAACGAGGAAAAGACAAGGTAACCCGATTCCGCTGGCAACGCCGGCAAATAAAATAAAGGGGCGCCTTCTTCCGTGTTTAGATCTGAAATTATCGGATATCCATCCCGCTATAGGGTCTGCAACAGCGTCATAAATCCTTATTAAGGTTAATGCTAGGCCTACAAGCCAGGGAGCTACGCCAAGATAAATATTGAATACTGCAAAAGCAACTGCGGGATAAAGCCAAAGTCCCCACATATCAATACTGGTTCCAAGACCATAGGATATTTTAGATATAACCGGTAAACGATCGCGTATAGTTGATCCGATATTGTTCGGTGAAGGCTGTAGTTTCATATGTTAGTTTGTTAGATGCGACAATATAAGGTTGTTTTTAGAAACATACAAACCATATAAATGTTTTTTAGAAAAATTTTTAGTAACAAATTGAATATTAAGCATTATCTTTATCACATAATTAAAATTCACTATTGTATGACAGTTGAAATTTTGTCTAAAGATCTTAATAAGTTAATTTTAGTAGGTGACAGAGTTCTTATTAAACCTAAGAGCTATACTGAAAGAACCAAAGGGGGATTGTTGCTGCCGCCAGGCGTTCAGGAAAAAGAAAAGGTTCAAACCGGTTATGTAGTTAAGGTTGGCCCTGGTTATCCAATTCCGGTTATTGCGGAGGATGATGAACCGTGGAAAAATAAAAGTGATGAGGTTAGGTATGTACCTCTCCAGCCTAAGGAAGGAGATTTGGCAGTTTACTTGCAAAGTAACGGATGGGAAATAGAATTTTATGATGAAAAATACATAATTGTTCCTCATGCCGCCATACTGATTTTGGTTCGGGACAACAGCTTATTTGAATAATTACTAATGACTAATACGAATTAAGTGTTGAAAAATTTAAAACACAAAGATCACAAAGGTTTACACTAAGTAACACAAAGAAACAAATCTATTTAAATAAGTAATCATGTATATTTTATTATCCTTTGTGTACCTTAGTGATTGACTTAGTGTACCTTTGTGGTAAATAAAATATTAAAACTTAACCCTTAATTTAAATGACTAATTACAATTTAAGACTATTCTTTCCCCTTATATTTTTTTTACCAATTTATGCGATAGAATGCTATTCACAAATAAATCAGGAAAAACAAAATATTATTTATGGTTCCAATATTAAAGCAGGAAAATATGTCAATATTAAAGGCGCAAAACTATATTATGAAATATATGGTACAGGTTCTCCATTGCTTCTGATTCACGGAGGATACAAATCAATCAGTGATTTTGATAATAATATTCCCAAACTTGCTCAGCACTTTCAGGTAATTGCAGTCGACAGCCGGGGCTACGGAAGATCATCCAACCTTTTGGATTCTATGAGTTATGAACTTTTAACCGACGATATGGAACAGTTTCTTGCTTATTTAAATTTAGACAGTGTATATGTATGCGGTTTCAGTGATGGTGGAATTGTTGCATTATATCTCGCGGCTAAATATCCGGGAATGGTGAGAAAAGTTTTTGCATCGGGGGCAAACTACCTGGTTACCGGTATTATTCCACATAAATCAGACAATACATTGAAAACTGTAAAAGTTAACAATAGTAAGCTTTGGAGCTCTGTAAGAGATCATTATATCCATTTGAACCCGAATCCTGAAAATTTCGAACGCCACTTTCAATTAGTTCGCAGAATGTGGAGCACTAACCCCTGCATTCCAAAAAACATCTTTGTAAAAATAGTTGCCCCTGTATTTCTCCTTTATGGGGACAGGGACATTATACCATTGGAACATGGCCTGGAAATGTACCGGCTCTTACCGGGAAAAACAACTCAGCTTTGCATTCTTCCCAATACTACACATTACACATTTTCAGAAAAATCCAAAATTGTAAACGATTTGTTGATTAGCTTTTTCTGAACAAAAAATATACCTTTGTATTTATGATATCAAACCAAAATTATTCTTCGAGGTTATTGGAAAATGCAGTGGCTGAATTTGCCAAGTTACCCGGTATTGGTAATAAAACTGCTTTGCGTATGGTTTTATATCTTTTGCGCCAGAATCATGAAATGGTTGATCAGTTTGGTAATGCAATTATTCAGCTTAAACATGAGATTAAACATTGCAGGATTTGTTTTAATCTATCCGACGATGAAATATGTTCTATCTGTTCCGATGAAAAACGTGATAAAACAATCATATGTGTTGTTGAAAACATAAGGGATGTTATGTCAATAGAAAACACCAGAAAATATAACGGATTATATCATGTTTTGGGAGGTATAATTTCTCCGATGGATGGAGTTGGCCCGGCCGATTTAACAATTGCAGCACTGGAAGAAAAAGTTGCCAATGAAGGGATATTTGAAGTAATTTTCGCTCTAAGTACAACTCTTGAAGGCGATACAACTAATTTTTATATTTATAAGAGGCTTAAAAAATACGACGTTATTTTAAGTACATTAGCACGTGGGGTTTCTATGGGAGATGAATTAGAGTATACTGATGAACTAACTTTAGGCCGGTCAATTCTGAATCGTACTCCATTTGAAACGGCAATGAGGCACATGTAAGGACAGTAGTTAGTTGATGGTTGTTAGTTGTTAGTTGTTAGTTGTTAGTTGTCAGATTTCGACTTCCGAATAGCTAAAGAATTTGAAAGAAAAATCAGTAAGATATTGCAGTTCCTGACCAAAGTCCAAACTGTCCTCATCATCATTTTCATAATACCAGTCAACTGAACATTGATTTACAGTTGGATTATCTTTTAATGTCATCAAAAGCTTGGTAATCTGATGTGCACTGCTGCTGTTCATATAATCCAATCGCATTGTGAGGGATATATCTGGTATGTTGCAACTATTTACCCATTGTACCAATGGATCATAAAACATTAATGTGTCCTCCGGAAGGGATTTACCGCTAATGTTAAATTCTCCGTTTAATTTGAACTCTACTCTTGGAGTATAATTCGTTTCAGGTATCATCAGATTTTTCATACATTTAAAGTTTTTAAAACATTGAAGGTTTTTTGCTTCCCTGAGATTCTACTTTTATTTTCAATCTCATGAAAAATTTATTAGTTTTTTTTGTTACATCATTTACGCCTAAATAAATATAATGTTATAGAATTTACATGAGTGTTGCATTTTTAAGGATGAATGAATGCATTATGAAAATATTTGAACATAAATTTACTTATTCAGGTATTGTTTATGATAATAAAACACGGAGAAAATGAAACAAATCATCAATAAATTTTTTAATTGTTGTAAAAAATTGTAATTTAGATAACAAGTATTAAATAAAAGATACAAAGATCTTTAATTAATTATTAACCTATTTTAATAGTTATTTACTTATTATATGGAATACAATAATTATACAACAAAAAACGATATCGTTAATGTTAAGTATAATTGGATTGATAAAATAATCCTGGTAGCAGAGGATATTGAGATAAATTATCTTTATATTAAAGAATTAATCGAACCTACCGGAGCTTTCATTATTCATGTTGAAAATGGTAAAGAAGCTTTGAATTATTGTATAAACAACAGTAAAGTTGACCTGATATTAATGGATTTATTAATGCCGGTAATGAACGGCTATGATGCAACACGACAAATAAAAAACCTAAGGAGTGATATACCGGTTATAGCTCAAACTGCTTATTCACTTAGTGAAGACAGAAAACATGCTCTTGAGGCAGGGTGCGACGATTATATTACAAAGCCAATTGGAAAAGATGAGTTACTGGGAAAAATAAATAAAATATTCCTATTACGGAAATAAAAGTTATTAAAAATTCAAAATAGATTAAACCTTGAGAAAAAAAATTCTTTTTCTAACTCCATGGTACCCTGATAAATATGACCCAATGCCGGGATTATTTGTAAAGCGGCATGCTGAATTGCTCTCTGATAGCTTTTCAATCTCTGTACTTTATGTCCATGCTGCCAATTCCGGTAAAAAAATGTTTGAATCTGAGATTACTTCTGAAAATGAAGTACTAACCGTTAGAATTTATTATAAAAAAATAAATTTTGATATTCCTGTAATAAGTAATTTTTTTAAAATATGGAGGTTTCTCAGGGCGCATTATATTGGGTTTAAAGTGATAAAAAAAAATAACGGTATCCCTGATTTAGTTCATGTAAATATTTTAACACGTGTTGGATTATTTGCCTGGTATTTAAAATTTATATATGGAATTCCATATGCAATTACTGAACATTGGTCCCGTTACCTGCCTGAACGTAATGAATATAAAGGTTTCTTGCGAAATATACTTACCCGGATAATTGTTTCTAATAGTGTTGCTATTTCAACAGTTTCACTCAAATTAAAGGAGGCTATGTTAAATTGCGGACTATATCACCCTAATTTTTATATTGTTAACAATATAGTGAACTTTGAAATTTTTAAACCATACAATATTGAAACAAATGAAAATTTAAAAGTATTTTCCAATATTACCTGTTTTGACGATTATTCGAAAAACATTTTTGGAATAATAAGGTCAGTTTATGAATTATCTAAAAAAAGGAATGATTTCTTGTGTATAATGGTAGGTGATGGAGCTGACAGGACAAAAGCGGAAATGTTAGCAGAAAAGCTATCCATTAAAGATACTTTTGTTAAATTTACAGGTATGCTTGAAGGTAAAGCCTTGACAGATATTTATAATCAATCCTTATTTACTTTTTTATTCAGTAATTTTGAAAATATGCCTGTAGTTATTCCCGAATCATTTGCCTGTGGAAAACCTGTTATATCTACAAGAGTTGGAGGTATACACGAGTATATAAATGAAAAAAACGGGTTACTCATTGCTCCAGGTGATGAAAATGAACTAGTTGAAAAACTGGATTTTATGCTGGATCATTTCAAAGATTATGATCCTGTATCTATACGTAACTTTGCTTTCGATCGGTTTAGTAATATAGCTGTGAAAAAACAATTGATGGAGTTGTACGGCAAGGCGTTTGAATAGTGGCTGGTTTTAGCGGTAGAGCCATCCTTCGACTTCGCTCAGGAACCGGGAACCAAGAGCCAGGAACCAAGATAAAGTTAATCATGTTTAGTTAATCCTATGTTTAAAGTTTATTATAAATTCTATAAACCTTATAAACTTTATAAATCTTGTAAACCTTATAAACATCATACAACTTTATTTCAACTTATTTCAATATATCTTTTTAATATATTTACTATCGATGGGAAACTGATTAATGTAAAATCAATATTATCTGGTTTAATGCAAATGGCTTCCGCTACATCATCAGCAGGCTTTATTCCGGAAATGTCATCAATATGACAAATATATGCCAGGTCAAGAGTGAAATATGTTATTCCCCTGTAAATATATTGGTTTGGAAACGAAACCATATATTTCATATTTTTAATTTCTTTTCCAAGTTCTTCTTTTATCTCACGAATGGCTGCATTTTCTGCACTTTCGTCCAAATCCACGAATCCACCCGGAAGATCAAGATATCCAATCCGGGGTTCAAATTTTCGCCGGGTTAAAATAATTCTTTCATCTGGTAAAACAAGTATAACGGCTACTGCCCCGTTTGCATTAATATAATACCTGAACTGGCAGGACTTACAGTTAAAGGTCTTTTTCCCGTCAAAATAAAATCCCTTATGCCCGCATTTCGGGCAGAATTTAAATACCTGTGAAGGATGGGTATCGGAAATATTGTTTAACATAGGTTTAAATTTAGAGCCAGGAACCAAGAGCCAGGAGCCAGGATCCAAAACAATTAATAATTAGTAAAATAGTAATAAATTTTTAATCTTATATCAGATTATAAAATTTTAAACATCTTTGTAAAAGTAAAGAAGAAAGATGAAAGAAGAACTAACAACTGACAACTAATAACTGCACTTATATATGATAGAAGCAACAAATAAGCCTGCGCCTCCTGTATTGTTTCGCTGGATAATACTTTTTTTCATCAGTGTGGCAATGTTTGGCGATTATTACATTTACGACAGTATTAGCCCATTAGCCGATGTATTAAAATCCCAGCTGAAATTCACCGATAGCGATATCGGACTTTTGCAGGGTATTTATAGTTTTCCAAATATAATAATGGTACTCATTGGCGGGTTTATAATTGACCGGATCGGAACCAAGAAATCAGCCTTGCTTTTTTCATTTTTTGTATTTACAGGTGCTTTGGTTACCATACTTAAAGGAAATATTTTCCTAATGGCTACAGGCAGGTTAATTTTTGGCCTGGGTGCTGAATCTATGATTGTTGCAATTACTACAGTTGTTGCACAATGGTTTAAAGGGAAACAGCTTTCGTTCGCATTTGGCCTTAACCTCATGGTAGCGCGTCTTGGTACTTTTCTGGCCTTAAATTCTCCCGGTTGGGGAAAAAGCCTTTATCAGCACTGGCAGGGCCCCTTGAAAATTTCAGTAGGAGCAGGTATTATTTGCGTATTGATGCTTGGTATTTATTACTTTCTGGATAGTTTCTCGCAGAAAAAATATACTATTATAAAAGAAGGTATGCAGGACAAGGTAATCTTGTCAGATGTATTTACTTTTAAAATTAATCGTTATGTTATAACTGGTGCAATTCTTCTAAGCATGGCTTCACTGTTTAATTTTGTAATAAAAGTCGAACAATCTACTCTATTGCAAATTTTTACATATGTATTAGTTGTCGTTTTTTCATTATTAAATTACAAAGCGTTTAGCAAATCATATTGGTTTATCGTATTGCTTTGCATTACTTTCTATTCAGCAATGTTTCCATTTCAAACTTTCGCTATCAAATTTTTCCAGGAGACACACCATGTAACACGCGAAAATGCAGGATTTTTATCAAGTATTCTTCAGTTAGCATCGATGTTTTGTACACCATTATTCGGTTTATTATCCGATTATCTTGGGAAACGATCATTATTAATGATGTTTGGATCATTTTTAATTCTGCCAGTATATCTGCTGATGGGTTATACCGGAATTAATCTAATTGTCCCGATGTGTATGATGGGTATTGCATTTTCACTGGTGCCTGCTATTTTATGGCCATCGGTATCTTTGGTTACACAACCCTCAAAATTAGGTACTGCATATGGATTAATGACAATGATTCAGAATATCGGACTATTTGGATTTAACCTTATTATCGGATGGGCTAATGATTTTTCAAAGGCTTCTGCAGGTAATCCGGCAGGATACCATTTAGGCATGTGGATATTTAGCAGTTTGGGAATATTCGGTTTTATATTTGCATTAATGTTGCGGATAAATGAAGGCGGACATAATGGATTTGGGCTGGAAAAAGGAATATGGGATAAGAAATAGTGCAAAGTGCTTAGTGCATAGTGCTTAGTAGTCTTATACAGCTTATAAGTCCCAGGTTGCAGGTTAATATCTTAACATTAGAAGATATATTTTGTAAAATATTTTACTATTACCGGATTGAGTTACCATGCACTATGCACTAAGCACTAAGCACTATATAAGCACTATGTACTATGCACTAAAAATAGTCTGTTTCCTGTCCGGCCCGACAGAAATTATACTAAACGGCACTTTGACTTCATTTTCTATGAACTTAATATATTCAAAGAGTTCTTTTGGTAGGTCATTAATTGAAGTAATCTGTGAAAAAAAATTTCCCCACCCTTTAAATTCCTTAAATATTGGAATAATTGGTATATTAACGTCATAAGGCAGTTTATCACTCACAACGCCATCAACCTGGTAAGCAGTACATATTTTAATTGTTTCAAATTCCGATAGCACATCGCTTTTGGTAAGTATTAACTGAGTAACGCCATTTAACATAATAGAATATTTCAATGCCGGCAAATCAAGCCAGCCGCAACGGCGCGGCCTTCCAGTAGATGCTCCGAACTCATGCCCGGTTTGGCGGAGTTTTTCACCTGTATCATCATTTAGTTCGGTTGGGAATGGTCCGCCCCCTACCCTTGTGCAGTATGCTTTTACAATCCCTAATGTTTCGCCTATCTTATTAGGTGCAACTCCTAGTCCGGTTGAGGCTCCCGCACATATTGTATTGGAGGAGGTCACAAACGGGTACGATCCAAAATCAATATCAAGCATGGTACCCTGGGCCCCTTCCGCCAAAACCGATTTATTTTCATCCAGGTATTTGTTGATTACATATTCACTGTCAATTACCTGGAACGAACGGATAGTTTCCAAACCTTCAAACCATTCTTTCTCATAATCAGTTAAATCAAATGCAAAATCGTATTGCCTGAGTATTTCTATATGTTTAGCTTTCAGAAATTCGTAACGTTCTTTGAAATCAGCAGCAAAAATGTCGCCAATACGTATTCCGTTACGTCCTGTTTTGTCCATATATGTCGGGCCTATCCCCCTCAGGGTAGAACCAATCCTCGTGTTTCCCTTTGCAGCCTCAGAAGCAGCGTCCAGTAAACGGTGTGTGGGTAAAATAAGGTGGGCTTTTCTGGAAATAAAAAGATTGTCGAAATTTACTTTGTATTTTGATAAATCTTTTATTTCCTTTTTAAATATTACAGGGTCAATAACTACACCATTTCCAATAATATTGATCTTATCACTGTGAAATATACCCGAAGGAATTGTATGCAATACGTGTTTTGTTTCGTTAAACTCAAGAGTATGGCCGGCATTTGGGCCACCTTGAAAACGGGCAATTACATCATAACGGGATGTGATAACATCCACAATTTTACCTTTTCCTTCGTCTCCCCATTGAAGACCTAATAATACATCCAATTTCATATTAATTTGTTAAAATGGAACAAAACCCTGTAAAGATAATTAAATTTGAAACTGAATAATTTGAATTTTTCTATATAAATCTGATATTTTTTTTAAAATAATATATACCTTTCGCAAAATAATTAACAACAAAACATTATTAATTTACTAAAAACATTTTATCTATGAAAAAATTTATTTTTACTTTTTTGCTTTACCTATCTTTTATAGGTTTTGTTAATGCAGGTACACCTTTCAATCTTGAAACCTTTACCGGTACAGTTCCTGCCGGTGATTCATTAGTAACCGTTGGTGGTGTGCAGTATCTTAAAGTTTTGCTGAACGGATGGAACACAGTGGACACAATTGTACCCATAATAACTTCTAAGGGTTATTCAATTAATTTCACGTATTTTTATTATCCGGATACTTCCACTTATAAACTTTCTGAACTTAGTGGCTTCATTGCATTGCATGATTCAGCCGGGGCTAGTGCTCAGACAATACAACCATTAGGCAGTTTAGTATCAACTACCCCAAAGCTTATAACTAAAGCTTTAAAGGCCGATACACTTACATCGATTCAGCTTGCAGCTCAATATGAGGCAGGTAGTTGGCCAGCGATAAGCGGTGCTTACATTTACATGAGCCAGGTCACCATAAAACCACTTACATTTAATCTGGAGACATTTTCAGGTTATCTTCCTGACGGTGATTCAGTAGTAAACGTAGGTGGTACGGAGTATTTAAAAGTATTGCTGAACGGATGGAATTCGACTTTAAATATTGCACCTATCATAACTACTAAAGGTAATTCAATGAATTTCACGTATTTTTATGATCAGGATACTTCCACATTTAAACTTGCTGACCTTAGTGGCTTTATTTCACTGCATGATTCAGCCGGGGTTAGTGCTCAGACAATACAACCATTAGGCAGTGAACCATCAACTACCCCAAAGGCCATATCCCAGGCTTTACTTAACGATACCCTGACAAATATTCAGCTTGCAGCTCAATACAAGGAGGGCTCTTGGCCAGCAATTAGCGGTCCATACATTTACATGACCCAGGTTACAATTAAACCACTAACCTTTAATCTGGAAACATTCAGAGGTTATCTTCCTGCAGGTGATTCAGTAGTAATGGTGGGTAATACAGAGTATTTAAAAGTATACCTTAACGGATGGAATTCGACTTTAAATATTGCACCTATCATAACTACTAAAGGTAATTCAATGAATTTCACGTATTTTTATGATCAGGATACTTCCACATTTAAACTTGCTGACCTTAGTGGCTTTATTTCACTGCATGATTCAGCCGGGGTTAGTGCTCAGACAATACAACCATTAGGCAGTGAACCATCAACTACCCCAAAGGCCATATCCCAGGCTTTACTTAACGATACCCTGACAAATATTCAGCTTGCAGCTCAATACAAGGAGGGCTCTTGGCCAGCAATTAGCGGTCCATACATTTACATGACCCAGGTTACATTTAAACCACTTACCTTTAATCTGGAAACATTCAGAGGTTATCTTCCTGCAGGTGATTCAGTAGTAATGGTTGGTGATACAGAGTATTTAAAAGTTTACCTGAATGGATGGAATTCGACATTAAATATTGCACCTATCATAACTACTCAAGGAACTACAATTAATTTCACGTATTTTTATGATAAGGATACTTCCACTTATAAACTTTCTGAACTTAGCGGCTTCATTGCACTGCATGATTCAGCAGGGGCCAGTGCTCAGGCAATACAACCATTAGGTAGTTTAGTATCAACTACTCCAAAGTTTATAACTAAAGCTTTAAAGGCTGATACACTTACATCGATTCAGCTTGCAGCTCAATATCAATCAGGTAGTTGGCCAGCAATAAGCGGTCCATACATTTACATGACCCAGGTAACTATTGATACTTCTCACGTATCAGTAAATAACTTAACAGAAGATATGTCATTAAAAGCATTTCCAAATCCTGCCAGCGAAAACCTTACTGTTAGCCTTCCTGGTTTGACTTCTTATGCAATTTATGATATTACAGGCAAAGTAATAATTGAAACTGTTGCAACAGGAGATATTCAAAATATTTCAGTTGGTAATTTAGCTAATGGAATATATATTATTAAAGCCTCCGACGGTACTTCAGTATATACAACTAAGTTCATTAAGAAATAATAACTTATAAGCTACTCTTAAAAGAGGCCGTCTCCATAAATGAGGCGGCCTTTTTTTTGTAATGGGCACCCTAATTTTTAAAGGTTTTTAAATCTATGTAAAATTTAACTTTATAAAATACACTATTTAGATTGAACAATAAATATTATTTTTACATTTTAATAACAAAATATTCTTCAGGTGTTTTTTATTCCAATGCCTTTGTCCGAGATAATTTGTTTTGTATCGATGGTTTTTACATCGCTTTACCTGGTTGTGGGTACAATCAGTAATTTTCAGGTAAAACCACAACAGGATGTTATTCCCAAAACTATTACATTAGAACAGGTTGGTTCTGTCAACAATAATCCTAATAAGAGTTATAATTACTATATCTCAATAAATACAATAAAAAAAAGCAATTCTCATCCATTAATTGAATTTGCAGATATTTGCTGTAACAGTTTCAAAATAATTAATTCATGTTTTTGGCAACACTTATTCGATTCTTCCTTTTCCCCGGTTTCAGATTTCACTTATATTTCAACTACCCGCGGACCACCAATAATGTAAATAGTCGTAAGTCGTAAGTAAAAAATGATTAAGTAATTAAGTGATTAAGTGATTTAGTTTATTGGACCTTCCATAAACTTTATAAACCATTTTCAAATTCTTTTAATATGAAAACCATTGTATTATATATATTTATTTTATTAACCTTTTTTGTTTCCTGCAAAAAAGAGAAAAACTCTTCGTCTTCTAACCCTGGCACCAGCTTAAATATGGGAGCAGGCAATACAAACGATATATATTTCAGTTTGACTAAAGGTGTAGTAAAATCTGAACCCGGAACAAACTGGGATATAGCATTTAATACCTGGATGTTTAGTGCCACAATTATTACTAATGGCGGAGCAGGTATTAAATTATACACATACCCTGATGGCGATACTTCTTCCTGGAATAAAACTTTAAGCACAACATCTATAAACACCAGGCCTGCAATGTATAATGCCGACACCAGCTGGACCTGGGGCGCATTTCAGAGAAATAAAACCGCTAATCCGTTTGATTACGGCTGGGGTGTGTATAATTTGAATACAAACGAAGTTGTTGGCGATTCACTTTTCATCATCCAGCTTCAGGATAATACCTACAGAAAATTATGGATTATTAAAAGATCAGTTAACAGCACATTCATTTTTCAATATGCAAATTTGGATGGAACCGGACAAAAGCTCGATTCTGTAAATTGTAATAATTATTCAGCTAAAAACTTTATTTATTATTCAATTGCCCGGGAAAATACTATTGACAGGGAACCTGCCGATACAGCATGGGATTTCGTAGCTACCAGATATATTGCTACAACCGGTGAACCTTCTCCAAAAGTAGTTACCGGGATATTAACCAGCTGGATTTTTAATTTCAACCCTGCTGTCAATTCATACACGACCACCGGGACTGTGGCTGCGGAAATAACCGGAGTAAATGACAGTACAACTAATTATTCATCAGCTCATTTTTCTACACAAATAAACACAATTGGCTGGGATTGGACAACATACAATCAAGCCACGAATACCTATTCCATATTGCCACAGCAGGTATATTTTTTAAAAACCTCCTCAGATAATATATATAAACTTGTTTTTACCGGTTTAACAGCAGGTACCGGCATAATTCAATTTGACCAAACCAGGATAAAATAAATGAAACAAATAATTAACAGACGATTGCTAGTTGCAATCGTCTTATCTTATTACTTCGCGTTTGTGTTATCCACAGGAAGACATGGTTACAATAACCGATAGCCAAACCGGCCAGTTGGTCCCTTATACTAATATCCATATTCAACCGATTGGGCCAAATGCCAAAAACATAGTCATCCGGGCTGATTCAGGTACATTCCGTAACCCTGTAACTATACCTTCAATTTTAAGGATAACATGCCTGGGATATACTACTTATACAGATACTCTTAAACCTGATAAATCCAAAACCATTCTGTTACAACCCGATCCACTGTATGTAAAAGAAGTGGTTGTTACCGGTCAGTTTATCCCGGTTACTAAAGATAAATCAATTTATCTGGTTAATGTAATCAATAGTCAGGCAATAAAAGACAAGGCAGCTGCAAACTTAACAGAATTGCTTTCAAACGAACTTGATTTGCGTGCATTTCAGGATCCAATCCTTGGAACAAACCTTACCATGCAGGGTATGTTTGGCCAACAGGTGAAAATCCTAACCGATGGCATCCCTGTTACAGGCAGGCAGGATGGTATTCTGGATTTAACACAGTTATCACTTTCAAATACAGATCATATTGAAATGATCGAAGGGCCAATGTCAGTTGTTTATGGTACCAATGCACTTGTTGGAGTTGTTAATCTTATTTCAAAAGATCCTGATAAAAATAATAATATTGCACAAATAAATACTTATTACGAATCGGTTGGTATATATAATTTTGATGGTAATATTGCTTTAAAAAAGAACAAACACAGGTTTATCTTCAACTGCGGCCGTAATTTTTTTGGCGGTTACTCCGGCACTGATTCTGCGAGGGTACAGGAATGGAAACCAAAGCGGCAATTCTTTGGAGGGTTTGATTATATATATACGGCAGCAAAATCAAAATTACATCTTGGAATAGATTATTTTAATGAAAAACTTTTGAATTTAGGCGGCCTGTCAATTATTACTGACAGTATATTGCAAAATAATAAATTCGTCTATATTTTAAGGTATAATGCAACTGATTTATACCAGTATACAACCCGGCTTAACCTTAAATTAGATTATACTCTTAAATTTTCAGAACAGGAACAATGGGAGACTGTGGCTGCCTGGTCATATTATAATCAAACCATAAGTGCGGTGGAAACAAATCCTGTTAACCTTGTTGAAACGCCTTCGCCCTCTAATTCGGATACTACAGATTTTTATGATGTAATGTGCAGGTCTACTTTTAATTATTCTGAAAAAAATTGGCTCAGCAGTATTGCCGGCATCGATGCAGTAACAGAGACAGGTACAGGTGCTATGCTTGACGGGAAAAAAGAAATTGATGAAGAGGCTGCTTTTCTTACCTCTACCATATTTCCAAAAAAAAGGTTGAATTTCCAGGCTGGCGCACGTGTTATACATAATTCAAAATACAGTGCACCGCTCGTTTACTCCCTTAACCTGAAATATCAACCAATTCCGCAGCTAATAACCAGGTTATCTTTCGGCAAAGGATTCCGGTCGCCTTCGCTTCAGGAATTATACCTCGATTTTACTGCTGATAATCACAATGTGCATGGTAATGACACACTTAAAGCCGAATATTCTTACAGTTACAATTTATCGGCATTGTATACGATTCCATTTGAAAAACAAAATATAACCATTGAAGGCTCACTATTTTACAACACTTTTCATAATAAAATTGATTACCTTTTCAGTGAAAGTAACCCAACATGGGCAGAGTATTATAATATACCTGAAGATAAATATATTACAGAAGGAGGAAAATTCATTGCAACATTTAAGTTTCAACCGGGATTTAATATCAGCGGAGGTATATATTTTTTAGGACGTTCTAAAATAGGTATTCCGGGCCAATATTATTATTCTACCGATTATTCATTTAATGTAAACTATAATAATCCTGCTTATCATTTCAGGATTTCTGTCTTCTATAAATATTTTGACGATTGGTATATAAATGATTTATCCAAGCTGCAGGATGGTTCATCATATATTTATGTGCAGCAATATTCTCATTATAAAGGTTACCAATCACTTAACTTTACAATAAATCGTCCTTTTTTCAGGAACCGGTTGGATGTTAGTGCAGGCTGCAAGAATATTTTCAATATAATTAATATTGCTTCATATTCCACCCCCGGTGTTGATCCTCATACTTCAGCAGGCAATGGAGATACCCCGATCGGCTGGGGAAGGACATTTTTTATAAGGTTGACATATAATTTTGTAAAGAATTAATTATGAAAATTTTTCAAAATACCAGATGGTTTTGTCTGAGTTTAATAATATTATTATTACTCAACTCATGCTTTGAAAAAGAAAAACCCGTTGCTCAATATAATTTTACAGGGGTACTATTTCCAATCCGGCAATCAATATACACCAACCAACAGTTCTACAGCTTTGAAAATAACATGATAACGGGTAGTTCCCCAAATGGGGCATGGGACTTATGTTTTGAAAGTTCGACACAGGGTTGGCATATAAGGGTAAACAGCAGCAATTTTATTGAAATATATCCTACTGACACTACTAACTTTGAAGCTGATTTTACTGCAAACAGGTATAAAAATATTACCGGAATAGAATGGAGCTATGACAAAAGCAATGGGAACCCCGATTCTACAGCCGTTGGGACATGGGTATATACTGCAACAATGCCGTTTATTTATTCCCGAAAGGTATATATTGCCGGGCAATGGAATGGCTCAGCTTCAGTTCCGCTAAAAAAGATAGTATTTACCATGGTAAACGACACATCATACCGGTTCATGTATGCCAACCTTGACGGAACCGATTCAATGCAAATAACTATTAAAAAAGATACATCGTGCAACAATTCTTATTTTAGTATCACTCAGGGAAACCAGGTAACCATCGAACCTAAAAGGTATACCTGGGATATTTTGTTTAGCCAATATATAGCACCGTTACCCGACAACGGTGTTTTTATACCATATCCCGTGAGGGGAGTACTTTTAAACCCGAATCATGTTTCTGCTTATCTCGATTCAGTTAAAACGTTTGATAATATAACTATCAATGATATTTCAGGTATGCAGTTCAGCACTGTATCTGACTTTATAGGTTACAACTGGAAATCGGTAACAATTAATTTTCAGGCTAATACAGGGACTTATTCCCTTCGTAGCAATTATACATATATTGTTCATGATGTTGCAGGCAATTACTACAAATTGAAATTTTTAAGTTTCTACAATTCCCAGGGAGATGAGGGATATCCGGCGTTTGAAGTAAGTAAGCTGTAAAATAATGTGCAGATATGCAAATAGAACCAGGAACCATCCTTCGACTACGCTCAGGAACCAGGAGCCAAGACATTGAAAATGTGCAGATGTGCAGATGTGCAAATTAAAATACTGATTACAAATTACAAATTGGGTTTATAAGGTTTATATAGTTTATAAGGTTTATAAAATTTCTTATAAACGAATAATTCTTGATTTACTAACAACTAACAACCAGCACCTAACAACTATTCCTTAAGGACTTTTTCTATCTCTGAAAGTTCACCTTTGGAAAATGAAGGGCTATTAATTACTTTGAGGTTATCTTCAAGTTGTGAAACGCTGCTTGCACCAATTAGTACCGAAGTTATTCGTTTGTCCTTAAGAATCCATGCCAACGCCATTTCGGCCAAAGTCTGTTTTCTGGCTGATGCAATATCATTTAATTTTTTAATTTTTTGAAGTGTTTCATTAGTTATGCTATCAGGATTAAGAAATACATTTTTGCTGGCCCTTGATCCTTCAGGTATCCCTTTCAGATAACGGTTGGTTAGTAACCCTTGTGCCAGCGGTGAAAATGTTATGCACCCAACTCCGTGTTTTTCCAATACATCAAGTAATCCGCCTTCCACCCACCTGTCGAACATTGAGTAACGCGGCTGATGTATAAGGCAGGGAGTTCCAAGTGACTTTAGTATATTAATTGCCTTTTCACTTTGTTCGGCATTATAATTTGAAATTCCGGCATATAAAGCCTTACCCTGCCGCACCACTGTATCAAGGGCCGACATAGTTTCTTCCAAAGGGGTATCAGGATCAGGGCGATGCGAATAAAAGATGTCAACATAATCAACCTGCATCCTTTTAAGGCTTTGATCAAGGCTTGAAATAAGGTATTTCCTTGAGCCCCAATCTCCGTATGGCCCGGGCCACATTACGTAACCTGCTTTTGTAGAAATAATCATTTCATCCCTGTAACAGGAAAAATCCTTTTTCAGGATTTGCCCGAAATTTTCTTCCGCCGAACCAGGAGGCGGGCCATAATTGTTGGCAAGGTCAAAATGTGTAATTCCACAGTCGAAAGCCTTCCACAGTACTTTACGGAAATTTTCCAATACATCGTTCCCCCCGAAGTTTTGCCATAACCCAAGCGATACCATTGGCAATTGCACCCCGCTGCGCCCGCAACGATTATATTTCATCTTCTCATAGCGGCTCTCGTTTGTAATATATTCCATTATGTTTTAGTATTTTTTAACAAAAGTAATAAATATAGTCGTAAGTATAAAGTCGTAAGTCGTAAGTCAATTGAAGAAAATCTTATTTATTTTTTTTATCGGACAATAATGTTTTCAAATTATCACATTTCTTGCCCTGAGCGTAGTCGAAGGGTCAAATTTTCAAATTATGTCCTCTTTCATTTATCTTTTATCTTTTATCTTCTGTCCTCTGCCTTCTGTCCTCTGCCTTCATTTATCTTACGGCTTACTACTGCTTAAATGCTTATTAACAATAGATAACAATGCATTTTGCCTGGTAGGTTTGCTAATATAGTCGTTACATCCGGCATCGAGGGCCTTTTGCCTTTCAAGGTGAGAAACATAGGCCGTTTGGGCAATTATTTTAATATCCTGGTTGAATTGCCTTATTAGGCTTGTTGTTTCATAACCACTTATATCAGGCAGGCCAATATCCATTAAAACCAAATCTATAGTTTTTTCTGAAGTTAAACGGACAGCTTCTTTTCCTGAGGCAGTATTAAGAAAAGATACTCCGGTAAGAGCAAGTATTTCTTTTATATAGTCTGTATTATACTTATCGTCTTCTACTATCAATATGGTTTTATCGGGGAAGTAACATTCAATTTGATCAGTGATATCTGCTGATTCATGGCTTATTTGGTTAACGGCTTTATATGGAATTGAAAATGAAAAAGTAGTGCCTTTTCCAACCACAGATTCAATTAATATTTCTCCTCCAAGCAAATTAACCAATCCTTTAACAATAGATAAGCCTAAACCGGTTCCGGCTACAACCCTGTTGTCAAGAGGCTTTAATTGGGTGAAACGTTCAAAAATTTTACTTTGCTGTTCTACCGGAATACCTGATCCCGTATCAGAAAGATAAAACAACAGATTATTGTTTGTGTCAAATTTACATCCTCCTTCAATAGTGCCATTAGCCGTAAATTTAAATGCATTGTCGATAAGGTTAATAAATATTTGTTTTAATTTAACCTTATCTGTAATTAAATTTTCATTCGGATAGCAATAATTTTGTAATTTAAATTTAATATTACTTTTCTGTAGCCGTATTTTATGTTCTTTGAAAAAATTTGTAAGCTCCTTAAATAAATCATTTAAATTACATGTTTCAAAATTGACATTTAACTGTCCCGATTCAATTTTAGCAATATCCAGTAAGTCGTTGATGATAGCAAGCAAATCATTACAGCGTTGATGAATAATATCGCAATATTTTTCAAGTTTTGGCTTATTATTATATTGTTTAATTAATAATTCGGAAAACCCCATAATAGCATTCATAGGAGTTCGTATCTCGTGGCTCATATTCTGCAAAAAAGCTGTTTTGAGCCGGTCACTTTCTTCAGCCTTTTCTTTTGCTTTAATTAATTCCTTATTTATTAAATAAAGTTCTTTGTTAATATTTTTATATTTTTCCTCACTTTCCTGCAAGGCAATTTCAGCTAATTTTCGTTCTGTAATATTAATTATGGTAACAAGCTCACAAACAACTCCTTTTAATTTTACAAAAACTATATATAACAATCCGTAACGATTTTCCCTGGTTTTTGATTTAAAGCGAATTTCAAGATCTGAAACACTTCCTGTTTCTTTTATCATGTCAAGAATTTGCTGCCTGTCCCTTATATCACTAAATAAATTTAAGTCCAAAAAATTATTTCCAATAAGTTCATCACGTGAAAATTCACTTTCCCTTACAAATGCCTCGTTAACATCTAATATAGTCCCTACATACGGAACATTTAACATAGTGGGGACCGGACTTTTCATAAACATATCCGAAAAAATTTTCTCTGATTCCTGTAACCTCGCTATTATATTTTTGGTTTCGGTAAAATCTTCTAAAGTTCCATCATAATATAAGGTGCTCCCGTTTTTATCCCTTACGGCTCTTGCACTTTCTCTCATAAAAATACTTGAACCGTCGCGACATTTCCACACTTCTTCCAAACCAATTACTTCGCCGTTACGTTCAATTAATTCCTTAAATTGTTTCCGTTCGTAAGAAGGCTCGAAACCTTCATTTTCAAGATTCAATATTAATAACTCATCGAATGATTTGAAACCAAGTGTTTTTGCTAATGAACGATTGGCAAGGATTATTTTACCATCGGGGGTAGTCCTGTAATGGCCAATTGTTGAATTTTCGAAAATCGACCGGTAACGTTCTTCACTTTCTTTAACTTCTTGTATTTTTTTTGAATAAATTTTATATTGTATTCCCGAAATAATAATTAATAATATTGAAAAGTAAATTATAATTGAAATACTCATATTTATTTTTTCGAATGATTTTGATATACTAAATTTAATTATTTTCATTAAATATTTAACTCTTTCTTTAAGAATTTAATTTTGTATAAGTTAAATTTGAATTAATGAATAAAAAAATTGTCACAGCGAGGCTTTCTATTTTTTCAAACTCTTTTCTGATTATTATAAAGTTAATTGTTGCAATTTTAACCGGATCGATAAGTATTCTTTCAGAAACTATTCATTCCTCGATGGATCTTTTAGCTTCAGTTGTCACTTATTTTTCAGTTAGTATATCCGAAACACCCGCTGATAAGGGACATCCATATGGACATGGCAAATTTGAAAATATATCAGGCGTTATAGAAGGTATTCTGATTTTTATAGCGGCGTGCTGGATAATAAAAGAATCAATAAAAAAAATAACCGGACACATATCTATTGATAAAATAGGTTTTGGGTTTATGGTAATGTTTGTTTCAACGATAATAAATTATTTTGTTTCGAGGCAAATATTTAAGGTTGCCAAAGAAACTGAATCAATTGCCCTGGAGGCAGATTCTATACATCTTAAAACAGATGTTTATTCTTCTTTAGCAGTGGGAATCGGTCTTTTGCTTATTTGGATTACCGGCATTACATTTCTTGACCCGTTGGTAGCTATATGTGTTGCCTTATTTATCGTTTGGGAATCATTCATTCTTATAAAAAATGCTTTTTCACCGCTTGTAGATACTGCAATGTCCGAAGATGAAATAAAAATAATAAATGATTTATTACAGGTAAAATCATTGGCATATCATAACCTTAAAACGAGGCGTGCCGGATCAGATCGTTTTGTTGATTTGCATTTAGAAATGCCTCAGGAAATGTCGCTTAAGGATGTTCATGCTATTTGTGATGAGATTGAATCTGACCTTAGTACCAGGATTAAAAATTTACAGATAAATATTCATGCGGAACCAAAAGAAACCTCAATTAATACAAAACAAGATATCGAATAAATGTATTTTTGCCTGCCTTAGGCCCGATTTTTGTACGATCTATATGGATAAAATTTCAAATATCATGAATATTACCCGGGAAGAACTGCAAAAATTTGAAAACAACTTTAGATTTCTGGTTGAAAAATATATACAATATTTTGATCAATATAATTTGTTGATATTTAATTCAAAACGTACTTCTGACGAGGACCTTGAATTAAAAATGATACAAGAGATGCTTGTTTCAATAGGCCGGATTCTTGCTGTTACTATTCGTACTATGGGTGATGACTTATTTGGTAAGGCTCTTAATTTATATTACCATTATAAACAAATTGCCAGTACAGGAGATACTGATGCACAATCGCTAATTAAAGAACTTAAACCATTATTTGCAAATAGTTTGAGTAACAGGATATATATGAATTAAAAATAGAACCAAGAACCAAGAACCAAGAGCCAAGAGCCAAGAGCCAAGGACCAAGAACCAAGAGTCCGGACATAGGTCATGTAGACATGAAGCTTACACCATTAACACTGTCTCCTGGTCCCTAGTCCCTAACCCCTGGTCTCCTGGTCCCTAACCCCTAGCCCCTGGTCCCTAGTCCCTAACCCCTGGCCCCTGGTCCCTAACCCCTGGCCCCTGGTCCCTAACCCCTAACCAATGGAATGGAAAGAACTAATCCGTGAATTCAGTATTTATCTCCGGCTGGAGAAATCCATGTCGGACAACTCTGTAGAAGCTTATATACGCGATATAGAAAAACTTGCCCAATTTGAAGAATTAATACATGGGAAAACCTCCCCATTATCAGTTACGCAGGAAACAATCCGTAATTTTATAATTTGGCTGAATGAATTTGGTGTTTCAGCCCGGACTCAATCAAGGATATTATCCGGTGTACGTTCCTTCTTTAAATTTATGATTATGGAAGACCGTATTAATACCAATCCCACTGAATTGATTGAATTTCCCAAATTAGGCCTAAAGTTACCCGAAGTCCTTACTGTGCCGGAGATTGATAAGATCATAGCAGCAATTGATTTGAGCCTTCCTGAAGGACACAGGAACAAAGCAATGATTGAAACTATATATAGCTGTGGTTTAAGGGTATCGGAGCTGATAAATTTAAAAATATCCGATTTATATCTTGAAGATGGATTTATCAAGGTTGTGGGTAAAGGAGATAAGCAAAGGCTTGTGCCAATAGGTTCAACCTCCGTAAATGAAATCAATCTGTATCTGACCCACAACCGGAATAAAATTATACCGGTAAAAGGTTTTGAAGATCATGTATTTCTAAACAGGCGCGGCCGCAATCTTACACGTGAAATGATTTTTATAATCATAAAAGGCCTTGCATCTAAGGCTGGCCTTAACAAGAAAATCAGCCCTCATACATTTCGCCATTCATTTGCCACACATTTGATTGAAGGCGGGGCTGACCTCAGGGCAGTCCAGGAAATGCTTGGACATGAATCCATCCTTACTACCGAAATATACACCCACATTGATCGGGAGTTCCTGCGCGAATCAATTATGATGTATCACCCGCGGACACATGTTAGTAAGAAAGAAGAAGGAAGATAAAAGATAAAAGAAGACAGAGGACAGAGTGCAGAAGTAAGGATCATGTTCCACGTCCTTTCACGTCTTTTCACGTCCTTCCACGTCATTTCACGTCTTCATATCATATTTCATTCATCTTTTTTCTTTTATCTTTCATCTTTCACCTTTTTTCTTTCACCTTTTTTCTTTAACTTTGACTTTTTGTTTCAAAAAATAAAAATCGTTTTAATTATTTTATAATCAATAAATTAGAAATATGTCACAGGTTAAACGTGTGTATACCTTTGGAAATAAGCAAGCCGAAGGCAAAGCCGATATGAAAAATTTGCTTGGTGGAAAAGGTGCAAACCTTGCTGAAATGAATTTGATTGGTGTTCCTGTTCCCCCGGGATTTACAATCACAACTGATGTGTGTACGGAATATAACCAAATAGGCCGTGAAAAAGTGATAGAACTCTTGAAGAGTGATGTGCAAACATCAGTTGCCCGGATTGAGAACCTTACCGGCATGAAATTTGGCGATGCCGTAAATCCCCTGCTGGTTTCAGTTCGTTCAGGCGCCAGGGCATCCATGCCTGGTATGATGGATACAATACTTAACCTTGGTTTGAACGACGAGGTGGTGGAAGGCTTATCCAAAAAAACCAGCAATCCCCGTTTCGCATGGGATAGCTACCGCCGGTTTGTGCAAATGTACGGCGATGTGGTATTGGATTTAAAACCTACATCCAAAACTGATATTGACCCTTTTGAAGAAATTATTGAAGAGGTAAAACATAAAAAAGGCGTTAAAAACGACACCGATCTTAAGGTTGATGATCTTAAGGAACTGGTTGTCAAATTTAAAAAAGCCATAAAAGACAAAACAGGGAAAGATTTTCCTACCAACTGTTACGAACAATTATGGGGCGCTATTTGTGCCGTATTTAACAGCTGGATGAACGACAGGGCCGTATATTACCGTAAACTGAACATGATTCCGGAGGAATGGGGAACTGCAGTTAACGTTCAGGCCATGGTTTTCGGTAATATGGGCCAGACATCGGGTACAGGTGTATGTTTCAGCCGCGACGCCGGCACAGGAGAAAATCTTTTTAATGGTGAATATTTATTAAATGCACAGGGTGAAGATGTTGTTGCCGGTATTCGTACTCCGCAGGTTATTACTCTTGAAGGCTCGAAACGTTGGGCTGTACTGGCAGGAGTTAGTGAAGCGGAACGTGCTGCAAAATATCCTTCTTTGGAAGAATCAATGCCTTCGGTGTACAAGGAACTTTTCGATATTCAAAGGAAACTTGAAAATCATTATAAGGATATGCAGGATATGGAGTTCACCATCCAGGAAGGCAAACTCTGGTTCCTTCAAACCCGTAACGGTAAACGTACCGGTGCTGCCATGGTGAAAATTTCGATGGATCTGTTGCGCGAAAAGCTGATTGACGAAAAAACAGCTGTCCTTCGCAACGAACCGGAAAAACTTGATGAATTGCTCCACCCTGTTTTCGATAAATCACTCATCAAGAAAGCCAAAGTGCTTGCAAAAGGGCTGCCTGCCTCTCCCGGTGCCGCAACCGGCCAGATGGTATTCTTTGCCGATGAAGCCGAAGAATGGGTTTCTAAAGGCAAGGATGTTATTCTTTGCCGAATTGAAACATCCCCTGAAGACTTACGCGGTATGGTTGTTGCTAAGGGTATTCTTACCGCCCGGGGAGGAATGACGTCACATGCTGCCGTTGTAGCCCGTGGCATGGGCAAATGCTGCGTATCTGGTGCAGGTGCAATCCAAATCGACTACAAGACACGTAAAATGACCATCGATGGCAAAACATACAACGAAGGTGATTGGATTTCATTAAATGGCTCTACAGGTGAAGTTTACGAAGGAAAAATCGGAACTATCGCAGCTGAATTGAGCGGCGACTTTGCTGAATTAATGGCTATTGCAGATAAATATACACGCATGTACGTCCGTACAAACGCTGATACTCCTAAAGATGCACGGGTTGCACGCAATTTTGGCGCTAAAGGTATAGGCCTTACCCGTACGGAACATATGTTTTTCGAAGGCGACCGTATAAAAACCATGCGTGAAATGATTCTCGCCGACGATGTGAAAGGCCGTGAAAAAGCCCTGGCTAAATTATTGCCTATGCAACGCAGCGATTTTGAGGGTATCTTCGAAGCCATGGATGGTTATGGAGTAACTATTCGCTTACTCGATCCTCCCCTTCACGAATTCGTACCTCACGAAAAAGAAAATCAAAAAATAATGGCTGACGATATGGGCATCTCTGTTGAAGCTATCAGGCATAAAGTTGACTCCCTGCACGAATTTAACCCAATGCTGGGTCACCGTGGCTGCCGGTTGGGTATTACCTATCCTGAAATTACAGTTATGCAGGCCCGTGCTATAATTGAAGCCGCATTAAATGTTGCAAAGAAAGGGAAGAAAGTATTGCCTGAAATAATGGTTCCCCTTGTTGGTATTACAAAAGAACTCCAGATGCAGGTCGATATAATCCGCAGTACAATTGAAAAAGTATTTGCCGAACGTGGCGAAAAAATCGACTATCTCGTGGGTACAATGATTGAAATTCCCCGCGCTGCACTTACAGCTGATGATATAGCTAAAACCGCTGAATTCTTCTCATTTGGTACCAATGACCTTACCCAGATGACTCTTGGTTTCAGCCGTGATGATGCAGGAAAATTCCTGCCTCAATATATAGATGCCGGTATATATAAATACGACCCGTTCGTGGTTCTTGACCAGGCCGGTGTTGGTAAACTGGTTGAAATGGGTATAAAACTTGGCCGTAGTACCAACCCTCACCTTAAAGTGGGTATTTGCGGAGAACATGGCGGTGAACCTATGACGGTTGAGTTCTGCCATACTGTTGGAATGGATTATGTAAGCTGTTCTCCTTTCCGTGTACCTATTGCACGTTTGGCTGCTGCACAAGCTGCAATTAAAGGTAAGAAATAATGACTTTTCTTATATATGCTAAAGGCGGTTAATAACCGCTTTTTTTGTGTAGTAATTTTTTTTAAAAAGTTTTTTTGTTATTTAAATAACAGAAAACTTGTTTTTCATTTTACAATTAAAACCTAATTCATATATTTACATCCTTCAATAATTTTAAATAGTAATATTAAAATACACAAAGTTTGATAATTATTAATAATTTATAATTATGGCCAATAATAAAAAGTTAGACATATGGGTAAATGAATGGGCTCAACTGTGCCAGCCCGATGCTATTCACTGGTGCGATGGTTCCGGGGAAGAAAACCAAATGCTGCTTGACCTTATGGTTAAAAGTGGTATGGCAGTTAAACTGAATAATGCTAAACGTCCTGATAGTTATTATTTTCAGAGTGATCCAAGCGATGTCGCCAGGGTGGAGGACCGTACCTATATTTGTTCAGAAAAACAGGAAGATGCCGGTCCTACAAATAACTGGAGGGATCCTAAAGAAATGAAGGATACCCTTCGTTCAATGTATAAAGGTTCCATGAAAGGACGTACCATGTATGTTATTCCTTTTAGTATGGGGCCACTTGGTTCAAAAATTGCACATATTGGCATTGAAATTACCGATTCGCCTTATGTTGTGGTAAACATGAGGATTATGACCCGCATGGGCAAGGCAGTTCTTGATATTTTAGGCGACAATGAATTTGTTCCGTGTATCCATTCTGTAGGTGCCCCGTTGAAACCTGGCCAGAAAGACTCCAAATGGCCCTGCGCCCCTATCGAAAATAAATATATATCCCATTTTCCTGAAACAAATGAAATATGGTCGTACGGAAGCGGATATGGCGGAAATGCCCTTCTTGGGAAAAAAATGCTTTGCGTTGCGGATAGCGTCCAACATGGCAAAAAGACAAGGATGGCTTGCAGAACACATGCTCATCATGGGAATTACAAACCCTAAAGGCGTAAAAAAATATATTGCGGCAGCATTTCCAAGTGCTTGTGGCAAAACAAACCTGGCAATGCTGGTTCCCACTATTCCCGGATGGAAAGTTGAAACAGTCGGAGATGATATAGCATGGATGAAATTCGGCGACGACGGCCAGTTGTACGCCATTAACCCTGAAGCCGGATTCTTCGGTGTTGCACCTTATACATCGATGGAAACTAATCCGAATGCAATGCTTTCGGCACGATCAAACACTATATTCACCAACACAGGCTTAACTCCCGATGGCGATATATGGTGGGAAGGTATCGGATACGACATGCCCCGGGGAACCATTACATGGACCAATGAAGTATTTGACCCGGCAACCTGCAAAGTTGTCGCTCATCCGAATGCACGTTTTACGGCACCTGCAAGTCAATGCCCTGTAATAGACAAGGATTGGGAGAATCCCAAAGGAGTCCCTGTTTCTGCTATTCTTTTTGGTGGCCGCCGCCCCGGCACCCTTCCACTTGTATATCAGTCGTTCGACTGGAACCATGGAGTTTTTATGGGTTCCATAGTAGGATCGGAAGTTACGGCCGCTGCAATAGGCCTGCAAGCCGGGGTACGTCGTGATCCTTTTGCCATGTTGCCTTTCTGTGGTTATAATATGGGTGACTATTTTGGGCACTGGATTTCTATCGGAGAAAAAGCCAAAGACAAAACAAAACTTCCTAAAATATTTAATGTTAACTGGTTCCGCAGAGATGCAAATGGCAAATTTTTATGGCCCGGATATGGCGATAATATACGTGTTTTAAAATGGATTTTCGGGCGTGTTGAAGGTTCAACCGATGCCGATAAAACAGCTATTGGCTATCTTCCAAAAACTTCAGATATTGACACCACAGGCCTTAAAGGCGTTGCTGAAAATTTGCCAGAACTCCTGAAGGTTGATAAAAAAGAATGGAATGCCGAATTAGAATTAATTAAAGAACATTATAATAAATTCGGAGATAAATTGCCGGGTGAATTGAACCAACAGTTGAGCAAACTTGTTGAAAGACTGATCTGATTACAGCTAATATTATTGAGAATTAAGGGTTGAATTATTAATAATAGAAACAATTTTATTTATTATAGCATTTTTTAACCCCAACCCCTTAAAAAGCATAGCCGTCAGGTTAATGTCTATATAGAGCAGAATGATAGATATTTAGTGTAAATGTAATAAAATATTAGTGTAATTAAGAGCGTATGTCAACGACTGGATTTGTATATATTATGACCAATAAGAACAAAACAACTTTATATATTGGGGTTACAAACAATTTATGCAGAAGAATACATGAGCATAAAAATCATTTGATAAATGACACTTTTACAGATAAGTACAATATTGAATACTATATTTATTACGAAGAATTTCAATATTTTGATTTGGCAATACAAAGAGAAAAAGAATTAAAAAAGTGGAACCGTCAAAAGAAAGAAGATTTGATAAACAAAAAGAACCCCGAATGGAAAGTGCTGGTAACAGAGCGTGGCTTTGTTCGGAATAATAAATCATTTTCTCAACATGTTTCGGACATAGTCAATGAATTACAACCAATTAAAGAGATTCCTCCCTGCGGTCGGAATGACGACCAGCAGAATTGTGGCTTTGCGGGAGGTGAAGAGAGTGCGGCAAAGCCGCACTCTCTTCACCTCCCGCTCTCTGACCAATAACGACAGTCATTTCGAGCGAAGCGAGAAATCTCAAATAAAGTATTATAATTGTATATCAGCATTTTACAAGTGTTAACCTGACGGCTATGCCTTTTTAAGGGGTTGGGGTTAAAAATTGGCTAATTTATGACACTTTCTACTTATATATGAATATTTACGAATATTTTATCTCTTATGCTTAATTAATTCCCTGAAAAATGACTAAAAATTTTTGGTTGATAGCATTATTGTTTGGTTTTAGCTCCCTGTTTGCGCAGGAAAAGCGGGTCCTTAAACTTAATGATAAGGATTATTTTGATTTTCCGGGACTTAATGTTATGGTATTCGATGATATATACCCTGAAGGTCATCAGGGTGGTGTAAGTATAATACAAAACGGCGTCCGTGTTGCTACTAACGGAGATATTCTTCTTGAGCCTGTATCGGGCCAGTGGCAGCCGGTTTCTAAATTCGGCCACAGGACGGTCGACAGGGATAATAATGAAATAAGAGTTACTCTTAGTTATCCTGATTCCGCTAAAATGAAAGGGTTCAACCCTGTCGTTTATCCCAATCTCAGTTTCAGCTATACTGTAAAAGTTAAGCCTGAGGGTGAGTCGGTAAGAATCACAGTCGATCTGGACCATCCTTTGCCAAAGGAATGGATTGGAAAGGTTGGGTTTAACCTTGAATTATTCCCGTCCGTCCTTTTTGGTAAAACATGGTACCTCGATGAGCATTCGGGCATTTTCCCGCGTCAGGCCAATGGACCGGTTGTGCTTGACAATAATGGAGAAGTCCAGCCTGTACCGCTGGCCACAGGAAAACGATTGGTAATAGTTCCGGAAAACGATGCCCAACGCATGGTTTTTGAAAGTAAAAAGGATGATATCCAGCTGCTGGACGGACGCATTAAATATAATAATAGCTGGTTCGTGGTTCGTTCGACAGTCCCGGAAGGAGCAACTTCAAATGCCATAGATTGGATAATAACCCCGAATGTTATCCCGGGATGGAAGTACAAACCTGTTATACATGTATCCCAGGTTGGATACCATCCAAATCAGCAAAAAATTGCTGTAATTGAAATGGATGCCTCTGATAATATTTCAAACGATGCAAAACTCATTCGGATATCTGAAAATGGCAATCCGGAAGTTATACTCTCTTCACCGATGAAATTTTGGGGAAAGTTCCTCAGGTATAATTATTGCAGGTTTGATTTCAGCAGTGCCACACATGAAGGAATGTATTACGTGCAATATGGCGATTCGCGCACCGAACCGTTCCGCATTTCGGGTGACGTATATAAACGTCATGTCTGGCAGCCTGTATTGGACTATTTCCTGCCGATTCAGATGTGCCATATGAAGGTAGTTGAAAAATACCGTGTATGGCATGGTATATGCCATATGGACGATGCGCTCATGGCTCCTGTAAATACTAACCATTTTGACGGATACTTCCAGGGCCCTTCTACCCTTACAAAATATAAATCGCTTGAACCGGTTCCCGGCCTTAATATCGGCGGGTGGCACGATGCAGGTGACGACGACCTTCGTATTGAATCACAGGCTGATGAAGTCTATATACTTTCTTTAATAAAAGAAACATTTAATATACTTAGTGATAACACTTCTGTTGATGAAGAAAACAGACTGGTTGAAATTAATAAACCTGACGGTAAACCAGATATTTTACAGCAAATTGAGCATGGATTATTGCATATTACCGGAGTTTACAGGAATTTAGGCCGTTTGAGCCGGGGGATAATTACCTCAACCATTAAACAATACGTTATGATTGGGGATGTTACAAATGAGACGGACAATTTATTCTACAATCCTAAGCTTAAAATTAATGAACATACTGCCACACAGTCAGGAAAAGCCGATGACAGGTGGGTGTTTACAGAAGATAACCCTAACCGGGAATTCAGGGTAGCAGCGGATCTTGCAGCAGCTTCGAGGGTAATGAAGGGTTATAATCCACAGCTTTCTAAAGAGAGTTTAAGTATAGCCGAAGAACTTTGGCAAACTGACAAAGAGAAAAAGATGACTATTTTTGGCAGCAGGATACATGCTGCCGTTGAATTGTACATTACCACCGGAAAAGATGAATACAAACAATTTATCCTTTCCAAAAAAGATTATATTGCGTCACATATTTCATCACTTGGCTGGATAATAGGAAAAGTATTGCCAATGATAAATGATACGGGTTTCTCACAACCTATATATAGAGCTGTGACAGTTTATGCCGATAAAATAAAGACTTTGGAGCAACAAACTCCGTTCGGGGTACCCTATAAACCATATATTTGGGGGGCAGGATGGGATATCCAGAAATTTGGTGTGGAACAGTATTTCTTACATTCGGGGTTTCCTGCTATTGTAGATAAGGAATATACTCTGAATGCCCTTAACTTTGTGCTTGGCTGCCATCCCGGGGAAAATACCGCTTCATTTGCATCAGGCATAGGCTCCCGCTCTGTTACTTCGGCTTATTATTTCAACCGTGCTGACTGGAGTTATATCCCTGGTGGTGTGGTATCAGGCACCGCACTAATCCGGCCCGATTTTCCCGAGTTAAAGGAATTCCCGTATCTTTGGCAGCAAACTGAATATGTGATGGGCGGAGGTTCTTCGAATTTTATGTTTCTGGTGTTGGCAGCGGACAAGTTGCTAAATGGTGTTAGTCCCTAACACCTGAATAGTTTAACCGAAGATTCATTATATATCTATTTTACAGTATATTTGCAATACAAATGTTTTTATTTGCCATGATGAATAAATACTATGGGTAGCTATAACAAGACGTGCATATGATTTCTAAAATTAAATTATGAAAGCTGCTAATTTAAATATTACCTTGCCTATTAACTATGACCAGGTTGTTGATCTGGTAAGACAGTTGCCATATAATGAGAAGCTTAAATTAACCGAAGTGTTAAAGAAAGAGACAAAACAAAAGTCAGAATTAGACAAGGTGTTAACCCATTTTGCCAGTGAAAAAGTCCTGGCTAAAGATTGGCTATCCGTTGAAGAAGATGAAATATGGAAAGATTTATAAAAGGTGATATTGTTGTTATTCCTTTCCCTTTCTCTGACCTTTCAGGAAGTAAAAACGACCTGCTCTTGTATTGGCTGATCTGCAAGGTGATGATATTATCCTTTGCCAGATTACAAGCCAGCAAATAAAAGATAAGTACTCTATTGCTATTAAAGATATTGATTTTAAAACTGGAAAATTAACTGCCCCAAGTAATATCAGGCCTAATCGTATTTTTACGGCTGATAAAAACATAATTATTAAAAAAGTTGCAATGCTTAATTAAAGTTCTGTAAATAATGTCATTCAAAAAATAATTCCTATTCTTTCCCAAAACTAAAAAGCCCTGCTTATTATGCTATGGCGAAATTTTATAATGGGGATTTCTGAATATTTGGAATAATTTCTATAATTTTGGAAATGTATTTGCTGAATTAATAATATCACCTATAAATAACTTGAGCTTCAAGCTCGTGCAGCCGGTTAATTCCGTGTCTGCTGCCCGGCCTGCGCTGCCGGGCTTTTTGTTTTGGTTACAGTCTGAAATTTCCATCTTCTCTATTTCTTTGCTAAATTCCTTTCTAAAGTAATATTAGTTCTTATAGCAATATTTTACCTTTTAACTTTTACCTTTTATCTTTTACCTTTTATCTTTAATCTTTTATCTTTTAACTCTTTTCTGATGAAATAATCTTTTCTTCCCGCCATTTCTATGACCGTGCCTTTTCGGATCAAATACAGGAGCATCTCCTAATTGCAGAGGAACAACAGCTTTGGGAACCGGCTTACCCAGGATGTTTTCAATAACAGCAAACTTACGCTGTTCCTTTTCGGTAACAAATGTGATTGCTTCACCATCTGCTTCAGCCCTTGCTGTACGGCCTATACGGTGAATATAATCTTCACCGTCGTTTGGAACGTCATAATTAATAACCATATCAATATCCTCAATGTCAATACCGCGTGATAGTATATCAGTTGCAACAAGTATATTTAATGAGCGGTTTTTGAAGTTGGATAATACCTTTTCGCGATCGTTCTGTTCCAGGTCAGAATGAATTTCTTCCACAGGCATATTAATCCGTTTCAATTCTCTTGTCAACTGCCTTACACTATGCTTAGTAGAACAAAACACCAAAATACTCCTTAATTTCCTGTCGTTAATGATTTGTTTTAAAAGCGGAATTTTCTGCTTTTCATAAACCATATATGCCGATTGCTTAATTTTCTCGGGAGGCTTTGAAATTGCAATATTAATTTCCCTGGGATGCTTTAATATCTTTTTTGACAGTTCTCTTATTTTTTGAGGAATAGTAGCCGAAAATAATAAACTCTGCCTTTTGTCGGGCAAATATGAAATTATTTTCATTATGTCGTCGTGAAAACCTATGTCCAGCATACGGTCAGCTTCATCCAGAACAAGATATTTGAGATATTTAAGATTAACATATTGGAGGTTAAGGTGTGCAATCATCCTACCCGGAGTACATACCACAACATCTGCGCCTTTAGTCAATGCCTCCTTTTCCCTTGTGAACGACGAACCATCCCCTCCCCCATACACTGCAATGGAACTTACTGATGTGAAATATGACAAACCTTCCATTTGCTGTTCAATCTGAATGGCAAGCTCACGGGTCGGGACCAATACCAAAGCTTTAATTGAATCGTCATGATGAATTGAGATAATCCTGTGTATTATAGGCAATAAAAAAGCCGCAGTTTTACCTGTACCGGTCTGGGCAGATGCGAGAATATCCTTTCCTTCAATTATGTTGGGTATTACCAGTTCCTGAATCGTCGTTGCCTCTTGGTATCCTATAGCCTCAATTCCCTTTAACAGTTTTATATCGAGCCCTAATTCTTTAAATGTCAAAACTTTATTAATTTAATCATGTGTACTTCTATATTACAAATATAAGGAAAAGATTAAAGATTAAAGATTAAAGATTAAAGACTAAAGATAAAAGATTAAAGAAGTCAGAGGTCAGAGGTCAGAAAAAAGATAAAAGATGAAAGATTATTCCGAATGAATATTGTACTTTTGCGCCCTTATTTTTACATATTATTTTATGATTACAGTCTCAAACCTTGAAATACAATTTGGCAAAAAGCCATTATTCAGGGACGTTAACCTTAAATTTACGCCGGGTAATTGTTTTGGAATTATTGGAGCCAATGGAGCCGGCAAATCAACTTTTTTAAAGATACTTAGCGGAGAACTTGACCCGGCAAAAGGTTCAATAACTATGGGAAAAGGTGAACGGTTATCAGTTTTAAAACAGGACCATTTTGAATTTGATGAATATACCGTATTACATACAGTATTAATGGGTCACAGTGAATTATTAAAAGTAATGGAAGCGCGTGAGGCTATATATTCAAAAAAGGATTTTTCCGATGAGGATGGCATACGTGTGTCAGAACTTGAAGAGCATTTCGCTGCAATGGATGGCTGGAATGCCGAAAGTGACGCCGCCAGCCTGTTTAAGCGGATTAGGTATAAGTGAGGACCTGCATCATGTTTTAATGAAAGACCTTGGAGGAAAGGAAAAAGTGAGGGTACTTCTGGCACAGGCATTATTTGGCAAACCTGATAACCTGCTGCTCGATGAACCTACCAATGACCTCGACCTTGAAACGGTTATGTGGCTTGAAAACTATCTTTGTGAATTTGAAAACACAGTTCTGGTTGTTTCACACGATCGTCATTTTCTTGATGCAGTCTCCACCCAAACAGTAGATATTGATTTTGGCCGTATAGAAATGTTCGCCGGAAATTATAGTTATTGGTACGAGTCGAGCCAGTTAGCCTTACGCCAGCAACAGGCACAAAACAAAAAAGCTGAAGATAAGAGGAAAGAACTACAGGAATTTATTGCCCGTTTTAGCGCTAATGCTTCTAAATCAAGACAAACAACCAGCCGTAAGAAAATGCTTGAAAAACTGTCAATTGATGAGATAAAACCTTCCACGAGAAAATATCCGGGTATAATTTTTACGCCTGGCCGTGAACCGGGAAATATTATCCTGGGAGTAAACGGGTTGAGTAAATCGATCGATGGAACAGTATTGTTCAAAGATGTTCATTTCAGGATAGAAAAAGGGGAAAAAATAGGATTTGTATCACACGATCCCCGGGCCGTATCTTCTTTTTTCAATATTATTATGGGTAACGACCAGCCTGATTCAGGTTCGTTTGAATGGGGCGTAACAATTACAAAGGCTTTTCTTCCTTTGGACCATTCTGAATTCTTCGAAACAGATATGTGTTTGAAAGACTGGCTGGCACAATTCTCAAACGATTCCAGCGAAATATACCTCCGCGGGTACCTTGGTAAAATGTTATTTTCAGGTGATGAAGTGTACAAAAAAACAAAGGTTCTCTCAGGGGGCGAAAAAGTACGGTGCATGATTTCAAGAATGATGCTTAATGAAGCAAATACTTTAATTCTCGATTCTCCTACCAATCACCTCGATCTGGAATCAATTCAGGCTTTTAACAACTCCCTGAAAAGGTTCCCCGGCATTGTCCTGTTAACTTCTCACGATCGTGAATTTGTGCAGACTATCTGTGACCGGGTGATTGAACTTACCCCTAAAGGTATTATTGATAAACAGATGGAATATGATGAGTATATTACAGATGAAAATATAAGGATGATGAGGGAGAAAATGTTTAAATAAAGAGGACAGAAGGCATATCACTTGATTTGCGATTCTAGATTCTAGATTCTAGATTCTAGATTTAAGATTTAGGAATTATTTCTATAATAGAACTATTAAAATCTTAAATCACTAATCTTAAATCTAGAATCTTAAATAACACATAACCTGCAACTAACAACTATTTTACTGCCTTTAAAGCAGATGTATAATCCGGTTCCTGGGTTATTTCGGGTACTTGTTCTGTATAAATTATTTTCCCCGATTCATCAATCACAACTATAGCCCTGGAGAGGATACCTGTCATCGGACCATCAGTTATTTTCACCCCATACGCCTTGCTGAAACTATCGTCACGAAATTCCGATAATGGTAATACATTTTTCAACCCTTCAACTGAACAAAACCGTCCGTGAGCAAAAGGTAAATCCCGTGAAATACACAATACAGCCGTGTTGTTCAGCTTTTCTGCTTCTGCATTGAATTTACGGATTGAGGTGGCGCAAACACCGGTATCCAGGCTGGGGAATATATTCAGTATTATCTTCTTCCCGGCAAAATCGGATAGGGAAGCTTCCGATAAATCTGTCTTAACTAATTTAAAGCCCGGAGCCTTTATTCCGATAGCAGGAAGATTGCCGGCTGTATGAATCGTATTTCCTTTTAAAGTTATTGTTGCCATATCAATATTATTTTAATTTGTGCTTGTAAATTAATCTTTGAACAAAAGTTCGGATAAAAGGTTCAGGATATTAATGTTTCCATTAAAATCTTATTAAAAATTTTGGTTTGTGAGATCATATTTAATTGTGATTTTGTTCAATCTATAAAATTTTTTCATTAATTTAGAAATACTTAAATCGAAAATAGAATTTAAGATAACTTTATCTTAAATTTTACGTAACTTTAAAGATAGATTTGCCTAATTAAAAAATATTCAACAGAAAATCATTTCTATAAATTGATTATTACAAGCCAAATCCAAATAAAATATTATCGGGATATAAATTTACAATGTTTAAAATAACAGCCAGCCAAATATCGGACAATATTGATATTGATTCCTTCAAAGGTATCTATAAGGCTGAATTGTTTTATTCGGATAAATTTGAATTATTTTATAAAGTTGATGCCGAAATTTGTTTTTCTGTTTACAGTTACGGAGTGGTTTGTTTTTTTAACTGTGATAATTTAAAATCCGGCGAAATAATGAAGGCTTTATCTGATCATTGTGTATTTTTTTATGATAGTGAGTTTAATAAAGAATATAATATAAATCCAAAAGCTACTGAGCTGAAATTTAGTTATAACAATGCCGAATTAACATATTTTGATTTTGATGTATTGAGGATAATTATGTTAAACATTTCTCAATCAGTTACCCTTGATTATTATTTTCAAAAATCGAGGATTTTGTTAAATGATACGAATAAATACACTTCAAATTTAGAAAAAACCGGAAAACTTACCATATCTGATAAAAAACTTAAAAAAATTGTAGGACTGACAAATTCGATCAAGAATGAAATAGTTGAAAATTTACGCATTTTAGAATTAATCCAGGAAACAACGGATAACATATATATAATAGTTATTGATTTAAAATTAAAGAAAGCCTTATTTATTAATGAAAAATATCATTGTGTTCAAAAGGAAATAGAATACATAAATGAAAATTTAGAATATTTCAGTGCCCTCATGGAACATGGAGACTTCATGAAATCTGAATGGATATGGGCAGTATTGCTTGCCATATTTGCTATCGATATAGTATTTCGTGATTTTTTACATGAATTATTTATTTTTATACAAAAGTGATTTAACTATTAATAGAATATAGATGTATAAAATTAATGCCACACAAATTTCAGATGAAATAAATTTGGAATCAATGCAGGCAGACTATACTGCTGAACTATTGTATACTAATTATTATGAATTGTTTTATGAAGTTGGTACCGAACAGTATATTTCAGTTTTAAAATATGGGGTGGTGTGTTTTTTAAATTGTGATGATACGATCTCGAATGATTTTAATCAGGTTGTTTCTAAACACTGCGCCTATTTTTATGATAGTGAACTCACTAAAGAATACTATATTGAACCCGTTGCAAAAGAAGTAAAGTTTGGTTTTAATAAGGCAGATCTCGTTTATTGTGATATCGAAACTATGAGGCTGATTATGTTAAATTTAGCCCAATCAGTTGCCCTGGATTATTATTTTCAGAAAGCACGGATTTTATTGGAAGAAACTAACAAACATACCTCTGTTTTAGAAGCACGCGGTAAGCTGTCCATATCAGATAAAAAGCTGAAACAATTTATTGGAAAAACACTAAACCTTAAAAATGAAATAGTTGCAAACCTTCATATTTTTGATTCTCCGCCTGAAACCTGGCAAAGTGATTATTTAATACGAATCGATATTGAAATGAAACAAGCCTTATATATGGAAAAAAGGTCGGATAATATTCATGAAGATTTAAAAATTATCAGGGAACATCTCGAATTGTTCAGCGATATTTTACATCACGGCGCAAGCATGAAACTTGAATGGGTTGTAATGATTTTAGTTCTCATTGAAGTATTTGATTTGATTTATAAAGGATATATTTTAAAGCATTGAAAATTTGTTAATGAATATTTATGAATATAACATTACTTTTACGAAAAAAATTTTAAATTTATAATTATACCATTATCCTGTAATGAATGCAGGAAGGTTAAATTTGCAGTACATCATGGAAAATAAAGAAAATATTGTAAAAGAATTTGCGGGGTATTGTTCTAAATGTGATGGAATGTGCTGTAAGAGAGGAGTTTTTACATTGTTTGAATCGGAAGTGGAAAAATTATTGAATGAAGAAAAAGATTTAAAATATGCCGATGTATTTGACGAAAGAGGTGGTTGCAAAGATATAGCATTACATGGTTTGTGCATGTTTTCAAAGAAGGATGGTTGTAAATTGCCCATGGAACATCGCCCGGTCGATTGTATTTCATTCCCGTTTTATCCAAAACTGAAAGAAGTCAATGAAAATATGGAAATTGAGTCTATTTTAATCCAAAATGAATGCCCTTTTAGTAAGGAAATTTCTAATAACGAAAAGCTCCTGTCGTATATGTATAACTTTTGGAACGATGTGATAAAAAAAACCACCAAACAGGAAATTATTGATTGGATTGGAGAAAACGGGTGCTGGGGAGAGTGGTATAAAAATGCAATTGAAGTAAAACAAATTAAAAGCTTAGATTAAAATTTTAATTTTTTATATGTAAAATATGAATTCAGGCCTTAAAAGTGTAGAATCCGAAGAAATGAAAACAATTTTGGTGGTTGACGATAATGAGATGGTTTGTGTTCTGCTAAAATCGATTCTTGAAGCAAAATATAAGATTGTAATCAGGAACGACGGCCAGGATGCACTTGCATTTCTTGACCAGGGAAACCGCCCCGACCTTATCCTGCTTGATATGTTAATGCCAAAAATGAATGGGCGCACTTTTGTACGAAGGGTTATTGGCAATCCGAGATATGGGAAAATACCAATTATTTTTATCACAACAGTAGATAGTCCAATGCTGATTAACAGTTTTAAAAGCCTGGTCCTGGATTATATTGTAAAGCCTGTAGATAAAGAAGTTTTATTACAAAAAGTTGAGAAAGCATTAAATAAATAATATATAAATCATTTTAATAAAATACTAATTAATTATGGGAAAAAAAGTATCAGCCACTACTAATAATTCGGCTAACATTAAAAAAAACATTCTAATAGTGGATGATAGTGAAACTGTTCGGGAGTTCATTCAGTCTATTCTTAATGAAGAATTCACAACTTTGGCTAAGAATGATGGCCTGGAAGCATTGGATTATCTTAAACAAGGCAACCGCCCGGACCTGATTTTAAGCGATATGGAAATGCCCAATATGAATGGAAGAACATTCGTTAGACGTGTTAATTCCGATCCACGATTTGGCCAAATACCCATTATTTTTGTAACGGCTGTAAAAAGTGAAATGCTCGTCAATAGCTTTAAAAACATGGGAAATGTTGATTTTATCTTTAAACCTTTTAAACCTGAAGAATTGGTTGAAAAAGTAAACACTATATTACGATATAACTGATATTATAAACTAAATCCCTCTTTAATTATGTGATATATTATTATTAATATTATTATTAATATTATAATTATATTATTTTAGTTATTGAAGATTAAAAATAATTGATTCCCTATTTAAATAAACAGAAAAATATTGAAAAGAGTAAAGAAAACCAAACCTAAAGAAACGAAAGTTGGGGTGGTTGAAATTTCAAGAAAAGAAGCAATAAAAAAATTAGGATTGGTAGCCTTATCGGCTTCTACTATGATTTTGCTGCTGAATGAACCGGCAAAAGGACAGCAAAGTCCTGAGTCTCCGGATAATCCGCCTGATTGGTAACAAATCAATTGTTTCATGCCAATGGATATTGCTAAAAAAATAGGTAACAATCATGTAGTTTGGCTCGAAAAATCGAACCGGTGGGTACAGCTTGAAGAACCTGCATGGTTAATATATTCTCAACGTAAAAAAGGAACAGATACTGTTACTTTATCAAGAATATGCGCTAAAAGATATAATCTTACCCTACAGGAAAGCGATCAATTTGTAAATGAGATATGTACGTGTTTGTCAGGTTTAAACGAACCTGCTCCGGATTCGGCTTCAGAAACTGACATCACCTGCTTACCATCATATAATAGCAATAAAAATTATTCTTCCCGCGATTATTTAATAGGCACAAAATATTTCCGTATAAACTTCGAAACACGGTTGGCGGAATACTATATACACCCTCCCCTCGCCCATCTGGAAACTTCAACATCAGGCAAAACGGATGTAAAATTTGAAATAAAAAGCAGCGCCGATATCCCGGTATTAATTGAGCAAAATTATCCGGCATATGCCTGTAAGGATTTTATGCAGCTAAAAAAGAGACTTTTCATTCGTATGGCAAATACCATTTATAATAAAACGAATGAAGACTGGATGTCGTTTGTACACGCATCTGCTATAACCGACGGCAAACAAACCGTCCTCCTTTCCTCAGGAAGTGGTTCGGGGAAAAGCACAATGGCGGCTCTATTACAGAAAAAAGGATTATCGGTGGCTTCTGACGATTTTGTGCCTATCGACGCCAAAAAAAAACAAGCCTTTGCATTTCCTGCTGCCATATCAGTAAAGGAAGGATCGTTTAAACTTCTGAGCCCGTATTACGGCAATCTGCATGATAAAGATTTTAACAGCTATGAATTCATAAACAGTAAAGTACGGTTCCTGCCGCCAAAATCGGATACAATACCGGAATTTTTGCCACAACCTCTGAAATGTATTGTTTTTATCAAGTATAATCCTAATATTTTTTGTAACTTTAATATTATACCTCAAAATGAAGCCCTGAAACTATTTCACGAACAAGCCTGGGTATCGGGCAACCCAAAACATGCCAGGAATTTTATAAACTGGTTTGTGAAATTGGATTGCTATCGTTTGGAATATGGTGACACAGACGCAGGGATAAATAAAATATTAAGGATTTTTAAAAATTAAATACAGATGATTTAATGCTGAACAGGTTACAAACATACTATTTAATTGGTAAAATTCTTTCACCAGGCAATAAGGATGAAAATAGAAATACTGTAATCAGTTCACTTGAATCCGGCGGTTTAAACTGGCCTCTTTTTATATCCACCGGAAGCAATCATCTTGTATTACAGACAATCTATTGCAAGCTTAATGAGCAAAATCTTACCGGATATATCCCTTCAGATGTACTTAAGCATCTTAAGTATATAAGGGATCTTAACTATAACCGGAATATTGAAATACTGCGGCAGGTAAAAGAAATAAATACACTTTTGGGCCATCATGGTATTACTCCTTTGTATATTAAAGGAACAGGCAATATAATCGATGGGCTTTATAGTGATGTTGCCGAACGGATTATGTATGATATAGATTTCCTTGTTCAGGATGGCCAGTGGGAAACAGCCGCTGAAATACTTATCAAAGATGGCTATAGCGCTAATAAAATATATGAGCCGGAAAAGAGAAAAGAAATGAAGCATTATCCCAGGCTCAGTAAGCCCGGGACAAAAGCAGCGGTGGAGATACACCGGCTACCCGTGGATTACATATATTCAGGCACTTTTGGAGCTGAGGAGGTGTGGCAAAATAAAAAATGGACAGGAGGAAATTATAACTGTTATGTAATGTGCGATAAGCATAAGATAATCCTGAATTTTATCCACTCACAGCTGCACCATAATGGAAATTTATATGCAAAAACTTTTATGCGGAATATTTATGATTTGTTTTTGCTGTCAAAGCGGGAAAATATTGAAGGGGTTTTTGCCAAAATGAATAATTATCACCGGCAAGCTGCAAATTATATGAGGATTATGAATAAAGGATTTGGTTACGGTAATTCGTACCTGGACATTTCAGGACATACCGGAATACCATATTTATTCCGATATGAAATTAATTTACACAGCCTTATTGTTAGCAGGATCACGTTCCTGACACATAAAATATTCAAAGCTTACATTATATTGCCTTTTCTTGCTTTTAAAGACAAAAAACTAAGATTATCATTATTTAAAAAAATTTTAGACAAAAATTGGTACAAACAACACTTAAAATCGTATAAACAAAAAAGGTTTGTTTATAATCCTTTGGAACCATAATTATTATTTACGGCAATTTATTAAATACCAGGTACATGAAATTCATTTTAAACATTCAATTCAATATTTTACTTATTTTGATCCCTGCCATTTTAAAAGGACAAGGTATTCTTGTGCCTTCCGGAACTTATTTAGTTCAAACCAGCGGATATCTGACACTTTATGGAAATTGGAACAATAATGGAACTTATACCCCTGGCGGAACAGTATCATTTGCCGGAACAACTGATACTATTAAAGGAACACAGTTACAAACTTTCAATAACTTAACTGTAAATTCACCTGGTACGGTAGTTATACCGGCACAGATGGATGTCACGGTAAATGGTACACTCACGAATAATAACGGCAATACGGGCCTTGTTCTTAAATCAACTCCTACCGGCTCATCGTCTTTAATACACAATAATGCTGGCGTTGGTGCGACATTTGACAGGTATATGGTTGACAACGAATGGCATATCATCTCATGCCCTGTTGCGGGACAAAGTATCCTAAGTTTTCTTAACAATACTTCAAACGAAGTCCCAACAAAAAGCGGAAATTACGGGATGATGTATTATTCTGAACCCGGCGTAGGTTGGGTTTATTATACTATCCCTGCTTCCGGTAATTTTTCAGTCGGTACAGGGTACCTGTTAAGAAATCAAGCCGATACTGTTGCAAGTATGCAGGGAACACTCGATGCAGCTAACACTTCTATAGGCATAACGAGGAGCCTGTACGGGTGGAATTGTATCGGCAATCCGTTTCCATGCTCCATAGGGGCTACCTCCAGTGCCTCCACTTCTGACAATTTTATTACATACAATGCTTCACAACTCGATCCCAGCTTTGCCGCACTTTATATCTGGGTTCCTCCGACCATACAGGTATCGGGAGTAAGTTATTATGAAATTATCTGTAATTCAGGTTTTGTTTCCACAACCGGCAGGACTATCCTTAACCAGCAATACCTGCAACCCGGGCAGGGTTTTATTGTAAAGGCGAAAACCGGCGGAGGAAATGTGACTTTTACTACAAATATGCGCATACACGAAAGTACAGGTTCAGGCAGTACTTTTGAATCCGGCAAAATAAAATCGCCATGGACGGGTTTAAATTTAATAGTTAAATCTGCTTCTAAAACAGCTTCAACGGCTGTTGCCTTACATGAAGGTATGACGACCGGCCTCGATGTTACTTATGATATAGGCCTTTTAGGCGGCGATCCGTCTTTTCAACTATATTCCAGGTTAGTTGAGGATAATGGAGTAAACTTTATGCTTCAATGTTTGCCTGACACCGGTTTTGATAATATGCGCGTCCCAATAGGGTTTGATTGTAACGAAGGCGGAACAGTGACTTTCAGTGCAGAAATTGTTCCAATGCCTGCCGGAGTTACAGCAACACTCGTTGATAGTCTTTTGGGAATATCTACATTGCTTCAGGATTCTTCTTCAACATATACAACAACTGTAAATGACAAACACTTCCGGTATAGGGAGGTTTTTTCTGAATATCACTGATACTGCCAAAACTCTTAATACTTCCACTGATAACAATATCAATAAACAAATACTTAAGATATACTCAAGTGGTACTGAAATATTTATAATCGGAAATGTTGATAACAATACATATTGCAGATTTATATGATGTGACCGGCCGACTTATCCGCAATTATAAGCTTCAGCCAGGAAATTTTAATATTCTTCAGGCTGATGGCCTGGCAGTGGGAATATATATAGTGAAAGTATTTGGCGGTGATTTGAGTAAAAGCCAAAAAGTGATTTTAGAATAAAAGGAATTGTAAAGATTTATTAATATTCTTAATATATCACACATTAATATAATAAGAAATGAAAAAAATAAAACTGATCCTGTGTTTAGCATTAATTACGGTATGGGGGACGAATGTTTTCCCAAACAGTTGTAATTACTGATGATCCTGCATATACTGTTGGTCAAGCATCGTCTGTGCTTGATGTAAAATCCACTTCAAAGGGTTTTCTTGTGCCAAGGATGACATTAATGCACAACTTACATCTATTTCATCCCCTGCAACCGGGTTGCTGGTATTTCAGACTGATGGTGCTGCCGGTTATTATTATTATAGTGGTACTTCCTGGGTTTCTTTTGCTATAGGTGGTAATGCTTTTGTGCAGGGCGGAAACTCCTTTGGTGCATTAGCCTCATCTGGGTACCAATGATAACAATGACCTGGCATTTAATACCAATAATAATGAAAATATGAGGATTTCAGCCGCTTACGGTAGTGTTGGTATCGGAACATCCACCTTCACAGCTTCCAATCCTGAGATGCTTAAAATTAATGCAGGAATAACTGGAAATTCAAATTTTCAAAATTTAATTGTAGCTATTGGAAATACAAATAGTTATGCTCAGGTTAATGTTAATAACCAAAACTCAGGAACCAGTGCATCTACAGATTTCATTGCAACTGCAGATAATGGAGATAATTCAGACTATTATACAGATATGGGTATCAATTCTTCGACATACAATGTACCAACTTTTAGTGTTTCAGGTCCAAATGACGGTTATTTATATGTTCAGGGAATATCAGACGGATCGGCTTCCGGAGGGAACCTTGTTTTGGGAACTGCAAATGCCGCAAAAAACATTGAATTTTTTACAGGAGGCACACTTGCAACAAATGAGCGTATGACTATTAACGGAGTCGGGCAGGTAAAGATTTCCGATTTAGGAAATGTGCTTGCAGATCCAAATTCTTTACTTGAAATTGAAAGCAATAACAAAGGAATATTAATTCCGCGTGTAGTTAATTACCAATATTGCAACAGCATCTCCTCCGTTAGTGAATGCAACTCCTCCTGAAGGAATGTTAGTATTTAATGAACCAGTTTGGGTGGTACAGTACCTGACGGGTTATATTACTGGAGTGGCACTGCCTGGGTTCAGTTAAGTTCCCTGGTAATCCCATTACCGGTTAGTGCCGGTGGAACCGGTTTAACAACCATCGGCGGCATCAATACCTTGCTTTATACTTCTAATGCGGATACGATTATTTATGTGCCAGCTTCTATTGCTCCCGGGCAGTTTCTGCAAACAACCACAGCCGGGGGTGCTCCTTCATGGCAAACGGTAAACTTTGTAGATCTTTCTTCTTATCAGGTAGTAACTGGTGCAAAAACATTCAGCGCCCCTGATACATTTCAAACAGGCCTGACTGTAGCAGGCGGGCCAATAAATTTAAATGCAAATTCCAATTTTGCCACTAATATTAACACAGGGACTTCCACAGGTCTTGTTACAATCGGAAATGTTTCCGGTACATCTTCTACTACCATTAACTCAGGTACAGGCGGAATTATTTTAAATACTGCCCCTGCAACCAATGAAAATAATACACTTGGCACTACCGGCTCTGCAGTTTTTGCTTCTTCAACAGCAAATTCTGACAAAATAGCAATCCTTCCTCAATCAACAACCAATATTAATTCTTTTACCGGAACTATCACATCTGTAGATTTGACGGCTGCCAGAACATGGACATTGCCTGATGCGTCGGGTACTTTGCTTACTGCAGGTTCCTTCTCCGGGTGGTTGCTGGGCGGCAATTCACCGGGTGGGGCATCAATTATCGGGACTACAGATAACTCTTCCGTTACCTTTCAAACAGGAACAGGGGCATTAAATTTAGGTACCGATGCCGCAGCCAAAACAATTACCCTTGGCAATGCTACAGGAACAACTTCTATAAACATTAATTCCGGTACCGGAGGGATTATTTTAAATACTACCCCGGCAACCAATGTAACTACTAACCTTGGAACTACCGGTTCGGCAGTTTTTGCTTCTTCAACTGCTAATTCTGATAAATTAGCTATCCTTCCACAATCAACTACTGATATAAACTCCTTTACAGGAACTATCACATCGGCTGATTTAACAGCTGCAAGGACCTGGACATTTCCTGATGCATCCGGTACATTACTGACTTCCGGTACATTAAACGGCTGGCTGTTGGGTGGTAATTCCCCTGGCGTACCATCAATTATCGGGACTACTGATAACTCGGCCGTTACCTTTCAAACAGGAACAGGCGCTTTAAATTTAGGAACCGATGCCTTTGCCAAAACAATTACCCTTGGTAATGCTACAGGTACAACTTCGGTAAACATTAATTCAGGTACAGGTGGGGTTATCCTAAATACTACACCGGCAACCAATATAACTCATAACATGGGGACTACAGGCTCAGCAATTTTTGCTTCTTCAACCGCAAATTCTGACAAAATAGCAATCCTTCCTCAATCAACTACGAATATTAATTCATTTACCGGAACTATCACATCTGTAGATCTAACAGCAGCCAGAACATGGACATTGCCCGATGCATCGGGTACTATTCTAACTTCCGGTACTTTCTCCGGATGGCTTATTGGTGGTAATGCCCCGGGAGCACCTTCAGTTATAGGAACAACGGATAACTTTTCAGTTACTTTTCAAACAGGGACTGGGGCTCTGAATTTAGGGACAGATGCTTTCGCAAAAGCTATTACCATTGGTAACATTACGGGGGCAACCTCCCTTACTGAAAATGTTGGTTCCGGAGGCTATACTCTTAACGGAGTTACAAATTCAAATTACACTATTGGTGCTGCAACAACTACAGGAACTTTAACAATTGGAGGTACTGCGCAAACAGGGATCATAACACTTGGATCCAGTTCAGGAATAAATACTCTTAATATTGCAAACGGGGCCGGAACAACAACACTCAACCTTGCAAATGTTCAAACCGCGGGAGCTATTAATATGGGTGCCGGTATGACTACCGGAGCAATTACTATTGGCGGTATCGGATTACAGACAGGGACTATTGGAATTGGTACGGGTACAGGAGCTCAAATCCTCAACTTTGGATCCGGGGCAGGGATTAAAACTATAAATATCGGAACAGGGGCTGCCGTGGCAAATGGTATCAATATTGGCGGTACAGGGGCAAATACGGTTGCTATAGGAAATACACAAATAGCAGGCTCTGTTACTTTAGGCAATGCAATGACTACCGGTACTATAACTATTGGCGGTACTGGTGCACAAACCGGAACCATTGGTATTGGCACTGGGACAGGTGCACAAATTCTTAATTTTGGGACCGGGGCTGGAATAAAAACAATAAATATAGGGACAGGGGCCGTGGCTAATGTTATTGCCATTGGTTCAGCAACCGGAGTAGCTTCTCTTAATGAAAAGGTCGGAACCGGAAATTATACTCTAAACGGAGCTGGAGCTTCTACATACACAATAGGCGCTGCAACAGTCGGAGGTACAATTACAATTGGCGGTAATGCACAAACCGGGGCTATAACACTTGGATCCAGCACCGGGGGAAATAATGTATTTATTGCCAACGGAAGCGGACCGACAACACTCAATCTAGCTAATGCTCAAAATGCCGGATCTATCAGTATGGGTGCAGCGATGACAACCGGAACAATAAGTATAGGTGGTACAGCAGCTCAAACCGGAACTATTAGCATTGGTATTGGTACCGGAGCCCAAATATTAAATTATGGAACAGGAACCGGTTTAAAGACAATTAACATAGGAACCGGTGCCGTTGCAAATGTTGTAACCATCGGCTCAGCAACAGGAGCAGCTTCCACAACAATCAAATCCGGTACCGGGCAACTTAATTTTAGTACCGGTAATGCAACAAATGCGACTACTACTTTGGGAACTACCGGTTCAGCACTATTCGCTTCTTCAACGCCACTTTCTGACAAAATAGCTATCCTTCCGCAATCAACTACACTAATTAATTCATTTACCGGAATTATCACATCAGCAGATTTGACTGCAGCAAGAACATGGACACTGCCTGATGCATCCGGAACAATTGTAACTACAGGCTCTAACAGCGGTTGGTTGTTAGGAGGCAATGCTACGGGGGGTGCCGCCACTTTGGGTACAACGGATAACTCGGCCGTTACGTTGCAAACAGGGACAGGTGCCTTAAATTTAGGTACAGATGCTGCAGCTAAAGCTATTACTATCGGTAATTTAACAGGGGCCACTTCTCTGAATGAAAATGTAGGAACAGGGAACTTTACACTTAATGGAGTGGCCGGATCAACATACACTATAGGCGCTGCTACAACTACAGGAACTATTACAATTGGCGGAACTTCCCAAACAGGCAACATGACTATAGGATCCAGCACAGGGGCAAATAATCTTTTTATTGCCAACGGAGCCGGGGCAACAACACTCAACCTTGCAAATGTTCAAAACGGGGGAGCTGTTAATATGGGTGCAGGAATGACTACCGGTATTATCACTATTGGCGGTACTGCCCAAACAGGAAACATGATAATTGGTTCAAGTTCCGGGATAAATAATCTCTCTATAGCAAATGGAGCCGGGGCAACAACACTCAACCTTGCGAATGTTCAAAACGGGGGAGCTGTTAATATGGGTGCAGGAATGACTACCGGTAATATCAATATTGGCGGTACTGCCCAAACAGGCAATATGACTATTGGTTCCAGTTCCGGGATAAATAATCTCTTTATAGCCAATGGGGCCGGGGCAACAACACTTAACCTTGCTAATGTTCAAAACGGGGGAGCTATTAATATGGGTACAGGTATGACTACCGGTATTATCAATATTGGTGGCGCGGCCCAAACAGGCAACATGACTATTGGTTCAAGTTCCGGGATAAATAATCTCTCTATAGCCAATGGGGCCGGGGCAACAACACTTAACCTTGCTAATGTTCAAAACGGGGGAGCTATTAATATGGGTGCAGGAATGACAACCGGTATTATCAATATTGGAGGTACAGGTTTACAAACAGGAACAATAGGCATTGGTACCGGTACAGGTGCACAAATACTCAATTTTGGAACAGGTACAGGAATTAAAACAATAAATATAGGAACAGGTGCAGTAGCAAATGTTATATCAATTGGCTCAAACACCGGTGCAGCTTCTACAACAATTAGTGCCGGTACCGGATTGGTTACAATAGTGGGAAAAATTAAAACTGTACAAAGCGGAGCAGCACTTACGGTAGCTGAAAGTGGGGCCGGAATACCTGTACTGACTGCTAATTCAAACGATGTTGCCGGTATTATAACTTCTTCGACAACTTCGCACACTACAATAACAATTACATTTCCTGCGGCATATCCAAATGCACCCTTTGCTGTAGTGGTTCCGGCAAATGCTGCAGCAGCTGCTTATGCAAAAACTAACGGGTATTATGTAACTACAACCGGATCCCCAACATCTACATTAGTTATTAATTTTCCAGTTGCAGATGCCACTACTACCGCATGGGCTTATCATGTATATGGAAATTAATTGAAAGGGGGCCACATTAAGATGAAATATTATCAGAAATTATTGAAAATAGCTCTTTAACAAAAATTGGCTTTGTTATATATCCATCACAACCACACTCAATGCTCTTTTCTCTGTCCCCTTCCATAGCAAAAGCAGTTTGGGCTATCACAGGGATATTTGGTCTTATCTTTTTGATTTTTCTGGTGACATCAAATCCATTTATGTCCGGTAACCTGATATCCATTAAGATCAAATCAATTTTATCCATCGATTCAACAATTTCAAGTGCCTCTCTGCCAGATTCTGCAAAAATTAAATTTGTTTCAATCCCTTTAAATAATTCTTTAAAATACTCTGTGCTAAATTGATCATCTTCAACTACTAATATTGTTTTATCTTTTATTAAGGATTTATCATCAACAGGCATATCAACATGGGAAATTTTGGTTTCTCTTAATTTACCAATTGTATAAGGTATGGTAAAATGAAAAATTGTTCCCCGGTTAAGTTCTGACTTTAACCATATTTTCCCACCTAAAAGTGTTACCAGCCCTTTGACAATTGATAATCCAAGGCCTAATCCTTCTTTAGCTGGTGATGGTACTGAATCAATTTGCATAAAGCGTTCGAAAATTTTTGTGAACTTATCCTCTTGAATACCTATGCCGGTATCAGAAACAAAAAATAATAAATGTCCATGCTCCATGGTTTCAAAACCAAAGCTTATTTTTCCGAATGTGGTGTTTTTTAGTGAGTTTTGAATAAGGTTAATAAAAATCTGTTTAAACCTGACAACATCTGTTACAATAATGTTTTCACAATCGATAATCTTTTGATATTCAAGCGCTATATGATCCTTGCCTACCTGACTTTTATATTTCTCAAAAAAAGAATATAACTCTTCAATAATTTGATTAATATCACAATCTTCCGGATTAAGCTTCATTTGCCCTGTCTCTATTCGCGCTATTTCAAGTATTTCATTTATAATCGAAAGTAAATCAGTACTCCTTTTAGTAATAATTTGAGAAAATTCTTTAATTTTCAGTGGATCGGAACTATACTTTTCCAAAAGATCTGAAAATCCAACAATGGCATTCATGGGAGTTCGAATCTCATGGCTCATGTTCTGGAGAAAGGCTGTTTTGAGCTGATCGCTTTCTTCAGCTCTTTCCTTGGCAAGGAACAACTCATCGTTTGTCTGAGTAAGCTCTTCATTTTGAGCCTCAATTTCTTCATTTTTTTCGTTAAGCTCTAATTCGTTACGTTTTCGCTCGGTAATAACATCAAAAATTGTTACAAAATATTCTTTTTTTGGGCTATAAACTGTAATCAGGAACCACATTTTTAAGGCTTCCAAATAAATTTCAAGGTTTTCCGGATTACCAGTTTCAGACACTCTCGCATAAATTTCCAATAGCTCATTATCTGTCTCTTGAATGCCTGGAATAACATCTGATACCTTTCTGCCTACAACATTTTTCAAACCTGTCAATGATTCGAACGCTTTATTAACTTTAAGATAGACAAAGTCTAAAGCCGACTCATTAAATAACATTTTACAATAGGCAAACCCGTTAAGCATGTTTTCGAATAATCTTCGATAGAGTTCCTCACTTTCACGCAATGCTCCTTCTACAACCATACGTTCTGATATATTGCGGATAATGGCCTGATAATACTTTTTTTGACTGTGTTTCCAAATGAAACCAGTAACCGCCAGGATTGAAGCCAGAAGAAGAAGTGTAAAACCAAAAATAACCCATGTACTATTATGCATCATAGAAAATGCCTCATCGGCATCTATTTTGGCAACAATAAACCAGGGAGAATCCGGAATATGTTTTACAACTGAAAGGACACTTTTACCCCTGTAATCAATGCCATTATAAATCCCCTCTTTACCCAACACCGCCATTACTGATGGTGTGTTTGTTTGAGCTAAAGGAATTGATAATTTGAGCGCTGTATTTTTTTTATGCCTAAGCTCATTTAAATATAAAACGCTATCGCCATTTCGCCGAATAAGAAGCGTTTCTGACGTACGGCTGGGAATCGGCCAGCTTTGTATCATCGGATATAAATATTGACGGGGATCAATGCAAAGAATAACAGCAGCTAAAGGACTAACTAAATTATTTGCAGAATCTAATATAGGAACTACTATATTCAATTGTGGAATTCCCTGTGTTGATTTGTTATAATGCAAATCGACAAACTCAGGCTTACGTTTTTTAATGGAAGATTTTATTGCACTGATTACCTCAAAAGACAGAGTGGTCGGTTTATTTAATGTACTGGTAATAATTTCGCCTGTAGGATTTGTAAGCAACACATCGCTGTAATGATAATAATCCTTAAAATTTACAAATTTTTTTAGTAGTTTACTTTTTGAATTTTGGGTTTTAACTAATTCTTCAATGTCAAAATTTTTCATTATAATTTGTGCATCACCCATTCGTTCATACCTCCATAGCACAATTTGATCAACTTTAAGTTTTGCAATGGAATTTAAGGCTGATTCGGTATTTTGTTGGAGTTGTTTGTGTTGAGTTTTGAATAACAGGTATCCACCTGCTATAATACTGATTATAAGAGCAAACAAGATCATCATTAACCAAACAGGAAATCTTGGTTTTTGTGTTGAATAGGCGCTCATTTCAGATTCATTCATGATTATACTTAAAAATAAGGTGGAATTAACCCAGATGGCTTATCTGAAAAATGGAGGTAGAAATAAAGTTAATGATTTTTATTAATATAAACCTACAAACATAATCAGATTAATATTATTTTACGGATTAACAAAACTGTCGTTATAGTAATTACTTTTAGTATTACCATAGCCATAGCTGCTGTATTTCATGCCATACCCGTATGAAGAAGTCATTTTCATATCATTGACCAGTATACCGAATTTAATTCCACGTTTAAAATAAAGGTCATCCACAAGTTTTAGTACATCCTTATTGGAATAATTATGCCTCACAACAAATATATTATAATCCGAATACCTTGTAAGCAGCTCAGCATCTGTAACAAGAGCAATGGGCGGGGTATCAATAAGAATAATATCAAATGACTTCCTTACCCTGATAAAAAATTCCTCCATCTGTACCGTACCAAGAAGTTCTGCAGGGTTTGGGGGAACAGGGCCGGCTGTTGCGACGTACAAATTTTCAATATTGGTGCGGAAAATAATATCCTCATATTCAGATTTACCTATAAGGTATGTACTTATACCAACTATATTTTTTAAATTGAAAACCTGGTGTATTTTTGGCTTTCGCAAATCAAAACTCAGCAATAAAGTTTTCTTGTTACCGAGGGCAATTATAGCTGCAAGGTTAATTGCACAAAAGGTTTTCCCTTCCCCACTGATAGTTGAAGTAATTGAAATTACTTTTTGCTCTTTGTCTCGCATAACAAACTGTAAATTGGTGCGTATGGCCCTGAATGATTCTGCAATAACTGACCTTGGATTTTCAACAACAGGCAAATCCGACATTTTTTCATGGTGCCCGACGAAACCTAAAATTGGAACATTTGTAAAATTCTCTATATCATTTATATCCAAAATTTTATATTTGAAAAATTCAATGCTTACAAAAACAGAAAGTGGAATAAATAAGCCAAGCAATAATGCAATCTTGTAATTTCTGGTATGCAATGGCCAAATGCGAAGCACATGCCTGCCTGAAGCCACATTTAGTATTTTATTATATGCAATATTGGAATTTATGAAAGTTGCAGCGTCAGCCCTCTTCTTTAGCAAAAAAACATAAATATCATCATTTAAATTACTTATATGTTGAAGGTTCGCCAATTTACGCTTTGCGACAGGTATAAACTGCATTTCATCTTCAAGGTATGCTGTTTGTTTTTCAATTTCTTTAAGCCTGATACTTTTAACGTAAATAATTTCCCTTATATTTTCCTGTAATGCATTTATAGCATATTGAATTTGTGCATTAATCATTACTAAGGATGGGTTGTCCTTCTGTGCTTTCATGGCCAGGATGTTGCGTTCTCCAAACATTTTGGCAAGTTCTGTTACCCTCGAATTAAGCATTTCATTATCAATCCCTAATACAACAGGCGCTACCATCTCACTGAAATCACGTTTTTTATCAATATACTCCTGTACATACCTGTAATATCTCAATTCCATATCCGCTTTATTCTTATCATCCAGCAACTTTTGCAAATGAAAAAAGACAATTGATTCGTCAGCGGAATAATCAATTATACGTTTAGTTTGACGGGTAACCTGTAATTTGTCCTCTGACCTGTGCAGGGTATCAAGAGCCGAGGATAACTGCTCATCGATAAAATTGATAGTTTTGATGGCATTTTGCTTTTTTTCATCTGTCCCTTCCCTTATATATATTTCCATTAACCTATTCAGGTAATCGGCTTCCATTAGTGGTACATTACCTATTGATGTAATTTTTAATATGGTTCCCTTTTTATCAATAGGTGAAATATCAAGTTTATCTTTGTATATATTTACTAGCTCGATCATGTTGTTGAACATAAAATAATATTTATGTTTAACAGAAGGATTAAATTTTTTGGAATCGTTTAAGAATATTTTAAAATTAAAATTTGTGTCAACATAAGTTTCTCCATATCGTAATATTTTCGAAATTTTATTTTTACCGTCAATTTCAATTTTGCACCTGCTGCCTGAAAGCAATATTACATTAACCGGTATCCCTGATTTATTGAATGCAGAAGAATCGGTTATAACATTAAACGGGGCTTTCTTATATAACATCGAATTCCTGATTTTGCCAACAACATAGAAACTAATCCGGAAGTCATGCAATTGCTCTAAAGTCTTAATAGTTAGATTATAAGATTTTAAAACCGATATTTCATTTTCAATATTTTTTCGCCCTATTGACCTGTTCAGGCTGCTAAAAAGAGATTCAGCAACAGATTTCCTTTCATCATTGACAAGAACGGTACCACTTATTTTGTATAAGGGAGTAATATAACTATTTAGTAAATAAGCTATCAGACAACAAAATCCTATGGATAAGGCAAACCAATACCATTTTCGAAGAATCGTAAAAATAAATTTACGAATATCTAAACTTTTAGTTATCGAATTATACTTTATCTGATTTTGCATCAATTATTACAATCTTTTCAATTTTATCCCCCTGCCGGATTTTGTCAATAACTTCCAATCCCTCATATACTTTACCAAAACATGTGTGCTGACGATCGAGATGTTTTGTGTTAGTGCGGCTGTGGCAGATGAAAAATTGTGATCCGCCGGTATTTCTGCCCGCATGTGCCATTGATAAAACACCTCTGTCATGATATTGGTTCCCCCCATCGAGCTCGCAATTAATTTTATATCCTGGGCCACCTGTACCTGTACCGTTCGGACATCCTCCCTGAATTACAAAATCAGGGATTACCCTGTGAAAGGTAAGGCCATTGTAAAATCCTTCCCTTGAAAGCTTAATAAAGTTCGCCACTGTATTAGGAGCATCTTTTTCGAAAAATTCAACTTTCATTACTCCTTTTTGAGTATGTATTTCCGCTTTTTCCATAGGATCAGGATTTAAGGATTAAAAATAGGATTAAAAGATTAAGATTTTATTTGTTAATGGTTAGAGGTTAGTGTTGCAAGTTGCAGGTTGCAGGTTGCATGTCTTGGTTCCTGGCTCTTGGCTCTTGGCTCTTGGCTCTTGGCTCTTGGCTCTATTTTCACTATGCATTATTTTACTTTAAACCTAACGCTATCAACAGTTTCATTCCCCAATTTATCATAGGCTTTAATTATAATTGAATTGTTAGTTCCAAAGCCGCTGATTAAACCACTAAACAATTTTGACGGCAAATCATTTATTGAATAAAGCATATGGTCGTATCCTGATCCTATATCTGTAGCAGCGACAAATAGAACGACATGTGAGGGATATACCTTCACAGCTGTATCTTTTTCATCAGTGTTTCCTTTCGGAAGGGTACTGAAACGCGGATAAATAACCGGCCCTGAATTATCAACTGTTATATTAAAAGATGAAGTAGTAGTATTTTCAACATTATCAGTGCCAATAAACTCAATAAAATGAGTCCCCTCCTTTTCAATTGAAAACGGAGTTTGATAGGATGTTGAAACTCCTTTATCGATATTGAATTGAATATTATTTACACCCGATTCATAATCAATTGCACTTAAGTGTATTTTAGTCTTATTGCTTATAAAGATCGTATCGCCTGTAATAAAAACAGGACCTGTAAATGAATAATTCATTACCGGGCCAGACAAATCAATATACGGAATTTTTGTACTATTGGCATTATCATTTATTTCACTGCGGTTATTTACTTTATCAGTAGCATAAACTTTAATATTTAAAATGCCTTTTGCTGAATTTAACAAGACCGGTTTCTCATATAATTTAAAACTGCCGTTATTAATAGAATAAAATACCTCCTTTACGCCTGCTTTATTATCTATAGCAGTAATTTTGAGCATCGATTGACCCGATGAATATTCTTTTCCATTTACTAAAAAGCTTTTACCGGCTATATCCTGTAAAATGGTAGGGGGTGTTTTATCAACATAAAAATCAAATTCATGCGTATCTTCCTGGTTGCCGACATTATCAACCGAATAATAAATAAGTTTATGATCGCCCTGTGATAATAATGCCATGCTTACAGGTTCAATGTAATTGCGTTCCGGCCTGTCATCAAATTTTATAACTGTTTTTGCAATGCCACTTATGTCAGGTTCAGTTTTAAGTACAATCGCTGCACGTCCTGATAAAATGTTTTCCGACCGGTCTCCTTTAATTTCAATGGTTGTTCCGGGTTTTGCCTTATTAATAACAATAACCACCCGTTTAACATTTTCAATATTCCCGACATTATCATATGAATAATATTTTAAAACATACTCCTTTTCGATTTCAAGATTCAATGGAGTTGAATATTCTTTATAATCAGCCGAATCCAATGAATACATAATCTTATCCACACCTGATAATTCATCTTTGGCAGTAAAGGTTATAGCAATCTTTCCATTTAAATGAATTTTTCCGTTTTTTTTAAATACTTTACTGTCACCAAAATGGATCGTTGTAACAGGGGGATGGCTATCTGCATAAACTTCAAAAATTATATCCTCTTTAGGTAATTTTACTTGTTTTGTTACCTTGTCTACTGCAGAAGGTGAATGGAAAGAATTATACCCTTCAGTATCGAAGTACATAGGATTTGCATATTGAGAGGTGGTTTCACTGTTTAATTGAACGGTATTTGCAGGATTATCAGGAGAGGTCCCAATTCTAAGGTAAACAGGCAGGTCTTTTTGAATGTATATTTTACCGTCGGGCGACTCATATATTTTTTTTTCAGGTATTATTAGCTTTTGTGAGTGTACCTGTAATGTTAATAATGTTAGAATACTTGTCGCAGTTATCCATTTTTTTATCATGTTATATATATTTGTGGGTTATAGATTTTATTCAATACTTATATTTAAGTGATGAAGTGATTAAGTAAATAAGCAATTACCAGATCATTGGTAATCAGTAATTTGTCATCATTTTCAAATTTTCAAATTTCCTCATTTTCAAATTGTACATCATTCTACCCCAAAGGGCACAAAACTAAAAGGCATTTTCAACAGGCTTTTGAACTCCTTGCCGGTTGCAAGCATATCGTCATCCATTTCAAGGTAATACCAGGAGGTGGAAACCATCAATCCTCTTTCGATGAGACTATCAAACAAGGAAAGTATTTCAAGTATAACTTTGGATGAAGAAGTATTAAAATAACTTAACTTAATTGATATTTCAGTTGAAAGGTTTGGTTCTTTTAAATAATCATTAATCCAATTAAGAACAGGTTTATAAAAGGTTATAACGTCTTCAGGCAATGAAATCCCTGTAATTTCAAAAATATTATTTTCTTTATCCAATAAAATTTTTGGCGTCGAATCCTCTTCTTCAATCTTCAGTATTTTCATATTTATATACAATTAGTCTGATGGTTTCATAATAATTTTCCGTATAATTGATAAAAATAATTTTAAATCAATGGGTTTTAGCATATAGTCGTTACATCCTGCCAACATAATATTATCTATATCTTCTTGCGTACCAACTGCAGTTTGGGCTACTATCGGCAGGTCAGGCTTAAAATTTCTTATCAGCCGGGTAGCTTCAATACCATCCATTATTGGCATATAAATATCCATAAGCACAAGGTCCAAATCGTTATTTTTACAAAATTCAACTGCATCGCGGCCATTTTCTACCCTGAATATCCTGGCTTTGGTAGGTTTTAAGGCTTCCGCCAAAAGCATGAAATTAATTTCAACATCCTCGGCAATCAATATTTTCTTATCATGCCAAAGCTTAAACTGAGGAGTATTTGAAATTTTATAGACTTCCTTAAATTTAAAACCAATTACAGTAACATCATCCATTTGCTGACGATTGCCACGCCATTGGTCGTAAAAATCTTCAAGTAGTCTCTTTTGCGTGTCCATTGGTTTATCGCAAATATCCAGAATAAAATTCCTGAAAGTAGCACTCAGCATTTTCAAACCCTTCGGGCCGCCAAACTGATCGTAATAACCATCTGTAAACAAATATAACAGATCATCTTCTTCAAGTTCAAAGTTATGGTTAGTGAACGACTCATTGGACGCTTTATAAATGCCTATCGGCATTGGGTCACCGGCCAATTGAATTAAATTATGGTTACGTACAATATAAACAGGATTATGTGCGCCGGCAAACTGTAAATGTTTTCGTTCAATATCAATAATACACAGGGCTATATCCATTCCATCCTTATTTTCAGTTGAACTGTCTGATTGATGTAATGAATTAATAACCAAATTTTTAAGCTGATTTAATATTTCAGCGGCATTAAGCGAACGGATATGACGGTTAAATGTTGTTTTATTTATAATATCATTCAAAAAGGCTGTGCCAAGCATACTCATAAATGCTCCGGGAACTCCGTGCCCGGTGCAGTCAACTACCGCAATTAATACAAACCCTTCTTTTTCAGTCATCCAATAAAAATCACCACTAACTATGTCGCGTGGCCGGAATAAAATCATCATTTCAGGAAGGGCTCTTTCAATTGAAGAAATAGGAGGCAAAACTGCATTTTGTATGCGTTGGGCATAAAGGATACTATCCGTGATTTTATTTTTTTGAATGTTTGCAAGGTCTCTTTGCTGTTCTATTTCCTTTTTTTGATCCAGTATTTGGATATTATTTTTTTCAAGCTGGATATTTGCATTTTTCTTTTCACGTAACTGTTTAGATATAATAATAAGTGATGATATTACCAAAACCAGGATCAGTGCAAGAGAACCAATGATAAGATATATAACTCTTTGCCGGGCTTTATGCAATTTTTCATTATCCTGAAATTCCTTTACCAGGTGTTTAGATTCCTTTTCCCTGAGATCAGTTAATTCTTTTTGTTTAATTAACGAATCCAGGGTAAGTTGCTGTTCACGGCTAATTTGTTTTATTTTTTTGTCCTTTGTCTGGCTTTCAATCTTTGTGGCAAAAGTTTCGGCTTCTGCTTCTTTAGTTCTTGTATCAGCCTGATTGATTTCTTCCTTTTGCAGGTGATTGTTAATAGTTGTTGCCAGTTCTGAATATTCATTCGATTTGTCAGCATTGCCCAATTTATCGTAATTCTCTGATAGAGTCCTGTAAATATTTTTCAACGACACAAAATCCGCTAATTCTCTGGCAATTGATTCGGCCCTTTCTAAATTTTGAACCGATTCCGTATAGTTCCTGTTACTTTGCTGTGCTAAGGCAATATTTATTAAATCGGCAATTATATCAGGCTTTTTGTTCTGTTTTTCATTTATTTTAAGCGATTTCTTAAAATATATAATGGCATCGTCATTATTGCCTGATTGATAATAAATCATCCCGATGTTTGTACATATATTTTTTATTGCATTTAAATTTCCAAGGCTTTCATTGGTTTTTATAGCTTTTGTAAAATATTCAAGTGCCTTTGGCATGTTGTTGGATTCATTATATAAAAACCCTAATTTTAACTGACAACTGGCAAGCGCGATTGTATTTCCTTCCTTTTCATATTTTATTGCCTGTTCTTCCAGGTTACTGATAGATTGGTTTTCCTGTCCGTATAGGTTAAAAAAGGAAAAAACAAATAAAAAAGGGAATATATATCGCATTAATATTTTCATGGATTTATCACATTTAGGGGTTTCTAATATCACATAACTAAATTTACAAAAAAACATATGATTATAGCAACAAAATCCTTTATTTTTTTTCAAATCCTGTAATGTGCCTGTCAGTTTATATTATACTTGTATAATTAAATTCCTGTTATTGCCAAACTTTTGTTATTATGGTTTGTTTTATTCTGTGAAGAAGACAGAAGACAGAAGACAGAAGACAGAAAACAGAAGACAGAAAAAATGTGACGTGGGACGTGGGACATGAAAGGACGTGAAAAAGGACGTGGTAATTCTTATGTCTTGGCTCCTGGTTCTTGGTTCCTGGTTCCATTTTCAAATTCAATTCATCACTTCATCACTTTAGACAATAAATTATGAGAAATATCATATGTTCAATTATTTTTATACTAATAAGCACCTGCGGGTGTACTCAAAATAATAATAAAACTCAAAATGAAAAAAATATGGGTTATACAAAACTTACTCCTGATGAAGAACGTGTTATAGTGCAAAAGGGAACTGAAATGCCTTTTACAGGAAAATATGTAAATTTTTTTGATAAGGGAACTTATGTTTGTAAAAGATGCCGGACTCCATTATACCTGTCATCTTCCAAATTTAAGTCCGATTGCGGATGGCCAAGTTTTGATGATGAAATACCAGGTGCCGTAAAACATACAATTGATGCAGACGGCATCCGCACTGAAATAACCTGTGCCAAATGTGGTGCTCATCTTGGTCATGTATTTACAGGAGAACATTTTACTGATAAAGACACTCGTCATTGTGTAAATTCCATTTCACTCGATTTTATCCCTGCCGGTAAAGTGGTAAATCCAACAAAGGATACGGCCATTTTTGCCGGAGGTTGCTTCTGGGGAGTGGAATACTATATGAACAAAGCTGAAGGTGTTTTATCTACCGAAGTTGGATATATTGGGGGACATTCTGCAAAAAGACCTTCTTACGAAGATGTGTGTTCTCACACTACAGGTTATGCAGAGGCTGTGCGTATTGTTTTCGATCCTGCGAAAACAAACTATGAAAAAATAGCAAGGCTTTTCTTCGAAATCCACGATCCAACTGAGGTGGACAGGCAGGGACCTGATGTTGGAGATCAATACAGATCAGAAGTATTTTATCTTAACGACGAACAAAAACAAATTACTGAAAAATTAATTTCTCTCCTGAAACAAAAAGGCTTCAAGGTTGCCACCAAACTTGCCAAAGCCTCAACTTTCTGGCGTGCCGAAGAATATCACCAGCAATATTACGAGCATGAAGGGTCAACTCCTTATTGCCATAGATATGTGAAAAGGTTCTAAACGATTTCTGATTACAAATTACTGATTACATTTAAGAAAATGAACACAGAGGCACAGAGACATGAAAGGACTTGAAAAAGGACGTGGGACGTGGGACGTGGAATGTGGAGACGTGAAAAATTAATTTTCGATAATTAACGTCAATTCGATAAAAGTAATTAAGTTTTTATATTGTAATATACTAAACCCCAACCCCTTAATAAGGTGCCATAACTATATTTCCTTCTGCCTTCTGTCTTCTGTCTTCTGCCTTCTTTCATCCTTCATCTTTCATCTTTCGTCTTTAATTTAGTATCTTTTTAAGCTCATATATCCTGTCAGCAATATCTACCGAATAATTCTTTGATCCTTCATGAACATATTCAAATAAACCAAGTGAAAGCTGGTAATATGATGTAGCAGAGAAATGGCTGTTTGTCTCATTAAATATATCTGCCTTGGCTTTTAATAATTCAGCAAGGATTCTTAGCTGGTCAAAATTTAAATTTGAAAGTATTTCCTTATCCAGCTGCTCATTTATAACAATGTCATTTAAATTGACTTTAAGGAAATTTTTTGATGCCTGGTCAATCAAATCCAATGCCCTTACGTATTCCTTTTCCGATTTAAGTTTCAGGATCTGGCCAAGAAACCTGAAAAATTCTTCTATTATTCTAAGGATATAATCTTTTTGGTACATGGTTAAAAAGTCGTAAGTCGTAAGTCGTAAGTCGTAAGTATAAAGTTCTAATTTAAAATAAGTAATATTCTAATTATTGTAAAGAACTAAGCACTATGCACTATGCACTATGCACTATGCACTATGCACTATGCACTATGCACTATTAATAAAGTTTCACCCTTGGATCAATCAATACGTACAAAAAATCGACAATAATATTTATAAGGACAAAAATCACCGAAATTGTCATCACACAACCCAGAACAAGAGGAAGATCATAATTGGTTAAAGCATCAACTATTAAATAACCAAGGCCCTTCCATGCAAAAATATATTCAATAAATACAACACCTGCCATTAATGAAGCAAACCATCCTGATACAGAAGTTATTACAGGATTTAAGGCATTTTTCAGGGCATGTTTATATATAACTTTTGTTTCTGTAAGTCCCTTTGCCCTTGCCGTTCGTATATAGTCCTGTGAAAGTGATTCAAGCAGGGAATTACGTGTGAGTTGAATAAATATCGATAGTGGCCTTATTCCAAGTGTAAATGCCGGCAAAATAATATTTTTCCATTGATAATGCGTCCCTTCACCAAAATCATCTGTAACAATTAAGTTACCTGTCAGGTTTAAATGAGTGTAATGTCCCAGAACAAATGCAAATAACCATCCTATGAGAATTGCTGCGAAAAAAGATGGCAATGACATTCCCAAAGTAGTGAAAATTAATACAGCCCTGTCAAACCATGAATCCTTATGGACAGCAACCTGAATGCCGGAGAATATTCCCAGGATGGTCGCAAATACTATGGAAACAATAGCTAAAATAAAGGTATTTGGCAATGCTTCGCTTATAATATCTGTTACCTTTCGTTTACTTTGATAACTACGGTGTAAATAGGGAAATTTTATCACCAGGCACAAATGATTGTTAAAACGGGCAATAGTTTTAAATGGCCGGTATATTGATTTATCCAGATACAAATAACCCGCATGGTCTAAAGTTTCATGGATTGATAACGGGGAAACATCGTTCAGGTATTTAAGGTATTGTTTCCATTTTGGTTTATCGAGGCCCAGATCCTGCCTTATAGCAGACAGGGATGCTGAGTCTGAACGTTGTCCTGCTATCATGCGGGCCGGATCGCCCGGAAGTACATTGAACAGCAAAAAAATCAGTGTAAGTACTCCCCAAATGATTAGAATGCTGTGGATAAGCTTATGTATTAAGTATTTGGTCAAAATATTTATGTTATTAGTTGTAGGTTACAGGGGCTAGGGGCTAGGGGCTAGGGGCTAGGGGCTAGGGGCTAGGGGCTAGGGGCTAGGGGCTAGGGGCTAGTGTGAACTTCATTACCTAATTTGTAATTAGTAATTAGTAATCAGTAATTTGTCATCCTTTCACATACTTTTTTCTGTCTTCCGTCTTCTGCCTTCTGTCTGCTTTTATCTTTTATCTTTCATCTTTTTTTCTAGCCAACAGTAAAACGTAAACCATGAGCAGGAATACAACAGTCAACAGAATTACTTTTGTCCCTTCCTCTTTATGGCTGTACTTTGTAATTATTTTAGACAGGATATTCCCCTTAAAATATCCTGTTGCAGGAAAATCGTTATAATGCCATAATCCAAGAATCACTCCATCCTTTAAAAGCATTAAGCCGGGATTAGACCTGATAATAGTTTTAAGAACAGTTTGATCGGAATATAGAAAATCGAATTGCAGGTTATATAATGTTTTCGTGTTCCTGGAAATATCTGTGGCTGAGGATGTCAAAAAATAGAACCTATGATTATTTGTATTGGCGAATTTGTAATAATCATTTATTTTTTTCCATATTTCAGGATTAATTAAAGAAATATCGTATGATATGAATATAAAGGAATAACCTGTATCTGTTAAAACCTGATTTGTAATATCCTCATTACCTTCAGATGTAATGCTAAATCCATGAATAGGAGGCGAATAACCCTTTTTTATAAGATCAGATATAGTATTTACCCATTTCCAGGAAGTATCGCGCCATGGATAATTTTGAAGCGTAAATTCTTTAGTAATGCCATCTTTTTGATAATATAGCCTCGTTTTGTATTCATCCTTAGGAGACCCTTCCGGCACTACCATTTTAGAGGGAATATGAGTTCCGGTATTATATGGCCTGAAGTCAATTATAGGCAGATGGTTGTAACAATATAAAAATATACCAAGCCCCATAAATGCAAATAACAGGATAATTCCCCACTCAGTAATGGGTTTGCCATATGGTATATACTTATTCCTTTGCTTGAAAATCAGAAATGCCAGGGCGAAAAGAAAAATGTTTTTAAAAAATGTTTGCCAGTTTGTCAATACCAAAGCATCGCCAAAACAACCACAGTCGGATACGGGATTAACAATTGCACTGAATAAAGTCAATAAGGTAAAAAATCCCATAAATAAAAATGCTGCCCATGTTGTTACCTTCATTCGTAATCCAATAAGCAGACAAATCCCTATAAGCAATTCGGCAGTACTTAGTAAAATAGAAAACACGAGGGATGCCTCACCTAACCATGACATATGAAATGCCTCAAAATATTCAGTGAACTTTATGGCCGACCCCATTGGATCAATACCTTTAACAAAACCGGAAAAAATAAAAACCGATCCAAGTATTATTCGTGCAATAATCCTTATGTACTTCATAATTTGTTTATAGTTTATAGTTTAAAGTTTAAAGTTTAAAGTTTAAAAGTAATTTAAGATTTAAGATTTGTGATTAGTGATTTAAGATTTAAATAGTTATACCAAAGTAATAATTCCTAAATCTAAAATCTCAAATCTAGAATCTCAAATCTCAATTCAAGTTTACTTTTATCTTTTGTCTTTTATCTGTCTTCTGCCTTCTGTCTTCTTTTATCTTTTGTCTTTTATCTTTATTTACTAAATTCCAATTTTAGTTTCAATCAAACCAACTATTTTATTAAAAATAGCATCAGGAGGAAGTATTGTATCTGAGTCCTCACAACAATCGACTCTGATAAACCATTCATTTTCAAGTGACATATACATATTCCTGACATTAAGTTGAAAATTTATGTCCTCCTCATGAATATCACGTTTACCTTCCAGATAGGAACGATCATTTCCGGCACGATGTTCCGACAATTTTTGTTTTGTAAATAATAAAGGAACGTCCAGAAATAAATTTAAATCAGGAACGGGAAGTTTAAAGTAATCAAATTCCGTCTCAATTATCCATTTTTTTAATAACTCCTTTTCAGCAAGTTGTTTTATTTTTGCACATTGATATGCTACATTTGAATAGACATACCGGTCAAGTATTATAATTATATTTTGTTCCAGCCAGTTCTCAATGGTCTGTTTTGCATTAAACCTGTCACCAGCGTATATCAGGGCCACGAGGTATGGATTAACATTGCCTATTTCTCCCAATTCACCTCTTAAAAACCGGGCAATTAAATCTCCAAAAACAGGGCTTCCGGTCATTGGAAAATGCAAAAACCTGCAATTGTGCCCTTTTTCTCTTAAGAAATTTCCCAACAAATTAACCTGTGTAGATTTTCCTGCTCCATCCAACCCTTCAATTACAATTATCGCCATTTGTTTTTATAGTTCTAATTAATTCCGAAATTATAAATTTGTAATTTAATAATAATGTCAAATGGTACTAAAAGATAATTTTTTTTCAAAAAAGCGGACTTTAAATTTCCCAGGCAAACTTATTTTCCTCGAAACGCCTGTGGTAATGGGAATTATCAATCTTACCCCGGATTCCTTTTATCAGGGAAGCAGGCTTTTAAGCATTAAAGAAATTCTCAGAAGAATTGAAAATATGATATCGGAAGGTGCTCAAATTATTGATATTGGAGCCGTTTCTACAAGGCCAGGGGCAGAAGAAGTATCAGAATCAGAAGAATTAAACAGGCTAACTCCATCGTTAGCAGCTATTCAAAAAGAATTTCCGGAAATTATTCTTTCACTGGATACTTATCGTTCAAATATTGCGAGGATAGCAGTTGAAAATTATAATGTCCGGATGATTAATGATATTTCAGCAGGCAGTATTGATGAATTGATGCCGGAGACCGTGGCTTCTTTAAAGGTACCGTACATTATGATGCATATTGCAGGCAATATCCAGGCTATGCATAAAAAAACCGATTATAATAATTTAATTCTTGAAATGTTTCAGTATTTTGCAAAAAAGATAGAACTTTCACATCAATTTGGTATTTATGACATTATTATTGACCCTGGATTTGGATTTAGTAAAACACCTGAAAATAATTACCAGATTCTATACCATCTTGATGAATTTAGAATATTTGAACTTCCTATCTTAGCAGGCCTGTCACGCAAATCGATGATATATAAATTATTGAAAATTTCACCTGATGAAGCTCTTAACGCTACTACAGTTGTAAATACAATAGCCCTGTTAAAAGGAGCTGACATCCTAAGAGTACATGATGTAAAAGAAGCCGTTGAAGCTGTCAAAATTGTGAATTCTTATAAGAATTCTACCTTTAATTAATAACTTAACTATTATAATAATATATTTTTATACTTTAACAAGATATTTTCCTGCTTTAACTAACTTTAATAATGAATTCATTTCTAAGCACTAAGCACTATTTTCTACGCACTAAACAAAATGATTGATTTATTTATAAAACTCCGGATTGTTGATATTATTGATATTGCAGTAGTTGCATATTTGATGTACCAATTATACATTCTGATAAGGGGTACTGTTGCTATTAATATTTTTGTTGTAATTTTTATAATTTTCCTTTTCTGGCTTGTTGTAAAAGCCTTGAATATGGAACTACTTGGTACAATTCTTGGGCAGTTGATAAGTGTCGGCATGATCGCCCTGATTATTGTATTTCAACCGGAATTAAGGAGGTTGCTGATGATGTTCGGCACTAATTATTTGTCACGTTGGTTATCAATAAACAAAGCCTTTTCGTTTAATTTAGACGATCAAAAAAATGTAAGGATTAAATCAATTGCCAATGCATGCAAGAGAATGTCAGAATCAAATACTGGCGCTATTATTGTAATAACGCGCAAATCAGAATTAAATATTTATGCTCAAACAGGTGAAATTATTAACTCTGATACCTCAACCCGACTTTTGGAATCTATCTTTTTTAAAAATAGCCCATTACATGATGGAGCTGTAATAATTATTGCAGATAAAATTTCAGCAGCACGTTGTATATTGCCATTGTCGGATAATCCAAATATTCCAGCAAATTATGGTATGAGGCACAGGGCTGCAATTGGCATTACGGAACAAACGGATGCAATGGCTGTAATTGTTTCCGAAGAAACAGGTGTAATATCAGTGGCAGATAATGGTATTATAAATAATAACCTCAGCAAAGAGGAACTTCTCCAGATCCTGGAAAAAATGATTTTATCGACAAACACTAAATAGTTTTCTTTTTTCTGAACAGGAAATGAGCTTTATTTTCTTCCTTCTTAATTAAACGTTCAATATTTTTCTGATGTGTCAATAAAAGCAAAATAGAAATTATTAAAGAAAATATTATTAATGATTGAATAGATGTTGGAAATACAAACATTATCAATAAAGGAAACACTATTCCTGCAACCATTGAACTTAAAGAAACATAACGTGTTATAAACAGGGTTACAATAAAAATCCCAAGTGTTATCAAAGTCGGCCAAAGAGCAATTGCAAGAACTATACCAAATAATGATGCCACTCCTTTACCCCCCTTAAACCCGTAAAATACAGGGAAAATATGGCCTATAACTGCGAATGCCCCTAATAATAACTGAAAAGTCACGAAGTAGTCCGAACCCGGAGAATAATATCCATATATCCTGACTAAATTGACTGCAGCGAATCCTTTAAATACATCGAGGAAAAAAACAGGGATTCCTGCTTTCCATCCTAATATCCTTACTGTATTTGTTGATCCGGCATTTTTACTACCGAATTCCCTGACATCAAACCCATAAAATATTTTGCTTACCCAAACCGCATTTACAACCGAACCCATTAAATATGCACAAATCAATAAAAGAATCAATAAAATGTTTAATTGCATTTTTTAGATTTTAAAACTTGGCAAATTAACAAATAAACTTACGATTGTACAAATTTATTATTGATATCAGTGTTTCTATTCAACTATAACAGCTGATCCATAGCATATTACTTCAGTTACCCCGGACATTATTTCTGTAGATTCGTACCTTATGCCAATTACAGCATTTGCACCTAATGATCCGGCATGGTTTATCATTATATCAAAAGCCTCCTGCCTTGTCTTTTCGCAAAGTTCAGTCAATATAGTAATGTTTCCTCCCAATAATGTTTGAAAACCTGCCCCGATATTGCCGAAAATGGACCTGGAACGTACTATAATTCCCCTTACTACACCCAGATTTGATTTAACCGGATGTCCGTAAATTTCAAAAGTCGTTGATGTCATCTGATGATTCATGTTGTAAAGTATTAAGTGAATAAAATTTTAGGCTTTAGGCTTTAGGTATAATGTTTCACATCCTTTCACATCCTTTCACGTCTGCCTTCTGTCTTCTTTCTTCTTTCTTCTTTTATCTTTTATCTTTTATCTTTTATCTTTCATTAAATCTTACCCGAATATTGGAATTGATGCCAATATTAAGCAATTCTGCAATATTTCCCATATTTATTGCTATTTCTAACAGGCTTGCTGAATTAAACACTGCAAGTAATTCACCTACACTGGTTTCATTGTACGTATCATTGATTTTCTTAATTTTATAATGATTGCTCTTAATTATAATTTCAAAACTCCTGCCGCTTCCAACCTGGTTAAATAAATCTTTTGAGATATTGGTAATTAAGTTATTATATGAATCGATGCAAATTACACTGCCAACAATTGTATCATCATTAATTACAGGCCTGAATGGCGTTTGACGTTCAATATCATGAATCACTATCCCAATATCCTCAATTTTATTACCATTTGCCAAAAATGCAGCAGCGGGTGCGAAAATATGGAGAGCTGGAAATGTCAAACAATCGTCATTACGAAACATTTCTATTTTAAAAGCTGCCTGAGGTTCGCCGGTAATTATCAATCCCAGGCTTCCGTTATTTGCACCAATAAAATAATGGTCAAGATACTTTATAACGGCATAGCCTGTTTCATTTGACACAACACTGTTAACATCAAAAATATGAATTGTGCCTTTTGGGAAATATTGAAATGATTGCTGCAATATTAATGTTCCCTGAACAATATTGAATGGATTGATTTGAAGATTAATGTCAACGATCTTTGCATCAGTGCAATTAGAATATATCATTCCCTTGACAGCTCCAGTGTAAAAGTCATCGAATTTCCAGTCTGTGGTCAGAGTTATTATGGCCATCGGGATAAATAAGCAATTGTATTAACTTAGTATAAATATGTCAAAAAAATGGTTTTATTTTGATGTAGCCAAAAATAAACATTAATGTACAAATTATGGTAGAAAAGCTGATATATTTGGATGGAATTGATCCATTGGCATTTTTTGGGGTGAACAACATACGGTATGAGAAATTGCGTAAAATGTTCCCCCGGTTAAAACTTGTTGCAAGGGGGAATCAAATAAAAGCAATTGGCGAAAAAGTTGAAATCCTGAAATTTGAAAAAAAGGTTGAATTGGTCGTATCATTTTATCAGAGACACCATAACATTAATGACTCCGATATCGATCAAATATTAAATAACGACACTTCAACCGCGGAAAGATTAAATGAAATGTCCGATGATACAATACTTTACGGGAATAATGGCCAACCTGTGAATGCACTGACTGTCAATCAACATAAACTTTGCGATGAATTTAAGAGAAACGATTTACTTTTTGCTATAGGCCCGGCCGGAACAGGTAAAACATATACTGCAATAGCACTGGCAGTAATGGCTTTCCGATCTAAATCAGTCAAAAGGATAATATTGACAAGACCGGCCGTAGAGGCCGGCGAACATCTGGGATTTTTGCCAGGTGACATGAAGGACAAATTAGACCCATATCTTCAACCATTGTATGATGCCCTCCATGAAATGATACCTCAGCGTAAACTTGAGTCACTTATTGAAGATGGAACTATTCAAATAGCTCCATTAGCATATATGAGGGGACGAACACTTGATAACGCATGCGTGATTCTTGATGAAGCTCAAAACTCTACTATTAACCAGTTAAAAATGTTCCTGACCCGTATGGGCCGTAATGCAAAATTTATTGTTACCGGAGATATAACACAAATTGACCTGCCTCAAAAATCATTATCCGGTTTGCCTGTTGCTTTAAAAATTCTTAAACATATTAATGAAATATCAGTTATATATTTCGATCACCGTGATATGTTGAGACATAGCCTGGTTCAACATATTGTAGACGCTTATGAAAAAAACTCAGGTTAATAATAGAAATATGCAATACATATTAAACCATTAAATTTCATTTTTTTTTGTATTTTCAACCAAAAATATTTTGCATGAGTAAAAAGGCAAACATTGCAAAAAAATTGATCCTGATTGTTGATTACAATAATTCAATTCAATCAGGTTTAGTTTCATCTTTTGAAAAAGATTATAATGTTATTTTCAAAAATAACGGGCCCGAAGCATTAATGTACCTCACTGAAACCAATATTCCCGATTTAATTTTGCTTGATATGGAGATCCCGGGATTAAATGGAAGGGTTTTTGTGAGACGTATTAAATTTAATCCAAAACACAATAAAATTCCTATAATATTAATTTCTTCCGTTAATAGCAAACTTATTATTAATAGTTTTCAGAAACTGGGTGTAGTTGATTACATAGTTAAACCTTTTGAACCATCTGAATTATATGATAAAATAGTTAAAATTTTCAAAAAGTAGTGCCTGTATGAGTAATGCAATTGTTAATACAAATTTCATGTTTCATGGCCAAAAGAGTCTTTACCAGGGGAAAGTAAGGGATGTATATAATATTAACAACGAGTACCTTATAATGATTGCTACAGACCGTATTTCGGCCTTCGATATAGTTTTGCCGAAAGGCATTCCTTATAAAGGACAAGTTTTGAACCAAATTGCATCCAAATTTCTCGATGCCACAAGTGACATTGTTCCTAATTGGAAACTGTCATGCCCTGATCCAATGGTAACTATAGGACAAAAAGCCGATCCTATAAAAGTTGAAATGGTGATAAGAGGATATCTTACCGGACATGCATGGCGGGAATATAAGCTTGGCAATCGTGTATTGTGTGGAATTCGCCTGCCTGAAGGAATGCGGGAAAATGAAAAATTCCCTTATCCCATAATTACTCCCACTACTAAAGCAGTTGAAGGTCACGATCAGGATATTACTAATGAGGAAATAATCAATTTAGGCCTTGTTTCTAAAACTGATTACTCTTTAATCGAAAAATATACATATGAATTGTTTGAAAGAGGCACACAAATTGCCTCAAAAATGGGATTGATCCTTGTTGACACTAAATACGAATTTGGTAAAATTGGCGATAAAATTATTTTAATAGATGAAATTCACACACCCGATTCCTCAAGGTATTTCTATGCTGAAGGATATAAAAGCCGATTGGAAAAAGGGGAACCTCAAAAACAGTTATCTAAAGAATTTGTACGGCAATGGCTTATTGAACATGATTTTATGAATATGGAAAATCAGATAATGCCGGATATTCCTGAATCTTTTGTAAGTGAAGTTTCAGAACGTTATATTGAACTTTATGAAAAAATTACAGGAGAAAAATTTTTGAGAGCTGACTCCGATAATACCCTCTGCAGAATTGAAAATAACATTGTAAAATACATGGAAAATAATGTGCAAATTTGAAAATTTGAAAATTTGAAAATGCGCTATCGATTTTTTTTACTAAGCCTTCTTATTATTATTCCGGTTAGTGTTAATGGGCAGGTTAATGATGGTAATGAAATAATTGTTAAAATTTCTCAGAATAAAACTATAATTAACGGCGTAACCTATTACCTGCACCCTGTGAAAAAAGGTGAAAATCTTTATAGGATTAGCCTTGCATACGGTGTTAAACAAGATGTAATAATATCCATGAACCCTGATATTGCATCCGGTAATATTAAAGAAGGCCAGATATTAAAAATTCCTGCATCCTCAAATGAAATTGCTACCCAAACTGACAACTATAAACAAAATTACACTAAGTATAAAGTTAGACGCCATGATACTGAATTCTCAATTGCAAAAAAACACTCAGTTTCCCTCGAAGATTTAAATCTGGCAAATCCTTCAGCCAATCTTTTGGAATTGAAAACAGGCCAGGTTATTTATATTCCTGAAATCAAAAGAATTGAAGTAACACAAAAAACAGTTAATTCTGTTAAAGATTCAACAATAGTTTTAACTCAGGAAAAACCTGACATTCCCTGCAATAATTATGTAAATAAAAACAATACTATATGTATTGCCTTGCTAATCCCTTTTTTCCTTGATGAAAATCAGTCACATTTTGGTATTGATTCATTGATGGAACAATCAGAACAGGATAAAAAAGCTGATGAAGCAAACGATAAATATAAACGTTCATTAAATTTTATTGAATTTTACCAGGGTGCACTTTTGGCAATTGACTCACTTAGAAAAACCGGCATAAAAATAAGATTATACACATATGATGCCGGACGCGATACTACTTTAATAAACAAAATTCTAAATAAACCTGAGATGAAACAAATGGACCTTGTTATCGGGCCATTTTATGCAGATGCCGTTGAACAGGTTGGAAAGTTCGCACTTTCAAATAAAATAAAAATGATATCTCCCGTATGGAATAACTGTTCACTTTTAAAATCGAACCCGTACCTTTTTGAAGTTATTCCGGACAACAATGAATATGTTGATAATATTTTAAAATATATTTCAACAATCCCCAATAAAAATATTATACTGGTAAATTGTAATAATATTTATGATAAGCCGGTTACTGCATTGTTTATTGAAAAACTTGATCAGCAATTTGCGGGCAAATATGAAGTATATCAGTATAATGAAAATGAAAATCCTATAAATTCTTTAATTTCTAATAAAAATACAAATATTGTAATACTGCCTACTGAAGATGAAGGAATAGCCAGTAATATTCTAAGGATGCTGTATCTTATAGCTAATAAAGATTCCATAAAAGTTTTTGGGTTGCCGGTAGTCCTGAAATGGAAAAATGTGGAAATGGAATATTTGCATAATCTGGAATTCCACTTCTGCAGCTCATTCTATCTTGATTATATAAATAATAAGGAATTAATAAATTTTTTATCAAAATATGAAAAATTAAATTTTACTCAACCATATTATCATACACGCGAAAATTATCCTTATTTGCTTTATAAAGAAGGCTATAATTTTGGCTACCTGGGATATGACGTTACATTTTATTTCCTTTCTGCTTTATATAAGTATGGCCCGGCATTCGAAAATTATCTCCAAAATCAAAATGTCCGATTAGTACATTCCAACTTTAATTTTGAAAGGGTTTCTGATGAAGGTGGATACATTAATAAAGGCGTAAATATTATTAAATTTACTCAGGATTATCATTTAATGAAAGTAAATTAGAATTTTTTATTAATTAATTATTGTCTTGGTTCCTGGTTCTTGGTTCATGGATCTAATAAATATTATTTTAGGATGATTTTTAAAATAAATACAAAACACTGGTTGTGGAATTATGCATTACTTGTACCCGGAGCATTTATCCTTGCCATGGGGTATGTTTTGTTCATTACTCCTTATAAAATTGTTCCGGGAGGCATTTATGGCATAAGCATTATTATTCATTATCTTTCTAAAGGTGTATTTTCATTCGCTCCAAATGGACTACCGGTTGGATTGATGGGTTTTATTCTCGATCTCCCGATTACTTTTGTAGGAATAAAAATTCTGGGACCTAATTTTGGCATAAAAAATTTTATCGGATTAGGTTTAACCTCTGTATTTATTGATTCGGGAACATTATTCTGGGGATATAACCCTTTGGTAACTAACGACCCTTTATTATCGTCAATTTTTGGAGGCGTTCTTTTTGGAATTGGATTAGGTTTGATTTTCAAATCAAAAGGAGCAACCGGTGGAACTGATACTATTGCAATGATTATAGCCAGGCACACCCGTGCACCATTAGGACAATTACTTATTTATGTCGATTCAGTAGTTGTCCTGCTAGGCTTGGTTGCGTTTGGCGATTGGAAAATTCCTTTATACTCCTGGATTGTAATTTTTATTACGGGAAAAGTTATTGACGGAGTAATGCAGGGATTTAATTATGAAAAAACAGTCATCATTATTTCCGAACATTATGAAGAAATAAGGAAAAAAATTTTATTCGACCTTGACCGTGGCGGGACATATTTCCTTGGAGAAGGCATGTATGAAGGAAAGCCCAAAAAGATAATTTATACAAATATAAGCCGTCGTGAATTGAGCACTTTAATAGATTATATAAAGGAAATTGATCCAAATGCTTTTTTAACTGTTATGGATGCAAATGAAATTATTGGGCATGGGTTTAAGCCGATGAAAGAATGATAAATGGAGCCAGGAACCAGGATTCAAGAGCCAAGAACCAAGAACCAGGAACCAAGACTGGTGCGAAAGACAGAAGACAGAAGGCAGAAGGCAGAAGGCAGAAGGCAGAAGACAGTAAACAGATAAAAGATAAAATGTATATCACATAAAAGAATAAACGAATAAACCTTATAAACTTTATTAACTTTATAAAAAACTTTAATATAGGAACTGAAATCCTGGCTCCTGGCTCTTGGTTCTTGGTTCTTGGTTCTATTTTAAACCCCCTAACAATAAACCTAATGACCAGAAATAACAATTATATACGAACAGTAAATTTCCGCAGATGGACAAGAAAATCGTTTGCAATATTTAACAGCCTTCACATTGTTATAAAAATATGTGTTGTAAGTGTGGCATATTCATTGTTAAGACCTTGCCAGCCTGCAACAGCACAGGTCGATTCCTCAAAAATTAGTAAAACAACAGAACTGGAAGAAATTGAAGTAAGCGGACAAAGGGAACCGGTAATAGCCTCACAGGTATCAAGAATAGTTACAGTAATTTCAAAAAATGAAATTGAGCAGGCTCCATACATTAATGTAAACGACCTCCTGAGACTGGTTCCTCAGGTTGATATCCATCAAAGGGGCCCCAACGGTGCACAGGCTGATATTTCAATTGAAGGAGGAACATTTGATGAAACTCTTATACTGCTCAATGGCATTAATATTACCAATCCGCAGACCGGTCACTACAATCTTGTACTACCCCTGGATATTGAAAGTATCGGCCGCGTTGAAGTTCTAAAAGGTCCGGCCTCTCGTGTATATGGAACTAATGCCTTTTGCGGTGCAGTAAATTTTATAACAGGGCTGGATACGGTTAATTACGCAAAAGCATCTTTGACAGGCGGCGATTTCGGGCTTTGGCGTGAGTCATTAACTGCCAATTTACATTCAAATCATTTTACCAATTTTATTTCTGTTTCCGAGGGAAAGTCTGATGGATACATTTATAATACTGATTATAAATATGGAAATTTATATTATACTGGTAAGGCAATTTATAATCAAGGTAGCCTTGCCATTCAAACAGGATATACCGATAATGCTTATGGGGCAAATAATTTTTACGCGGTTTCCGCTGAATCTAATAATCAATTCGACCATACCACAACATATTTTGGAAGTATAACCGGTGAAACAGGTAAAGTATTAAAAACCAAACCATATTTATACTGGCATAGGAATTATGATCATTATGAATTTATACGTCAGGATCCTGGTGTTTACCAAAATTTTCATTTTACAGATGTATATGGCGCCGGCATTAATTCAACATATTTTAATCAATTAGGTAAAACATCACTGGGTATTGATTACAGAAATGAAATTATACATAGTACTAACTTAGGATTAACAACCCCTGATTCTATAAGAGTTGCAAATGAGAATATTTATTATGATAAAATGGCATCAAGATATAATCTTAGCTTTTTTGCCGAACACGTTGTAAATATTTCAAACTTATCAGTTGCTCTTGGTATAATGGCAAACTATAACAGCAAAATTGGCGGAATAAAATTTTATCCTGGTTCCGACATTAGTTATAAATTAAATAAGATTGTAAAAGTTTACACATCAGTAAATAATTCGCTAAGGTTACCGACATTCACTGATTTATATTATAACGGCCCTCAGGCAAAAGGAAATTCAACCCTGCAACCTGAACAGGCATGGACGTTTGAGTCAGGATTAAAGTTTATTAATGGAGCTTATTCAGGAAATATTACATATTTTAATCGCTGGGGCAAAAATATAATTGATTGGGTATTGGCTCCCAATAGTGGCGGTACATGGAATGCAATACAATATCCTTCACTAATTACAAGCGGTGTTGAAATTGCAGGAAATATATTCCCTCAATATGTATTTGGAAAGGATTACTTTATCGAACAAATTCATTTATCGTATTCATTTACTTCACTTAGTAAAAGTGCTGATTCCATCCGGTCAAATTATGCCCTGGACAATCTCAGGTACAAATTTGTTATTCAGGTAAACCATCGGATTATAAAAAACCTTGAAGCATCATGGCAGTTTTCATATCAAAAACGCAACGGCAATTATGGCCAATATAATGCTAACTCTAACCCTGCTTGGACAATTCTGCCATATAATCCTTTCATGCTGCTTGACGGAAAAATATCATATAAATTTAAATTCATAAAAATCTTTGCGGAAGCCACAAATATTTTAAATCAAAAGTACTTCGATATGGGTAACATACCCCAGCCGGGAAGATGGTTCAAGGCTGGCCTTGAAGTTTGTATAAAATAGTTGTTAGTTGTTTATAAGAATTATTAATTGTTACTAACTTTAAAATGAAATTGTTCTGAATAAAAACATTATTTTCTAATTTTACTTCAAATAATCTATTATGAAGTTGAAAAAAATCTGGTTTGCCATTTTGCCATTGTTAAAGAACAAATTCACCTTAACCTTAATATTGTTTATAGGATGGATTTCATTTTTCGATCAAAATAACATGATGGACAGAATCCAGAATATGAATCAATTACATCAATTGGAAAAAGACAGGATTTACTATATCAGTAAAATAAAAGAAGATTCTTCAAAATTAATTGAACTAAAAACCGATTCGAAGAACCTTGAGAAGTTTGCGCGTGAACAATATCTTATGAAGAAGGATAATGAGGATATATTCATTATCGTGGATAAATAGTGACGTGGGACGTGGGACGTGGGACGTGAGACGTGAGACATGGGACGTGGGACTTGAAAAAAAAGACATGAAAAAGGACGTGAGACCTGAATATATTCTATGATTGAGATTCAGTTTCCACGTCGCATGTCTCACGTCTCATGTCCTTTTTCATTTGTACTGGTTACTTGTATAATTTGCACATTTATTTTTTTCCGAATTCTTTTTTATAAGTGTCATTTAAACCTTTAATTACTTCTTTCGTAATATTATTAGTACTGTCGGCATATAGGATAGTACTATTTGCAAGAATATACTGATAACCCTTATCTTTATTATAAATTTTAAGGTAATTCATTATATTTTGTAAAAGTTTATGTTGATTTACCTGTAAGTCTTCATTAATTTCTGCCCTGTCTTTATCCTGAAGTTGATATAGAATCTGCTCCCTCGATCCTAATTCTTGCTGCAATTCCTGGGCATTGGATTGTGTAATAATGCCTTTTTGATATTTGCTTTTAAAATCGGCCTCATCTGCCTGTAATAACTTAGATTTAGTATTTAGTTCAGCTTCAAGTTGCCTTTGCTTAACTTCCAAAGATGATTTTAAATCTTTAGCCATTTCATAATTACTAATAATCGAATCAATTTCAACATACGCAATTTTGCCATTTGTTATTCCTGGTTTAGCTGATTCTGATCCATTTTTAAAAGATGAACTATTCTTTGATTTACTGCAAGATACAAAAATTAATATTAAAGTTGCAGTTAGCAAAACACTGATTGTTAGGGTTATTCTTTTCATGAAATTATGTTTAAAATTTAATTTTTCTTATACCATGACAAATATAGTAATTGATTATTGATTATTGATTATTGAAAATTGAATATTGATTATTGATTATTAGTATTATGTCTATAGTTGTGGACTTAAGGCCTTATTATTTTTATGTCCATTTCTTAGGTTTGTTCTCTTGGCTCTTGGTTCTTGGCTCTAAATTATTTTAACAACGTTACGTTTCCAGCCAGATTAAATGCCTGTCCATTCATAAATTTACCCTTCGCAATCCAGACATACACATCACCCTTACATAATTTTTCATTATAATACCCATCCCAACCTATGGTTAAATCATTTGTCTGAAATAGTTTTTCTCCCCATCTGTCATATATTTCAAGATTATATTCAATAACATCTTGTGAAACAGGGCGAAATATTGAGTTGTCAACTGTCTTGACTGTCGGGTCGTATTTACCACCATTAGGTCCGGTAGTACTGGGAACGAATACGTTTGGAAATATTATTTTCCCGCCTGATATTACGTCAACGGCATTTACCTTAATGAGAGAATCAATACAATTATATTCTGTCCAAACCTTAAGGCTGACAGTTTTTTCACCTGGAAACTGGTAATCATGGACTGGATTTGTTTCTGCAGAAGTGATACTATCCCCAAAGTTCCAAAAGTACTGTACACCCAGTTTACAGCTATTATAAAATGATACCTGGGCGGGTGATGATGCATATGTACTTGGCAGCTCAACCACCGTATCATTAATTGTAAATTGTACCTTTGGCAAAGGGTACACCTCCACTTCCTGGGAAAGTGCATCACTGCCCCCATCTCCTGTAACAGTTAGTTGTACCAGGTGCAGGCCGGGATATTTGTAAATATGTGAAGGATTCTCAACGTCGGAAGTCAAACTATCGCCAAAATTCCAGTTCCATTGTGTTGCCCAGGTGGATTGATCTGTAAAGTTAATTGCTAATCCAAGGCAAACGTTCGATGACATATCGAAAGCCGCGATGGGAACCGGTGGTACCACTGTTATCAATTTGAAGGCTGAGTCACTGCAATTGTTACTCCATACTTTAAGCTCAATGTTATATTGTCCCCATGTTACGTATGTGTGGCCAGAAGGATTACTTACGGTTTCTGTTGTACCATCCTTAAAATTCCAGAAATAATTCCAGTTACCGGTATTGGTTTCATTTACAATATTAACAGTAGATGCCGGAAAATCAAGCTTTAAAGGCAAGGCACTGAATGCAGCAACAGGTTGCGGATAAACTGTTACTTTCCGAGAAGACGAATCAACACATCCAAAACCAGAATAACTCACCAGTTTAACGGTAAAAGTAGTATCCTCCACGCCAAGATTAAAAAAATCGTGAACAGGCTCGGTTAAGTTACTGGTTACGCCATCACCAAAATTCCACAAATATGTTGAACCTCTCTGTGTGAGGTTTCTGAATTTTACCAATACTGTACTGCAATTTGCCGTATCAGGTTCAAATCCTGAAATAACCCCCGGATACACATTTATTTTCTGTGATGCACTGTCGGTACAGTTAAAATTTGTTGTAACCCCAAGTACCAAAAGGTATGATGCATTGTTTGAAGTTAAATTGTTATATGTGTGGTTAAAGTTAGAGAGGTTAAGCGTGGTTGTATCAGTTCCATCTCCAAAATTCCATAAATAAGAATTGCCGGCTTGGGTTAAATTATTAATCGATAGCTGAAATGGCGGACAACTGATTGAATTCTGGACATTAAACAAGGCTTTTGGTTTAGGATATACTGTTACCTGTTTGGTTATACTGTTTGTACAATTAAATTCTGAAGTTGCGACAAGTGTAACGTTATATATAGAATCTGCATTACTATAATCAGTAAATATGTGGGAAGGGTTTTTAAAGATCGAAGTACCCAAATCACCAAAGTACCAGTCATACCTTTGGGCAAACTGTGAAGTGTTTGTAAAATCAATTGTCAGGGGATGGCATCCTTTCAAAGTATCCCCGGTAAAATTTGCAGTTACCTGCGAATATACCTGGATTGATTTTGTCATTGTACTCGGACAGTTTCCATTATATGTAACTGTAAGTGAAGGATTAACAGTAAGTACGCCACCGGCCTGATTTTGAAATGATTGAGTAATGGTATGTGCAGGATCATTATTAACTGTACCATTGTCATAAACCCAATGAAATTCGTTAGCTCCCGGAGATGATGTATCGGTAAAAGTAATTGTTAACGGAGAACATCCGTCTGGCTGATCAATTGAAAAATCGGCTTTAACAAAAGGATCAACCGTAATTAAAGTGGAATCAATGCTGTAACAATTATACTGAGAATAAGCATAAAGCCTGGTAGTATATACTTTCTGAAGAGTAGAAGAAGGATCTGGATGCACAAACATGTGCGATACTTTAGTTTCATCTGATGATCCCCCGTCTCCAAAATCCCAGTCATAATGAGTTGGAACCTGCGCTGGTCCTGATGTATTTATGAAATTGATTGTTACTGAATCGCATCCTCCGTTAATGTTGCCCTGAGTTGTAAAATCAGAAACTACCTCAGGGTAAACTATTAAACTTCGTATAATAGTATCCTGACAGGCTGGTATGTGATTTTCAACTATTAAACTTAAGTTATATGTAACAGGCGCATTGGTTTTATTTGTATAAATATGTTTAAATGATGAATCTGCATTATTATCCCCTGTACCGTCACCATAATTCCATATATATTGTTTTATCCCCCCCATGGAACCATTTGTAATAGTAACTGTATCGGGTGAACATCCTGTAGGTTTATTAATTGCATCTTCTGCTGATAAATATGGATAAACGGTTATTGGTTGTGTTACTGAATCCTTGCAGTTATATTCTGATATTGCAGTCATTTTAACCTGGTAAATTATATCATTCTTACCGGTGTTATTAAATACATGTGTCGGGTTTTGCATCACAGATGTTGACCCGTCATTAAAATCCCAGATGAAATTTACCGCTACAGGAACAGGGCTAGACAGGTTAGTAAAATCAACCGTTAAAGGATTACAGCCATTGTAATTATTAGCACTATAATTAGCTGATATTTCAGGATAAAGAGTAATATTCCTTGAAAGAGTGGCTGTGCACGTTCCGCTTATGTCCGTCAATGTAAGTGTCACGGTAGTGTTAATCTCATTATTGGTATTATTCTTATAAGCGTGTGTTAAAGCAGGCGCTGATACATTACTTATGGTACCGTCTCCAAAATCCCACGTGTATCCGGATGGGGAGGGCGTTTTTTTAATACCTCCCGTCGATTTATTAGTAATAGTATCGGTAAATGGCGTACAACCGCCTGAAGAGGAACTAAGGGTGAATGATGGATTTATGTATGGATGAACCGTTATCAGGGTTGAATCAAAGCTAATACAGTTATTGTTAGTTAAAACTGTAAGATTTGCATTAAACACATTATCCGTATCAGAAGTATTTAAATACTGGTGAGTAACATTCTGATTATCAGATGTTGATCCATCTCCAAAATCCCATAAAAATTTAGTGGCTACCAGGTTTGAGGAATTTGTAAATGTAACTGTCAAAGGGTTACAGCCTTGTGTTATATTTGTAGTAAAACCGGCTTTAGCTTGCGGATAAACTGTAATAAACCGGGTAAGAGTGTCATTGCAACCAAACTTATTATTTACTGTTAGTTTAAAATAGTAAACTATAATATTATTGGTAATATTGGTATATGTATGTGTAAATTGTCCCGCATTGGTATTACTGCCGCTGCCATCGCCAAAATCCCAGTTATATAGTGATATAGCCCCTGATGAGGTATTATTTACCTGTACGATGAACGGACTGCATGCAGTTACGGTATCTACAGTGAAGCCTGCCTTTATGTATGGATAAACATGAATATTCTGCCTTACGGTATCAGTGCAATAATATGGAGAAGTAGCAACAAGTTGTGCATGGTATATTGTATCTTTATTATCCGGACTAAAGTCAACATATGTGTGGTTGGGATTAGTAATTTTTGATGAACCTTTATCGCCAAACTCCCATTCCCAGTTAAGGGTATCACCTGAGGAACCGTTAGCTTTGAAATTAACTGTTAAAGGATTACAGCCGAGTGAATCCGAAACAGCCATGCTGGCAATTATTTCAGGATAAATAGTTATTTTTTTAGTGGCCGAATCAGAACAACCCTGATTATTATCAACCTTTAAAGTATATGCATAAATTATTGTATCATAAGGTAATGTATCATTATTTAAAGTCATTGCAAAACTCTTTGGGTTTGGAGGCGTGAAATTAACAACAGGTTGTCCGCTTTGTTTGTATGACCAAAAATAATTGATTGCATTAATTGATTGGTCAGTGAATTGTATATTAGCCGGGGCGCAGCCAACTGTCTGGTTGGTTTCAAAAGCTGCAGTTACCGGGGGAAGTATATTAACTTTAAGATGAATGGTTGTGTCACCAAAACATGCCGACCTGTGGATATCAACATAAAAATTATTGTTGCCTACCGGGGGAAAAACATGTGGATTGGCTATTGAAGGATTACTTATATATGTTGGCGGACCTCCTTTTTTCCCATACGACCAGTTATAACATAGCCCTCCTTCTGCCGATAATATAACCGTATCTCCAAGACAGGCAGTTATAGAGGAATCCGATGTAGATCCAAAACGGGCACTACCAGGTTGGATATTGAAATTTGAAAAATATCCGTATTTATTTGCAAGCCCATTGGAACCATTTATTAAACCCAAATGGAAAAAATTGCCTGTACCGCAAAGTGTAGTAGAAATTGATTGTGCTTGTCCTGCATGTGTTATAGCATCGAAATTTCTATTGTTAAACTGCAACACCGCCCATCCGGATTTTACGTTTGCTTCAAACCAACTTCCGGGAATAGGAAATGACGGTGAACCATCAGAATAATTTAAAGTAAAGTAATTGAACGATTGGGTCGGGGAATTATATGGTTGTAATGTATCATATGGTATCATCAGGTTAATTTGAATATCATTAACGGTACCAGACCTGTAAAATCCAACTTCTGTTGATCCTGTACAATTTGTTATAGGTGGCAGTACTGCCCCGCCAATATCAAAATTGTCACTGGTTATATGCCAGACATAAATTTTAGGGCCATTTGTCTTAATATATACTGAAGTTTGGTTTGGAACACCTATATCTATTGAATAATAATCTTCCTGGCCTGCATTAAGAGGCGCAGTAGTATACAACAAGGTGCCATCCTTGCCATAAAAGGAAACTGTAGTGGTTGTGGTTTGATCAGTTGCCAGTACAAAAACCTGTTCTCCTTTTTGTATATTATGGGGAACACTTGGGGTAGGGTTAACAGACAGGGTACCGGACATTACCAGATATTCAGACCCCAGGATACTAACGGGAACCAACTGGTCACCATTAATATCGTAACTCGAATTTCCTTTTATAGCTTCTGCATCGTCGTTTTGGGTAACTGCAATTGGTTTATTACTAACTATATGAGTGCCTGTTGGATGATAGTAACTGGTATCATAATTTGCTACCAGGGAGAATGATTGTCCACGGTTCAAAGTAACCGGGATTGGGTTATTATTTGGATATCCATTGAAAACAGTTACTGCCAGTGCAGGAGGAGTAATAGTTACTTGTGTATTATCAACAGTGGCAACAATTTCTATTGAACAATATGGTTTTGGGTTTAAAGTACCCTGATTGTTATTATCGGCCCCCCAAATATTTTGAAACGGAGTGTAGAATTCGGTACCTAAGGCATTTTGACCTTTAAGTGAAAAAAGTTCCCTGTTCCAATAGTTATCATAATCGTAAAATACTGTAATATCATTATCCGATGTAATTAAAAAGCCCCGGTTTTCAGGCAAACCTGGTTGATCAGAAACAGCTCTTGTCCCAATAAGTGCTGTATTGTTATAAAAGGTATAAAAATCATTCCATCCTTCCGCTATAGTATAAACATATGATTGGTGAGCTGGAACAGTAAATGTTTGAGGTCCATATTTATTGGGATTGAATGTTCCTGCCGGGATATCGTTTAAAGGCATCGAAACAGTAACAGTTGCATCGAGGTCCATGGCTGTAATCTTAAAACTAATGGTATTTACAGCGTTAAAATAACCATAACCATCGGTTTCTTTTGGTACAGCAAACCAGAATGTCCTGTCTATCTGGGCAAAACAGTTATATGAATAAATTAAAAATCCGATAAAAAGGAACTTCTTCATACAACAATTAACATTATTATTTCGGGCCATAAAATTAAAACTCTGGACACGGTACAGCTTCCAACTTCTTCTTTTTCAACACGTAAAACTCATAAGTCAGGGTAACTTCATGTGCACCTGCACTATGGGTTAATAAATTGGAAATAGTAAAATCGTAACTATAACCGCATGAAAAATGCATTAATTTTATTCCTACTAAAAAAATTATTGCATCGCCATATTCAGAGTTAAACGGAGGCAGGCCCCTGTACCATAAACCAAAAGTAAGAGGGCTTTGCGCCCAATACAATCCAATATCAAGCTGTCGGTTATTTCCTTCGTTGGTGAACAACCCTGCAATGGATACAGTTTCATCAACTGGTTTTAATAATCTTCCGGTCCTGAGTATAGTATATCCTCCATAAAGTGACCATTTTAACGGACTCCGGTCATTTTCTCCCCAAAGTGAAAGGTTAGGATGCAAAAGATGATCAACTGTAATACCTGTCCACATATTAGTACTATAAAGGATTGCCGATGTACTTGCGTCAAATCCTAAATCACTGCTTTTACCCGGCGCCTGAAAGGTAGTTCCGGTTGTGTTATCATATATCTGAGCAAGCGAGACAGCTTTTGAATAGTCGATTGATTTTTGCAAAAAATCAAATCCAATGCCAGGCCGTAAATGATAATACTCATTCAATTTAAAATCGTATGAATATAACAATCCAACTTCTATTGTTGAAAGGTCAACACTTCCCGCCTCATCGTCTAAAAAAATTATTCCGAGCCCACTATTATAATTACTGATACTGTGGTCAAACGATGCAGAATACGTAACATAGGCTTTTGGTAATCCGGGCCACTGGTCCCTGTAAACCGAAATAAAACGGTTTTGCTGTGTAGCCCCGGCAAACGACGGAGCCAGGTATAGCTTGTTAGCATAAAATTGTGAAAATTGAAAATCCTGGCCTGTTAAATATTTACAATTAACAAGTAATAGACTCAATAAAAATATATGTCGTATTTTAATCAATTGTTTAATAGGTTTATAAGGTTTATAAAGTTTATAAGGTTTATATAGTTCATGGTTTAATAGGTTTATACGTTTTATCTTTTATCTGTCTTCTGTCTTCTGTCTTCTGTCTTCTGTCTTCTGTCTTCTGTCTTCTGTCTTCTGAATTATATTCCACGTCTTGATTCTTGGTTCCTGGCTCTTGGCTCTATTTTCACATTATTTTAACAGCGTTACCGTTCCTGCCAAATTAAATGACTGCCCATTTGTATATTTGCCTTTCGCTATCCATACATATACGTCTCCTTTACACAAAGCGCCTTTATAATATCCATCCCAACCAATGCTTATATCATTTGTCTGAAATAGCTTTTCTCCCCATCTGTCATATATTTCAAGATCATACTCAAGAACATCTTGTGTAACAGGACGAAATATAGAATTATCTTTAGGTGCTGAAAGTGGATCATATTTACCTCCGTTTGGTCCTGTGGTATTTGGAACAAATACGTTTGGATATGATATTCCTCCTCCTCCAATTACATCAATGGCGTTTACCATTATGAGGGAATCAAAACAATTGTATTGCGTCCAGACATCGAGGTAAACAGTTTTATAACCTAATGTATTATAATCATGTACTGGTTCTGTTTCATTTGAAATAGTACTATCTCCAAAATTCCATAAGTATTTTACACCAAGCTGACTGTTATTATAAAATTTTACCTGGGCAGGAGATGGTGATATTGCACTTGGTAATTCAACCACTGTTGGTACAGGTGTAAATTCTACTATTGGCAGCGGATACACCTGAACATCCTGAGTAATTACATTAGTACCGCCGTCACCTGTAACAATAAGTTGTACGTGATATATACCTGCATTGGGATACACGTGGGCCGGAGGATTTTCGTCGGTAGATATGGCGCTGTCTCCAAAATTCCATATCCACGAAGTTGCCCAGGTTGAATTCTCAGTAAATTTTATTGCTAATCCAAGACATACATTTGACGATATTACGAAATCAGCAATCGGAACCGGCGGTATAATAGTAATATTGGTGAAAGCTGAGTCATAACAATTATTGTTCCATGCCTTTAATTCAATGTTATAATTTCCCCATGCAGCATATGTATGAGATATAGGATCTTTTACCTGTTCAGTAACATTATCGCCAAAGTTCCACAAATAATTCCAACTACCTGCATTGGTTTCATTTACAATATTAACTGTTGACGCCGGAAAATCAAGTATCCTTGGCAATGCACTGAATGCCGCCAAAGGATTGGGGTAAACTGTTACTTTCCGTGAAGACGAATCAACACATCCGAATGTTGAATAACTTAACAGATTAACTGTAAAAGAAGTATCGTTAACCCCAAGGTTAAAAAAATTGTGTACAGGATCTGGTAAATTACTGGTCACCCCATCTCCAAAATTCCACAAATACGTTGAGCCTCTCTGTGTGAGATTCCTGAATTTTACCAAAACGGTATTGCAATTTGCCGTGTCAGGTTCAAATCCGGAAATAACCCCGGGATATACATTTATGAACCGTGATGCACTGTCGGTACAGTTAAAATTAGTTGTAACCCCAAGGATCAACTGATATAATTGAGAGTTTTCCGTGAAATTGTTATACGTATGGTTAACGGTTGAGAGGTCAAATGTAGTTGTATCAGTTCCGTCCCCAAAGTTCCAGAAATAGGAATCAGCTGCTTCCGATAAATTGGTTATCGATAGTTGAAAGGGCGGGCAACTGATTGAATTCTGAACATTAAACAAGGCCTTTGGTTTGGGGTATACTGTTACTTGTTTGGTTATACTGTTTGTACAGTTATACTCTGAAGTTGCTAATAGTGTTAAGTTATACACCGAATCAACATTACTAAAATCAGAATATGTATGAGAAGGGTTTGTAAGGATAGAGGTGCCTAAATCACCAAAGGACCAGTCGTACTTTTGTGCATATTGTGAAGTGTTTGTAAAATCAATTTTAACTGGATGGCATCCTTTTAAAGTATCCTGGGTAAAATTTGCGATAACCTGTGAATATACCTGGATTGCTTTTGTCATTGTACTCGGACAAATTCCATTATAAGTAACTGTAAGAGCCGGATTAAATGTAAGCTTACCTCCGGACTGGTTTTGATATGTTTGAGTAAAATTATGAGATGGATCGTTATTAGTCACACCATTTCCAAACACCCATGAATATCCATTCGCTCCCGGAGAAGATGAATTAGTAAAAGAAACTGTCAATGGCGAGCATCCCTCAGGTTTATCAATTGAAAAACCGGCTTTAACAAAAGGGTCAACTGTAATAAAAGTGGAATCAACGCTGTAACAATCATATTGCGAATATGCATAAAGCCTGGTAGTAAATACATGCTGGACTGTTGAAGAAGGATCAGGATGCACAAACATGTGCGGAACATTAGTTGCAGTTGATGACCCTCCGTCCCCAAAATCCCAGTCATAACGGGTTGGAACCGGTGCTGGTCCCGAAGTATTTATAAAATTAATTGTAACCGAATCGCAACCCCCTGTAACATTGTCTGCTGTTGAAAAATTCGATACTACTTCAGGGTAAACTATTATACTCCTGAAAATAGTGTCCTGGCAGTCCGGACCATTGGTTTGCACAATTAATTGAATTTTATAAGTTACAGGCTCGTTTGTTTTATTAGTATAAACATGTATAAATGATGGCGATTTATTATTATCAAAGCTTCCATCACCATAATGCCAGATATATTTTGTTATTCCTCCAAGTGAACCATTGGTTATAGTAACTGTATCCGGTGAACAAGCTCCAGGTTTATTAACTGTAAAATCAGCTGAAATAAAAGGAAAAACGGTTATTAATTGTGTGATTGAATCTTTACAATTATATTCTGATATAGCTGTCATTTTAACATAATATGATGTATCAGAAAACGATGTATTGTTAAACAGATGCTGAGGGTTCTTCTGATCAGATGATGCCCCGTCAGTAAAATCCCAGATGAAATTTACAGCTACAGGAACAGGGCTTGACAGGTTGTTAAAATCTACCGTTAAAGGATTACAACCACTAAAAATATTTGCACTATAATTTGCTGATATTGCCGGATATAGTGTAATATTTCTGGATAAAGAAGCTGTACACGATCCACTTATGTCAGTCAATGTAAGAGACACGGAAGTGTCAATTTCATTGTTGGTATTATTCTTATATGTGTGGGTTAAAGTAGGTGCAGTTAAATTACTGAAGCTTCCGTCACCAAAATTCCAATTATAAGTTTTTATTCCCCCTGTCGATTTATTTGAAATAGTATCGGTAAATGGTGTACAACCTGCTGAAGTACTTAAAGTAAAAGAAGGGCTTAGAAATGCATGAACGGTGATTTGCGTTGAATCATAACTAACGCAATTATTGTTTGTTATAACTGTAAGATTTGCATTATATACTTTATCAGCTTTAGTAGTATTTATATACTGGTGTGTCGGGTTCTGATTATCAGCTGTTGATCCATCACCAAAATCCCATAAATAACTTACAGGAACTTTATTGGCTGAATTAGAAAATATAATTACTGAATCATTACAAACTGCTGGATGATTGGCAGTAATACTGGCTACTGCTTCCGGATAAACAGTTATAAAGCGGGTTAGAGTATCAATACAACCAAATTTATTATATACTGTAAGTTTAAATTTGTTTACTATAATATTATTGGTAATATTGGTATATGTATGTGTGAAATGACTTGAACCGGTAATACCTGGGGCAGTGCCATCTCCAAAATCCCAGTTATATTTGGATATGGCCCCGGATGATGTATTATTTATTTGTAATGTAAACGGACTGCATGCGGTAACTGTATCTAAGGTAAAGCCTGCATTAATGTATGGATAAACATGAATATCCTGCCTTACAGTATCAGTGCAAAAATACGGAGAAGTTGCCACCAGCTGTACATGGTAAATTGTATCATTATGATCGGGACTATTGTCAAGAAATGTGTGGCTGGGACTGGTAATTACAGATGAACCCTGATCACCGAAATCCCATTTCCAGTTAAGGGTATCTCCACCTGATTTTTTTGCAGTAAAATTAATTGGCAAAGGATTACATCCAACTCCAACTGTATCAGGTGCTAACATGTCGATGTCGGCAATTATTTCAGGATAAATTGTAATTTTTTTTGTGGCCTGATCGGAACAACCTAAATTATCATCAACTACTAAAGTAAAAGTATAATTTATTGTATCATAAGGGAATGTCTTATTATTTAAATTCATTGAAAAGTTCTTTGAGGCTGCAGGTGTGTAATTTGGCGTGAAATTGACCACAGGCTGGCCGTTCTGTAAGTATGACCAATAATAATCTATTGCATTTATTGAATGATCCTTGAATTGAATATTAGCCGGGGCGCAAGCAACAGTCTGGTTGGTTTCGAAAGATGCAGTTACAGGTGCTAGTATTTTAACTGTAATATGAAAAGTAGTATCATGAAAACATTTTGCCCGATGAATAAGCACAAAAAAATCATTGGTACCTACCGGGGGAAATACCTGGGTGTTGGCTAACGTAGGATCGCTTATATAGGTTGGCGGACCTCCTTCTGTTCCATACGACCATTTATAACATAGCCCTCCTTCCGCCGATAATATAACAGTATCGCCAAGGCAGGCAACTATACTGGTAGTGGACGTAGATGCAACTCGGGCACCACCCGATTGGACATTGTAATTTGAAAAATATCCGTATTTATTTGTAGAACCTGATTTACCATTTATTATACCCAAATGAAAAAAATTGCCTGCAGAACATTGTGCGGTAGTCATTAAATGGGCCTGCCCCAGGTGAGCTATAGCATCAAAGTTTCTATAGGCAAATTGTAATACGGCCCATCCGGCCTTTTTGTTTGGTTCAAACCAACTTCCTGGAATAGTATAAGGGGGAGTACCATCCGAATAATTTAATGTAAAGTAATTGTACGATTGGGCCAGGGTATCAAAAGGTTGTAACGTATCATACGGTATCATCAGGTTAATTTGAAAATCAGGAACAGTTCCAGATCTGTAAAACCCGACCTCTGTTGATCCGGTACAATTGGTGATTGGAGGTAAAATTGCCCCACCCATTTCACAACCTGTACTGGTAATATGCCAGACATATATTTTAGGGCCATTTGTCTGAATATATACTGAAGTTTGGTTTGCATCACCTATATCAATAGAATAATAATCCTCCTGGCCTGCATTCAACGGCAATGTTGTATATAACAATGTGCCATCTTTTCCATAAAAAGAAACTGTGGTAGTTGTGGTTTGGTCAGTTGCCAGCACGAAAACCTGTTCGCCTTTTTGGTTATTATGTGGATTTCCAAATCCTGTAACCGGAGGAGGATTAATAGACAGGGAACCGGACATTACTAGGTATTTGGAGCCCAGAATACTATCCGGTACCAATTGGTCACCATTAATATCCATACAACTGGCAGCATTTACCTCCTGTGAATCGTCGTTTTGTGTAACAGCTATTGGTTGATTACTAATAATATGTGTACCTGTAGGATGGTAAAAACTCAACTGAGATTGTGCTGCCAGGGAGAATGTTTGTCCACGGTTCAAAGTTACAGTAATAGTGTCATTATTTGCGTATCCGTTGAAAACCGGTATAGCAAGAGCAGGTGGAATAATTTTTACAAGTGTATTATCAACTGTGGCAACAATCTCTATAGAACAATATGGCTGCCAGCCAATAAAATTGCCATTTTTACCTGTATTATCGGATCCCCAGATATTTTGAAAAGGAGTGTAAAATTCTTTGCCTAATGCGTTTTGACCTTTAAGCACAAAAAGTTCCCTGTTCCAATAGTTATCATAATCGTAATATACGGTAATGTCATTATCCGAAGTAATTAAAAAACCCCTGTTTTCAGGTGAACCGGGCTGGTCAGATGAATCTCTGTTTTGTAATAATGTTTTACTATTGTAAAATGTTACAAAATCTGTCCAGCCGGACGGTTCATTAAGATAGCCTTCAATTCCGCTTCCCGGTCCAAATAAAGAGTCTCTGGTTGTTTGGCTTTGATCTCCCATAGCCATGGTATAAATATATGACTGGTGAGCAGGAACAGTAAATGTTTGAGGGCCATATTTATTGGGATTGAAAGTTCCTAAGGGGATATCGTTCAACGGCATCGAAACTGTCACTGTGGCATCCAGGTCCATAGCTGTAATCTTAAAACTAATAGTATTTTTAGTACTAAAATAACCATGATGAGAGTTTTCTTTAGGTACTGCAAACCAGAATGTCCTGTCTATCTGGCCATAACTTACAAATGAAATCATTAAAAGTACAATGACTAATATTTTTTTCATTTAACAATTACTTATTATTTCGAGGTATTTTACGAACACACTATTGAAAATGTTTTGGTTATAGAATATTTTACTATCTAACAATTAAAATCAGTAATAAGTTATCAGTGATAAGTTATCAGTGATTAGTTAACAGTTATCAGTGATCAATGATCAGTAATTAAAACAAATTTAGAATTATTCCGTATAAAAATATGAAATATAATACTAAAATATGAAGATGATTCGATTTTGTTCAATTTTTATCCTGGCTTTATTCTCACCTCTAGCTTCATTATACTGTCAGATGACAGTAAAGTCAGTTAATATCAGCCAGGTTGACACCTTTGCACTTCGCGGGTACCAAAATCAACCAGTACTCCAAATTCACATTAAAATAACAGGTACAGGGGGTAATTTGTCTTTTCAAAAATTGCAGATAAACTCATTAAATCAATTAAATTCAGATATAGATAGCATTGCTATATACCAAACCCCAACCAACCGGTTTTCCTTTGCGGATTATCCCGGTGAGGCAATCCTTATGACTTCAAGGAAAAATCTTACTGGCAATTCTGTATTATTTAATAATATGAACTTCCCATTGGATACCGGAGATAATTACATATGGGTGACAATGGATGTAGATAAAAATGCTATAATTTCGGATACTCTAAAAGCAGCCATCCCTCAAAACGGGATAGAAATAGGTGGAAATTTTTATCCTTCTTCATATCAATCACCATCTGGTTCAGCTAAAATAATGCAGGTGTATTATACCTGTAATTTCGAAAATGAAAACGGCAGCGATGAACCTGTAAACTGGACACAACAAATTACTGGCGGTGGTGCTTCTCCTGTTAATTGGATTTGTCATTATGGCGGTTATAACCTGCCTCATAACGCCGGTTACCCCCCTGCTCCCAAATCAGGGCGGTTTAATGCATTATTTGCACGTCAGCTTTCAACACCAATAGTAGGCATGCTTATATCGCAACCTCTCGATTTAAGCCTTTCCGGACGGCCTATGCTTACATTTTATCACTCTCAGGTTGCATGGTGTAAACAAGTTGACGGACATGGAAATTGTATTCAATCAAACAGCGATTTATTAAGCGTATATTACCGAATAGGAACAGCGGGTAATTGGAACCTGTTAACAACCTATCCCAGCGCAACTCCGAATGCCTGGATTAAACGCCAGATATTACTGCCTGATTCAGCTGCTCAAGGTAATGTTTATCTTGGTTTTCAAGGTACCGCCCAGTATGGATGGGGTGTATGCCTGGATAGCATAGTCTTGTATGAAACTGAAATATTACCTGAACAAATTAACAGCATAGTTGTTTCAAAGCCTGTTACATCTTTAGTGCCACAAAATTCAGGCAATAACCCTGTTTTAAGGTTCGATATCAGGATTAAAGGAAATACAGGTGACATTAACCTCGATTCTCTCACGATAACATCTGAAAATACATCAGATCTGGATGTAATTCCAAATGGAGTAAAGCTTTATTCAACAATTGATTCTATATTTATAAATCCCACTTTAAAAGGTACACCTGTGTCAATTTCAGGGGGTAAAATGCGGTTTAACGGTTTAAACCTGAATCTAAATGCCGGTGATAACTATTACTGGATAACTTATGATATTTCTAATAATGCAAATCCTGGTGATACCTTAAATGCTAAGATTCTTGCAGGTGATATCCATTGCAGCACCGTAGGGCCATATCCTTCCACTGACCAGAACCCCGCAGGTTCGAGGGTTATAATTCAAACTGTTTTTTCTGACGATTTTGAAACTGACAAAGGCTGGATATATACCGGTCAGTTTCAGCGTGGACAACCATCAGGATTAGGTGGTGGTTCAGGTAATCCGGGCCCTGAAAATGCTTATTCAGGAAATATGGTTATTGCTACCGACCTTTCAGGTTCGGGGAACGATCAGGTCAACCTTACTTATGCAACAGCCTATACAACTACAAGCCCGCTTATAGATGCAAGATATTTTAAAAATTTAAAACTTTCATTTTACAGGTTCTTAAATGTCGGGGATCAGGATTCTGCAGTCATAGAACTTCAAATACAGGGACAAACCAGCTGGATTCAAATATGGTCAAACCAAAAAAACACTATTACCGATAATAAATGGAACTTTGAAAGTTTTAATATTTCTAATTTTGAAGAAATAATTGGTTACCAGGGAGATCAACCAATAGAAAAAAATATTATTGTTGACAGAAGTAAATTTTATCTTAGGTTTCGTCTTGGTTCAACCGGACCTGTTGATGTATTTTCAGGCTGGAATATTGACTATTTATTTATAACCGGCGATACGATTGAAAAGGACGCGGCAGTGACAAATTATTACGGACCTTATAGTTCCTGCGATTTAAATTCTTCGGAGCATATCAGCATTGGAGTTAAAAATACAGGACCAAGTATAATTTCAAGCCTGCCGGTTGAGTATTCGCTTGATAACGGCAATACTTTTACAACTGAAACTATCCCTGGCCCGATAAGTGCAAATGATACCATGGACTATACATTTACAACAGCAGCTGATTTTAGTAAACCGGCTTTTTATAATGTTATTGTGAAAGTTGCACTTCCTGGTGACAATTATTCACTAAATGACAGTATGGTTAGTGCAGTGACATCTATCCCTAATTATAACTTACCTTATAGTACAAATTTTAATGAAGATACCAGCTTTTGGGTTGGTGGCGGCCTTAATTCCTCATGGCGACGGGGCTGGCCTGAAAGTTCATATATAAACAATACCCCGGATGGCAATTCTTGCTGGAAAACTGATAATGAAGGATTTTATAACAGATATGAAAATTCATATGTCGAAAGTCCTTGTTTCATCTTTAAAGGACAGGAAGTACCTATGATTGACATGCAAAACAACTTTTATATAGTCCCTACTGCAGGAACTATTCTGGAATACTCTCTTGATGAAGGGTTGACCTGGCATTATGCCCCAAAGGATACATTAACGACCACTTCATGGAACTGGTATAACAACCCTATACAAGTATTCAGCGATTCATTAGGTTGGACCGGCAGGACAATTAACGGGTTAATAAAGCAGGAATGGGTCCAGGACAGGCAGGTTTTACCTGGCGCAACAGCAGGCAATAATAAGGTAAAATTCCGGGTCGCATTTAAAAGTGACACTTCTGTCCAGGTAACGTACGCAGGTTTTGCTTTTGACGATGTAGCCATATATAATGCACCTTTTGATTTAGGTGTTAAAAATTTCGTAGGGTTAATAAACCCAGGTTGTCAGAATGAAAACAATCCGCATTTAAAAGTATCTGTTAAAAACTTTGGAAAGAGAAGCATACATCCGGGGGATACTATCATATTAGGCGTAAAAGCCGATACTTTGGCTTCTGTAATAGACACTTTTTACATGCCTGCCGGTGATACCCTGAAACATTTCGATACAATTCAATTTCGAATGAAACATCCTGTAAATATAAGTAATACAGGAGCACATAATCTTAAAGCTTATGTTATTACCAAAACCGATCCTTATTTTTACAGGCCAGTCAGTTATGATACTACCTATACAACCTTAATAGTAAACCCGAACCCTTATCCCGGATTACCAGATACTGTCTATTCGGCAGTAATTGATACGCTTGTAATACAAGCTACTGATTCAGCCAATTACAGTTATGCCTGGTCTTATCCTAAAAAAGGATATACAACAAACACATCATATATAGACGTATCCCATACAGGTGCAGGCAATCAATACATCACAATTACAAATAAAAATACTTTGTGTTATACAAAGGACAGTGTTTTTGTTAAGATACTGGTCTCGGATGTCGGGGTGGACAGCATCCTTTCACCTGTAACCAATTGCGGCTATGGTACAACCTATTTCCCAACCGTTGAAATAAAAAATTCCGGTACTGACACTATTAAAAAGAATAAAGTAATTCCGGTTAAACTTGAAATGGATGGCGGTAGCGTCCAGACTGATAATATAAAATTAACCTCAAATTTTGCTCCGAAAACCAAAATACAGGAAGTTCTTAATATTCCTTTGAATTTAGCGACTTCGGCAACCCATATACTGAAAATTTATACATCATTATCTGCTGATACTGTTCACGGTAATGATACAACCACATCAACATTTCAGATTTATGGATATCCTGTTGTCGACCTGGGCAATAATGTATATATTAAATCATTGAATTATACTATTAATGCGCCGTCAGGATATAACAGCTATAAATGGAACCCCTCCCCTGCCGATACATTTGATTACCTTACGGTTTATTCCAGCGGAACATTCATCGTAACAGTTACAGATGCCCACAACTGCCCCGGCAGTGATTCAATAAAGGTACATCTGGCAATTCACGACCTGGGAGTAAAGCGTTTGGTTAATCCGGTAAGTTCCTGTTCATTGCCAGATTCTTCAGTTATTACTTGTAAGTTAAAGAATTTTGGTACCGATACTATAGTGACAGGTGACACAGCCTCGGTTAAATACACTGTAAACGGAGGAACTGCAGTATATAACAGATTAACATTCAGTAATAATTTATTACCCGGAGATTCTTTGTCTTATACCTTTTTAAAGAAAATATCCATGTCTTCTATTGGAAACTACTCCATTCAAATCATCGCTTTGTTGCCTGGCAATATGAAGCATAATAATGATACACTGGCTACAGTGGTATCGGTATTTGGCAACCCAATGATCAACCTTGGCCCTGACAGCACTGTTAGCTCATATAAGTACAAAATTGATCCGGGAAGCGGGTTTAAGTCATATAAATGGCAGGATGGTTCCACTGATTCGGTATATATTATTACCAAATCTCATTTTGAATCTCCGCCTTATTATTGGGTGACTGTAACTGACAAGCATAATTGCCAGACTTCAGACACAGTTATAATTTTCCTCAATGATCAGGATATTAAAGACAGCAGTGTAATAGGTCCGGGGAACTCCTGCCCATTATTGAGCAATAGCGAACAAATAGGCATCCTGGTAAAAAATACTGGTAATCAACCATTAGCAAATCAACTTGTAGATGTAAGTTATCAGATTAACGATGCCGCAACAGTTTCGGAATCCTTCAAGTTTTCAGGCGCAATAGGTACTTCTGTTATTTATAATTTCAATACTAAGGCTAACCTGTCAGCAATAGGAACCTATAAAATATTTACAAAAATCCATATGGTTGGCGATGTTCAACCTGATAACGATACACTCACAAAAGTTATCCACGTATATGGAGTACCAACGGCTAATTTTGGAACCACCAATGATTCCATAAACGTAAGCTCCTGGCCATATCAACTCAATGCCGGCACCGGTTCCGGAAATACTTTAAAATGGTCAAACGGCGATACTACCAAAACAATTGCAATCACAGCAAATGGTTGGTACTCTGTAACAATTTCAAATTCCGGCGGTTGTGTTGGATCGAGTTCTGTTTACGTTCAAAAAAGCAGATCAGCTTTAAGTATAGCAGGTATTACAATTCCTGCAGACGGATGCAATTTATCTGCACAACAATCTATCGGGATTAAACTGGCCAATTCAGGCAATGTAACTATTCTCAATCAGGCTGTTTCTATTACCTATAAAATCAATTCAGGTACTCTTTCAGCACAGTCAGTTAATTTTTCAGGTCAACCGAATGATACAATTATATTCTATTTTATACAGACCGCAATTATGTCAAATACAGGTCCATATTTGGTTACGGTATCATGCAGTTATCCCGGGAATGCTGATTCAGCAAATAGTGTAAGTAAAATAAATGTAACTGATTATGATTTACCGGTTATTAATTTCGGTGTATCAAACGACACAATAATACATTCAAGTTTTCCGGTAACACTTAACCCCGGAACAGGTTTTGTATACTATGAATGGAACAATAATGCCAGTTTAACGTCACCTGAATATTCTGCTGATGAACCAGGATGGTATAAAGTTAAAGTGACAGATGTACACCATTGCAGTAACACTGATTCAGTTTATGTAGATAAAGCAACGGCAATAAACCAAATTACCGATAATGCTATTTTGTCTATATATCCTAATCCCGCCTGGGATAAATTACAAATAGATATTTCTCTCAATAGCAATCCTGATAATCCTGTAATAGTTGAAATGCTTTCTGCCGATGGAAAATTAATATTAAACAGAATTTTAAGCGGCAGTGATACTTATCATGAGATTATTGAAGTTAATACTTTGCCAAAGGGAGTGTATTTCGTCAGGGTTAAACAGCAGAACTGGTCTTCAATAAGTAAAGTCATTGTACTGTAATATAGTTGTTAGTTGTTAGTATAATAGTTTATGAGGTTTATAGAATATTTTATAAACCTTATAAACTTTTATAAACCTTATAAACATATTTAAATGGTTATTTTATCAACAGGAAAAGGAAACAAACGATTCTTCGGTGGCAAATAATATACCCTCGGTTTGGTCCCTAATTCCTCCATAAGCTGATAGCCACCGTTATCACGAAGTAACTTGCTAAGCCTGACTGTTTCTTTAGAAGTACCATTTGTAACTGCATCTTCATTTTCGTCGCCAAAATAGTAAACGCCATTAGGACATGCTGATACACAATATGGGAGCTTCCCTTCACGAATGCGGTCGGAACTGAATAAACATTTGCTTACAGTGCCTTTCTTCTGAGGTACGTTTAATTCAACATCATAAATAACGTCCCTTTGCTTTTTAGTTTGATTATCAGTTTTATCAATAACCAGTTTATCACTGGCATCTATAGGATCAAGCCAGTTGAATATACGTGCAGAATAAGGACAAGCTGCAATACAGAACCGGCATCCGATGCAACGCTCATTATCTATTAATACAGGCCCGTCTGGCCGTTTAAATGTTGCGTCAACGGGACAAACTGAAACACATGGAGGATTATCGCAATGTTGACAAGGTTTTGGCATATAATAAGGGGATGTATTCTCCGAATCCTGCATTTGCAATGTATTTATATGATATTGATCAGGCTTCAGGTGATGTGCCTGCTGGCATGATTGTATGCATTTGCGGGCATTTCTGCATTTGGCCAGATCAATCACCATAACAAAACGTTTGCCCGGTATTCCTTCACGTCCACGCTTCTGATTTGCTCTAAGTAACTTTATAGTTGTAGTTCTCATTGAATTTTTATCCACCTCAGCTAATTCACCTTTTTCAGTAAGCACTTTAATTCTGGTATGTGACTTGTTTTTCGATTTCTCAAACCGATATCCTGTATATAGTGCCGCACTTCCGGCTATGATACCAGAACCGAACAATCCTAAGTTTTGTAAGAATTTCCTTCTTGACGGCCTTTTATTTTCCTTTTCTTCCATTTTAATACAATAAAAAAAATAAATATTTAATGCGAATTAAGAGTTGAAAAATTTAAACCACAAAGAGCACAAAGGTTTACACAAAGTAACACAAAGGATCAAATCCTTATAATTGATGAAATCAAGTATATTGTTAATTATCCTTTGTGTACCTTAGTGATTGACTTAGTGTACCTTTGTGGTAAAATTAATTTCATAATTTAAAATTAATTTGCATACTTTATTAATGTTTGTCTATTCTTCTTGACATAATATATACAAACAATTCAGTTGTCAAATAAGTTTGTTCTCTAAATAAATAAACATTAATAAGAAATAAAAACTAAGCACTATGCACTTAGCACTATGCACTTATTTTATTGTTTCCCTTAAAAGAATTAATTGCAGATATTTTGCCCAGGACAAAAATAAAATCTTTCTTATTTAAAATGGTTTCATGAACAGGATTAATTAAATAACTGCCATTTTCCCGCTTTATTCCGATAAAGTTAAGATTTCCATTACTTTTTTCATGCAATTGTCCAACAGTAGTCACCTCGTTTGTAACAAAATAACTGCATTCCAGTTCTTCGAGCTGAATTTCCTCAGCTTTTTCAACCATCAGGTAATCGAGAAATTCAACTATATCAGGTTGTGCAATCATACGGGCCATTTGTTGGCCGCTTATTTTATCCGGCATAATTACGTGTGATGCCCCAGCAGTTTTTAATTTTTTAATTGTATTAAAATTAATAGCCCTGCTGATAATGGTTATGTGAGGGTTAATCTCGTGAGTTGTTAACACTACAAAAAGATTTTCCTCATCGGTAGGCAATACGCTTATCAAAGCTTTTGCCCTTAATATTCCTGCTCTTATCAACACTTCATCACTGGAAGGATCGTCTTCAATATAAAGTAAATAGCTTTTGAGCTGTATCTCTTTGATTTTATTTTCACGGCTCTCAATTACAACCAGTGGAATTTTATGGTTGACAAGTTCTTCTACGGCCTGAGAACCATTTCGACCATATCCAACTACAATTACGTGATTTTCAAGTTTATCAATTTCTTTTTTCACTTTGGAATATTTATAATAGTTACGAAATACACCACTTACAATATATCTGGCTAAAGTAGAAGCTGAATAGGCAAAAATTCCAAAGCTAAAAATAATAAATAATGATGTGAATATTTTACCATGTGGAGATAAAGGATGAACTTCGCCATAGCCTACTGTGGTAACTGTGATTATGGTCATGAAAAAACCATCAAGGAAAGAATATCCTTCAATGGCACAAAACCCTGTTATACCAATTATTACAGTTATTGCAATAAGAAATAATGAATAATAAACAGGTTTTAGCCCTTCTAATTTCATAATTGAAATAGTGCTTAGTGCTTAGTGCTTAGTGCTTAGTGCTTAGTGCTAAGTTGTTAGTTGCTAGTTGTTAGTTGTTAGTTGTTAGAAGAATTTGTTTATAAAGTTTATAAACCCAATTTGTCATTATACACTAATTAGCAAATTATTCATGGTGTCTGTCTTGCAATACTCTGGCAACATCTTCAATCCTGTAACTTTTAGCAGATAATAATACCAAAAAATGATACATAAGGTCAGCTGCCTCGTTTAAGAACAAATCATCGTTTTGATCTTTCGATTCAATTATAAGTTCTATCGCTTCTTCACCAACTTTTTGGGCAATTTTATTTATTCCCTTTTTAAAAAGTTTGGTTGTATATGAGCCTTCCGGCAATTCAAATTTACGTTTATCAATTAAATCCTGTAAAAATTTAATAAAAGAGAGTAAATTTTCATTCTTTTCGTTAAAACATGTATCCAAACCTGTATGACAGACTGGTCCCCGTGGGTTAACCTTTATTAATAATGTATCTTTATCACAATCTTCAATTATTTCAATAACATCCAAAAAGTTACCACTCTCTTCTCCTTTGGTCCAAAGCCTGTTTTTGGTCCTGCTGAAAAAAGTTACCAATCTTTCCTGTTTAGTCTTCTCAAAAGCCTCCTGATTCATAAAACCAAGCATAAGTACTTTATCAGTCTTATAATCCTGAATAATTGCCGGAATTAATCCGTTAAGTTTATTGAAGTTGATGTTTTTAGATATACCCATAAATTTATGAATTAATTCTTACTACAATACCATTATTTGAAAGATATCCTTTAAGTTCAGGAATTGTAATTTCATTATAGTGAAATACACTGGCAGCTAAACCGGCATCGGCTTTCCCTTTTGTAAATACATCCCTGAAATGTTCCATATTTCCTGCCCCACCTGAAGCAATAATTGGAATGGTAAGATTTTCAGACAAATAAGCTAGTGCTTCATTTGCGAAGCCTTGTTTTACACCGTCGTGATTCATTGACGTAAACAGAATTTCACCCGCACCCCTGCTTTCAGCTTCTTTTGCCCAGGTAAACAATTCTTTATCAGTTACAATTCGTCCACCATTTTTGTACACATTCCACTTATTGTTTTCCAATTTGGCATCAATAGCTACTACTACGAACTGGCTTCCAAATCCCCTGGCAATTTTATCAATTAGTTCCGGATTTTGAACCGCGGCAGAATTTATGGAAAGTTTATCGCAACCGGCACTTAAAAGAACTTCGGCATCAGCTAATTCGTTTACTCCTCCTCCTACAGTAAATGGAATATTTATGTGCCTGGAAATCCGGTAAACCAATTCCACCATAGTTTTTCGCCTTTCATGGGAAGCGGTAATATCAAGAAATACCAATTCATCGGCTCCCTGGCGGGCATACAATGCTCCAAGTTCAACAGGATCGCCTACATTTTTAATATTTTCGAAGTTTATTCCTTTGACAGTCTGCCCATCTTTTATATCAAGGCAGGGAATAATACGTTTTGCCAGCATAGGATTAGTATTTTAGTGCTTAGTGCATAGTGCAAAGTGCATAGTGTTTTGTTTTGCAGGTTTCAGTGACCAGGTAACAGGGATTACAGATAATAAATTAATTTCGACAACCGAATATTGAACATCGAAGGTCTAAGTTAATTTAACTTCATCATTCGTTATTCGACATTCGATATTCATTATTCTATATTAACCTCCCATGTCTTCTGTCTTCTGTCTTCTGTCTTCTGTCTTCTGTCTTCTGTCTTCTGTCTTCTGTCTTCTGTCTTCTGTCTTCTGTATTCTGTATTTTGCTACATGTCTTGGCTCCTGGCTCCTGGTTCCTGGCTCCATTTTTTAAATCAGGAATCTTTTGAGATCTTTCAGCAATATTCTGCCTTCATAGAGGGCTTTGCCAATTATTACTGAATAAAGGCCTTTACTGTTTAATTCGTCAATTTCTTCAATTTTAGTAATTCCTCCGCTTGCAATAATATTAAACATCGGGAATTTCTTAATCAATTGTTCATACAGTTCAACAGCTGTGCCCTGTAGCATACCATCACGGGAAATATCAGTACATAATACATATTTGACATCCTTTTTCCGGTATTCTTCAAAGAAATCAAAAATATCCTTCTCTGTAATATCCTGCCAACCCGACACCGCTATTTTACCATCTTTTGTATCGGCCCCTAAAATAATTTTTTCAGCACCATACCATAAAATCCATTTGGTAAATAAATCAGGATCGGTGACGGCTATGCTTCCAATAATAGCCTGATCAGCCCCGCAGTCAAATATTACACGCAAATCTTCTTCAGTTTTTATTCCTCCGCCAAAATCAATGAATAAATTAGTATTAACCTTAATTCTCTCTAAAATTTTATAGTTCACAACATGTTTTTGCCTGGCTCCATCCAGATCAACCATATGCAAATACTTTATTCCATTATCTTCAAACATTCTTGCAACATCCAAAGGATTATTATTGTATACCTTTTGCATGGAATAATCGCCTTGTGATAATCTGACGCACTTACCATCAATCAAATCAATTGCAGGTACTATCCTGATCATAACATTAAAAAGTTTTTAAGTATACCGCTCCCGATACTGCCGCTTTTTTCAGGATGAAACTGCGTAGCATAAAAATTATCCTTATGCAAAGCCGAACTATATGGTTGAATATAATCAGTAACAGAAGCCGTATATTCTCCAATTGTGGCAAAATAACTATGAACAAAATAAACATAGCTGTTTTCCATGGTTGTATCAAACAAGGCTGATTTTAAACTGGTTATAGTATTCCAACCCATTTGAGGTATTTTAAATACATGTGCTTGTCCATTAGTTATATTAAATTTTTTAACCTGCAGGTCAAATATGCCTAAACATGATGTATCCCCTTCCTCAGAATGTTTGCACATTAACTGTAACCCCAGGCATATGCCTAAAACGGGTTGTTTTAGTGAAACAATCAATTTATCCAGCTTATGTTCCCTTAAATATTTCATTGTGTTATGTGCTTCTCCAACACCCGGGAAAATTACCTTATCAGCACTTTTAATTTTTTCAGGGTCAGCTGTTATTTCCGGTTCAATACCCAACCGTTGCAAAGCAAAATACACGGATTGAATATTGCCCGAATTGTATTTTATAATTACAATCTTCATTTATATGTTTATATGTTTATAAGGTTTATAAGGTTTATAAGGTTTATAACTAAACTTCATCACTTAAGTCATTTTTCTTTAATTACAGTATTCCCTTTGTTGATGGCAATTCGTCATTAAACACATCCCGTCTGATGGCATTTTTAACGGCCCTTGCAAAAGCTTTGAATATGCTTTCAATTTTATGATGTTCATTGGTTCCTTCTGCATGGATATTCAGATTCATATGTGCAGCATCACTAAGCGATTTAAAGAAATGATAAAACATCTCGGTTGGAACATCCCCAATCTTTTCGCGTTTGAATTCAGCATTCCAAACTAACCATGATCTGCCACCAAAATCCATAGCCACACTTGACAAACAATCATCCATAGGTAAAACAAATCCATATCTTTCCAAACCGCGTTTATTGCCGAGGGCTTTTAAAAGTGCTTCACCTATTGCTATACCAGTATCTTCAATAGTATGATGTTCGTCAACATGCAAATCGCCTTTAACCTTTACAGTAAGATTTATACCCGAGTGACGTGATATCTGGTCGAGCATATGGTCGAAAAACCCCAATCCTGTATAAATATCAGATTTTCCGGTACCGTCCAGATCAAGTTCAACATAGATATTTGTTTCGCCGGTTATTCTTTGTATGGTAGCTTTTCTTTCTACGGATGCCAGGTAAGAATATATATTTTCCCAATCGGATGTAATTAATACACATGAGCTTTTAATATTATCGTCAATATTTTCTAAGGTTAAGTCAGTGCTGACCAGAATTCCTTTAGCACCAAGGTTTTTTGCAAGCATTATGTCCGTTATCCTATCCCCTATCACAAATGAGCTTTCCAGGTCGTATTCCCTGGAAAAGTATTCCTTTAGCATAGCAGTACCGGGTTTTCGTGTCGGAAGATTATCCTGTGGGAACGATTTGTCAATGTGTATTGCATCAAAAGATATTCCTTCGTTTTCAAACGCTTTTAACATTTTATTTTGTACCATCCAAAAGGCTTTTTCCGGATACAGCTCTGTACCAAGCCCGTCCTGATTAGTAACCATGACTAATATAAAATCAAGTTTTTTACGGATATTGTATAAATTACGAAACACGCCAGGATAGAACTCAAGTTTTTCAAACGAATCGACCTGAAAATCATCCGGAGGTTCTTTTATTAGTGTACCGTCCCTGTCAATAAAAAGCACTTTTTTAATCATACATTATTTTCTTTTTCGAATTTAATCATTGCATTATACAATTTCCTGTTTTCCGGTTTACTTCCTATAGTTATCCTTAAACAACCCTCGCAATGCTGAACTCTCGATCTGTCACGTACAATTACCTGACAATTAATTAAATAATCGTATATTTCCCCTGGGTCATTAACTTTAATAAGTATAAAATTTGCATCAGACGGATAAATTTTAAGTATTGTTTTTAATCCGGATAGTTTTTTAATTAACTCTTCACGTTGGTAAATTATTTCTTTAACCAGTTTATCCTTCCTTTTAACGTTTTGCAATGCCTCAAGGACTATTTGCTGGGTTAATTTATTAACATTATAGGGATATTTAATTTTATTAAGGACATCGATAATTCCGGAGGATGCAAATGCCATTCCCATTCGTAATGCAGCCATTCCCCAGGCTTTTGAAAATGTTTGCAAAATTGTGAGATTCGGATATTTAGAAATGTATTGCACTAAACTGGCCTGTTTTGAAAAATCAATATAAGCTTCATCCACAATTACCAGGCCGTTAAATTTATTTAATAGTTCCAGTATCAATTTGCTGTCTAAACTATTAGCTGTAGGATTGTTTGGTGAACATAGCATAATCAGTTTTGTACGGTTGTCAACAACTTTTAAGACTGAAGAAATATCAAGAGAAAAATTATCATCAAGTGAAACTTTTTTAAATTCCACGGCATTGATATCGGCAGCTACCTGGTACATTCCATAAGAAGGAGAAATGGAAACAATATTATCCAGCCTTGGTTCACAGAATGCCCTTATTAGCAAATCAATAGCTTCATCAGAACCATTTCCTAAAAAAATCTCTTCTGCTTTTACACCTTTCAAAACTGCAAGTTTCTCTTTAACTTTCAATTGCAAAGGATCGGGATAGCGGTTGAAAGGCATATTGAAAGGATTTTCATTTGCATCAAGAAAAACACCTTTATCCCCTTTGAATTCATTTCTGGCAGAGGAATAAGGAGTGAGGTACCTGACATTTTCGCGAATGATGTTATTTAAATTAAACATGATTATTCTTCTTATGTTCTTCTATGATGGCTTTAATACGAATGGAAGCGGCATTTTTGTGCGCTTTAAGGTCCTCCGCTTCAGCCATAATTTCAATTGTTGGCCCAATATTAAACAATCCGTATGGACTAAGTTGCTGAAATGTAATTTTACGCATAAAGCTATCTAGATTAACGCCGTTGTAACCTTTTGCATATCCGGCTGTCGGGAGGGCATGGTTCGTTCCTGATGCATAATCTCCGGCACTCTCAGGTGAATAATTACCAATAAAAACTGATCCTGCATTAATTATTTTCTCGGCTATTAATGAGGCCTCTTCCATAGCTATGATTAAATGTTCAGGGGCATATTCATTGGCAATATCCAACATTTCCTCTGTTGAATCCAAAACAATTGCTTTACTGTTTAAGAGAGCTTTGATTGCAATTTCCTTTCTGGGCAAAGATTCTAACTGTATATCTATTTCCTTATTAATGGGTTCTATAATTTCTTCACAACAGGTGAACAGGATGACCTGGCTGTCTGCCCCATGTTCAGCTTGAGATAGTAAATCGGCTGCTACAAAAGATGGAATTGACGTAGCATCAGCCATTATTGCCACTTCTGAAGGGCCGAGGCATATCGATTGCTACACCGTGCATGGCAACGAGTTGTTTAGCGGCGGTAACATATAAATTACCAGGTCCGAATATTTTGTCAACATGAGGTACTGTACTTGTACCATATGCCATTGCGGCTATTGATTGAATGCCTCCGATTTTAAATATCCTGTTTAACCCAATTAGCCTGGCAGTATATAATATGGCAGGATGAACTTTCGATTCATGGTTTGGAGGCGTACACAGGATTATTTGTTTGCAACCGGCAAGTTTAGCCGGGATACCCAGCATCAGCACAGTTGAAAACAATGGAGCCGAACCACCCGGAATATATAACCCGACTTTTTCTATTGGTACTGATTTTTGCCAGCACAAAACCCCTGGTGTTGTTTCAATAATTTTGCGAACAGAAACCTGTGCAGAATGAAATTTTTCGATGTTTTCCCTCGCTGTCATTATGGCTTTTTTTAAGTCAGGTGCAACCATACCTTCAGCCTCATCAAATTCCTCAGGCAACACATTAAAGTCATTTATAGCAACTTTATCATATTTATATGTATAACCTTTTACAGCATCATCTCCATTAGTTTTAATATTATTCAGAATATCGGCAACAACCTTGTTAACGATTTTGTCGCTTAATGCCGGCCTTTTAAGAATAACATTCCATGTGTCCCGGGTGGGGTGGCTAATTATTTTCATTGTTTTCAGATGTCTGATTTTAGTTGTTAGTTGTTAGTTGTTAGTAAAAAGTGATGATGTAATAAATTAATTATTAATTTAATACGTATTTTTTATTTTCAAATTAGCATATTTTCAAATTTTCAAATTTTATTTGTCATTAGTAATCAGTAATTTGTAATTATAATTTGCACATCTGCACATAAGCACATTTTCAGGTTCCTGGTTCTCACTTCATCATACTATCATCTTTTCAATAGGTATTACTAATATTCCCTGTGCTCCGCATTCCTGAAGCTTATCAATCACATTCCAGAAATCAGATTCCATAATTACAGAATGCACTGAAACCCAACCATCCTGAGCAAGAGGCACAACTGTGGGACTTTTCATTCCCGGAATTACGTCAATGATTTTATCCACCATATTACCAGGAGCATTTAGAACTACATATTTATGTTTTTTTGCTTTTTGTACAGAACGGATCCTGAATAACAGTTTTTCAAGTATTTGTTTTTTCCCCTGGGAAAGATTGGGATTTCCTATAATAATTGCTTCCGATACCATAACAATTTCAACTTCTCGTAAACCATTACTTATCAATGTGCTGCCAGAACTTACAATATCAAAAATTGCATCAGCCAAACCTATTCCGGGTGCAATTTCAACTGAACCGCTTATTTCATGTATTTCTGATTTAATATTCTTTTCATCGAGGAAAGATTGTAAAATATTAGGGTATGAAGTTGCTATTTTTTTCCCGTTAAAATAGCTTAAACCATTATACTCTGTTGCTCTTGGCACGGCAAGCGATAAACGGCATTTTGCGAAATCAAGTTTTTCAACAACACTTATTGGAAATTTTTTTTCATATATTAAATTTTCGCCAACAATACCCACATCGGCAACACCATCAGCAACATATTGAGGTATATCATCATCACGAAGAAACAGAATTTCGACCGGAAAATTTGATGATTTTGTGATTAGTTTTCTATCACCAGTATTAAGAAATATTCCTGCTTCAGATATCAATTCCAATGATTTCTCACTTAATCGTCCTGATTTTTGAATAGCAATTTTTATAAAACTCATTTTTATATTGTTGAATTATTTGTGGCATTTTCTAACAGGCTAAAAAAAAAGGTTTGCATATTTGCAAACCTAATTTAAGTTAATTTAATAATCTGCAAATAAATTTCTATTTCATAAGATGATGAAATTCTTTATGGCCGGTAATAACAAATAAAATCATAATTAAAATACTTTATAATGCAATGTTACGTATATTTTCATAATACTCCAAAAAATATATTACAAATTCTTTATTAAAATATTTGAATCTGACATTTTTATGGATTTTATAAAATCCTTATCGATTGCCATAAGCCTTAATGCTATTTTGGATGTATTTTCAATAGGATAATGTTCTCCTAATTTATCAATACATTCATTAACATATAATATTGATAAAAGGTCTACATTTTGAGCAGGTTGATAACCAATAATCCTGGGATTATCAGTCAGCACTTCTGATAAAATTCTAGTCTTAGCCAAATCTGAAAGAATAACAGATAATATCCTGACAGGAATATGAAGGTTCTTTGAAATTTCCGGCTGAGTTAATGGTTTTTCTCCTTTGTTAAAATTCATTATAATATGATGAGTAACCACCAATGCTATTATTCTATGTGAATAATAACTCATGTTAACAGCCTCATTTTCAAACTCGTACATTTGTGTATTCTGGGTAGCAAATGCAATTTTCGCTCCAAATAATACAATTAGCCAACTTATTTGTACCCATATAATAAACAACGGAATAGCTGCCAGGCTACCATAAATGGCATTATTTCTTGATACTCCGATCTGAAAATATATATATGCCATCTGCACTAACAGAAAAATTGAACCTGCTATTATTCCTCCTGTTAATCCGGATCGGAATTTCACTTTAGTGTTAGGCATTATTAAATAAACCAATGTAAATAATACAATGATCAGGATGTAAGGTATTGCTTTTAAGGCCGTAAATAAAACCGGGCTTATAAGGTGCATTAATTCAACTTGTTTGCTCATTTCCATTATTTTGTCATTTACTGCAATTGCAGTAATTAAAAATACAGGTGAAATTAACATAATCGAAAGATAATCACTATACTGCCGGATATATGACCTTCTTTTTTTTACCTGCCAGATATCATTAAATGAGCTTTCTATAATACTTAAAACATTCATTACAGACCAAAATAAAAGAATTATTCCTATGCCGGCCAATAATCCGCCTTTTGTTCTTGCCAGGGTTGCATTGGAAAAAGTAATTACCTGATCTACAGCATCAGAATACCCTTGTAATAAGGTGGACGAGTTTGTATAAGAATTATCGGCAAGATGATGAGCCCAATTGTTTAAATAAACCCTAACTTTATTTTCTAAAAATTTATCGTACCCAAATCCTTTGGCAATTCCAAATCCCAGAGCCAAAACAGGAACTATCGATAATAAACAATACAATGTAATAGCTGCGGCACGTTGTTGAATTTTATCTTCGTAAATACCACGAATTGTGATTATTAATATTCTGATTACTTTTATAGGCATTGACTTTCGTTTAGAAAAGTCACTTTGAGGTATACTCCAAATTCCCCTGGTAAGGAAATGCCCTATATGTAATTTTCTTTTAGCCATATTTTATTTCATTTTCAAATTTACACATTTCTTGCCCTGAGCGTAGTCGAAGGGTCAAATTTTCAAATTAGCTTATATGCAAAGATAATTTTTCAGGTTCTGCGTTAATAATTATTTTTACTTTGTTTAAAAAAAAATATGGAAATTAACATACTTCATTTACTGGAAGGGGCTAAAAACGCAAGGGGTTTAACAGTAGTAATTGATGTATTCAGAGCATTTTCAGTTACTTGTTATCTTTTTCAAAATGGAGCAAAGGAAATTATTTCTGTTGGAGATATCAATCATGCGTATAAATTAAAAAAGGACAACCCGGAATTTGTCTTAATAGGAGAACGCAAAGAAATGATACCTCCAGGATTTGATTTTGGAAATAGCCCTACTCAGATATTGAATGTCGATTTTACCGGAAAAACAATCGTACATACAACCAGTTCCGGAACCCAGGGACTGGTAAATGCTTCAAATGCAAGTATCAGGTTAACAGGAAGTTTTGTAAATGCTCCTGCAATAGTGAGATTCATTAAAAATCAAAAATCCTCAATAGTCTCTCTCGTGTGCATGGGTTATGCAATGCAACATCCGACTGAAGAAGATTCATTCTGTGCTGAATATATAAAATTGTCACTTGAAGGGTCAAAAGTTGATTTTGAAAAAATGAAGGAAATAATAAGAAAGACGAGTGGGAAAAGATTGTTTAAACCTGAAAATCAGAAGTTTTCTCCTGCAAGTGACTTTGATTTATGCACTCAACTTGGAATATTCGACTTTATAATAAAAGCTGAACAAAAAAATGGATTATTGACATTAACCAGATTTAGTTGTTAGTTGTTAATAGCAGGTTACAGGTTACAGGTTACAGGTTACAGGTTACAGGTTACAGGTTACAGGTTACAGGTTACAGGTTACAGGTTACAGGTTTTAGGTTGCAGTACCCTGAGCGAAGTCGAAGGGTACAACCTTTACAACTTTACAACATGTAAAAATTACTTATAAATTGAACCGAATGCAGCCTATTAATTATCTGTTAACCTGATAGGAAAATTCCGATTCTTTCATTTTAACAAAACGTTCAGTCCACAGAACATTGGAACTATTATCCTTATAAGCAATAAAATAAACATCATCAATTAATTTTGAAAGGTCCATATTATTATAGTCTTTGCAAATATGAACTTTTTCACCGTTAAGGTTAAAAACTTCTGCTCTAATCTGATTTGGTCTCATAGTAGTAAAGTTTATATTATTAGATTTCAATTAATCGAAATCAATTTATTTGAATATTTGCACTTTCAAACTTTATTGATTCCTATCAGCAACTAAATTATAACATTTTAAAGCCTTACTATCTTAATACTATATGATTTACCTTACATAAAAAAATGATTTATCTCAATGTTTTACTATTGTTTTTTTGTAATATATTTTATACATTTGATGTTTTTGAAATCTGAAATAAAAAGTTATAGGCAACTATCAAATAAACAATGGCTTATAAATAACACTTTGTAGTTTTAATATTTTAATTTTCTGAATATCATTTCGCTTATAATTAATATAATTCTTTTTTTTCAAAAAAGCAACTTTTTTTTAAAATTTCTGCAACCTGCACCCTTCGACTACACACAGGGTATGAGTACCTGCAACTAAGCATCAAACACCAAGCACTATGCACTATGCACTACATTATGCCACTTTCCTATACCTCCACACCGCCAGAGAAAGCATAATACAGGCATAAATTACCAATGCGGCCAACTCTCTTATAATATCGTATATTCCTGATCCTTTAAGCAGGATCATTCTTATTACCCTGATAAAATATGCAATAGGATTAATTACATTAACTTTTTGAGCCCAATCCGGCATACTTTCAATCGGGGTAAACAATCCGCTCATCATAAGAAATACTATCATAAAGAAAAATGCTACAAACATAGCCTGCTGCTGGGTATCAGCAAGAGTGGAAATAAATAGCCCTATACCTAAAATCACCAGTAAATATATTGAAGCTACAAAAAAAACAAGCCCTATACTTCCTATCATTGGTATATTAAATAAAAATTTGCCTACTGATAATCCAAAAGCCAGCTCAAGCAGTGCAATAATCCAAAAAGGCAGTAATTTGCCAACTATAAACTGATATTTACGTATTGGTGTTACATTTATTTGTTCAATAGTCCCTAACTCCTTTTCACGAACCAGGTTTAGCGCTGTAAGCAACAACCCAATAAGTGTTACCAATAATACCAGAATTCCCGGAACCATGAATGTTTTATAATCGAGTTGCGGATTGTACCAATATGAATTGGTTATAGAAACTGTTGAAGCAAGTACAACACCCTGAGAAGGAATACCTCCCCATTTAAGGGTTACTGTTTTATTATAATTATTAATAGTATTTAACACATAATTATATTCAATTTCTCCTGCTGTTCCATTTATAGCATTGATAATCACCTGAACCTTTGCTGTGTTATTGCGCACCAAATCACGTTCAAATTGCTCAGGCATAATAAGAATAACGTCCACCCGGTCTCTTTTGAGTTTTTCTTCCGCATTATCTATAGAAAAAGAAGAGTTTTTAATAACGAAAAAAGGCGATCCTGTAAATTTGTTTATCAATTGGCGTGAAGTTGATGATAAATCCTTATCCACCACATACATATTGATACTTTTCATCTCCATTGTAGCCGCGTTTACCAGGATAATTAACTGAACCAAAGGCATTACTATCACTAATGGTAAAAGTGAACGGTTTCGGCCCAACTGGATAAATTCCTTTTGGATTATATATAGAATAGTCCTCATTTTGTTTTTAGATGTTAGTTGTTGGTTGTTAGTTGTCAGTATATTATGTTTATAAAGTTTATAAAAAGTTTATAAGGTTTATAAAATTCTTAGAATAATAAATTCTCAATAAAATAATCTTATAAACCTAATAAACCTTATAAACCTCATAAACTAATTTTTCAAATATTCTAATTAGCACATTATTCTAGTCTGATCTTGAATTTTTTATAGCTTATAAAAATGAAAATACAGGTCATCCCGACAAGAATTAGTGTTTGAAACCAAATATAGTATAATCCTATGCCCTTCAACATGATATCTTTAATAATCACTATGAACCATCGAGGTGGAAGTATTTGACAAATGGCTTGTAAAATCCATGGCATGTTTTGAATAGGAAAAATAAAACCCGATAACAGAATAGTTGGCAACATAAGAGCCAACATGGACATTACCATAGCAGTCTGCTGGCTGTTGGTAGAAGAAGATATAAATATACCCAATGAAAGAGCAAGCAAAATATATAATATAGTTTCTGCCAACAGAAGTATAATACTTCCCTGAACAGGCATTCCAAATACGAAATTACCAAGCAGAATAATCACTATAGCATTTAAAAATGATAATAATACATATGGCATTACTTTGCCAAGGAGTATCTGCATAGGCCTTAGTGGAGAAACGAGGAGAACTTCCATCGTTCCAAGTTCTTTTTCCCTGACTATTGAAATGGAAGTCAGCAGAGCCGAAATAAGCATTAAAATCATTGCCATAATTCCCGGAATAAACATATAAACACCTTTAAGCTGTTCGTTATACTTCATCCTTACTTCAGTAACAATTTTCACAGGAACATTAGCAGCCTGGTTCAATTTTGATACATAATCCATTACAATAGCTGATGTGTAATTTGTGAGGAGATTTGCTGTATTTGCGTCGCTTGCATCTGTAAGAATCTGTAAATGGGCGATTCCATTTATTTTCATTTTTTCTGCAAACCCATTTTCAAAAACAATTACCTCCTTAATATCGCCTTTTTTAAACACCTGCTCAATTTGAGAGGTATTATCGATATAACCTTCAATTTTAAAATAACCTGATGATAAAATTTTAAGAATTATTTGACGGGTAACATTATCTTTCGAAAAATCCAAAATTGCTATATTGGCATTTTTAATCTCATTGGTAACAACAAATCCAAACAAAAGCATTTGAGCGATGGGCATACCAAATAATACTAACATAGTACGTTTATCGCGAAAAATATGATAAAATTCTTTTACAACAAATCCCCAAAATCTTCTCATTAGTATAGTGCTTAGTACATAGTGCTTAGTGCTTAGTGCTTAGTGCTTAGTGCTTAGTTGTTAGTTGTTAGTTGTTTATTTCATTTAAATTTTATGCGTTTATAAAGTTTATAAAGTTTATAAAGTTTATAAGGTTTATGAAATTTCTAATACACTTCATCACTTGCGTGCAATCTTTTGAAACACCTCATCCATATTGGCCGATTGATATTTTTCCTTCAGGTTTAAAGGAGTATCAATATCTGCAATCCTTCCGTCTGCCATGATTGTTACCCTGTCGCAATATTCTGCTTCGTCCATATAATGTGTTGTAACAAAAACAGTAATGCCATTATGAGCAGCATCATAAATCATATCCCAGAACTGACGTCTTGTAATAGGGTCTACTCCACCGGTTGGTTCATCCAGAAACACAATACCCGGTTTATGGAAAATGGCAATAGAAAATGCCAGCTTTTGTTTCCACCCCAATGGCAAATCCCGAATCAGCATATTTGTAGTATTCTCAAACCCCAGTTCATTTAATAATTCCTTAGTCCTTATCTTTATTTCAGCTGCCGGAACATGGTAAATTCCTCCGAAAAAGCGAATATTTTCACGAACCGTCATATCTTCATATATAGAAAATTTCTGACTCATATAACCTATGTTTTTTTTGATTTTATCCCTCTCCGAATATCCATCAAATCCTGCCACTTTTATTTCGCCCGATGTTGGTTCCAGTAATCCGCATAACATTTTTATAGCTGTTGTTTTACCGGCACCATTTGCACCCAGAAAGCCAAATACTTCTCCACGATAAACCTCAAAACTGAGATGATCATTTGCAACAAAATTCCCAAACTTTTTAACCAGGTCGCGGACAGTGATTATTATTTCCCTTTTGTCCATATAATAATAGTCATAAGTAGTAAGTTGTAAGTATATTTTGTTTATAAAGTTTATTTGTTTATTTGTTAATATGTTATATATAATAATATTTAAAAGTAAAACACATAAACCTTATAAACCTTATAAACCTCATAACTCCATTTTAATCAGTAATTTGTAATCAATTTTCAAATTTGCACATTTTCAAATTTTCAAATTAACATCTGACATCAATTCGATAAAACAATCTTCTACCCCAGCATCAATATGTTCAATTTTGATATCTGAGTGCCCTTTCCCTGATAAATATAATTTTAATTCATCAGGCAAAGGTTTCCCTGATTTGCTGTTGTAATGAAGAAACTGCCCGAAAATGTATACACTTTTACAATCGTTATAATTTATCAGATCAAGTTTAAGCTGATACATATTTCCGGAACGAATGGCTAACAGCTTACCGGGATACTGAGAAGTAATACCCTGTGGCGTATCTATTTGCATTATATTACCGTCCTGGATGAGTGCTATTCTATCGCATAAGCCTGCTTCATCCATATATGGTGTTGAAACTATTATAGTAATCCCTTTATCGCGTAAATTTTTAAGCATTTCCCAAAATTCTTTTCTTGAGACCGCATCTACTCCGGTAGTTGGTTCGTCGAGCACTAATAATTCAGGTTTATGGATCAGGGCGCACGATAAGGCAAGTTTCTGTTTCATTCCACCTGACAGTTTTCCGGCCAAACGTTTTTTAAATGGTTCTATCTGAATGTATATATCCCTTATAAGGTCATAATTTTCCTTTATACTTGTGCCAAATATGGTTGCAAAAAAAGTGAGGTTCTCCTCAACTGATAAATCCTGGTACAGCGAAAATCGTCCCGGCATATATCCTATATTACTACGCACTGATTTATAATCCTTTACAACATCCATGCCATTAATAATAACAGTACCTGTATCGGCCAGCAATAAAGTTGTAAGTATTCTGAATAGTGTAGTCTTACCTGCTCCATCAGGCCCAATAAATCCAAATAACTCATTCTCCTTTACTTCGAAGGAAATATCTTTTAAAGCCCTTGTTTTTCCGTATGTTTTCGATATGTTTTTTGCAGTTAAAAACATGGTTGGTTGTTAGTTGTTAGTTGTTAGTTGTTAGTTGTTAGTTGTTAGTTGTTAATTTTTTGTATAAGTGATTAAGTGATTAAGTAATTAGTAATTTGTAATTTGTAATTTGTAATTTGTAATAAATTTGCACATCTGCACATCTGCACATTATTTCAGCCTCATTTCCCCCGGCATTCCAATCTTTAACCGTCCGTCATTTTTAACATTTATTTTCATGGCATATACAAGATTAACCCTTTCATCCCTCGTTTGAATAATTTTTGGTGTAAATTCAGCCTGTGGCGAAATCCAGCTGATTATTCCTTCCAGACTTTCAAGTTCATTTTCATTTTTATCTATCAGCACTTTTACTTTCTGGCCGGTCTTAACCGATGAAAGTTGTGCCCCGGATATATAAACCCTGAGTATCATCTGGTCCATATCAGCAATTTTATATAAAATCCTGCCAGGTGTAATAATTTCTGAAAGTTCAACATATTTCTCCAAAACAGTTCCATTAATAGGATTAGTAATTTTACTTCTGTTAATCTGGTCAGCAACCTGGTCTATTTGCCTGTTTAAAGCAGCAATCTGGCTTATAACGGCACTATTTTGTGTTTTTATAGATGCAATTTCACTATCAATCACCTTTATTTTCCCATTAACATCATCCAGTTGTTTTACAGGAGTTGCCTGATCTATTACCAATTTTTCAAACCTGTTCTTATCAACAAGTAAAGTCTTTTTCTGTTCTTCCTGAACATCTATTTGTGAAAGGATATTAGTTAACTGGTCAGATGTAGCGGTTCGTTGGGCCAAAAGTTGTTCTCGTCTCAAAGACAATTGAATAGTATCAATTAATCCTGTTATTTCACCAGCTTTGAACGATTTACCCTCATCTACTGAAAATTGTACTAATTTTCCCTGAACTTCAGATGCCACATTAACTTCAACAGTTTCGAAATTGCCATATGCATCGGATTCCCCGTTTCGGTCAGAGCAACCTATTGTCAAACATATTCCTATTATTAATATTGTTCTCATGTATTATTGCTGTTTAATTTTTAAATTTTAAAATTGTATTATTTATTTGATAGTTGTAAAGTTGTATAGGTTGTAATTATAAACCCGCAACCCGCAACCATTAATCTGTTTTAAATTTCTATGCACTATGCACTAATAACCAAGCACTATTAATATACTCCCTTAGCAAGCAGATAAGTGGTTTTTGCCTGCACAAGCTGAATCTTATGTGTTTCAAAATTAATTTTTGCTGTCGTTTCATTGTTCAGATCAATAAGATAGTCAGTAGCAGTAATAACCCCGTTTTCAAGTTGTGAAGCAGATGAACGTGCTATTCTGGAACGAAGTTCAACTATCATGGAATCTCTTGTTAAGGCTTCTTCCAGTTTTTTAATATTTGACAGTTTGTTTTGAAGATCGATATTTAAATTTTTATTGAAATTATCCCTCTGGGTATTGATCATATCTTTTTGTACATCCAACACTTGCCGGTCGCGGTTGTTTTTGTTCCAATCGAAAAAATTCCATTTAAACGAGACCCCGAAAATATAATAAGAAGTGAAGTTATTACTTAGCATGTTTAGTCCAGGCCTTCCATATCCTCCCTCACCAAAAGCCGCTATTTTAGGTTTGATTTGGGTACCGGATAAAAGTTTACTATCCTCAATTTGTTTTGTTTGTAAATCGAAAAGTTTATATTCCGGCCTAACCGTCTGCAGCGAATCTTTAATTTCAACTTCCGGCAGCCTGAAGCCTGCTTTATCTATATTTCTGTCAATCAAAATAGATAATACTGCAAGGGAATTTTTCCTGCTGATATAAATTTCAGCAAGCTGTTGTTCCGTATTAAGACGTTCTGCTTCAAGCATATCCCAATCGGAAGGTATTAATACTCCATTTTCAACTGACGATTTAACAACTTTTTCCCTTTCAACAATATCCTGTAATGATGTTCTTATAAGTTTTTCGTTTTCCTGCAGGCTAACCAATAAAAAATAAACACTGTTAACCTGGTCTCTTATTTTGAACAAGTCAACATCTACCTGTTGTGTATTAACTTCGAGGCTTGAATTTTCCAATTGTTTCTGGTAGCGGGTAGTACCGCCGTCAAATATTGTTTGGTTTATATCAAGTGTAGCTTTATATTGATCTTTAGCTTGTTCAAATGAAAATGAATGGCCTGGAATTGGCAAGTTAATGTCAATAGCTTCAGACTGGTATGTGGCCTGACCGTTTAAACTCAATTGCGGCAATAAATTTGTTTCAATATTCCGCAGTCTTAATTCGGTTGCCTTTTTCAACAAAGCTTTATCCTTAACCGAAGGATAATTTTTTATAGCTTCTTCCTGACAATATGGTAGGGATAAAATTGAATCGTTTTGACAAAAAACATTTGTATAATTACTTATAAAATAAAACCATAAACATAATTTTAATAACATTCTGACTTCAATTGCATTATTCATATAAAAATTTATTTGATAATTAAAATGGAATTAAAAATGAATTCTTTAACCACACTTTTCCTGCTTTCTATAAACACCTTAAACTTCTTTTTGTCGTTGCCGAAAAAAACTCCCTGGATAATAGGCCGTGCTACAAAGGGGAAAATACACAAAGCCAGCATATTAACCATAAATTGTATTGGATCGACTGTGCGAATATTTCCTTTATCTGCTTCTTCCTTAAGCATGTTTGAAAAATTCCCGAATGCATCAGTCTTTATAATATGTTTATTCATCAGTTCAGTGATATGGTAAGGGTTTCGGTTTATTTCATTTATAACAAAATGAGGAATAAAAGGGTTTTGAATAAGCACATCGATATATGTATAAATGAAAAATTCAATTTTCTCAGTTAGTGACTTATCTGATTCAATAAAATCCAACACTTTAGGAATAAACTGGCTAAAAACACGCTCAAAAATTGCATTGAACAGCTTTTCCTTTGTACGGTAATAATAGTGAAGCAATGCCTTATTAATACCTGCAACTAAAGCTATTTCCTGCATGCGGGCACCGTCGAAACCCTTTTCAATAAAAACATTGCGTGCTGCTTCGAAAATAACTTCTTCGGTTGATTTTTCCTGTTCGGTCATAATTAAATATATAATTAAACTAATTAGTTTAATTTAATGGTTTAACTAATTGGTCAAAATTAGGAAAATTTTTTTAAATAATAATTATTTTTATTAAAATTTGATATAAAATATTGCTATTCGCCTAATACAGAAAATAATTACTTATAAATTAATTTTTTAGTGGATACTTCAAGAATCTTTGGGCTAATTAAAAATGTGGTTTTATTATTTTCAGATTTTGTTATTAAACCTTAAATGTCAATTTTTTATTCCTTCTTTTAAGTAGATTTTCGTAACGGTCTGTTACTTCATCAACAATGGTTTCCCAAGGACGACATATTGATTTTGCTGCATTTTCTCCTATAATTTTTAATTCTGTTCGTTTATCATAAATGCTACAAATTTTTTTAATAAATAATTCCTTATCATTTTTAGCGAGATACCCATTTACCCCATCCTGAATAATTTCTGATGCTGTGGAATCTTGTAACAGCAAGGAAGGGGTATGCATGGAAGCTGCCTCCCTCACAACTAAAGGAGCATTATCATATAGTGACGGGAATAGAAACAAATCAGCACTGGCATAAATTCTTTTTAATCTGTTCCTGTCATGAATTGCCCCTAAGAATTTTGTTCTATCGTTTAATTTATATCTGGTTATGAGTTTTTCCATTTTATTCTTAGCATAACCTTCTCCTGCAAATAATAATGTATATTTGAAATCTCTGATCAGGTTTAATGAATCAATCAGGAACCGAAGGTTTTTCTCCCAAATATGTTGGCCGACAAAAAGAAAAATAAATTCATTTGGTTCAAAATTTTCTATTTCTCTGCTTTCCTGACGATAGGTCTCAATATCGCTTTCCGGCTCAATATCGACTCCGTTCTCAACAATTTCAATTTTCCCCTTGTAACCATAAGCACGGATAGTTTCTTCAACCTGGGCCTGTGGTACCCAAACTTCATCAACAGATTCGTAAAAGTTTACAATTTTTTTAATCAAATGATCAACAATTTTTTTACTTGGAATAATTGTTTGAAAATCGTCACGGAATTTTGAATGAAATGTAGCTACAATTGGAATACTTCTTTTTCTGGCAATTTTTAATGCCATTGTACCCGCTGAAAATGGAGAATGTGCATGTACTATTCCAAAATTAGTATTCGCTAAAGTTGTATTAATATTTAAATCCAAAAAAGGTAAGCCAATTCTGTATGGCTTTCTCATGGGTAAAGGTGCAGAAAAATATCTGATAACATTAAATTCCTCATGATCACTATATCCTGGAAATAAGGGAGTTACTACCACGGTGGGTGCTAATTTTTTGTTCAGCCAATAAGCATAATTTTTTACAACTGTCGTTACTCCATCAAGAACCGGATTAAAGCAATCATTGAATATTCCGATACCCGATAATTGCAAATTATTTGATTCATTAGACATTATACTCATATATTTAGTCTTTTTGTTTTCCATTTTAAAATGCATATTTCTATAATAATTATTGAAAATGAGAATATTTCATAATTATTAATAAACTTCATTCAGATTAAATGAAAACCATTCAAAAAACAATTTTAATTGACATACAAAACATTAAAGATTGATTTATTTAAAGAGTATAACATCTTTTTTTATTATTTGTTGTGAAAATGTACATATTTCATTAAACAAACAGAAAATTCCTTTATCAAATTCAAAATTGTTGGTTAAATGAGGTGTTTGAATATTGAACAAATGATTTTATAGGCTTTTTGATACTTAGAAATAAAATAATCTTATTAAATTTATATGCTTGTTTTCAATAATTTTTTATTAAAAGGCAACATTGTGAAGTGTTGCCTTTTGAATGTTAATATTTTTTATTATAGAATGTTATATAAAATATAATAAAATTTTAATTTTGAGTAGTTTTGTTTATTTATAAAGCTCTTTTTAATATGAAGAACATTTGTTTGTTTATCACAATCATTTTATTATTAACATCTTGTCATATTAAAATAGGTGATAATTCAAGTGAATTGAACCTTTATAATTACGAAAAAGTGACAATTGACAAAGATTATTATGAAACACGAGTTTTGAGAGTATTCCCTTATAAAGGAAAACCGTTTAGTTCAATCTTATCAGCCAACGTGTATTTATGCTATTTCGTTAAATATAAAGATACTATATTGATTATTGATACAAAGAATAAAGATGTTCCGTCTTTTATTAAGGATATTGATATTAAGGATTATATTTTACATCCTAATAATACAAATATATGTCCGGAAAAGGTTAGAGTTTGTCTACCAAAAGATTATCTTTTACACCCTCATTTCCAATGTCTCTGCGGTACCTTAAGCCCTTTATAAGTTTAGTTTTTTGTACAAATTGGCCATTTCCTGCAGGAACCCATAATTCCAACTAAAATGAAAAATTATATTAAGTTCCAAATTTCTTTAATAATTATTCCTTTTGCTTTGGAATCCATATCCATTTATGCACAACAGAATGGATATATTAAGTTTTATACTGACTACAACAAGAACAAAGTGAATATTGTAACAGAAATTGATGAAATTATTGATGGTAAGGATGTATCAATTTCTCCAGATCATTTTATTGCATCAAAAAAAGAACTTACAATACCCATGAAGCCGGGAACTCATGACATTAAACTAAGTTTTACCCGATTAAATAATCTTGTTGTTAAAGAAAATGCAATAACATTTATTAGTATACACGAAATCTCAGGAACAAACAAGTATAATCTTAATGTATCCTTTGGTGAAAATCAACTTCCGGTTAAGGTAAACACAAAGGAAGATATTGGTATATTGACAAAAGCTTTATCAGATAATGACTGGGGTACAAGAAAGTTTGCTATCATTGCATTTGACAATCTTACCCAGGAAGTAGATGAAAATATAATTCAATCCATCAGGTTAATTGCAACAAATGACCGTTATGAGGCAGTAAGATCAGAAGCTGTTAATTTTCTTAAAAATAAAAAACGCCCTAACTCTTCTGAACCTTTTTATTTTACAACTTTTACTGAAATGGGTTTTTGGAAATGGACTGATAATAAACTTGATCCGGCTTTTTATGCAAATTCTTCCGGTTATCATATTTCAACTACAACAACTGGGGAAAGTTCATATTGGTTGAAATACTTACTAATGGATAAAGGATTTTTTGGCTACAATCCCAAAAATCTTCACAATTACTCTATTGAATTAGACTGCAAATGGGTTGAAGGGACAGAAAATGCCCCTTATGGGATTATTATAGGTACAAGCAACGAAAAAAACGATTATAATCCTATAGTCACAAGTTTTTATGTGTGTTGCATTTCAAAAAGCGGAGCATCTGGAGTTATAGAATATATAAATAATCAATCTGGCGGATCCCCGGTTAATTGGAACAATAATGCTTTAGCATCAATTCAGAACCATGAAACGAACCGTTTAAAATTAGAGATAAAAGGTAAAATGATTAACTTTTATGTGAATGATATTCTTATCGGATCATTTAATGCCAATGCAGATTATTTAAATGAATGTATAGGATTGGGTGTCTTTAATAAAGCAGATGTTTGTTTCAGCAGGTTGGCAATATATAAAAGTGACTAAATTTGTGCTTTCCTTTTACAATCCTGATCAAGTTTAAGAACTTAAGTTAATACTTGCTTACATCCCAACTTCGTTTTATTGTGACAAATAGCAACTTAACTGACTATTGGCCTAATTGTCATCATGTTTATATATCCGTAACATGTTAAAGCAAATTCCCTGATTACCTGTAACAACCAGTCCATAAAATTTATAGTCGAAACCTGCATCGTTTCGGACTATACCAATTTTAGAATCATTAACATAATAAATCATGGTATTGCCAGCACGAACTTCGACCTTAATGGTATTTTTTCCTGGCTTAAACGCATACGTTTGTTGCCAATACAATGGGTTTTGCAAAAACTTATTATCCTTCAACAAACACACACAAGCCGCTCCATTGTCAGATAATGCAAAGTCATAAACATTGATTTGATCTTGTCCAATTAGAAAACCATATTCCTAAAAAATAATTATGTAATTTTACCCTGAACAAAATATGTCCCATAAGATGATAATATGTTAAATGTTAAATATCAGCTATCTTATTATATATGCTTTAACATAATTTCAAAGTACCATCTACAGCTTTTCTAAACTGGCAATTTGTGCCCAACAACCAAATTGACTATCATTTAACCTACGAAGCCGCCAATGGCATAAATATGATACCTTATTAGCCGCGGGCAGTCTGTAGGGTCAGCCTTTATGGCTGACCTATATTAAATTGCGGCTTAAGATTTGGTACCTGAGCGATGTCGAAGGTTTTTTGGTTACTTTTTTGAACGCAAAAAAGTGACAAATAATAAATTGCGTATATAGGAATTTAAGTCCACATCAGTCAGTTTCTTTTGAAATTATAACTTAATAATAGCTCCGATCGTTATAGCCCCGGTTGTTACAATGTTGTTCACACCTGCTCCAAAACTAAAATTCGATAAGGTATTTTTTTCCTCTGTTCCAAAATAAGTATTCAATACTTCGGTTTCTTCCGGATTACCAGGTATTTTAACGGTACTGGATGAAAAATTAATTTGTCCACCCACTGCAAGATTATCCGATAAAAAATATCCGACCATCGGGCTAAAGGTAAATGTTGTTGTAGACTCTTTATCTGTTGATGTTCCATTAAAAGAGGTACTGCCTCCATTAGAAGCTAAACCGATGTTGCCGCCAAAAAATACCTGTCCGTTTACATTGGCAACTGACAAAATGAGAATACCTGCAAAAAATAAATTTAATTTTTTCATTGATAGTTAGTTAAATTTGCCTACTCTTAGGTTTTTCGGCATCCACCATATTATTTAATATTCTTATTTTAAAATATTATCCTGTAGGATAAATTTGATTTAAAGATAATATTAAATTCTTTTAAGGCTACCCTATTAAAAATTGCGGCTAATCTATCCTGTAATATATTTTCCCAGGGGCAGCCTTGACAAAAACCTTAAAATTAATCCTGTAATTGCCAAACAAAGAATAATTTCAACAGGAATTAATATTATTGGATTAATACTATGAATCCTAACTAATATGTGATCAAATAATTCCAGTATAAGCATATGTGCTAAATATATTCCATAACTATTTTTGGATAAAAAAAATTTTATTTGCCCCGGCATTCCTCGCTCAAAAAAATGATTGTTTTTAACCACAATAAATACACCTATCGAAGCCATTAAAACATTTAAAGTAAAAAAATTATAAAAATCCTCACTAAAATTATTGTACCTCATTAAAATATAAAAACTTCCAAAGGCTGTAATAACACATCCTGTAATAATTAATAACCATGCAGTTAAGTTTAATCTTTTTATTGAAAATGTTTTTTGTGATAAATAATATCCCAACACCATATAACCAACAAAACCGGAAAAATTATGCAAGTCAATTTTAATCTGGTAAAGTTTGAAACTTGAATCAAGGAAAAATGTACATAGCCAAATAACGAGGAACAAAATAATTTCATTTTCACTACAATTTTGCACCCAGCGGCTGAATATTGGTATTAAAAGATAAAGCCCCAATAACATATATATGTACCATAAATGATAACAACCTCCTGTCAATAACTGGTTGTAAAACCAACCTGCATTTACAGGATTGTGGTCCTTAATATCCATTAAAGCATTATAAATAATGTATATAACTGTCCAAATTATAAATGGAATCAAAACCCTGCTTATACGTTTATTAAAATATGTTTTTAAATCAAATGGCCTTGGTAGTAATAATGCACCAGTAATCATTGCAAATACCGGAACACAAAAACGTGAACATGAATCAAAAATATTTCCTACCCACCAATACATATGATTGATAGTTAAATATTTAATAATAACGGGAATGGAAACATGAACAGTTACAACTGCAATAATTGCTAATGCTCTTAAAGTGTCAATCCAACTAATTATTTTTTTATCATTCATAATAAAGATATAATAACAATAATTAAACCAGGTTAATATATAAATTTATTATTTAAAAATCATAATTATCAAATATTAAATTATTGGGATTTTAATGCTTTATTGCCGTAACAACCGGCATCGCCGGCTTTCGTGTCCGTTGGAAATAATAACTACAACATTGGGCAATGTTTTAACTGTACTATCACTTTACTGCGAAAAAACCAATAAAGTATTAAGTCCGGCTAAAATTGCGAAAATAAGTCTCCCCGCATACATTATCTTTCAGGCACTTGATTTTTTTGCCAGCCGTTTAACTTTTTCCGGCTTTTTGTCATTTACAACACCATAAATATACAATGAATGATGAGAAGGTTCAAAATTATTTAATTCACAGGCAGTTTTAATAATTTCGTCTATACGGGGATCACAAAATTCTATTACTTTACCTGTCTGGGTACATATTAAATGATCGTGCTGTGTGCATCGATAGGCTTTTTCAAACTGTGAAATATTTTTTCCGAACTGGTGCTTAACAACAAGGTTACAACTAAGTAAGAGGTCCATAGTATTATATAATGTTGCCCTGCTAACCCTGTAATTTTTATTTTTCATATAAATGTACAGAGATTCAATATCGAAATGATTGTTACGTGTGTACACTTCATCAAGAATAGCAAATCTTTCAGGTGTTTTTCTATGTCCTTTCTTTTCAAGATACTCTGTGAATATCTTTCTTACAGTATTTTTTGTACCATTATCAACCATATATTTAGACTAATTAAAAATTAAATCAAAAATAATATATTTTTATTATGTAACAACTTTTAGGTTAGGTTTTAAGCTTTTAGGCTTTATGTATTGATATAACGTTCTAAAAAGAAAATAGTTTCAATTAATAGTAATTAAGTGATTAAGTGATGAAGTGATTAAGTGATGAAGTTTAATTTTTTTTTAAATTTGAATTATTTACTAATGATGAAGGTGAGGATATATTGAATAAAAAATGGAAAGGCATTTTTTGCGGATTATTGATCTGGACTATGATTTATCAGACTGTTTTTCCGCAATGCGTTAGTTCGGTAAATGCATTTTACGCCGGAGAAAAGCTGAGTTATCAGGCACTTTATACCTGGGGATTCATATGGATACATGCTGCGAATATTCAATTCTCGGTAAATTCCCAAAAAATTGGTTCGGATCAGGGATACTGGTTTGTTGCAAAAGGATCCAGTCTAAAAGCTTTTGACTGGTTTTTCAAAGTCAGGGACTGTTTTCAATCTTTGGTAACATCCGAAAAATTAACACCTCTCTGGTTTGACCAGAATTCATCAGAAGGTGGATTTGAAGTCAGGCAAACCTACTCGTTTGATCAGTCTCACAGCAGAATAATTCATCATGCCAACATTACCCACCGGCCAGTCATTCAGGATACAGTTCATATTCCTTCCTGTACATTTGACATATTGTCAACCATATACTATTGCCGAACCATTCCGTTTGATCAATATAAGGTAAAAAACATTCTAACTGTGAATACATTAATTGACGGGAAACTGTATCCGATAAAAATCAGGTTTTTAGGCAAGGAAATTATCCCCGGACTTCACAGAAAAGAAAAATTCAGATGCTTTAAGATTGAAGCCACTGCGGTAGAGAGTACAAATTTCAAGGAAGGTGAAAAGATATATGTTTGGTTCACAGATGATAAAAACCATCTTCCTATTTTGGTGGAAGCAAAAGTAGTAGTCGGTTCTGTAAAAGGGTATCTTGACACCTATAATGGACTCAAGAATCCCTTGGAATCGAGGATAATATCAAAATAAATCATTTGTAAATCAACGCTTTCTTTCAGAAATTTTTACTCCGGCAGGTTCTCTACCCGGCTGACATGTTCAACCCCTTTTGTATTTAAAAGATTGTCAATAAGGTTGTTCAAATCTTTGGCGTTATGTACGTACAAGTCAATTGTGCCTTCGAAAATACCATCATGGCTGGCAAGATCTATCGCCCTTATGTTTACACTAAACTCTTTACAGATAATATTTGTAATTTGGTTATATATTCCAAATCGGTCAATTCCCCTGATAGCAATCCTGGCTAAAAAAGATAAAATTTTATAAGTAGTCCATTTTGCTTGTATTAATAAGTTTGCATGTGCAGAAACAAGCTTGACAGCATGAGGACATCTTGATTTATGTATAATTACTTTATTATCATGAGCATTGCGGTGCCCTACTATATCATCGCCGGGAATTGGATTGCAACATTTAGCCAGATGATAATTTGCCTCAGTGCCATCAGTCGTTTCACGGATTAAAAAAGTGGATTTAGGATCAATATCAACATTCTCCAAATTATTAACTAATTCATTATCAATAATTTCATCCTTTCGAGGAATTACTTTAGTCAGCTGAAGTTCCCAATAACGGATCCATTTGTTCTTTGTATTCTTTTTTAAGACTTTAACTACATCATCCAGATTAATAATTCCACTGCCAATTTTGCTGTAAAGTTCATCCTTCGACACTACTTCATAGGCAGGCAACAACTTCTTAAAAATCCGTGAACTGGGTACAAGGCTCATTTCACTTAATTTATTTTCGAGAATATGTTTACCTATTTCTATCCTGTTCTTAATTTCAGCTTTAATTGAAGCTTTTATAGCTGCTTTTGCCTTTGCCGTAACAACATACTCAAACCATTCACGTTGCGATTTTCGTTTATCTGATGTAACCACTTCAACCTGGTCACCACTACCAATTATATGGTTTAAAGGGACTAGTTTATGGTTAACTTTGGCAGCTATTGCCGAATTGCCAATTTCGGAATGAATTTCATAAGCAAAATCAAGAGCCGTAGCATTTTTTGGCAGGGTTATTATTTGTCCTTTAGGTGTGAAGACATGTATTTCGGATGAAAACAGGCTCATTTTAAATTCGTCAAGGAACTCTAAAGCATCAGACTGCGGATTTGCAAGCATTTCACGAATACTCTTCAGCCATTTATCAAGTTCAGATTCCTGTGAACCCGAACCTTTATACTTCCAATGAGCAGCAAAACCACGTTCAGCTATCTCATCCATTCTCCTGGTGCGAATCTGAACTTCAATCCATTTTCCACTGGGACCCATAACAGTAACATGCAAGGCTTCATAACCGTTAGTTTTGGGAGTACTAACCCAATCCCTTATGCGTTCAGGTTTGGGCATATAAATATCAGTTAATATGGAATAAATATTCCAGCATTGCGTTTTTTCCGGAATATCATCGGTTGGTTCAAAGATTACCCTTATAGCAAGCAAATCGTATACCTCTTCAAAAGGTACTCCCTTATGCTGCATTTTGAAATAGATGGAATAAATCGATTTGGGCCTGCCGGATATTTCATATGAGATACCATTTTTATCGAGAGCATTACGGATTGGCCGGGTAAATTCCTCAATTTGTTTTCTCCTGTTTTCTTCAGTATCATGCAGGCGATTAACTATTTCGTCAAATATTTTTGGATGCCTGTATTTTAAACTAAGATCTTCCAACTCAGTTTTTATGGGATAAAGGCCTAACCGATGAGCTAAAGGGGCATAAAGAAAAATTGTTTCCCCTGATATCTTTATTTGCTTGTAAGGAGGCAAAGAATCCAGTGTACGCATATTGTGTAACCTGTCAGCCAACTTAATGAAAATTACCCTGATGTCATCAGATAATGTTAATAACATTTTACGGAAGTTTTCAGCCTGCAGGGACGAATTATTGTCAAAAACTTCTGATATTTTTGTCAGGCCATCTACAATAGAAGCAACTGTTTTGCCGAAATTAGTAGCAATGAATTCCAGAGTGTAATCGGTATCTTCAACAATATCATGCAAAAGTGACGCAACAACTGAAGTAGTGCCAAGCCCAATTTCTGTGGCTACTATTTTTGCAACAGCTATTGGGTGAAGGATGTATGGCTCACCCGATTTTCTTTTCATTTCTTTATGAGCTTCGTTGGCCAGTTCGAATGCCTCAATAATTAAAGTACGATCTTCATCCCCTTTGATCCTCCTGGTACAATGAGCCAATAAATCGTCAAAACGGTCAACTATTAATTTTTCATCCTGTTCTGTCAGAACTCCAATCATAAATACATTACCTTATTTTACAAAATTAGTTAATAATGCTTTCTAATATTCAGTACTATTAATAAATCTTTGTTTATAAAATGATTATTATGGATAAATTAACGAAAAGCTACCCTTTTTATAATATTTTTCACCATTACCGGAGGTAAATGTTATGAAATAAACATATACTCCTTCAGAAGCATTTATTCCTCCCTTCAGTTTTCCGTTCCATCCTTCCTGAGAATTTTCAGTTTCATAAATTTCCCCACCAGAGCGGTTATATATGATCATTTTAAATTGCAAAGGCTCAAAAGCAAAAAAAGCTTTAAATTCATTATTGGGTCCGTTACTATTTGGAATAAAGGCATTGGGTATAAAAACATCAGATGACAGGTCGGTACAAACTGTTGCTGACTGGCTGTTATATGAATTACCGCTACTATCCGGGTTTGAAACAGAAATAATATAGTAACAAAGATTACCCTGATTATTTTGGCCTATAAGCGGACTAATATTGTCATTATATTGTGTTGGTTGATCTGCAGGGCTTTTTTCTATTAATTCCGGCGTTCCGCTGCCAATGCTTCTGTATATATTATATTGCTTAACTCCCATATACCAATTTATATACACAGGCCAGGCAATATTCATAACTTTTGATGTTAGGTTGCCATGCCGGATACATTGCAGTAACAAGATTTGGAATAACAGCAACCTGATTACATGCAGTAATTGGTTCAAGCTCGTAATACATGGTCAAAGTTGTACTATCGCTTGTATTTATATTTCCACTATTATTAACGTTTGTCAATGTTTTTACCGGTAAAAATGAACCGGCAGGGTTTGTACTTCGTAAAAGCTGATAATTTGATATTTGTGAATTTGGATCAATTGAAAAATTAAGAGTAACCTGGTTAGCAGAGGTAAAATTTGATGAAATACCCTGAATATATGAAGGCAATCCGGTTGGTTTTACAAATCGGTTGGACTCGTAAGAAGTTGATGTAGTGGTTCCATCAGTATTTTTTGCTAATACATAATATGTATGCAACTGGTTACCGCTTGCATATATTGAGAATTGATTACTATTTGCCGGTATACTGTCATTTATAACAACAGGGTTAAAATTATCAATAATTTCCCACACTATATATTTTGACAGATTATTACCCCACCCGACATATTTGGACCAGGTCAGATTTATTGATGAATTGCATGAATCATATGTATTGGTTAAAAAAACAGTACGGTTGGAAATTGAAAAACCGCTTTTTATTCCTAAGGAATCTAATGCTATCATATTAAACCATACTGCTTTATATTTAACAGAATCGTACATGAATGAAGTTGAAGTTGTTGTAGGGCTATAATTAACAGAATCGGCATAGGGGGATGAATAACCATAATAAGGGTTATTATTGCCATTGTCAGCCATCTGTACAATATAATATTTTTTCAGGTGAGGTGACCCGCTATTTATCCATTTAATATATACCAGTCCGGTTGTTGGTTCAACTGTAACAAATTTAATTGCAGGCGGATCAGGAATTTGCTGCCCAAAAGAATGTAATACATTCCAAATTAAAGCAACTATGATAATAATTTTTCTCAATGTTCAATATTTATTAGTTGTAGAGGTTGTATATATAACCTTTACAACTTTATTCAATTAGTCAATAATGTTAATTAAGGGTTAATTTAGCATATTAAATTTACCACAAAGGTACACTAAGTTAATCACTAAGGTACACAAAGCATAATTCAAAATATACTTGATTTCATCATTTAAAATGGTTAGCTCCTTTGCGTTACTTTGTGTATCCCTTTGTGATCTTTGTGGTCTAAATTTTTCAACTATTAATTCAAATTAGTAATTTGTAATTTACGTTTCACATTACTCCCACCACTACTTCATAAAAAGAAGCCGGATCTAGATATTTTTTAGCAAGGGACAAAATTTGTGCCGAAGAAATTGATTTAATTGTTTCAATATAATTATCATAATATTCGTATCCAAAGTTGTATTCCAAAAGTGAAATAAGACTTTCTGCCTGGGCAAACGGACCATCAAACATCCTGACTAATTCACCCAGCAAATAATTTTTAACCCGACCTAACTCTGTTTCAGGAACCAATTCTGTTCTTAATTTTTCTATTTCTTCATAAATATCGTTTATAGCATTTTTTGTAACTTTCGTTCCCAAATCAGAAGAAATTGAAAGATATCCTGAATGCAAAAACGTCACAAATAAAGAATTTATCCCATAAGTATAGCCTTTGTCTTCTCTTAATGTTTTCATTAACCGTGAACCAAAATAACCTCCTAATATGCAATTAACAACTGACATGCCAATATAATCAGGATTTAACCTGTTAAACAATTCTTTGCCAATCCTGACAGCATTCTGCACGGCATGAGGTTTTTCAATATATATTTTCCGTTCTGTTTCCGGTAAAACACTATATAAAATATCTTTGTTCAATTCGTTATAATTCCAAACACCTTCTCCAAAACATTTTTCAATCAAAATTATATCCTTGTCATTTGTTGCTCCGGATGCAATTATGGTACACCTGCCGGAACTGTAAAAATGTCTGTAAAAATCTGTTAAATCTTCTCTCAGAATTGTATCGAAGTCTTCCTCGACTATCATGTATCCGTAAGGGTGATTATTGCCGAACATCATTCTGGAATTAACTGCCCTGGCAATGTTTCTTAATTTTGTTTGTTCTATCCGAAATTGTTGCTTGCTTTTATTCTTGAAATGAAAAACTTCGTGTTCAGGAAATGTTGCGTTCTTAATAATATCTTCGAGCAATGGTAATACTTCCGGCAAAAATTTGCTCATAGTAAAAAAGGAAACATAAGCAAAATCCTTATCAAGATTGTACCCTAAATATGCCCCATAAAATTCGACAATGTCAGCAATCTCGGCCGATGTGAATCTGGTAGTTCCTTCATTAAGCAATTGGTTTACCGCAAAAGCAACAATTGGTGATTTTTGAAACCAGTTTCCGGCTTCAAACATTAGTTCAATTTTAACAAGTTCAGTATTATCTGAATTTAACTGATATAAAGGAATACCATTTTTCAGAATTGTTTTGCGGGCTTTATTAATATTAAATGAATTAATTTCACTTATATAAGGTGGTATAGTCCTGTTAATTGTCATACTATTTTATTTTTCAGAAAGATAATAAAGTGTGGAACAGTTTGAATGGTCAAAAATAACTTTTGAAACCCTCATTATATCTTCAGGCTTAACAGAAAAGTAGTAGTTTATTTCACTATTTATCAAACCAGCATCGCCTAACATTGCAAAATATGAAAGTCCCATCGCTTTATTTAAAATATTCGAATATCCTTGCAAAATGGCAGTTTCAAAACGGTTTTGAACTTTTGTGAATTCTTTTTCCCCAATTATTATCGTTTTTAAAGAATTAATTTTTTCATTTATAGCATTATCAGCAGTTTCGATATTTACACCCTGCATTAGCTTGCCTCCAATGATCAGAAGCCCGGGATCAATATCACCGGTTATATAAGCATTTATTTCAGTAAATAATTTCTTTTCTTTTACCAGGTCCTGGTAGAGCCTGGACGATTTTCCCCCGGATAAAAGGTCTGTTATAAGATCACACACATAATAATCCTTATCTGATCGTTCAGGAATATGCCAGGCTTTATATATCGCATCAGAGGGTACTTTACGGTATACTGTCATAGTCCTTGATTTTTTCTGTATTGGTTCCCGCGGATAATTCACATGTTTTAAAATCCTGGGTTCAATGTTACCAAACCATTTGTCCACAAGAAGGCAGGCCTTTTCAGATGCAATATTTCCGGAAATAGAAAGAAAAGCATTATTAGGTGCATAATGTGAATAAAAGAAATTTTTCACATTATTCAGAGTTGCCTCTTGAATATGATTTATATTTTTACCTATAGTTGGCCAGCGATAAGGATGAACCTTATATGTTAAAGGCTTTAATATAAGCCACATATCTCCGTATGGCTGATTAAGGTACCTCTGACTGTATTCCTCAATGACAACATTTTGTTGAATCTTAAGTTTTTCATCAGAAAAATCAAGGGCAAGCATCCGGTCAGATTCAAGCCACAATGCAGTTTCAATATTATCGGAGGGTAATGTTATATAATAATTTGTGATATCACTGGTAGTAAAAGCATTATTTTCGCCACCAACTTTCTGTAATTGTTCGTCATACGAACTTATATTTTGAGAACCTCCAAACATTAAATGTTCAAACAAATGTGCAAAACCAGTCCGGGAAAGTTGTTCGTCCCTCGAACCAACCTTGTAAAGAATATTTACAGCTGCTAATGGCGTCGAAAAATCTTCATTTACAATCAGTTTCAGACCATTGACAAATTGAAATGTTTCAAATTTAACCATATTGCCCGGGTGTTTATTACAAACATACAAATTTTAGTGAATTACTGATAAATTAATATTCATAGGTTGCAACTTTTATAATATTATTATTACTTATTTATTAACAACCTGAATTAATAATTCTGAAACATTTACCTTTGTCTTTTATTTCATCCATTATGAACTTAAAACAGACATCCGACGACAAAATATTTAAATTAATTGAACAGGAAAAGCATCGCCAGACAACCGGCATAGAACTTATTGCATCAGAAAATTTCGTTAGCGATAATGTACTTAAAGCCATGGGATCCTGTTTAACAAACAAATATGCAGAAGGTTATATTGGTAAACGATATTATGGAGGCTGCCAGTTTATTGATGAAGTTGAAGGCCTTGCAATTGATCGTGCCAAAACTTTATTCGGGGCAGAATGGGCAAATGTCCAGCCTCACTCAGGGGCTCAGGCAAATGCAGCAGTAATGCTGGCAATTTTAAAGCCTGGCGATACTTTTCTTGGCTTTGATCTTTCTCATGGAGGCCACCTTACTCACGGATCGCCGGTAAATTATTCGGGGATTCTGTATCATCCTGTTGCCTATAGGGTAAATCATGATACAGGATTAATTGATTATGATGAAATGGCCCAGGTTGCTTTGAAAGAAAAACCAAGGCTTATTATTGCAGGAGCTTCGGCCTATTCACGTGACTGGGATTATTCCCGGATGCGTGAAATTGCTGATAAGATTGGCGCTATACTTATGGCAGACATTTCACATCCGGCGGGATTAATTGCAAAAGGTTTATTAAATAATCCTTTTCCGCATTGCCATATCGTAACTACAACTACACACAAAACTCTGCGCGGGCCAAGAGGAGGAATGATACTTATCGGAAAGGATTTTGACAATCCATGGGGCCTTAAAACTACAAAAGGCGAAACCAAAACGATGTCGCAATTGCTTGATTCTGCAGTATTCCCCGGAATACAGGGAGGCCCGCTTGAACATGTTATTGCAGCCAAGGCTGTTGCTTTCAATGAAGATTTAAGTGATAATTATAAATTGTATGTTAGCCAGGTAAAGAAAAATGCCAGCCTAATGGCAGATAATTTTATGCAAAAAGGTTATAAAGTTATATCAGGCGGCACAGATAATCATTTGATGCTGGTAGATCTCCGGACCAAATTTCCTGATATCAATGGCAAAATGGCAGAGAATATTCTAATGAAGGCAGATATTACAATTAATAAAAATATGGTACCGTTTGATACCCGTTCTTCTTTCCAAACTTCAGGAATCCGGATTGGAACACCTGCTATTACTACGAGGGGCATTAAAGAAAACCAAATCGGGCTGATTGTAGAGCTAATAGACGAAGTCCTTAACAACATTGATAACGATCAAATTATTACCATGGTTAAAAAAAAGGTAAACGGACTTATGAGCTCGTATCCATTATACTCTTGGTAATTAGTAATTATTAATGAATAATTAACATAAAGTAGAACCAGGAACCAGGAACCAGGATAAGAATAATGTTTTCAAGTTCAAATTTGAAAATTTAATTTTCATTAATCACATTTACAAATAACCAGTGACTAATGTTTGGGCTCTTGGCTCTTGGCTCTTGGCTCTTGGTTCCTGGCTCTTGGCTCTATTTTTTCAAGGGGAGGACCTGAATAATACCAAATTGATATACAGGCAAACGTTGTGAGGCAATACTTTGATCACCTAATTTTATTACTGCAGTTACAGTGGCCGGTATTCTAAAATAAAGCATGTTCAATGTCTTTTCAGGTATTAAGTTTATTGAAGGCGGTAAATCGTTGACTTTAATTAATTGTAAAGTTATTAGTCTGTTGCCTGGTAATGGTTGGCTATCAATTCCTCTGTCAAAACTAAAATAACAAATTTCTGTTGTTGCCTGTTCTTTTCCAGGCCTAACGTAATATGTAAAGGTTCTTTTTTCCTGATAATTAACACCTGTAAACATATTTAAATACATATTTTCAAGTTTATCCAGTTCTTCCATATTTACTTTTAAGGCTTCACCATCCGGAGGGTATGTAAGTTTACCTCGTAATAACTTAATTCTGCTCTTCCGGATTTTAAGGATAAGTTCAGCTGCGTCATTAGCTTCATCTTCCTTATTTTTTGCCAGTATCTGCTTTTTAATAACCGGTACCCGGCGAAATGTACTGTCGTATATTATAGTTTTGTATAATGTATCGGTTTTAATTGTCAGCGTAGGATTTAAAATTCCCGGATCGGATATAGAATCTGATCTCCCTGAATATATAGTTTGATTTAAACTATTCGTAAAGGATTTGGCAAAATCGAGTATAACACCCTTGTCAGATATTGACAAAAGCTTATCAATATTGCCCGGATATATTTTGTAGGTAAGTGTATAATAATTTAAAGGATCGGCTTCAGTTAAGGTTTCAATTTTGGTATTGGTAACTGACCATATATGTGAATCCCATAATGGAACATTTTTTATATGAAGTAATTTTTCTGCAAATTCAGCATAAATTCCTTTTTGGGTTATTGTTTTTGTTACTTCAATTGAAATTTTAATTGTTGTAAGTGGCAATGCATAAACAATACTCCTTGGAGAATTTTTTATTCCCGGAGAAACTTCAACATCCCTGGTTTCTATGCATGAAGAAAAAAATAGCAAACCTGAAAGCAGGAGAATAAAGTATTTTGTCATAATTTTTTAATTTTTTGAAAAGCCTTTCCAAGGTTATTTATTATATCTGAGGCGGTTAAGGCCTCTTCCCCATTTAATTCACAGGCAATATCTCCGGCCAAACCATGCAGCCACACACCTGTAATTGCTCCATGCACCGGTTGGTATCCCTGCGAAAGCAAAGATAATATAATTCCTGTTAAAACATCTCCACTGCCGGCAGTTGCCATGCCGGGGTTACCTGTAGAGTTAAACCAGCACCTTCCTTCAGGAGATGTAATTGACGTATAGGCTCCTTTTAGTACAACCACAGTATTATATTTCTTTGAAAAATCAATTTGTTTCAAATGCCTGTGATAGCCGTTCACGGACGGTCCTGCCAACCGGTCAAATTCACCCGGATGCGGTGTCAGTATAATATTTGGGGACAACAGTCCCATCCAATCAGGATGCATCGCGATAAGGTTAATAGCATCGGCATCTATTACAACAGGAATTTTTGTTTTTGTCAATAAACTGTAAAGCAATTGGCCTGTTTTTTCATCTTTACCTGTTCCAGGGCCTATTCCAATAGCATTATATCCTTCTAATTCTGGTAATTCCATAATAAAATCAGGATTTTTATCAACTATTGCCATTCCTTCCGGAACTGAGGTTTGCATAATATCATAGCCCTTATATGGTACAAGTGTTGTTAATAATCCCGCGCCTGAATGTAAACAAGCTTTGGAAGCAAGCACAGCAGCACCCATTTTACCAAAACTGCCTGCCATTAATAATGAATGCCCGAAATTACCCTTATGGGCAAATTTTTTCCTGGTTATTAAAAATTTTGATATATCTTCCCTGCCTGTATAATAGTAATTTGTCTGCTGATCTTCAATAGCCGATGATGATAACCCAATGTCAATAACTGCCCATTCACCTGTATAACGCTCGTTTTCTGCAAAGAAGAATGCAATTTTAGGCATTTGAAAAGTCAGGGTGTATTTAGCCTGAACAATTGAATCATTATTGGAATATTCATTTTCTTCCGTTCGTAAACCTGAAGGAATATCAATTGATACTATAATTGCCCCAGATAAGTTGATATATTCGACCAATTTAGCTGAAATACCAATAAGAGGCCTGGATATTCCTGAACCAAATATTGAATCAATTACAATATCTGTTCTGCCTAACAATGGAAAATCATCTGATCCCTTAATGAAAAATACTTCTATGCCTTTTACATCAGCTAATTTATGATAATTAATCCTGGCATCCGGGGAAAATGTATCAGGTGAATTTAACAGGTATACGAAAACCTTATATCCTGATTTTGCAAGCATCCGTGAAATTGCCATACCGTCACCTCCATTGTTCCCGGGGCCTGCAAAAACTTTAATTTCTAAATTATTTGCAAAATGATCTTTTATCCAATCATGGCATGCACAGGCTGCCCGTTCCATAAGATCAACTGAGGCTATAGGTTCACTGTTGATAGTTAATTTATCAACATTTCCAATCTGTTGTGCCGTTAAAATTTTCACAATAAGTATTTTATTAAATTTTTTTTAATTTCTTTTTTCGCAAAAAAAGAAATGAAACAAAGAAAAATGCTTAGCTGGCCGAACGCCTTCCGCCTCCTTCGTCGGCTTCAGTTGGACGGCGCCCAGCTAATATGGTATTTTTATAAGCCTTCAGGCAACTTTACAAATTGTCTGATAATATATGATTGTCACTGTTATACACTAAAAATTAATTATAGGGCATCTCTCTAAACCAATTTAGGTATTATCTTGACATAAGTAATTATGTTTTTTTTAATGTAATATATTAAATATAAAAATATTAATAAAAAATAGTCACCAAGCTAAGGCTCGTAATATGCTGATATACAATTATGATATTTTTGCTGAGATTTCTCGCTTCGCTCGAAATGACCGTCGGCTCCAGGCAGATAGGGGGAGGCAGAGAGGGCGGATATATTTGTGTCAAATGACATTATCTCTGCCGCCCTCTCTGCCTCCCCCTCCTCCACACTACTGTGAGTCGTCATTCCGACCGTAGGGAGGAATCTCCTTTGTTTGTTGAAATTCATTGACTATGTCCGAAACATATTGAGAAAATGATCGATTATTCCGAACAAAGCCACGCTCTGTTACCAGCACCTTCCATTCGGGATTCTTTTTGTTAATATTGAGTTTTCTCGCGTCGCTCGAAATAAACTTTTGACGGTTCCACTTTTTTAGTTCTTTTTCTCTTTTTATTGCCAAATCAAAATATTGAAATTCTTCGTAATAAATAAAGTATTCAATATTGTACTTATCGCTAAAAGTGTCATTTATCAAATGATTTTTATGCTCATGTATTCTTCTGCATAAATAGTTTGTAACGCCAATATATAAATTAGTTTTGTTCTTATTGGTCATAATATATACAAATCCAGTCGTTGACATACTCTAACATTTACAATAAAATTATATTACATTTACACTAAATATCTATCATTCTGCTATATGTAGACATTAGCCTGACAGCTATGCTTCTTAATTGGTTGGGTTTAAATAATTATAAATAAAATATTTATAGCTATTGTAAGATGATTTCTGATATTAAAATTATCAAACTTTTCAGTTTAGTACTGTTAACTATTTATTTTTGCGTCATGAATGGTTCAAAATAATTATAATCTATTTCATAAACCGTTTTTGGTTTAAGACCCAATTCAGCTTTCTCAAATAATTCAACAAGTCTTTGCCCATCAATTAATTCAACATATTTTTTCCCTTCTACTTTTCTGGAATCATCACTAACCGCAGCTTTTTTTGCAGGTTCAGAAAATGTCCCTGTTGTTATTATTATACCCTTTTCTGCACCATATCTTAACATTGTTCCTATAAATGCATCTACCTGTTCTCTGGAAACGGTGTTTTTATACCTTTTACATTGAAATAGAACTTTAAAACTTACAAACGGATTTAATTCAATATAACCATATCCGTCTATTCCATCATCATGTGAACCGCCAAGTTCTTTTAGTGCTTCAATTAATGGGTTAAACCATTGTAAAAATTCAGCTTGTTTCTTCTTGCTCATAATATTTCCTTTTGGACGTTATTGGATTTTTAAGTTATTTCAATCCCGGTTTTTCTGATTTCATTAACGAATGGATTGTCAGAATTCAAGTCTTGTTTTGATAATGGATGTGGTTCAATTCTGGAATCATATTCAGATGCCAATAACATAAGTTGAACCTGAATATCAAACTTTTGTGAATCCTTAAGATTATCAATAATCAATGCTATATTTATATCACTATCTGGTCTTTGTTTGTTTTTTGCGAAAGAACCAAATAAATAAGCAGTCACATATCCTGGCGTTTGATCTGCAACAGTTGTAATAAATTGTCTTATTAAATTATTAGTTTTTTTATCCATAACCTATTTATTTTAAGATTTCCAATCCACTAATTTATTAGCTTATCTTAAATAATTAAATTGAAATTTTATGGGGTTTAATTTTTAAGTATCTTAAATAAAATGTAATAAACTGATTACAAATAACAATTCTCATTCTTCAATATTAACTGTCCTAAAAAATCATTTTTTATATTTATGATAAAACAGGAAAGTGTATAATTTTAAGGATGGAATTCTTATAAAGTGCTATGCTATGACTATATTTCTGCTTCTTCCATTACATCATAAACACCTGCCAGATTGTTATTAACTAACATCAGTTTTTCGTTAACTGTTTTTAGCTGGTTAAAAATTTCTTCTAATTGATTAGGATTGGTAGATTCGACTGAAATGGTCTCTAATTTACTTAAAATACTAATTAACGCTGCATCTTCCATGGTTTTTAGTATATTAGTTAGGGGAAACAATGTTAGTAAAAATATTTGATATTTTTATCAATATTTTTTAACAATTCGTCAAAGATTAAATTAAAAAACCTTAAAAGCTTTTGATTCAACAAAATTTAGTATTCTTGTCTTTTTAACCTGCTACTAACAACTAACAACTAAGCACTAAGCACTATGCACTATGCACTATGCACTATATAAGCACTAAGCACTATATCTATGTCCCCGGCAATAATTTTAACCATTTTTATTATATACACCTGTATAGTATTTTCAATTACTTTCATTACCTCACGTAAAGCTGATAATTTTACATATTTTAAAGGAAACAGATCTTCACCCTGGTACGTTGTTGCTTATGGAATGATTGGAGCATCCCTTTCAGGAGTTACATTTATGTCGATTCCGGGATGGGTTAAGGATACACAATTTTCATACCTGGTTGTGGTTTTTGGTTATCTGGTAGGTTATTATGTGATTGCTACTGTTTTATTACCACTATATTACATGATGAACCTAACCTCGATATATTCATTTCTGGAAAAAAGGTTTGGGTTTTGGACATATAAAACCGGAGCAGCATTTTTTCTGGTTTCAAGAACAATGGGAGCATCATTGCGAATGTTTGTTGTTGTAAAAGTACTTCAGGTATTTGTATTCGATGCATGGGGTATTCCATTCTGGGTTAATGTACTAATGTTTATTGTGTTAATTATTTTATATACTGTAAAAGGCGGAATTAAAACTATTGTGTGGACTGATACTTTGCAAACGACATTTATGATACTTGCAGTTATTTTATCAATAGTATTTATAAGCAAAGAATTGCATTTAGGAATTGGAAAATTAATATCAATTGTATGGAATAGTGATACATCCCGAATATTTATTACTGACTGGCACGATAAAAGATTTTTTATTAAACAGTTCCTTAGTGGTATTTTTATAGCAATTGTAATGACAGGCCTGGATCAGGAAATGATGCAAAAAAATCTTAGTTGCCGCAACCTTAAAGAATCACAGACTAATATGATAACATTTAGCTGGTCGTTAATATTTGCAAACATGATATTTTTATTTTTAGGCGCAGTTTTGTTGTTATATGCTGGTAATCGCGGTATAAAGATTAATGTTACAGATGAGTTATTCCCGACAATTGCCTTAAAATTTCTTAGCCCACTGGCAGGAATAATATTTTTGATCGGCTTAATTTCTGCTGCATACCCAAGTGCTGATGGCGCATTGACTTCACTTACAACATCATTCTGTATCGACATTCTCAACTTTAATAAAACTGATAAAATTTCTCCCGGGAAAAAGTATTTTATTCGCTATACTGTCCATATTGGAATTGCTTTAATTTTACTGGCAGTAATTATCATTTTCAGAGCTATAAATGATAAAGCAATTATAGATAAACTATTTACGATTGCCGGTTATACTTATGGCCCTTTGCTTGGTTTTTTTAGTTTTGGGTTATTTACCAAATGGAAGGTAAAAGATAAATGGGTTCCTTTAATTGCTGTAGCTTCCCCTGTACTATGCTATTTAATCAGCAGCCAGTCAAAAATATGGTTCAATGGTTATACTTTCGGGTTCGAACTTCTTATAATTAACGGTTTAATTACCTTTGCCGGTATGACATTATTGAAACAAAAATAATATAAATATCTTTTCAACAAAGTGTTAGGATCATAAAGTTCGTAGCCGAGGCTTGCGAAGTTTAAAAATAAGGAGTTTACTATTGTAAATGACTGATTTTTAAACGAGCGTAACGAAGGCTACGGACTTTATGGACTAACACCTCAATAAACAGAAAGTATTATTTTTTGGGTAAAGACCTTGCCTGAATATGTAATCCTAACAATATAGCAAGTGTTATGAATTGGCAATAACACTTGATTTATGGCACTAATTTCAAGTTTTTTATGTGTAATTACCTGCCCCAAAATATTAAATACAACAACCTCTCCATCTTCAAGCTCCTGTGGAGCAGGGTATTTAATATTTAGAATGCCCTGGCTTATGTAAATTGAAAATTTAGCATCATTAATTGTATCCGAATCGAAATAATAATTATTTTTTATTTTGTATATATTATTTAATGATGGCCTTTTATTATCATTCGATTTAAAAGCGGAACAAATATATTGTTCAGTAGTTAAACAAGTAATAAAAATAATTGCTATTTGAAGAAGTTTTTTCAATAAAATTTTCCTGATTAATCAGCAAATTTAACCCGAATAATTGTATTAGTAAATAGTTTTTAGTTTTTTTAACATTAATTTGTATTAATAATAAAATATCCAAAATTGTTAAGCATCAAATACAAAGATTTAATATCAATATCACGGATTTTTCTGTGACTAAATAAATTAATTTAAACACATGAAATACAGACTTTTCAAAGTTAAACCTTTCCATTTGCTGCAACAGGAAGGAACTGGTGATACTCATGGATTAAAAAGGGCCCTGACATCAATGAATCTTATTATGTTGGGAATCGGGGCTATTATCGGGGCCGGTATTTTTGTCCTAACAGGTGAGGTATCTGCCAATTATGCCGGCCCTGCTATTGTTATATCATTTATAATATCTGCTTTGGCATGTACCTGTGCAGGACTGTGTTATGCAGAACTGTCATCTATGATACCGATTGCAGGAAGTGCTTATACTTATGCTTATGCTACACTTGGTGAATTTTTTGCCTGGATTATTGGATGGGACTTAATCATAGAATATTTATTTGCAGCATCTACAGTTAGTGTTGGCTGGTCAGGATATATAGTCAGTTTTTTTGATGGTTTGGGCATTCATTTTTCAACGGCATTTACAACTTCACCGGTTATTTTTAATGATATCACACAACATTTCGAAATGTCTCATGGTGGAATAATTAATATGCCTGCAATCTTTATTGTTTTTCTGGTTACATTACTTTTAGTATTAGGAGTAAAAGAATCAGCCAGATTCAATAATATTATCGTAATAATAAAACTTACTGTAATTCTGATTTTTATTTTATTTGGCATTTTTTACATTAAAATTGATAACTGGCATCCTTTCATTCCTAAGAATACAGGACATTTCGGATCCTTTGGGTGGAGCGGAATATTTCGGGGTGCAGCTGTTATATTTTTTGCATATATAGGATTCGATGCTGTTTCCACTGCAGCACAGGAATCTAAAAATCCACAGCGTGATTTGCCAAGAGGAATATTAGGATCATTAATAATTTGTACTGTTTTATATATTCTGGTAGCCCTTATTTTAACAGGCATTGTTCCATATCATAACCTGGGAGTTCCTGATCCTATTGCAATTGGCGTCGATGCTACCGGGTTGCTTTGGTTGTCGCCTTTAATTAAAATTGGAGCAATTGCAGGTTTAAGCTCTGTAATACTTGTTATGCTTATGGGGCAACCCCGTATTTTTTTTACTATGTCAAGAGACGGATTGCTTCCTCCTGTATTTTCAAAAGTACACCATCGCTTTAAGACACCTTATATGTCGACTATAATTGTCGGGTTAATGGCTATGGCCCTGGCTGGACTTTTCCCGATCGGGGTATTGAGCAAATTGGTTTCGTTAGGTACATTATTAGCCTTTGCTGCAGTATGCCTGGCAATATTAATCCTTAGAAAAACACAGCCTGATACTCCGAGGCATTTCAAAACTCCATTTTTACCATGGGTCCCGATTTTTGGAATTTTGTCATGTCTTGGCGTTACGTTGTTTTTGAATATCTTTGCGTGGATCGCAATGGGTATTTGGTTGATAATTGGTTTAATCATTTACTTTTTATACGGATACAATCATAGTAATCTGGCAAAAATAAATTACAAATTACAGATTACTAATGACAGATGATATGATACATGAGACATTAAGACATGAAGTGCATAGACACGTCCCACGTCCCTACTCCCTGGTAAATAATGACTAATTATCTAAAAACTAAAACCAAATAACCTAAAGCCTAAACCCCATGTCACTGAAATTAGCAATAATAAGGCACGCTAAAGCATCCTGGGATTATAGTACAATATCAGATTTTGATCGGCCACTTAAAGAATCTGGAATTATGCATACAATTGAAATTGCTAAAAAACTTACAGCTAAAAAAATTTCTCCGTCACTGATTATTAGCAGCCCTGCCATAAGAGCAATTCATACTGCATTAATAATTGCAAGGGAATTGAATTATCCTTGTGAAAATATTGAGATCAATAGTAGCATGTACAGCGATTCTGAGGAAGTTATATTAAAACTTATTAAATCAACCGATGAACATTTTCATAACCTGTTCATTTTTGGACATAATCCAACTTTTACTTATTTATCAAATCAATTTTTAAAACAGGAAATAGATAATATTCCTACAGCAGGAGCTGTAATAATTGATTTTGATGTGTCAGGATGGGAAGATATTTCAAAAAAAACTGCTGTATCTGAAATGTTTATATTTCCAAAAAATTAAATAATTAAATAGCATAAGGGCACTTTTTTAATTTTATATTTAATATAATTTATTTATCCTGATGAAAGTTAAAACCATTATAAACAGAGAATTAAGTTGGCTTTCCTTTAATGAGCGAGTCTTACAGGAAGCCGAAGATAAAAAGGTCCCTTTATCGGAAAGAATAAAATTTCTGGGTATTTTTTCCAATAACCAGGATGAATTTTTTAAGGTACGTGTTGCAACTATTAAAAGAATGATAGAATCTAACGTTCATAGTCACATAGTTCTTGGTGAAAACCCTGAAAAGGTGCTAATGAAAATAAAAGACAGGGTAATTAATCTCCAGCAAAAATTTGAAGCCATTTATAGTGACGTTTTACAGGAACTTGAAAAAGAAAATATTTTTATAATAGATGAAAAGGCATTAAATACTGAACAGGAAGCTTTTGTTAAAGTTTATTTTGAAGATAAGGTTCGACCCGATCTTTCACCAATAATGCTTCAAAATCTTGAATATTTTCCTTTTTTACAGGATAAATCGATTTATCTGGCTACAAAACTTTCAAAATTAAAGGAAAAAAAACAATTCGAATATGCCCTTATAGAAATACCTACAATAGTATTGCCACGTTTCATCGTTTTGCCAAAAGTTGGCGACAAAAAATTTATTATCCTTCTTGACGATGTAATACGGTATAATCTGAAAGACGTATTTGACATTTTTGATTACGATGTATTTGAAGCTTATACTATTAAACTTACAAGGGATGCTGAGCTTGATATAGATAGTGATTTATCAAAAAGTTTCCTTGAAAAGATACAAAAAGGCGTGTCAAGACGCAAAAAAGGTCAACCTGTGCGTTTAGTATACGATCAGGAAATGCCGCAAGATATGTTAAACTATTTAAAGGAAGCTCTTGATTTTGACCAATACGATAGTATGATACCAGGCGGCAGATATCATAATTTTAAAGATTTTATTAATTTCCCGAATATTGGTAGTAAAGAATTGGAATTCAAAAAAATGCCTCCATCAAACCATCCTGATTTAATTAATGAAACCAGTATTTTAAAAGCTATTAAGAAAAATGATATATTGCTGCATTATCCATATCAGAAATTTTCAACTTTTATTAACCTTCTCAGGGAAGCCGCAATTGACCCTAACGTTATGTCTATTAAAATAACACTTTACAGGGTAGCCTCCAATTCGAAAATTATAAATGCATTGATCAATGCAGCCCGAAACGAAAAAGAAGTAACTGCGGTTATTGAATTACAAGCCCGGTTTGATGAAAAATCAAATATTTACTGGGCAAGGAAACTTGAAGAAGCAGGCGTAAAAGTTTTGTTTGGCGTTCCGGGCCTAAAAGTTCATAGTAAACTTTTACTTATAACTGCAAAATATGAAAAATTACTTTTGAATTATACGGGAATAAGCACTGGAAATTTTCACGAAGATACTGCCAATGTATACACAGATGTTACGCTGTTAACAATTGATAAAAGAATTTCAAATGAAGTTGCTAAAATATTTAGTTACTTTGAAAATACATACAGAGTTCAATCTTTCAGACATTTAATTGTTGCACCACATTTTATGCGCAATCGTCTTATTAAGCTCATTGATAATGAAATAATTAATTCGCGTGAAGGCAAAAATGCCTATATTATTCTTAAAATCAACAACCTTGTTGATTCATTCATGATCAAAAAACTTTATCTGGCCAGCAATAATGGCGTAAAAATTACATTGATAATAAGGGGAATTTGCTCCTTAATACCGGGCGTTCCCGGATTAAGTGAAAATATTGAAGCTATTAGTATTGTTGGCAGGTACCTGGAACATGCCAGGATTTTTGTTTTTTGTAACAATAACCATGAAAAATACTTTATTTCTTCTGCCGACTGGATGACCAGAAATCTTGATAACAGGATTGAAGTTGCCAGTCCAATTTATGACCCTGCTATTCAAAAAGAATTAAAGAAAATTTTGGATTTTGAACTTAAGGATAATGTCAAAGCCAGAATAATAGATCAATGTCAGGGAAATATATACAAAAAAGATGATTCTGCATTTTCATTTGAATCGCAGTTCGAAATTTGGAAATATTACAATGAACTTGCAGAAAACAAGTCATTATAAAATTTCAAATTTATATATTGTTAAGCCATTTTAAATTTTAAACCCAATAATGCAAAATATCCAAAAAAAGGTGTCATTTTATACCTTAGGCTGTAAATTAAATTATGCTGAAACATCTACTATATCACGGAAGTTTACTGAAGAGGGTTACCAGCGTGTTGATTTTAATGAACCTGCAAATATAGTGGTTATTAATACATGTTCTGTAACACAACAGGCTGATAAAAAATGCAGACAGGCAATTAACAAAGCTTCCCGCATTTCACCCGGTGCTATTGTAGTTATTATTGGCTGTTATTCCCAGCTAAAACCTGATGAAATTTCACGTATAAAAGGTGTCAATCTGATTTTGGGCGCAAAGGATAAATTCAATATTATTAACGTATTAAAGAATATTGAAAAATCACCAAACCTGCAACCAAGTGTTTATCGCTGCGATATAAATTTTATTGATGAGTTTAATCCTTCTTATTCATTATTCGACCGTACACGATCGTTTCTTAAAATTCAGGATGGCTGTAATTATCACTGTAGTTTCTGCACCATTCCTCTTGCCAGAGGTGCCAGCCGAAGTAACAATATACAAAAAACATTAACTGCAGCACGTAAAATAGCAGCTGAAGGAATTAAAGAAGTAGTAATTACAGGAGTTAATATAGGCGACTTTGGCCAATCTACAAATGAATCGTTTTTTGAATTAATTCAGGAACTTGATAAAATAGAAGATATCGAACGCTTCAGGATATCATCAATTGAACCAAATTTACTTACAGATGAGATAATCAGATTTGTAGCTAATTCAATTCATTTTGTTCCTCATTTTCATATTCCTTTACAATCCGGTTGCAATAAAATACTGCAATTAATGTCGCGCCGGTATACAAGTGAACTTTTTCTTGATCGCGTGAAAACAATAAAATCAGTTATGCCTCATGCATGTATTGGTGTAGATATAATCGCAGGATTTCCCGGTGAAAACGATGAGGAGTTTAAAACTACTCAAATATTTCTGGAAAACCTCGACATTTCGTATCTTCACGTTTTTTCATATTCCGAAAGAAAAAATACAAGAGCTGCATTATTACCTGAAAAAATCCCTCAAAATACGAGGAATACGCGCAGTAAAATATTAATTGCACTTTCTGAAAAAAAAAGGAAAAAATTCTATTCCGATAATATCGGTAGAATTGAAATAGTATTGTTTGAATCCTCTCATGAAGGAAAATTGTATGGTTATACTTCAAATTATATTAAAATTGAATCATTGGGAAATAAGGAATTAATTAATAAAACAATGAGGGTAAAACTATTGGATTTATTACCTTCTGGTAATATGAGTTGTATATGTGATGAGGTGATGAGGTAAAAGGATTTAAGAATTGAGATTCTAGATTTTAGATTTGCGAATCGCGATTTGCGATTTTCGATTTGGATGGTAGATATATATTTTAGAATTAGCAATTTTTTAAATTTAGTATCAATTGGAAAATTAAATCACCAATCGCCAATTTTAAATCAACAGGTCTTGGTTCCTGGTTCCTGGTTCCTGGATCTATTAAAAACAAGGTACATAAGAGTGAATATTATGAACTATGAAAGAATATGTAATAAAGTGATAAGTGCCGTTTCCTCTGTGGGTGATTTTATCCTAAGAGAAGCCGTAAAATTTTCTGTTGATCGTATTGAAACAAAAGGTATACATGATTTTGTATCGTATGTTGATAAAAACTCAGAAAAAATTCTTGTTGAAGCCTTAAACAAAGTTCTGCCTGAGGCAGGTTTCATAGTCGAAGAAGGTACGGTTAAGTATAATGGAGAAAGTTTAAAATGGATTATTGACCCATTAGACGGAACCACAAACTTTATTCATGGCATTCCTGTCTATAGTATTTCTGTTGCTTTGATGGAAGGCGATGAAACAATGTTGGGAGTGGTTTATGAACCTAATTTTAAGGAATGTTTTTATGCTTGGAAAAATGGCCTGGCTTTATTGAACAAAAAAATGATTCATGTCTCTAAATCTAAATCTGTTAAAGAAGCTCTTGTTGCTACAGGTTTCCCTTATAACGATTTTAGCCTTATGCCTCAGTACTTAGCTGCTTTTGAATACTTATTAAAAAATTCACATGGTATAAGGCGTATTGGCTCAGCAGCAGTTGATCTTGCATATGTTGCATGTGGCAGGTTTGATGCGTTTTATGAATATAACCTTAATCCCTGGGATGTCGCCGGCGGAGCGTTCATCGTAAAACAGGCCGGAGGAATTGTTACAGATTTTAACAATGACAATAATTATATTTTCGGAAAGGAAATTATAGCAACAAATAATTTAATTCAAAGTGAATTTTTTGAAATTATCCGGAAATATATGGCAAGATAATTACTGAATACTAATTACTGATTGCTGATTACTTACGACTTACGACTTACGACTTACTACTTACTACTTACTACTTACGACTTTTAGATAATATTTTAAATGCAGTATTTTTTATATTTGATATTTATAGGAATTGGAAAACTTATAGCGTTATTGCCATTTCGAATCCTATATATTTTATCGGATATTTTATATTATATAGTATTTTATTTAATTAAATACAGAAAAAATGTTGTATTCGAAAACCTTTATAATTCCTTTCCTGATAAAACAGATGAAGAAATTAATATTATTGCTAAAAAATTTTATCGTCATTTTTGCGACATTCTGCTGGAAATAGTTAAACTTTTAAATATCTCTCCGGATGAAATCGTTAAAAGAATGAAATTAAAAAACCCTGAACTGTTTTATGATACATTTAAAAAAAAGCTGCATATTCTAATGATCATAGGTCACTATGGTAACTGGGAATGGGGACTGGCAGTTGGATTACAAATTCCTCATAAATTTATTGCTATTTATAAACCGTTAAGTAATAAATATTTTGACGAATTTATGATTAAATTAAGAAGTCAGTTTCAAGGTTTGTTAGTGCCCATGAAAATGGCCACCCGTGTTTTTCTTAGTAACATTGATGAGAATATTCCAACAGAATTGAATTTTATTGCAGATCAGACTCCACATATTGGAGAAATAAGTTACTGGACTCAATTCTTAAATCAAAGGACACCTGTATTCCAGGGCGTTGAAAAACTTGCAATAAAAACAAAACAACCGGTTTTTTTCTCGAAAATTGTTAAAGTTAAACGAGGATATTATGAAGTATATGCAGAAAAGTTATGTGATGATGCCAGTATTCTTAAACCTCATGAAATAACTGAACTTCATGTAAAAGCGCTGGAAAGGACAATAATTGAGGCCCCGGAATATTGGCTATGGACACACAGAAGATGGAAATATAATAAATAATATTGATGATAAAAACCGCTATAGTAATATTAAATTGGAACACAAGACATTATCTTGAAAAATTTTTGCCTTTTCTGGTTAATTTTACTTCCTTTCCTGATGTTCAGTTGGTTTTAGCCGATAATGGCTCTTCAGATGATTCGGTAGATTTTGTGAAATCACATTATCCTGCAATTACAACAATTTCCCTCGATAAAAATTATGGTTTTGCTGAAGGCTATAACAGGGCGTTAAAGCAGGTAATCGCGGAATATTACATTATATTAAATTCCGACATTGAAGTAACCAAAAATTGGTTACCGCCTTTAATAAATTTGCTTGAACAAAATGATCAAATTGCGGCGTGTATGCCTAAATTAAGATCTTACTTAAATCCCGGTTATTTTGAATACGCAGGTGCAGCAGGCGGCTTTCTTGATAAATTTGGTTATCCTTTTTGTAAAGGCCGGATATTTACTACTCTTGAAAAGGATGATGGGCAATATGACGGTACATTCCAGATTCAATGGGCCACCGGAGCATGTTTAGCTATTAAGGCTGAATTATTCCATAAGTTTGGAGGTTTTGATTCATACTTTTTTGCCCACCAGGAGGAGGTGGACTTATGCTGGAGATTACTTAATGCCGGCTATAAAATTTACTGTACGTCGGATTCGCTGATTTACCACATTGGTGGAGGAACATTGCCAAAATCAGATCCGCATAAAACATATCTGAATTTTAGAAATACACTCGTATTGTTATATAAAAATACTCATACACGAAGATTTGTTTATATTTTCATGATAAAATTAATTTTGGATGCTATAGCTGTTTTAAAAGTTCTTTCTGAAAGAAAACCAAAAGAAGCATTGGCTATTATAATGGCACATTTAAGTTTTTATAAATATTTTCTCAATCACAAAAAAACTAATAAAACAAATTACTTTTCACGGGAATTTATTTATAAAAAAAGTATTGTAATTCAATATTTTATATTTAAAAAATCTAAATATTCCCAACTATAATTTTACAATAACCGATCCAAAAACTATCAACTATTTTAAAGAATCAATGTGAATGAAAATTTAAATCTGTTGTTTTAATATTATTAAGTTGTTCCCTTGTATCCTCAAAAAACTTATCAGCGTTATATTTTTCCTGTTCACTTATATTATATTTATCTACCAGCTCATCTAATTTTTGCTGAGGTATAAGCCTGTATATTAACTTACCATTCACACTTCCCTTATATACCCATAATGGTATATAAGAACACGATTGCAGAAAAGTTTCATTATATTTTGCAATGTTCAATTCAAATAGTATACCTCCATCCTTATATCGCTCCCGCTGGTTTGATACGAGGTTGCCAAGTGAAAAAACCACAGGAAAATAACCTCCCGGATTATGTAAATCAATAAAGCACTCCACTGGCTGAACTACGTGAGGATGAGAACCTATTACAGCGTCAGCACCTGATAACCTTATCAATTCTGCAAGTTTACGCTGACCAATACTGGGATATCGATCGTATTCTATTCCCCAGTGAAATATCACAACAATGTAATCGGCGTTAGCTTTGTGGCAGGTTTCAATATCAGACCGGATTTCTGCGGAATCAATATAATTAATTATGTCAGGGCCCTGAATCTTTAAACCATTTGTTCCGTATGTATAATTAAGGATTGCAAGCTTAATGTTATTTTTTTCAATGTATAAAGGATGATGAAACTGTTTGTCAGTAGAATCCTTAAATGTCCCTGTATGGTAAAAATTAAATGAATCAAGAGTGGATATTGTGCGCTCAAAACCTTGTTTACCGCGATCAAGTGCATGATTATTTGCAGTGACTAAAACATTAAAACCGGTTTCTTTTAAACCTTCAGCAAGAGCGTCAGGACTTGAGAACTGAGGATATCCTGAATACGGGAGCCCGGCTAATGGTACCTCCAGGTTTGCAATCGCAATATCGGCAGATGAAATATACGATTGAATATTTTCAAAAATAGGCAAATAATTGTATTTGCCGTCATCCCCCAAACATGAATTTACAAGTGGCATATGGCCCATCATATCTCCGGCAAATATTACCCTTAAATGAGTTGTATCAATTGGAACAGGTTTCGGGACAAAGTCCTGCGAAAAAACTGTCTTCGCAGAAATAAATGCGATTAATACCAGTATATATACCTTTTTCATAAGTAGTAAATATGCTTTAGAATATAGATTTTAGACTTAAAGTAATTAGTAATACGAATTAAGAGTTAAAATCATTTAACCACAAAGGGTCACAAAGTATAAACACAAAGTACACAAAGCAATTAACTATATAATGGTCAAAATCAAATATATTTTAATTATCCTTTGTGTACCTTAGTGAAGACCTTAGTGTACCTTAGTGGTAAAATTTTTATGAATAATTCAAACCTTAATTTGCAATAGTAATTAGTAATTAGTAATTAGTAATCTGTCATTATCATTTGCACATCATTATTTACCAGCTCCCGCTGGCTCCTCCGCCACCGCTATCTCCGCCCCCAAAACCTCCAAAATCGTCTCCTCCTGAGCTAAAGTCACCCCATGATCCCTCTGATCTGCCGGAGCTGCCTAACAGGCCTCCCATTATCAACCAAAAAGGCAAACCAGATCCGGTGGATAATTTCCCTGATGGAGTTGATGATTTGCCAAAAAATGAAATCACAAGAAATACAATAATAATAATAACAACAAACGGGAAATGGCTTGTTTGCCTATTTTTTCTGTGCGATTCCAAATATTGGGATGGAGTGAATTCACCCCTTGTTAAAGAATACAGGGTATTAATTGCCTTGTCTATCCCAAGGTACATCTGTCCACTCCTAAAGGCAGGTATTATTTCATTTTCGACAATTTGTTTTGAAAGGGCATCAGTGACTAAATGTTCAACCCCGTATCCGGTAACAATAGCTATCTCGCCCTTTTCTCCGGATATTTTTGGTTTAACCAGAATTAGTATTCCATTGTTTTTTTCTTTTTGTCCAATGCCCCATTTTTGTATAATCCTTGTTCCAAAATCGTTAATTTCATAGCCGTTGAGTGATTTAACAATTACAACTGCTATTTGGGTTGTAGAAGAATCATCAATTGCTACTAATTTGTGTTCAAGATTTGTTTGCTCCATGGGAGTAAGAAAACCGGCATAATCGTTAACTAATTTTGCAGGCACCGGTTTTTCGGGAATATCAGATGACTGACCTTTTATTAAAATAGAAAATGAAATCAGAAGGATAAAAATCCAAAATTCCTTAATCCTTATATTATTGTTCTTCATTTTAAATATTGTTAATTATTTTAATAGCAGAATATTAGAATAGTAGGAAGAGATAAGTAGATAAGTAGGTAAGGTAAAACTACTCATAACAATAATTGATCGCTTCATCACTTCATCACTTCATCACTTCAATACTTTTTCTACTTTTCTACTATCCTACTCTCCAACTTTCCTAAAATCTTAATCAAGAAAAAGAAATATCTTTTGAATGTTCATTTTTTTTATCATATGGAAAATATTCTTTAAGTTGATGCCCGATCAACAAAATTCCTTCTTTTAAACCTGTCACAAAATCCTTTTTTGAAAAATGCACAGCCATTTGTCCCTTAATATTGTCCCAACATCCTTCAGGCACTTTACTATGTATACCGGCATCTCCTATAACTGCAAATTTACGGTCACTGATGGCCAGGTATACCAACACGCAATTCCGCAGTTCAGCTTTATGCATTTTTAATCTTCTAAAAAAATGGGCAGCAGAATCAAGTATATCACCTTTACATTTATCTGTAACATGTATCCTGATTTCTCCGGATGTTTCCTTTTCCGCATCAGCTATTGCCTGTAATACGGATAATTGTTCTTCCTTAGTAAGGAATTTCTTTATATTCATAATGTAGGGTAAAATATAGTGTGTTTTTAGTTGTTAGTTGTTAGTTGTTAGTTGTTAGTAAATAGTGATTAAGTGATTAGGTGATTAAGTAATTAGTAATTAGTAATTAGTAATTAATAATTAGTAATCTTTTATCTTCTGTCTTCCCTTATCAAAACTGTACAGAAGGAGCTTTTTCAGCTTCTTTATCAGCTGTAAAAAAAGGCTTCTCCTTAAAATTGAACATAGAAGCGAACATCAAACCAGGAAACGATCTTATCTGCGAATTGTATTCATTAGTGACTTCATTAAATTTTCGCCTTTCCGTAGCAATACGGTTTTCAGTACCTTCCAACTGTGATTGAAGTTCCATAAAATTCTGGTTGGCTTTGAGATCAGGATAACGTTCAACGCTTACCATAAGTCTTGACATTGCAGAGCCTAGTTGACCCTGAGCTTCCTGAAACTGCCTGAGATTTTCCTGGGTCATTTTTGTAGGATCAATTGTAACTTGTGTAGCCTTTGCGCGAGCTTCAATAACTTTTATTAAAGTTGTTTGTTCAAAATTTGCAACTCCTTTAACAGTATTAACAAGATTTGGAATAAGATCCAACCTTCGCTGGTAGACATTTTCGACCTGTGCCCAGCCTTCTTTAACATTTTGGTCAAGTTTAACCATTTTATTATATGAACTGATTGCAGGGAAAATAGTTAATAACGCAATAACAATTATTACTCCTATAACTATAATTGTAGTTTTCATATCTTATAATTTTAATTCATTATATTAGTTTCACAAAATTTCAGTATAAAGCTATGGTATTTTCGCATAATTGCAAAATAATGAATTTTAGAATAAATCTTTAATAGTAATTATTCAATCATTAAGACAATTGGATGTAGTTAAAATATGTTGTAGAGTTTGTAGAGGTTGTAGAGGTTGTAGAGGTTGTAATTTACAACTTTAACAACTCTATGCACTTAGCACTATGCACTAAGCACTACTTTATTATCAGCACAACCGCATATGCTGCTATACCTTCTTCACGTCCAACATATCCTAATTTTTCGGTTGTAGTAGCTTTAACCGATATATCTTCCGTGGATATTTCTATAATTTGAGATAAAATTTTCTGAATTTGAGGTATAAACGACTTTATTTTAGGCTTTTGTAAACATACTGTCGAGTCTATATTGGAAATGTCGTAACCTTGTTCGCGGATTAAAGCAACTGTCGTTTTCAATAATATTTTACTGTCGATTCCTTTAAATTCAGGGGATGTATCAGGAAAATGCTGCCCTATATCCCCTATGTTTGCGGCTCCGAGCATGGCATCACATACAGCATGTATCAAAACATCAGCATCCGAATATCCCATTGATCCCTTATAGTGAGGAACTGATAATCCACCAATAAACAAGGGAATATTTTTAACTAAAGGATGAACATCAAACCCAAAACCAACTCTTATTTTCATTAATTAAATATCACGAATTCCTTAATTTCCGAAAAGCATCAAAATCAAACGAAATAGTAAATCTCATTGTATTTGCCAGTGGATTATTTTGGTTAGCCACAAGGTATGAAAAATCAAAACCAATAACATTGAGCTTCAATCCAACTCCAAATGTAAAATATTGCTGGTTACCCATTTCCTGTGATTCATGAAAATATCCGGTTCGTAATGCGAATTGTTTTCTGTACCAGTATTCAAGCCCTATTGAATAATTTATTTCTTCAAGCTCTTCTTTGAATCCTCCCGGTGCATCATAAAATGATTGAATCATACCTGTCACTACTGATACATTAGAACTTCTCCCTTTCAGAATTGAGTCACCAGAAGCATTGGTAATAGGAGGAGTTGGAACAAGTAATTTATTGGCATCAGCCGTAAATGTTACAGAATTGTATTCATCCAAATCGGTTGTAATAGCACCCCCTAACCGTAAATTGGTTGGAAGAAAGTCCTTAATTGTCTGGCTAGATGTATAAGACATCTTAGTCCCTATATTTGAAATATCAGCTCCAAATGAAAGTTTTCCTTTTTTATCACCCAATTTAATGTCATTATTATAATAAGCGGCAATATCAGCTGCAAATGATTGCCCTACATTAACAGTTACATTGTCTACCAGTGTTCCTGATGCCAGATTTGAATTTATATACCGGAATGCTACTGCCCCGCTTACATTGTCGCTAAAAATCCTTGAGTATGTTGCGTCTATGGCAAATTCATTCGGAATTGCAGTTTTAATAACGTTACCATTAATATCTGTAAAAGTTACTGATCCATATGAAAAATAACGTAAACTGGCACCGATAACCTGATCCTTGGCTACCCTGTCATATGCGGCTAAGTAGCCCAGGTTAATATCATTAATATGCAAATTAGTAAGCCATGGAGAATAGGATACTGCAATACCGGCATCACTTTTAATAAATGCATATTTAGCAGGATTCCAATGCATTGAATTAACATCAGGGGATGTGGCAACACCTGCATCACCTATGCCTCCTGCTCTCGATTCCGGATCAACGGTTAAAAACGGAGCTGCAGTAGGTATAATAGTTGGCCCGTTTCCGTTTACACTGACTGTTTGTGAAAATATATTAACACTGATAGTTAATAAGGCCGAAATAAATACAATTCGTGATTTTTTAAACATGGTAGATTTTAATATTTAGGTTACATTATATTAATTAATTAATAACTATAAGTTTCTGTGTGCCGCTAATAGCTGTTTGACCATTAGAACGTACAATTATATGATAAAAGTATATCCCACTGTTAATTTTATTTCCATTTCCATCCAAACCATCCCAAAACATTGGGCCTGACGAATATCCGGCAGGAATTATTTCAGTATTCAATTCTCTTACAATTTTACCCGCAGTATTGTAAATTACTATGGTAACATCCTGTTCTGTCCCATCAAAATTTTCCTCATAAACAAAATTAGTATAACTGCTCATTGGGTTTGGATAATTAAAAACTTTTGGCAATACCATGTTTTCTCCTGAAACAACTTTGAAATTTAAACTTGCCTGAGAGGAATTATTCAAATTATCCCAAATTGTAAATTCAAGTTGATGCAACCCAAGAGTCAATTGAGGAAATTTAAAGGTTACAGTGCCTGCCGTATAACTATTTAAATCAGTTTCATAATAATTATCCAAAATATAACTATTGGATTGATTATTATCCAATAAAGCAATAATATCATGTCCAATGCCATTTTCTCCATTATTAATGCCATATTTATCTGCTACAAGGGCCAACAATGTAGGAGTTTGATCAGTTATTCCACCATCCCGGAATGTTGTATCATTCATAAATAATCTGATTGCCGGGCCAACAGTATCGGCAGTGTCTTCGTTGGTAGATAAACCTCCGATTACAACCTGCTGAAAGTTACCGGAAGCATCGGTTGTTGAATCACTGGCATAATAACTGATTTTGCCAAAACCATATTTATAATTCAAATCTCTTGGCATAATGCAGCTAAAAGTAAATGCCCCTTTTTTTACCGATATTTTTCCTTTGTATAAAATACTTTGCTGAAGCTGAAATGAAACAGTATCATTATCATAACCATCTGATTGAAAGTCATCTATTGCTACAATTGTGTCTGGTTTGTCAAATATCGCAGGATATAAGGTACCATTATAACCGGATAAAGTTGAACCATTTGCATCAGTTATCCTCCCGCTGACAGTAATTTTTCCATATGCTTTCAATGTATCGGCCACCCCGGCTACCTTATGGTTGATACTATCGGTCACAATATTATATTCAGGAACTGCAAGACTTAGGGCAGGATCGCCCAGTAATACATAATTTAATTTATTGGTTGAAATTCCGGTATTATTTTTTGTAATCCTGAACATATCCCCAAGCCGATACGAAGGATTGCCGGTAAATGCAGAATTAAAAAACTGAGAATTCAGGGTTCTGTTTTCTCCCCCATTTGTAACACGGGTAGTAGAATATAATGCTATCCCTCCTCCTGTCGGATTTAACATGATAAGTTCCCCGATACTAACCTGGGAATAATCATCAAAACGGCTCATTTGACAGGTAGCAGTGATAAATAATGGATAATAACTGTTGTTCCATGACTGAACATCTGCATCATCAAGAATTGAATAATTTGATATACCTAATTGTCCCCCATGTCCGGTATAATTCATTATTAATGAGCCACTATTCATCTGGGAAAGTATTGCTGAATTAACTGCGGGAGCACGAAGGCCTGAAGAAGTTGAAACTTGTGGATAAGCATCAACATATATCTTATTTATATTCATATTTGGATACTTACTGGTTACAGTTAATGCGTACGAGTCAGCATCAGGTTCAAAAGGTTGGTCAATCCAGTCGTCAGCAATAAAACAAATATAATTTCGCCAATCGCCAAAATTTTTGTAACTATAATAATATTTAATTTTATTAAGAACATTATTTGCTTCATTAACTGATGTAACGGGTAACCTTCCTACACCAATATCAAGCAACCCGGTGGTAATAGTTTCTCCGTCATCGAGCAAGCCAAAATAATCGTCAGAAACATATGATCCTCCTTCCTGATCAGTGGAATTTTTACTTTGGTAGGTAACTATAAAATTATTATTTAATGTTCCATTTGCAAAAACTTTAGTCTTATTGTCATAAGATCCGTCTCCAAAAAGCAGAAGAAATTGAGGCAATTGTGATGATTTCTCATACAACATCTTAACAAAATTACGGATTGCTGCGGGATCGGTATTACCTGAAGAAAATTCATTGTAAACCTGATCAGTAGTTACCACTGCAGTTGATAAATGATCCTTTTGTGCATGAAAATCTGCCAATGAATCTGCCTGTGCTAAAAAATCAGGATGAGTTACCACAACATATTGTATGTTTTGCAGGGAATGTATATCCTGATTTTGAATTATTGCGTTACTGCCGGACAGGTAAATGGGTGTATAAAAATCATTTTGCGGATCAAAAGCAATATATTCATGCAGGCTGTCTGCTGATGCTGTAAAAGTATAAACATTATTACTATATGTTCCCTGCATTTGCTTTGGATTATTTATATTGTCCACGTTCCAAACCAAAAGACCGGAAGGAGCATTTGAGATGGAAAAACCAGCCACATTACCGCCGCCAACAGTCCTGTAATCACGAAACATTAATGGCCCGGATGATTTTGACAATGACTGCCGTACAATTAATTGTATATTCTGCAGCCATCCAATGGCAGTATTATCACCAAAATTATTATAAGTTAGTGTTATATTTACCTGGTTGTTTGATGTAAGAAACGAGCCTGTATACGTTGCCGTTCCAGCATATGTTCCATCAGGATCTGAGACATCTACGCCACTAACAAAGGCAGATCCGAGTGAATTATTATTAGCGAAATAATTAAAAGATGTTGAATAATCTGACCTGGCTGCTACATTTGATTTGATTTGAACAGGTTCATTCTGTATTAGATTAGGGAAATTAAATGTAAAAGCATAGCTGTTTTGAACTCCGAAAGTTTCACCATACCATTGACGTCCTGACTTTATAAGATTAACCAAATCCGCTTCATGATAACCATAACCATCATACGCGTTTACATCTATGTTTGGTGGGGCTGAAGGAATACTGGCAGGTAATATCCTCTTGCCTCCGGTTGATGAAGTTATAAAATAAGTAATAGTATCATTATAAAGATTCTTTTCATATTGATATGTATTAGGGATAGTATCAATCCACACTGTAGGCCCCTGTGCATAAAACAGAATATAATCCCCCGGGCTAAATGTGCCATTACTTGCGCTAACCATCATAACAGGAATTTCCTGCGGATCATTAGGAACCTTACCTGAAAATATTTCCGGCAACATACTGCCGCCATTTCCGAATATCCTTACATTAGCAGGATCGCTTATACCTATATTTTTAATATCATCATAGGTCATTTTATAAATTCCTGTCTGGTTTACAAGAAACTTGTACCAATTACCTGTTGATAAAACTGACGTCTTTGGAAATCCTGCAGCATTTTCAACAATATTAATGTCCTTGGCTGAAATAGTATCCTGCAATAATTCAAAATACTTTAATCTTTCAATTTTCCCGTTTTGAGGGTTTTTTCTCAATGGTACAAAGAAATATTCAAGGAAAGGCACTTTACTTTCTTTTCTGATAATGTAATTAATAACTATTGAATCCCCAATTTTTTTTAGGTCCAAATCAGCAGGCAGTTGATCTTCAGGAAATGCTTCATATTCAGCATGAGAAATTTGTAACTTATATTCAATTAGCTTATCTTTAGATAATTGAATTCGTTTAAAGTAATAGGGCAAATGAGTATAATTATCAATATATACGGCATTTTCAAAATTCATTAAATCAGGTTTTCCCGTCCTGTTTGATTTAATATTTGCCAACCAATTAATTTCTCCTTTCAATGGTGTTTCCTGTGCTTTTAAATTGTTATAAGAACATAACAGTATTATAAAATATATAAATATATATTTTTGTAAATATTTTGTAAACATGTTAATTAATTTTCAAATTATATCTGGTTATAACGTAAACAAATATAACTTTATTATGATTTTATAAATACACTGAATTAATAATATCTATTTATATTTCCCGTTATTAGCTTCAGAAAAGTTATTCTATATCAGTTATTAATGATAAAAATACTGTTTTTTTTAGTTGTTTGGCTAATTTTTTCTGAAAATCTCAGAGCCCAAGATCCTGTATTCTCTCAATTTATGTTTAATCAGGTTTATTTTAACCCATCTTTTGCCGGAACCGGTCAAAGTCCCCGTTTTACGTCTGGATACCGTAATCAATGGCCAGGGTTAGGAAATACTTATGTAAGTTATTACGCCTCCTATGATCAATTTGCAGATAAAATTTTTGGAGGAATAGGTGTAATTTTAAATAAAGACGACCAGGGAAATGGCGTTTTTTCGACTACCGGAATAAATTTAATATATAGCTACCCTTTTGAAATTAATCGTGATTTAATAGTAAATATGGGACTACAGGGTGGTTTAAATCAAAATATCGTGAATTCAAACGGGTTAGTATTTCCTGACCAAAATCCATTTATTATAAACGGCCAGAATGAAATTATCCCAAATCAATCAAATTTCTATCCTGATTTTTCAGCAGGTATATCTTTTTATTCACATGAACAATATCAGTTAAGTATCGCCGTTCATCATCTGAATACACCTAAAATAATTTCAGGTTCTTCTAATGCTTATACTTTACCAATGCGTTTTACATTGCAAATGTTAAGCCAGTTTCCCGGGAAACCTGATTATAAAGAAAAATACGACATTATATTTTACCCGGGAATTATGGCACAGATGCAAAAAGAATATTTATACCTTAATTATGGCAGTAACCTGCAATATAAACAAATTCTTACAGGTTTATGGATAAGAAACGACCTGTTGTTTCATCTTAATACATTTATTTTCATGGCTGGTTGGGCCTGGTCAGGAATTCATTTAACTTATAGCTATGATTTGTGGTTACCTAAAACTTATCAGCCATCATCAATTTATAACTCAAATGAGGTAACATTAATTTACATTTTACAGTATAAAGATTCAAAGAAAAAAAAGAAAGCACTAAATTGTCCAAAATTTTAAATAAAATTACAGCGCCAAATTAGGAACGGGAAAATAATTTAATTATATTTGAAATAAAAATATCATTTGCTATGAAATTTCTATGATACCTGAACTCAAAAATTAAAGGTTTATCATGTAACCACTATAAGACTTTTAAATTTAATATAAATAAACATATGAAATACAAGGTTGGTTTTCTTTCTTTTTTAGCCGTATTGATCATAATATCAACATCATGCGGATCTGGAAGCAAAAATAGAAAAGGTGCATCGACTACTACAGGTTGGAAATACAACAATGCGGATGAAGGTGGTTTCGAAGTAAAGGAAGGTGTTGAACAGCAAACCGGACCCGGATTGGTATTTATCGAAGGCGGTTCTTTTACTATGGGACGTGTAGAACAGGATGTCAATTATGACTGGAACAATGTTCCGCGCAGGGTAACTGTAGAATCTTTCTATATGGATGAGACCGAACTCAAAAATGTCGACTATCGTGAATATTTACACTGGTTATCAAGAGTTTTTGTTGACTATCCTGACGTTTATCGTAAAGCTCTTCCAGATACATTGGTTTGGAGAAGTAAAATGGCATATAACGAACCTTATGTTGAATATTATTTCCGTCATCCGTCATACAATGACTACCCTGTTGTTGGAGTAAACTGGCTTCAGGCAAATGATTATTGTGCATGGCGCACAGACAGGGTAAATGAACACCTTTTAATAGATAAAGAAATTCTTGATACTGATCCTAACCAGGTAGGGGATAATAACTTCAATACTGATGCATATCTGGCCGGACAATATGAAGGCCAGGTTGGGAAAAAAGGAAAACCGGCAAGCCTTGATCCAAATAAAGAAGACAGAAACGTAAATATGGAAGATGGAATTTTACTTCCAAAATATCGTCTGCCTACTGAAGCTGAATGGGAATATGCCGCTCTCGGCCTGATTGGTAATTCATATGATGAAAGAATTTATGAACGTAAAATATATCCATGGAACGGGCATAACCTTCGTAACGACCAAAAAAGCGTTCGCGGTGAAATGCGGGCAAACTTTGTAAGAGGCCGTGGTGATATGATGGGGGTAGCTGGAGCACTTAACGATGCAGGCAGTATAACTGTTCCTGTAACATCTTATTGGCCAAATGATTATGGTCTCTATTGCATGGCTGGCAATGTTAATGAATGGGTAATGGATGTATATCGTCCGCTTTCGTTTGAAGATGTAAATGAATTTAATCCTTTCCGTGGTAATGTTTTTCAAACTCTTGAAAGAGATGAGGAAGGAAATGTTGCCCAAAAAGATAGTTTAGGACGTTTAAAATTCAGGGATGTTACTCCTGAAGAAGCTGCTCAAAAATGGAGAAATTATAGTAAAGCCGACTATAGAAATTATAAAGATGGTGACTTTGAATCAAGTATTGAATACGGAAATGCAGAATCCGATAAAGGACCTGGTTCGCAAAGGATGTATTCACAAAAATCATCAGATATGTCGTCACTTATTAACGATAATGTCAGAGTATACAAAGGAGGATCATGGAGAGACAGAGCATATTGGTTAAGCCCTGGCACACGCAGATTTTTAGAGGAAGATCAATCTAAAGATGACCTTGGTTTCCGTTGTGCAATGATTCGTGTTGGCTCACCGGTTGGAGTACCAGGAAAGAAAAAAAAGAGATAATAATTAAATGATTATATTATAAGAAAGGGGGTTTATGCCCCCTTTTTGCTTTAATGGAAACAGAAGACAGAAGACAGAAGGCAGAAGATGAAAGATAAAAGATAGAAAAAGGACGTGAAAAAGGACGTGAAAGGACGTGAAAAAAATTAATGATGAAAGATGACAGATTACAAATTGGGTTTATAAGGTTTATAAACACTTTTTACTAACAACCAGCAACTAACAACTGACAACTATGCACTATGCACTATGCACTAAGCACTTATTATCATGAATGTAGAAGAATTATACGGCCTGTACTCACAATATCCTATAGTAACAACTGATTCCAGAAAAGTGACAGAGGGGTCAATATATTTCGCTTTGAAGGGTGATAATTTCGATGGTAATACTTTTGCAACAGAAGCTTTACAAAAAGGAGCATGTTACGCGTTTATTGACAATAAAAAATATCTTTCCGACAAGAGGTGCATACTTGTCGATAATGCATTGGAAACACTGCAAAAGCTTGCAAAATTCCACAGGAGATCCATTAAAACCTCAATAGTAGCAATAACAGGGACTAATGGAAAAACAACTACCAAAGAATTAATTCATTCAGTCCTTTCTAAAAAATATTCAGTCCAATCTACACCTGGTAACCTTAATAATCAAATAGGAGTTCCCCTGACGTTGCTTTCAATGACAAAACAAACTGAAATTGGTGTAATTGAAATGGGAGCCAATCATCCGCATGAAATTGAATATCTGTGTAATATTGCCGGCCCTGATTATGGTATCATTACTAATATAGGCAAAGCTCATCTTGAAGGTTTTGGCGGATATCAGGAGGTGATAAATGCGAAAAATGAATTGTATCAATACATCTTTAATAATAATGGATTAATATTTTATAATTCTGACAATCCTGTTCTTTCAAAACTTTTGGTTAATTATTCCAAAAAGTTATCGTATGGTTTAATAAACGGGAATAATTGCAGGGGAATAATACAATCCAATGACCCTTACTTAACCATTAAAGTTAATAAGGTTATTGATTACAAATACGTTGATAATTGTGAAATTCAAACTCATTTGTTCGGTGATTATAATGCTGAAAATATTTTAGCGGCCTGCACTGTTGGTATGTTTTTTAATATTTCTCTCCGGGAAATACATGAAGCAATTACTTCATATACTCCAAATAATAACCGTTCGCAAATTAAACAAACTAAAAATAATAAATTGATCCTCGATTGCTATAATTCCAATCCTACAAGTTGCGAAACCGCTATCAGAAATTTTAATTCATTGTCAGGCAAAAATAAAACTATAATCCTGGGTGATATGTTCGAATTAGGTTCTTATGCAGAAGAAGAACATAAAAAAATCCTTGACTTAATTATTTCTCTTAAAGAATGTTCGGTTTACCTGGCAGGAAATTGTTTCAAGTCATTGGCACATGAATACAAACTAATTGCTTTTAACACTACTGAAGAGCTGAAAACATGGTTAACTGACCATCGCTTGGTAAATCATTTAATTTTAATAAAAGGCTCAAGAGGAAATAAACTGGAGTCAATCATCGATATCCTGTAATTAATTACTGATTACTGATTACTAATTACTGATTACTAATGAGTTTATAAGGTTTATAAGGTTTATAATGTTTATAAAGTTTATAAAGTTTATATGTTTTGGAGTTTATATGTTAATGGAATTAAAGCTAAATGTTTGGATATTAAAAGCGTTTGGATTATAAAGTTCGTAGCCGAGGCTTGCGAAGTTTAAAAATCATTCGTAGGGACACGCCTTGTGCGTGTCCTATAGTAAATGACTGAATTTTAAACGAGCGTAGCGAAGGTTGCGGGCTTAATAATTCAAACACTAATTGTCATCGACTAAAATACGGCCACAATACTCGCATACAATAATCTTCTTGCGGCTTTTAATATCCAGTTGGCGCTGAGGTGGTATTTTGTTAAAGCATCCGCCGCAAGCGTCCCTTTCGACAGTAACAACAGCTAACCCGTTCCGGGCATTTCCCCGTATTCTTTTATAAGCATTTAAAAGTCGTGGTTCAATAATAAGCTCAATTGAATGAGCTTTGTTAATCAAAGCTTCTTCTTCTTTTTGTGTATCAGAAACAATATCTTCCAGTTCTTTTTTCTTATTCGTCAAATCCTGCATCCTTTCGTCAAGAGATTTTTGAGCCAGTTCAATCGCAGAACGTTTTTCAACAGACTGTCCCGTAAATTCCCTGATTCTTTTTTCACAAAGTTCAATTTCAAGTTTTTGGAATTCAACTTCCTTTGAAAGTGATTCAAATTCACGGTTGTTACGAACATTATTTTGCTGTTCCGTATATTTTTTTATTAACTCATTGGCAGTTACAATTTCTCCTTTTTTACTGTGCACTGCAGTTTCAAGAATTTTTATTTCATCCTGATAATTTTGTATTCTGGTTTCCAAACCAGCTATATCATCTTCGAGATCCTGTACTTCAAGGGGCAATTCTCCCCGTAATATTTTTATTTTATCAATGCCCGAATGCACTTTTTGAAGCTGGTGTAATGCGTTTAACTTGTCTTCGATGGAATATTCCGTTGATTCAGTTGTTTTAATTTTTTCTGATGCCATATATTAAAAATAATTAATAGGATTGGTTTTTACTTTTGTAAAACAGATCGCAAAATTAGAGAATTTTTTCATTAGTAAATCATAAAAAATCTCAAGGGTAAATTGTTCACTCTCAAAATGCCCGATATCTGTCAAAATTATTCTCCGGCCAGCTTCGAAAAACTGGTGATATTTAATGTCAGAGGTAACAAATACATCTGCCCCTGCATTTATTGCATCATTTAATAAGAATATACCACTCCCTCCGCAAACGGCTATGCTTGAAACCGGGCTTCCACGGAGATTGCTATACCTTATAACCGGAATATTAAACGTTTTTTTTAATAAATTTAAAAACAATTTTTCGTCCATCGGTTCATTAAAATATCCGATTGCCCCTGCACCTGTATAGGGATTTTTATTTGTTACCGGATATATGTCATAGGCTACCTCTTCATAAGGATGCGCTTTTATCATTGCTGATATTATTTTATTCTCACTTTGTTTTGGAAAAATAGTTTCAATCCTCATTTCCTTTTCGGTATGTACCGAATTTATTTCTCCCACAAACGGATGAGCCTTCTCAGAAGCCCTAAACGTACCATTTCCCAAACTGTCAAAACTACAACAATCGTAATTTCCAATATGGCCGGCACCAGCTTCAAAAATTACATTTTTTACCCGGTCAGCATGATCATATGGTACAAAAAAAACAAGTTTTAAAAGATCTCCGGTAATGGGCTTAAGTATCCTGATATTCTGAAGTCCTAATTTTTCTGTAATTTTAAAATTTACTCCCATATTAACATTATCTATATTAGTATGGCAACTATAAATAGAAATATCTTTCTTTAAAGCTTTAACAATTGATCTTGATATATAATTGTTTACGGTAATATTTTTTATCCCGTAAAAAATTAACGGATGGTGCGATATTATTAAATTGGCATTTAATGCTATTGCTTCGTCTACTACCTGCTCAGTAATATCCATTGCAAGCAATACTCCCGTAACTTCATCAGACAAATTACCTATCTGTAAACCAGAATTATCATATGAATCCTGGTATGATACAGGAGCAAAATCTTCAATACAACCGGTGATTTCACCTACTGTGGACATGAAATTTAGTGCTTAGTGAATAGTGCTTAGTGCTTAGGTGTCTGTTTAAAAGATTTTCTATTATTGAATATTTTCTTTCAGTTCCAGCAACACTTTTTTAACTTCCTGAAGGTTTTTTACAATTTCAAAGTTATTTTGGACATCATCTTTGTTTTCCTTAAGTTTCATTTCTGCACCTTTTAGGGTTAATCCACGTTCCTTTACCAGATGAAAAATTAAATGAAAATTATCAATGTCTTCCTTAGTGAAAAAACGATTCCCCTTCTTATTTTTTTTTGGCTTGATTATATCAAATTCTTTTTCCCAAAAACGAATTAAGGAAGTTTTAACGCCAAACATATCAGCAACTTCCCCAATAGAATAGAATACTTTTTCAACTTTTTTTTCTTTATAGGGCATATTTCAATGTTTAACAAAATTAAGTGCCGGCCTTAAGTTAAAAAATTTATTTTATAATTCAATATAAAGCATTTAATTATATCTGATTTTTCTTCCTACCCTTAGAAGTGTTTTTGAAGTAATATTATTCAACCTGCAAAGGTTTGAAATGGAAGTATGATAATTTCTGGCAATTTTGCCTAAAGTGTCTCCCTTATGAACAACACAATATTTAGCCTTGCGAATATCAATTAAATATTCAAAATTAGCCCTGGTAATAACAAGTGTATCAGTTATTAATTTATGATTGGTAAAATCATAGAAACATGATGGGTCAAATGGTTCTCCCATATACCTTGTTTCAAAATGCAAATGGTAACCGGTAGAACGTCCGGTATTTCCTCCAAGGCCAATAATATCCCCTGCTTTAACTTCCTGGTTCGGGACAACCAATACCCTGGACATATGTCCGTAAATAGTTTCCAGCCCTTTAACGTGCCGTAATACAACTACATTTCCAAAACCATGCCTGTCATATTTGGTTACCCGGACCAATCCGTCAAAAGCTGCTCTTATTGAATCGCCCTTTTGAAGTTTAATATCAGTACCAAAATGAAATAAAGAACGACGATATCCAAAACCACAAGTCACATAATTATTAAACGGTGGATAAAAAGATTCGTGGGTTAATGGATCTGACACCCTGAAAAGTATTGTATCTGTCATATGCTGTGAATCAAAATGACCCGAATTTATCATTTTATTATCCCACCCAAAAATACAATTTACATTAAGGGAATCATTATGAAAAATTGTATCCAAAAAATCCTGAAATAAAGCTTCCTGGTTATCTTCAGCATTAATTGAATCATTCTGATTTATGTCATCTCGTTTTGAAACTTCTTGTGATTGAAGAGTTTCTAATGAAAAATAAATTAATATAGAAAGAAATACTAAAAATTTCCACATTTTCAAATAATCAAATTTTCAAATTATATTATCTTTTACTGTTTTTTCTTTGCAAGAAGTATGTCTGATTTTGTATTATACCCATACCTGAAATCTATTGGATTTGAGACATTTTTATATGCTTCAAAAAGATCGGCTTCATAATGGTTTATAAACATAGGTACTGGTTTTGTGTATGAGCCAAAAAGTGTAATATCCCAAATTGAATGATCAAAAAATTTATATGAAATCCCCGAATCGTCCTGCAATATCATAATTGATTTGTTGAGTACAGTGTTACGTATTATTGAGAAATAAGATTTGTGCATTAGATACGAAGCCGACTTAAGCATTGAAATACTTTTTGGATCCAGGTTTTTTAAATATGAGAATACAGGTTTATTTGCAGAAAGGCTTGGATCAGCCAGATTAGTTGAAAAATAGTAAACGTGACATAGCCCGGTATCACCTGGGTTTCGGAAATCGATCTGGATACCACAATATTTTTTGGTTCCCGTGACAGGTACAATTTGTCCATTATCGTTAATATTCATTGGATTAACATCTATTATCTGTTTTCCTGACCGTGCTAAAAACAAAATAATAATTGGCGCAGTTCCATCTATAGCCTTGTTTTTAAGGTCGGTCTTCATATCGACAGTTTTAAAAAAACCCAGTTGAATAACATCTTCGAGAGCTTTTTTATATAAATTAAGGATATAGCTTAAACTATCCTTATTGGAAAAGTCAATTTGAGGCACACTTCCGGGATTTTCAAGCCCAAATAATATATAATTTCTTGCATTGGGAAAATACAAGTTAGCAAACAAATAATCAGGCCCTCCAAAAGGATAAAATAATGTTTCAATTTTTTGCTTTGAAGAAGGCAATTCTTTATCACGCCAGTTAATTATTTTATTTGACAGATTTTTAAATTTCTCCCATGCTAAAGTTGATTCTTCATTGTACGTCCTCCATGCAGGGGATAAACTGAACTTATACATATTACTGCTGCTATCAACAGGCAATCCTGCTATAAAATTTGCAAGATCTGTAAGCTGCTTTGATTTTCCGGTCAATTTTGAATTTGTGCCGGCAGTATTATTTACTTTTTGCTTATTACTTATACTGTCGGTCATTTTAAGTTGTCCGTTAGCTGAAGGGTGGTTGCAGGATGATAGTCCTGACAGGCAAAATACTGAAATAACTATAATTTTATTTTTCAAGGGAATTTTATTATTTGATTATTAATTATTAATATTTAGTATAATGTTGCAGGTTGCAGGTTGCAGGTCTGCATATCCCACGTCCCACGTCTCATGTCCTTTTTCATGTCTTCACGTCCTTTATTCCCTGGCTCTTGGCTCTTGTATCTATTATTTTATTAATAAGGTACAAAACAGATCCAACCAAAAGTATTAAAAATCCTAAAACAGATTCTTTCGGGCGTGTTGTAATTAAAAACCAAAGTGCCCAGGCCGAAGATCCCAAAAAAAGAACAGGTATTAACGGATATCCCCATGTTTTGTATGGGCGATCTGCGTCTTTAAATTTAATTCTATGCATAAAAACACCCAATACAGTTGAAAAAGTAAAAAGGGTCAAAACAAAACTCACACAAAGAAGAATACTTTCAAAAGTCATTGTAATTATAAGAAATAAACTTATAGCCGATTGAACAACAACAGCTGTTATTGGAGCACCACGGGAGGTTTTCCGGGATAAAAATTTCAAAATTTTAATGTCTTCACCCATTACCTGAGAAACTCTGGGACCGACAAATATATATGAACTAACAGTTGATATTAAAAGTACAGATATCAGTATCGACATTATATTTCCGCCGGTTTGGCCAAATATATGAACAGCTGAAATGTTACCTACCTCAACTTTACCCTTAAGATCTGATACCGGAGAAGTAAGCAAAAAGATAAAATTTAACAGAACATAAAGAATAGTTACTACAAATGTACTTAGAAAAAGAGATTTTGGAATAAGCTTTTGAGGATTCCTTATTTCACCTGCAATATATGCTGAAGCATTCCATCCTGAATATGCATAAGAAACCCAAAAGAGAGATATGGCAAAGCCGGGACTTATAATATATTTCCATGAAAATTCATGCATAGGAACAGAAAAATTCTCAGGTTTTGGAGTGACAAATATTCCGCATATTATAAATACCAGGATCAATATAATATTGAAAGAAGTAAATACAGTCTGAAACCGGCCACCTGCCCTCACATCATAAGTATGAAGAATGGTTAGAAATATCAGAACAATGATCGCAACTGATTGAGGAGAGGTAAAATGCAGTACTACTATCAGGTATTTTCCTATAGCCATGCAAGCAAGTGCCGCCGGTGCAGCAAAACCAATGGTTATTGATACCCATCCGGACAGAAACCCGACCCATGGATGATATATCCTGGACAAATAATTATATTCTCCCCCGGACCTGGGCATGGCAGCGCCTAATTCACTATAAACCAACGATCCGCATAACGCAATTATACCTCCGGCCACCCAGACCAACAATACAGCCACAATGTTGTGAACATCCATTAACTGAAAACCAAGAGAAGTAAAAACACCTGTACCAATCATATTTGCTATAACGAAGGCCATAGTTGTTGTTAATCCCAAACCGCTTTTCTTTTGTTTCATAAAACTGCAAATACACTAAATTTGGCCTGCTAAAATAGTGTTTTTTTTTAATCAAGAGATTGTCCTGCGTTATTTGATAATTTTAATATTTCATCATATTGCTCAGCTGAAAGATCATTAAAGAAAAAATTAATGGGATTTATTTTTTCATTATTCTTTATAACTTCATAATGCAAATGCGGCCCGGTTGACATACCTGTATTTCCAACATAGCCGATAGTAGCGCCGCGTTTAACTTTTTGCCCTTCTTTAACTGCAAAGCCATTCAGATGGCCGTATAGCGTTTTGTACCCAAAACCATGGTCTATTATTATGTTATTTCCATATCCATGAAATGATGATTCTGTCCTTTCAACAACACCATCAGCTGTTGCATATACAGGTGTGCCTATTTTAGCAGCGAAATCCTGGCCTGGATGAAATTCCCTGACTTTATACAGAGGGGCTATGCGCCATCCAAAACCGGAAGAAATCGATCTCAGGTCCTTATTCGACAAAGGTTGTATAGCCGGAGTACAAGCAAGCATTTTTTCTTTATCCAGGGCCTTTTCAATCAATTCGTCATATGATTTGGATTGAATATACATTCGTTTTGAAATTCCATCCAGTTTTTTTGTCACATCAATTACCATTTCGGAGTTTGTCAGTTTTTCAAGCTCTTCATACCTGTTAATACCTCCGATACCGGCTTCACGGACTGTTGTCGGGATTGGCTCCGCTTCAAATATGATGCGGTATAAATTGTCGTCCCGATTTTGAAAATCATCCAGAACCTTACCTACCTGATCAAGTTTTTTATCCAATATTTCATATTGCAGCATAACCTGGTTATATTTACGCTTTATAGCCTTATCTTTGGGAGAATCGAAGAAATGTGAAAAAATGACATAGTATATTACTGAAATAACTATACTTGCAGTAAAAAATGTAAATGCTTTTATTATCCATGCCTGAAAGGTTGTTCTAACTTTATCGAAGCTAAGAGATTCAGGATTAAAGCGGTACTTAACTTTGGCCATCTTGTCTTAGTTTTTTGTTTAGTTTAAGCCAATAAATATCAGAATTCAAGCAAAACTAACAGAAATTATTACTTTTGCAAAATTTTGACAAAACTATAAAAAAATTGGATGAAATAATAAAAAATAATGATAAATAAATCAAATAATTATATGAATTCCTACGAAATAAGAAATGCGTTTTTAAAATACTTCGAATCAAAACACCATAAAATATTACCGTCAGCACCTCTCGTGGTAAAAAACGACCCTACTTTGATGTTTACTAATGCAGGAATGAACCAGTTTAAGGACATTTTTCTTGGAAACCGGCCTGTTAAATATTCCAGAATAGCGAACAGTCAAAAATGCCTTAGGGTTTCAGGAAAACATAACGATTTGGAAGAGGTTGGACACGATACCTACCACCATACAATGTTTGAAATGTTAGGCAACTGGTCGTTTGGAGATTATTTTAAACAGGAAGCCATCGATTGGGCATGGGAATTTCTTACTGATATTCTTAAAATTGATAAAGAACGTTTATATGTCACCGTATTTGGCGGAGATACAAATGAAAAACTGGAAAGGGATAATGATGCAGCTAATATCTGGCAACAGCATATTCAGCCAGACAGGATTATTAATGGATCAAAAAAAGATAATTTCTGGGAGATGGGTGATCAGGGGCCATGCGGGCCTTGTTCTGAAATTCATATTGACCTCCGGCCTGATGCCGAAATGGCCAAAATTCCAGGACATAGCCTTGTAAATATGAACGATCCTCTGGTTATTGAAATATGGAATAACGTATTTATTCAATTTAACAGGAAAGCCTCAGGAGAACTCGAATGGTTACCGGCAAAACATGTTGATACCGGTATGGGATTTGAACGTCTTTGCAGGGTTGTTCAGGGTAAAAATTCGAATTATGATATTGACTTATTTAAAATAATAATTAATGAAATAGAATTGGTCACCGGTAAAACTTATGGCATAAATGAAGAAACAGATACTGCAATTCGTGTAGTGGCGGATCATCTCAGGGCAATTTCTTTTGCAATTGCCGATGGCCAGTTACCTTCTAACAATAAAGCCGGTTATGTAATAAGAAGGTTATTGCGCCGTGCCGTTCGTTACGGATACACCTTTCTGCAGATGCACCAGCCATTTATTTATTCATTGGTTACTTCTCTTATTCGTGCCATGGGAGAAGCATTTCCTGAATTACAGGCCCAGCACGATTTAATTATCAGGGTAATAAAAGAAGAAGAAAATTCCTTCCTGCATACCCTCGAAACAGGCATGAAACTTATTGATCAAATTATACACAAAACTAAAAATGAGGATAGCCAATTGGTAAGTGGAAAAGTTGCTTTTGAACTTTATGATACATTTGGATTTCCAATCGACCTCACGGAACTGATACTTAAGGAAAATAACCTGACTATTAATATGGAAGAATTTGAAGCTGAAATGAATTCGCAGAAAACCCGTTCCCGTGCTGCTGCAGTTGTTGATACCAGCGATTGGACAATATTATCAAATGCTGATAATGAGGAATTTATTGGCTATGATAATTACGAATGTGACGTGAAAATTATTAGATACCGGAAAGTAAAATTTAAAGAAAAAGAATTTTATCATTTGGTTTTCAATGTTACGCCTTTTTATGCTGAAAGTGGAGGTCAACTTGGAGATAGTGGTATATTGTATTCTGATAATGAAAAAATTGAGATTTTAAATACTATAAAAGAAAATAATCTTATCATTCACATTTCTGAAAAATTGCCATCGTCTCCTGGTAAAAATTTTAAAGCAAAGATAGATATTGAAAAACGGCAGCGTATTCAAAATAACCATTCTGCAACACATTTATTGCACAAAGCCCTGCGCGATATACTGGGCTCACACGTTGAACAGAAAGGCTCTTTGGTTGGACCTGATTATTTAAGATTCGATTTTTCACATTTTCAAAAAGTGAATATTGACGAACTAAAAGCAGTAGAACTTGATATTAATCGTAAAATCCGTGATAATCTGCTTCTTGAAGAAAAACGCAACTATCCGGTCGATGAAGCCAAAAAACTCGGGGCAATGATGCTGTTCGGCGAAAAATATGGAGATACAGTCAGGGTAGTTAAATTTGGCGATTCAATAGAACTTTGTGGTGGAACACATGTAAAAGCCACTGGTCAGCTGGGATATTTTAAAATTATTTCCGAAGGTGCAATAGCTGCAGGAATAAGAAGAATTGAAGCCATTACAGGATCAAAAACTGAAGAATACTTTAATGAACAACTACATACACTTGATAAAATACGTGACATACTGGGAAATCCTGTCGATTTGGTAAAAGTACTTGAAAATAAACTTAATGATTACAACAAATTACAAAAGCAAATTGAATTGATTCAAAAAGAAAACCAAAATAATCTTGCATTATCATTAATTAACAAAAATCAAAAAACAGGTGACATAAACTTAATTTGCGAAAAAGTTAATATCGATTCTGCCCAGAATCTTAAAAATTTAGCATTGTTTATTAACAATCAGCTTACAGATGTTTGCATAGTGCTGGCGGCAGAAATTGATGGTAAGGCTAACCTAATAGCAGTTATTTCCAAAAATCTTGTTGAAAAGAAAAATCTTAATGCTTCAAATTTAATCCGAGAAATAGCTGAAGATATTGATGGAAGTGGCGGCGGACAAGCTTTCTTGGCTACTGCTGGAGGCAAAAACCCAAATGGACTGGATAATGCCCTTATACATGCAAAAAAATTGATATTTGGTGCTTAAAGGTTTATGAGGATTATTAGTTGATTCGTTTATATAAAATGCGAATTATAGTTTAAATTATTAAATTAGCCTCACCACAAAGGTACACTAAGTCAATCACTAAGGTACACAAAGGATAATTCACAATATCCTTGATTTTATAATTCAAAAGTATTTGTTCCTTTGCGTTACTTTGTGTAAACCTTTGTGATCTTTGTGGTTTAAATTTTTCGAATCTTAAAAAGCATAAAATATAAACCTTATAAACTTTATAAACCTTACAATCAATACAACAATACAACTTCTACAATCTCTTTGTACTAAGCACTAAGCACTATGTTCTAAAGTACAATAGGCAACCCTCTGTAAAAATCAAGTATTTTCGTTTTAAAAATATATTCATATTTGGCCTGTATTAAATCCGATTTTGCCTTTATGAGGTTTGTCTTGGCCAAATTGTAATCAACGGCATTCATCAATCCAACATCATATTTTTGTTGTGAATATTTAAAGGCCTCTGAATTTGAATTTACCGATTCATTTGAGGAATTATATTTTTCAAGTGCAGCCACTGCATCTGTATAGGCGTTTTGAATTTCCTTGTATAATACTTTTTTAGTTTGTTCCAAATTATATTGTGAATCTGCAATTTTTAATTTTGCATTACTAATATTAGTCCTTGTTTGAAAACGATTGAAAATTGGAATGTTAATACTTAGCCATACAGATTTATACTTCTGGTCACTTAATTGAGTCCCATAAGAAAGAGGAATATCATTTGCATAACCGGTAGTATAATCTCCTGAAAGGCTCACTTGCGGGCTTAATTGTCCTCTTGTAATTGTCAATCCTTTTTGATTATTTAGTAAATCAAACTCTGCACTTTTAATTTCCGGAAGTTTGGCAACAGCTTCTTTATAAACATCATCAACTGTGTTAGGTAAATCAACAATATTAATTGAAATGGAATCCGGATTAAAAATATTAAATCCTTCAGGTGATTTTAATTCAAGAAGTTGTGATAATGTCAGATAAGAAATATTGAGATTATTTTTAGCCGTCACGTAATTGTATTTATCATTAGCTTCAGACGCCTGCATTACAAGCAGGTCACCTTTTGAATTACTTCCGACTTCAAATAATTTAAGCATTTTTTCAGTTTGTTGATGAGATAATTCAACTTGTTGTTTTGTAACAACTAAATTTTCTTCATCAGAAAGAATTTGCAAATAAGCCGTTGCTATTAGCAATGTTATATCATTTTTAGCCTTTTCAAAATCCTGTAAACTTTTATCTAAAAGATACCTGTTTTGTTCAATTGTATTAATTTGTTGAAAACCATTAAACAACATAACAGTACTCTGAATATAATAATTATCGGTCACAACTAGATCATCGGTTAATTGGTTGGTATAAGGATTTACGTGAAGGCCAAATCCCCAGTTTCTTGTACCTCCTGCCTGTAAATTCGGTAAAATGGAATATTTAGACTGGTTAAAATTGTTTTTTGAAATTTCAGTTTGTATTTCCTGCCTCTTTATTTGTATGTTGTTATCTAACGCATACTTGATACATTCTTCCAAAGTCCAGGTTTTTTGAGCTTCAGAAGAAATGTTTAACATTAAAAGAATAACCGGCAGGATAAAAAACCTGATCAATTTAGTACCCGGAGCCTTTATGGAAATGCCAGTTGGTGTATCATGCCCACCATAAAATAGAAATTTAATCATAAAAATTATTTTTAAAGCTTTTAAAATTAATTTATTGAAATTGTATATCAAATGTTATGCCTAAAATTATAATTGTTTAAATAACAAAATAATAATCAAAGAAAATTTTGCTTAAAGTAAATTAAAGTGTTTGAATATGCAACATATATCGTACAATTTTGAACAAAATATTCAGTAATCATTTATTAAGGTAAAAACCCTACCTTTGAATTTTAATTATAATGATAAATTAATGAAAGAAACAATTGAAAGGATAAGGCAAAAAAAAGCCTTTATATGTGATATGGACGGCGTTATTTACCATGGCAATAAATTATTGCCCGGTGTAGTGGATTTTGTTCAGTGGCTGGTTGATGAAAAAAAAGAATTTTTATTTCTTACAAATTCAAGTGAACGTACACCTCAGGAGTTAAGTGATAAATTAAAACGCCTCGGCATAGAAGTTGATGAAAAAGTTTTTTATACCAGTGCACTGGCAACAGCAGCCTTCCTTGCATCGCAAAAACCCCAGGGAAGTGCTTATATTATTGGAGAAGCAGGGCTTATCAGTGCAATGTACAATATAGGTTATACTATGAATAATATTGATCCTGATTATGTAGTTGTAGGTGATACTCGTTCATATAGTTTCGAAAAAATATCCCAGGCAGTGAACCTGGTAATAAAAGGGGCTAAATTAATAGGGACTAACCCTGATACGACTGGTCCGGTTGAAGGCGGTATAATTCCTGCAACAAAGGCTTTAATGGCACCTATTGAAATTGCAACCGGAAAGAAAGCTTATTTTATTGGCAAACCAAACCCGTTGATGATGCGTATTGCCTTAAAAAGAATAAACTGTTCGCCTGAAGAAACTATAATTATTGGCGATCGCATGGATACGGATATTATCGCCGGCATTGAATCGGAAATTGATACCATTCTCGTATTAAGCGGAATTACAACAAGGGAAATGATTAATTCTTATCCGTACAGGCCGGATTATGTTCTGAATGGGGTAATCGACATTATTAGTTAGGACGAATTTTAATATTACAACTCGGAAAATAGTGCCATAAGTTAGTTGTTAGTTGTTAATCTCACATTTTAATAATATCACTAAAATATACAGGTTGAACAGAGTAAATTATTAAATTTGTTTAAGAAAGTTCAAATCTATGAAAAACAATATTTTTACACCGGTTTATGTTCATTAGCTTATTTACGGCATGTACAATTAATCCCAAACAGCATGCAGCAGAAAATTCAAAAACTGATACATTTAAATATGTTTCCGAAAAATTTGCGGACCTTAATATTCTTCGTTATCAGGTGCCCGAATTCGATTCGCTTACCGTAAATCAAAAAATTTTGGTTTATTACCTAAGTCAGGCCACTCTTGCAGGGAGAGACATTATTTACGACCAGAACGGGAAATATAACCTTATAATACGCCGTACCCTCGAAGCTATAGTGGAATCGTATAAGGGGGACAGAGCTGTAAATGAATTTAAACAATTTATAATTTATACAAAAAGGGTTTGGTTTTCAAACGGAATATATCATCATTATGCTTCAGATAAGTTCATTCCGGGATTTTCTATAGAATATTTTAAAGAGCTGGTAAATGGTTCCGATAAATCAAAATTACCTCTTGCAGAAGATAAAACTACAGAGGATTTATTATGCCAGATTATACCTGTTATGTTTGATCCTTCAATCCTTTCAAAAAAGGTAAACACTGATTCAAAAGTTGACATGATAAAACATTCAGCAGTTAACTTTTACGAAGGTGTTACACAAAAGGAAGTTGAGGACTATTACCTGCCTTTGAAAAACAGAAAAGATTCACAACCAATATCATACGGTTTAAATACAAGGGTGGTAAAGGAAAATGGAAAAATTACAGAAAAACCGTATAAAATTGACGGCGTTTATGGCCCGGCAATTGCCGAAATTGTAAAATGGCTTGAAAAAGCTGCTACTGTTGCCGAAAACGAAAAGCAACGTGAAGTAATACAGAAACTTATTTCATTTTACCGTACCGGAGACCTGAAAACATGGGATGAATATAATATTTTGTGGGTTGAAGACCTCGGTTCCCGTGTGGATTTTGTCAACGGGTTTATCGAAAATTATGCGGACCCGCTTGGCATGAAAGCAACCTGGGAGGCAATTACCAATATTAAAGATATTGCAGCTACAAGGCGTACCAAAATAATTAGTTCTAATGCACAATGGTTTGAAGACCATTCTCCTGTTGATTCTAAATATAAAAAGAAACAGGTTAAGGGGGTTTCTGCCAAAGTAATTACCGTGGCACAACTTGGAGGCGACAATGCCCCTTCAACTGCCATTGGTATAAATTTGCCAAACTCGGAATGGATACGCAAAGATCACGGTTCAAAATCAGTAACATTGGATAATATTACTTATGCTCACAATAAGGCTGAACAAAGCAACGGGTTTCTTGAAGAGTTTGCTTTTGATAAAAATGAAACTGACCTGATAAAAAAATATGGGTACCTCACTGATGTTCTTCATACAGATTTGCACGAATGCCCTGGTCATGGATCTGGACAATTATTACCTGGTGTAACGGCCAAAAGTTTAAAAAATTACCATTCTACTATTGAAGAAGCACGGGCTGACCTTTTCGGACTTTATTACCTGCCTGACAAAAAAATGATTGAATTAAATCTGATTCCTGACACTATCGCCCCGCAAGCCGAATACATAAAATATATTCGAAACGGCTTGTTAACACAATTAACCCGTATTCAACCCGGCAAAAACATAGAAGAAGCTCATATGCGAAACAGGCAACTGATTGCTCAGTGGTGTTACCAAAAAGGACTTCCCGAAAAAGTTATCGAAAAGGTAGTAAAAGACAATAAAACATATATACGTATAAACGACTTTGGTAAACTACGGCAACTTTTTGGACAACTTCTCACTGAAGTGCAACGCATTACTTCTGAAGGTGATTATACAGCAGCACAAAACCTGGTTGAAACTTTTGGAGTAATAGTTGATCCCCTTCTTCACAAGGAAATCCTGGAACGTTATAAAAAACTTGATTTAGCCCCGTACAGCGGCTTTATTAACCCTGTATATCACCCGATTGAAAAGGATGGTAAAATAGTTGATGTGACAATTGAGTATCCTTCCGATTTTACAGCCCAAATGCTAAAATATAGTCATGAATATTCGTTTTTGCCAATTAGCTTAACTCGCTAATCAATATTCAATTATCAATAATCAATTATTTCTCCCAACCGTGCAAAATGGTTATGGATGCTTTGGGTCGTTGAATGTGCTAAGCATGAAAATTCCTGATTCAAATTGAGAGCCAGGAACCAAGAGCCAGGAACCAAGACATGGGACATGGAAGGACGTGAAAAAGAAGAAAGATGGAAGATGGAAGATGAAAGATTAAAGAAGGAAGAAGACAGAGGACAGAGGGTCTTATGCCAATAGTTTCTCCAGTTTCATTTTCCATTTTTCCCAATCAGGCATTTTTTTTGTCTGTAAATCAATGAATTTCCGGGTATGGTCGTGATGTATGAGATGGCATAGTTCATGAATGATTACATACTCAATGCAGCCTTTAGGGGCTTTAATCAATTCAGGATTCAGGATGACTTTACCTTTAGGTGTACAACTACCCCAGCGGTTTGGCATTTCCCGCAATACTATGGATGATAGTTCAATTTTCTGTTTATTAAACATTTCAATAAGAGGCCGGGCAAGAGAATGAAACGTTATATTGGCATTTTTCAAATACCAGTTGTTTAGTAATTGTTTTGCTCTTTCTTTTTTTGGTGTTGCAATCTCTAAATATTTGCCTTTCAACTTAACAGATTCAGTATTATTTTCAATAATTTTTAATTGGTATTGTCTTCCAAGGAACAAATGAGTTTCGCCATTAATAAATTTACGGGCTGGTGTTTTTGGATGAAAGGATAAAAAGAAACTTTGTTGCTTTATTATCCATGGAGCTTTATTTCGTATTTTCTCCTTAATTTTTTCAAGTGGAGTGTCATTAGGGGCTTTCACCAATATGTCCAAATCCGGAGTAATTGTTATTCCTAAAGTTTTGCGTTCGGAATATTCCAAATGAAAATCTATTTGTTTTGAACCGAATTGTATTGACTCTGTCATTTTTTATAACGGATTTTAGCAACTTCCACGCAACGCTCGGCAATATTGTCTATTTCCTCAAAACTCATTTGCAGGTTGTATTTGTCTCTGACTTCATCTATTAAATAGTCTCCTATCAAATGAATCATCTTTTTAGGTATGTCAACCTCATTCTGCCAATTAACTTTTATTAGCTGTTTAATAAGTTCATCAATTGCCAGGGCTGTGTTAGCTGAAATTTGTATACTGGTTAGGACATCACCAAATTTGTTTTGTAATTCTTCATTGGCAATTCCGTAAAATGCCTTGGCCACATCTGCATTTTGAAGTGATGCAGGTATATCTGAATCGGTATGAGATAAAACCGAATCCATAATGTCTTTCACTTTATTCAGGTATTGAGCTTCGTTTATTCGTTTGGTTTCATAATCTGCAATGGCATCTTTTAACATCTGCGAAAACTTTTTATAGAAAGCAGGGTCTTCTTCCATTTTCTCTGTAATGTGCTTTGCAGTCCTGCTGGCAATTTTGTCTGCTTTTGCAGCTTTACCTATAGTATTTTCGACTTCCTGCTGAAATTTTTCTTTATCAAAAATATTAACCAACTCCGTTATGGGTTCCACTCCTTCTGTTTGGATATGGGTGTCAATCAGTTTTTGTATTTGACCTTCGAATTGTTTATAATCAATTACATCAGAATAACGTTGCAACACAGCTGTTCTAAGTTTTATAAAAAATTCCAGGTCGTCTTTATACCGCTTAATGGTTTTTTCATCTGTATTTCTATGAAAGTCAACAGAAGAAAATGCAAGTTTCAAAAGTTTGGCAAACGCGACAAGTTTGTCGTAAAATACAACTCTGATTGCTTCATCTTTTAAAAGCAATTGATAGGCTTCAGCATCCCTCTTGTTTACTATTGTTTTGAAAATATCCCATAACTCGGAATACTTTTGTGGAAGTTTTTTTATTTCCTCATTGATATTGATTAACGTTCCTTGCAAATCTTCATTATCAAAATCTTCAAACGATGAATACATTTCCAATGCAACATCTAAATTTTCAATTACTCCGTAATAATCAATAATGTATCCGTAATCTTTATCAGGATAAACACGGTTTACCCTTGCAATAGCCTGTAATAAAGTATGGCCTTGTAGATTTCTTGTGAGATAGAGAACAATATTTTTAGGTTCATCAAATCCGGTTAAAAGCTTGTCTACTACAATAATTATTTCGGGATTTTCAGCTTTTTTAAAACGGTTAATGATATTGTTCTGATATTTTTTAGGCGTGCCGTGTTCATCCATCATCTTTTTCCAAAACTGTTTCACCCTATCGGTTGATTCAGCAAAAACACTGTCTTCACCTTCCCTTTCATCAATTGGCGAAATCAAAACTTCGGTACTTACAATACCTATTTCATCTAAAAATATCTTATATCTGATTGAAGCATCTTTACTCTGAGTTACCAACTGACCTTTAAAAGGTGTCGTACCCTGAAAATTATCACGGTAATGAAAACTTATGTCCCAACAAATAGCATATATTTTTTGCTCCGCTACATTCAGATGGTCAGCTCTTGAAAATTTCTTTTTTAAATCAGCTTTCTGGTAATCGGACAATGGCTCTGAAATATTGCTAAAAAATTCATCCATTGGTTTTTCATGGACGGTTTGTTTTGCAAATCGTCCTTCGTACAATAAAGGTACTACTGCTTTATCATTCACAGCCTGGTCAACAGTGTAGGCATCTATCATACCGCCAAACTTTGCTGCAGTACTTTTATCTTTCCTGAAAAGAGGTGTTCCGGTAAAGGCAATGAAACAAGAATTTGGCAATGTCTTTTGCATATCAATATTGAAAGTCCCGTGCTGTGTCCGGTGTCCTTCATCTACCAATACAAAAATGTTGTGGTTTTCTAATGGCTTGCTAATTTTTTTTACAGCAGCTTCAAATTTGTTTATTACAGTGGTAACTACTGCATCACTTTTGCTTTCCATCAGTTCAACCAATCGCTGACCGGTAGTGGCATTTTCTACAAACATACCGCACTTTCGAAATGTTCCTGTAATCTGGTCGTCTAAATCTATACGGTCGGTTACTAAAATAATTTTAGGATTACGGATTTGCTTTTCTAATGCAATGGCCTGAGCAAGCATTACCATAGTAAGTGATTTTCCACTACCTTGTGTATGCCATATTACACCACCTTTTCGTTTGCCATTTTCTAACTGTGAAATCCTTCGGATTGATTTTTTAACAGCGAAGTATTGTTGGTAACGTGCAATTTTTTTTTCTCCATTGTCAAATAATATGAAATTAAATACTAAATCCATAAGCCGCTCAGGTCGACACAGATTAAATAAATATTCATCCTGTTTATTATATAAAATTGTTTTGCTTTCCAATGCATCGAAATAAGAACGAACATAGCGAAATCGTTCTGCAAACAATTTGTTTTTCTGGTCATTGCTTAACTGTTGATTTTTTAATTGTAATAAGGTATCCTTATATTCTTGCTCCTGTTGTTTGTTTTCGAACTTCTCATGCCAGATAGACCAAAATTCTTCTGGTGTACCGTTGGTTGCAAATTTGGCTGAATCGGTTGCCAGACTTAAAATACATTGCGCATATACATATAATCCACGAATACCATCATCCTGCTGACTGCGTAAGTGCTGACTGATGGCCTGCGATAAGGGTTCTTTGATATCAGGCCGTTTACATTCAATAACACAGAGTGGAATGCCATTCACAAACAATACCAAATCAGGTCGGTAATGTTCTTTACAGGTGCTTCGCATTACACTGAATTCTTCCGTAACGTGAAATACATTGTTTTCTAAATTATTCCAGTCAATGTATTGTAGTGTGAAACTCTTTTTATCTCCATCAATGCTTTGTTCCAAATCTTTTCCAAGTGTAATTCGGTTGTATGCCACCTCGCAGGCAGCTATGTAACCTTCGTTCATTGGCATATCTTTCAAAGCTAAAATTCCGGCTTCAATATTTGAATCGGTAAAAATTGAAGTTTTGGTTGAACTTACTTTGATGCTGTTTATTTCCTTTAACTGTTTGCGTAACACGTCTTCCAGAATTACATTGGTGGTTTTGTTGCCTCTTAGTTGTAATGCTTCATCGGGTGAAAGATATTTATAGCCCAATTTTTGCAATAATTGCAATCCAGGAATCTGACTAATATGGTCTTCTTTGAAACTTGGTGTTTCCATTTTTTTTATAATTCATTTCAAATTTTTTAATAATGATATATAATTTGACAAATAATGTTGTATATTTGCATATCTAGACCAAAGAAGTTGTACGACTTCTGAAAGGCCTGGAACAAATCCTCGGTTTCGAACCGGGGTTTTTTTATGCCCTGATAATTCCATCTTCATCAGAAATTTTAGATTTAAAACAAATGCTTGTCAGCTTTCGAATAAAAATTTTATGTGCTTGGTGCTTTTGTCTTGATGCTTGGGGAAATTCTTTTTCTTTTAATGTATAAGCCACTAAATCGGCTGATTGAATAAACATTGAATCTGAAGATACACGGAAAATTGGATCTTCAATAACCCAACCGATTCTGATTCCGGGAATGGATTCACCACTTGCCCCTGTCCCCAATAACTTTCTTACATGAGTATTTATATGGTTTTCATTAGCCCTATCGAATAAGATAATTCCATTTTGTTCTTTTGATTTCAAAAATTCATCAAAAGCCTGATAAAGTTTTGTAATTGCGGTGGTTAAATAATCAGCAGGGATTAATTTAGTTTTATTTTTATCAATAATAACGTTTATTAAAACGAAAGCTGCATTTTGGCCAATTGTTTCTGCAAATTCTTCCATAAGCCGCCAACGTTCGGGAACACTTATTGGAGTAAATTCTTTAACTTTGTGCGGGTCAATCATTTCAGCACAGTGAAATTCAACGTGATAAGGTAAATATCCTTCTCGGGCAATTTTTTTGCGAAATGCTTTTAAAGTTTCCAACGAAATTTTCCATTTGTTCGTAGGTACTATTACTCCGGCCAAAATAAAAAATGCTGAGCCTGTTTTATCCGGCTTGTTAGTATCATGCATGCCACAATCGCCACTTTCATCTACATAACAAAAGAACATATTATTAAATTTATAAGTTTCAAACTTTCAGACGTTTTTTCCCTATTAACAATACCTGCATTAAACCCTTTTTCTGTTCCTTTAATTTTTCAAGCTTGATATTGAGTATTTGTATTTCTTTATCAGTAGCTTGAAGAATTGAGGCAATGACTGCTTGTTCTTCAATTGAAGGGATTAAAATCTCTACTTTTGCTACATTATTCTTCGAAATACCATATACAGATATACCTGTTGAAAATTTTCTCAACTTATTTAAAATTTGCTCACCATTAAATAAGTATCCCCTAAAACCAATTATAGTTAGATTTAACTTATCTCTTAGTACTATGGTATGAAGCCCTCCAATAATTTTTTTATCTTTTACATCAAATATTTCAGTACTTTCTCCAACACCTTCATAGTCTTCAGAGGCATCAGCCATAATTACATCTCCATCCCAAAGAAGCTCTGAGTTAATATCAAATTCAAAATTTGATTTTAAGAATGGTATTCTTTGTTCCAATGATGCATTAAGTAATTCTGCTTTAAATTTTGTATGAATATCACCATAATGAATATAATTCACACTCCCTTCATCTTGGTAATAGGTTAAGTTTTCTCGTGTATAAGATCGCGTTTTTACAAATTCAAAAGCATCGCCAATTTTTACTTTTCTCCAATCCCTATAATCCCCATTCATCCGCTTCCTCCCTGATAGCAAATTTTGCATTAACCATTTTTTGCGAAGTTCTTTTTGACCAATAAGTTTTTGGATAATTTCAATGGCTTTGTCCCATGCAGAAAGAAATTGGGCAATGGCTTTTTGTTCAGGAAGTGGGGGAAGAGGGAGTTTTAGTGAGCCATATTCTTCTGCATTTATACCTGGCTGGCCACTCCTCATTGAAACAGTTTTAACCCAATCCCAATAAATTTTGGTTAATGTGAAATATTTAAGATGTTTTGTTAATAAAACATTTTCGTCAGGCCTGAAACGTATTAAGAATCCTGCAAAAACCAATTTGCCATCATTTTCATTATATAAATATGTTTTACCAACGGTTGCACCAGTCCTTGCAAAAAGTATATCTCCTTTTCTTAAAATATAATTATTAGAACTTTCATCATTAACTGAAACTTTCTTAACTGTAGAATAATTACCATCATCATCAATGTCTGTAATCCTTATATAGGTTGGAAGTTCTTCTGAGAATTCAACAGAAGCAGCATTAATACCGTATTCACCTTTAATTTGGCAACAATCTATCAATTTCATTATTTCCCAATCGCTCGGAATAGTAGAGTTGTAAAATGGCTTATAATTTTGTGGGTTGTTATTTTTCATTGTTAAAAGTTTTTGGTGCGGTGGCTGAGGCTCTCGAAGCCACCATGATGCCGGAGCCTTCGAGAGCTTCGAGAACCTCAGCTACCTCAGGCTCCGAGGCTCCGGTGGCTGAGGCACTCGAAGCCACCTCAGGCTCCGAGGCTCCGGTGGCTGAGGCACTCGAAGCCACCTCAGGCTCCGAGGCTCCGGTGGCTGAGGCTCTCGAAGCCACCTCAGGCTCCGAGGCTCCGGTGGCTGAGGCACTCGAAGCCACCTCAGGCTCCGAGGCTCCGGTGGCTGAGGCACTCGAAGCCACCTCAGGCTCCGAGGCTCCGGTGGCTGAGGCACTCGAAGCCACCTCAGGCTCCGAGGCTCCGGTGGCTGAGGCTCTCGAAGCCACCACTATATCCCTATACGCTATTGATAATCCTGGTAATTTATCGTGAAACCCAAGTATCAATGCTGCTTTCTTTTTACGGCTCCAGCCTTGCACCTGCTTTTCGCGGAAAAAGGCTTTATCTATGCGGTTAAATTCTTCGAAATATACCAGTTCAACAGGCAAATGCTTCTTGGTGTGATTAGCCCCTTCACCAGCCCAATGTTGCTGTAAACGCAATTCAAGATTGGTTGTACTGCCGGTGTAGTAACTACCATCAGCACATTTTAATATATACATGAAACCTTTCATTTTTAAATTATTGGTTTTCGCTTTTATTCAATTTCTTTCTATGATATTCCAAATGATTAAGCAATGTTTTGCCCCACATATTATTAATTTCCTTTATTTCACTTGGTAATAAGGGTTTGTGGAGTAGCTTTTTAGTAAACAGTTTTGTGTTTTGCCCTTTATTGTCTGGGTCAAAGAACCCAACCCACACCTCATAATTATATGTTTCAAACTTTATTTCAATAGTATAATTGCACCCAAAAGGATTAAGGCCGCCTTTTTTATATGCGCCAAATGAAGCTTGAAAAAAGAATGTGGCCTGACTAAATGGTTTATCTGATTGAAATGATCTTAACGATTGTTTCAATTTTTCAAACTCAAAATTGTTTTTAAAAGATATCCATTCATTGGCGCCATCAAGCCTTATGTTAAATTGATGTTTGGGAGAGTCATAAAATTCATTGAATTTTGCAGTCGTTTTTGCTAATTCAGTAAACAGCGAAAAACCCCACTTGTCAAAAGCTGTTATTAGTACTCCAAGGGAAAGTCTTGTTTGAATTTCATTGTCTTCATCTTCTGTATTTACCTCTTGTTTTAATAATGCCAGTTTTTTATCCAAATCGTCAGGGTCATCAATACTTTCACCTTTCGCACCTTTAAGCATTATTTCTAGTGAATTATTAACCTGTATGCAGACATAATTGAAAAAGTAATCTAACTGTCCAGCATCAGCTTGTTGTAAGGCATTAAAATAATTGATTTTGTCTTCTGTTTTAATAATAGCCGGCGGATATCCTTTTTGCATTAAAATGAAATTCATTAATAACCGGGCAATGCGACCGTTACCATCATCAAAGGGATGAATTCGGATAAAACGATAATGAAATTCCGTTGCAAATAAAACTGGATGAATGGCTGTTTTATCTATATTTTCTTTATACCAATCCATTAAATCATTCATTTTTGCAGGTGTTTCTTCTGGTGAGGCAAAATAAAATATTTCACCTGTTTGAGTTTTCACATGATTTGGGGTTGTTTTATATTGTCCAATTGAAATGGTTCTTTTAGTTGGTTTGCCATCAGGAGTAATTGCATCCACTTCGTAAGGTTCCTTTAAAATGATTTTATGCAGTTCTCTTATAAATGTCTCGGTTAAAGGCCTTTCAAGTCTAACTATTTCCTCAATATATAAAATAGCTTCATTATGGCCGGTCATTTCCAAATGGTCTTTTAGAGGTTTGGCCTGGGCAGTTGTGCCAAATAATATTAAAGCTTTTGTTTCTCCATAAGTAAGCTGATTCCCTTCAATATGAGACGAATGATAGTTCCAATCTAGTCGGAGTTTCTGCATGATCCGTATTTCCACTTCTGGTGTTAATGGTCGAAATCCATCCAATTCTTTTTTAAGTTCAGAAGCTCTTTTAAGGTTTTCTTTGTAGGGCATACGATTATTTATTAAATTCCCAATTCTTTTAAATATTTTCCTAATTCTGCTTGTACTGATTTTAATTCAAATTCAAGTTTATTTATTTCGACTTGAACGGCAGCAATGTCAACTTCAACTTCTTCTTCGAAAGTGTCAACGTATCTTGGAATATTTAGATTAAATTCATTTTCCTGTATTTCATTGAAAGTGGCAACATAGCTGAATTTGTCCTCTATAATTCCGGTACTCAATTTTCCAGTTGAAAAATCGTTATATGTTTTAACAATCTGATTAATATCGGAATCACGAAGCTTGTTTTGATTTTTAACAGATTCGTAATGTTGGCTACTGTCTATGAATAAAACATTTTGATTGCTGCCCTTGCCTTTGTTAAAAATAAGTATCGCAGCAGGAATACCTGTACCAAAAAACAGGTTAGAAGGTAATCCAATTACAGCTTCCAATATGTTTTCTTCGATAGTTTTTAGACGAATTTTACCTTCACTGCTGCCCCTGAATAAAACCCCATGGGGAACGACAACACCAACTTTTCCATGTCCTTCATATGCTGTTTCAATCATGTGTGAAATAAATGCCCAATCACCCTTGCTTTTTGGAGGGATACCTCTCCAAAAACGATTGTATGGATCGTATTCAGGATCGTAACTTTTTGCGGCTTTGTTTTCTTCCTTATCTTCTACCTTGCCCCATTTGTCTAAACTGAAAGGAGGATTGGCAACCACGGTATCAAACTTCATTAAGGCATCGCCTTCTTTAAGTTTTGGATTACGGATAGTATCACCCCAGCGAATGGTGGCGTTGTCAAAGCCATGTAAAAACATATTCATAATGGCCAATGCCCAAGTACTGCCGTTGGCTTCCTGACCGAACAAAGAAAAATCGGGTGAGCCAACTTCTCTGCCAGCTTTTATGAGCAAAGAGCCTGAACCGCAGGTTGGATCACTGATTCTTGCTCCTGGTTTTGATTTCGTAAGTTTTGCCAAAAGAGTTGAGACTTCACTTGGAGTAAAAAATTCGCCTGCTTTTTTGCCTGCATCGCTTGCAAAGTTTGCAATCAGAAATTCGTATGCATCACCAATAATATCAGCTCCTTCTAAATGACCAGGACACAAATCCAGTTTATCATTACTAAAATCAATTAGCAAACTTTTTAAGCGTTGGTTCTTTTCTTTAACATCCCCTAAATTACTGCTATTAAAATCTATATTTCTGAAAACGCCACTACCATCTTCACTGCTAAGTTTTTGGCGATTAGCTTCTTCAAAATCCGTTAATGCAATATTTATTAGTTCACCTATATTAGCTTCGTTTCTATTTTCATAGAGATAGTCAAAACCGGCGTTTTCCGGAACAATGAAGCGTTCCTGTTTCATAGCTCTTTCGGCACGGGCCTGGTCGTTATTATATTTTTTAAGATATTCTCTTTTCTTTTCTTTATGAACGTCGCTTACATACTTAATAAAAAGCATTGTAAGTATATAATCCTTGTACTGGTCAGGATTAATTAACCCCCGAAAAGTGTCGCATGCCTTCCAGACTATTTGTTTTACTTCATTGCTGTTGATTCTGTTTTCCATTAATAATTATTTTATGGCGTTAATGATTTGTTGTTGGATTTGTATAGCTCTATTGATCTCAATTCTGTGTATTATATCAAGTTCTATATTACGTAACTGTGAGATTTTAAGAATTACTTCCTGGATTTTAATGGTTGGTATAGATATTTCCAACTCAGCTAATACAACTTTTGAGATAGAAACCATAGATGTCCCAATGGCATTACCCTTTAAGTATTTTTGTGAAACAGGATTATTTATGAACCAAACTAAAAATTCCGGTTGGATTTGTGTTTTATAATTAACATGTAAACGTATAACAAAGAAAGAGGTTGAAGCAACTGAAGGATAAATAATATTTTGAAAGCAGGTAGCAAAATTTTTTGTTCCTTTAGCTGCAAATAATATATCACCTTGTTGTAATAAATGTTTGCCTGTAATTCCATCAGCACTAATATCCGGATGAAGTGAACTGATAAGGTTCCCATTTTCGTTAAAGTGTTTGGCTTGCAAACAAACTATTTCACCATCATTGATTGATTTTGCAGAAATACCAGTCTGTATGCCAGCAATATTTTTTAATTTTGTTCTCAAATTTTATTCTAAATAATAATTCTACAAACGTACTAATAATTTTTAAATTAACAAATTTATTTTTAAATATGTTTTCTACAAATATTTTAGCCTTCTCGCATTTCACTAAATTAAATCGCAATAACTGTTATAGGAATACAGTTATAGCCCCTTTTTAAGGGGTTGGGGTTAAGTATATTACAATATTAAAACCTAATTTTCTTAATCTAATGAGGTTAATTTATAGTATTTAAAAAAATGGAAAACTTCAAAAAAAAGTTCCATCTATTCAACGGAGCCGCCAACGGCACAAACAAAATACCATAAACTTAAAAAATGTTAAATAATATATATTTAAAATATAATAACATATTGTAAGCAAAGAATATGCATTATTATAAGATTTTTTCTTATCCCATTTTATCCATATCTAATACTATATTAATATCAATATTGTAAATTTGACTACTTATTCATTAGAATAGACATAAATATGTTCAGTAAATCACTATTTGTAAGAGCTTCTGCCTCATTAACCAATGGCCATTGCATAAAACAAATAATATTTTTTATTGCTGTAACGTTTCAAATGGTAGGATCACCTGTTCAGGTAAATGCCCAATTACCAAAAACTGACACCCTGAGTTTAACACTTAAAGATGCTGAAGGTCTTTTTATTAAAAACAATTTGCAAATACTGGCCCAGAAATATAATGTGGACGCCACTCAGGCTCTTATCATCCAGGCAAAACTTTATCCAAACCCTAATATAAATATTGAACAGGGTGCATATAACCCTGAAACAAAAAAATGGTTTGAACAGGATTTTGGCAATGGTGAACAGGCATACCAGGTATCTCAACTTATTGTTTTATCAAGGAAAATACATAAACAGGCTAAAATTGCTGAAACTAATTTTAAGCTCGCGGAAGATAACCTTTTCGATTTGTTGAGGACTTTAAAACTGGCATTACGGAGTAGTTTCTATAATATTTATTACCTCCAGCAAAGCGCAAAAGTGTATGATGAAGAAATTAATGCATTGAAAATAATTGTGTCTGCTTATAACCAGGTGCAGGGTAAGGGATATGTATCAGAAGCAGATGTAGTACTTATACAGGCACAGCTTTATTCTTTGCAGAACGAATACCAGGCTTTGAAGGACAATATTAATGACCTCGAAAGCCAGATAAGACTATTATTGCAATCTCCGGCTAATACTTATGTTAAGCCCATTGTTGATATAGATATTGTAAAAACTGATCCCCTCTCCTACGGTTTAAGTGCATTTTTGGATTCGGCATTTGTTAACAGGACGGACCTTTTAATTGCTAAGGATAACCTGTTATTAAGCCAGCAGGCATACACTTATCAGAGAGCTCTGGCTATACCCGATATCACTTTAGGAGTCGGATATGACCGCCGTGGAAGCTATGTAACTAATTTCAATGCTGTTAATTTCGGGTTAGATATTCCTCTTTTTAGCCGTAACCAGGGCAATATAAAAAATGCCAACATCCTGGTTGATTATAATAAAACTCAATTGGATTTTACGCAAAAAACTCTTGAGGAACAGGTTACACGTGGATTACAAAAGGCAGTTGATGCCGATAAATTGTATAAAGGAATAGACACATCCTTTGCCGCAAAATTTGATACGCTGGCTAATGAAATGATGAAAAATTATATGAAACGGAATGTTAGCCTGATTACATTCCTTACATTCTACGATTCATATAAACAAAATATAGTACAACTTAATAATATTTTGTTTAATAAAGTTAATACACTTGAAAACATGAATTTTCTAACCGGAACGGAATTCTTTAATAAAAACTAAATATTAATTTGATAATTTGAAAATGTGCTAATTTGAAAATGATGGCTTATTACTAAATACAGATTACGTATTACTTATTTACTTAATCACCTAATCACTTAATCACTTAATCACCAATTACAATGAAAGTACTGTTTTATATAATAATTTCTTTAATTTCAGTATTATTGCTAACCGGCTGCAGGGAGAGCAAAAAAGACCCTGAAGAAAAAATTAAATATGTAATTCCGGATTCTCTTTTGCATACGCTTGTAATAGATACTGTTACTAAATGCCCTCTTGAAAATGTTATAAAACTTACCGGAATGGTTGATTTCAACCAGGATAAACAGGTCAATATTTTTTCATTGGTAAGCGGTAATATTCAGAATATTAAAGTTCAAATAGGTGATTATGTTACTAAAGATCAGGTGCTGGCGATTGTAAAAAGCAGTGAAATGGCAGGTTACAGCAATAATTTGGTAATTGCCGAAACTAATGTAACTGGAGCTAAAAAACAGCTTGATGCTATTAACGATTTATATAAGAGTGGGCTGGCCTCCGTTCTGGATGTCACAAATGCACAGGTTAACTACGATCAGGCAGTTTCACAACTTGAAATGGTAAAGCGTATATTGAAAATTAACGGGGATAATATAAATGGAGATTATGTTATAAAGTCACCCATAAACGGTTTTATAGTTCAAAAAAACGTTAATAACAATACTTTGGTTCGCCCCGATAACGGAAATGCACTCTTTACTATTTCTGATCTGAAAGAAGTATGGGTACAGGCTAATGTATATGAAGCGAACATTGAGCAGGTACATATTGGAGATAATGCAGAGGTAAGGATCTTATCCGCACCGGACAAGGCCTTTATCGGTGAAGTAAATAAAATCCTCAATGTTCTTGATCCTGTAAGTAAAGTTATAAAAGTTAGGGTAGTTCTGCAAAATCCTGAATATATCCTTAAACCGCAAATGTTTGCCAGTGTAATGATATCAAATCCTGAAAAAGGTATTGAAGCGCTTTGTGTGTCAAGCAAGGCCCTGATTTATGAAAGAAGCAGGTATTACGTTCTTGTTTATAATGGTAAAGGGAAAGCAGATATTACACCTGTGGAAATTATTAATACTTTAGCCGACAAAACATATATTAAGTCTGGAGTAAAGGAGGGTGACAGGGTTATTGGGTCGTTGGCCCTTCAGATATACAGCGAATTGAATAATTAGTGTCTCTAAGAAAAGGCCAATTTTTTCGTTACGCTTGTCAGAAAAATGCTCATTTACTAAAGTAAACTCCGCTTTTTCTGACTTCGCAAGCCTCAAACTTGGCCTTTTCTTAAGAGACACTGAATTTTCTTATAAATACTAATTAACCAAAGAATGAACAAATTCTTAAGATCAATCATAGCGTTTTCTTTAATTAACAAATATTTTATTTTATTTGCCACAGGTATATTAATAATATCAGGAATTATTGTCTTTAAAAATATGCCCATTGAAGCATTCCCTGATGTTACCAATACTGAAATAGACGTTATTACCCAATGGCCCGGAAGAAGTGCAGAAGAAGTTGAAAAACATATTACAATTCCTATTGAAATAGCTTTAAATCCTGTTCAAAAAAAAGTAAGCCTTCGCTCCACAAGCATTTTTGGCCTGTCATATATTAAAGTAATATTTGACGATCAGGTAAAGGACCCGGAAGCAAGGTTACAGGTTATGAGCCTTATAAATAATGCTATCCTTCCTCCGAATATTACTCCTGCGATTCAACCACCAACCGGGCCTACAGGTGAGATATTCCGGTATACTTTAAGAAGTACTTTTAGAAATGTAAGGGAATTAAAAGGTATCCAGGACTGGGTAATTGACCGTAAGTTAAGAGCTGTTCCCGGAGTGGCTGATCTTAACAGCTTTGGAGGCCAAACAAAAACATATGAAATAAAAGTTAACCCTGGTAAACTTACATCATTGGGCCTTACACCTTTAGATGTTTTCACAGCCGTCCAAAATACAAATATAAACATAGGCGGGGATATGATCTTTGAAAATGACGAAGCCTATGCTGTAAGGGGAATTGGCCTTATTAATGATATAAATGAAATTAACAATATTATTATTCAGAATAACGGTGGTGTACCTTTGTTGGTGAAAGACGTGGCAACAGTCGAGATCTCAAACGTACCCAGACTTGGATGGATTACAAGAGGTGACGCGATAAAAGATTCAACAGGCAAACGTGTTATATCAAAAGAAGATGATGTAGTGGAATGTATAGTTGTCATGCGTAAAGGTGAAAATCCAAGCCAGGTAGTAGAAGGAGTAAACAAAGAGATTGAAAAGCTCAACAGGGATATTTTGCCGGCCGATACTAAAATTGTCCCTTATTATGATCGTTCTGATCTTATTTCATATGCTACCAATACAGTATTGCATAATCTTACTGAGGGTATATTACTTGTTATTTTACTTGTATCAATCTTTCTGTTCGACTGGCGAACGACTTTAATTGTATCGATTATTATTCCCTTGTCCTTGTTATTTGCTTTTATTTGTTTAAGAATCATGGGTATGACTGCTAATTTATTATCTATGGGGGCAGTCGATTTCGGGATTATTATTGACGGGGCCGTGGTAATGGTCGAAGGCATTTTTGTTGCATTAAACACTAAAGCCATGGAAGTTGGTATGGTTAGGTTTAATAAACTTTCCAAATTAGGCTTATACAAATCAGTGGGGACAAAAATGGGCAAAGCAATATTTTTTTCAAAAATTATTATAATTACCTTGCTGATTCCTATTTTTTCATTTCAAAAGGTTGAAGGCAAGATGTTCTCACCATTGGCCTTTACACTTGGGTTTGCTTTGTTAGGTGCATTGATTACAACACTGACCCTGGTTCCGGTATTAATTTCAATGTTACTTAATAAAAATGTAAAGGAAAAAAATAATCCATTCGAACATTTTATGCACAAAATAATTCTAAGTGGATTTATTGTTTCATTTAAAAATAAAAAGTTCGTATTAATTCTATCGGCAATTATTCTGGTAGTTGGTTTGTTTTCATTTACTTTTTTGGGAACAGAATTTTTGCCTGAATTAAATGAAGGAGCTATTTGGTTACGGGTACAATTACCTTATAGCGCTTCCCTTCAAAAAGGGGTAGATGTGTCTGTACAAACAAGGAACATACTTATGAAATTCCCCCAGGTGAAAACCGTAGTATCCCAAACCGGCAGACCGGATGACGGAACTGACGTGGCAGGGTTTTATAATAACGAATTTGATGTGATTATGTTACCTGAGTCAAAGTGGAATCCAAAAATATCAAAGGAGGATCTCATTGATCAAATGTCCAGGAAACTTTCCGTTATCCCGGGTGTAAATCTGAATTTTTCCCAACCTATTATGGATAATGTTGAGGAGGCGGTATCAGGTGTAAAAGGTTCTATATGTGTTAAAATTTATGGGGATTCATTATCATATATGGAACAAAAACTTAATGATATTTATAATGTAATGAAAAATATTCAGGGTATTGAAGATCTTGGTGTAATACACAATATAGGACAACCGGAAATTGATGTAAATCTCGATCAGCAAAAAATGGCATTATACGGAGTATCAACCGCAAATGCCAATGCAGTTATGGGAATGGCAATTGGAGGAATGGCAGCGTCAACACTTTATGAAGGTATTGAAACTTACGATATACGGGTACGCTTACCTCTGGAATACAGAAAAACACAGGATGATATCGGTAATTTACTGGTACCTACTATGAACGGTTCTAAAGTGCCTATCAAAGAAATTGCAGATATAAGCAGGAAAACAGGTGCATGTTTGATTTTCAGGGACGACAATGAAAGGTATGCCGCATTGAAATTTTCCGTTCGGGGTCGAGATATGGGCAGTGCCGTTGCTGAAGCTCAAAAAAAGGTAAATTCAAAAGTAATATTAAAAAGAGGGTATCAAATGGCATGGCAGGGTGATTTTGAAAATAAAGAGCGTGCACAAAAGAGACTCGCACAAGTTGTTCCTATAAGCTTATTGCTTATATTTATATTATTGGGTGGTACTTTTAATAATTTCAGGGATGCAGGGCTTGTATTTCTTAATGTGCCTTTTGCTCTTGTAGGAGGTATATTAGCCCTTCATATCTCGGGTACTAATTTTAGCATTTCTGCAGGTATTGGCTTTATCGCCTTATGTGGTATTTGTATACAGAATGGCATCATACTTATTACTATGTTTAAGGAAAATCTCAATAAAATGAAATCGAAATCTGATTCATTATATATTGCAATAAAGTTGGGGGTAAATGATAGAATAAGGCCGGTACTTATGACTGCTTTGATGGCTGCCATAGGATTATTGCCTGCGGCACTATCACACGGGATTGGCTCAGAAAGTGCCAGGCCATTGGCCAGGGTAGTTATTGGCGGGATCCTGTGTGCAATGATTTTTTCACTTTGGGTTTTCCCACTTGTATTTTATTGGGCATACCGGAAATTTGAGAAATAATTACGGATTACAAATTACTAATGAAAAATTGGGTTTATATGGTTTATAAACTTTATAAACAAAATTTACTGACAACTAGCAACTAACTCATTTCTGAGAATTGGTTTATTAATATCTACTTCAATGTGACAGGAATCCCCTGATAAAATTCCAATACTTTTACTTTAAGGATATACTCATATTTCGATTGCAAAAGTTCAGATGATGCCCGGAAGAAATTATTTTTTGCATCATTGAGCTCAATCAGGCTTGCCGCACCTATATTATATCGCATTTCAATAAATTTAAAGGCTTCATCATTGGCTTTCATAGCTTCAGAAGTTGATTTATATTTGCTATATGCAGCTTTCGCTTCAAAATATGCCATTTGAATTTCTTTACTTAACACCTGTTTAGTTTGGCTTAACTTTATTTTTGATTCATTAACTGCTATTTTTGCATGATTAATATCAGTACGTGAAATTCCTTTGTTAAATATAGGTATCATTAAACTCAGGCTGGCACTGAAAAACTGATAATTAGTAATTTGATTGTAATATGGATCATATAATGTTTGAGTAAATATTGGGTTGGGAGACAATGGATTAGTGGCAAATCTTGAATCATAGGCTAACCTGAAAGTAAGATCGGGGTACAATTCACTATAAGCAATAGCAAGTGAATTTTCAGCACTTTTTATATTGTACTGTGCACTGATTATCTGAGGCAATTTGTCAATATTAATTGAATTTACCGAATCTAAACTTATATATGGTTTTTCAATATCCGGTTCCTGAGGTACAAAAATATTGAAATTCTCAGCTGAATCGATATTCAGGTATTGTGCAAGCGAGTAAAGTGATAAATTAAATTGATTTTCTGCATTGGTTACTTTAAGATTGTCGGTCGACCGCTGGGCAATTATATTTAACAGATCAGCATTTGACCCGCTACCTACATCTATCATTTTTTTAATTTTTTCAACCTGCAAATCTGTATTATTGAGTTGTTTTTTGGCTACTTCAAGTAATTCCCTGTTACAAAGAACATTTAAATATCCATATGCAACTGTTAATGTAATATCATTGCGTATTTTTTCAACTATTTCGCGATTGCTTAATAATTCATTGCTTTTTTTTAGTATTGTATTTTGGTTTTTTAATCCGTCAAAAACTGTAATACTGCTTGATAATCCAATTGACCCATAAATATTTTTTAAATTGTCCCAGTTATTTGTAGCAGGATTAAGTGATTGTCCTAAAACAGGTGTTAAATCCAAGCCTGCAATTAAGTCCGGGTACCTGCTTTTTTTTGATTGATTATAATCCAGTTCTAATTGATCAGTAACTAATTGTTGTGACTGAATATCCAAATTATTATCGAGGGCATATTTTATACATTCCTCTAAAGTCCATGCATGCTGACCAAAACAGCATTGTATTATTGATATAATTATTAATAATATTATTATTACTTTTTTAACCATCTATTTAAAATTAGTTGTTAGTTGTTAGTTGTTAGTTACAATCAATAGTGTCTCGTTTAATATTTAAAATGTTCTTTGATATATTTGATAATTAATTATTTGTATAGGTTTTTGTTGCGTGCCGATTTCAATAGTAATCTGCTTTTTTGAGATTTCTCTCTTCCCCTCCACATAACCATAATTGTGGGTCGTCATTCCGACCGAAGGGAGGAATCTATTTAGTTTGTTGCTATTCATTTACTTAGTCCGAAATGATATAACTTCATTGTTTAGTTGCAATTGTAGTTAAGGAACTCAAAATTGAATGAACAACCTACGAAATTTTACAAATTTTAGTTATCTCATTACTGGATAAAACGACAGTAAGAGAACTACTTACAAATATTAATTACTAAAATTTCAAAGAACCTAATTATAAACAATTAACACTCAATCTATTTTAACGAGACACTATTGAGTTACAATATCAATTCATCATCTATTATGTAACTCGTCAATCTAAGGAGCCAAGAACCAAGAACCAGAAATAAAAGCTTAGTGTCTTATAAAAAATGTCAATTTTGAGGCTTGCGAAATCAAAAAAAGCGGAGTTTACTTTAGTAAATGAGCATTTTTTTGATGAGCGTAACGAAAAAATTGGCATTTTCTTATAGGCACTATTCATACCTGAGAGATTCTATGGGCTTACAATGTGCAGCCTGTTTTGCAGGATAATAGCCAAAAAATATACCCACCACTCCTGAGAACAGAAATGCCAAAATTACGATTTCAAATCTTACAACCGTATACAGACTTGTAAATGAATTTAATCCTACTGAAACGCAAATAGCCAGGAAAATTCCTATTATTCCCCCACATATGCTTAATAATACAGCTTCAAGTAAAAACTGGACTAAAATATCTATAGCTCTCGCCCCTACAGAAAGCCTTATGCCTATTTCATGAGTACGTTCCGTTACAGATACAAGCATTATGTTCATAATCCCAATACCTCCGACAAGTAAAGAAATGGCAGCAATAGACCCCAACAACCATGTCATTATTTTTGATGTTTTGGTTACCATTTGAGTAATTTCAGTCTGGTTTTGAATTGTGAAATCATCCTGTTCTTCTGCAGATAATCTATGCGATGATCTTAAAATCACAGAAAGTTCATTTTTAGCCTGTTCCAGCGATTGAGAGTTAATTGCGCTCGCATTTATCATATCGATATACATACCACCTTTTAATCGATATAAAACTGTAGTCCAAGGAGTTATTATAATATCATCCTGATCGTGCCCCATTCCGGCTTGTCCTTTTTTATTAAGTACACCGATTACTTTAAAAGGAATTGTTCTAATGCGGATAGTTTTACCTATAGGGTTCTCGTCAGAGAAAAGTTTAGTGGCGACAGTTGTTCCTAAAAGAGCTACTTTCCGGCACATTTTTATATCTTTTTCAGAAAAATAAATTCCATATTTTAATTCCCAGCTGCGTACCACAAAGTAATCGGAGGAAACACCAATAATTTGAGAATTCCAATTTTTCCCGTTAGCAATAATCTGACCTCCTGATTGAACTATCGGCGTTACTGATTTAATCCATTTAGATTGCTTTCTGATTTTATCTACATCGTTAATAGTTAGTCTGTTAAAACTTCCAGCCCCTCCTTTAACACCTCCGGTATTACTTGAACCGGGAGAGACAATTAGCAAATTAGTGCCAAGGTCATTGATTTCTTTTTCAATCATTTTCTGTGAACCTTGACCTATTGCCGACATAATGATAACAGCGCTTACTCCTATTATTATGCCAAGAACAGTTAGCAAGCTGCGCATCCTGTTCTTTATTATATTCTTAAAGGCTAATTTATATAGCTTTTTAAATTTCATTTTAAATTATATCTGACACCCGGTTATAATTTATGCATTTTTTAACATCTTCTGTTAATAATCACTTCATCTCTGATCAAACATCCATCCTTTAATTCGATTAACCGTTTGGTATATTCTGAAAGTTTCAGCTCATGAGTTACCATTATAATAGTAATCCCGTTATCATTAAGTCTTTGTAGGATAAGCATTAATTCTTCAGATGTATGGCTGTCCAAATTACCGGTTGGTTCATCAGCAAGTATCATTGAAGGATTGTTGACCAAAGCACGGGCAATTGCAACTCTTTGTTGTTCCCCGCCCGATAATTGCTGTGGCATATGATCGATCCTGTCTGCCAATCCAACCATGTTTAAAGCATTTATAATTGCATTATGTTTATTGGAAATTCTTCCCTTACGGTCGTATATCAATGGTAATTCAACATTATCGTAAGCACTGGTACGAGGTAAAAGATTAAATCCCTGAAAAATGAAGCCTATTTTCTCATTCCTTACATCAGCATACCCGTTCTCACTAAGATTGTTTACACGTTTGCCATCAAGATAATATTCCCCTGATGTGGCCTCATCCAGACAACCTAATAAGTTCAAAAGCGTTGATTTTCCTGACCCTGACGGACCCATTACAGTTAAGAATTCCCCATCATTAACAGTAATGTTAATGTCGGAGAGTGCATTGACAAAAAATTCTCCCATATTATATTTTTTGGTCAAATTTCTTGTTTCAATTACAACGGACATGATAAATAGTGCTTAGTGATTAGTGCTTAGTTGTTAGTTGCCGGATATGAGTGATGAAGTGATGAGGTGATGAAGCAATTTTTAATTAGTAATTTGTCAACCTTTCACGTCCATTTTCTATCTTTCTTTTTTATCTTCTGTTTTCTGTTTTCTGTCATACGACTTACGACTAATTCGATTACATTCCTCCTTGTGGTGGCGGTGGCCCACTGTTATTTTGCTGGTTATTAAATATTTGCGTTTTATTTGAAGAATCATTTTGTTTTGTACCGGAAGTTTCTGCTATGCCACATATTATTTGCATTCCATTTTTAAGATTTTTGCTATGGACAATCTCAATATTCTTATCATCTGCCTCACCGGTTTCAATAGTTTCCATGGCAAGGTCACCATTTTGGCCCAAATACCACAGGTGTGCTATATGATCTGAATTTGTAATATTTTCAGATTCTCCGGCAGAAGAATAAGAGCCTTGTTGTTTGTTTCTTATCATCAACCTCTGATACTTTTCAACCATATCTTTTGGAGGAATAAAATTCAAGCTATTCTTAGAGACCATCAGAATATTCTTTTTCTGATTTATAATAAAATTAACTGTTGCTGTCATTCCCGGAAGCAATAGTCCCCGTTTATTACTTGTATATATCACAACAATATAGTTTACAATATTTTGAACCACATTTGGACGCAGCCTTATTTGGCTGACTTCACCCGTAAAAACACTATCCGGATAAGCAGTAACGGAAAATTCAATATTTTGGCCTTTATAAATATAACTTATATCGCTTTCATCTACTGTGGCATGTATTTCCATTTTTGACAGATCTTCTGCAATAACAAACAAGGTGGGGGTATTAAAATTTGCAGCTACAGTTTGTCCGGTTTCTACGTTTTTCTCAATTATTGTTCCGCTGATTGGTGATACTATACTTGAATATCCAAGGTTTATACCTGCTTTTTTAAGTTCTGCCTGAGCAGATAGGTATGAGGAACTATCGATAGTATAAACAGACTGAGCTTTATAATAATCAATTTTAGATAAAAAGCCTGATTCATATAATTGTTTTTTTTGCAGATAATCAGTTTTAGAAAATTCATATTTCTCTTTTGAATTGACTAATATCGCCTGTGCTTCTTCATAATTAGCCTGCAAAAGCTGTTTATCCAATTCTGCGAGTAATTGCCCTTTTTCTACCACTTGATTATAATCGACATATATTTTCTTAAATGTTCCTGAAATTTGAGTCCCAACTTCGACTTTACTTTTTGGATAAAGTATGCCGGTACTTGTAATTGTATTTTTAATATCTCCGGTTTCAATAACAGTAAACTGGAAAATGTTATTTCTATGGATGTATTTTAAAATGCTTAAAATGGTAAAACAAACTATCAGGATTAATAGTCCAATTCCAAAAATATAACTTTTCTTCATTTTATATTTCTTTTGAATGACATGAACAACAAAACTTTGCCGGCAGATGCTTACAATAATTGAACCTGAATCCATTGAGAGACTCTGGTCAACTGTGGAGGTTTAGGTTCCATGCGTTGGTTGGATGCATTCTGCAATCTTTCAGCATCAGGTGGCTTTGTCGATTCAAGTGTTTTTTTATTTAATTTATTAAAATCAATTTCAGGAGTTTCAAAACAAATATCTAATTTTTTATGGTTTTGAATATCAATTCCCGACTTGTTAGTTTCTTTGTTATATAATGGATATTTAAGAAGATAATAGATATTCTGGCGATCAACTTTTATAGTTGAATAAATTCCGGCATTATTTGCTTCAGGAATACTCATTTTTTTCTGATCCTTTGATTTTGGCAAAACTATAACTAAATCCTTTAGCCTTTTTGCAAGAAACTGCTGCAATTCGGCACCTTCAGGTGGTTTACCTTCTTTTGGAGGTGGCGGTTGCATTTGATAAATGGGGAATTGTACCCCAAGGCTTTTATCATGTGATGAAAGTGGGTCGATCCATACAGTAAGTCCAAAATTCATAATCTGCATGCTGATTTCAGGGTCCGATGTAGTAAAATACAAGTAGAGAAATTTATTGTCAATACATGCCCCAAAAGCTGTTTTATTATTGATAATTGAAATTGTATTATTTTTCCATTCAGCAACATCGCCTGCAACTGAGTTTGACTGACTGCATATTTTACATTCAATCTGCGGCTCTTTGCCTGCATTGGATTTATAACCTTCCCCGTTATTCCCGTTTGAACAGGTTGTTGTCAAAACCAGCAACAACAATAACCTGGTATATACTAATATTCCGTATTTGTCGCAAGTAGTATGTCGTAAGTCGTAAGTCATATAAATATGTTTATGTGTTTATATGGTTTATATGGTTTATAAGTTTATAATAAGTACATAAACCTTATAAACTTTATAAACGCTTAGTTTAGTCTGAATGTAAGTACATATCTCTGAGCAATGGTCTGGTCGAATTTTTCTAAAGTAAATCCATAAAATCCAAGTTGATATATTATTAATTCCTTCGTAATATAAGGTCCGTGATATGGTAAAGTATTATCATTTACAGGACCGTTATCCACAACAATAAATGTTCCGCCTTTTTTCAGTACTTTTTTAATGCTCTCAATAAATTTTGCCCTGTCAGGTTCCGATGAAACACCATATATTGAATGGTATAATGAACACATGAACACATGATCCACCTGTTTATCCAGGCAAATATCATTTTCTTTCGATTTTATGGTTTCTATGTTGTTAATTTTCTGATCCTTAATATAGTTATTAATAAACGTCACGTGATCGTCCTTGATGTCTATTGCATAAACTTTTCCCCTGTCGCCCACTAATTTTGAAAATTTTACTGAATAATATCCTGAACCGCATCCAACATCGGCAACTGATTCACCAGGTTTAAAATCAAGGCATTGCATAATCTTACTTGTTTTCTCCCATTCTTCCCTTTTTGGGTTATTAAAAAGAATGAAATCCTCAAGGAATGACCTTCTTGTTCTGCCAATTTCCCTGTCTTTTTCAGTTACTTTTTTATTTGATTCATCTTTCTTATCAGCAAACAGTTTATATTTTGATTTGATATAATCTATCAAAAGAGAGTAATTGTCTTTGCCAAGATAATTAAAATATGCTTTATTCATTGGATCAGATAACATAATTTCCTTTTGATTGCCTGTCGCGGCAATATATTCACAAAACCATTGAATAGCAGTATACTCGCCTCCAAAGTTTTCTGAAGGTATTAACTTGTTATAGGCTTTTATTGCATCATTTGCAGCTTCAGGGTCATTTTTTTCTATAGCATTCAAAGCTAATTTGGCTGCTGCAATGCCTTCATCGGTAATATCATAAGAATCCAGGCTACCGATATGGATAATTGAATTGCCTGAAGTTATATCCAGGACGCAACTCTGGTTACTGTTATTTTTCTTAAGTGCTGAAAATTCAGGTAACTTATGAGGATGGTGTTTGAAAATTAATACATAGCGTTGTGGTGTTACCTGAACATATTTAATAAATTCAAAACCGTGAAATGCTAACTGAGCAATAGCTAACTCTTTAGTGAGGTAGCAATTATTAAGTTCTTTACCATTATAATATGAATTGTCAGCAATTACAAGGTAACCATCTTTTTTCAGGGAACGTTTCAAGGTATTAAGAAATGCAGTACGGTCGCCTTCCCTCGACCACCCGTATATTATATGATAGACAGAACACATGAATGCAACATCAGAAGTATCCTTCACAGAAATATCCGAAGTTTTTGATACAACAGGTATTATATTTTTTATTCCAAAGGTTTTAACAATCTGATTTAAATATTTAATATATGGCTCCTGTGTATCTATCGAATAAACTTTTCCTTTATCCCCTACTATCTTTGAAAAAAGGTTTGAATAATATCCGAATCCACATCCGATATCAAGTATTCTGTCTCCTTTCTTTAAAGGTATAAGTTTGATAATTTCATTGGTATTTTCCCAGTCATTACGAAGCGGATTATTAAAAACCAATAAATCTTCCAAAAAAGTACGTCGTTGTAAATGAATTTCAGGATTATCGGGAGTATAATCATTGATTTTATACTTACGTTGCAGGTAATCTTTAAGGTTTATATAATTACTATCAGAAAAATAGTGAAACAAATCCCGGTTAAAATAATCTGTAATTAATTTTTTCTTTTCAATATCAGAGGCTATAATGCATTCACAAAGCCATTTTAAAGATCCATAGTCGTCAGTACTGCTTTCATACTTCAATAATGAATCGCATAAAATAATTGCTTTTTTTGCTGCTTCCTTATTATTGTCACTGATTGCCTTCCATATGAGTTCTGCTACTCTTTTTCCGTTTTCAAGGTGTGGATGTGGGTCAGTTCCTATTCTCATAAGAGATTCTTTACCTGTTATATATAATTTAATGGCATTTTTATCTATATCGGCTGAAATAAATAAAAAGATTATTGCAGGTAAAAAAACATGTAAAAGTTTAGTTTTCATTCTTTTGAAATTAATGGAGCAGGTTTATCAGTATCAATAATAAAATTTAAAGGGATTAATTATATGGATTTAATTTTCCATCGCAATATTCAGGTTTTGGAAAAGGAATATAATTTTTTTCATAAAACTGCTGAACAACCTCGTCAGCAAAAAATGCACCTTTGGGAGTAAGTTCTATTTTATTTGTATCTTCGGTAATTAACTGGTATTGCTTAAGCATATCAAACTTTTCTTTAAATACATCAGTAACCTGATACCCATTTAATTTTTCGAAAGTTTTTTTTCTTATAAAATAATTTTTAAGAGGAAGAATTATCGACCATCGTTTCTGTTGCTCCGGAGTCCTTACTATTCCACGGTTAAGTGGCAGTATTCCATTTCAATTTTATTATAATAATCTTCAAAATATTGTGTATTTAGTACAAACCTGTCATGTAAGCTACTAAAGGCTGTAAGTCCAAATCCAATTTGATCAAGTAATTGACAACACTGGTTATATGCATAATGTGAAATGTCCGAACGTTTTTTTGTAAATACGCGACGTAAGTTTTCAGTATAACCATGTTCGGCAAACATCTCTATAGCAATTTGTTTCATCATAATAGAAACATCCGGGGCAAGGAGTTCATCAGGATGGTAACGAAGAAATTTTTTAATTGTACCTTCCTGGTCTCCATAAGGTTCAACTTTTAACCGATAAAGCTGAATTTCAGGAACATCAAGAGAAATGGCCGATTCAACAACATCAATCCAGTTATCAATTGTTTGTCCGGGATGGCCAAAAATGAATTCTATATTAATTTTAAATCCTGCTTTTTTGGAGTTTTCAACTGATTCAACGGCAGTTTGAACATTGTGGGAACGGTTCATCCGTTTTAAAATATTGTCATCCAGTGACTGTACTCCGATAGTAAGTCGATCTACACCATAATCACGTAATATTTTAAGCCTTTCCAAACCAACCGGTCCAACTAATGTAGATGGATCGACATCATAATTAAACTGGGTACATTTTTCAAAATCAACTCTTTTTGAAAAAAAATCAAGAAACCTTTTTAATTGAGGTATAGTCAAATCAGTGGGAGTACCTCCCCCGACTAAAATTGACCTGGCCCTTATTTTATTTATATTAAGTACATTCATATAAATATCCATCTCCTTTTCAAGAGCTGTGAGATATTCATCTTTTTTTGCATCGGATGCTTTATAAAGAGAAGGGTAATGGCAGAAAAGGCATCTGTTGGAACAGAAAGGTATATGAACATATATATCCAAAAGCCCATTTTGAGGGAGAGAATATGATTTAAACATATCCTTCTGGCTGATTTCGGAATACATGGTAATGGGAGGATAATGTACTCCAGAGGCAGCAAAATCGCCATGTACCGGTATCATTCCTTCATTTTGAAAAAAATGACACTCATCTAACCTACTGGTAGAATGATCAATTAAAACCTTGTTCTTATCAATTGTACTTTCCATAAAGTGGTTCCATTGAAAGGGTTAAGTTTGCTTTAGCTACAATATCCTCAAAATGTTGCGATTGTGGTGTAACTCTTTTTAATGAATATATAGGGAAAAAATCTTTTACTTCCCGCGGTGTGCCATCATGAATAGTTACAGTATTGGCTCCTGCCATCAGTCCCATTAATTGTCCGCCTTTTTGGGCCTTATCAAGCGAACTGGTTGTAGGCATTAAACGGTTAGGATTCATTATGCGCATAAGAGCCATAGTATTCAGGGTCAATCTTATATCCCCCAATGGCTCATCTTTATAAACAGACCCTTCGGCTGGAATAAACACAGTAGAGCTATTCATTGAAAGATTATACTGATGCATTAATAACAAATCGTTTACAATATCGGTAATGGATTGACCGGGAAGCCCGACAATATTGCCAGATCCCAGCTTAAATCCTGCTTCTAAAATGTAATTCATGCATTTTAGCCTGTTTTGCAATGTATCGTGTGGTTTCGCATTCCTGTATATAACCGGGTTTGAGGTCTCAAATTTAATGACATATCTGTCGGCACCTGCAGTACGCAATTGTAAATATTGCTGTCTGCTAAGGTTGCCAAGGCATAATATTATTATACAGTCCTTTGATCGGTTTTTAATATTTTCTATACAACGGCTTAGCATATTAATATACTCATGGCTGTTATCCTCGCCTGACTGTAACAGGATAACCCTTCTCCCGTGATTATAAAGGTAATCCATTAAAGAAATCAGTGTCTTTTCATTGATAGTAAATTCCTGAATTGACATTTTTTCTCCCATAGAACAATAATTGCAGCCTTGTTTGCATTTATTCGATATTTCAATAACACTGCGGACTTCAACTTCATTATTAGGAAATGCTATTTCACGCTTTTCACAGGCTAACTTAAAAAGTTCCTTTTGTATTTCTTTATCGAAATTTAAGGCTTGTTCAAGAATTTCACGTTCGAAAATCCCTTTACGTAAATAATCAAGAACATCAGAATAGTTTAAGGTATTATTATTCAATGTCGTTTATTTAAGCTATAATGGTTTATAATTCATATGATATAGTTTCTTAGGTCGTTTCTTTCTTTCATTCTTTCTTCCAGGGCGTACGATTTCTTTAGTTTGGCTTACAACAGAATCAAATGCGGCAATAGCTTTTTTTACAAGTTTTTTCAAAAACAGCCCTACACTCATACTCATCAACATAGCCAAAGCTCCTGTACGATTTATTTTTTGCTGATGTTTCAGACCCGCTTCCTGACTTTCACGTTTTACACGTTCTTCAATCGGGAAAGCCAATACTGCACTTAAACTCATCATGAAAATTTTTGCGAAAAAATCCTGTTTAACAGCTAAGGCCGTTTTACCAGAAAATTTTTCAACTTCTGCCCTGACTTTAAAAAGTTTATAACTTTCCTCAATAGTCCAACGGAAGTGATATAGTTCAGCCATATCTTCATGTGGGAACTTCTCCATATCAGTTAATGAAGTACATAATACTTCCTTTTCGCCGTTCTCAAGTTCTATACAAATCAAACGACATTTGATATGTTTGTCAATCATCCTGGGATAGTCTTTTAACAGGTCCCTGTCTTTCTTTGGTAACTTGAAGTTTACTATCCTCTCTTTTTCACCGCTCTCCATAAAATCTTTCACGGATAGCCACCAGTCTTCCTTCATTCGAATACAAAACCAAATACCTTTGGCCATTAACTGGAATAGGAGCGCTATACTTGGATAACCTCTGTCAAGTAACAGTAAATCTCCCGGATTGATTTTTTTAAGGTGCTTGTATAACAATTCCCGTTCGCTTGAAGCATATGAAGCAATTTGAGCGTCAAGTGTTAGAAGATTTAGACAATCGTATAAACACGAGCCCAAAGCTAATGACCTTTTACTGTCAGCATTGGGACCAAAACTATGTTCACCAAACTCTTCAATGATACTTTTGTGATTTGGCAGAACCAATCTGGTTCCATCAATAGATAATAAACGCATTTTGTTCCAAACCAAATAAGGTGCTTCAGTGTAAAATGTTTGGTTGACATTCGCATTTAATTCGACAAAAGCCTCTGGTTTGAGTTTTGCACGTGCCCTACTTACAGCGCCTTTGGTAGCAATCCGAATATTGAATTCACTTCCCGTTGCTTCTTTATAAAAATTATCAAGTTCTCGCTGAAGAGAACTTTTTACCCCTCTGCTTATAAACACAATTAATTGCTTGATATTTAGTTTCCTGTCACGAGTGAATGCCCCTGGAAAGCCGTTTTTGGAACGGCAGTGATATTCTTCATCTTCAAGTAATTGAGTTACGTTTGTAATTGATTTTTCACGAAATTCATTGTTTTTACAGGCTTTACCATTGAGGCCTATATACCCCTGTAAGATAATAAATATCTTCCTATTGAAACTATTTCAAAGAACTTTTTTTACCTTTATTCCTTAAATAACGTAAGTTCGATATAAGTGTAAACATTTTATTTACAATTATTTAACCCCAACCCCTTAAAAAGGGGCCATAACTGTATTTTGATTATTAGCTCAATTTCTTAAAAAAGTCACTATTTTTTAATTTATAACCCAACTAATACTAAATAAACAAATATACCTTGAGAAGATATAAGTTATAGCCCCTTCTCAAGGGGTTGGGGTTAAGAACATTACAGTGTAATATCTATTACTTAAAGCGAATTTGACCTTAAGTAAACGACATTGTATTATTATTAATCATTTTTCTATTAATTTATAAAAATGCAAATTTACTATTGTATATATACGTTAATTTTAATAGTAAGTTTACACGTTTATATATATAACATGCCCTCCAAATAATGGAGGGCTGAGAGGATTAAGTTCTAAATAATAAGAATTATATCTTTATTTTATCTTATTTAATGAATATGTTACACCAACAGTAGTATCTTTTAATTCAGCCATTACTGAATGAGAATTACCTAAAGAAAAATTTTGAGAGTACGGTGCTTGTTTGAACGAACTTAAAGATGTACTATTTTGGGTAATTCTAAATGATGATGTAGGTTCAAATTTTATAATACTATCCGTTACATCTGACTTAATACCCCAGTTTCCATTCGAAACCTGATAGGTTGTTTGTAGTGACTGGTTGGAGGGTAGTCCATATAACGTATCAATGTAAGTATTAGATTTTAAAGTCAATACTCGAGTAAAAGTTGTAACAAAACCTCCATTTGGGTCTGTACCACTATATTGGCCTTCCCAGGTGCCAACCATATAACTGGGGTTGTTTGAAGAAGAAGTAGTGTCTTTCTTACAATTAGTTAATATCACTGCCATCGAGCAAACGATTGTTAAAAATAAAATTCCAATTAGCTTTTTCATAGTCTCTGTTTTTAGATTAATTGATTAATTGTTTAATTGATTAATTATGTAAAAATAATAATTTTTTTAAAGGAAATAAATTAAAAACCTGAACCTTTAATAATGAATATTAATCCGGCAACCGTCAATATAGCCCCAATTATTTCAACAGGTTTTATTTTCTCCCTTAAAATAAAAAAAGCAAGCGGCAAAACAAATAATGGTTCAACAGTACCAAGAGCAGATGCAATTGCTATATCAAGATGTTTAATAGCTACAATGGATAGCCAGAATCCTCCAAAAGTAATTATGCAAACCGAACCAAAAAAGGACCAAAGAATTTTTGAATTTTGAAATGGATTCATCCATTGCCGTATTTTGTTGTTTACCAATCCATATATCAGCATCCCTGTTGTACCGGCCGTCATCCTGATGAAAACTGCGCTTAATGTTGATATCGAGAACATTGCTTTTTTAGCAATTATCAGGGAAAACGAAAAACTTACCATTGCCAAAAGGCCTAATATTATACCTTTCATCCCGGTTTTTTTTTCCGAAACACTAAATATTTTATGCCATATAATAACAATTACCCCTGACAGCGTTATCCCAATCCCTATCCATTGTAAAGGAAAGGGCATTTCTTTTAATATAATTAATCCAAGAATAGCAGTTATAATCTGACCAAGCATAAAAAATATAACCTGCACCTTTGGGCCTAAATATTGCAATGAGGCAAAGAAAAGAGTATCTCCGATAGTTATGCCTATTATCCCGCTAATAAACAACATAACTGTCACCTGTGCCGGAATAAACTCAAAGCCGTGTATTAATAATGCCAGTCCCAATAAAACGATACTGAACAATCCCTTGGTCAGGGTCATCCCAAAAGGGGACACACTTTCTCCTATTTTTTTCAACAGTATCGACCCCAGTGCCCATGAGGCTGCTGAAACCAATGCTGCTATTATTCCTATTATTCGCAATTAACCATTAATTTATTTCCCGTGTTTTATAATTAAAGTTAACAAAAATATTAAAATCAAATTAATTTAAAATGAAAAAACCGATAATTATTATGCCGGCATGTATTATTGGCAACTTAGTATAATTTATTGATGAATTGCTCTTTCTGTCAACCTTTTAGCTTCGTTAATATGCATAAGTGCCCTGGCCTTCAAACCATCAGCAAACATGTTATCTTCATCCTGGTTTACATCCTGCTGAGCCCTTCTGAGATATTCAGCAGCATCCCGCAACCTGTCCATATGACCCGGATGTTCATCAACACTTGCATGATCATTGATATCCCTTCCGTCATCTATTGCAGCTCTTTTTATTTCATTTATAGCGGCGTCAATACGTCTCACAGCTTCAAATTCATCTTCGGAAGCCTGCCAGTCACCGGGTCTGTGTTCAATCATCCATCGGGCTACCCTTAAATCTGAAAGTGCATGCAGATAGAATGGATGACCTCCTCCAGGTTGGCTATATTGAGCAGGTGGTTGATTATATTGAACTGATTGTTGATTATATTGAACAGGTTGTTGATTATATTGAACAGGTGGCTGAAGACTTGCGATTGTCCTTTCAGTAAGCCTTATAGATTCATTAATATGTATCAATGCCCTTCCCTGAAGTCCCTGTGCAAACCCGTTATCTTCTTCCTGGTTTACATCTTCCTGTGCTTTCCTGAGAAAATCAATGGCATCGTGTAAACGGCCTATATGATCGGGGTGCTCATCCATCACAGGATGATCATATATATCCTTTCCGTCATCAATTGAAGCTCTTTGTATTTCATTTATTGCGGCATCAATACGTCTTACAGCTTCCATTTCATCTTCTGATGCCTGCCAGTTATTGGTCGGCCGGTGATCAATCATCCAACGTGCTGTACGAAGATCCGACAGGGCACGGAGATAACGAGGATGTCCTTGTCCAATAACGTTAAATTGAACAAATAAAAAGAAAATACCTAATCCTAAAAGAGAGAACAGTTTTTGTGTTTTCATATATATATCTTTAAATTATTTATAATCGCTAAACTAAAACTATGCCAACTTACAGAATTATCATTATCCTGATAATTAAATAATGTTAAAAAATTTAGTTGTTAGTTGTTAGTTGCAGGTTGCAGTGGCCAGGGGTTTATGATTTAAGATTCTAGATTTAAGATTAGTGATTTAAGATTTAAATAGTTCTACCAAAGTTATAATCCTTAATTCTTAATTCTTAAATCTAAAATCTAGATTCTAAAATCTCAAATCTTTTATCTTTTATCTTCTGTTTTCTGATCTCTGCCTTCTGTTTTCTGCCATCTGTCTTCTTTTATCTCTTATCTTTTATGGCTTTTTTGATTCTGTTGACGGTTGTTTTGTTGTAATGAATGATTGCCCTGCTGTGATTGTTGGTTTATGTGGCGCGAAGCACCCTGATTGGAGTTAGGTGGATTATTATTTGACCTGTTGCCTGTGTTAAAAGCCTCATGATTCCCTGGTTTGGAATTACCAAGGGTAGCAACCTGACCTTGATGGTTATAAGGCTGGCCTCCCACTTTATTCATAGTATGGGTTGATGGTCTTCCTTTGTTCACAGAGGCAAACTGGTTCCGGTCCTGGCTGGCCATCTGCCTGTGGGAGGACTGTTCAGAAGTAACTGGAATATGATTTTCCCTCGCTGCCATATTCTCCTGGGGAGATGGTCTTGCCATCATCCCACCGGGACCATTAAAACTTGTCCGGTTTACATTTGAATTATTTACAATAACAGTCCTATCCTCATAAGTATTATGAACATATGAATTATTAACATTCACAACAGCAGTATTGTAGCGGAATCCGCCACCCTCCCATCTGCCACCATAATATCCGGAACCACCATAACCGTACCCGTAATTAACACCACCATAAAATCCTACATGTGGCCCCCAATACCCTTCATGAAAGCCATAATATCCACCACTATAACCCCACCAGCAGGGAGTCCAGTAATACCCATACCGTGGAGGCCTCACCCAAACTCCTGGTACCCAATAATAATCATAACCATTATAAGCCCAGTAACCTGGTGTCCATAGATATCCATCCTCGGGGCAGGGTGGCTGAACGTAAACCGGCAACTCAGGAGGAGCTACACGCACTGAAATACCAATTGCAACCTGAGAATATGTATTTATTGGTTTTACTGAAATAGCCAGTAATAATATTAATATAACTGATATACTTTTAATTGTTTTCATATTTATAAAATTTCATTAAAAATACATAATAAAAGTACAGTAAAAAAACAAAGTAATAAACTTCTTATTCCGCAAAATTAATGAAGGCAATTAAAGAATTGAACATAATAAACAACAGAATGTTTGTTAGGTTAATGGATTGAAAATGTTTTAAGTTTCTTTCAATCGCTAAAAAATAAAACCTGATGAAAAATTTTATCTGTTTATTAATTGCCATTTTGTTTTGTAATCTGATCCATGGTCAGAATACATCAGTACTAACCCATCGTTATAGTAATTACAGAACCGGCTGGAACACGAATGAAACAATTCTGAATACCAGTAATGTTAACCAAAATAATTTTGGATTAATTTTTACACGGGCAGTCGATGATCAATGTTATGCAACTCCTCTGATAGTAAGTAATGTTACTATAAAAAGCAAAACACAAAATGTATTGTATATCGCCACAATGAATAATTCATTATATGCATTTGATGCCGATGATTCTGCAAATACGGTCCCTTTATTTCATGTAAATGTAAAATCAAACGGAAACAGGGATTTACAAAGCAGCGATTTACCCTGTACTAATTATGGGCCAAATATTGGTATTATAAGTACACCTGTAATCGATACTATTTCAAAAACAATTTATGTATTAAGTAACGAATATTCTACTACTTTAAAACAAGCTCAGCAATATTTTCATGCACTTGATATAACTACCGGTAATGAAAAAACCGGTAGCCCGGTTCTTATTCAAACATATGTGACAGGTAATGGTGCCGGAAGTAAAAATGATACACTTTATTTTAATCCCCTGAAAAATAACCAAAGAGCAGCTCTTTTACTATATAATGGATATGTTTACGCCTGCTGGGCCGGATTTTGTGATAAACCACCATATCATGGATGGGTTATGGGTTTTGATGCATCTACATATAAATTAAAATATACCTACAATAATACACCAAATGGTTCTGACGGTGGTATATGGCTGGGAGGGAACGGACCTAGTGTTGACAGTAGTGGATATATATATTTGATTTCAGGTAATGGAACAGTAGGGCAAGGTGGTAACCCAAACTACTATGGTGAAAGAGGACAAAGCATAATTAAATTAAGACCAAATGGAGATTCCTTGCAAGTAGTAGATTTCTTCACGCCAAATAATTATGCATACATTGATACTAATGATTTAGATTATGGTTCGGGAACAGCAGTACTGATCCCAAATTCAAATCTATCATTATCTATAGGAAAGCAAGGTATAATGTATCTCATGGATGACACTAAATTGGGAAAATATTCCTTAACAAATGATTCTGTTATACAATCAATATGGGTAACTCCGGTTTTTAATTTTCCCCAATGGAATGTTTTCGGATCACCTGTTTATTATCATTATTTTTCTCAAAACGATTCCGAATATGTTTATATATGGGCTTCTTTTGATACTTTAAAACAATTATATTTTAACAGGTCGACAATGCAATTTGATTTCACAAAAACAATACATGGATTAAAAACATTACCAGAGGATAATTATGGACCTGTCCTTTCAGGTTCGAGTAATGGTACATTGGTTGGTACCGGTATAGTTTGGGCTTTAAGGACAACTACAGGTATTTATAGTGGTAATGCACTTTTAGAGGCATATGATGCCCGTAATATCCGTAATTTATTGTGGAGTAGTAATTCAACCGGGAATAATTTGGGAAATCCTACTAAATTTATATATCCTGTTGTTGCAAATGGTAAAGTATATATCAATACAAATTCAAATGCAGTTTATGTATATGGGATTAAGAAAAGTACTGCTACGGATGTAAATAATAAAATTATAAATACTGATTTTTTATTATTTCCAAATCCTGCCAATGATTTTATAACAGTAAAATATACATTGCCTGTACCGGATAATAATTTATCAATATCCTTTTATGATTTATTTGGCCGACAGGTAATTAGTTATCCAATTGGTAGTAATTCCGCGGAAAATTCAATCACATTAAATATTAAAAATCAGTTAAAACCTGGCGTTTATAGCGTAATTATCAAATCAGGAGAAATTTTATATAAAGTAATGAAGCTGATTATATATTAGCCGGTAAAATTTTTATTAATGGTAATAACCAAAAATGGCTGTAAGCATTTAATTTACAGCCATTTTTATATTTCATAAGCGGAATGGACGGGACTCGAACCCGCGACCCTCTGCGTGACAGGCAGATATTCTAACCAGCTGAACTACCACTCCCTGTTTTTATAGCGCAGCAAAGTTAGCAATAATTGTTTTTCATCCAAATATAACATTCAAAATTCCTTAATCAGGAAAAAATACTGAAATTAACACTGCCATACGTTCTATGGTCCCTAAGGTTTTTATTATTATTAAAGTTAATCTTTTTTGAATGTTCCAGAATAAATATACCTTCCTGTTTCAATAAAAGTTTATCCAGGACTAATATTGGAATTTTTTCAACTCCTTCCATATCATATGGAGGATCAGCAAAAATAATATCATATTTTTTTGAACAGTTTTTAATAAACCGGAAAGCATCCATTCTGTATACTATTATCTGGCTGAAATTGAGTCCTTTTGCTGTCTTATGAATGTATTTATAATGATTATAGTCCAACTCTACTGCTTCACATGAAAAACATTCACGTGAAGCAAATTCAAAACTTATACTGCCGGTTCCTGAAAACAGGTCAAGAATTTCAATGTCCTGGAAATTGTAAATATTAGCCAGTATGTTAAAAAGACCCTCCTTGGCAAAATCAGTTGTTGGGCGGGCTTTGAAATTTTTCCCGGGATGTAAGGTTTTTCCTTTGAATTTTCCGCTTATTATTCGCACAATGCAAGATTAAACAAATTAGAATAACAAGTCAATAGCGACTCATCGAATATATAACTATAAGTAAACTGATTGCTTGGACGGATGAACCTGATTTTATTCAGATATTTATTAAGAAAATCAACTATATCAAGTTGATTTTTATTTCCGACCGACATGAAAACATCTGTCGTCATCGTTGAAAGCTTAAATTTATCTAAAACACTTAAAATATAGAAAGTTATATCAGAATATTCCTTATAAACGAAGGAATTATAAAAAATCAGAGTTTTATTTTGGGCTATTCCGATATCAAGCGTATTATTGTTAATACGCACAAAACACTTTGGCCGTGTCCCATTTTCTGATTCATTTGCCAAATACTCTAAATATGGAGTAGAATGGTGATAAAATTTAATACCATGGAAAGTCAGATTAAGAATTTTTTGAAGATCTTTTGAATATGAAAAAATACTATTAATACCGAATATTGGTATTTTATTAACTAAAATGTTGGCATTTAATGAGGCTGACAGATTAAACCGGAATAATGATTCCTTTTTGTTTTCTTCATAATATGGTATAGGTACCAGCGTGTTTTTTACATTCAGAATAAGATTACTTACGCTTTTATAGCGAAGTTGCAACAAATCTTCAATTTCCAGGGCTGATTTAAATACTGATAAAATATCCAAATCAGCATGTTCAATTATATGATGATGCCGCAAACCTATATATTTATTTCTAACTTTATCCAAAATACACATAGATATGGCATCATTATCAATTTGGACAGACAGATGATAATTGTGAGATTGGTTTCTGTCAAATGTTTCGTCAAGTAAGTTAAGTTCCAACATTCTGTTAAGTTAAATTTTTCAAAATTAACGTTATTATCGGATGCAATCAAAAAAATAAATATAAAAAGTCAATAAATTTGGAAATGATAAAAAAACAATTTATACATATCATCCGCGAACTATTGCCTTTTGGACTAACTGATGATCAGTTGAAGTTAACCGATATATTTGCTGAATTTACATTCAGTAAAATTGAAAAGGAATTACTGGTTATAAAAGGATATGCCGGTACGGGTAAAACAACTATGATAAGTGCTTATATAAAATCATTAACAAACCTGAAAATTAAATCTGTATTAATGGCTCCTACAGGCAGAGCAGCTAAAGTCCTGGCCGGTTATTCCGAATACATTGTCACTACAATTCACAAAAAGATATATCGTCAAAAATCATCGAAAGATGCATTCGGAGATTTTGTCCTGGACAAAAATTTACATACCAATACATTTTTTATCGTTGATGAAGCATCCCTGATATCTGAACACCAACAGGATACTTCCGTTTTTGGAAGTGGAAACCTGCTAAGCGATCTTATATCTTATGTATATAACGGCAAAAATTGTAAACTTATTTTGGTAGGCGATTCTGCACAGTTACCGCCTGTAGGATATTCGGAAAGCCAGTCTTTGAACAAAAGTTTTCTTGAAACATTTTCATTGTCGGTTACAGAACATGAATTATATGAGGTAGTAAGACAGGTTAATGATTCAGGAATATTGACGAATGCATCTGCCTTGCGTGAACTCATTATGCATGAAAAATTAACTTATCCCAGGTTTAATTCTGATGGGTTTACTGATATTTTCAGGATCGGGGGATATCAATTATTGGATTGTATTTCGGAGTCGTACGGTAAATATGGTAAAGACGAAACCATTGTAATTTGCAGGTCAAATAAAATTGCAAACAGGTATAATCAGGGCATACGTTCCAATGTCTTAATCCTCGATGAAGAACTATCGGCAGGAGATTTCCTGATGGTGGTAAAAAACAATTACCATTGGCTGCACGAAAATGAAAAAGCCGATTTTATTGCTAACGGCGATATTGTAAAAGTGAAAAGAGTTAAAAAATATGAAGAATTATATGGCTTCCGTTTTGCTGATACTGAAATAATCCTGCCTGATTATGATGGCCTTGAACTTAGTGTTAAGCTTTTGATGAATACAATTTATTCTGAAACTCCTGCATTATCATCTGAAGACAACAAACGATTGTTTTATTCTATTGCCGAGGATTATCCCGAAATCCGCTCTCTGAAACAACGATATGCCCTTGTAAGGGAAAATAATTATTTTAATGCATTACAGATTAAGTTTGCCTATTCGGTAACATGTCACAAATCGCAGGGTGGACAGTGGAAAGTTGTTTTTATTGATCAGAGCTTTTTTAAGGATGATATGCTTACAATCGAATATCTTAAATGGTTGTACACTGCTATTACCCGGGCAACGGAAAAAGTATACCTGGTGAATTTTTCCGATAAATTCTTTGTCAGTTAACAGATATCAGTTATCAGTTATCAGTTATCAGTTATCAGTTAACAGTAATTATCATTTCTATATATTCGAATGTCTTGGCTCCTGGCTCCTGGCTCCTGGCTCCTGGCTCCTGGTTCCTGGTTCCTGAGCTTAGTCGAAGGATGGTTCTTGGCTCTGCATTCAAAACTTATACGCCGGATTAGTTTCAGAAAAATCAATATCCTTAAACTGAGGGTTAATCTTAACGGACTTAAAAATGAACTCTTCAAAAAGCCCTCTACTGTCGAATATCTGCAATTTTACAGGATACATCATTGATTCATTCATGTACAAAACCATTTTCGAAGCATAATCATCCGGTACTATTAATTTTGTACCTGCTTTTATATTAGTGGATGGTTTTAAACCGGAGTTATTTTCCATAATGGAATAAAAGTTTAAATGCAGCTTTTTTGCAATCCTAAGCGGTGTATCGCCAACCTGGGCAGTATATAATAACAGCCTGTAATTCGGATTAGTGAAAGTAATTCTGAAACAGTCTATTCCCTGAATATTTTCTTCACCGTTTAATGTTAATAGTTTAGCTGATAGCGATGCATATTTATCCAATAAATACTGAATAATAGAAATGGTATAATTAAAGCCTGCATCATATATTGAATGATGCCTGTTTTCCAGCATCAGTTCACCTTCGGTTTCAAGGTTCAATGATACCCATGGGAAACCACCCGGATTTACTTTAGCTTTCCCGCCGTTTTTATTGCTGACATACAATATCTGAAGCCCATTTTTAGGGTATGTTTCATAAATGTATGTTTTTAGTGGAATGGAATTAATTTTAAAGAACATTATTTCTTTCCTGAGTTTTCCATTTATCCTTTCAAGCGATTCAAAATCATACTGAAGTGATCTTACATTATTAACTGCTTCAAACATTTGTTTTGTTAAAGCCATAGGATCCTGGCCAAAACTTGATAACGAGCACAGAAAAATCAGGGAGAAAAATGAACAATAACGTAATAACATAAAAAAATAGTATTAATCATATTTAAAAAAGACAATTTTTTGCGGCAAAGATAGTAATCTTGGTTCATTCGCTAATACTAATTAATTTTAGTTAAGCAGAAAATGTTTATATATAAGGTTTATGGGGTTTATGAGGTTTATGAGGTTTATGAGGTTTATGAGGTTTATAAAGTTGATATAGTTGATATAGTTGATATAGTTGATATAGTTGATATAGTTGATATAGTTGATAACATATTTTTTTTATAATTTGATAATTTTATAAAATATTAATACATTCATAAACCCATAAACCTTATAAACTTTATAAACCATATAAACTTGTAGCTTATAAACCTCATAAACCTTATAAACCAATTTAAATGATATCAGAATTAATACTAAAAAACAGAAGCTATCGAAGGTTTTTCCAGGATGTAAATATCCTTTCCAACGATCTTCTTGAAATGATAAATAATGCGCGATTATCAGCTTCGGCTAAAAATAAACAGTCATTAAAATATATTATTTCAAATGAAGTAGTTACAAATGCTTTAATTTTCCCTTCCCTTATGTGGGCTGCTTATCTTCCTGACTGGAACGGACCGGAAGAAGGGGAGCGTCCATCAGCATATATTATTATGTTAAACGATACAGCAATAACTCAAAACTATTATTGTGATGATGGTATTGCAGCTCAGAGTATTTTACTAACTGCAGCAGAAAAAGGATATGGCGGATGTATCATAGCATCTGTTAACCATAAAAATCTTCGTGAAGGTTTATCAATTGACGAATCATTTAAAATTATACAGGTAATAGCCCTGGGTAAAGCCAAAGAAGAAGTTATTATTGAGCCAATTGATGCAACAGGCAACATCAGGTACTGGCGTGATGAAAAGCAGATCCACCACGTTCCAAAAAGAAGCCTGGATGACATTATTATTAACAGTCATTTGAAATAATAGAATCAGTTATAATAGTTGAAAAAGCGATGAGGTCTTCATACTGAACTTACTCACATGGCCTTTGAATAGTTATCTTCTACCTGCTTCCAGTTTATAACATTCCAAAAAGCTGTTATATAATCTGCACGGCGGTTCTGGTATTTTAAGTAATAAGCGTGTTCCCAAACATCCATGTTTAATATTGGGGTTCCCCGGATTGATGAGATATCCATAAGGGGATTGTCCTGGTTTGGATAATTTATTATTTGAAGTTTGCCATCTATAACTATAAGCCATGCCCAACCTGATCCAAACTGACTGGTTCCGCATTTTGTAAATTCTTCCTTAAATTTCATAAAAGAACCAAAATCCGAATTTATCCTGTTGGCCAAATCACCTGAAGGTTCTCCTCCGGCATTAGGGGCCATTATACTAAAGTACATATTATGATTATAAAAACCACCACCCTGATTTCTTGTAGCTAAAGAGTATTTGGAAATATTCTTAAATATTTCTGTAATATCAGTGGTTGTAATTTTTTGTTCATCAAGTGCTGTAACAAAGTTTTTTGTATAAGCTGCATGATGCTTTGAATAATGAATTTCCATAGTTTTTGCATCAATATAAGGCTCCAAAGAATCAAAGGAATAGGGTAATTTTATCTGAGAAAATGGAGATTGCCCATTGTCTATAGGTAATTTATTTCCACCTGTAGCCGAAATTTTATCCGCAGAAGCAAGTAAAACACCCGCTCCAGCCAAGGTAGCTGTTCTGATGAAGGTTCGTTTATCCATGGTATAATTAAAAATTACTGATTACTGATTATTGATTTCTAATTAAGAATGAAAGATGACATATAATTATTAATGACTGATTATTATAATTATAAACAAACAATAAAATAAAAAGTTCTGAATTTTATTTAAAACAAATAACTAATTTTAATTTTTTATTTTAAATTCCAGTTTTAAAAGTTATTTAACCACAAAAGAATATGCACTATGCACTATGCACTATGCACTAAGCACTAAGCACTAAGCACTATATCCTATGAAGCTTTCCGTAATTATTGTAAGTTATAATGTTAAATATTTTCTTGAACAATGTCTCTATTCAGTCGAGAAATCACTATCTGACATTGAAAGCGAAGTTATTGTTGTTGATAATAATTCTGTTGATGGTTCAGAAGCTATGGTCAGGAATAAATTTCCCTGGGTAAAACTAATTATAAATGAACAAAATACAGGTTTCGCTAAAGCAAATAACCAGGGCTTAAAAGTTGCAGCAGGAGAATATGTTCTTTTACTTAACCCGGATACGGTCGTTGAAGAAACAACTTTCAGGCGCAGCCTTGATTTTATGGATAAGCATCCTGATGCAGGCGCTTTAGGGCCTAAAATGATAGATGGCAAAGGCCGGTATTTACCGGAGTCAAAACGGGGGTTGCCTACACCGGAAGTTGCCTTTTATAAAGTATTTGGATTATCAGGTATTTTCCCAAAATCAAAAAGGTTTGGAAGGTATTACTTAGGTCATACCAATCCTGATAAAATACAGGAAGTTGAGGTATTAACCGGTGCATTTATGTTAATGAAGAAAAGTGTTATAATGGATGTCGGGTTTCTTGATGAAGATTTCTTTATGTATGGAGAGGATATTGATTTATCCTACAGGATACTTAAAAAAGGGTATAAAAATTTTTATTTTCCTGAAACTACAATCATTCATTATAAGGGCGAAAGTACACGTAAAGGTAGCCTTAACTACGTGATAATTTTTTATAAAGCAATGAAAATATTTGCTGAAAAACATTTTTCCTCCAACAAGGCATGGTTTTATAATTCCATTATAAATTTAGCAATCAATTTAAGGGCTTGTTTTTCTATGGTTAAACGAATTTTCGTAAACTTTATACCAGTTATTTTTGATGCTATAACCGGTTTTATTGGATTATACTATTTAGCGATTTGGTGGGCAATGTATCATTTTCACAATTTCAATTATTACTCTGGTTGGTACACAAAAATAGTATTACCCGCATATATTTTAATTTGGCTATCGTCAATATTTTTTTCAGGAGGTTACAAAAAACCTTTTAATCTGTATAAAGCAATGTTTGGTATTATTGCAGGCACTGCCTTTATTTTGGTTATATATGCTGTTTTGCCTGAATATTACCGCTTTTCGAGGATATTAATTTTATCCGGCACAATATGGATGCTGTTTTCAATATTAGTAGTAAGAATATTGTTAAGTTTTTCCGGAAATAAAGAATATCATATCATTTTTAAAAAGAAACACAGAATTGCAATTGTTGGATTTGAAGAAGAATCGCACCGGGTTGAAAATTTACTTGAACAATCATCGATTTTATTTGAGCGGATAGTATATGTTTATCCTGGCAAAGTAATTCCTACTGAATATTATTCAGGGATTCTGTTACAACTAAATGAAATAATAAACATTTACGGAATTGATGAAGTAATTTTCTGTGCAAATGATATATCATCTGAAGAAATTATTGAACAAATGAAACTCCTGATTAAAACCAATGTCAAATTCAAAATAGCCTCTCCCGGAAGTAAATCCGTAATTGGCAGTAATTCATCTGATTCCTCAGGAGATTTATATGTAGTTAATGTGGATTCTTTGAAAATTAGGGATTAGGGGCCAGGGACTTGGGCCTGGGGGCTATACTACAATATTTAAATAAAATACATTATATTTACATCTCTGAAATGTTGTTAGTTAAAAACTTCTTTTTACCAAATGATTAAGATTTTATTCAGAAGGATATGGATACAATTGATATGGATGGTAGGTTGTTTGCCATGTTCATTTGGTCAATTAAACGATAATGTTAAACAACAATTGCTCGATGCAGAGTCATCTTTTCTATATGAGGAATTTAATGAAGCTCTTCCGGTTTATATGAAATTGAAGGATCGTTATCCGGATAATTATTATCTTGATTATAAAATTGGCCGCTGTTATCTTAATATTCCATTTGATAGACAAAAATCACTTATTTATCTTAAACTGGCAAGTAATTCTGTTAAAATATCGAAAACAAATAAAGATGGCAGTTTTAAAGAAAACGAGGTTCCACTGGATGTTATTTTTTATTTAGGTGATGCATATAGAATTAATAACCAATTAGACAAATCAATAGAAAAATACCAGGAATTTAAAAACAAAGCAGATAAAAAAATATACGATTTAAAGTTAGTTGACAATCAGATTCAGGCATGCAAACGTGCTATAATTATGGAAAAAAGACCGGTTGATATAAGTATACAGAATCTTGGTAAAACTATTAATACAAAGTATTCGGAAATACATCCCGTTATCTCTGAAGATGAAAATATATTATTATATGCTGCTCAACTTCCGTTTTACCAGGCCGTATTTTATACAAAGAAAACTGATGGGGTATGGCAACAACCTGTGAATATAATCACTGATCTTGGAATAGACGGGGATTGTTTGCCAACCTCCATTTCTGCAGACGGCAGAGAAGCATATTTCTATCGTTCGGACGAATTCAGGGGCGATTTATATGTTTCAAATTTTATAAATGGGAAATGGACTAAAATCCGAAAACTTAATGATAATATTAACACCCGTTACTGGGAATCACATGCAAGCCTTTCACATGATGGCAAAACTCTTTATTTTACAAGTAACCGGCCGGGCGGAATGGGTGGACTGGATATTTATAAAACTCAACGGACTTCAGGTGATAACTGGGGACCGGCTCAAAATTTAGGGCCGGTAATAAATTCATCCTATAATGAAGATGCCCCTTTTATCACAGCTGATGATAAGAGACTTTATTTTAGTTCATTCGGTCATGAAACAATGGGAGGTTTTGATATATTTTACTCTGATAAGGATGCTAATGGGAATTGGACAAAACCTGTAAATATAGGCTATCCTGTTAACACAACCGGTGATGAAATGTTTTTTTGTCCGGCAAAGAATGGAACAGTAGGTTATTTTTCAGAAATTGATTCAACAGGATTTGGCAAATATGATATTGTGAGGGTCGAAATTTTTGATATAAAAAACCCGAGGTTATATAAAATATCAGGTAATATTAAAACCACAACTAACGGCAATAATCAAAAAATATTAATGATTGTCCTGGATCAGTTAAGTAAAGATACTATCTATAATGAATTACTTACTGGTGAAGATTTTAATTTTAAAATAAAAGCCGGCAATTACGAAATATATATTTCTGCATCCGGCTACCAGTCACAAATATTGCCTTTTTCAATTACACCAGGTTCTAAAGATTTTAACAGAGTATTAAATACCTTATTAGTTGCAGTTAACAATCAGGATAACACTGCTTCAGGAATTACTGCTGAAATGCCTGTCCTGTCGCAAAAGCAGGCAAACAACGGAAAATTAATTGCCGGTAATGAAATAAATAAAAATTCTCCCGGCACTAATTTACCAGCAATTACAAGCAAGGTGACAAAAAATACAAAAATTAGTCAGGATCAGAACGATATACATACTACAATTAAAACTATTGATTCAAATAAAACTCTGACAAAAAATATTGTTTCAAAAGTTGGTTTCTGGAAATCAGTTGGAGGGATTAGTTGGGAATATTACTCAGTTCCATGCGCACTTGCAATATTTGTTATTGTTTTGGTGATTATAAAAAAAAGAAGAAATATTTATAATAAATAATGAAAACAATTTTGAAAATGAATCTTATATTTTTTTTTACCGACAAAACAAAATATAAACAAAACCAGTTTGAATACCGGATTTTGATTACCATCTTTTTCATATTTATGTATTTTTCTGCTTTGGTTGCCCAACAAGATGCTAATTTTCTAAAATCCGTTAATGAAATTGATGAATATATGCTTTCAGGCGAATATAATGAAGCACTTCCGCTATTATTAAATTTGGTAAAATCAGGGCATGTAAATGGAAAAATTGAATTTAATATAGGCAAGTGTTATTTGAATACACTTGATAATGAAGATTTGTCAATACCTTATTTCCAGCAAGCTTTGAATGATATTTCATCAGATTATAAAAAGGAAATTCCAGATATGGAGCATGCCCCCCTGCAAACCTATCTATTACTTGGCGATGCATACAGGTTAATTAATCACTATGATGATGCAAAAAGAGAATATCTTAATTATCTGTCAAAACTTTCTCCGGAAGATACTGTGTCTGTTTTGACAGTAAAGAACAGGATTTCCGAATGCCATTATGCTAAAGTATTAATGAAAAGTCCAGTTACCGCGACATATGTTAATATGGGACAATTGATTAACACAGGCCTTGCTAATTTAAATGGTTGTATATCAGGTGATGGACAAACTTTGGTATTTACCCGTAAAATGAAATTTTACGATGCAATATTTATGTGTAAACGTTTTGGAAATGAATGGTCCAAACCTGAAGAAATTACTACCAGGCTTGGTTCTGATGGAGAGTTTATACCTACTTCATTATCTTATGACGGATCACACATGCTTCTTAATAGTTATGGTTATCTCACAGGATATGATATTTACGAAAGCAGTGCAATTGACGGGAAATGGACGAAAGTAAAAAAACTTAATTATCAGGTAAGTACAAATTACAACGATGTGGATGCAGTTTATGCACCTGATGGACAAACAATTTATTTTGCAAGTAACCGGGAATCAGGATTGGGAGGGTATGACATATATAAAAGTACAAAGGATGAATTAGGTAACTGGAGTTTTGTTGAGAACCTTGGCCCTCCTGTGAATACTGCCATGGACGAACGTTCCCCTGCAATATTTGACGATGGTAAAGTATTGGTATTTAGTTCAAATGCAGAACCCAACATGGGAGGTTACGATTATTTTTATGCACTAAAAGATTCTTCTGCAGGTAAATATAAAAAAGTATTTAATGTCGGGTTTCCTGTAAACTCCTCAGGCAATGATTTAGGCATAAAGTTTGAAAATAAGCCGGGCGAAGGTATCATTGCCAAACATGATAAAAATGGATTTACTGATTGTGACCTCTTTTTGGTTCAATTTGACAAATTTTCGAAGTTTCATTTAGTCCCGGTTAGTGGTAATGTTACAGTTAACGGTAATAGATTTGCTTTTAATAAGGAATATTTGATTTCCATTTTAGATAAAAATATTAACGACACCGTTGATGTATTAAAATTGGATGATAATGGAAATTTCAGCCTGAACTTATATCCTGGCAATTTTTTACTTAATATAAAAGGGAAAGATATTGTACAAAATCAGGAAATTGTTGTTCCTGAAGATGTTGAAAATAATAATTTTTTAGTAAAGGCCGATCTGTTAATAAAAAACCAGCAACCTGTTGCAGAAGAAGTATTAAATAAACCGGAAACTAAAGAAGTATCAGCATTGAATGAACCGGAAACTAAGGAAACAGCAAAATTAAATGTACCGGAATCAAAAAATATAGTTGAATTGAAATTATCTGATACTTGTTATTTTACGGATATATTGTTTGAATTTGATCAATTCAGAATTACCGAAACAGGAAATTTAAAACTTATAGGATTGATTACAAAGTTAAAGCAATGTCCTGTTAAACGAATTACAATAACAGGATATACTGATGCGCTGGGCAGGAAGGAATATAATGACCGCCTTTCCAATATGAGGGCAAAGGAAGTTAAAAGTTTTTTTCAAAATCATGGGATATCAAATGATATACTTTATACAGAAGCCAAAGGTGCACAAAATTATATAGCTGTCAATAAAAACGATGATGGTACTGACAATCCCAAAGGGAGATCATTTAACAGAAGGGTTGAATTAATAATAGATTCTGAATGCCCTCGTTTAATTTTTATGCATAAAAACAATGTTCCAATTGAATTAATGTTTAAAATTGATTAAATTTGCTTACAGCCTAAAAATAACAGAATGAAACATCCTTTACTTCTAATCCTGATTGTATCAATTTTTGGAATTTCAAAGGTGTATCCTCAGAATACAGCAGTGAATCTGAGAAAAGTTTTTCTTGATGCTGAATATTTTTTTATTAACGAGGAATACCAGGAAGCTTTGTATGCGTATAACACTATATATAATAAAGGATATAGTGAAAATGCAAATATTAATTACAGGATTGGCCAATGCTACTTAAATATTGGAGGTGCTAAACAACAAGCCATACCTTACCTTGAAAAAGCTTGTAAAAGAGTAAACAAAAGTTATATTGAAGGTTCTTTCCATGAATCTCATGCCCCGTTTGATGCTTATTTTTTTTTAGGGAATGCATACAGAATAAATTATCAGTTCAATAATGCTATAAAAGCATATGAAAAATTTAAGGATTTAGTAGGTCCTAAAGAAAAAAAAGCAAATAGTGTGGCAAATATGGAAATTGAGGCATGTAAAAATGCTGCCGAAATGATGAAAACTCCTGTTAACGTTGGTTTTATTAATGTTGGAAGCCCAATCAATACCTCTTCAAAAGATTTTTTTCCTGCCGTTTCATCAGATGAATCGGTTATGGTTTATAATTCCTCACAAAAATTTTATGAAGCGGTATTTTTTAGTAAAAAAATTGACGATAAATGGACAACCCCTGTAAATATTACCCCGCAAATTCAATCTGACGGTAATCAGTTTGTTTCATCGATTTCTTTTGATGGTACAGAACTTTATTTAAGGCAGGAAGACAATTTTCAGGCCAATATATTGGTCTCCAGGTATCAAAATGGAGTTTGGTCAAAATCAGTACCATTGAACAAGAATATTAATTCAAAATTTTGGGAAGGCAACGCTTGTGTTAGCAAAGACGGTACAACACTTTATTTTTCAAGCAATAAAACAGGTGGATTTGGGGCAATGGATTTATATAAGTCGTCAAGGAAAAATGGAGGTGACTGGGGGCCAGCTGAAAATTTAGGGCCTGTCATTAATACTGAATTAAACGAGGACGCACCTTATATTACAGAAGATGGCCAAAGGTTATATTTTATATCTCAGGGACATTACTCAATGGGCGGGTATGATATTTTCTATTCCGATCTGGGACCTGATGGGAAATGGAAAGAACCTGTCAATTTAGGCTACCCTGTCAATACCCCGGATGATGACATGCATTTTGCCCCTATTCATAATGGTAAATCTGCATTTATATCTCTTTACTCTAAAGAGGGTTATGGTAATGAGGACATTTTTAAGGTATTGCTTGTCCCGGAAGAAATAGAAACCGCAAAAATTCAAAATAAGGAAGAAGCAAAAGTGAAAGAAGAAGTGGTTATGAAAGTAGAACCTGCTGAAGATACTACCAAACGGATACTATTACCTGATGTCGAAAAAGCTTTAACGGAATCCAAACCAACTGCAAGAAATGAGGAAGAATTAGTAATACATTCAATCCTGTTCGATTTTAATAGCTCATTGTTAGATGATAAGGCAAAGCGTGAATTAAACTATTTAAGCATTGTGATGCAAAACGAAGATGACCTGAAAGTTGTATTAATAGGGAATACGGATGCTAAAGGATCAGATAATTATAACATCAGGTTATCAGGAATGAGAGCTGAAAATGCAAAAAATTATTTAATAAATAAAGGCGTAAGTCCATCCAGATTAAGTGTAAAAGCATTGGGCAAAAATAACTATATTGCGTTGAATAATAATCCGGACGGGAGTGATAACGCAGAAGGACGAAAATATAACAGAAGAGTTGATTTTAAATTGATTGATGGGGAAGAGAAACATTTTATAATTGAAAAACCAGAGGTTCCTGATTCTTTACAATATAAACCCAAATAATATAATTAATACACTGAATTTTAATTGAGTAACTAATAACAATTAAATGACCTTTAAATTCGCAAATTTGATTTATACAAAAAACCTTAATTTTATATTGTGTTTAATATTTTCAATAAATTGTTATGCCCAATCTCAAAAAATAAAAGAAACGTACCAGGATGGAGAAGAATTTTTTAATTCAAATGATTATAAGGAAGCGGTATTTAATTTTCTTGATATTGTCAATAAAGGCTATGTAAACGCAAATGTACAGTATAAGATAGGATTTTGTTATTTAAATATCCCTGGCGAGGAAGCAAAAGCTATACCATATCTTGAAGAAGCCGTCAAAAACATTGCTGTAAAGTATGATAAAAAAAACCTTCAGGAAAAAAAAGCCCCGTTTTATTCGCTTTTTTATCTTGGAAATGCCTATAGGATTGATAACCAATTGGATAAAGCACTTGAAGCTTACAATAAATTTGTAAAATCCCCTTCTTATAACGAAAATACTATTAATTTTAACTTCGTCGATAACGAAATAAAAACCTGCCAACGTGCAAAAATTATTCAGGATTCACCAGTTGATGTAACCTGGATAAATTTGGGCAAACCTATAAATACTTCTTCTTCAGAAACTTATCCTGTAATTTCAAGAGATGAATCTGTATTGGTATATCTGGAAAGCCTGAAATTTTATAATGCGGTATATTGTTCACACAGATCAGGAGAATTATGGAGTTCGCCTGAAAATATTAATTCTCAGATAGTTTCTGATGGCGAGTTTTACCCGACTTCTTTATCTAAAGATGGCAATGATCTTTATCTTGTGAAAAAAGATAAATCGGGAGGTGATATTTATATTAGTAAATATTCCAATGGCAAATGGAGCGTTGCTAAGCGATTAAACGACAATATCAATACGTCAAAGGATGAAAACTTTGCATCCATAAGTGCTGACAATCAGGTATTATATTTTTCAAGTAACCGTCATGGTACCATAGGAGGCTATGATATTTTCCGTTCTTTCCGGAAACCTGATGGTGATTGGGGAAAAGCTGAAAATTTAGGCAAAACCATTAATACAAAAAATGATGAAGTTTGCCCGAGTATTTCATCCGATGGCAAGACCTTGTATTTTAGCTCTAAAGGTCATTTTAATATGGGTGGATACGATATATTTTATTCCACCTTAAATCAAAATGGCACATGGAGTGAACCAATAAACATTGGTTTTCCAATAAACACGACCAATGATGATATTGGGTTTAAGGTACTGGATAATGGAAAATCCGGTTATATTGCAAGAATTGCAAAGGATGGCAATGGAAAAGAAGATATATATAAAGTAATTATTAACCATGCTGCCGCTATTACTGATACAATTAGTAGTAAGTAGTAAGTCGTAAGTCGTAAGTAAAAAGAATAAAGTGATGTAGTGATGAAATTGTTTAATTCAACACCTGCAACCTTTAACCTGCAACCTGAAACGTGCAATATATAAACCTTATAAACCTAATAAACCTTATAAACAAATTAAACGATTAATTATATGATTACAAAATATATACTTACGACTTACGACTTACGACTTACGACTAATTTATAATCAATAATAGATTTATGCAACAACTGGAAGGAACAATTGTCCGGCTCCGGGCACCGGAACCTGAAGATTTGGAATTTTTGTACCATTGGGAAAATAATACTGATTTATGGTTGGTTAGCAATACCTTATCGCCCTTTTCAAGATATACCCTTAAAAAATTTATTGAAGAATCCAATCTTGATATTTATGAAACAAAACAACTAAGGTTCATGATTGATACAAAAGATGATAATGCCCGTACAGTTGGCACAATTGACCTTTTCGATTTTGAACCCTACCATCATCGTATCGGTATTGGTATTTTAATTGGAGAGGAACCTGACCGGGGAAAAGGTTTCGCAGATGATGCATTAAAGGTGCTTGTAGAATATGGGTTTTCAGTATTAGGGCTTCACCAGTTTTATAGTAATGTTACTGCAAATAATCAGGCAAGCCTCCATCTTTTTCAAAATAACGGATTTGAAATTGTAGGAGTAAAAAAGGATTGGCTACGAACATTAGATGGTTGGACCGATGAGTACCTTCTTCAATTAATTAAAAAGCACACTTAAAAAATATTGAGATCCTTATATACCGGAATTTCTTTCAAAAAAACTGAAGTTTTATTGTCATTATCAATTTTGCAGCAAAAATGCTGCAACCCATTTGTTACTATAATATATTCAAGTTTGTAAGATAAGTTGTACCTGAGTATTTGATCAAAAACAAAATTGTCAATTTTTACTGTTGATGCTTTACATTCAATCATCATAAGAGGTTTGCCATTTTTTTCATAAATAAGTATATCGGTCCGTTTATTAGTATTATACAGTGAAAAAGTAGTTTCCAATGACATTAAAGAAAGCGGGTATTCCTTTTCTTCATTTAAATAACGTACCACGTTTTGACGTACCCATTCTTCCGGAGTTAAAGCCACATATTTTCTGCGTATTACATCAAATATATAATTTCTTCCTTTTATTAATTTAAATTTAAAATAATATATTGGTAAATTTAGTGCGTCCATAATAGTGCATGGTAATTAGTGCTTAGTGCTTAGTAATTTATAGGTTGTAAAGGTTGTAAAATTAAATTTCAATTATGAATTTTGATGAAATATTAAATGATTTAAAGAATAAAATTTATAAGCCCGTTTATTTTCTAATGGGAGATGAAACATATTTTATTGATCAATTAACTGACTACATTGCTAATAATGTATTAACTGAAATGGAAAAAGCCTTTAACCAGATCATATTGTACGGTCAAAATGTTGATTCAGCTTCAGTTATTGTTACATCGCGAAGGTTTCCAATGATGGCTAAGTATCAGGTTGTGATAGTTAAGGAAGCTCAAAATATGAAAGAAATAGAAAACCTGGTTCAATATTGTGAAAATCCCCATAAATCTACAATACTTGTCATTAATTATAAATACAAAACACTTGAAAAACGTAAAAAATTATACACCGCCCTTCAAAAAAATGCTGTTATTTTCAATTCGGAAAAGCTTTATGACGATAAAGTCCCAAACTGGATAAGTAAATACTTAAGCCAAAATGGCTATTCAATTACACCGGAGGCAGCAGCCTTATTAACTGATTTTGTAGGTAATGATTTGGGAAAAATTGTTAATGAGCTTACAAAGCTTATTATTACTCTTACAAATAATGATAAAAATATAACATCTGACAAAATTGAAAAATATACTGGCATAAGTAAGGAATTTAATAATTTCGAATTACAAAAAGCATTGATAGCCAGGGACGTGATAAAAGCTAACCGGATTATTAATTATTTTGCGAAAAACCCTATAGATAATCCAATAGTTATTACAATTTCTACCTTATTTTCCTTTTTTTCAAAAATATTCACATATCATTTTTTAAAAGATAAATCAAAAGGAAATGTAGCATCTGCTTTAAAAATTCATCCTTATTTTGTTGCCGAATATGAATTGGCGGCACGCCGTTATAATCCTGCAAAATTGGTTTATATTATTTCAGCTCTGAGGGAATGTGATACAAGATCAAAAGGCATTGGAAATGTGTCAGTTTCCGATAATGACTTACTTAAAGAATTAATATTTAAAATTATACATTAAAATAGAGCCAAGAGCCAGGACTTGAGACGTGAAAGGACGTGAAAGGACGTGAAAGGACGTGAAAGGACGTGAAAGGACGTGAAAGGACGTGAAAGGACGTGAAAAGACGTGAAAGGACGTTAAAAGACGTGAAACATTAATTATGAAAATTGTGAAAATAGTCTTGGTTCTTGGTTCTTGGTTCTTGATTCTTGGTTCTTGGTTCTTGATTCTTGGTTCCTGGTTCTTGGTACATGGCTCTAAAAATAAATAAAACATATGACTACAATAATAATTATAATTACGTCCATCATTTCTTATATGGCATTCAATAACAGGACTATATTCTCAAAATTGATGCTAAACCCATACAGGGTCCATCACAACAGGGAATATTACAGGTTACTTACTCACGGATTTGTTCATGCTGATTGGATGCATTTAATTGTGAATATGTTGGTTTTTTATTCTTTTGGTTCAGTAGTGGAATATAATTTTCATGGCCTTGAGGAAGCAGGATACCTGCATTATGCAAATCTCTCGTATGTATTTATGTATTTAGTTTCTATAATTATTTCATCGTTAACTACTTTTATAAAACATAGGAATCATGATTTCTATAACTCTGTTGGAGCCTCAGGAGCAGTTTCAGCAGTTCTTTTTTGCTCAATTTTTTTTTCTCCGCTTAATAAAGTCCTTTTGTTTGCAGTTGTGCCTATTCCGGGTATTATTTTTGGCCCGTTGTATTTAGTATATTGTTATTATATGAGCAAACGAAATGCTGATAATATTAATCACGATGCACATTTTATAGGTGCTTTATTCGGATTTATTTTTCCACTGATGATAAAGTTTGATTTGATATATATTTTTACCAGCCAGTTGTTTAATTAGTGCATAGTGCTTAGTGCATAGTGCTTGGTAAAAATTCTTATAAATGGAACACATCTTATACAAAGTGCATAGTGCTTAGTGCATAGTGCATGGTGCTTAGAATTGATTCTTTGATACAGTTATAACCATATTGTACAAATTAACTTTTTTTTAAATTATTAGTTTTGATAAAATTAATTTTATGAACTTAATAATTTATTTTGTTTATTATATTATTTATAACTATGTAAGTACTAAGCATTACGAACTAAGCACTAAGCACTAAGCACTAAGCACTAAGCACTAAGCACTATTATGAACAAAGCGGTTTTTCTTGACAGGGATGGAATTGTAAATGTTGAACGCGGAGAGTACACCTGGAGAATAGTTGATTTTCAGTTTACTATTGGGTTAATTGATTTTATTCGTGAAGTACAATTTAAAAAATACCTGGTAATTATAATTTCTAACCAGGGTGGAGTAGGTAAAGGTTTATTCTCAATAAATGATGTTGACCTTTTACATAAACATTTGATTGATCGTTTAGCCGAAAACAACCTTGTTCTTACAGATATATACTATTGTCCGCATCATCCTGATTTTGGCAGATGCCTTTGCAGAAAACCGGAACCACTATTATTGGAAAAAGCAATATCCAGATATAATATTGATGTCGAAAAATCGTATTTTATAGGTGATAGTCAGCGCGATGTGGATGCCGGCAAAAAAGTTGATGTAAATACTATTTTAGTGCACCCTAATTCAGATTTGCGGGATTATCTATCTTTAATCATTTAGACTTTGCAACTAACAACCAACAACTAATTTAGGCTGGGATTTTCCGGATAATTCTGCCATATCTTATATTTTTCACCAAGCTGGTTAACAGTATTTTTCCATAAATTATCCGACACATTCATTATCTGAGATTGATTTATTTCAGTAACCAACCATGAATTTTGATCCAGCTCATTTTCAAGTTGTCCTGCCTGCCAACCAGAATAACCCAGAAAAAATCGAATCTGAATCGCATTTAATTCCCCTGAACTAACTAATTCTTTCATAATTTCAAAGTTTCCACCCCAATAAACATTCTCAATTATATGAACAGAATTTGGAATTAAGTTCCCAACAGTATGTAAATAATGGATAGTATTAGTGCTTACAGGACCTCCGATTGAAACACTGGCACCAAATTTGGGGAAATCGTTGATAACTTCGCTGGCTTTTATTTCCAAAGGTTTATTTAATACAAAACCTACTGCGCCATCTGAAGAATGTTCAGTCAACAAAACAAGCGACCGTTTAAAATAGGTATCCTTAAGAAATGGTTCTGAAACAAGTACTCGTCCTTTTTTGGGAGCAACCTTGTTATATTCTATCTTGAATATGTTAATGTCCAGTTCCATAAATTGTAACTTGAAATTTGCCTAAAATATACAAAAAATAATTCGAAAAATGTACCATTTCACCTAATTATTTAATTTGCAAGTAGCAGAAAAGATAGAGTACAATTTGGAAAATATTAAACATATCATTATTAATAAGATGAATTAAGGGTTAAATATTGATATTAAATTTACCACTAAGGTACACTAAGTAAATCACTAAGGTACACAAAGGATAATTGATATACTTTGATTGCATCATTTAAAATGATTTGTTCCTTTGTGTTACTTTGCGTAAACCTTTGTGATCTTTGTGTTTTAAATTTTTTAACTTTTAACAGGCAATAGTCATTCCTTACCTTCTTTACCTTCCCTTACCTTCCTTTATATTCCTTTTCTTTTCTACCTTCTTCCATTCTGCTGTTTTTAATGCTGTAGCTGAAATAGATTATTAACCCGATAACAAGCCATATCAAAAAACGGGCCCAGTTAGTAACCCCTAATTCTGTCATTAAGTATAAATTAATTATTAGCCCAAGTACAGGTATTAAGGAATAGTTTTTAATAAATGTCAGGTAAGTTACATATATACAAATGATTAAAAATAATATGGCCGGCATTTTATGTTTTATGGTATTCCAGCCTCCTGAAAAATCAATAAATGATTTAAAATTTTGAGGGTAAAATATCAGTATACATAATATTATTAAAATAAATATGAAAAGCAATATGTATTTCCCATTAATATAAGGCAGATGAAAATATCTGTCTTTTTGGTTTGTATCAGGTTTCAATGATAAAACTCCTGCACAAACAATAACGAAAGCAAATAACGTTCCAATACTCGTGAGATCTGTTACTTCAGTCATATTCATAAATAATGACGGGATACCTACAACGATGCCTGTAATTATAGTCGAAAAACCTGGAGTTTTGTATCTGTGATGAATAGAAGAAAATTTAGCAGGCAGCAGACCGTCACGGCTCATACTCATCCATATACGGGGTTGTCCAACCTGGAACACTAATAATACGCTTGCCATTGCGATAATGGCGCTAAAGGATATAATGCCTGAAATCCAGTTTAAATGATGTTTCGAAAATACAAATGAAAGCGGGTCGCCAACAGCTAATTCATTATATTTAACCATACCTGTTAGGACTAAAGTTACACATATATACAGTATAGTACATATCAAAAGCGAAAGTATCATTGCTTTTGGAAGATCGCGTTGCGGACTGTTACATTCTTCGCTGGTAGTTGATATAGCATCGAAACCTATATAAGCAAAAAATACTGCGGAAATTCCTTTTAATACCCCACTAAGCCCGTTTGGCGCAAAAGGAACCCAGTTGGCCGGATTAACATAAAATGCTCCAATTGAAATCACTATTATTATTACAATAATTTTTATTATTACCATTAAGTTGGCAGCTTTCTTGGTTTCCTTTATTCCAATAAATACAAGCCAAGTTATAATACAAGTAATTAAAAATGCGGGGATGTTCGCAACTATACGCAACGTACCTATAACAGGCGCATTAGTCCATGCCTGGCATGAATACTTTAAATATTCCGGAACTGCATTGCCGTGTTTTATTAATTCTGCTGCCTTTTCATATCCTCTAAAAGCACTTAAATAATCAATTGTAAGATATTTAGGAATATGTATATTAAAACCACTTAAAAAAGATGTAAAATAATCACTCCAAGAAATAGCTACAGCAATGTTCCCTACAGAATATTCCATAAGCAGCGTCCAACCTACGATCCATGCAATAAGTTCACCCAATGATACATATGCATATGTATATGCACTCCCGCTTATGGGTACGCGTGAGGCAAATTCAGCATAACACATTGCTGAAAAACCACAGGCTACAGCAGTAAAAATAAATAACAGCGATACAGCAGGACCTCCGCTGGCACTTGCATTACCGATAGTACCAAAAATACCTGCCCCGATTATAGCTGCAATTGAAAGAGATGTCAGGTCCCTTAAAGTTAAATTTCTGTTAAGAGAACCTTTTTCACCCTCACTCTTTTGAGCATCTGCCAATAAGTTTTCGATATTTTTTTTCCTGGAGACCTGGCTAATATTCACAACTTGTTGTTATTTTGGTATCCGGTAAAAGTATAGAAAATGTGCAAATGTGCAAATGTGACATGAAAAAAGGTCGAGTCATTATTAACCCCAACCCCATAAAAAGGGGCCATAACTATATTCTGACTTCTACCTTTTATCTTTTATCTTTTATCTTTTATCTTATCACTTTTTACTTACGACTTACGACTTACGACAAATTTTACGGCCATTTTAAAGGATCTGCCTCATGCATAATTCCGTATACCAATTCAAAAACATCTTCAGTATTTGGATTTGAAAAATAATCGCCGTCAGTCGAATAAGCTGGCCGATGTTCCCGTCCGGAAAGAGTTCTTGGTTGGGAATCCAAATATTGAAATGCACCCTGTTCTTCAAGTAATTTTTGCATCATAAATGCTGTAGCCCCACCCGGAACGTCCTCGTCAAAAAAAATTATCCGGTTGGTTTTTTTTACTGAATCTAGTATTTTATGTTGAATATCAAATGGTATAAGTGTTTGAACATCTATTAATTCAACACTTATATTAAATTCATTTAATTCTTCCACAGCTTTTTGGGCAATACGTACACAAGAGCCATATGTTACCAATGTAATATCTGTACCTTCGGATATTATTTCAGGAATCCCGAGGGGAACGGTAAAATAACCTAAGTTATCGGGACAACGTTCTTTTAAACGATAAGCATTTAAAGGTTCAATCACTATGGCAGGATCATCACCTTTAAGCAAAGTATTATAAAACCCTGCTGATTGTGTCATATTACGTGGCACACAGACATATATACCTCTTACAGAGTTAATCAGCATCGACATTGGAGAACCTGAATGCCATACACCTTCTAGTCTGTGACCCCTTGTCGATATAATCAAAGGAGCAATTTGATTTCCCTTTGTCCGCCAGTGAGTTGTAGCCACGTCGTCGCTTATTGTTTGCAGTGCATACAATAAATAATCAAAATACTGTATTTCAGCAATTGGACGGAAACCTCTAAGGGCAAGCCCTAATCCTTGTCCGACAATGGAAGCCTCACGTATACCAGTGTCAGTTATACGCAGTTCGCCATATTGTTGTTGTAATCCTTCATATGTTTGGTTTACTCCTCCAATTTTACCAACATCTTCTCCAATTATCACAAGCCGTGGATATTGACCGAAAAGACCGGAGAAATTATCACGGATTATTTCCCTGCCGTTTATTATTTTTGAATTTTCACTGAAAACAGGTTTGATTTCCTTAACCTTTAATGCTGAGCATAAAGTTTCATTATAAAGATAACTGCTATATTTTTCTTTACCATCTTTGATATTTTCCTCAATGAATTCAGAAAGTTTTTCACGTAAATTTTCCTTCGGGATACATTGGTAACAAACATTACGGATAATTTTTCTGGCAAAGCTCATCAGTTCTTTTTGGATTGGATATTGTATTTGTTTTATTTCTCCAACTAACCTGTTTATTATTGCTTCATTTTCTTTATTGCATTTACAGGTTTTTTGATCAATGATTTGAATAAGTTTAATCTTTTCTTCGATTCCGGGTCTTGTATAATTGCCCCAGGCAGTTTCAAGTGCTGATTTTGCTTCGGTTACTACACGAATTTCAATTTCATTAAGCTCTTGATTGGTAGTATATTGTGATTCCAAAAGCCATTCTTTCATTTTTTTTAAAGGATCAAAAATACGTTCCCATTCAAGCCTTTCAGCCGGTTTATACCGTTCGTGAGAACCAGAAGTAGTATGGCCCGAAGGTTGTGTCATTTCACTTATATGAAATAAAACAGGCATATGGTCGTTACGGCAACGATCAATACCTTCTTGAAAAATTTGACAAAGTTCAGGAAAATTCCATCCTCTTGCCTTATATATGAGGATTCCTTTGTTATTTTTGTCAGTTTCAAAACCTTTCATTGCCTCAGAAATACTAAGTTTCGTAGTCTGATATTCTGTGGGTACAGATATTCCGTATCCATCATCCCAGACAGCAACAGCCATAGGAACCTGTATCACTCCGGCAGCGTTCATGGTTTCAAAAAAATGCCCTTCCGAAGTACTGGCATCCCCAATTGTACCAAACGCTACTTCGTTTCCTTTATTTGTAAATTGAGAATATTGCTTCAAATGCTTATTTAACCTGTAAAGTTTGGATGCGTAAGCAAGACCAAGTAACCGGGGCATTTGTCCTGCAGTTGGAGAAATATCGCTTGATGAATTCTTTTGTTCCATCAGATTCCTCCATTTACCTTCGTGGCTGTAAGCAGAGGTCGCAAAATGGTTGTTCATGGCACGGCCACTGCTTGCAGGGTTGTTTTCCATATTAGTATCGCCGTAAAGTTGCGCAAAAAACTCAACGGGGTTAAGCAATCCGGCGTAAAGCATAAATGTTTGGTCACGATAATATCCTGCACGCCAATCACCATTTTTGAAATGTTTAGCCATGGCAATCTGGGCTAATTCTTTCCCATCTCCAAAAACACCAAATTTTGCTTTTCCGGAAAGAACTTCTTTTCTGCCCAGTATACTAAGCTGCCTGCTCAAATTAGCAATATAATAATCATGTAGTAAGGATTGTTTATCAAATTCAGATTCTGCTTTTGTATCAGTTTTAGTTTTAGTTTTAATTTGCATAATTTTCTACTTTTCTACTTCTCTACTGTTTTTAACATTTTATTCAGAAAAATGTTAATGTTAGTGCAATTTAAAACGTGTAACCTGCAACCTGCAACCTGTAACTTAAATCTTACAACTTTTTTCTAAGCACTAAGCACTATTTACTAAGCACTTTTATATTACCTTAGCAGTTCCAAAATATTAACAGATGCGGAGAATTTTACGGTATATTAAAAAAAATATTCAATTTGTTTACAGGGTTTTATCATTTATTGTCAGCGCTGTAATTTTAATTTCTTTATTTCCACATGAAGGACACTTTCCCTACGAATTTCAAAAGGGGAAAATTTGGTTAAATCCTGATTTGTATTCTACATTTAATTTCCCGATTCGCAAAACAGAGAGTGAAATCAAAAAAGATAAGGATAGTATTTTGAAAGAATTTAAACCTTATTTTAATTACATAAAAAATATTGAATCAGAACAACTTAAAAAGTTAAGTAAAGCATTTAATACACAGTGGACGAATTTCTCTGATGAACGAACTGATCAAAATACATCGGCGATGGTAAAATCGTTTTACCTGAATGCTGATTCTGTCACCAGGTCGATATATTTAAAGTTTGCAACCGATTTAATATCATTTGTATATAACAAAGGGATAGTTCAGATGCCTGAATCAATGGAACAAAATCCTTCCAGAGATATAACTATTGTGATTATAAAGAATAATGTAGGTCAGGAATATATGTATTCAGATGTTTTTTCTCAAAAAGCAGCTTATGAGTATGTTTTAAAGAAAATTAATGAACTTAAACAAGGCTCTCCATTTGATCGTATAATTTATGAATCGGGGTTTTTCAAAGAATTAAACCTTAATCAGTTTTTGTTGCCTAACCTTATATATAATGAAGAAGCCTCGAAAAATGTTAAGGACGATCTTATAAAAAGAATTTCAATTACCAAGGGATTGTTTAGTTCCGACCAAAAAGTAATTGGAAAAGGCGAATTGGTAACCCTGGAAAAGTATAATCTGTTATTATCATTAAAATATGAATATGAAACTAAGCTGGGGCGGTCCTCAAAAATTAGTTATATTATACTGGGACAAGCTATTATAATAGTATGCCTGCTATTATTGCTAATAATTTACATAGTAAATTTCAGAAGAGAAGTTTATGCAAATAGTATTAAATTTAGTTTTATACTTCTTCTTGTAACGCTTATAGTTGCAATATCCAGTTTGATAACAAGGAATGACCAGTTAAATCTTTATATGGTCCCATTTACCTTACTGCCTATTATAATTAAAACATTTTATGATGCCAGATTGGCTTTGGTAGTGCATACGGTTGCCATTTTAATGGTTGGTTTTTTAGCACCAAATGCTTTTGAATTTATCTTTCTTAATTTTGCTACCGGTACAGTATCAATAATAAGTTTAACAAATACCTACCGCCGGGGGAAACTAATTGATACTTCCTTTTATGTATTTCTTACTTATTGCCTGTTATATTTTGGAATGTTTTTATTGCAGGGTAACGACATTATTAAATTATCCCAACCGTCGTACCTTAACACATTGTTGAGTTTTATGGTAAGCGGATTTTTAGTTTTGATGGCTTATCCGTTAATTTTTATTTTTGAAAAAATGTTTGGTTTTTTATCTGATATCACATTGATGGAATTATCGGATACAAACCAGCCTTTATTGAGAATGCTTAACGAAAAAACTCCCGGTACCTTTCAGCATTCCCTTCAGGTTGCCAACCTTGCTGAGGAGGCCGCTTTTAAAATAGGGGCCAATCCATTATTAGTAAGGGCCGGATCTTTATACCACGATGTTGGCAAGATGATAAGCCCTAAATATTTTATTGAAAATTTAAGCCTTGAAAAAAATCCACATCTTGATATTTCAAATGAAGAAAGTGCTAAAATTATTATTGAACATGTAATAAAAGGTATTGAAATTGCAAGAAAATTCAATTTACCCGAACAAATAATCGATTATATCCGTACACATCACGGAACTTCAACAGTTCAATTTTTTTATCGTACCTCGAAAAATCAGAATCCTGAAAGTGAAATCGATAAAAATAAATTTACTTATCCGGGGCCTATTCCGTTTTCAAAAGAAATGGCATTGGTTATGATGGCCGATTCTGTTGAAGCTGCTTCCAGAAGTATAAAGGATATAAGTTATACATCCATTAACGACCTGGTTGAAAATATTATTTATTATCAAATGATAAACGAACAGTACAACAATTCTAATATTACTTATAAGGATCAAAGTATTGTTAAAGAAATTTTTAAAAGGAAACTGATGAATATTTATCATGTTCGGGTTGAGTACCCGGAATAAAAATAAATAAATTGCAAATCTTTTTTTAACTTTAAAATTATAAGCAATTTATGCCCTTATTTGACTGGGATCGGATAGTGACCATTTTTGGTATAATTATTGTTACTTTATTTTTAGTATTGGGAATAATGGTTATATTCTCAGAAATATTCTATTATATTCCTAAAAATTACAGGATTATTATCGGTGTAATATTGATACTTTACGGAACATACAGGTTTACTATTTTGTATAATAATTTGAAAAACAAGGAATGAAAAAACTAGAATTTACGGCTGCCAATAGGGCTGTTATTTTAAGTTATGTATGTTTAATTTTAATATGTTGTTCGTGTCATCCAAAATCTTTTAAGGACGAAAATACTCCCACTACAGGCAAGCTTAACCTGGGAGTTGATGAATCGTACAAATTATTACTTGATACTGAATTGTATACTTTTCTGTCAATATATTCAAATGCTCATATTTATACTGTTTATAAACCTGAATTGGATATTTTAAAGGATTTTTTAAATGATTCATTGCAGGTTATGGTGACTTCGAGGAAATTAACCAGTGATGAAGAAAAATATTTAAATAGCAAACGGATATTTTCAAAGACAACACTGATTGCTTATGATGCTGTTACTTTAATAGTTAACACCTCTAACCCCGATTCACTTATACGATACAACGATGTAAAAGGAATTTTTACAGGCGATATTAATAACTGGCATCAGCTTAATCCTAAATCCAAGCCTTCTGATCTTAAAGTTGTTTTTGACAGTGAAAAATCAGGGAACGTGAGGTATTTTGTGGAAAAATTCAAACTGCCCAATAAGCTTCCCGGTACTTGTTATGCCGTAAATTCAAATGAAGAAGTTGTAAATTATGTTCAAAAACATTCTAATGCTTTAGGTATTTTGAGCGTTAACTGGGTTAGTGATAAAAACGACAGTTTATCGGGTTCATTTTTAAAACGAATAAAAGTAGTAGCAATTTCTTCTGAATATAATTCGGATGGCGAAGATTTTTACAGGCCTTACCAGGGATATATAGCTGATAAATCATATCCATTTATTCGTGATGTATATATGATATCAAGAGAATATTACCTCGGTTTGGGTTCAGGTTTTATTGCGTTTGTTGCAGGTGAAACCGGGCAGCGTATTATATTAAAATCCAAATTGGTACCTGCAACTATGCCTGTTCGTTTTGTTCATCTTAAAAAAAACATTACAGATTAATAGAATCCTAACATTATATATCGATAAAGCTTGTATATTTGGCAAAAATTTTAGAACATAAAATATAGAACAATGGCGAGAGTATTTCAAAATTTGAAGGTTATCAGTTTATTTATTTTGGCGTTCTTTTTGATAGTTGGTAAAATTAACGGACAAGATTTAAATTATGCAAAAAAACTTACCGTAAGTGAGAGATATGAAGATGCCTCTGAAGTTTATAATTCCATTCTTAAAAGCCAGCCAACAAATGGCGATGCATATTTTTATTATGGCGAAAATATTATAAAAAGTTACCTGGCCGATCCTTATTCATCATCGCTGGGAGAAGTTTGCTCAAGTGCCAGGGATATGTTCACCCGAGGATTAACGGCCGATAGTACTAATATGATAAATGACATTGGTTTGGGTATGGTTATTTTACTTGAATCAGGTGATACTGTTAAAGCTGATAAATGGTTTGCCAAAGCAGAAGTTTTTCCAAAGAATAAGAAGAAATATACAGAACGTAATATCCTGTTTTTAATTAAACTGGGATCAGCCCAGATATATGCAAAAGCTCCAAGGTATAAAAAAGCAATCGCATACCTAAACAGGGCAAAAGAGGTTAGGCCTGAAAATCCTGATATTAATGATGCCCTTGGGGATATATACATGAGCGAAACCGATGCATCAAGTGCAATATCAAATTATAACAGGGCATTATTTCTGGAACCTTCCAATCCCGTTTATAAAGTAAAAATTGGTAATATCTACATGGGAGCCAGAAATTTACAGGAAGCCAAGAACCTGTTCGAGGATGCCCGGGACATCGATTCAACTTATGCACCGGTCTACAAGGGCTTAGGTACTATGTACAGTATGAGTGGTTTTTATAAATTAGCCCAGGTTAACTTTAAAAAATTTCTTGATCTTTCAGGAAACAATACTCCTGCACAGATAAGTTATGCAAATGCATTATTTAAATCAAAAATATACGATGAATCACTTAAAGTGATTGAAAATATACTTAAAGTTGACAGTTCGCGTATAAACCTTTACAGGTTAGCTGCGTATTCCGCATTTGATAAAAAACCGGCTGATTATATGCTAGCCTTGAAGTATATTGAAAAATTCTTTAAAAATACTCCCGAAGATAAATTAATTATTAAAGATTATTTGTATTACGGCAACACTCTTGTGAAACTTCACCACGATAGTTTACAAACAGACAAGGGCCTTAAAATCCTGATTAAAGTATATAAAATGGATACTACAAATAATGAATTGTATTCTAATGTTGCTACAACAGCTTATGCTTTAAAGCATTTCAATATCGCCATACAGGTTCTTAGCGACAATATTTCCCAGGGAAAAGCGTCACCTGCCGATTATTTCTCGTTGGGAAAAATTTATTATCAGTTAAAACAATATGGAAAGGCTGACACTACCTTTACAAAACTTATTAAAAGAGATACAAGCAATGTAGAAGCCTGGTTGTGGTTAGCAAACTCCGATTTTAGCCTTGATCCTGATTCAAAGCTCGGAATGGCAAAACCTAAATATGAAATGGTAATTGAAAAAGCATTTGCAGATACTATTAAATATGCTAAAGAATTATTTGCCGCTTATGATTATTTAGGTTCATATTATCTTAATGTTAAACCTGTTGATTTAGATAAAGCCGCAAAATTATATCAAAAAATAATAACACTCGATCCTAAAAACAAAACCTGGATAATTAAAGGGTATGAGGGCCTGGCGATTGTAGCAGCAAAGAAAAAGAATTATTCCGGAGCCAGGGATATATTTAAAACTTTATTGACACTTGATCCGGGTAACAAAGATTTTCAAAAAGAAGAAGAAATATTTGACAAGCAGGTAAAAGCAATAGAAGCGGCAGCTAATCAGTAATATAGAACCAAGAACCAAGAGCCAGGAACCAGGAGCCAAGAGGTGGGACATGAGACGTGGGAAGTCATAGGAAGTGAAAAGAAGAAAGATAAAAGGTAAAAGAATACAGAAAACATATCCTACTTTTCTACTTTTCTGCTTTAAGTAAAATATAATTTGTAAAATATAGTTATAGTATTGAATAATTGAAAAAAAAATATTTACTTACAACCCGAAATTTTTGAATAATTTAATTATAAAACTTTGATAATATGAGCACTAAAGGAAATTCATGGAAAGATGTATTAGGATCTGTATTCTCAACATCTGTAATTTTTATCGCTATTGCATTGGGCATATTGATTTATATGTTTATAATGGGTAACCCTAACAACTTTGAAGGGGGAAATGTCGAACACGGTAATACCGTTAATTACCTTGGGATTATTCACAGGGGAGGTATGATAGTCCCGTTATTAATGGCGGTAATATTAATATTAATTACTTTTACAATTGAAAGATTAATTTCAATTTCAAGGGCTAAAGGCAAAGGCCGTTTAAATGTATTTATTAATAACATCCGTACACTTTTAAACGCAGACAAAATTGAAGAAGCAACGGCAGCTTGCGACAAACAAAAAGGTTCGGTAGCTAACGTTATCAAATCAGGGTTACATCGTTACCGTGATTTACAGACTGAAAAAACTCTTCCTAACGACCAGAAAGTATTAGCGTTGCAGAAAGAACTCGAAGAAGCAACAGCACTCGAATTGCCTGTTCTGTCAAAAAACCTGGTTGTACTATCAACCATTGCTTCCATTTCAGTACTTATCGGCCTTATCGGTACTGTTCTTGGTATGATCCGTGCATTTGCCGCTTTGGCTCATTCAGGCAGTCCTGATTCCCTTCAACTTTCAACAGGTATTTCAGAAGCCCTTATAAATACGGCTTTTGGTATCGCAGGCTCAACCCTTGCTTTAATCGCCTATAACTATTTTTCATCATCTATAGATGCTTTGACATTTAAAATCGACGAAGCCAATTTTAGCGTAACACAAACATTTGCATCTAATTTAAAAAAGTAATTGTTTTGATTTATTAACATTGGTTTTAACGGTTATTAACTTGAAAAAATAATATATGTCAAAAATAAAGCTACCATCGAAACCTCCGAGGATTGATATGACGCCCATGGTCGATCTGTTTATGCTGTTGCTTACATTTTTTATGTTAACGGCATCTTTCATCCCCCAGGAGGCAGTACAGGTTGATACCCCAAACTCAATATCGGAAAAGCTTTTCCCAAAAAATAATGTGATGACCCTCCTTATCGGGAAAAACAATAAGGTGTTCTTTAATTTAGATAACGGGGGCGATTCTTCATCCCATGTTCGTGCTCAGGTGCTTCAGGATGTTGGTAATTACTTCAGGGTGAAGTTCACAAAGGAACAGATAAGAAAATTTGCAAATATGGGTTCGTTTGGTATGCCTGTTAAAAATATACCTGCATGGATTAACGCTACGGATTCTAAAGAAAAGCAAGCCATGCAAATTGGCATTCCTACCGATTCCATTCCCGGAGGCAGTGAAATATCCATGTGGATACATTTTACCCGTTTGGCTAACCCAAATGCCGAAGCTTCCATAAGAGGAGATTTCAATGCCGATTACACCACGGTTAAAAAGTTGCTCGATATCCTGCAGGATAAAAAAGTAAACCGTTTTGACCTTGTCACCAACCTGCAGAAGGTTGAAGTTAAAAAAGTAAAATAATTAATAGCAAATAATATATGGCCGAAATAATTGCAAACGAAGGCGGCGGAAAACATAAAGGCAAACGAAGGGCTAAAAAGCTGTCGACACACATAGATATGACACCTATGGTTGACCTTGCATGCCTTATGCTCACTTTTTTCATGCTTACAACAGCCTTCGCCAAACCAAAAATATTCGAAATTGTAATGCCTGATAAGACACCGCCAAAGGAAAAACCACCTGAGGTTCCTTCCAAGAGGGTAGTAAATTTTATTCTTGATGAAAATAATAAAGTGTACTGGTATAACGGGATGATAAAAGATCCAAAAAATTTACCGCAACTTTACGAAACAGACTATAGCAAGGATGGTATCCGTAAAATAATCCTGAACCGTAATAAGGATATTTTTAACCAGATAGAACAACTTCGTCAGGATGTGCTCTCAAATAAGCTTAAAATAAGCCGTGATAGCCTTACCAATTTGGAAAAAGTGGTAAAAAGGAATGATAAAGAAGGGCCGATATTTATGATTAAGGCAACTGATAAGGCCAAATATGGAAATTTTGTTGATATTATCGATGAAATGGCTATTACGAATGCCGCACATTATGCAGTAACTGATCTTAATAATTATGAAAAAAAGATGCTGGATGCTGTTAAAGGCACTTCGCCTGTCACCACTTCAGACAAGAAAATAAAATAAACTTTCAAAACCTTTATTATGACAACTAAAAAAAATATGAATGTAAAGGCCGAAAGTTTGGATGATATTGTATTTGAAGGACGTAATAAGGAATATGGCGCATATTATATCCGTAAAAAATATAACAGGTTCATACTTACTGCCTTTTTAATAGCGTTCGTTATTGTAACAACTGCTGCGGTAGTACCACTAATTGAAAGTTATTACAATAAAGAAAAAAATGCCAAAAAACTTCAGAAAATCGTAACCATGGAGATGGAAAAGCTTGATAAGGACGAGCCGCCACCACCTCCCCCACCACCTCCTCCTCCTGAAGCTATTCAGGAACAGGTCAAATTCAGGGCTCCGGTTGTGGTTGATACGGTTAAAGAAGAGGTTCAGCTTGCTTCAACAGACGACATTATTACCGATACAAAAAACGATGCCCCGCCTACCGAAATAGTTGTGAAAGAAAAGAATGATGCGGTTGTTGTTGAAGAGGAAAAAGTATTTATAAGCGTGGAAGAAAACGCAACCTTTCAGGGTGGTGATATAAGTGGTTTTGCTACCTGGGTTAAGGAACACATAGTTTTTCCCGAAAGCGCTTTGGAGATGGGTATCGAAGGAAGAGTTACCGTACAATTTGTAGTTAATTCCAAAGGTAAAATAGAAAAAATTAGTGTATTACGTGGCGTGGACCCTGTGCTTGATCAGGCAGTTGTGAATGCAATACAAAGCTCTCCCAAATGGACACCTGGTAAACAAGGCGGTAAACCTGTAAAACAGCAGTTTGTTATACCGGTGAATTTCAAATTAACTAAATAATAGCTAGGGGACAGGGACTAGGGGCTAGTGGCTAGTGGGGGAAAATTATAATAGTTACTGGTTTTCCTTAAAACAAAATAATTGATATAAAAATAAATAGGACGGCTGATAACAAGCCGTCTTTTTTTTATTCTGTTTGTATATAGGCCCAAAAGTTATTATCTTTACTTGTATAATTGATTAAATATGAGGGTAGAATCAGACTTTTTAGGTGAACGTGAATTAAGTCCTGATGCATTATTTGGAATACAATCTCTCCGTGCTAATGAAAATTTTCCTGATAAAACTCCATTTGCCATTGAGTGGTACAAAGCCATAGGTATTACAAAACTTGCTTGTTACAATACTTACAGGAAATTTAAAAAGGCCGTAAGCGATCTCCCTTCTAATGAAAAGGCAAACCTGAGCTTTATTGATGATAAAATTCTGGATGCCATGGAAAAAAGTGCCATGGAAGTTTGCGAAGGCCTTCATTATGAGAATTTCATCGTTCCGGCCATACAGGGTGGTGCCGGTACGAGTATTAATATGAATCTTAATGAAATAATTGCCAACCGGTCCTTACAATTGATAGGAAAACATCCAGGAGATTATTCAGTTGTCGACCCCCTCGAACATGCCAATGTTTATCAGTCTACAAACGATGTTATCCCTACTTCTTTGAAAATTACAATCATGCGGTTGTTAAACCTTCTTGAAGAGTCAATTAACAGGCATAGGAGTAAAATTGAGGAAATTGAAAACGATAACCGTGATACCTTAAGGATTGGTTATACACAAATGCAGGAAGCAGTCCCGTCATCATACGGCCGTCTGTTCAGCACATATTCGGAAGCTTTATCAAGGGATTGGTGGAGAGTTTCCAAATGTTCGGAACGCATTAAAGTTGTCAACCTGGGCGGAGGGGCTATTGGGACTGGACTTTCAATATCCCGTTTTTTTATCATGGAAGTTGTTCAGGAACTTCAAAGACTTACAGGATTACCGGTAACCAGGGGTGAAAACCTCCAGGATGCCACCAATAACCTTGATTCCCTGGTTGAAATACATGCTACTGTTAAGGCCCACGCTGTTAACCTGCATAAAATAGTTTCTGATTTAAGGCTGTTATCTTCAGATGTTGCTGCCTCCCATGAAATTGAAATACCTGCTAAACAGGTTGGAAGTACTATTATGCCAGGGAAAATTAATCCGGTTATCTCCGAATTTGTAATAGGTGCAGCACATAAAACCTATTCAAACGATGTATTGGTTACTTCTCTTTGTGCAGAAGGATGTTTAGAATTAAATGCCTATATTCCTGTTATAGGCCATGCTATAATCGAAAGCCTCAATCTTCTTATCGCCGCTAACGAAACTATATTTGAAAATCTGTTAACAGGATTAATAATCCATAAAGAGATTGCAGAAAAGCGCCTGCTTAAAAGTCCTGCCATTACTACAGCTTTAAGCCAGTACATTGGATATCATCAGGCTGCCAAACTAGCCCTCGAAATGAAAACCTCCAAAAAAGATATCTATGAGGCCAACAGAAAGCTTCATTTAATTGACGAAAAGTTGCTGCAACAAATACTGGAACCTCATAATTTGCTTAAGTTGGGGTTTTCGGTGAGAAATTCTTAACCCCAACCCCTTAAAAAAAGGGGCCATAACTTTACTTCGAAAAATTGCTTAACTTATTTAAAAAGTTTAAATTTTAATTAATAGATAAAACGAATAATATTAAATAAACTAAAGTACTTTTATCAGATAACAGTTATAGCCCCTTTTTAAGTGGTTGGGGTTAAGCATATTACAATAATAATCTAATTTCTTAAATCAAACAAATGTTAAATAATAATTTCTTTACGATTATTTCTCAGCCAGGAGTTTTTGTTTGCACACTTTTAGCACTTCTTCCTGTTCCTTGCTGATGGTTGGGTATTCAAGGCCTAATGATTTCAATGTCTGCACAATAACTTCCGAAATCATTAAACGGGCATACCACTTTTTATCGGAAGGTATCACATACCATGGAGCGTTTACAGTACTGGTTTTTTGAATAGTATCCTGGTAACATTTCTGGTAATCATTCCAGTATTGCCGTTCATTAATATCTGCATTTGAAAATTTCCAGTTTTTTGTTTTATCTTCTATACGCTCAAGTAGTCTATCCTTTTGTTCTTCTTTTGATATGTGAAGAAAAAATTTAATAGTAATGATTCCATTTTCATACAGGTATTGTTCAAAATTACATATTTGCCGGAACCTGTTTTTCCAAATGTCATCCTTAACCATTGCTTTTGGAATATGTTGGTTTTTTATGAGGTCGTGCACACGAACTACCAGCACATCTTCATAATAGGACCGGTTAAATATGCCTATTAATCCCCGTTCAGGAAGATTTTTTGATGCACGCCAAAGGTAATCGTGATTTAATTCTTCCACAGAAGGTTGTTTGAAACTATGCACTGTAGTAGCTTGTGGATTCAATCCGGACATTACATGTTTTATTGCCCCGTCCTTCCCTGCTGTATCCATTGCCTGAAAAATAATTAATAAAGCATATTGATCCTGTGCGTATAGTTTTCCCTGAAGATCCGCCATTAATTCAATATTTTCTAAAAGTTGTTTTTCAGTCTCTTCTTTTGATTCAAATTTGCCTGTTTGATTGGTTTTAAATTCTGACAGATTAAAGGCTGAATTATGCTCAATCTTAAATTTGCTTATATCCATTATTTTTTCCTATTATTTATTGTTCACACTGTTGCCTGTCCTCTGTCCTCTGTCCTCTGTCTACTGCACATCTGCACATCATTTCATCATCCTCACCCTTATTTCAATATCCTTCCGGTCTTTTAACAGTGCCAGTAACTTATTTACATCAGTTTCACCATAATGATAAGGATAAAGTATTTTTGGGTGTATCATTTTTGCTGCATCGGCAGTCTGTTCCGGTGTCATCGTGTAAGGTTGGTTCATTGGAATAAAGGCGATATCGATTTTCCCAAAGTTTTTCATCTCAGGAATATTTTCAGTATCGCCGGCAATATACATTCTTATATTACCAAAAGTTAAAATATAGCCATTTCCTTCCCCTTTAGGATGATATGGTTGTCCATCAGGCCGTTTTGCTGTTAAATTATATGCAGGTACTGCCTGGATTCCTATTCCGTGATAATTTTGCACATCACCGTTTTTCATTATAGTTTTATTTTCTTTGTATTTTGCAATCCGATCACATGCTTCTGTATAAAATATATGCGTAGATTCTTTTTTAATTGCCGATATAGCAATTGTATCCATATGGTCCATGTGATCATGAGTTACAATAATCAAATCAGCTTTGGGAAGATAAGAATAATTTCCCACTTTGGAAAACGGGTCTGCATAAATTGTAAGCTTATTAAATTCAAACCATAATGACCCATGTCCCACAAAATGAATTATCAGGTTACCCTGGTTGGTACTAATAGTATCAGGTTTTTGAACTGCTACAGATTTTGCTGAGCTCATATTCATATTAATCATGGCAACTATAATAATAATACAATATCTTGTTTTCATATCATATCAATTAGTTTTAGTAAAATTAATTAAATTATTGCATGATGTCAAGTAATTTTGATTCTTAAGAGTAAATTTGTATTAAGAAAAGTAGGATGGTAGGATTGTAGGATAGTAAAATCTGATTTCTGCTTTCTGTCTTCTTTTTAGTCCTCAGTCTTGGTTCCTGGTTCTTGATACCTGGCTCTAAAAAAAATAATGTATATAAAATATGAACTCAAAAGGAAAAGATGCAAAGCCACATATTGGAATATTCGGATGCCGGAATAAAGGTAAAAGTTCAATCATAAATGTATTTGCCAAACAAGAAGTGGCAATTGTTTCTGCTATACCTGGGACCACAACTGATCCGGTAAAAAAATCGATTGAAATTCCTGGTATTGGACCTGTTATCCTTATTGACACAGCTGGAATTGACGATTCAGGTGAATTGGGATTAATGCGTACTGAGAAATCAATAGAAACAATAAATACGGTTGATGCTGCTTTACTAATCATATCAGACAATTATATCGGAGATACGGAAAATAAACTAATAAATACTTTTACTGATTTTGATATTCCATATTTATTAATTCACAACAAAGCGGATATCCAACCATTAAGTATAGATGTTAAAAAGCAAATTGAAAAAGAAACCGGAACTCAGGTAATTGATTTCAGTGCTGTTAATCCGGCAGGATTAGAAAACCTTATAATTGAAATAAAAAAAATTATACCACAATCGGCATATCAAAAAACATCATTGGTTGGGAACCTGGTTAAGCATGGAGATACTGTTCTTCTTATCACTCCTGTTGATATCGAAGCTCCGGAAGGCCGCTTAATCCTGCCCCAAATTCAGGTTATACGTGATGTTCTCGATAATGATTGCATTGCAATAGTAGTAAAGGAACGTGAACTGGATACATTTTTAAAAAGGCTTTCACCCAGGCCCTCACTGGCAATTACTGACAGCCAGGTATTTTTAAAAGCCGATGCAAGCATCCCAAAGGATATTCCGCTTACAAGCTTTAGCATAGTACTTGCATATAATAAAGGCGATTTTGATAACTATCTTAAAGGTACACCTCATCTGGGAAAGTTAAAGGACGGGGATAGATTGTTAATCCTTGAATCGTGCACGCACCATGTATCATGCGATGATATTGGCCGTATGAAGATCCCACGCTGGATTTCAAATTTTAGCGGCCGAAAGCTCGATTTCGACGTTGTATCAGGTTTAGATTCCCTTCCACGGGAAATCCACGATTATGCCATAGTCATTCAATGCGGGGGATGCATGATAACACGGAAACAACTGATGAACAGGCTCAAACCTGCCATCGATGCAGGAATACCAGTAACTAATTACGGTATGACTATCGCCTGGGTGCAGGGAATTTATGAACGGGCTGTTTCTCCCTTTACTAAAATTCCTGTTTCCTCCGACTATCTATAGAAAACTAAAATGAGAGATTTACTTTATAAGGAAAATCTGGAAAAGGAGGATATTGTTAAACTTCTCATGGCTGATGAGGATGAAACAAAACAATTGTTTGCCAGGTCTTCCGAAGTAAAGGAAGCATTTGTAGGTAATACAGTATATTTCCGTGGTCTGATTGAATTTTCAAATATTTGTGGGAAAAATTGTTATTATTGCGGAATTCGCGCCGGAAACTTAAATTTAGAACGTTACAACCTGTCAAACGATGAAATCCTGGATGCTGCCAGGTTTGCATACGAAAACCATTATGCATCGGTTGTTCTTCAATCCGGCGAAGTTGCAAGTGACTCTTTTTGTAAGCGGATTGAATATATTTTACATGAAATAAAAAACAGATTCAATGGAAATTTAGGAGTTACCCTTTCACTTGGAGAACAATGTGAAGAGGTATACCAAAGATGGTTCAACGCGGGAGCACACAGATATTTACTGAGAATAGAAACAACCAACCAGGACTTGTTTCAACGTATACATCCAAACGATTTGCATCATAGCTTCGATACAAGGATGCAATGTTTATATTCTTTGAAGAAAATCGGGTACCAGGTTGGTACCGGAGTAATGATGGGACTTCCTTTTCAGACATTAGAGGATTTAGCTGACGATTTGATATTTATTCGCAGTTTCGATGCAGATATGGTTGGAATGGGCCCATATATAGAACATCCTGATACACCTTTATTTAAATATCGCCAACTTTTACTTCCCAGGAAGGAACGCCTGATAATTGGTTTAAAAATGATTGCTATCCTAAGGTTGATGATGAAAGATATTAACATTGCATCGGCTACGGCATTACAGGCAATAGATTCTATGGGCCGTGAAAAAGGCATTAAGGTTGGTGCAAATATCCTGATGCCCAATATAACACCGGCACAATACAGGAACAAATATAAACTTTATGAGGACAAGCCATGCATTGATGAAAATCCGGATGACTGCCTGCAATGCCTTGAAACCCGGATCAGTATAACCGGAAATACAATAGGTTATGATCAGTGGGGAGATTCCCGCAGGTTCCGGAATAGGAAGAAGGAAGAGGGACGTGAAAGGACGTGAAAGGACGTGAAAAGACGTGGAGGGACGTGAAAAAGAAGACAGAAGACAGAGAACAGAAAACAGAGGATCTTATTGGCGATTCTAGATTTTGGATTCTAGATTTAAGATTTATGAATTACAACTTAAGTAGAACTAATTAAATCGCAAATCGCAAATCGCGAATCTGAAATCGCAATTCTCCAGCCCTAGTCCCTAGTCCCTAGCCACTGGCCCCTCTTATAAACAAATAAACGTATAAACAATATTGAAAGAATACGATGTAATAGTAGCAGGCGCAGGAGCCGCAGGATTAATAGCAGCAGGAAGAGCGGCCGGACTTGGGCTTAATGTATTGCTGGTTGAAAAAATGGAGAGGGCCGGACGTAAGCTGCTCATAACCGGGAAAGGCCGGTGTAATATAACTAACGATTCGGATATAGCTGAATATTTTAAACATATAAATCCCAACGGGAAATTTTTAAAGCATGCATTTTCTACGTTTTTTGTCTATGACATTATTTCTTTGCTTAACCGTAATAATGTTGAAACAATTGTTGAAAGAGGGGGACGTATTTTCCCTGTCAGCAATAAATCCGCTGATATAGTCGTAGCTTTGCTAAAATGGGTTACAGCTTATAAAACAGATATTCTTTATAATGCCAGGGCTGTAAAATTATTGTCAGGGGATTCAAAAGTTCAGGGTATTGAAGTAAATATAAATGGTACAATTAAAACTATCTTATCTGAAAATGTAATTCTTTGTACCGGGGGAAATTCTTATCCTGCTACTGGTTCTAAAGGAGATGGTTATCGCCTTGCGCAATCAGTAGGGCATACAATTGAACCTGTATGGCCGGCATTAGTACCTTTGGAAACTGAAGGGGATAGTGCAAAACAACTCCAGGGGTTAAGCCTTAAAAATGTTAATGCAGTTGTATGGGTTGATGGTAAAAAACAATCTGAAGAATTTGGTGAAATGTTATTTACTCATTTTGGCCTGTCAGGGCCTATAATACTTACATTAAGCAGAATGGTCGTTTATGCCCTGAGAAATAAGAGTAAGGTTGAAATATCAATTGACCTGAAACCTGCTTTAGATCATCAAAAGCTTGATTCCCGCTTGGTGCGGGATTTGAATGAACATGGGAAAAAAAGAATTGACAATATTTTCAGAGAATGGCTGCCTTCCAAATTAATTCCTGTTTTTTTAAACAAAATCGGAATTAATCCTTCAATGGAATGTAACCAGGTAAATTCTAAAATCAGAAAGCAAATTTTACTTTTAATGAAAGATCTCCGATTTACGGTTTCAGGGCACCGGTCATTTAAAGAAGCAATTATTACCGCAGGCGGAGTAAGTCTGTCTGAAATAAATTCTAAAACCATGGAATCTAAAATTTTAAAAGGCTTATATTTTGCAGGCGAAGTAATCGACCTGGATGCAAATACAGGCGGTTATAACCTTCAGATTGCATGGTCAACAGGTTGGCTGGCGGCAAGCTCATGTAAAAAATAATTATGGATTACTAATTTATAATGCGAATTAAGGGTAAAAATTTTCATAAAAGCTTTACCACAAAGGTACACTAAGTCAATCACTAAGGTACACAAAGGATAATTTAAAATATACTTGATTTTATCAATTAAAAGGATTAGTTCCTTTGTGTTACTTTGTGTAAACCTTTGTGATCTTTGTGGTTAATTTTTTCAATAATCAATATTCAATTAACTGACTCTCACTATTTACAAACTTTTCTGTTTTTGTCTGTTCTATACGAAAATCTTTTCTGACAAGCGATTTTGATACTATTTCAGCTATATCCAACACCTGAACAGCTGCTTGTCCTGAAAATGTTTTTTTACATACCGGGCATCCTGTAACAAGTATATCAGGTTTATCTGTTGTTAATTCTTTTAATGTTGAAGCAGTTATCATTTCCCGTTCCTTTGAACTTATTTTTAAATTTGCGAGGCTTCCTCCACAACAACGGGCATCTTGTCGTTCACTGCCAATCGATTTTAAATTTACCACGCGTCTTAATAAACTGCGTGGCTGTTCATAAATTCCTGATCCTCTGCCCAATTCGCAAGGATCGTGATAAACGGCTGAAATATTTTGGAGGTTAATTTTAATTCTATTTTTTTCTACCAATTCCGACAAAAATTCGCTATGATGCATCACTCTTATATTAAGGTTATATTCATTGTTGAACATTTTAAAACAAATAGGACATGATGTAACCAATGTTTTCGCCATGCTGGCTTCTATAAGTAACTTGTTTTTAGCCATGAGCTCCATGGCCTGGATTTTTTTACCTGATAATAGCAATGGCCTTCCGCAACATATACTTTCATTTTCATCCATGAACCAATAATTTATTTCAGATGCATTCATCAGTTCAATCATCGATTTTCTTACTCCGGGTTGAAATTGAGAAATACAACCTCCAAAGAAAACTACTTCGGCTTTTGGGGCAACCAAATTGCTCACATATGAATAACAATTCTCTTTTTGTACCGCTTGCTTAATTCGGCCAGCCATACGAATCGATGAAATGTCTATCCCTACAGGACAAATGGTATCGCACCGGCCGCACATAAGGCAGTTTAATGATTTTTCAATGCATGTTTCTTTGTGCCTGACTGATTGTATATGATATACAGATTGAACGTTTCTTATGTTTACAACAGAAGCAAGCTGACAAGGATCTATACATATCCCGCAACGTGAGCAGGAATTTATTTCAATTTTAGTGTACGACGTGAAAAATTCCTTTTCTGATACACCATATTTTTTCATAAAAATCAGCAGTATCTCAGTTGGTATATGCATGTACCTCGAGAATGGCAATGCAACAAAAAAACATCCCAATGAAATGGAATATGCCCACCATGAAGGGTAAACCAATACCTGAACAGGCAAAAAACTTCCAAAAAAGGAACCTGCACTACCGGTTAAAAAATTACCTCCTCCTGCATTGGCAGATGTAAAACTCTCGGCTATAAAACGCAGAGGGAAAATAAACCATAAAGATGTTAATGCCAGCTTATCACCAAATTTCAAAACTGTGGTTTTTTTCATTCCAAATATCCGTGATGACATCCTCTTTAACCACGCAAGGAGAACACCGCTTAATACAATAAGCAATGTAAAATCCATTAAAAATGAAAACATGCCGGCAGAAACAAAATGATGCGGATTCGGATTAAAAAACCTGAAAAATATTGGAATATATGGCGGACTCAGATGACCCTGATAAAAAATCCGGCTTTCCCAATTTCCAAACAATATAAGTAAAAACCATCCAAATGCAAGACTACTATGCATATAACCAAGCAATGGATTTACCCTGAAAATTTTCCTGTGAAGCAGGCACTCCATAAATATATCCTTCAATGCAAAAATTGACCGGAAGGAAAATATACCCCTGCGCACTTTAGTCAATTCAATTTGTGGAAGATTTTTTAACCATTTTATGTACTTAATCATAAGTATAATGATCAAGGTTATCAGTCCAAGTGAAAATGGCAATACAAACCAGTCAAATTTGTTCATGTATTTATTATTAAAATCTACATTTAAGCATACTCAATGCCAGATATAATTTTCTGAATACTTAAAACTACATTTCTCGTGTTTACTCCATTTGGACATGCCAATTGACATTTTCCGCAAAACATACATTTATCTATGTTTTCTGCAACTTCATCCGTATATCCTCTGCGGAGAAGCAAAATATATTTACGCAGGCTAAAATCAGTAAACTGCGCGGCACTGCAAGTTGCTGCACAGGTACCACAACTTATACATGCTGCCACGGATGGCTCCATAACTTTTAGCTTCAGATACACATCCTTTGCCAAATTGTCGAAATTTATTTGCCTGTCCCGGTTTATTGTAAATCCAAATTCCATAATAGTTGCTAGTTGTTTAAAATGAGCCAAGGGCCAAGAGCCATGAACCAAGATAAAAGTGCAAAAGTCCAAGTACTAAAAGTTTTCTTATATTTATTATCATAAGTTTCAAGTGTTATATCCTGGCTCCTGGCTCTTGGTTCTTTTATCTTTTTAACTTCATTACTTCTAAATACCCATGTATCTGCACCGCCGCTGCCCTTGCTTCATTTATTGTATTTTCAATAGTTTTAGGCCCTGTACATGTACCTGCAACAAATATCCCCGGAATATTGGTACTCTCAACATCGTAATTGGAATCCAATGTGTTAAAAAATCCATTATCGCCTGTTTCAAGTCCTGTAATATCTTTAATGGAATTAGCCGATGCCGATGGCACCATACCTGCCATTAAGACTACCAAATCAGTATTAATTCGCATAGGCCTTCCAAGCAGGGTATCTTCAACCTTAAGCATTACCGATCCGTCAGGATTTTCAAAACATTCGGACAATCTTCCACGGATAAATTGAATTCCATGGTTTACCTGTGCATTTTGGTAATTACGTTCAAAATGTCTCCCAAAAATCTGAAGGTCCATATAAAAACAAAAAACTTCACAATCTGGTAATTTTTCCTTAACCCTCGTTGCTAATTTTATGGCTGTTATACAACATGCTTTTGAACAATATTTATTCCCTGCTTTTTCGTCCCGTGATCCTACACAATGAATAAATCCTACACGTTTTGGCACCTTGCCATCAGATGTACGAAGTTCCTGATTATTGCGCCAGATATCTTCCAAATCGGCCGATGTTATAACATTGGAGTAAATACCATAACCATATTCCTCTTTCCTGACAGCATTAAATAAATCAAATCCGGTGCTTATAAGTATTGCATCAGCATCAACATCTTTCCCGCTACTTAATCCGGCTTTGAAAAGATGTTCCTTTTTCTGAACAGATAAAACCCTGGAATTAAGAATATTTTGAACAGAGGCAGGCATACCCTTCTGAATTTTTTCCAATACCTCTTTAGCTGGTATATTATCAGGAAACAGCAAGTCCCATTGATTAAGCTTACCTCCTAACTGTCCGGTTTGTTCTACTATGGAAACATTATATCCCATCTCCGCAAGTTTCTTCGAAGCTTCCAAACCCGCTACTCCTCCGCCGATGACTAAAATATGCTTCAAATTAGTTGTTAGTTATTTAAAATGAGCCAAGAGCCAGGCCAGGAACCAAGACTTTATGATTTTAGATTTTAGATTTTAGATTCTAGATTCTAGATTTTAATAGAATAACTAAACTGTAAATTATAAATATAAAACCCTTATTATCAAATCTTGAGTTTTAACTCTTAAATCTTTTATCTTTCTTCTTTTACATGTCCTTTCACATCCCACATCTCACGTCCCACGTCTTGGCTCCTGGTTCTTGGCTCCTGGTTCTATTTTAATACGTCCTAAGCACAGAAGGCTTTTCCGGCTTTCCAAGATTCTTACCGTTCAAGCCTGAATATTTAAGAGTCAGGTCGTAAGGAATTCCTATCTTATCAAGAAATGGCTCTACGGCTACCTGGTGTGTTTGCAGGCCAATATCCCATGGGTTGTAACCTAATATCAGGCCTGCCAGTTCCTCAAAAGTAAAAACCGGTATTCCGTGTCCGTTTTCACCATAGGTAATACCTTCCATTTCACTTATAGCATATTGCCATTTATCAAGAAACATTGGACAGCCCGGGCAATTTGTAAGAATAAAATCAGGTTTGTACGGTGCCATAGATGCGAATTTTTTTTGTGAGCTGGCAATTGAAAATCCCCTGTTAGCCTTTATAAGATATTGCCTGAACCCAAAACCACAACAATGGCGTCTTTCAGGATAATCGACCACTTCCCCGCCCCATTCTTCAATCATTCCCGTCAATACACAAGGGTATTCGGCGCCACCTATGCCTTTATCTGGAAACATCCTTGAATAATGGCAACCTATATGTTCCACTCCTTTTAATGGCATTCCTGAATCTTTGTCAATAAGCTTATAACATGCTTTTGCTGAAATTTCCTTCCTGAATTTATATATTACATCGCTTGCATGTGCAATATTTGAAGGTATTTTAAATTCTCTTCCAGTGGCTTTTTTAAGATAATCCCTCACCTTCGCTTCAATTTCAGGAAAATGGTGCCAGGTATCCAATACTTCAGTATATAGCCCAAATGAGGTTATACATGAAGGTACCAGGTTAGTATAACCGGCTTCTGTCATTAATGCAAACTGGCGTGCTATCATCGTCATCATTGTTTCGAAAGGCACTACATCACCATGGTAACCTATACCCGTGCATGTTGTATGACATGGATGTTCATATAAATCCTTACCCAGATCATTCAAAATATTTATAAATGTAGTTTCTGCCCCGGGGAAAAAATTTTGTCTTACACAACTTCTTACATAAAAGTAATTATCATCTGCAACTTCTTTTTGATAATCCTTCCAAACGTTTTTTTTCCCTTCTGTAATCATTCTTTGTTATGTGTTTTATTGTTGGTGGAAAATATATATTGAAAATATTCGTTGTCAATCCCGTCTCCAAATTTCATATTCATTTCTTCAGCCTTCTTTTTTGAATACGCCTCAACCTGATCAAAACGATCCATTCCCCCGGTTACCTCAAAAATTTTCCTGACTTCTTCCAGAGCTTCTTCAGGAACTTTTCGCAATATACCAGGTCCGTCACCTTTGTAGTTAGCACCCAACCTGGCCATTATATCCGGCCAGCTTTTTTGTCGCCAATCCCATATGGTTCCCTGTTCGGCATACATATCAGTGCCAATTCCTTCTAAATATAAACAATAGCCATATTTTAAAATCCACCCTCCTATTACACGTTTCATAAACAATTGCTGACGGCCTTTTTCCGATTCGGTAAAATATCCCAGCTTTTGAGATAATGCCCTTAGTGCCATAATCACCAAACCAGGAGTATTATTTCGGGGACATCGTGTTTTACAGCTCATACATTCGCCACAATACCAAATTGTTTCACTTTTTAAAAGCTCAATTAATTTATCTTCATTATTGCTTTGAACATCCACCATAAGCTGGCGTGGATCATAGTTATAGAATTCTGCAGCCGGACAAACAGCGGTACATGTACCGCAATTAATGCAGGCATTCATCCCTTCACGGAAGCGCACATCCTTTGCTAATTCGTTAATAACCTGACCCATTTACTAATAAACAAAAATAACTCTATACAAATCTACACTTATGTTGAATTAGAAAAATGAGCATTTTATGGTAATTTATATAGGCATTTATTGGTAGGTATTTATACTACCAAAACCTGCACCCTTCGACTACGCTCAGGGTACGAGTATCTGCTTAACCTGAAACCTGAAACAATATTTTATATTATCTAAAAAACTAACAATATTCAGAATATTTGCCTTCCAATCTATTACTTTTATAAATTTGTATTTCTTTGCCCAAAATTATATGAACACCGCAGATTATAGGTTACTACTTGTTGACGATGAACCCGATATACTTGAGTTTTTACGTTATAACCTGAATAAGGAAGGCTATCATGTCTATATTGCCGACAATGGCAAAAAGGCCATTAAAATTGCAGGGGAGGTTTTACCCCACCTGGTTTTACTTGATATAATGATGGCAGAAATGGATGGTGTTGAAACCTGTGCGGAACTTCGGAAAATTCCGGAATTGAAACAATGTATTATAGCAATGCTTACAGCCCGTGGTGAAGATTATTCCCAAATTGCATGTTTCGAGGCCGGAGCTGACGATTTTATAACAAAACCGGTAAAACCCAGGATTCTTATTTACAGGATAGCTGCTCTTCTTAACCGATATCAAAATACATTAAATACGGATAATAAAATTGAGAATATTAAAAATGAAGTTGTTGAACAGGATTTGATCATTGACAAGGAAAGGTACCTGGTAATTAAAGGAAAAAAAGAATTAACATTACCCCGAAAGGAATTTGAGCTTCTTGCCCTGCTCTATTTTAAACCTCACAAAGTTTTTACCCGTGAAGATATTTTTCGTACCATTTGGGGCGACGATTTAATGATAAGTGACCGTACAATAGACGTTCATATCCGGAAACTAAGAGAGAAAATCGGAGATAAATATATAAAAACAGTTAAAGGGGTGGGTTATAAATTTGTTAATTGAAATGATTTCTGGTTTTATTTTTCAAAGATATCCTGACTTAAGAAAGGCCATTGGGATAATTCCAATAGCAATCCTGCTTTTACAACCTTTGGAAGGTAAGGAAACAAAAAAAGATACAATCATTGATCCATTGAAATTACCCCGTCGGGTATATTTTGCTACTCGTTTGATTAAAGATAAACCTGTAATAGATGGACACCTTAATGACGAATGTTGGAAAACAGGGGAATGGACCGGTAATTATACTCAATGGACTCCAAAAGAAGGGGCAAAACCATCCCAACAAACCCAGTTTAAAATCCTTTATGATGAAAAATACCTATACGTTGCCATAAAATGTTTCGATAATGAACCTGATAAAATATCAAGAAAGGCAGGTAAACGGGATGAGATTTTGGGAGATGTGGTTGGGATCACTTTTGATAGCTACCACGACCACCGTACAGGGTTCGAATTCGATGTCACTTCTACGGGACAGAAAATTGACCTGATGGTTACCAATCCCAATAATCCTGAGTTTAATTGGAATGCCGTGTGGTCCGCAAAAGCTGCTATTGAGGATTCAGCCTGGTGTGTTGAGATGCAAATTCCTTTTAGCCAGTTGCGTTATAGCAATGATACTGATCAGGTTTGGGGGCTTCATAGCTGGAGGTGGATAGACCGGTACCAGGAAGAAAGTGATTGGGATCCTCAATCCTCTAAGGGACCTGGACTTTTATACCTTTTTGGAGAACTAAAGGGAATTTCCGGATTACCAAAATCTCGGAGAATAGAAATCATGCCTTATATTTTAGGCCAATTAAGTACATTTGAAAAAGATCCACAAAATCTTTTTGCTCTTTCAGGTCGAAATTGGACAAATAAGATCGGTGGTGATGCAAAAATAGGCCTGTCATCCAACTTCACAGCGGATGTCACCATCAACCCGGATTTTGGACAGGTTGAGTCAGATCCTTCTGTTATGAACATTTCTGCTTTTGAAACTTATTATGAAGAAAAACGCCCTTTTTTTATTGAGGGAAAGAATATTTATAATTTTGACTTCGACAATGTAAATTTTTTTTATAGCCGGCGCATTGGCCATTCACCAAGTTATTCCCCAACATTAAAGACAAATCAGTACATAGATGAACCTGGACAGACCACAATACTGAATGCAATCAAAATTAGTGGTAAATCAGCCAATGGATTCTCACTTGGTGTTTTGCAAAGCCTCACGGCAAATGAATTTGCGACAATCGATTCCGTAGGCCAGCAAAGGAAAATTAAAGTGGAACCCTTTACCAGTTATTCATTGATACGTGTTCAACAGGATTATGGACAAGGTAATAGCTATTTGGGAGGAATCTTTACTACCACCAACCGATGGTTCAATGAATCGTACCTGAATTTTTTAAGCCGAAACGCGTATACTGCAGGTTTCGATTTTTTTCATCAATGGCATGATAAGAAGTTCTATATAGACTTAAAATTAGTAGGAAGTGACATTCAGGGATCTCCAACTGCTATAAAATCTTTACAGTTATCCTCAGCGCGTTATTATCAACGCCCTGATATTAAATATATCCATTATGATACCCTGCTTACCCAATTATCCGGTTATGGGGGACGGCTCATCATTGGCAAAGGAACCGGACTTTGGCGTTATTCCATGGAAACGGACTGGCGATCCCCTGGTTTGGAACTCAATGATCTTGGATTTATGCAAACTGTCGATATAATCAAAGAATTTAGTCTGTTATCGTATTTCATTAACCATCCTGTCGGATGTTTTCGAACATATAACTTTGCAGTCGGAGAAATTTAGTAGCTGGGATTATGGCCACCGGCCACTTAGTTCAATTGTGGGTGTATCTGCCTATTTAGAATTCTTAAACAAATGGGCAATCAGCAATACGTTACTCTATACCTTTCAGTCCTTAGATCCCAGAATTTTACGCGGAGGACCTGCTATGGTAGTTCCAGGTGTTTTTAATAATTCTTTTTTTTTAGAACCGATCCTTCCAAAAAGTGGTACTTTGATCTTCAAAGTAACATTAATTTATCAGATAATCAACGATTAAAATATATATCGGTACAGCCGGAAATGACAATAATGCCCTTAAACCTGCTGAAGTTGACCCTAAGTGTCAATTATACCCGAAATTTTGATCAATTGCAATATGTAGTGGATACTACTTCATTAATTAATAATTCCATAAACTATGTCCTGGGTACAATTAGCCAAAATACATTGGGACTTACCTTTCGTATTGATTGTAACCTGACTAAAAACTTATCGTTGCAATATTATGGAAGTCCTTTTGTATCTATTGGCCATTACTATAATTTTAAACAAATTACACACCCACTTGCTAGTGACTATAATCAACGATTTGAGATTATGAATCCAAATTTATCTGATGGAACCTATATTGTTAATTCTCAAAACGAACAAATCGCCTATTCTTTCATAAACCCTGATTTTACCTTCTCTCAATTTCGTTCCAATTTGGTTCTGCGCTGGGAATATCGCCCGGGTTCTCAGTTTTATTTGGTCTGGTCTCAGGACAGATCCAATTATCAAAACCCATACTATGAATCCATGGGTCAATCGGTTCAGAGTATAAAATCGTTCTTCCCCAATAATTATTTTTTAATCAAATTTAACTACTGGTTTTCTCTGTAATAGCTAATTATCCGAAACTGTCTTCTATTTTACAACTATCTTACTAACAACCCCGTCCACAAGTATATACCTCTCGTTACTTTCAGGACAAACAGCAATACCGTCTGCACTGAAATGCAAACGGTTTCCATATTCGCTTATCCAGCCAATCTGACGTGCAGGATTACCAACTACCAATGCATATGGCTTCACGTCTTTGGTTATAACTGCCCCTGCGCCAATAAATGCAAAACTGCCGATCCGGTTTCCACACACTATAGTTGCATTTGCGCCAATTGTAGCTCCTTTTTCAACATAGGTCTGTTTGTATTCGTTCTTACGGCTTATCGCACTGCGTGGGTTTACAACATTTGTAAAAACCATTGAAGGCCCTAAAAAAACATCTTCTTCGCAAATAACCCCGGTGTAAATTGAAACGTTGTTTTGCACACGACAATTGTTGCCTAATACCACATCGGGGGAGACTACTACATTTTGGCCGATATTACAATTTTCCCCTATTATACAATTACTCATTATATGGCTAAAGTGCCATATTTTAGTTCCTTTTCCAATGAAACAACCATTGTCGATAAAGGAAGACGGATGCACAAAGTAGGTAAATTCTGTCATGATACAAATTTCAATACCGATCCGGTTATATATTTTAATTCTTCTTCTTCAAGTTCAGTATGTATTGGCAGGGAAATAACTGATTTACATAAGTGTTCAGTAACAGGGAAGTCTCCCTCTTTATAGCCAAGATATTGGTATGCTTTTTGTAAATGTAAAGGGACAGGATAATAAATCATTGATGGAATACCTTTATCCTGAAGAAATTTTTTTAATTCATCTCTGTTTATTAATCCTCCTGTTACAAGGGTATACTGGTGAAATATGTGTGTTGATTTTTTATCTCTTTTAGGGATAATCAGATCGTTGCAATTTTCAAATGCCAAGTCGTAATAGCTTGCTGCTGACTGGCGTGCTGTATGGTATGTATCAAGGTATTTAAGCTTAACATTTAGTATAGATGCCTGTATTGTGTCAAGCCGGGAATTTATACCAATGTTATCATAATAATACCTTACTTTCATTCCATGGTTCGCAACCGATCTGGTTTTTTGAGCTAACGAATCGTCATTTGTATATATGGCTCCCCCATCACCAAAACAACCGAGGTTTTTGGATGGGAAAAAAGAAGTAGTGCCTATATTTCCCATTGTTCCGGCATATGCTTTATGACTATCAGAAAATTGATAAACTGAGCCAAGTGCCTGGGCACTATCTTCAATAATAACCAGTTTATTTGCTTTAGCTATCTCTAAAATGCTTTCCATATCGGCACATTGGCCAAACAAATGAATAGGTATTATAGCTCTCGATTTTTTAGTTATGGCTTTTTTTATTCCTTCAACCGAAATTTGATAAGTATTCGGATCAACATCAACAATTACAGGTTTTAATCCAAGTAATGCGATTGCTTCAATGGCTGCTATAAATGAAAAATCAGAAGTAATAACTTCATCTCCGGGCAATAACCCAAGTGCCAGCAATGATATTTGCAATGCATCTGTACCATTTGCACAGGGAATTACATGTTTTACACCCAAATATTTTTCCAGATTTTGCTGAAAATTATGTACCTCCTCACCATTAATAAATTCTGAATTATCAATAACTTTTAAGACTGCAGAATCAATTTCCTCCTTCATTTTCAGGTACTGGCCCTTTAAGTCAACCATCCGTATTACTTTCATATACCACCGAACTTATGATTATAATGCGAAGATAGTATATTGTTGTAAAAAATGAAGTGATTAAATGAAGAAGTGATGAAGTGATCAAGTAATGAAGTGATGAAGTGATGAAGTCAAAATGGGACATAGGATGTGCAACCTGTAACCTGTAACCTGTAACCTGCAACTTACTTATGAGTAACAACAATTTTCTTTACAAAGGTCCCCTGGTCCGGTGACATTATTCTTACAAAGTAAAGGCCTGAATTATAGCCTGACATATCAATTTCTACCTGATTATAAATAAGGTTTTTCGAATAAACAAGTTCACCCCGCAATGAAAAAATTTCCAGATTTACAGGAGACAATGATACAGGTATGTCAATTATCAATTTATCAATAACAGGATTAGGATAAAGTTTAATTAATTCCATTAATTGATGAGATATGCCTGCACCTGGGGTAGCCTGGGAAATTATCACCCTTTTTGATGCCGTTCCGTTACCAATTAAAATTAACGTATCGTAACGCGTAGTATCAGTATTATTAGCTAAAGCAGTTACTTTAATAACGGCATTATCAGAACCTGTATTAATATTTGTTGTAATCCAGTCCTGAGTCGTGTCAACTATTGTCCATGAAGTATTTGAAGTTATATTAAAAGTACCTGAACTATTAGCGGCACCTGAAATAAATAAGCTGTCAGCCGATGTATATAAATATAGATCGATTAATTTTGATACTCCGTTTACTTCAGTTCCAAACCATTTATTACCCTTAGAGTCGATTGCAATTGAATTGATATCATCATCAGGTAATCCGTTTGATGTGTTATAAGTTGTCCAGTAAGTTCCGTCAAACATCGATACTCCCCCTTCCTCTGTACCAAACCATTTATTGCCTTGCGAGTCAATTGCCACAGAATTTACAAAATTACTTGCCAATCCTTCGTATGACTGGTAATAATTGTTACAACAACCGGCTGAATCACTAAATTCGGAAACTCCTCCCCCATAGGTAGCTATCCAGACATTGTTTACAGAATCAATTGCAATAGCCCGTATATCATTATCAACCAAACCATCAGCAACAGTATAGTTATTCCAGTAGGTACCATCAAACACAGAAAGGCCACTATCAGTTCCACACCATGCAGTTCCGTTTTTATCGATGGCTACGGTATTCACATTATTGTTTAATAATTGATAGAAGTTAGAATTGTAATTGACCCAATGGCCTTTCCCAAAAACTGATAGGCCCTGGTCAGTTCCAATCCATTTGTTTCCTTTTCTGTCGAATGCAATGGAATATACGTTATTACTGGGTATCCCGGGTGTGGCAGTTGTATAGGTTGTCCAACCTGTACTGTTAAATTCCGATAATCCTCCTCCGATTGAACCAAACCATTTATTACCTAAACTGTCGATAGCAATTACATACACGTTGCTCCCTGACAATCCATTTTTAGAAGTAAATGTGTTCCAGGTACTATCAAATTCAGATAATCCGGCTGCTGTTCCAAACCATTTATTGCCCTGTTTATCAATGGCGACCGAAAATACCGTATTATTGATTAATCCATTGGCAGTAGTATAATTGGTCCATTGTTGAGCAGTTATAGATATAGAAAATATGAAATTAAACAGGAATAAAATTTTAAACTTCATAAAAGAAATAAATTAAATATTTGCAGGGATTGTTAATCAAATTCAAGAATATTTATCTGAGTATCTGTCTCATCCATAAAGTCTTGTATTTCGGTAAGGATGTCAGGATCATCCTTTTTGTAATACCAGTTTATTTCAACTTTTGAACCTTTTGTTTGATAAGTCTTTAAGGTATCCAAAATTTCCAATATGAACCTTGATGAACTGGTATTAAAATATATTAATTTTATATTCAAAGTAATTGGTCTGTTCCCTGTACAATATTCCTTTAACCAGAGAATTATCGGTTCATAAAACTTATAGGTCTCTTCCATATAGGATTCACCTGATATTTCACAAATACCTGTTTGATAATTAAAATTTATTACAGGGTAATATATCAGGTCAGGATTGATATTTATATCTAAATTTTCCATTATTTCAATATTTTTCAATTTTCAATTATTTGAGACACTAAACATTTTTATTTATGGTTGCAACAATTTTAAAATATGTTGATTTATCTTCTTCTTCAATTATTTCAATATTAAGTAAATTTTCAGAATACATAAATATCATTATCAGACCAATGTGAGCTCCTGTATCATGAAAACTCGACATCTTGTAAAGTTCTCTCTTTTTAACCCGTAATTCATCTACAGGTGTCGCATTAATTTCCCTGCAATAATTTAATAATACAGAGGCATGTTCAGGTTGGATTCTATTTATAGTAATGCATTTAAATTCATTTTCCAAATTTAGAAAATAGACCTTCCCTTTCCCTATTGCCGTATCGTTTAATAATGGCGTACGTTCATATGAATAAAGGGCTACATTTTGTGTAAGTTCAATAAATACGCGGTAAATCTTTTTACGTTCAGTATGTATTGCAATTGTTAATTCTGAAAGAAATCTGGCAATGCCGGAAATAACCTGAATATTAAAAGGGCCGTCATAATAAAAATAAGCATCGTTGATTTCCTTAGTATGTTGCATTTTCATATTTTGATTAAATTAATCTTAATCCGATAATTGTAACATCATCTCTTTGTTCTTCAGGTTCAGAATAACTATCGAATGATTGTTCTATAGCGGTTTTTATTTTAGGCATCGGTTCATTTATATGATCACTTATTAAAGACGTTAACCGGTTTGTCCCAAATCTTTTTCTTTCAATATTTTGTTGATCAATAATCCCATCTGTATAATAAAAAATCATATCTCCTTTTTGAATATTAAATTTTATATCGGTAAAAGTTTTTGGCTCATCTGTATAAAATCCACCAATACCTTTATGGTCAGCTTCGATTAAAGTTAATTTGCCTTCTTCCCGCGTAAAAATTAACAGGGGCCGTTTTGCTCCGGCAAACAATAATTCGCTGTATTCACCATTAATAACCTGTAATCTGCAAAAAGCAATATCCATGCCATCCATCGATTTTTTATTACTCTGATCAAGTTCTTTTCTTAAATTAGTGTTAATCAATTCCAAAACCTTTGAAGGTTTGTAAATTTTTCTTTCAATTACAACTTCCGTAAGGAGCCTGTGGCCTATCATCGACATGAATGCACCCGGGACACCATGGCCTGTGCAATCTACAACTGCAATAAATTGATAAAGGCTATCCTCAACTTTCGTTTCGTAAAACCAATAGAAATCTCCGGATACTATGTCTTTAGGTTTGAAAATCACAAAACTTTCGAATCTGCTTTCAAGTTCCTTAATATCCGGAAGCATGGCTTGTTGTATTCTTAACCCGTAATGAATACTATCGGTAATCTTTTTATTTTGTTCATCCAATTTATTTCGCTGAACAGTTATTTCCTCTTTTTGAAGCCTTAAAGTCTTATTATCACTAAGCTTTTGTCTAAACATAAGAACAAGGGTGATTAAGAAAAGGCATACAAAAACAATTCCGAAGATTAAATTCCTTCTGATCTGTCTTTCAAGCCTTAATTGTATTTCCTCTTTATTAAGTTGTTCATTACGTTGTTCTACCTGCCTTTTACGTTTTAAAGCCTCTCGTTCTGATACAGTAAGTGAATCCTGGGTTGATTTTAGTTCGCCCTTTTTGATTTTAAGTTCAATTTCAGTAATTCTTTTATTTTCATGGGCTTTATTAATTTCTGCAGCAGACATTTCTTTTACATCTTCCATTTCTTGTTTTTTAATTTTTTGATCAATAGAAGAATATAATTCAAAATACTTGTAAGCATTTGACCCGTCACCAGCTTTCTCATAGCTTTCAGCCAAAATACTATAACATTTTGCAATTGATTTCAGGTTATTCATTTCTTTTGCAAGTGTGAGAGCTTCAGTAGTTTTTGAAATAGCATCATTATAATTTGCAAGTTCAACTGATATGGAACCTAAATTAACCAATGAATTAAAAATTTCTGAAATATTTTTTGTTTTTCGGGAAAATGTGAGAACATTATTAAATGCATTGTATGCATCATGATATTTTTCTTCATCCAGATATATAATACCCAAATTATTGCCAACAGTAATAGATGCAAATGCATTTCCCTGGGCTGAAAACAAATCGTATGCCTTTTGAAAATTCAAAGCTGCATTAACACTGTTACTCTTATTCCAGTAAGCATACCCTGCTTTACTATAGAATTCAGCTGCCTGTCCTGGTTTGCCCTGATTCATATACCCATTTGCCAACTCTTCGAATTCATTCAAAGTTTCCTGCCCTTTTAAAAATAAAGGCAAGAATAATAATATGTATATTAAAATATATTTCATCAGTAATCAATGATCAGTTGTCAGTTGGCAGTTGTTAGTTGTTAGTAAAAGTGATGAAGTGATGAAGTGATGAGGTAATGAAGTGATGAAGTGATGTGGTTTAAAAGAACATCCATTAACCTTATAAACTTTATAAACTTTATAAACCAATCATTCATTAGTAATCAGTAATTCGTCATCATTTGCACATTTTCAAATTCTCAAATTTTCAAATTACTTTTCACCATCTCACCCCCATAACCATCATGTCATCAAGCTGTTCATAACCCTCAATCCATTCTTTCATTGCTTTCTTTATTATATCATATTGCTGTTTCATTGATGAAAGTGATGAAGCACCGGAGATCAAATCCCTAAATTGATTATACCTGAACTTTTTTCCCTGAACACCACCAAACTGGTCAGCATATCCATCAGTAAATAAATAAATGATATCACCTTTTGAGATTGGGAATTCGTTCCTGCTAAAAGACATGTCATCATCAAAATAAAAACCTATAGGCATTCTGTCTCCCTTTATAATTTCGAGGGGACTACCGGCTCGTACCAAATAAAGCGGATTATTGGCCCCCGAAAACTCAAGCAAATTATTAGGCCCGTCAAAAATACACACTGCTATGTCCATTCCATTTGATGCCTCTCCAATTTTACCTTTTTGATTTAAAAGTTTAATAACCCGCTTTCTTAATTCGTTCAATATTTTATAGGAATAAATATCCTCGCTGTTTCTTACAATTTCATTTAGAAAAGCCGTTCCGGCCATTGTCATTAATGCTCCTGACATTCCATGCCCCGTACAATCTCCAACTGCCACTATTATTTTTTCATCCTTGCGGGCAACCCAGAAAAAATCTCCGCTAACAATATTCTTAGGCTGATCATATACGAAAAATCCGTTAAACAATTCACTTAACGTCTCATCTGAAGGAAGAATAGCTTTTTGTATAAACCTGGCATATTGTAAATCATCCATCAGCTCCTTTTTCTGATTAAAAATAATATCACGCTGATTTATTGCTTCCTGCCTTTGTAATTTGAGAATTTCGTTTTGCCTTTTGTTTTCTTTGCCCTTTTCAGCTAATGTCAGGTTAAGATGAACTCTGGTTAATAATTCATATTCAACAAACGGTTTTAGGATAAAATCGACTGCGCCTGCAGAAAATGCCTCCAGAAACATTTTGGTGGAAGAAATAGCTATTATAGGGATGTGTTTAATCTGATTATTGCTTTTAATTTTCTTTATGGCTTCTATTCCGTCCATCTCTGCAATTGAAAGGTCAATTAGTATAAGATCAGGCCTTTCCACAAATGTCATTGAACAGGCTTCGCGTCCGCTGTTGGCTAAAAATACCTGGTAACTATTATCCAAACTCTCTGTGAGAATATGTTTAACAGAATTTCTTATTGATAAGGAATTGTCAGCTACCAAAATTTTATAGATATTGTTCATATGTCAAAATACTATCTGATTGAAAATTCTATTATTTTCTCTGACTTGTTGCCAAGCTTATCAATTGCTTTAGCTTTTATGATATTTATTTTGCCGGGAATAAATCCGTTTATATCTTTCACATAAGATTGAACCGGATTATTGTTTAATTGATAGGACAATTCCTGATATCCTGATCTATCATCGGTTGCTGACAAGAAAATAACCAAAGTATTGGGGTATTCATTAATCTTTTTGCCTTCAATTAACAATGTGCCAACCGGAGGTGAACTAAAACGCTCATATATTACAGGGCCGGTAGTATCTACAACAACATCAAATACCTGCCGCGTCATATTTTCCAAATGATCGTATCCATACATTGAAATATGATGAACTCCTTCATTACTCAGGATAAATGGTACACTGTATACCTTCAGGTCACTGCTGTCTGTTTGATATTCTATTCGGTCAACTCCTGATTCTGTGTCCTTTGCATCAAGCAATATCCTGGTTTTATTATTTATAAATATAGTATCACGGTTAGTAAAAACAGGACCGCTAAACGAATGCCCAACCCATGGACCACTTAAATCAATATATGAAATACTGTTTTTCCGTGAATTTGAATAATCATTCTGGCTTTTATTGCCAACATTGTCAACAGCATAACTATTAACTATCAATGCTCCTTTATAACCAGATAATAAAATAGGTTTTTCATATTTTAGGTATGGGGCATTATTAATAGAATAAAAAATTTCTTTTACTCCGGCTTTATTGTCAAAGGATGTAATCTTAAGCATTGATGTTCCTGCCGAAAACTCTTTCCCATTGGCTATAAATGTTTTACCTATAACCTCCTCTATCACCTGAGGTGGCGTTTTATCAACATAAAAATCAAAGGTTTTAACACTTTCAATATTGTTGACTTTATCTGTTGAATAGTAATAAAGTTTATGCTCACCTTCTTTAATGGCCGCAGTTTTTATTATTCCCTTGTACAATTTGTAAATGGTATCATCGATGCTGACAAAAATATTTTTTACACCGGAAAAATTATCTGTAGCAGTAATACTTAACTGAGTATTTCCGGAAAGGATATATTCATATTTTTCACCAATTATTTCTAATTTACTAACAGGGGGAGTTTTGTCCACTATAAATTTTATCTCTTTTAATTTTTCGACGTTTCCGGTGTTATCAACACTAAAATATTTAATAATATATTTCTTTTCCTTATCAAGCAACAATACATTTTTCCAAGGCCTGAAATCTGAACTGTCAAGCGAATAATATGTTTTATCAACTCCTGATAAGACATCAACTGACTCAAAACTAACATCTATAGAACCAGGTATATAATGTATTCCATTGTTAAAAAATTCATAACTTTTGTTATACCTTATTTTGGTTTTTGGTGGCTCCCCATCAACATAAAAATGAAATTGTATATATTTTTTTGGAAGAACTACCTTTTTTGTAAATGTATCAACTGCGTAGGGCGTCCAAATAAGATTTCTTCCTTCTGTATCAAAATACATAGGATGAGTATTCTGAGGTGATGTATTGCTTTTTAAACGGACACTCCTGGCATTGCTATCAGGAGATGTTGATATAAAAAAATAAGCAGGATTTGATTTGCTAATGTAAATTTTATGGTCAGGTGAAATATAAATCTTTTTCTCACAGACAGGTAGTTCCTGAGCCAATATTCTAATATTATATGTATTATAACATATAATTATAAATAATACAGGATATTTCATTTTTGTTACATTATATTCCTTAATATAAGAATAATTGTTCAACTTTTTTTACTTTTTTTTAAAGATGAATATTATTATACAATAAGTTCCTGAATCCGGTCACACTCAACATCCTGGGAATATTTTTTTATAGCTTCAAGCTTTCCCTTATTAGCCATTATAACTGTACTCTCAAAATTTGTCATTATTTCTGAAACAATTTTGCAGAATTCATCTATATCCAGCGGAGAATAAAGATGGCCGAATTCCCCATAATTCAATAATTCAGGCGTACCGGCTGAATTTGTCGCAATTATAGGGACTCCGGCAAGCATTGATTCTATAGTAACCATACCATAAGTTTCATCTTCAGAGGCAAGGGCAAAAAGATCAATGGCATCATAAAACAAATTTACATCCAAAGTATATCCAAGAATATGAATATTATCATAAAGTTTATGAATACTTATGTATTCTTTTATTTCCTCCATATATTGCCTACACTTTGGACTATGAAGAGTAGGTTCACCTACTATGAGCAATTCAATGCGCGGATAATTTTTAATTAATTTGTGAATTGCCCGAATTAAAAATAACTGGCCTTTTTTAGGATCTATCCTGCCAATATTTCCAACAATAAATGACGACTTGTTTAAACCAAATTTATCCCTTGCTTCTGATTTGGTATATTTGCTTGAAATAAATTTTTGAATATCAGTACCTAATGGAACCACTTTAACTTTGTCAGGATTAAACCTTGTTAATCTTTCAATTTCTTTCTTAAGTAATTCCAACGGCGTTAACCAATAGTTTATTGCTGAGAATCTTAAAGTATGAAGTATATCTTTTTTTGAAATACCTATTTGCATATGTTGTTGGTATATAACATTTATCCTTTTCCTATTAAACAATTTTACAAAAAAGACAAAATCCAAATCCCTGTTATCAAATGCAATAAGGTTGTGAACCGATAATTTCCTTAATAACCTGTTAAATTTAAAAGCTCCGCGAATATCAAAATATTTCATATGCGGGGCTATGTAATAAGTATTTATTAAAGTATTCGAAATTTCATTAGCTATCCTTGTATCCTTTACTAAAAAAAAATTAATAATGTAACCTTTTGCAAGCAATAGCTTTGCTAACTTTAATACATTCATTTCAAGTCCTCCCCAACTTGAAGATGTTAAAAATAACCCAATTTTTTTGCTTTCAGCTTCCTGGCTCATTTGTTACTAATTATATAACCTATGTCTCAGCGATTTATTTTACCGGATATATTTAATAAGGTTTAAAGATATAATTATTTTATGTCATGTATTTAATATATTTTATTTGTAACTTTAGTAAAAATCAAATCCGTAAAATTAATTTCCACGACTCACGTTATATTAACAATCCAAATTATTTTAAAAATTATTAAATTCGATAACCATATTGTCCTTAAAATATATGTAAATCATTAAAAATTAAAGATATGAAAATTAATTGGTTCTTTGTTTTGTTAAAAAGCAAGTCTTTTGAAAAATTTTTAATTTTATCTCTGATAGCTATTGGTATAAACTTAAATATTAGTTCCCAGGATATTGCCCAATGGCGTGGTAATAATCGTGATGGAATTTATAATGAAACCGGACTCTTAAAAAAATGGCCCGATGCTGGTCCAAATTTACTCTGGCATTTCGATGATTTAGGTGATGGGCACTCATCTGCAGCAGTTACTTCTACAACCGTTTATACTGCGGGCATGATTGGAGATAAAGGTTTTGTATATGCTTTTGATCATAATGGAAAACTTTTATGGAAAACAGAATATGGTACCGAATGGACTCAGAATTGGAACGGAGTACGCTCTACTCCATTGGTTTATCGTAATAAAGTCTATATATACAGCAGTTATGGAAAACTTAACTGTTTGGATTCCAAAACAGGCAAAATATTATGGACTATTGATACCTTTAAAGATTATGACGGACAGAATATCATGTGGGGTGTAACCGAAAACCTTCTGTTCGATGGTGATAAAATTTTCTGTACCCCCGGAGGAGTTGATGCAAACGTAATTGCAGTAAATTCAGAAACCGGTCAATTAATCTGGAAATGCAAAGGTTTGGGTACAAAAAGCGCATATAATTCTCCATGTCTTATAACCTTGCAAAACAGAAAGATAGTTGTAACCATGACAGAAAATAATATATTGGGTATCGATGCGGCTAATGGAAAGGTTTTATGGAGTGTCGGCCATACTAACATGTATTCAGTCCATGCCAATACCCCGATTTTCAGGAATGGATCATTATATTGTATGAGTGGATACGGAAAAGGCGGTATTATGCTAAAATTAACTGATGACGGTTCCGGTGTCAGTGAAGTTTGGAGAGATTCATTACTTGAAAACAGAATTGGCGGCTTTGTAGTTTTGAATAACCACATAATAGGACCAAGCGATAAACGTAAAAAACTGGAGTGTATTGATTGGGCAACCGGTAAAGAAATTTATTCATTAAAAACCATGTCTCCGGGTAATATTATATATGCTGACGGGCTACTTTATTGCTACAGTGAAGCCGGATCTGTTGCACTTATTGAACCTCAATCAAACCAATTCAATATTATAAGTACTTTTAAAGTACCCTTTGGGGCAAATCAGCATTGGGCACATCTGGTAATCAATAATAAAAGATTATATGTTCGTCATGGTACATCATTAATGGTGTATGATATTGGTGGAAAATAATTTGAAAATGTGACAATTTGAAAATTTGAAAATGATGACGAATTACTGATACTAATAACTGATTGGTTTATAAAGTTTATGAGGTTTATGAGGTTTATGAGGTTTATGGGTTTTAATGGGCTGGGGACTGATATGAATTTCGAACACCGAATTTCGAACATCGAAGGCCGAAGTATATTTTACTTCATTCATTATTCGACATTCGATATTCATTATTCTTTTCTTCTGTCTTCTTTTCTTCTGTCTTCTGTCTTCTGTCTTCTGTCTTCTGTCTTCTGTCTTCTGTCTTCTGTCTTCTGTCTTCTGTCTTCTTTTTCACTTCCCACGTCCCATGTCCTTTCACATCTTTTTACTTCCTTTCACGTCCCTTTTCACGTCTCACGTCTCACGTCCTGGCTCCTGGCTCCTGGTTCCTGGCTCTAAAAATTAAAACTTGAAAAAAAAATATTTCACAACTTATATTTTGACAGCAATGGTAATTATTGCCGTCGCAATATTTGCGTATTGGTTTTTCCATAACCCTGTAAAAAATTTATCAGCCGGCTTACCTGGCCTTGATAACAGGCCATTAAAGGATACAAGCTCCAAATCAGTAGTTATTATAGGTGAAAAATTCAAAGAATACACATCATATAATTCAAATTTGACAGGTAAATGGCCTCGATTCAGGGGAACTGATTTTGATAATATTAACAAGGAAAATATAAAACTTATTGACCATTGGGGTAAAGACGGTCCCATTATCGTCTGGAAGGTAGAGTTGGGTGAAGGCCATGCCGGGCCTGTTATCTATAACGGCAAAGTTTATATCCTTGACTATGATGAACGCAAAAAGAATGATGCCCTTCGCTGTTTTTCCCTCGAATCAGGAAAAGAAATCTGGAGGCGATGGTATAGTGTTGATATTAAACGAAATCATGGAATGTCGCGCACCGTACCGGCCATTAATGATAAATATATCGTTACAATTGGCCCGAAATGCCATGTGATGTGTTGCAATCCTCAAAACGGAGATCTTCGTTGGAGTATCGATCTTGAAAAAGAATTTCATGCAGATATTCCTTTATGGTACACCGGACAATGTCCTTTGATAGATAATGATATTGCCGTAATTGCTCCCGGAGGAAGTTACCTTCTGATAGGAGTTGATTGTGCTACAGGTAAAGTGATTTGGAAAACTCCCAACCCTGATCACTGGAAAATGTCTCATTCTTCTGTAATTCCGATGAATATTTTGGATAAAAAAATGTATATTTATTCAGCAATTGGAGGTATCTGCGGAGTTTCTGCCGAAGGCAGCGATCTTGGAAAAATACTTTGGAAATCGAACGCGTTTAACCCTTCAGTAATAGCTCCTTCCCCTCTTTACCTGGGTAAAGGAAAGATATTTGCTACTGCAGGATATGGCGCTGGTGCTGCTGTACTCCAGGTTTTAAAAACTGACGAAAACTTCTCAGTTAAGATGTTACAAAACTATAAGCCCAAGGATGGCCTCGCTTCTGAACAGCAAACACCCATCCGGTATCGTCATTTCATTTTTGGTGTTTTGCCAAAAGATGCCGGAGAAAAACATAATGAATTCGTTTGTTGCAGTGAAGACAATTGTCAAAAGATCCTTTGGACAAGTAATACTGATGATAGATATGGCCTTGGCCCATATATTATGGCAGATGGCAAATTTTTTATTCTCAGCGATGATGCCACTTTAACTATTGCCAGAGTAAGTACATCTGAATTTGTATATCTGGATAAGGCGAAAATTATAGATGGCCAGGATGCCTGGGGCCCAATGGCTATTGCTGATGGCAGGCTGCTGATGCGCGATTCAAAAAGGATGGTTTGTATTGATATAAGAGCAAAGTGATTTAGACAGGACACGAAAATATTAGAGCCAGGAACCAAGAACTGGGAAGACAGAAGGCAGAAAAAAAATGATTTGCGAATTAAAAAATTTAAATTCGCTAATCGCAAATCTGGAATCTAAAATCAAAAAGTCTTGGTTCCTGGTTCTTGGTTCCTGGCTCTATTTTTAAGACTTATAACTTCTTTTTAAGATGAAACAAAAACTAATAATTTTACTTTCAATAATACTTTTGCTGGGAGTACTATTCCTGATTGCAAGGGATTTGTTTATCGTTCCGCAAACCTCAGAAAAAAACCCTTGTGATTACAACCTTGACAAGCTTAAAGCTATTGATCCTTCAATTATACAATACAAGGAGATAAAAAGATTTAAACCAGGATTATCCAACCTGATTGGAATTGCAATTGATTTAAATTCAATGGTATACATCGTTGGTGATAAGGAAGTACTGGTTTATGATTTGGATTGGGCTAAAAAACAGAGTTTTAAAATTGATTCACCGGCAAACAGCATTGCAGTTGGGTCTCATAAGGATATTTACCTGGGCATTGGCAATCACCTTGAAAAATACAGTTTAACGGGATTAAAGATCAAGCGGTGGAAAGAATTCAGTAAAAAAGGATTTATTACTTCTGTTGCTGTTAACAATAATCAAATTTTTGCAGCGGATGCCGGCAATCAGGTAGTTTTGCGATATGATCCCGAAGGTAACTTATTAAATGTAATTGGTAAAAAAAATCCTCTCAGGGGCATTGATGGTCTTATTGTTCCCAGTATGTACCTCGAAGTTGCAATTGGTCCTTTTGATGATTTGTGGGTAACAAATCCCGGCAGGCACGAACTTGAAAATTTTTCATCCGAGGGAGATTTAAAATCTTCATGGGGTAAATCTTCAATGCGTTTAGAAGGTTTTGCAGGTTGCTGCAATCCGGTTCAATTCGCAATTATGCCAAATGGATATTTTGTGACATATGAGAAAGGTTTGGACAGGATTAAAATCTATAACCAGGCAGGTATATTTACGTGTGTAGTCGCTGGTCCTGATAATTTCAGCAGTAAATCTGATTTACATTGCAATTTTGCATCTTTGGTAAATGATTTAGCAGTTGATGCTAAGGGCATTATTTATATTCTGGACGCTAATACTGAAGAAATAAGGTTATTTGATAAAAAATAAATATTAAGTTCTAAACCATTTTTTTAATTTTGCATCAATTTTAAATGCTTATAATAAAATCAATTTGCAGTATGAAAATATTTAATTATGTTTTAGTATTATTTGTTTGTTGTAACATAAAGGCACAAAACATTTCTCAATGGAGAGGACCAAACCGTGACGGAATATATAAGGATGAACAATTATTGAAATCATGGCCTGATAAGGGTCCTGAATTGCTTTGGTTTAATGATAGTATTGGGGATGGATATGGCTCCCCATCAGTTACTTCCGGAATGATTTTCATTAATGGCAGAATAGATACCGTAAGCTATTTATTTGCTTTTGACATGCAAGGTAAATTAATCTGGAAATCACCTAATGGAATAGAATTTAATGGTAACGGTTTCAGTGTTCAATTTTCAGGTTGCAGGTCCACTCCTACTGTATATGATGGTTTTGTTTATGCCTGTTCGGGTAATGGAAGGATTGCATGCTTTGAAAAACTAACAGGCAAAGAAATTTGGGCCGTGGAAATGACAAGAGAATTGAACGGATTTATGAATTATTTTGGATACACTGAGTCGCTTCTAGTTGATAAAAATAATGTATATTGTTTACCCGGTGGTGTCTCAAATTTTGCAGTTGCATTAAACCGGTTTACAGGAAAAAAAATCTGGGCTTCCAAAGAATTTAATGACACCATATCATATTGTTCCCCTATGCTGGTAAATCTTCCGGCAAAAAATGTATTAGTTACATTTACTTCACATTTTATTCTGGGATTCGACACATATACCGGCGAATTATTATGGTCGCAAAAACAAGAAAATTTTAAGTATAATCAGGAATGTAACACTCCTGTATTTTCTGAAGGATCTTTATATTATATAGCAGGCGAAGGGAATGGTGCTGTTAAACTTATTATTTCCGAAGACGGAAATAGTGTAAAAGAAGTATGGAGAAATCTTATGATAAAAAATAATTTCTGTGGTTTTGTAAAAATCAATAATTATATTTATAGTACTGACCAGAGCCAAAAATTAAAATGTATTGACTGTAATACCGGGCAAACAATTGATTCCATAAGCATTAATAAAGGGGCAATTATTTATGCTAATGGATTGTTGTATTGTTATTCGCAAAATGGCGAGGTTAATTTAATTAAACCTCATGAATCAAGCATGGCAATTATTAGTAAATTTAAAATCGACAAAGGTACCAGGGAACATTTTGCCAATCCTGTAATCAGCAATGGCATTCTTTATATAAGGCACGGGAGAACGATTATGGCTTACGATATTAAGGGGTGATGAAGTGATGAAGTAATGAAGTGATTAGGTGATGAGATGATGAAGTGATTAGGTGATGAGGTGATTAAGTATATATACAAGAACTTACATAAACCTTATAAACTTTATAAACTAATTAGAAATAAGTAATTAGTCATCCTTTTCTTACCTACTTTTCTACTTTATCTTACGACTTACGACTTACGACTATAACAATAATTATGAAAGAGGATGATAATAAAGGCCGCAGGGATTTCCTAAACAATGGAATACGCCTGGCAATGCTGGTAGGTCTTGGTGGAATAAGTGTTGCTTTGGGCAAGAGGGCATTCACCGGTAAACGTGTTTGGCAGCTTGATCCTGCAAAGTGTATCCAGTGCGGACGATGTGCCACAAATTGTGTTTTGGAGCAATCAGCAGTAAGATGTGTTCATGTTATTGAGATGTGCGGCTATTGTGATTTATGTGGCGGATATTTACATCCTGACGCCAAAGACCTTAACACTGCTGCAGAAAACCGGCTGTGTCCTACAAATGCTATATTCAGAAAGTATATCGAAGAACCATTTTTTGAATATCATATTATTGAAGAATTATGTATTGGCTGCGCAAAATGTGTAAAAGGCTGTGGTGCCTTTGGAAATGGATCATTACAGCTACAAGTTAAACGAGACATCTGTGTAAACTGTAATCAATGCTCCATAGCCAGGGCCTGCCCTGCTGATGCTTTTTCCCTTGTAAATTCAAATAATCCATATCTGGTTCATGGTAACAGTTGAAAAAGTACAAAGATAAAAGAGGAAAGATAAAAGAATGTGCAAATATGCAAATGAAAGATGACAAATTACTAATGACTAATGACAAATTGGTTCTTAAAGTTTATGAGGTTTATATGGTTTATGGATGTTCTTATAAACTTAATCACTTAATCACCTAATCACTTCTGACCTCTGTCTTCTGTCTTCTGTCTTCTTTTTCATGTTTCATTTCTTGGTTCCTGGTTCTTGGTTCTTATAACAAATTAAAATACGAATGTATAAAAGATTAACAATTATACTGCTTATTGTACTAATATCAGGAATGATATTAAACATCATAGCTATACAACGTTTTCCCAAACCTGAATTCGAAAATGGGTATACTGTCCCTAAAACACAGTTACCTGCCTCAAAATCTATATTATTTGAATATTTTGATGTGGTAGTTCTCATTGCCAGCCTGTCCGTCATTACATGGTTGGTACATAAAAAACGTTCCCGTAAGGGTGTTCTGATAATGACAGTTTTTTCAATAGCTTATTTTGGTTTTTACCGTAAAGGATGTATATGTTCAATAGGCGCTATTCAAAATATATCAGTAGGCTTATTTCATCCTGATTATCAGGTGCCATTAACTGTAATCGCATTTTTTGTTATTCCATTGGTTTTTACATTGTTCTATGGCCGGACTTTCTGCGCAGGGGTATGCCCGTTAGGTTCTATTCAGGATATTGTTGCTATTCACCCAATGAAATTAAACAAATGGGTTCAAACCACCCTTGGTATTATTCCCTTTATTTACCTTGGACTATCCGTTTTGTATGCTGCTACCGAATCTGATTTTGTTATTTGCCGGTACGATCCTTTTGTTGGAATATACAGGTTTAACGCATCATTCATGATGTTTGCGATAGGAGGGGCATTACTTCTTACAGGGGTATTTATTGCCCGTCCCTATTGCCGGTTTTTATGCCCTTTCGGTGTAATACTTAATATAATAAGCCGTTTCTCAAAAAAACATCTTACTATCACGCCTTCCAAATGTATAGAATGCCGCTTATGTGAAAATTCCTGCCCATTCGGAGCAATCGAAATACCAAATTATCATGGCAACAAGGAAAACAGAAATATTATTATTAACCGCGCAATAACTTTTATAGTGCTTACTCCGGTTTTAATTGTTTTATGCGGATGGATAGGTTCAAGGTTTCACGAAAACCTTGCTATGGTGAATTCTAAGGTAAGACTGGCCTATGTATCAGCAACTTCAGAAAATAATTTAACAGATAATTATTCTACTGAAGTATCTGCATTTAAAGGATCTGGAAAACCTTTAGAAAAACTTTATTCTGAAGCAAATGCAATTACAAATCAATTTTATTACGGCGGATGGCTTTTGGGTGGTTTTATAGGCCTGATTTTGGGCTTAACGCTTGCAAAACAATCATTCCCACGGTTTAGTCAGGAATACACTCCAAACAAAGGAACATGCCTGAGTTGCACGAGGTGTGTGGATTTTTGCCCGGTAAAAGAATAATGCAGAGTGCATAGTGCAGAGTGCATAGTGCATTGAAGATAAATTATTATAGTTGGTTGTTGGTATAAAGTGATGAAGTGATTAGGTGATTAGGTGATTAGGTAATTATCTTTAATCTGTCATTAATCATTAGTAATTAGTCGTCCCTTAATTAGTAATTAATGTGTTGAAAAGTAGCTATTTAAGTTAATAAATATAGCAATATTAATAATTTTAATTGCATGGTTTATAGTATTTTTATAAAAAACCCTGCAAAATGGTCGGAAAAACTGAAAAAAACAAGCAGTTACTGCAGGATGGCTTGAGAATCCGTATTGGCAATATTTTTGCTGTGAAGTTAATTTTCAAAGGAAGCAACCATTTGATCCAAGCTAATTTGTGCATTTCCGTAAACGAATAGGTGAAAAGGGAGCAGAAAAGCTTTTAAAGTTGACGATTTTATTGTTTGGTAAAGAAGGCAAAGAAAAAGAAGTTCACATTGAAACTACGGTTCAGGAAAAGAATATTACCTTTCCAACTGATAACAAACTACATAAAAGAATTATTGATAAAGTGGTTAAATTAGCTCAAGAGGAAGGTATCCAATTAAGACAGAATTACACCAGGACATTACCCCAATTAATAATTGATCAACGCCAAAAAAATCATCCCAAAAGAAAAAAGAAAGCAATGGCAGCAGCAAGAAATATAAAAACTATCGCTGGCAGAGTAGTAAGAGACATTGAAAATAAAATGACATCATTGCAGAAATATGTTTATACTAGTGATTTAGAGAGATTTAAAAAAGTACTTGCTCAAGAGCGTAACACACCCAATAAGATTTACAGTCTTCATGAACCAAATGTAATATGTATTGCTAAAGGCAAGGAAGCCAAACCGTATGAATTTGGGAATAAAAGTTGTTTTGTAAAAACAAGGCAATCAGGGATAATAGTTGGAGCTATGGCCTTTACAGAAAATTTCTAAGACGGGGACACGTTACAACCACAATTAGATCAGGAATGATTATCAAGTGGTATTTTTTAAGTTCACTTTGCTTAACCGTTTCTTTTGAAGAGTCCAATTTTTTTAAAATCTTCAAAGCCTGATGTTCCAATTTAGGTAGCGATTTATTATAGCTTTGTAGCGCTTTACTTAATATTTCCTGCTCTTGTTGTGAGTATGAAATAATACTAATATTAAATAAAATACATGTTATAATTAATCGTGACATAATTGGATTTTTAATTACCTACCATTTTATAATTGAAATGATTGAACCATTCAGATAATTCCCACCATGCACAATTTGACCATGTAGCGGATCCATTACTAATACATTTTGCAATATTTGATGGGTACCACCGAAAAACCAATTAATCTTATCAACTACAGTAAACTGGGTTATTGCAACACCATGTCCTGTAACACAGCCTTCTGGGTCTGGGGATGAACAATTTATGCTGAATCCATCGGCATAATAATCACCTAACTGACGAAAGTCTGAAATTTTTGAATAATTAATTTCAGAGTATCGTAGAGCACACATATTTTTTGCTACATTTTTCTCTAATGCACCATCTGGAATATTCCCATATTCATCCTCCATTGCAATCTCATAGTCTGACGGATATGGATCTGATGGATTGGAATAAGCGTTTTCATATGCATAACAATATTTAGTCGGGTCAGGTTGTTTAAAATTTGCAGGATCTATCCCATCATTATTAGAGCAATATGGCCTTGCATAATTCTTTAAACCAGTCCAGGGATCTACTCCAGCCTTCACTGCATTTTTATAGCCCTGGATTCCTCCCGTAATGCCTCCTATAATACCCCCGGTTATCAGGCCACTAAGTGCTCCTTGTCCCAAGCCGCCCCAGAAATTACCATTTCCAAGCAAATAATTGTTTAACCCCTGAGCCAGTCCGCCGGCTATAGCTCCTGATATACCACCTGATACTGTTCCTATAATAACTCCTGGTAATACATATCCTGCCGTAGTTATAGTTGATGCCAGGGTACCTATCTCACCACCTATCATCCCCGTGAGAGCGCCTATTCCAACAGCACTCATCAAACCCGAAAACGAATTAATACTCCCGCTCATCGCTTGCAGGGAAAAATTGAAAAATGCCCCTAAAAAAGCAGCTTCACCTACGCCTGGTATTAAACATGCTGCTGTAATAATTGCTGCTGTAGCAATGGTTGTAACAATAGGTTTCCAATTCTGGCTAATCCAGTTTCCAAATTGATGCAACCATGTATACCCGCTCGGTCGGTATACATCAGCTGGTTGTTCATGCAATACGTGTACCTGTTATAGCTATGTGCATCCCCGGGAGACTGTATTTTATTATCCGTTATCGCTAACCACGATCCAAGATAATCCGTGTTTTAAATTTTATTTTTAACCAGAAATATTTATTTTAATCCTTTGATTTCGTCCTCTGACAATCCTGTAGATTTTATTATTAAATCCATAGAAATACCATTTGATAATAAGTTTCTTGCAACTTCAATCTTTCCTTCTATCTTTCCTTCTATCTTTCCTTCTATCTTTCCTTCTATCTTTCCTTCTTCAAATTTAGTATCCAGTGATGCTTTAATATCCCTGTAATATTTTAAACTATCTTCGTAAGAGCGTATTTGATCAGGTGTAAATTTAGCTATTTCTGCTGTCTCAAATAATTTTTCAAATACCTGTTCTCTCAACTTTTCCGGGACCCTTTCCAATTTATTTAAATTCCTGATCACATAAAGCCATTTATCAAATCTCGTTTCAAGCTGGTCGATACTTTTATTGTATTTGGGCATTTCCAAATAAATAAATGTCAGCTTGTCGTAAAAAACTTTATTGGTTTCTATATCAGTTAGCTTTACATCATAACGAAACTTCTCTGGCATATCACGATCCTCATCGAAAACAAAATCTAAAATTGCAATCGTATATACTGCTTTTAGTTCGTAAATCCAGTCAGTATGTTGGGCTTGTTCCCTTATTGGAAATGTAGAATAATAAACGGTACGATCTTTGAAAAATTTCTGTTTGGCCTTCTGTAATTCAACAATAAATTTTTCTCCTTTCTCATTCTCGCAATACAAATCAAATATAGCTTTGCGATCAACTTCAGTAGTTCCTAAATGTTCGTTTTTTAAAAAGGTTAATTCTTTTATGTGTCCTTGTTCTTCTTTTAAAAGTTCATTGAGAAAGTCTAACAACAAATCCTTGTTCAGTTCTTCCCCAAATAACTTCTTAAAGCCATAATCGGTAAATGGATTAATATATTTTTCTAAAAACTCAGCCATTATTCTGTTTTTTAACAAAGATACAACATTTTAAAATTTACCAAGTATCTCTTTTTAATATTGGGTTACCCTGAAACGGTTACCGTCCTTCCCATACGTGAAATTATCCGTGTATCCTTTATTTGTTATGGATAACGTTTTATTTTCGGCGTTATAACTACTGGTCGCCGTGAGCGTGGATTCGGTTGACGTGCTGCCGGCAGTGGTGTTGCTTACACTTGAAACACCATGTACAGGGTTGGATGGGTATGTGTATCCTCCTGCAAGCGTTGAACTGGTTTATTGAACTCAATTAAGTGAAATTTTAATATTGGGCAATAAATTTACCACAATAAAAATCCCGACTTTAATAAAGATTTTTAATTCATTATTTTAGTTCTATATATTCATTATTTACATTAATAATAGGATCACGTTGGATTACATTTATAAAAAAAGGATACTTTTTTACAAACTCCTCAAATGGTAAAATATAATCCAAATTCAGCCAGTTATTAATTAATCCACCAATAAAAAACTTCCCTTCCTTTATAAAACATATATAATCAATGCATTCTGGATAAAATGCCAAATCTGGTCCAAAATTTTTTATTTTATCAGCAAATCTTTTATAAGCATTAAATGACTGCAGGTTATATTTATTTATATCATTTACTGAAAAATATCCACTTATTAAATCCCTATGTTTGTATTTTTGTGTATTAATATATAAAAAACCTATAAATATAGAGTCCTTAAAAACATAAACATTAAAATCCTTATTCATTTTAGTGAAATCAATGTATTTAACAAATATATCTGTGTCACTATTATGCCATTGAGTAAATGTATCTTTAAGTTTAAACCTTGGAATGATAATTAAATGATAATTTTTAAATTCGCTTTTTTTAAACTTTGGCAGGGTTTTGTCTTTTTTCCATAATGCTTTGAATACAACTGTTTCTAATTCGGGCAGTTCGTTATTAAAACTTTGTAGAGCTTTACATAATATTTCCTGCTCTTGTTGAGAGTATGCAATAATACCAATATTAAATAAAATAAATGTTAAAATAAATCGTGACATAAATGATTTTTATTTACCATCTTGAAAATGTTATAAGTGAACCATTGCTCATATAATTCCCGCCTGGTACAATAGCACCCTGCAGTGGATCCATCATTAATACATTCTGCAATATTTGATGGGTTCCACCGAAGAACCAATTTACCTTATCAACTACAGTAAACTGGGTTATTGCTACAACATGGTGATCTACAGTTGAACTTATACTGTAGTCAATATTGTAATGAGCACCTAGCTGATCAAAATTCGTTTTATTATCGATAAACACAGAATTTGCAGTTCCTTTAGTATTATTTGTTGCATCTTCTACTGATGCTTGATCTGGAATAATACCATTATTTTTAGCCGCCATTGCATTCTCGTAATCTTGCGGATTGGGATCTAATGGATTGTTAAATGCAGTACTATATGCATAACAATGTTTTGTTGGGTCAGGTTGTTTAAAATTTGCAGGATCTATCCCATCATTATTAGAGCAATATGTCCTTGCATCATTCTTTAAACCAGTCCAGGGATCTACTCCAGCCTTCACTGCATTTTTATAGCCCTGAATGCCTCCCGTAATGCCTCCTATAATACCCCCGGTTATCAGGCCACTAAGTGCTCCTTGTCCCAAGCCGCCCCAGAAATTACCATTTCCAAGCAAATAATTGTTTAAACCCTGTGTCAGTCCGCCGGTTATAGCTCCTGATATACCACCTGATACTGTTCCTATAATAACTCCTGGTAATACATATCCTGCCGTAGTTATAGTTGATGCCAGTGAACCTATCCCTCCACCTATCATCCCCGTGAGAGCGCCTATTCCAATTGCACTCATCAAACCCGAGTATGAATTAATAGTTCCACTCATCGCTTGCAGGGCAACATTGAAATATGCCCCTAAAAAAGCAGCTTCACCTACGCCTGGTATTAAACATGCTGCTGTAATAATTGCTGCTGTAGCAATGGTTGTCACAATAGGTTTCCAATTCTGGCTAATCCAGTTTCCAAAATGGCTAAACCATGTATACCCGCTCGGGTCGGTATACATCAGCGGGTTGTTCATGCAATACGTATACCTGTTATAGCTCTGTGCATCACCCGGAGCCTGTATTTTATTATCCGTTATCGCTAACCACGATCCAAGATAATCCGTATTTTAAATTTTATTTTTAACCAGAAATATTTATTTTAATCCTTTGATTTCGTCCTCTGACAATCCTGTAGATTTTATTATTAAATCCATAGAAATACCATTTGATAATAAGTTTCTTGCAACTTCTATCTTTCCTTCTATCTTTCCTTCTATCTTTCCTTCTATCTTTCCTTCTATCTTTCCTTCTATCTTTCCTTCTTCAAATTTAGTATCCAGTGATGCTTTAATATCCCTGTAATATTTTAAACTATCTTCGTAAGAGCGTATTTGATCAGGTGTAAATTTAGCTATTTCTGCTGTCTCAAATAATTTTTCAAATACCTGTTCTCTCAACTTTTCCGGGACCCTTTCCAATTTATTTAAATTCCTGATCACATAAAGCCATTTATCAAATCTCGTTTCAAGCTGGTCGATACTTTTATTGTATTTGGGCATTTCCAAATAAATAAATGTCAGCTTGTCGTAAAAAACTTTATTGGTTTCTATATCAGTTAGCTTTACATCATAACGAAACTTCTCTGGCATATCACGATCCTCATCGAAAACAAAATCTAAAATTGCAATCGTATATACTGCTTTTAGTTCGTAAATCCAGTCAGTATGTTGGGCTTGTTCCCTTATTGGAAATGTAGAATAATAAACGGTACGATCTTTGAAAAATTTCTGTTTGGCCTTCTGTAATTCAACAATAAATTTTTCTCCTTTCTCATTCTCGCAATACAAATCAAATATAGCTTTGCGATCAACTTCAGTAGTTCCTAAATGTTCGTTTTTTAAAAAGGTTAATTCTTTTATGTGTCCTTGTTCTTCTTTTAAAAGTTCATTGAGAAAGTCTAACAACAAATCCTTGTTCAGTTCTTCCCCAAATAACTTCTTAAAGCCATAATCGGTAAATGGATTAATATATTTTTCTAAAAACTCAGCCATTATTCTGTTTTTTAACAAAGATACAACATTTTAAAATTTACCAAGTATCTCTTTTTAATATTGGGTTAACCTGAAACGGTTACCGTCCTTCCCATACGTGAAATTATCCGTGTATCCTTTATTTGTTATGGATAACGTTTTATTTTCGGCGTTATAACTACTGGTCGCCGTGAGCGTGGATTCGGTTGACGTGCTGCCGGCAGTTGTGTTGCTTACACTTGAAACACCATGTACAGGGTTGGATGGGTATGTGTATCCTCCTGCAAGCGTTGAACTGGTTTATTGAACTCAATTAAGTGAAATTTTAATATTGGGCAATAAATTTACCACAATAAAAATCCCGACTTTAATAAAGGTTGTAATTCCTTATTTAGGTTCTATATATTCATGATCAAATTCAGTAATTTGAGTAGTTTTTATCACATTTATAAATAATGGATATCTTTTTACAAACTCCTCAAATGGTAAAATATTATCCGAAGTTTGCAATTGTATTGTACCTTCTTCGCCCATATAAAACTTCCCTTCTTTTATAAAACATAAATACCCAAAACATTCTGGATAAAATACTAAATCTGGCTTAAAATCTTTGATTTGATAAGCAAATCTTTTATAAGCATTAAATGACTGCAGGTTATATTTATTTGTATCATTTACCGAAAAATATCCACCTAATAAGTCCCTATGTTTTGATTTCTGTGTATAAAAATTTAATATCCCTATAAATATAGAATCCTTAAACACGTAAACTTCAAAATCTTTATGCATTTTAGTGAAATCAATGTATTTAACAAATATATCTGTATCACTATTATGACATTGAGTATATGTATCCTTAAGTTTATACTTTGGAATGATAATTAAATGGTAATTTTTATATTCGCTTTTTTTAAGTTTTATGTTTCTTTTGTCTTTTATCCATAATGCTTTGAATGCAAATGTTTCCAATTTGGGCAGTTCGTTATTAAAACTTTGTACGGCTTTACTTAATATTTCCTGTTCTTGTTGTGAGTATGAAATAATTCCAATATTAAATAAAAAACAAGTTAATATTAATCGCGACATAATATAATTTTTATTTAGGTAAAAAAATACTTAAAACTGAACCATTGCTCATATAATTCCCGCCTGGTACTATAGCACCCTGTATCGGATCCATCATTAATACATTCTGCAATATTTGATGAGTCTGTCCACCGAAAAAATTTATTTTATCTTCTAACGTAAACTGGGTTATTGCAACTCCATGGCCACCAAAATCAGTTTCAGTGGATGCAATTATATTAAATCCTTCGGCATATTTTACACCTATATTATCAAAGTCGGTGGAGCTTAAGATTTCAACTTGAGTAAAATTTAGTTTTAATGCTTTTAATACATCTCTTTCATTTGCGCCATATGCACCTTGCATCTTATCAATATAGTCTTGCGGAATTGGATCACATGGATTGTCATAAGCTGTTGCATATGCATAACAATATTTAGTCCCATCTGGTTGTTTAAAGTTTCTAGGATTTACCCCATCAGTTGAAGAGCAATATGTCCTCGCATCATCCATTTCACCAGTCCAGGGGTTTGCTCCAGCTTTGACTGCATTTTTATAGCCCTGGATTCCTCCCGTAATGCCTCCAATAATACCCCCGGTTATCAGGCCACTAAGTGCGCCTTGTCCCAATCCACCCCAGAAATTACCATTTCCAAGCAAATAATTGTTTAAACCCTGTGTCAGTCCGCCGGCTATAGCTCCTGATATACCACCTGATACTGTTCCTATAATAACTCCTGGTAATACATATCCTGCCGTAGTTATAGTTGATGCCAGGGTACCTATCCCTCCACCTATCATCCCCGTGAGAGTACCTATTCCAATTGCACTCATCAAACCCGAAAACGAATTAATACTCCCGCTCATCGCTTGCAGGGAAAAATTGAAAAATGCCCCTAAAAAAGCAGCTTCACCTACGCCTGGTATTAAACATGCTGCTGTAATAATTGCTGCTGTAGCAATGGTTGTCACAATAGGTTTCCAATTCTGGCTAATCCAGTTTCCAAATTGATGCAACCATGTATACCCGCTCGGTCGGTATACATCAGCTGGTTGTTCATGCAATACGTGTACCTGTTATAGCTATGTGCATCCCCGGGAGACTGTATTTTATTATCCGTTATCGCTAACCACGATCCAAGATAATCCGTGTTTTAAATTTTATTTTTAACCAGAAATATTTATTTTAATCCTTTGATTTCGTCCTCTGACAATCCTGTAGATTTTATTATTAAATCCATAGAAATACCATTTGATAATAAGTTTCTTGCAACTTCTATCTTTCCTTCTATCTTTCCTTCTTCAAATTTAGTATCCAGTGATGCTTTAATATCCCTGTAATATTTTAAACTATCTTCGTAAGAGCGTATTTGATCAGGTGTAAATTTAGCTATTTCTGCTGTCTCAAATAATTTTTCAAATACCTGTTCTCTCAACTTTTCCGGGACCCTTTCCAATTTATTTAAATTCCTGATCACATAAAGCCATTTATCAAATCTCGTTTCAAGCTGGTCGATACTTTTATTGTATTTGGGCATTTCCAAATAAATAAATGTCAGCTTGTCGTAAAAAACTTTATTGGTTTCTATATCCGTAAGTTTTACATCATAACGAAACTTCTCTGGCATATCACGATCCTCATCGAAAACAAAATCTAAAATTGCAATCGTATATACTGCTTTTAGTTCGTAAATCCAGTCAGTATGTTGGGCTTGTTCCCTTATTGGAAATGTAGAATAATAAACGGTACGATCTTTGAAAAATTTCTGTTTGGCCTTCTGTAATTCAACAATAAATTTTTCTCCTTTCTCATTCTCGCAATACAAATCAAATATAGCTTTGCGATCAACTTCAGTAGTTCCTAAATGTTCGTTTTTTAAAAAGGTTAATTCTTTTATTTGTCCTTGTTCTTCTTTTAAAAGTTCATTGAGAAAGTCTAACAACAAATCCTTGTTCAGTTCTTCCCCAAATAACTTCTTGAAGCCATAATCGGTAAATGGATTAATATATTTTTCTAAAAACTCAGCCATTATTCTGTTTTTTAACAAAGATACAACATTTTAAAATTTACCAAGTATCTCTTTTTAATATTGGGTTACCCTGAAACGGTTACCGTCCGTCCCATACGTGAAATTATCAGTATATCCTTTATTTGTTATGGATAACGTTTTATTTTCCGCGTTAAAGCTACTGGTTGCCGTGAGCGTGGTTTCTGTTGACGTGCTGCCGACAGTGGTGTTGCTTCCTATCTAATAATTTTAGCAATTTGATTATGGTTTTCTAGTACAAATACGCTTTTTAATATTTTCATTTTTAGAAATTTTACACAACCATTCTAATGTATTTTTACAATTACTGTCTTTATTCATTCTTTTTTGAAAATCAATACATGCTCCTATAGTGTCTCCTGTCATAATTTTAATATGTGCTCTGTTATAATATGCTGCATAATTTGAAGAATCCATTCGCAAAGTTTTAGAATAAAGATCTATTACTTCCTTGTATATTGAATCACAAAAAGAGGTTAAATGATTTTCACATAATTCAGTCAAATATTCCGCTTTTAATGAATATGATAATGCCATTGAGCTATCTAGCTTAATTGCTTGATTAATATCCTTAATAGATAACATTAATATTTGTTTATCTGGTTCTGGTAGAAAAAATGGCTTTGTAGAATCCCTACTACCAAAAGGTGAATTTATCCAAGATCTTAATTGTGATATTTCTACAAAACCCTTGGCATCTAATGGCTTCAATACAATATATTTTTCCATATCCGATAATGCGTTCCTATAATATTCCATATGAAAATATGCAGAACTTCTAAAGAAATATGATTCAGCAATGGATGAGTCAGTCTCTATAGCTTTACCAAATTCAATTATCGCTAATTTAAAGTTGCCCTTCAAATAATATTGTTTTCCTCTCTCAAATGAAGAATTTGGTAATTTATCGTTTTGCTGGAATGAAATTAGGAAAATGCAAGTTAAAAAAATTGATTTTTTCATATTTATTTATTGTCCGGTAAAACCATTAGTATTTAAAAAAATACTGGTACAATTATTTGATTGATAAAGATTGAGAACTTGTCTTATTGTTTGAGTTACATCCAAAACACCAGCTACATTATTATAATTACTTAATATACTCGGCCCAGATTCAGACAAACCCCAACATCCATGCCATGTTGCACAAGTATTTCCAGAATGAATCCAAATACAACCTTGTCCTCTGCAATCCACTTGTAAAGCATTGCCATAATACTGCCCCCAGCTAAGTTTATAAGAAGGATCGGATAAGCTATTAAATCCATTTTGATATGATGTATTTCCAATTAAGTTGCAATTATAAACAGGATCATTGTCAACATATACAGTTACAGGATATGACATTAAGGTACTTCCGAATCCTGTTTCTGTACCTTGCAAAGTTTTAGCAGGTCCAGTAATATTTATAAACATTCTGCTTTCCGTAACCGGCATTGCTGAAGTTGTACTTCTAGGAAACAAATTCATATTTAACCCGGATGAAGCCTGTGTTCCCAAAGAAGCCATCGCACTTGATAATACTTCACTTGTTAATGTTCCGCCGGTTGTGCCTAAAATTTCTGTGTTGGAAGCACCATTACCAATATTACTTATAAATTGATATGTTTTTACAAACCAATTATTTGCCCAATTAGACGTTGGATAATTTGGTGTGCCCCAAAAATCCTGGCCTAACGGTGACTCAGACAAATGCATATTTCCTATCGCCTCCCAACCTGCACAAATTCCATACAAAACCGCACTCGTCGCAAATCCTGTTATTCCACCATAAGCTCCTCCCTGTGCAGCTGCATTCAGATAATCATTACCATTACCCCCGCTAAAGGCTGTACTTAAAATTCCTGTTGAAATGCCTGCTGCCATACCTGTTATTACACCAGCAGCGAGAAGGTCTAATCCTCCGGTTGCAACAGTTAATGCAGCTACTCCTGCAACTGCTGCAATACCTGCCCCTATCCCAACCGCCGTCTCAACTATTGTCCTGCCCGTGCTTCCCAGCCAGTTGCCCAGCTGCGTGAACCACGTATACCCGCTCGGTCGGTATACATCAGAGGGTTGTTCATGCAAGATGTATACCTGTTATAGCTTTGTGCATCCCCAGGAGCCTGTATCTCATTATCCGGGCTCAGGAACCTTTGAAGGTATGGGTCGTACATGCGCCCGTTCATGTTTATAAGGGCAAACCCGGCCATTTGTTCATGTCCTGTATATCCCCTGTCGAACCTTGGCTGCATGGCCAGCATGCTTCCACCGATTGAAGCGCTTGCGGGGTTTATAGGACAAAGCTTCCATGTTCCGGGGTCTCGCCGTCGTCCCCAGGCATCGTAGTTGTAATGGTTTTTCAAAGAGCCTGAATTATCTGTTATCGCTAACCACGACCCCAGATAATCCGTGTTTTAAATTTTATTTTTAACCAGAAATATTTATTTTAATCCTTTGATTTCGTCCTCTGACAATCCTGTAGATTTTATTATTAAATCCATAGAAATACCATTTGATAATAAGTTTCTTGCAACTTCTATCTTTCCTTCTATCTTTCCTTCTATCTTTCCTTCTTCAAATTTAGTATCCAGTGATGCTTTAATATCCCTGTAATATTTTAAACTATCTTCGTAAGAGCGTATTTGATCAGGTGTAAATTTAGCTATTTCTGCTGTCTCAAATAATTTTTCAAATACCTGTTCTCTCAACTTTTCCGGGACCCTTTCCAATTTATTTAAATTCCTGATCACATAAAGCCATTTATCAAATCTCGTTTCAAGCTGGTCGATACTTTTATTGTATTTGGGCATTTCCAAATAAATAAATGTCAGCTTGTCGTAAAAAACTTTATTGGTTTCTATATCCGTAAGTTTTACATCATAACGAAACTTCTCTGGCATATCACGATCCTCATCGAAAACAAAATCTAAAATTGCAATCGTATATACTGCTTTTAGTTCGTAAATCCAGTCAGTATGTTGGGCTTGTTCCCTTATTGGAAATGTAGAATAATAAACGGTACGATCTTTGAAAAATTTCTGTTTGGCCTTCTGTAATTCAACAATAAATTTTTCTCCTTTCTCATTCTCGCAATACAAATCAAATATAGCTTTGCGATCAACTTCAGTAGTTCCTAAATGTTCGTTTTTTAAAAAGGTTAATTCTTTTATGTGTCCTTGTTCTTCTTTTAAAAGTTCATTGAGAAAGTCTAACAACAAATCCTTGTTCAGTTCTTCCCCAAATAACTTCTTGAAGCCATAATCGGTAAATGGATTAATATATTTTTCTAAAAACTCAGCCATTATTCTGTTTTTTAACAAAGATACAACATTTTAAAATTTACCAAGTATCTCTTTTTAATATTGGGTTAACCTGAAACGGTTACCGTCCTTCCCATACGTGAAATTATCCGTGTATCCTTTATTTGTTATGGATAACGTTTTATTTTCGGCGTTAAAGCTACTGGTTGCATTTAAAAATATTGAGGGTTAGAGGTGGTTAACCCTTTTGATGTTTAAAAACAAAAAAACCGGAATTGCTCCAAGCTTTGCTGTGTTTGATATTTACTAACCTTGGGTGGGATTTCTTTTAAATATTCTATAAATTGCTTTTCAATATTATTTTAACGTATAATGTTTGGCAAAATCGGTGCCATTGACCACCACTTTTGCCAATTTTGATTGACTTCTATACTTCGCAAGAAAGTAATGGATTTCAAACATAAGAAATGCCCATTTTACTCCGAGTTTTTATGAGCCCGATTTTTTCAATTATCAGGCTAAATTCTCCCAATCAAACCAGCAATACTTACGCCATTTTTATTCAGTACTTATAACTCCTGAAGAAGGAAATAATATTCTTTGTAGCTTATTATCATGAAAAACCATTTTTAATCTTTCATATGAATCTCCCCCAATAATTATTAAGGTATCACAATTGGTTTTTGGTATACCTAATCTTTTAAAGATTTGATCTCTTGGCATATTTATTTCAATACCATTAAATAATTTAACACAATTACTTCTTATATCAGAATAGTTAACATAAAAATGGCTTTCAAAATCTTCTTTTGGTTTAACTACAAAACTTATTTTAGAAATTATATCAGAAAATGTATAAATATAACATTTATATCCTTCGTTGCCTTTTTTTTCAATGCTATCAATCTTAATATTTTCTTTAAAAAAATTTGAAATTCTTGAAGTCGAATAATTTATTTTCTCGAATGCCATATAATAAAAGAAAATAGAATCATTAATAATAGTATCAATACATTGATTTTTGTTCATTATATTGATACTGTTATTGTTGATTGATAATTTTAGATTCTTATTTATTGTAGATTTACAATTCATCAAAAGTAAGGCAAACATGAAAATACTGATAATTAATGATCTCATATATAAAATTTTAATGTTAGTTATCTTAAAATTTGTAAGTTAGGGAAAAGGTTTAAGGGATTTTGATGTGGCCATATTTCAATATGAAGATGAGGTCCTGTTGTTTTTGATCCAGTATTTCCTACTTGACCTATAATATCACCTGCATTCACTTCATCCCCAACATTAATGTTTGCATTGGAACCAGGTACCATATGACAATACATATATGAATAACCAGAATTAGTCTGAATTCTGGTTCTTACACCTCCTGGATCATTATCATCATATGTAACATTACGTACTACTGTTCCAGATTGTAATGCTCTTATATTTTGCCCATAAGTATTACCATCGGCATTGATGACATCTGTTGCAGGATGACTTGCACTGAAATTTTGAGAAATACTAGGATTATCTATCTCATATTGTGGTAGTTGGCCATATATAGTGACTTCATCAATTTCAGTAGGCAATGCATGTGTTGTTGCCCGAGTCAATAAATTCGAATTTAACGCTGATACTGCCTTGGCCCCTAATGAACCCAGCATACTTGCTAATTCATCACTTGTTAATGCTCCGCTGGTTGTGCCTAAAATTGATACGTTTGCAGCACCTTTTCCAATATTATTGACAAAATAATATAATTTTCCCCACAAACTGGTACCCCTACCTATCCTTATTGGTTGATCTATACTAGAAACATCACTTTCATCCTCTATATTTCCTAATGCTTGCCAACCTGCACTAATTCCATACATAGCTGCACTTGTCGCAAACCCTGTTAAACCTCCAATAGTAGCTCCTTGTGTTATCGCATTCAGGTAATCATTAAAATTGCCCCCGCTAAAGGCAGTGCTCAATGCTCCTGATGAAGCTCCTGCTGCCATACCGCATAGTACACCAACAGTTATAAGGTCTAATCCGCCGGTCAATGCAGTGACTGCAATACCAACACCTATTCCGACTGCTACTTCAGCTATTGTCCTGCCCGTGCTTCCCAGCCAGTTGCCCAGCTGCGTGAACCACGTATACCCGCTCGGATCGGTATACATCAGAGGGTTGTTCATGCAATAGGTATACCTGTTATAGCTTTGTGCATCTCCCGGAGCCTGTATCTCATTATCCGGGCTCAGGAACCTTTGCAGGTACGGGTCGTACATACGCCCGTTCATGTTTATAAGGGCAAACCCGGCCATTTGTTCCTGTCCCGTATATCCCCTGTCAAACCTTGGCTGCATGGCCAGCATGCTTCCACCTATTGAAGCGCTTGCGGGGTTTATAGGACAAAGCTTCCATGTTACGGGATCACGCCGTCGCCCCCAGGCATCGTAACTGTAATGGTTTTTCAAAGAGCCTGAATTATCTGTTATCGCAAGCCATGATCCCATATAATCCGTGTGAATATAATAAAAAGCCTGCACATTTCCGCTATCCTGGTATACTGCACAAACTCCCGTTGGTGCATAAATTATTGTGCGCTTATATTTTATCGTACCATTATAAAGTGCATAAACAAAAAAATAAACATCAAATATTTGTATAACAAATAAATAACACTTATTTTTGTATTAATGAAAAACCGATAAAAGGCACCTGCTCTACAATATTGATGCTGTATTAAGAGATTTCAGAACTCGTCAGGCATATGCAACACATTAAATTTTAATACCATGAACGTACAATACATTACTGACATAAACGGTCATAAAAATGCTGTACTCCTTGCTTTAACCGATTGGGACAGGATACAAAAAGAACTCGAAGAATTAGAACAGTTAAGAAAACACCCTAAACAAAAACTTTCTGAAAGGATAAGAGGGGCTATTTCCAAAGAAAGAGCCATTGAGCTTAATGAACAACTCGAACAAATGCGTAACGAATGTGAAAGAACTATTTAGTTGACACCAATTCAATTATTGAGTATATTGGTGAAGTTCTGCCTCAAAAAGCACTTAATGAGATTGATAAAATTATTAATCGGGTATTTTACATTTCCATTATCAATAAAATTGAACTTCTTGGATTTCCAGGGATTACTCCTGATGAAGAGAGAAAATTCCAGGAGATTATTGATGCAGCTACAGTACTAAATTTAATGGATGAGGTTGTATATAAAACAATACAGGTGCGTAAGGCAAATAAAATAAAACTACCAGATGCCAAAAGGGTTCGTATATTTGCATAATTTAGAATAGCAAATGCCTGATTTATTGCTGTATCACCAGGTCCTAAAAATAATTTTGGCTGAGCTGTTAGTTTTTCTATCTCTTCGCAGGCTTGATTTTCTAATTGCTCAATTTCCTGATGTGTTGTGGCAGAACCTATCGTTTTTAACACTTTATAATTACCTCTAACCTTCTGAATTACTTGAATTGATGCACTTCCAGAGTGGTTGGGTTTCCTACGGATGTACAAAAAATAAAATTTCGGGACACCAAATTAAAAAAACTTTCCTTAATTTACAAGGGTTTTAGAAGGTGTCCCGAAAAAGTACGGAAAACAGAAGAAATCAATATTAATCTGCAGTGATTTTTTGTTTAAATACTTTTCTCTTGATTTACCATTTCATTAAAATCAATCAACCCTGCCATAGTTTTTTTATGTTGCCTGTGTTTTGCTTATAATTCCTTGCTTTACATACTATTTTCAATATTGAGAATATGTTTTTTGCTTTTACGACTGAAACTGCAACCCAACTTCCACAATATTTACAAAAAAAAATGTAGAAAATATACTAAAAACATTATGTATATAACAAGTAAGAATATCCAGGCTATTTTTTTGATAAAGTCGTTTTGATATTTGATTATTTTAATTACACAAATAAGTACTTGTATTAGAATATAAATGAAAATTAATATAGGTGTAAAAATACCTGGGCCAATATTTAATGTTTGTTTATGCGGAAAAATAAAACGCATTAATATCCCTATTATTTCTATAAAAATAATAAATAAGATTGATGAAAAAGCTGTAAGTTTTAATATTAGAATTATTAATCTTTTTTTATCCTCTGTTTTCATAATATTACCATTTTCCATTACCTAGTTGAAATAATCCACCAAATTTATAAGGTGAAGGGGGAATTTTTGAATTAAATGTAGATGCATCATTGTGAATATATTCAATAAAATTACCACTTTTTGAAGTTACAGTCATCTTTATAACTTCAAGATTGCCCCACATTTCCTTTTGTAAAGTAAATGTATTATCATCATCGTATCCTGGAATCAAGAAAGAAGGCAGTTTAGATTTAAGATGAAAACCTTGATCATCTCGTGTTAGATAAAAATTAAATAGTCTTTTGTCAATGCTAGAACCTTGCATAGTTTGACCTGATTGCATGTTGTATATTTCATTATATGCATCTTGTGCAGTTTTTATATTCTTTGTATTGGGTCTATAAGTATTACCATTTCCCGAAGTAATTAAATCTGTATAATTAGTACATGCATACAAAGCCTGATTTCCCAGAGTTGCCGCTAACCCAGAAGCTGATGCTACAGATAAAGAACTACTTGCAATACTTGAAATAGTTGAACTCGTTGCACTTGAAGCATCACTTCCTATATTTGAAATAGTTCGATATACTACTGATAACCAATTATTATTACTTTCATTCCATAATGCTAATGTTCCCTCATTGGGATATGGTTGACTAACTGCGATATTTCCTAATTCATCCCATCCTGTTCCAATGGCATCTCCAATCCCTTGTATCGCATAACCAATAGCTGTTATCGCACCTATTGAAGCCAAACCTGTTATTCCTCCATATGAAGCCCCTTGTGCAATCGCATTCAGGTAATCATTAAAATTGCCCCCGCTAAATGCAGTGCTCAATGCTCCTGATGAAGCTCCGGCTGCCATACCACAAAGTACACCGACAGTTATAAGGTCTAATCCGCCGGTCAATGCAGTCACAGCAATGCCCACCCCTATTCCGACTGCTACCTCTGCAATTGTCCTGCCCGTGCTTCCAAGCCAGTTTCCCAGCTGTGTGAACCACGTGTAACCTGAAGGATCGGTATACATCAGTGGGTTGTTCATGCAATACGTATACCTGTTATAGCTTTGTGCATCTCCCGGAGCCTGTATCTCATTATCCGGGCTGAGGAACCTTTGCAGGTACGGGTCGTACATGCGGCCGTTCATGTTAATCAGGCCAAACCCCGCCATGATCTCCTGTCCCGTGTAACCCCTGTCAAACCTTGGCTGCATGGCCAGCATGCCTCCACCTATTGAAGCGCTTGCGGGGTTTACCGGGCAAAGCTTCCATGTTACGGGATCACGCCGTCGC
>CAWJWO010000002.1:0-460820 GCA_963846585.1 uncultured Bacteroidota bacterium
AGCCTGAATTATCTGTTATCGCAAGCCATGATCCCATATAATCCGTGTGAATATAATAAAAAGCCTGCACATTTCCGCTATCCTGGTATACTGCACATACTCCCGTGGGGGCATATATTATGGTTCGTTTATATATAATTGATCCGTTATTATATCCAAATTCATTGTTGATAGCTTTTTTTCAGGCAAATTGTCGTAATTTTACATTCAATTTTAAATAAACACTATTAAAATTACCCCTGATAGAAGCGCAATTATTTTTGACTATTTTAAACTTACTCAACGCTTAAATTATGAGACCTTTTACTGTTTATGTACCGGAAAATAAAATTCAGTTCTTTAAAGAATTGTTAAATAACCTTCATTTTAAAGTGCAGGAAGAAGAAAACAAGAGTTTTGAGCTTACGGATGCCCACAAGGCAATATTGGATCAGCGTATTGCCAATTATCAAAATGATCCTGACAGTTATCTTGATTGGGATAAAGTTCAAAAGGATATTGAAAAAATCCTATGAGCTACAAGTTAAAAATTGATCCGGCTGCCAGGATAGATATGCTTGAAAGTACCATTTGGTACAACAAACAACAGTCGGGTTTAGGCAGACGATATTACAATTGTGTCAAGCAGGTTTTAAGTACAATAAAACGTAACCCTTATATGTTTCAGGTTTGCTATAAGGAACTCCGGATGGCTACCGTAAATAAATTTCCCTTTATAATCCTTTACCTGATCGATTAAAACAAAAAACAGGTTGCTGTTACTGCAGTTTTTAATACCAGCCGTGACCCTAAAATATGGGAAGAAAGGTCTTTTAAATAACCTGGGTATATTACTCAATATGCAATCCTATTTAATACCGTGTCAGTTTCGTTGCTTGAAAATATTATAAATCAATTCAAAGAAATTGAAATACTCTCTCCGATTATGAAATTAGCCTTATCCTTTAAGTGGTTTAGTGATTATATTCTGTATAATTAAACTAATTATTATAAAATCTCCATCATTTTATCACAACAATAATATTCCTTGGTTAATTCATTAATTCAGAAAAATTTGTTATTCCTCCTTTGTGAAGTTATTTTCAAAATATACCACTTAATTGGATTAATATTATTGCTATAATCATGTATACGATAGAAATATAAATATTTTTTAATAATATCTTATCAAATTTAGATTTAAAAAACAATAGACATATCAATATTATAGTTTCAGAAATATACGTCATAATTAAAAGAATACTTTGAAACTGTACAGAAAGAAAGAAATAGCCTACCTTACCTGGTCCTTTATAATTTACACATCTGTTCATAATCCAAAACCATTCAAAAACTCCTATTGATATAGTTGTAAAAAAGATTATTATAAAAAAAAGATATTTTCTTAAAAATGATTTCATAATATTTATTTTGGGTTATTGTTTAAAGATTGGTGAATAATCTGTATTATCTACATTAATAAATCCATAACTATTGGCCTTAATATATATTCCAGGATATCCAAAAAATGCTGCTTTATCAGTAGATAAATAAAGTGACATTGAACCGTCTTGCATTTGTACATCTTGAAGGGTAAAGACTGAACCGTTAGAGATATTTATGCCAGGCATAACTGCCAATAATGCTCTCCCTCTTAATGTTAAATTTACTTTAATACCTCCATTAACTTTTTCTAAACTTTTGATAGTACTTTTTGCAATACTAAATGCAGGATTCTGTTGAGCAATTTCTTGACCTGACATTGAATATCCAACATTTTGATTATTAATATTACGTAGTAAACTTTCAACTGTACTATGTCCATTTGTCCCCCCGGAGTTACCAGACCCATTTGTCACCCCAGAAGTACTTGCTCCAGCTCCCGAAGTAATTCAAAAACTGGAGAATAGTGCTTGGTGGCCAGTGTTCAGTTGTCCGTAGTTAATCGCTGGTTGTTAGTTGTTAGTAAGTAATCCTGAAAAAACTTCCGGACTGTATTTATATCTTATAATTAACGTTAGTTGGATTTAAGCAGTTGTTTTTTAAGCAATTGCTTTTAGGATATGGGTTTTATTTTAATAAATAAAGGTAATCCCTAGCGGAACGGTGATGACAGGAACTGGTATATTTGTACTATTTTACAACACTAATTGTTACAATGTTTGATGATGTACAACCCACCCAAACATTTTTGTTACTTTCATTAGGATTAATTTTATTAAAATACATTGCTTTAAATTTATAATTACCAAGTTGTAAATTAACATATTCCAAATCAATAATTCCATCAATTACTAATGTTTCTTTAGCTTTAATATATATATCGCTTTTTGCACAAATATCCCTACGCTTTCGTATCTTTTCAAATTCTTTATTGCTTTCTATAGTATCCTTTAGTGTAAGTGTAAATCTCATTGGGATAGGATGCTCAACACTTCTGCCATTATTATCAATGAGTGCAAAAAATACTTCAGGTTGTCCTTCAAATGAATCTGAATAGTCAACACAATTTACATATTCAAAATAATCAAAACATTTAAAACCTTTAAGAATATAATCCATATTACTTTCATTGGTTACCTTTATGGATACTTGGAGCTTTTTATTATTCAAATTAATTGTTTTCGGATAATCAATTATTATTATTTGAATATCATTAGAATAAATATTATTAATGATAAAAAATGTAAATACAAAATAAAATATTGTAGATTTCATATAATTATTAATTATTTTAAGATTTCATTTAAATAATAAATCTCTTCTTCAACACATCCCCAAAAAACTGGACCTGTATAATTATTTTGCATCATTTTCGCTATAGTAGATGTGTATGCGTCAACTTCTGCATAATTTTCACCAAATATTCCCCATTGCATCATTTGTCCTTTCATATTTTGCAATGCATGACATAATTCATGATATGTTGTGTAATACAAATAATCACTCCGATTTGCTATATCTGGATTAATTTTAAAATGCATAGGATGAGGTGTTACGTCATAACCATCATATCCCAATGTATTTTTACCACTGAGACTTTTATCATAAGTAAATGTTGGCGTACAACCTTTACTTGCAAGTTCATTCCATTCATTTGGGAATGTGTTTTTCACATAATTTTGTAATGCTTCATTATTATAAGATTGAGGAGATGCTGTAAGATTACTACACTCAAACAATACCTGACTACATGATGAACCCAGTGCACTTGATAATACCTCACTTGCTAATGCTCCGCCAGTTGTCCCTATAATTGATGCATTGGCAGCACCATTACCAATATTACTTATAAATTGATATGTTTTTACAAACCAATTATTTGCCCAATTAGACGTTGGATAATTTGGTGTGCCCCAAAAATCCTGGCCTAACGGTGACTCAGACAAATGCATATTTCCTATCGCCTCCCAACCTGCACAAATTCCATACAAAACCGCACTCGTCGCAAATCCTGTTATTCCACCATAAGCTCCTCCCTGTGCAGCTGCATTCAGATAATCATTACCATTACCCCCGCTAAAGGCTGTACTTAAAATTCCTGTTGAAATGCCTGCTGCCATACCTGTTATTACACCAGCAGCGAGAAGGTCTAATCCTCCGGTTGCAACAGTTAATGCAGCTACTCCTGCAACTGCTGCAATACCTGCGCCTATTCCAACCGCCGTTTCAACTATTGATCTGCCTGTACTTCCCAGCCAGCCTCCCAGCTGTGTAAACCATGTATACCCGCTCGGGTCGGTATACATCAGCGGGTTGTTCATACAATAGGTATACCTGTTATAGCTTTGTGCATCTCCCGGAGCCTGTATCTCATTATCCGGGCTCAGGAACCTTTGCAGGTATGGGTCGTACATGCGCCCGTTCATGTTTATAAGGGCAAACCCGGCCATTTGTTCATGTCCTGTATATCCCCTGTCAAACCTTGGCTGCATGGCCAGCATGCTTCCACCGATTGAAGCGCTTGCGGGGTTTATAGGACAAAGCTTCCATGTTCCGGGATCACGCCGTCGCCCCCAGGCATCGTAGTTGTAATGGTTTTTCAAAGAGCCTGAATTATCTGTTATCGCAAGCCATGATCCCATATAATCCGTGTGAATATAATAAAAAGCCTGCACATTTCCGCTATCCTGGTAAACTGCACAAACTCCCGAGGGAGCATATATTATTGTGCGTTTATATATAATAGCTCCATTATTATACCCGAATTCGTTATTATCTATATAAACCTTGTTTGCTAAATTAGGGATATTTGTAAAATCTACCCTGAAACGGTTACCGTCCGTCCCATACGTGAAATTATCCGTATATCCTTTATTTTTTATGGATAACGTTTTATTTTCCGCGTTAAAGCTACTGGTTGCCGTGAGTGTGGTTTCGGTTGATGTGCTGCCGGCAGTTGTGTTGCTTACACTTGAAACACCATGTACAGGGTTGGATGGGTATGTGTATCCTCCTGCAAGCGTTGAACTGGTAATATTACCGTTCGGCTGGAAGGATGTACTAAAAATGGTACCCGTGGTTCCAACCTGAGATGATAATAAGCGGTTAAGGGGATCGTACTGGAAACTTTCAGAAAGTGACCCGTCGGTACGTGATGTCAGTTGTCCTGCAGAGTTAAATGTGAACCCCAGGTTCTGGATACTGGTTGGGCTCGATGATGTGCCTGTCTGGATGCTGTTAAGCATTAAGGTAGACTGGTTATATCCCCAGTTTGTTATTAACCCGTTTCCAAGGTTAAATTGTGTCCATCGCCCATAGGCATCAATCGTATTGCCCTGCCATATTTTACCTCCCCCGTTTGCATTATTTATCCGCGAGATATTACCCACCGCGTCATATATGTAATTAACGCTTAATCCAGACGGGTAATTAATCGTGGATAACTGGCCGTAACTATTATAGGTATAAGTAGTGGCAGGCAACTGGTTACCATCCGGCCATAGACCGTTGGTGGTTACCGTTATGGCTGAAATACGGCACAGGTTATCGTAAGTGTAATTTTCCGTTACATTGTCCCTCGTGACACTTAACAGCAGCCCCTTGGAGCCGGTCGCCGATGAATAGCTATAACTGGTTGATGAAGCCGGTATAGGAGCGTTTAGTGAAGAACTATTATTAGCCTGGTTTGCTTTCTGGGTCAGCCTGCCGTAACTATCGTAAGTATTGGTGGTAATTGTCCCGTTGGCATCCGTTTGTGTTACTATTTGCCCAAAACCATTGTAAGTGTAAGTAATTTTACCTGCATCGGGGTCTGTAAGGGTAAGCTGGTCGAGGGTGAGAGGATCGTAAGTCATTACATTAGCTGTGCTTCCAGCGGCTATTATAGTGTCAGGTTTACCCGAGGCTGAATACTTATAATCTACCTCCCCGGTAGTACCTGTTACCATGGTTACATTGCCCAATGCATCCGTGATGGTTGTCTTATTTTGTTTTATGATATTATCCGTGACGGTACTTGTATTATTTGAATATACATAACTTGTATTGAGATTAAGCCCGACCTCGGTTTCCAGCCTGCCTTCAGGGTAGTACGTGTAAGTCGTGTTTTTCCCGGCAGGGTCGGTAACGGTATTCTGTGTGCCATCAGGATTGTACGTGTATGTTTTCGTTAACACAGTAGCGTTAAAAGCTCCATTTGTTGATTCCTTCAGGGATTGTCCGTAGGCGTTAATATAAGCTATATCCGTGCTGCCATTCGTGATGCTTTTTGTGGAAGTTATTAGTGCTGTCCCCGTGCCATCCCATGCTATGGTAGAAGTGCTTACATTTCCATCGGGCAGGGTTTTTGTACTGTAAACCGAATTGCCCCCGCTTGAATAACTGTAGTAAGTGGTTAAATTATTCGGGTCGGTGAAGGACAGCATGGCCCCGTCGGTTGGCCTGTAGATAGCGGTAGATGTCAACTGGGTTATATCCGTTGAACTGGTTTTAAACCTGCCAAATAAATCATAAACGCAACTTGTACTCCTTGAAGGTGTATTTAGTCCATCGGATACTGATACGGTAGTTCCCGTCACGTTACCATAATTATCGAAAGTGTAGTTGGTAGTTACTTTGTTTTGAGCCGTTTGTGAAGTCACGCGGAACGGGTAGGTTGCATTACCATAAGTATATGTTGTTGTGGAAGTAAAGGTACCGGAACCATGTACCCGTGTCGCGACAACCTTCGATATCGCCGATGTATTTCCAGATACGCTAAAATACGTTGGTTTTGTCTCTATCATCCAGCCATCGGAAGTGACCGATTTTTGATCTGTTACCCTGCCCATATTTGAATCGAAACTTATAACGGTATCTTTTTTGGTAAAACCTCTTAGTATATCAGTGGTATTGGTCAATAACATCAATGGGTAAAATAATTTACCGGTTATATTACCTCCTTTGGCTAACATTACATTAGTTCCTGATGAGATAGGTTGATTACCCCTTGTCGTCGATACACCGGAAGGCCATGTATAATAACAGGTATTGCCTGACCCGTCGGTAATGGTATTGTTATAGGTTACTGACCCGCTTTCCTTTGATATGGCATCTGATTTGTTATAATTTGTAAAACCAAGGAAGCCTTTACCCAGCATGTGCATATACCCATCAGTAAACGTGTACGTGGTATTTGCAATAACGGTACTTGTATTTAAATCGGTCTTTAAAATGTTCGTGGCTAAATACATGGCCGACTTGATAGGTACTGCCGGGTAATTAAGTACACCTTTGGAATATGTTACAGCCGGGGCATATGTAATGGCCGAATTTATGTTATTCCCGTCGGTGATGGAGTTAACGTACAATGAATTGTCAAGACGGTTCCCCAGTGTTATTATTTTATACGTTCCATTTATAGGAGGATTTGGCCCTAAAGATGTCCCCTGGCTATTGATAATGAGTTCGGGGTCATCGTCGCCCCCGTAAACAAGTTCTTTTTGTCCGTCGTTGTTCAAATCAACAGCATAAATAATATTGGATGTCATGTAATTATCACCATCATAAATAGATGAACAATCAATATTTTGAAAATGATTTATTGGTAAAAAATAATATTGTACTGATTTACCAAGTAAAAAACCACTTCCGGAACTTGTAAATATCAGAGTATTATTTGAAACTGTTACAATTATATCAGACATACCATCGTTATTCATATCTGCAATAGTGATATTTACCGGTGGAACGTATTGAGTTTGATTACTGTTAAGTGTACCATTATTCATAGGTGTACCAACATTCCACATATAATTACATCCTTTGTTATTTATTCCTCCCAGAGTATTATCAAAAAATAAAGTGTTATCCCCAGTGTTCCACCAAACACCCCATGATCCGCTATAATATGCCAGAAAGTCTGTTTTCCCGTCTCCGTTAAAATCTCCTGCGTAAAGGTTGGCCGTCGGAGCTATTGTTTTATCGGTAGAGGTGTTATCGGCAAGCCTTGTTTTGTGGAGTACAGTTACAAACGTACTGCCATTATACTGATAACTTTGGCAGTTACCGGAAGCATCCATTGTCATAAACTCTATAATACCGTCACCGTTGATATCAACCATCTGGACATTGCCAACGCTAGTTATTGGAGGAGAGGAAGGTATACTGCTCAGGGTAAGCCCGTCACATCCAACTAAAGTGTCATTCCTGAAAATTAGCTTATCCATAGTGCCGGTATTGGCGAAATCGGCGTAGTAATATTTAAAAGTGTTGTTAGCATTGGACATGGTTGTTTTCAGGTTGGTGACTTTGTAACAGGAGTTTGGCCATGGATCGCTCTCGGGATCATAAGGCAGGTACCCGGTATATGTAACCATGTCTATATCATCCTGTAAAGAATCTGCATAACTAATCACGGTACCCGCGTTTGGCCCTGTTGCGGTTATTTGTTGCTGGTTAACAATGTATGTGTGATGTACTATAAGCGCATCAACCCCATGATAGTTATATACCTGGATTTGGGAATTGGCCTGGCTGGTATTAGGCATATAAGTATATTGCCAATATGTGTTTGTTCTTGCATTTGTTGGGGAGGTTATCACATACCAGCCGTGAATATTAGTATCCGAAGGCATAATCACCCCACCGTGTGTATTGGTTATTTGAGGTAAAAAATTTACTGTCAAATAGTTTGAGTACCCGCCACCCTGTTTTGCCAGTGAAAAGTATAATGCCCCGTTCCAGCTGTTTTGGCTAAAGTTCGCGATATCCGGTAACCCGTCGTTATTAAAATCACCAAAATATAAAGTGTTTTGATCAAGTGTTCCCATTGTTGCCCCTGCATCTGCAACAGAAGGCTTAAGGTTTATAGGATCAACCCCCCAATTGACAATAGTGGGGTTATATGAAATTCCATCGGCGGTTAAGAATATTTCATTGAGTTTACTATATATGTTAGTACCTATAAAGTCATAGAAATAATTGAATTCATAATCTTTTGACAATTGACCCTGGGCAAGCACTTTTATGCTGGTTAGCAATACATTGGAATTTATATTATAACCTGCTACATCTGCAGTTGACAGGTCACTTCTTATACCATAATAAAAATAAATACTGTTATAGGGTTTTGCGCCTGTTATGCTATTTCCAGTGTAATTGATAGTGCTGATAACATCCTGGCCGGAATTACTGGTATAAATATACTCTATATAATTGCCATTTGGATCGGTAACCTTATCGAGGGCATAAGCATAGGGTACCGTATTACCGGCGGCGCCCGTGTAATTTTTGATAAAGAACTGGGCATTGTTGTTGTCAAAATTATTCCCATATTCCATTACAGCACCATCTTTTGTGGTAACGGTAAATTTATTTCCATCGAATGTTATATAGGTAAATGGATCGTTTTCGGGCGAGTAGGTGTTTGACGCATTTGGATTGGCAATTAAGCGCTGGCCATCTAAAGAAAACACGTCTGTAGAAGTGAAAGTAACTCCCGGGCTGTTGGAGCAATATCCTGAACCATCATAATACGGATTTTTATTAATTCTCGAAATAGTAGATAATCCGGACAGGTGCCAACGGTAACCCAATATATCGTTCCCTGTCTGACTGCTGTATACTACACTCAGGCTTGGCTGCATGCCCATGGTGCCGGGTGAAACCAGTATTGGAAAACTATAAGTCGACGCCCCCGAAGGGCTTACGTCGATACTTCCCCCGATTGAACCCGGGGCATAGTCAGTATTGTCCAGTGTATAAGTTGATCCGTTTGATCCCTGGGTTGCTGAGATTGCGACCCCATCACTGCTGTTATAATTTGCATCTCCGACAATAGAATGATCGGCTGCAACAGTAAAGATATAACCGCTTGTGTTACTATTATTAAGCTTAGTGCCGGCGGTTAATGTTACCATATCCTGAGCGGATAACACCTCGTTACCGTTCGCCTGGGTACATGCCAGTGTACCTGGTGTGTTGGTAGTGATTGTAGTATTATTGGTACTACAATTTTGTGTAAAACAAGATATAACATTAATAAAGAGCAGGATCGTAGTTAGCAGGTTTTTCATAGAATTAATTTTCAGCTGGTTAAAAGTATTCTAATCTTTTATAACTTTATAATTCTTAGTATTGCCGTTTATTGAAACGCCTATGACATAAACTCCGTCCGGCATTGCCGACATGTCAACAGTATTGTAGTAATTTACAGGTTGTATCAGTAATATTTCCTTACCTTGAATATTCCACACACGGAGAGTATTGTCAGATTTATTTAATATATCAGTTGAAACGTTAGAGATTTCGACCAGTAAAATCCCGTGTGCAGGATTTGGATATATGCTGATTGTCATAGATAATAAAGAGTCTGTTGGGCCATTTACCCAGCCATCCTTTGGCAATACTGGTGTGTTTTGTGCAAGGGTATCTTTCTTTATGACTGAATCCAGGGGTATAACAGCAGATTGGATACTGGTCGATAAATATGTTATCGAAGCTTGATACCGGTTCCCGTTAGGATCATATAAGTAATTGGCAGAAAAGGCTTGTGCTGACATGTTACAATAAAATATGAACAGTAAACATATTCCGGTCACGGCTTTTTGTAAGATATTTTTCATAGCTAAACCTGTTTTTTAAGAATTGGGTACTTGAAATAATATTATGACAGAATTATTGTGTTCCGGTTTTTTTCTGCAAGGCTGTAACAGCAGCCTGCAAACTTGCTACAGTTGCTTGTAAACTGGTAACGGTAGTTTGTAAACTGGTAACCGATTTTAGTAAATTGGAATTCGAGGTTTGTAAAGTTGTATTGGATGTTTGCAGACTTGAAACTGTAGCCTGCAGTGTGGAAATAACTGTATTTTGTTCTTTTGCTGCCTCTACTATTACAGGTATAACGCCTTGATAATCTACCCCTTGAACCCCATTATTATCAGTGAAAATAAGCTGGGGCAGTACCTTGCCAAGATTTTGTGAAATAAAACCAATTTGAGTACGGTTCATTATTGATGTATCTGCCGCGTTATTTGATAATTTATTTATACCTAATTTAAATTTGTAGGTAACACCTTGTAATTGTAACAATGAGGTCAATGCTCCTGTCAAATTTTGAATATTGGTTTTCAGGGTTGAATCTGATGCCGTAATATATTTTCCTGCACGCATGGTTTGAGCACCTAAATCAAGTGTATAACATGGAGATTGCCCTATGCCAAGTTGTCCGCTTGAATTTAATTGCATTAAAGTAATTACACTAGTGTTTTGAGAAGCTACAGTACCTCTGTAAAGCCATTGAAAGATTGGGTATGTACTGGTATTCCTGCTATCAATTCTAAAATCAGCACCAATATAAGTTGCATTATTTTGTGTTGAGATTAAATTAACATCACAATCCATTACAGGATTTGCAGTTCCAGGACATTCTGTCATCAATCCCATTGGAATATTCGCGTTTGATAGTCGGACATTTCCATTAACAGTTAACATATCAATCGCGTTTGTAGTTCCGATACCCACGTAATTAGAGGATGTAACGTTAATCTGGGCATTTGAATTTAAAAAAGGGAGGATAATTAGTACAATAAAGAATGAAATTTTTTTCATGGGGGTTAGTTTTTGGTTAGTTGTTAAAAATATTTTCAAGAACTTTGTTCAATATTGCCATAGTAAAAATCTGTAAAATAATATTAGTTTCAAAATTTTTAAGGGGGGGGGGGCGAACGGCTATATTTTGACGACGAACGTGACCCGTATTTTGACGAATGCCATGAAATATTTGACGGGGATATTTACAATGAATCTTCCGTCTGAAAATATGGATTTTTATAAATCCGATACTATTATTCAAAATTAAATTAAACTAACTTTACAAATTAAAGAATTAAGTATTTTAGTAAAAAGTTTTCGATTTTTGTCCCTTTGGTCGAGAGACCGCTGGGTTACAAATTAATATTATGTTTAAAAACGTTAACGAGATACTTTGGAAAAGAATAGCAATAATTGCAGGGATATTTTCCCTGATTATCTGTATATTATTAATTGCCAATTATATCCAGATAAAAAAAGCTGATCCTATAAATATGCCTGTTATTAAAACATTAGTTGACAGGCTATATCAAAACCCTAACGATAACCAACTTCGTGACGAAATCAGAATGCTCGACTTATTATCACGAAAAGCATATTTTACGAACCAGTGGCAAATCCGTACCGGCGGATATTTAGTACTGGCAGGTATAGCCATAATGATTATTGCTTTGCAGATTATTAGCCTGGGTAAAAAAAGAGACCCCGGTTTAACTGCCGATGTACCTGAAAATATTACTCTTTCACAGAAAAATGCACGAATATTGATAATAATTAGTGGTGCAACAATACTTGCATCAGGTTTATTTTTCGCGTATATTTCTCAAAAGGACTTAAAATATAAGTTTTCAAATGCCGCAAATCCGTTGATAAAAAATCAAAAAGAAACTTCAGGTAGTAATAATGAGCAACTTACAATCAAAACACCTGCTGATTCAGTAAATTTGATTACTTCTGCACAACCCGGAAAAATAATTAAAAAAGATTCTATTGGTGCATCGGACGAATTAAACAGCAATGATAATTACCCTACATTTCGGGGGCCAGGAGGTAATGGAAAAGCAAATCAAAAAAATATTCCGGTTAGTTGGGACGGTCAATCCGGACAAAATATTTTATGGAAAACTGAAATACCTCTTCCCGGATATAACTCGCCTGTTATCTGGGGGAATAAAATATTTCTTACGGGGGCTAATAATACCAAAAGAGAGATTTACTGCATTGATAAAAATTCAGGGAAAATTCTGTGGGCTCATCCTGTAGAAAAAATTCCGGGTTCACCTATCCAGGCTCCCAAAGTATCGGCCGAAACCGGCTTTGCAGCACCTACAGCTGCTACCGATGGGAAAGGAGTATTTGCAATCTTTGCAAATGGCGATATAACCGGCGTTGACATGTTGGGGAATACTATCTGGGCAGAAAATCTCGGCGATCCGCAAAACCATTACGGACATTCATCATCGTTAATGATATACAAAGACATGGCGATTGTTCAATTCGACCAGCGTAATTCCCCTAAATTGATTGCATTATCAACCAAAACAGGAAAAACTGCCTGGAGCACCAACCGGCCTGTAAAAATATCCTGGTCATCACCTATATTAGTGAATACAGGGAAACGCAACGAGATCATTTTAGACTCCGAACCGTATGTAGCTTCATATAACCCTGACAACGGTGCAGAACTATGGAAAATAGATTGCATTTCAGGAGAAGTTGGGCCTTCGGTAACTTATGCCAATGGAATTGTTTTTTCTGTAAACGATTATTCCAAGCTTGCAGCAATACAATTAGGAGATCCTCCAAAAGTAATTTGGGAAAACACTGACTTCCTGTCGGATATTCCCAGCCCGGTTGCAACGGAGAAATATTTATTCCTTGCTACAAGTTTTGGTACGGTAGTATGTTATGATTCGCATAATGGAACCAAATACTGGGAAAAGGAATTTAATAACAGTATTTATGCATCTCCTGTTATTGCTGATAATAGGGTATATTTACTCGATCGCACCGGGATCATGCATATTTTTAAAGCAGATAAAGAATATATTTCTTTAGGAGAACCTGCATTGTTTGAAAAATCTTCTTGTACACCTGCATTTTCGAATGGAAGGATTTATTTGCGGGGAGATAAAAACCTGTTTTGTATAGGAAAATGAACACTGAAATAACTGACCTCGTTGATAGTATTGTTGATGACCAGGGACGTACTGAAGATAAAGTAATTCCGATATTACAGGCTATTCAGAAGAATTTTAATTACCTGCCGGAAGAAGCAATCAGACGGGTTTGTGAAACAACCGATATTAAAATATCGAATATATACGGTATATCAACTTTTTATAACCAATTCAGGTTAAAAAAATCAGGTAAACACATTATTAAAGTTTGCGTAGGTACAGCTTGCCATGTTAAAGGTTCCCAACTTGTAAATGATGCATTGCGGCGTTCATTAAACCTTCATGAAAACGAAAACGCCGATTCACAGGGACTATTTACTATCGAAAAAGTAGCATGCCTGGGTTGCTGTACCCTGGCTCCCGTAGTTCAGATCGATGATTTTACATACGGACATGTAAGCATTGAAAAAACCCCGGAAATGTTAGAAAATTTTCTTTCAGCAAAAAAGAATCCATCTCCTATAAATTCATTTTCAAATCAAAATAATTCACATTTACAAGGTGAAATCAGGATTGGACTTGGTTCATGCTGTATTGCCAGTGGCAGCTCAGATGTAAAACGTGAACTGGAAAAAGTACTTTCCCGTCAAAAAATTAATGTATCAGTAAAACAGGTTGGATGTGTAGGTATATGCAACCAGGTACCAATATTGGAAGTCCACAAAGAAGGAGAGTTCCCTGCCTTCTATGCCAAAATAAAACCGGAAGAGGTGAGTGAGGTCATTCAGCGGCATTTTAAACCTGAACACATACTTGACAGACTCAAAAGTAATTTCTACAATTTCTTTGAAAACATTATTCCAAACATTCAACAAAAATCAGTTGCTTTTTATTCATCAGAAAACACCGATACGCCTGTTTATCAGTTTCTTAATAATCAAGTTAGTATCGCTACCGAATACCGTGGAGAAATAAAACCTAACGATATAATCGAATACAAATCGAAGGGTGGATTCGTGGCCTTGCGAAAATGTTTAAATGAAATGTCCGGGGATGATATAATTGAATTAATCGGTAAAAGTGGACTAAGGGGTCGCGGCGGTGCAGGTTTTCCAACTCATTTGAAGTGGCAGCTTGTAAAAAATAATGAATCCGACCGGAAATATGTAGTATGTAACGGAGATGAAGGTGATCCCGGAGCATTTATGGACAGGATGTTGCTTGAGTCATATCCATTCCGCATAATTGAGGGGATGTTGATAGCAGGTTATGCAGTTGGTGCCACTGAGGGTATTTTTTATATTCGCGACGAATACCCTCTTGCAGTAAAACGTATCGATGAAGCAATAAAAATATGCCAAACGGAAGGTATAACCGGTAAAAATATAATGAATAGCGAATTTTCATTTAATGTGAAAATTTTTGCAGGAGCCGGTGCTTTTGTTTGTGGCGAAGAAACAGCTCTTATTTCTTCCATGGAAGGTAAACGTGGACTTCCTTTAATGCGCCCCCCCTACCCTGCTGAAAAAGGACTTTGGGGTAAACCTACACTTATCAATAATGTTGAAACCCTGTCACTGGTATCGTGGATCATCCGTAACGGATACGGGGCATTTAATTCAATAGGTACAGAAAATAGCAAAGGCACAAAGGTTTTTGCACTGGCAGGGAAAATTAAGCGTGGTGGTTTGATTGAAGTGCCTATGGGTATCACAATACGCCAAATAGTTGAAGAAATAGGAGGAGGTATTCCCGATGGTAAAAAATTTAAAGCCATTCAAATAGGCGGGCCGTCAGGTGGATGCATTCCGGCCTCAATGGCTGATATCCCAATAGACTACAGCTCTCTTAAAAATGCAGGTGCTATGATGGGTTCAGGAGGCTTGATCGTTCTTGATGAAACTGATTGCATGGTAGACATCGCAAGGTATTTCGTATCTTTTACCCAAAACGAGTCGTGCGGAAGATGTACTTTTTGCCGTATCGGAACACGCAGAATGCTTGAAATCCTTAATAAAATATGCAATGGCAGGGGAATAGTTGAAGATATTGCAACACTTGAACACCTGGCCACCATTACAGCAAAAGGAAGTCTTTGCGGCCTCGGGAAAACTGCTCCTAACCCTGTTATTTCTACATTAAAATATTTTAGGGATGAATATCTTGAACATATTGAAGGACATTGTAAAACGGGTAAATGCAAGGAAATCATAACCTATGAAATTAATGATGAATGTATTGGGTGTACTAAATGCGCACAACGCTGCCCTTCGGATGCTATTCAGGCAAAACCCTACGAGCTGCATAATATCGACAAACAAAAATGTATAAAGTGCGATATTTGCCGCCAGGTTTGCCCGGTTGGTGCGGTGGTATTTAAATAGAACCAGGAGCCAAGAGCCAGGAACCAGGACATAAGACGTGAGACGTGAGACGTGAGACATGAAAAAGAAGACAGAGGTCAGAGGACAGAAGTGATGAAGTGATGAAGTTATTAATTGATCAGGTGATTAAGTAATTAAGCAATTAAGTAATCATTTTAAATCTGTCATTTGTCATTAGTAATCAGTAATTTAATCTGCATATTTGCACATCTGCACATTTGCACATCTTTACATAACATTTACAAATTTTAAATTAATTCAAATTGGTCCGGCTCATAATAGATAACATAGACATATCAGTACCCGAAGGCACTTCCGTTCTTGAGGCGGCCAAAAGTATAGGTATTGAAATACCTTCAATGTGCTACATGGAAGGATATAGTAATCATCCGTCATGCATGGTATGCCTTGTTAAAGATAATAAAACAGGCAACCTGATTTCATCCTGTGCATTAATAGCTACAGAAGGTATGGAGATTACAAGCATAGATGAAGAAATTACATTGGCACGTAAGGAAGCGTTAGATATGCTTATTAGTGACCACGTCGGGGATTGTGAAGCACCATGCAGCCTTACGTGTCCGGCCGGAATGAATATCCCCCTCATGAACAGGCTTATCGCCTCAGAAAAATTTGACCAGGCACTGGAAGTAGTTAAGGAAGAAATTGCACTTCCCTATGTTTTGGGTTATATATGCCCTGCTCCCTGCGAAAAGGCATGTCGGAGAAAACAGGTGGACGAAGCGGTATCCATATGCTTAATAAAAAGGTTTAGTGCATTGTCAGGCAGCATAGATAAAAATAAACTTCCAATTACAACCGGAAGTAAAAAAGTTGCTATTGTCGGTACCGGGCCGGCAGGTTTGGCGGGTGCTTATTATCTTCTCCAAAATGGCTGCAGGTGCACCCTGTTTGACAAAAATGAGTCCGCAGGCGGGGCACTTCGCTATTCTATTCCCGATAATGAACTTCCAAAACATGTACTTGATGAGGAAATAGAAATTATCAAGAGTTTAGGTGCGGAATTCAGGTTAAATATTCTAATAACTCCCGAAAATTTTGAATCCGAAATAAAAAATAAGTTCGATGCAGTGATTATTGCTTCAGGAGATGTATCATCCACAGGTAATTTATCAGACCTTTTTAGTATTACCAAATCGGGTATAGTTATTGATGAAAACACATATTTAACTTCCATGCCAGGCGTCTTTGCCTGCGGGAACATTTTACGCACTCAAAAAATGGCTGTCAGATCAGTTGCACAGGGTAAATCTGCTGCCATTTCTGTATTGCGTTACCTTAAAGGTTTAGAATTGCTAAAACCTGAAAAAATGTTTAATTCCCGATTTGACAGGCTATTGCCTGAAGAATATAAAGAATATTTAAAGGAATCGGTGAATTATTCAAGGATAGAACCCGCAAAAGGTATATTTGAAGGTTATTCAAAGGATGAGGCTGTAAAAGAAGCTTCAAGGTGCCTGCACTGCGACTGCCGAAAGGCTGATAATTGCAAACTTCGTATTTATGCAGATGAATATAAAACCGATCGTAAAAAATATTTATTGGGCGACAGAAAATTAATAACAAAACATTTTCAACATGAAACGGTAGTTTACGAACCTGAAAAATGTATCAGGTGCGGATTATGTGTAGACATTACACTTAAAAACCAAGAACTTACAGGCCTTTCTTATGTTGGCCGTGGATTTGATGTCCGGATAAGTGTGCCTTATAATGAAACTATAAGGGAAGCACTGACACATACTGCTGAATTATGCGCTGAATCTTGTCCCACCGGAGCGCTTGCTTTAAAATAGTGCTTAGTGCATAGTGCTTAGTGCCTAGTTGTTAGTTGTTAGTTGTTAGTTGTTAGTTGTTAGTTGTTAGTTGCTGGTTATTAGTTGCTGGTTATTAGTGAATAAAATTTATTCGTTTATTCGTTTATTCGTTTATTCGTTTATTCGTTTATTCGTTTATTCGTTTATTCGTTTATTCGTTTATTCGTTTATAATTATATTCGTTTAATTAGAATTCCATAAACACATAAACATATAAACCTTATAAACCTTATAAACCTTATAAACCTTATAAACCTTATAAACCTTATAAACGAATTTATTACCTATAAATATAATTAATTATGGTAAAAAAAATTATTCAAATATTAATATACCAACTTTGTATAATAACAACCAATGCCCAGGATAATTCCGGATGGCCCTCATACAGAGGGAACCCGGCATTGACCGGAGTAGCTAATGTTCAGATTACTAAAAAACCAACACTTTTATGGACATATAATTGCGGCGATAAAACCAAATCCTCGCCCGTAATTAGTGACGGGATAATTTATATTGGCTCCGCCGGCGGAAATTTGTATGCCATTTCAGATAAGGGAAAGTTAATCTGGAAATATAATGCAGGAACTGGTATTGAAGCACCTCCGTTTGTTCAAAACAATACTGTATTTGCAGGCTCACTGGAAGGCATAGTGTTTGCAATATATGCCAAAACAGGCAAAGTAAAATGGAAATATGTCACTGAAGGACAAATATCGGGTGCAATAAACTATTATATAATTCAAAATAAAGTAACCCGTCTTGTCGTAGGCAGTTATGATTATTCCCTGCATTGTATAGATGAGTTAACAGGTCATCTGATATGGAAGTTCCTGACAGACAATTATATAAACGGTACACCTGCAACAGATGGAAAAGTAATAGTTTTCGGTGGTTGTGACGGCCAGCTAAGAGCGATTAATATCACTTCGGGTAAACTTTTACATAACACAGATGTAGGGACATACATACCCGGATCACCTGCCATTGAAAATAACCTGGCATTCTTTGGAAATTATGACGGTGAGTTTTTCAGCGTCAATTTTATTGATCAGAAAATTATTTGGAAAACCTCAGGAGCCGGCGCTTTCATTGGCTCTCCATCATTATCAGGAAACAAAATTGTTATCGGGTCCGAAGATAAAACAGTGTATTGCTTTAACAAAACTGACGGTAAAGTACTTTGGAAACATAAAACGTTGGGCAAAATAACCGGATCGCCTGTAATTGCAGGTTCAACAGTAATAATATCATCAGGTGACGGAAGGGTTTACTTGCTTGACCTAATAAAAGGAAAGGAAAACTGGTCATACGATATGGGCAGTCCTTCCGAAAGTACACCTGCCATTACAAGAAATCTTATGGTGACAGTATCATCTGATGGCAGACTTTATGGATTTGGAATTTAGCCGAACTGACGTTATTATTAATAAGTAATTACAAAAAATATCTGCTTTTTTGAGATTCCTCCCTTTGGTCGTAATTACAGTCGGTTTCGGGAAGAGAACGGGAGGAATCTCTTTATTAGGTGCAATTCATAAAAAAATCCCAATTACAAAATAAAAAAAGTTAATTCCTTTCATCGAACTGACATTTTTATAAGACAAATCTTAATCAATTGGTTGTAAATGTTTTTATTGAACCAACAGAAAAACAATGATAATCATTATCAAGTCCACCCCAACCTACTCCAGTAAATGAAAGTTGAATATAATATTGAGTTTTACGACATTTTTTTATTAAGCCACTTCAATGCTGATGACGGAATCATTCATAATTATTTACCTCCATCTGAAGCCAATAAATTGAAAATGGGAAATAAAATAAATGAAAAAATCTATATACATATTTCGGCATTTTTCTTATCCCGAAAAAGTATTCATTATTTCTATTCTCAAAATCAATCATATTCTTAGCAGCAATTCCGTTGCACAAAAACCAAATTGAAAAGTATGTTAATCATTAAATTTAAAATATCATTTATTTGATTGTTTGTTTGAATGTTCATAAATATAATCATTAATTCAAAAACAAATAGACCAAACATCATAAATATCAATAACAAAGAAAGAATATTAAATAGATTATTGTTTCTTTCATTTTTAGAAATCACAAATAGACCATATTTTAAATATTATTTTTTGAGTGAAAAATATTATTCCTTAAATTCAATTACTAATAATATGGATTTAATAGTAAATAATTCAAAAGGTTCGGCTTCTGGCTTTGGGTTTGATTTAGGATATAAGTTTGGAAGGGATCGATTGATTTGGGAGCCATTAATAGGTTATGCATTTGGTTATTCAAGTGGATTAGGTCAGGATACAAGGATTGATCCTGATTTTAGAGATTTTGAGGCTTAGACAATATTTTTAAGGATAGAAGTTAGAATTGGTATTTGTTTTTAGTAAGAAAGAATCAGTTCACCTACAAGACTGGATGCTAACTTTGAATCTCCAATTAGCGTTAATAAGTGTAAACGACTGAGTGTTTCTGGTGTTATACCCAATGATGATGCAATATATTTTAAAGGAACCTGTTTGAAAATCTCTGGTCTTTCTGAAAACAATTTATTAAATCGTTGTTCTGCACTTAAATGCAATTGGGAGAAAAAAATAGTTTCCAATTCTGCGTAAGCCATAAGTAGTTGTAAGTTTTCAACCTCAAGCCAGTTTTTAAATTCATTTATTAGTTTTAAATGATTTCCTCTATCAATTATTAGTAAACTACAATCTGTTAATGCTTGTATGTTCCAAAGGTTAGGTATTTGATATGCAAAACTTTGAAGCGCAGTTATAAATGAATTCTTAAAAATAAAAAGCATGGTTGTTTCTACTTCATTTATTTCATCTTCAATCCTCAAGATTCCGTAATCAACAAAAGCAAGATGTTTGCAAATATCTCCTTTGCTAATCCAAAACTGATTTTTCTTTAATTTTATTGGTTGAAAATATTGAAGTATAATATTTCGTTCTGATATAGTAAGATGTTATTTTTCAGCTAAATATTTATCAAAACTTGATTTCATGCTGTAAAACAATTAAAATATTTCCCATCTACCTAAATAAAAATACTAATTTATAACAATCAGAAATTAATATTCGCAGAAATGCCAGTAGACATTCAGCAGAATACACTAAATCTTGTATATTTAATCAAGCTATCATTTAAATTTTTGCATGGCAATATTTACAGTGCTATATGGTTAATCGGGAAAATATTTATTTAAAAATATTTGCTTTTTAACATAGTTCATAAGGCTTATGGGATAATGATTTTGCTGATTATATGTGCGTTAAATGTTAGGTTCACTGTTTTTTAATGTTTTTAGCCTGTATTGCCGCTTTGTCAGTATTTCTTTTGCATTATTTTCCCAGGATATTGCCTATTTGTTCAGATAATTCTGGTATCTTATTTTTTACAACATCCCAAACAATAGAATAGTTAATTCCCATATAATCATGAATAAGCCGATCTCTCATGCCGGCCATATTTTTCCAGTTAACAGAATTCCATTTTACTTTATAATCAGCCGGTATTTTCTTTGTTGCCTCCCCTATAATTTCAAGACTTCTAACTATAGCCCTTTTTAAAGTTTCATTTCCAAGTAAATCATCTTTTGTAAAATCGTTGCCTGTAACCGATAAAATAAATAAACATTCATCACTTATGTGTCTTAAATACTCTATAGGTTCCTTAAACATACATTACTTCCTTTAAAATTTTTGGGCCAATATATGGGCTTAATCCATTTTTTGTAACTATTTCAACTTTCTCATTTTTAAATAAATTTTCAAAATAATCATATACAGCCATGTAATTGTCAAAGTTTTCTTTGTCCGGAGCAAAATCAATTAATATATCAATATCACTTATGTTCGATTGCTCTTCCCGAACATATGAACCAAATAATCCAACATTTTGTATGCCTAATATGGAAAGTTCATTTATATGAGTCCGGATAGTACTTAATATAAAATCTTTAGTTGTCATAGTATTCTAAAATTGTCCAAATTCTGATTTCATAAGGGGAACGCAAATATAACTATAATACAAATATAAGAATATTACTTATCAAAGCGCCAATCAACTTATTACCTGTGCAGGTTTTTGGGATAATTTGAGGATCCCAGACTGCCCGGGAATTAGCTGAAAGGCATAAACGCTCCATGGGATATTTCAGAACACATAAAGGCTTAAAAAATTATGTGTTGGGTTTAAATAATTATAAATAAAAAGTTTATACTTTTAATAACGTGATTTTATATAAGTAAAATCAAATTTTATGAAATAATTAAATGAAACAAAAAATATATATTTCAATTTTATTTCAATTATTTCTCTGTGCCTCAGTGTCTCTGTGTCTATGTGTTCAGTTTTATAAAAGAAGGCAGAAGGTAGAATTAGAAGTTAGATAAATTCTGTTATCTTATATTCGTATAACGCTCTTACCCCTTAGACCACCATGTTTTATCTTATCATGTAACGTCCCGGCCTTGTCTAAATCAACAGTTGACCGGATACGTGCAGTTATTTTACCTTCTGCCAGCATTTTTGCTATCTCATTGAGACCTTGTTGCGAGGAAATGGGGTTAGTGTTTGATGCAATATTGAAAGCATTAATCCGGCGCTCAGCAAACCACCCTATATCTGCAGCATAAATTGCTGATACAAGATTCCCTCCTGGCTTAAGTATCTCAGTATTATGTATAATTGTATTAGGACCATTCACCAGATCAAGGATCGCATCAACACCTTCAGGATGATTACTACGGATTGCCTTAAATACATCGACTTCATTAATATTATAAACTTCTTCGGCACCAAGTTGATAAGCCTCCCCACCACTATCGCCCCTTACAGTTGCAATGACTTTTAATCCGCGTGAACGTGCCATTTCCAGTGCATACCCTCCAACACCACCGATTGCACCCATAACAACTAAAGATTGGCCTGCCGTAACATTTAAAAGATTGAGCGAACCAAGGGAAGTTATTGCCGCGACGGGTAAAGCAGCGGCCTGTTCGTCTGATATGCCATCGGGTATATGAGCAAAAGGTGAAGTGTTCAATCCCGGTGTTACCATTGTGTATTCGGCATATGTGCCATATGATCTTGCCTGACCAAAAATCCGGTCCCCGATTTTAAAATTAAGTTCACCGGAAGGAATTCTTTCTATAATACCTGCGAAGTCAACACCTATTATATATGGAAAGTATGATGCAGCCGTCAGTCTTTCTATAAGTTTGTAGTCTACCGGGTTAACACCGGCATATGTTACCCGGACAAGCAAATCACTTTCGGAGGAGGGTATCGGTAAATTGTGAATCCCCGCACTTTCTCCGAACTTCATAACAGAATATGCACGCATAGTTCCGGACGATTTATTTACTATTGTTTCCATAAAGTTTAAATTTTACTTACAAATAATAGTACTTTATTAATAATTTTTAATAGTTCATTCGAATTAAGAGTTTAAAAAATTAAACCACAAAGATCACAAAGGTTTCACAAAGTAACGCAAAGGAACAAAACCCTTTATATGATAAAATCAAGTAAATTTTTTATTATCCTTTGTGTACCTTTGTGATTGACTTTGTGTACCTTTGTGGTAAAGCTGTCCTCTCACTTATTCATGTCCTTTCACGTCCCACGTCCCACGTCCCACGTCCCTTTTCACGTCCCTTTTCACGTCCTTTCACGTCTTTTCACGTCTCACGTCCCACGTTTCACGTCCTTTTACGTCTTCTGCCTTCTGCCTTCTATTTGGACTTATCCGGCGCCACCGGTACAGGCGGTACCCCCTTATAATCCTTTAATTCATCCAGCACTATTTCAATTGCCTTGTTCAATTGCGCATCTTCTCCTTCGTATTCCTTTGAAGGATCATTATCCTGCCATATGTCCGGTTCTACTCCGTGTCCTTCAATAATCCAACTGCTGGAATCGCTGGAATATGATGCAAATTGAGGAATACGCAAAGCTGCACCATCAATAAACGGTTTTGAACTTTCTATTCCTACTACCCCTCCCCAGGTACGCATTCCTACTACTTTCCCGATATGATGTTTTTCAAAGGCATAAGGAAACAAATCTCCATCTGAAGCTGAATAATTATCAATTAGTAAAACCTTAGGACCAATCATCATTTCAGTTGGAACCGGATGTCCGTCTGTTCTGTTTCTCTCCATAACTGACCTGGTAACTTCCCTGCGGAGTCTTTCAATAATCATAGGAGATACATTACCTCCGCCATTTCCGCGGTCATCAATAATCAGGGCTTTTTTATCCAGCTGGGGATAGAAATATTTGGCGAATTCGTTTAACCCCTCCACTCCCATATCAGGAATATGTATATACCCAACTTCTCCATGAGTTGCTTCACTAACTTTGCGGATATTGTCCTGCACCCACCGGTAATAGTAAAGTGGTGACTCATCACCTGTTGGAATTACAATCGCTTTATGGCTTCCTTCTATAACAGGTGAACTGTTTAAGGTAATTTCAATTTTTTTGCCGGCTGTATTAACCATCAACTCATAAATATCATTTACATGTTGTGTGGATTTCCCATTTATGGCAAGAATAAAATCGCCGGCTTTAGCATTTACCCCAATATCATTTAATGGTGAACGTAAATTTTCATCCCAGTTAGCTCCGGGAAGAATCTCATCAATTTTGAAGAATCCGCTTATATCTTTGTGAAGCCGTACTCCAAGCAAGCCCGTTTTAATCCTTTCCGTTGTATGTTTTTCTCCACTGTTAACATATGCATGCCCGACATTGAGTTCGGCAATCATTTCACCTATAATATAAGTTAAATCATCCCTGTGATTTACAAAAGGTACCAGTGGAGCATATTTGTCGTGAATTGCTTTCCAGTTTAGCCCATGCATATTCGAAACATAAAAAAAGTCGCGCATATGCCGCCAGCTTTCATCGAAAATTTGTTTCCATTCCTTATGATAATCGACCCACACTTTCATACCTGACAAATCAGCAAAGTCCTTAAGGTCAAGCTTGGCAGAAGGAAGATCGATAACAGCATATTTGTCTTCCTGTTTGACCAGCATTTTTTTACCGTTTGAAGATATTGAAAACAAGATATTTGATCCCAGTTCAGTTTCCTGACGTTTTTTGAAATCATAGAATTTTGCAGTTCCCAAATTACCTGGCTCGGTGGATTGTTCAAGATAATAAACCTTATCCCCCATGCCGTATATAGAAGTGTAATTTGAAGGTTTTACAGGGAGCCCTACTATACGGTTTTGAATTCCATCCAGATCAATTTTTGTAGTTATGGTGTCCTTGTTTGCAAGTTTAACTTTTTTGTCATCATTTTTGTTTGCTTCGGAAGTAGTAGCCATTTTTTCTTTTTCCGGGATAATCTCATTATCTTCAGGTGCTAATGGTGAGGGAGTATCCTTTAAAAGAGTTACCAGGTAAATCCTTTCCATTTTAATATAGGCATGGTTCCATTCTGTTTGAGAATATATCGGATTAAAATCCCGTTCTGAAGAAAAGTACAAATATTTCCCATCTTTACTGAAAGAAGGTGAATTAGATGAATACCATGAATCGGTAACTGCAGATATTGTTTTGGTAGTTAAATTATATATATAGATTTGTTCCAGGTCGTTTTTTTCTGTCCTGCCATAAACCACCCATTTGCTATCGGGTGACCAGTTATAATCTAAAATACGCTCATATTTGCCCCGATCGACCAGGGTAACTTCTTTATTACTTATATCTACAATTTGCAGTCTGAATAATTGATCGTTAAATAGTATCTTTTTACTGTCAGGTGACCATTTTATACTAAACTTATAGGTATCGGCATTTTTAGTAAGTTGAATTGCAGACTCCGAACCATCCTGTTTAATTATATAAACTTCATATTCACCTGTTTGATCAGAAAGATAAGCCACATAATTACCATCAGGAGACCAGGCAGATTCACGCTCATGCACATCCGGAGTTTGTGTCAGATTTCTTGTAATACCTGATTTATAAGGAACGGTAAAAATTTCTCCGCGTGCACTGAAAAGGATACGTTCGCCATTTGGGGACAAGCTAAATCCGCGGATACTTTTTGAAGCATCTTTCCATTCACTCCTGGAAAATTGAAAATCATCCTTAATTTGTATATTGACTTTATCGAATTTTCTTGTTTTTGTGTCGAATTTATATATATATCCGCCGTTTTCAAATACAATTTGATCCTTGCCAATAGAAGGAAACTTTATATCAAAATCATTAAAACCGGTTACTTTTTCAGTAGTTTTAGTTACAGTATTGTAAACAAATAAATTCATGGTGCGATCCCTGTCCGAAAGAAAAAAAATCTCATTACCTGCCCACATTGGGAAAATATCCTGGCTGGGATTATTAGTAATATTCGCCACCTGTTTTGTCCCAAAATCATATATCCATATATCATCTGCCATTCCGCCCCTGTAATGTTTCCAGGTACGGAACTCACGGAATACACGGTTAAATGCAAGTTTTTTACCATCATGGGAATAAGAACAGAATCCTCCTGTTGCCAGGGGAATTTCAGTTGATAAACCACCGTCGGGCGATACATTAAAAAGACTTCCCTTAAACGCGTTAAATGATTGCTTTCGCGATCGGTATGTAATCGATTTACCATCAGGCGTCCATGCCATTACTATGTTGTTCGGGCCCATCCTGTCGGATACATCATCCCTGCTCAAAGTGGCAGTATATGTAACACGTTTGGGGACGCCACCCTGAGAAGGCATTACGTAAACTTCTGTATTTCCGTCAAATTGCCCTGTAAATGCCAATGTCTTTCCATCGGGCGAAAACCTCGGAAACATTTCATATCCGATATTTGAAGTAAGTTTACGTGCAACGCCTCCATCCGATGAAACTACATAAAGGTCACCTGCATAGGAAAATACAATCTGATTGTCATAAATAGCAGGAAAACGCATTAATCGTGCCTCATCCTGCCCGTAAACCGCAGAAATAAAACTTAAAAAGCAGGATAGTAATAGAAATAATTTTTTCATAATAATAATTTTAGTAGTGCCTGATGCTTATGAAAATGAGTAATTTGTTATGCAAATTATGGGTTAAAAAATGAAATTAGCTTTACCACAAAGGTACACTAAGTAAATCACTAAGGTACACAAAGGATAATTCACAATATACTTGATTTCATTATTAAAAGGATTTGTTCCTTTGTGTTACTTTGTGTAAACCTTTGTGATCTTCGTGGTTTAAATTTTTAAACTTTTAATTCGCATTAATAATGAATTACTAAATTGAACAACATATTATTAATGCTTTATGTTTATTAATTGAACAATTATTATTTATAAATGTAGCAAATATTATAATTTTACATATCGAATAATACAACCTTTACAACATTTACAACATTTATAACTAAACAATAAGCACTATTATACATGAAAATCATCAGCATCGTTCCGGGATTTGGAGCTTCATTTTATTGTGGAAACTGTTTACGCGACGGCGTTTTTGTAAAAACATTAAGGTCCCTGGGACATGATTCGGTTTTGGTTCCTGTATATCTCCCTCTTTCATATGATAAAAATGATAAATCAGCTGATATTCCTGTATTTTATGGTGCTGTAAACATATATCTGAAACAGAATTTTCGGTTCCTGAGAAACATGCCTTCATGGCTTGAACGTTTTTTCGATTCCGGACCAATTCTGAAATATGCTGCCGGTAAAGCAGGATCAACAAGGGCTACAGGACTGGAAGAAATGACATTATCAATGCTTATGGGCAGCGAAGGGTTTCAGACTGAAGAACTTACTCAATTAATTAATTATTTGAAACACCGCGAGAAACCTGACATAGTGCATCTCTCGAACTCTTTGCTTCTCGGGTTAGTAAAAAAAATCCGTGAGGACCTTAATGTACCGGTAATATGTTCACTTCAGGATGAAGATGTCTGGATAGATGGCATGCAACCTGATTATCGTGATAAATTATGGGAATTAATGGCTGAAAAGGGCCGTGATGTTAATGCTTTCGTGTCAGTTAGCAATTATTTTGGCGAAGTGATGAAAAAGAAATTACATATCCCTGATAATAAATTGCATATAGTTCCAATAGGCGTAAATCCTGATCAATATGAAGTTATAGTACCTTCACTTGAGCCTCCGGTGATTGGTTACCTTTCAAGGATGTGTGAGGATAATGGGTTTGAAATCCTTATCGATGCGTTTATTGAACTCAAAGATAATTCCGTTTTTAAAAATGCAAAATTAAGGCTCAACGGTGGAATGACCAGCGATGATAAACAATTCATCAATAAGCAAATTAAAAAACTCAAAAGAAAAGGCTATTCTAAAGATGTCGATTTATACAAAGATTTTAATACAAATCATTTACCTGTGTTTTTCCGCGGATTATCGGTAATGTCAGTCCCTGTATTAAAAGGAGAAGCTTTTGGAATTTATCAGATTGAATCGATGGCGTCAGGAATTCCTGTTGTACAGCCTGCCCTGGGTGCCTTTCCTGAAATTATTCAAACAACCGGGGGCGGGACAATCTATCATCCAAACACTCCTGCTGCCCTTGCTTCGGCCTTAACAGGGTTGTTTTCCAATCCTGAACAATTGCAGAAAATGAGTGTCGATGGCAGAAATGCCGTGATGCTGAAGTATAATTCCCAAACTCTCACTGAACAGATGATAGGGGTGTATGAAAAAGTGTTGCAGGAGGTGATGAGGTGATGAAGTGATTAAGTGATTAAGTGATTAGGTTAGGAACCTGTAACCTGAACCTGTAACCTGCAACCTGGAACCTGTAACCTGCAACCTGCAACTTTCAACTAACAACTGACAACCAGCAACTAACAACCAATTACATGATGGAATTAAGAAATATAACCAAATATTACGATAACTCAGATACACCAGATAAAAGGCTTATTCTGGATGAAATATCGCTTAAAATCGAAAAAGGGGATGCTTTAGCTATTACAGGGCCTTCAGGTTCAGGCAAAAGTACATTATTAAATATTATGGGTACTTTGGATACTACTTCTTCAGGCAATGTATTTTTTAATGATACAGACATCAGTTCATTTAATGAAAAAGAACTTTCAAAAATCCGTAATCAAAACATCGGTTTTATTTTTCAGAGGCATTACCTGCTGCCTCAGCTTAACCTGATTGAAAATGTAATAATTCCTGTATTACCTTTAAATGATAAAGCAAAACAAAAATCGGCCTGTTCGAGGGGTATGGAATTACTTGCCGGATTAGGTCTTGCTGATAAAGTACACAGACTTCCCGGACAACTTTCTGTAGGTGAGTGTCAAAGAGCTGCCGTGGCGAGAGCATTGATCAATAAACCTGATATAATACTGGCCGATGAGCCAACAGGTTCACTCGACAATACTTCAGCCCACCGGATGGGTGAACTTCTTATTAACATTAATAAAACCTATTCCGTCGCACTGGTAATAGTAACACACTCGATTGAGCTTGCGGGTAATATGAAGGTAATTTATAACTTACTGAATGGGAAATTAGTGCTTAGTGCATAGTGCATAGTTGCTGGCTTTTAGTTGTTAGTTGTTAGTTGTTAGTTGCTGGTTATTAGTGAATAAAATTTATTCGGTTATTCGGTTATTCGGTTATTCGATTATAAGTATATTCGTATAATTAGAATTCCATAAACATATAAACCTTATAAACCAATATCAAATATTCCCAAAATCTTGGTTCCTGGTTCCTGGCTCTTGATTCTATAAATGATGAACACAAAAACAAATATCTGCTTATTGGGTTTTCCTGTTTGGATCCTGCTTTATTACTTCAAGGAAAAAGTATCGTGGTTTCTTGTTTTTACTTTTTTCAGGATACCGGAGGAAAGCCATTTTTCAGGTTTCCTATGGTTTTTTTTAAGTACTATGCTAAAAATAATGCTTTTGCTCATCCTGATAATCTTTTTGATGGGAGTTATACGATCTTTCTTTTCCCCTGAAAAAACAAGAAAAATTCTTGAAGGTAAATCATTGTTCGCCGGAAATATTTTAGCCGGTTTGTTTGGAATAATCACGCCTTTTTGTTCTTGTTCAGCCATTCCTCTTTTCATTGGTTTTGTTGAAAGCGGTATCCCGTTAGGCGTTACTTTTTCATTTCTTATCTCCGCCCCTTTAATCAACGAAGTGGGTGTAATTATGCTAATTGGACTATTTGGGTGGAAAATAGGGTTAATTTATATTTTAACGGGTCTGGTAATTGCTATATCATGTGGTTGGGTAATCGGAAGGCTTAAACTTGAACCATGGGTTCAGGATTGGGTTTATAAAACTAAATTTGGAAACGTTGGAATATCTGAAACTAAGTTAAGTATAGATGAAAGGGTACAAATCGGTTTTGATGCTGTAAAGGATATTTTGTCCCGGATTTGGTTATATGTTTTCTTAGGAGTTGCAATTGGGGCATTGATTCATGGATATGTTCCTGAAAATTACCTGGTATCGGTAATGAATAAATCTGAATGGTATTCAGTCCCTTTATCAGTTTTAATAGGTATCCCAATCTATTCATGTACGGCAGGTGTAATTCCCATTGTATCGGCACTCATAGAGAAAGGCGTCCCTCTTGGTACTGCCCTGGCCTTTATGATGTCAGTCATTGGAATTTCGTTGCCTGAACTAGTTATTTTAAATAAAGTACTTAAAATGCCTTTTATTTTGACTTTTATAGGAATAATTGCATTTGGGATAATTATTGTCGGATACCTGTTTAATTATATTATGTGAAGATGTGCAGAGGTGAAGGTATGCATATATTGAAGACAAATTACAAATAATTAATTTATTATTTTACTGTTACACTTTTTTTAATTGGAACACTACTTGTGATATTTAATATGTTGTTAACCAAAAAAACTTTGTCCACTGTAAAATTTGGTACTCAAAAAGTTTAACCCGGGCATTACATTAAAAACTTAATATACATATTGATATAATTTTACATGGACAGTGATTTTTAAACAAAAAATAATTGTAAATAAAAATTACCAGGACAATTTGAAATCCACAGGAATTACAAATTGTTGATTTATAGGTTTCCCTCCTTTTCTACCTGGTTTCCATAGTGGAGAACTCATAATTGTCTTCACTACCTCCTGATCCAATATCGGATCGACTCCCCGTAAGACTATTACTTTTTCGACCATGCCTTTTGAATTCACAATAAATTGAACTATCAATCTTCCTCGAAGTACCATTTTGATAACGCTATCCGGTAAATGAATGTGTTTATTTACCCATGAGGCAAAACTGCTTATATCCCCACCCTGAAAGGTTGCATTTTTTTCTACTATAAGAAATATTTTTTCACTGTCAGAAGGACTTACATTTTTTGTCACGTTATTATTTATAATATTAAATTTAACAGGAATTACAAACTGTTGATTAACAGATTTACCTCATAGTTTACCAGGGATCCATTTAGGTGAACTCATTACTATGTGAATTACTTCATTATCTAATATTGAATCTATTCCTTTAAGTATTTTTGCATTTTCGACTATACCAAGTGAATCAACAACAAATTGAACAATTATTGTTCCATGTATTTCTTTCTTCTTTAAACTATCAGGAATAAAGGTGTTTTGTATAACCCAAAAATGGAAACTATTAATATCCCCTCCCTGAAATTGAGCGTTTTTATCTACGCCTATAAAAACTCCTGAATTATCACTAGTTGTTGTTTTGATAGTATCACTTTGAGTAATTTTTTGAGAGAAAACATTTTCAGAATTAACTTGAATTAGAAATACTAATACTAAAAAAAGTAATTTATTAAATATTGTGTACATATAGTATTTTAGTTGTTAATGATTATTTATAATATATTCACTTTAACCTCATTTATTAAATTTATTTCCGGCCGAAAAACAGTTCTATTTAATAATGCAAATTCCATCAATGCTAAGATATAGGTTATTTTTCAATATTGTACAAATAAATAAAATCTCATTTCAACAAATTAGGCAACTCTTCATAAGTTAACTATTCCCGGTTTGTCCTAACCAATAAATCACCTAATTTTGTATCTTGTACCTAAGAAATATTATTGCTTTTATCTGTCTTCTCTTTAGAAACCACTTTTTAGACTTTATTCAAAATTACAGATATACATATGATTAGATTCAATCCTGTAAAAAAAACTCCTCATCTAAATCTTCTCCTCAAGGAGAAGACTTTAATTCCGTATAATTGCAATTATCCAATTGTAGGAATTACTCCCCTCTCCTTGAGGAGAGGAGTAGGGGGTGAGGTGATTGATACAATATTGTTTCATATAATTTTTACTCCATTTTTAAGGGAGAAAGACGCTGCCTTCTGCCTTCTGCCTTCTTTCATCTTTTAACTTTTGACCTACACAAATGAACATTACAATCCTGGGAGCCGGATGCGCAAATTGCAAAAAACTTGAAGATAACTTGCATAAAGCAATAGAAGATTTGCACCACGGAATTTCTGTTAAAAAGGAGAGTGATTATTCCAAAATAGCCTCGTACGGCGTTATGCATACCCCTGCTCTGGTAATTAACGATAAAGTTGTATTGCAGGGCAAAGTCCCTGGCGTAGCAGAGCTTATGGATATCATACGTAAAGAAATTTAAGGGCCGGAGAAAAGAGACGTGAGACGTAAGACGTGGAACATGAGACATGGGACGTGAGACATGGGACGTGAGACTTGAGACGTGGGACGTGAGACGTGGGACGTGGGACGTGAGACGTGAGACGTGGGACGTGAGACGTGAAAAAGAAGACAGGATACAGAAGGCAGAAGACAGAAGAAAAGAAAAATGAATATCGAATGTCGAATGTCGAATAATGAATGAAGTAAAATATACTTCGGCTTTCGATGTTCGAAATTCGGTGTTCGAAATTAATAGCAGTTCCCAGGTCTGTATAACCCATAAACCTTATAAGCCTTATAAACCCTATAAACCTTTTCGCATTTTCCAGAAAATTTCATTAACAATAATAATACTAGCAACTAACAACTAACAACTAAAACCTAGGCACTAAGCACTAATTACTAAGCACTATATTATGATCCGCTATATACTAAAAAGCCTGTGGTACTTTAAGAAACAACACTTAACCGTATTTGCATGTACGGTATTAAGTACAGCTATTATAACCGGGGCAATAATATTGGGAGACTCGGTTCGGCATAGCCTTCTCGGACTCGTGGAAAAGCGTTTGGGTAATACATCTTACATACTTAATACCGGAAGCAGGTTTATAAGGGCCAAGCTGGCTGGTGAAATCTCAAAAAGTACAAATGTTCCTGCTGCACCTGTCTTAATGATGCATGGCATCGCAATCAATAATGAAAACAATATCAGAAATAGCGTAAATGTAATCGGAATAGATGATGATTTCGGACATATAGCAAAATGTAAGGTTCAGAAATTAAATCCGGATGAGGCTATTATAAGTGAAAATATTGCACAAAACCTTAACCTTAAAGCCGGCGATGAATTTTTATTACGTGTTGAAAAAATTGGATTCATCCCGCTTAATACGCCCCTTGTAAGCATAGATAAACCATCGGTAGCATTGTTACTTAAAGTAAAATCAATAGCATCCGGCAACTGTTACGGGAGATTCAGCCTGAACAGCAACCAGTCCGCTCCCTTTAATGTCTTTATTTCCCGTGGATTTCTGGCTGATAAGCTTGGATTAACGGGACGTGCAAACCTAATTCTTATAACTGCAATCCAAAACCCTGCATTATTGAATAAAACTCTTTCCAAACACATTAAACTTACTGATATAGGGTTAAAAATAAGGGAAGTACCAGGAAATGGAAATTTTGAACTTATTTCGGACCGGATATTTATTGACAAACAAATTTCCAAAGTAATTGACAGCTTATCTATAGAACACCAAAACATAGAAACATATTTTGTAAACGCTATTCACAGAAATGCAAAAGAAACCCCATATTCGTTTGTATCTGCCATATCATTTCCATTGTTGCCGGTCAATTTAAAAAGTAATGAAATTATTATAAATGAATGGCTTGCAACAGATATGTGCGTTAAACCCGGCGATACCGTTTCACTTGATTATTTTGTCATAGGGCCTTTACACACCATCAAAGAAAAAAGCAATCTGTTTATTATTAAACTTATTATTGATAACCACAGCAAAATTGAAGACAGGACACTCATGCCTTCCATCCCCGGATTTTCCGAAGCTATAAGTTGCAGGGACTGGAACCCCGGAGTACCGGTTAACCTGAAAAAAATTAGGAAAAAGGATGAAAAATACTGGAACGATTACCGGGGTACCCCAAAAGCATTTATTTCCACAGCAGCCGGATTAAAACTTTGGGATAATTCATTTGGTAATTATACTGCTGTAAGGTTTGATAAAAAATACTTCTCATCACCTGATTCAATAAGTAATTTATTATTAAGAAATATAAAACTTAAAGACATAGGAATGAATATAATTCCGGTCCATAAAGAAGGTATCTCAGCTGCTGCTAATTCTATTGACTTTGGTGAACTCTTCCTCTATCTGAGCTTTTTTATTATAGTAGCCTCAATACTCCTTATAGCCCTTACATACTCTCTTAATACCGAAGCACGTTCACAGGAAACGGGAATATTATCAGGACTTGGATTTACTCAAAAACATATTGTTTTACTCCGTTTTGCCGAATCGGTATTTATAATATTGTCAGGTGGCTTAGCTGGCGCTTTTATTGGAATTTTATATAACGACCTGTTAATTTACGGATTAAATTCTGTATGGACTGATGCTGTAAGAGAACCAATACTTCAGGTATATATTTTACCAGTAAAACTGGTTGTCGGATCAATAATTGGCATATTTGTCGCCCTGGTCACTGTTTATTTTGTGACAATCCAAAAATTAAAACAACCTGTAACTAACCTTGTAAAAGGATTTTCAGACATTAATTTTCAGCCCTCAAAACTTAAATTTTCATTAACAATCGCAATTATAGGTATTACCGGATCAGTTTGCCTGGTTGGTATTTCGATAATCACCGGCTCATACAATAATGCCGGAATGTTTTTAACAGCCGGCGGATTATTTTTATTGGGAAGTGCAAATTTAATAATGTATTACATAAGTCGTCCCCCAAAAAATAAAAATACTTTATTTGGAATATTCAACCTTGCCATAAAAAATGCAGGCAGAAATAAACGCAGAAGCTTTGCTACTATTCTTATACTTGCATTAGGTACTTTTATAATAATTTTAACAGGATCGTACAGAAAAACATATTTCGGAGAAGAAAATCAGAGAAAATCAGGCACAGGTGGATTTCTTTTCTGGGCCGGAACAACCATGCCGGTACCATACAACCTGAATGAACCGGAAGGAAAAAACAATTTAATAACAGAAAAAGAATCAGATCTTGACAGTGTAAGATTTATCCAGTTACATAGTGTAGATGGTGATGATGCAAGCTGCCTGAACCTTAATCAGGTTTCACATCCGGCTGTTCTGGGTATCGATCCGGTTTATTTTGATACTCACGGTTCTTTTTCGTTTGTTAAATTATTTGATAACCGATACAAAAACCATCCCTGGAAAATAATGGAAAAAAGCTATGGCGATAAGGTTATTCCCTCATTGGCAGATGAAACCGTTATAGAATATGGATTACATAAATCAGTTGGTGACACGGTTTCATATATGGATGAATTTGGCGAAAATATCAGTTTTCAACTTGTTGCCGGACTCGATAATTCTATATTTCAGGGTTACATACTTATTCCCGACAGTATTTTTGTCAGGCACTTTCCTTCTGCCGGATCAAAGGTATTTCTAATAGATGCGCCAAAATCAAAACAGAAAATAATTTCGAGAGTAATAAATTCAAGTCTGCCTGATTATGGGGTAACTTTAACAACCGCACCTGAAAGACTTTCTTCATTTAATTCTGTTGAGAATACTTACCTTTCTGTATTTATGGCACTTGGAGGTCTTGGCCTGCTTATCGGTACCTTAGGACTTGGGATTATACTCTACAGGAATATGCTTGAGCGCCGGCATGAACTTTCATTTTATAGGGCCCTTGGTTTCAGGAAAAATAAAATTTTACAATTAGTCTTATTTGAGAATATTTTCCTGCTGGCATCAGGATTGCTTTGCGGCTCAGTTTCAGCATTTATAGGCATTTTCCCATCATTAATATCTCCTTCGTTTAGTATACAAGGTGGTTTTCTATCCTTAATAATCATATCTATACTTACATTTGGTATCGTATGGATTTACTTACTTACAAAATTATCAATGAGGGGAAGACTTATTACTTTGTTAAGTGATGAAGTGATTAGGTGATGAAGGAAAATGATTTGCGATTGGCGAATCGCGATTTTAGATTTGCGATTTAGGTTTTCGTAATAGAATAAATTTTTTAAATCGACAAATTTGGAAATTTACTTTATTTTGGGTAAAAGTAGCGTAGCTGTAACCAGGTACATATTAAGAAATTTTGAAATATTATAGGTTAATCCAAACCGATAGGTAGGGTTTTGAAAAACCTTTTCTCCTGATCCAGAGGAATCAGGAGTTTGATAATCTTTATTATCAGTTAAAATATTATAAACGTAATCATATCTAACATTTAAAGTTGCACAAAGATTTTTTAAAATATTGAGTTTATCAATAAAAAATAAGCCTGCTGTCCTTTGGTTTATAATCTGATTAAGCTCAATTTGACTATTATCAAACGTTGTTTCATCAAAATGGCTGTCAATGTTGTTGCTACATACACAGTAGACTCAAATGTATGTACCATAAATAGTGGCACTCTTCTCGTTCAAGTGCAGACTATAGATGATGAAGCAATAACTGATGATAATGGAGATGATGGAGGTGAAGGAGGAGGATCTGGTAAAGGTGGCATCCCAGTCCCATTCAAAAAGCCAACACCAGATGTTGTTAAGAAGTTGTAAGTCCAAAGAAGGTATGATAATAAAAAAGGAACTATCTAGGGTCGGTTCACGGTACAGGCTTAACGTGCTATATTTTCCCAATCATGAACCGACCCCCATTACACCTGTATTGCCTTAAACATTTCTCATTAAAATATTATACTATGAAAAAATTAAGCTTATTATTTTGCATATCACTATTTTCAATTGCTGTAAGTTATGGTCAATTGAATTTAATTCCTGCTAATCCAATGCACGAAATAGTTAGATATTGTGAAATTAGGTATAAATTTTTAGACACTATCAAAGATCAATCAGGCAAATATCGCCCTGTAGACGGCACAGAAGGTATTGTAATTTTTGATAAAAATGTAAATGCTAAACTTTTCCTAGATTCCATAGTTGCAAATAAGCTGGAAAATGTTACAATATGCAAATCGTCGATAGATGTTATTAATTATATGTCATCCATAGGTTGGTACTTAATAAGTGCGGTTCCGCTTACATATGTTTATGGTTCTGAGAAGAAACCACAGGGAACGTGGGAAATAATTTTTTACTTTAGAAAGGAATTTCTTAATATAGGAAAACCCATAGACATCTCGAGCTTCTTCTAAAAAGGTTGTTTAGTTTGTTCTAACATGGATTTTCCGAGCATTTATACGCTCGGAAATGTTTACATACATTGACTATGATAATCAAATGATTAAATTTGCAACTATGTAAATTCTGACCACCATATCAGACATAATTATGTTTTAATTATGAAATCCAATTGCTTCAAACCAGTTGGATTTTGTTTTTTCATCCTAATTTGGGGTAATTTAAAAGATAGTACATAAAGTTCCGTGGTTGTTATGGATGCAATTTTCCTTCCCTTAATACGCGAATATTCAGTTCTCAGAAAGATAAATAATATTTGAGAACAGCCTGTAGCCTACGATTGAATCTGTTTCCGATACCTTTTAACGCTTGAAATACTAATACCTGTTAACCTGACAGTTTCAGATACAGATAACCCTTTTTCAAAGGCTTTTTTCACTTTTTCGAAATTATATTGGTTAATGCCTTTTGGTCTGCCCATATGTTTACCATTAGCAGCTGCCAGGAGCTGACCAGCACGTGTTTTTTCTAAGATACTTTCCCTGTCATACTCCGATAGAGCTGCAAAGATATGAAGCAGGCTATTTTTGCCCATCGCTACATTTTTGTATAGTTAGCCAGGAAACTGCAATTTCGAATTAGAAAAAATGGTTATTATTGCTATTAAAATTCAATAATAATTACATTATAATATCACGTATTCATCAAATTATCATTGCTTTACAAACGAAGGTTTAATTTATAATTTTATTTACGTTTATTATAAAAGACGAACAAAAATATCCAAAAAAACAAATATTATATATAGCTTGTAATGAAACTATTAATCGCTAACTTTACATTTTTGGCGCGTTGGGCACATTTAGCCAGTTTAGAGGGTCAAATTTCAAAGATAAGCAAACAGATAGGGTAAACATCACAAGACGAGAGAATGGATGAAGTCATAGCAAGACTATGCGCTATCCAGAGGAAAAGCGAAATATGGGAGCATACGGAAAAACCGAAAAAAAAATTCAATTACTACAACCTGATATTATGGGGAACTGCAGCTGTTATAGTTTGTTTGCTGTTTTTATCAATATGGGAAACGGAAAGCGTTAAAAAGGAGAGGGATAAATACGAGTATTATTCGCAGCGGAAGCAGGGAAATTTTATGAAGTACCGGTATTTAAAACTATTTGGCAACCAGAATACACAAAAGGAGATTAAAACGGTTGACAAGCTATATCAAACCAAGCCGGATTATTACGACAGCCTTATTGTTGCCAAAGAAATAGAACAGGGCAAACATTAAATTTTTAAACTACAGTCCTGCACAGGAAATAAGTTCGGGCTTAACAATTAGTAATATTTATAAATTGTATATTTGTAGTCAATAAGAAAAGATACAAAAACATAAAAATATACAGTTATGATTGTGGAACGAATTAATGATCAGATTGTAATAAAGATTTCTCATTCGGTTGATACTTTCGGCTTTCAAAGAATTATGGATTACCTTGATTATCTTGAGATAACCTCTAAAAGTAAAGCTACACAGGAAGATGCTGACAAACTAGCTGACGAGCTTAATGAAAATTGGTGGTCCAAAAATCGCGAAAAATTTATTAAGTGAGAATAATCGTTGATGCTAATATAGTTTTTAGTGCGATTCTTAATACAAATAGTCGGATTGCAGATTTACTGTTAAACTCAAAAGGAACTTTTGAGTTTATAGCTCCAGAATACTTACACACAGAACTAAGAAAATATTATAATAAGATTTCGGTTATTTCTAAAATGTCAATTTTAGAGGTTGAAATGATTGAATATAAAATCACTAAACCTATAATCTTTATGGCAGAGTTTAACGTTCCTGAAAAAAAATGGAAATTAGCCGAGGGTTTAGTCAAAGATATTGATGATAAAGATACACCATATGTTGCTTTTTCATTGTTTTATAAATGCAAGATTTGGTCTGGAGATAAAGCATTGAGAAAAGGATTAGAAAAAAAGGGATTTAAAAATATTATTTCTACTGAGGAACTTTTTGAGGTTAGAGAAATTAAAAGTAAGAAGAAGAAATAGGGTCGTAGTTCCCGATCCAGGGCTAAAGTAAATTAGCATCACCCCAAGAAGGTAAACTGAAAATAGTTAATCCTTTTAAGTGAAATATTTCTTTTGAAATGGATAACCCGGACTTATTCCCGGGCGGTCGCGGGGAGCTCCCACGCATCCCAGTCGACCTGCACGGGAAATAAGTCCGGGCTTTTTAGAACTGTTTTACATTTATATTATTTTGTACCTTTGTATTATGAAATTTTATGTTGATACATCGGTTTGGGGCGGATATGATGACAAAGAGTTTTCGGAATGGACTAAGCCATTTATTGAACAGGCCAGGCAGGGGAAATTTATTATCGTGATATCTGATGTAACTATTGGAGAACTATATAAAGCTCCTGATAACATTAAACAATTACCAACAACAATACCAGCTTCTTTTATCGAAACTATTAGTATTAATTCTGAACAATTAGATTTAGCCAACAAATATATTGAGGAAGGAGCATTAACATCTAAATTTCATTCAGATGCTCAACATATTGCCATTGCTACTATTCTCAAAGTAGATAGTTTGGTTAGTTGGAATTTCAGACACATGGTTAATTTTTTTCGTATCAGACAATATAATTCAATCAATTTAAAATACGGATATTCAACAATTGATATAAGAACACCAAAGGAGGTAACCTATGGAGACTAAAAATAATACAGACAATAAAGAATTTCACGCGGTTGAATTTATGAGACAAGTTCGCTCCGAGATGACGGAATTATTTTTAAAAGATAGACAAAAATACCTGGAATATTTAAAACAGGCTATGACTGATTTTAAAGCCAAACAAAAGAACGCTTATAATTAATCAAAAAATGGTAAAAGCATTGAAAATAAGATATTGCTATTTAACATAAAATAAATTGCACTAAACCTCCTTACGGAGGCGGAGTGGTTACTTGTAGAATCTTTCAAACTATAATTCTCACCAGATTAAAAAACATTAATTATTGCACCTACCTCCGTATTGCAGGAGGTAGGATGCAATTTATTGGTATATTTCAACCATTAAATAATAACTCTAATCTCAAAAGTATGAAAAAAAAGTAGAAAAACTAGTCTCAGTGTTCAGTTTAAAGATGTTTGATAAACCATTGGTTGAATCAACATTAAAAGGAATAACTACAGTTGAATTTGATATTCAGTTAGAAAAGTTCCGACAACGGATGGTAGTAAACAATTTTTCTGATCACACAATTCGAGCGTATATTGCAGCAATTAAGCGACTTCATAAGTATTACAACCAGCCTGAGGAATCATTGAAGGAAGATGATCTGGTTGGATTTGTTTGCAATCTTAAAGAAAATTATGGGCTGTCCATTTCAAGCATGCGTATCGCCGTTGGAGCAATCAAATATTTTTACAGACACATTCTTGATAAGTAACGTTAGTCTCAACAGATAGTAAGTGGCAACAAGGAATCGTATTAGACACTAAAGGTGAATTTGAAATCAATGGACAAAAGGCCCCTTATAAAATTATTATTTGGGAATCTTATATTTCAAAAGAAGTGGATGTGATTGTTAAATCAAAAGACAAGATGCTTATTGTTTACAATGCTTGGCAAGTTGAAGATGGAACTAAACATTTTTGGCATAATGGCGGAGCTATATTCGTTGAAGAAAGAAATGGAGTTAAAATTTATAATTGCAATGATGGTTATCCTGATGAAGATTTCAATGATCTTATATTTAAATTAGAATTTAATTGGTCATTGCATTACAAGTTGTAAATGCTCGTATGATTACGCACAAGTTAAATTAACATTATAAAACTTTCCCTTTTTATTTACTTCTGTAAAAACTTCTATCCGAATAAAAGCATGCTAATATATTGTTAATAACAAATTACCTTTATATTTCCTTATTAGACTAATTTACAATAGTTTTACAAACTATATTTGTAATGTAACTACATCGTTAACTCACAAAACATGGGAAACACCGACCATACATTGAGTATACATGATATACCCGAAACCTTTAGAATTGATAAGAATATTGCGCATAATATTGGAATTATTAAATCGCCAATCGCCAATCTGAAATCGCAAATCACTAATCCCTAACCACTGACCCCTGACCCCTGGCATTACTTATCCGAAGGGGTAAAATAGCCGCTGCAAAACGGACAATCCTTTATAAGTCCGTTATATGAAGGGTAATTATCTAATGTATATATTAAATTTCCACAGGTTTTGCATTCAATATTATTATATACTGCTTTATCATTCTTTTCATTAATGAAAAAAATATCGTTAGGATCAATTCTATCTTTAACCAAACTCATTATATTGATATTCAAATTAATAATAATTAAAATTATAATTTTATTATTAATACAAGCAAGAATTGTACCAAAATATAAATGTGGCTTGTTAAGGTTTTATTAAATTTATTTGAATTCAACAATTAAAGATCCTATTATAAACGATCCAAAGGCAGAAAAAGGGCTTATTTCCTTAGTTTGTGAGATATAATCGAAATAACTATCTTTTATTCCAATACTGCTGCAATCGATAAGGTCTATATAACCTTGTTTGTTGTATTTTATTTTCTTTATCAGCCCCTGATACGCTTTGTTTACCACAGGCTGAAATTCCTGCTTGTTAATAAAGCCTTTATTAATATACTTTTGCAACAGATAAATAAACATGCCGGTACCCGATGTTTCATTCCAGTTACCATTGTGATAAGGTTTATTAACTACCTGGAACCACATACCGGTAGTGGAATCCTGAACTTCCTTAAGACCTTTACATAATTTTTTACCTATTTCCAAAATTTTCTGCGATCCTGGGTAATTCTGCGGTAGATAATCGAAAACATCAGCAATGAGCACAGCGTACCAACCCAGACCTTCACTCCATACCTCGGGAGCCAGCCCTGTTTTTTTTTCAGCCCATGAGGCTTTTTTGCTTTCGTCCCACCCGTGCAGCAATAATCCATTTTCCATCTGGCATTTGCCGGCAATCAGGGTCATTTGCCTTACCACCTCGTTAAATGCGAATAAAGAATCACCTATCATCTTTCCATAACGGACCAGGAACATCTGACCCATAAACAGACCATCCACCCATACCTGGTGCGGGGCCCAATCACCATGCCAGTATAGACTGTCAAAGGTGCGGGGATAATTATTAAAGCCTTCGCGAATTTTAGTCGCGGCAATTTTGTATTTTTCGTCGTTAGTTTGCCCATACATAAATATAATAGCATACCCTGGGAGAAAATTATCGAGTGCATTTCTGCTAAAGTAAGGCACATTACCTTGATTATCAACGTGTAAATCCACGAATTTTTTAATGTAATTGAAATAAGACGAATCGCCGGTTCTATGCCACATCTTTTCCATGGCAAACATAATATATCCAGCCTGCCAGCTAAAACTATTCCCGTGTTGTCCCGCCCAGTGAATGCTGTCGGGACTTGGAAACCTGCTCAAAAAACTTTGTGATACTTTGACCGACCATTTGGTATTGTTATGCTGCGCTTTCTCTTTATAGCCCTGAAATGCAAATAATACCGATACTATCAGAGCTATCGAAAATAATTTTGTTTTCATGTTAGAAAATAAGAATTTTTAATGAATATTAATGGCACCTCTAAAAACCCCAACTTCTTTGCCGGGTTTAAATATTATTATAATGCTTTTTCCTCCTCTGACTTAACTGTCATATTTTTAATACCAAGTGACTCAAAAATTTGAATATTACTGCATTTTTTTACAACCAGTGACGATGATTCCTTGTCTTTCTGTCCTGTCACAAAACGGATAGTCGCGCCAATTAGGTCATCGAACATTAAAGGAGGCCTTTTGTCAGTATTTTCGAAACTGAAATCAATGTTTTCGAGGTTTACCATGCGTGCATGACGAATGAATATTCCATAGGACGGAATAATACCAAACATACCTGGTTCCGGATATGACTTTTCGTTTTCAGGCACCCCGGCTAAAGATTGTTCTTTGGTTCCACCTCCTTTAAAATATACTTTAATATTCTTAAGTCCAATATCTTCAATATTTTTCCCGGGTATGCCTGTAATTAATATTCCCTGGTCGGGATTTACATTGTAAGCTATAACATTATTAATTGAAATTCGATGCAGCCGTCCAGGGGTAATATTTTCGGGTCCACGCATACGGGATCCCAGACGCATAAAAACTGGAGAATTAACGATATCCCTCATGGTGATATCCGAAATGATAACATCTTCAAGAAACCCACCATCGACTGTTTCCAGTGCAAGTCCACGGCAATAGTCAAATACACAGTTTGAAACTGTAACATTTTTAAATCCTCCGTTTGATTCTGTGCCAAATTTTATCCGTCCTGTAGGATAAAGTCCGTAGGAAATATTTTTTGTCCTTTTATATGTGCCATCCAGCATTGTACCTTCGTCATAACCACTAACCTGGCAGTTGGTGATGGTTACATTTTCGGTAGCACGTGCATAACCCAATGCAAATGAGCTTTTTAAGCATATTGCGTCATCATAGGGCGAATTTACAAAGCAATTGGAAACCCTTACATTCTTACAGCAATCTATATCCATTCCATCTCTGTTGGTGTCAATTTTCAGGTTATCAAGAGTCAGGTTGTCAACTCCCGTAGCTAAAACAGCAAACCATCCCCCATGCAGGATTGAAATATCACGAATTATAACATTATGGCAACAATACAGGCTTATCGTCTTGTTTGCATTCATTTTCGATCCCGGCACCCAATCTTTATAAAGACTTCCTCCATTAATTGAACCTGATCCTGTTATTGATATATTCTGAATATTGTAACCCCAAATGAGACTATTTTTCCAGTGGCTATGTCCTGAATCCTGATATTTCACACTAATGCTTTCTTCTTCTTCATCATAGCCATTCTCAATGTTAACATGTGCTGCAAGGATTGTTGCCCCCTGGTCTATAAACAGGCAAATATCGCTTTTAAGATGTATGGAACCACTTAAATAAATGCCTGCAGGAATATAAACAGTACCTCCGCCTGCTTTAGATGCAGCCTCTATTGCCGCATTAATAGCTTTACTATCGGAATTTATACCATTACCAATTGCCCCAAAATCTTTAACATTAAAAAATATAGAATTCATCCCGTTAATAGAATTGGCTGTCAATGCAAATAATAATAAAGTTATTTGAATAAATTTCATTTTTAAATATTGTTAAGTAATTTCATTTAATAAATATGCCATAAGGCAATATACATGGTATCTTATTTTTATAGTTTTGATATTCTCCACCAAATCTATTTTCAAGATATATTTCTTCTTTTTTAACCAATACCAGCAAAATAATGTACATGAATATTGGTGTAGTTAAACAAATCCAGCTATTGAACATTAGAAATATACCAGGTACAATAAATATCACCCAGGATGAATATAATGGATGGCGGCAGGTTCCAAAAACGCCTCCTGTAACAAGTTTATCAGCATTATATGCTTTTGTAACTGTTATAACAGAAGCTATAAAATATGGGATTCCAATACAAATAAAAATTATACCGAAAATTCGCAATATTTTGTACCGGATAAACCCGATATCAAATAAAGGACTAAAGTATTGATTAATTCTTATAGTTATACATCCATAAATAATTGATAAAGCTGCAAATATTGGCCCTATCCCCCATCTGCTGGTTCTTTTCATTATATCACCATTTTTTTTTGAATCTTACAAAAGTAAATTATTAAAGCCCTTTTTTAGCGGCAAGTCTCTCTGTATCATTTTGTGGAATCTCCGGAAGATTCATTACCCTATATATTTCTCAGTATTATTTTTCATTAGCCGGTTAATCACTTCATAAAGCAAAGCTTTATCAACCGGTTTTGATATGTATTCGTCGCACCCCGCGTCCAGGGCATTTTGTCTGTCAACAGATGTAGCATAAGCTGTCTGGGCTATAATTTTAAGGTTAGGTTTTTGTTCCCGGATTAATCGGGTAGCTTCATAACCTGTAATATCCGGCAGGCGTATATCCATTAAAATTAAATCAATATCTTGTTTAGTAGCAATATCTACTGCATTTATGCCTGATTCAGCATGCAAAATATTATAACCAATTTTCTTAATTATTTCATTCATATACATTGCATTATATTTATCATCTTCAACAATAAGAATAGTAAGTTGAGTTTCAGGTAATCTGTTTTCTGGTTTAATATTAGCTTCAATAATTTTATTATCAACTAATTGATACGGAAATGTAAAGTGGAATGTACTTCCTTTTCCGGGTTCAGAATTAACCCATATCTTTCCTCCTACAACATCTAAAATACCTTTAACAATTGATAAGCCAAGGCCTGTCCCTCCATACAGACGAGTGCTGCCGGGATCAGCCTGTGTAAACCGTTCAAAAATCTCCGATTGATTTTCAGCAGAAATCCCAATACCGGTATCGGAAACAGAAAACAAGAGTACATTATTTTCTTCTAAATTACAGCTGACTTCAACCTTTCCGGAATGTGTAAATTTAAAAGCATTAGTAATCAGGTTAATTAATATTTGCTTCAACTTCAAATGATCAATAAAAATTGGTTTTTCTAAAATACGGCAATTTAAATTAAGTTCAAAAGCAATATCGCATTTTTTAATGCGCACACGATATTCGTTTATAATTGTCTCTAATTCCGAAAACAGTTCATTCAAATTACATTCACCCAAATGAACCGACAACTGTCCCGATTCAATCCTTGCAATTTCAAGGAGGTCGTTTACTAATTCGAGTAATTCGTTACCACTTTGTATTATAACAGACGTAAAGTTTTTAAGTATATCTTTGTTATCAAAGTTTTCTGATAATAATCCCGCAAAACCCATGATGGCATTTAACGGAGTCCTTATCTCATGACTCATATTATGTAGGAATGCGGTTTTTAGCCGATCACTTTCTTCAGCCTTTTCTTTGGCTACTTCCAGTTCAGAAGTTCGTTTTTCAATAAGTTGTTCAAGGTTATTGCGGTGTTGGTATAGTTCATTGTTCTGCTGTATAATTTCTTCCTGTATTTCTTCAAGTAAAGTATTAGTTTCCAACAATTCTTTTGTTCGTTCTTTCACTTTTATCTCTAACTTTTTTTTCTGACGGTTAAGCAGTGAAAACCGCACCCTGTAAAAACCAATAAGTGTTATTAAGAAAAGTAAAGCAAACAAAATTCTTACTATCCATGTTCCCCACCAGGGAGGATGAATCGAAATTTGAAGTATTTTCGGTTTTACATTCCATATTCTGTCGTTGTTTGAGCCTAAAACCATAAAAGTGTAATTCCCGGGATATAAATGTTTATAAGTAGCAACTCTCAAATTATCTGCAATTATCCATTCTTTGTCGTAGCCGTTTAGTTTGTATTTGTATTTATTTTCACCCGGGTTCAGATAATTGAGTGCTGCATATTTGATTACAAAGTCAGAATTACTGTAAGAAAGATCAACTTTATCAATAGCATTTATATTGTTGCTAACACTTTTAAATGTTATACTTCCATTAGGAAGGGACTGTAATAATTGCATATCTGACAGTACAACGGAAGGTGGTATTTTATTAAGGGAAATGCTGTCCGGATGAAAATAAGTATATCCATGTGAGGTACCAAAATAAAGTATCCCGGTTATGGATTTAAATACTGACCTTCTTTTAAATTCATTGCCTGATAATCCGTCTAAATCAGTATAATTAACAAATACAGGAGGATTTGGATGATCAGTTCCATGTAAAAACTCTGATAGCCCGTTATTTGTACCAAGCCATAAATTGCCATGATCGTCTTCTGAAATTCCCTGGATTATATCGTCTGATAAACCCTGTGACGATGTATAATTGGAATAAAATTTTTGTGTATCATCAAATAATACTAATCCCTTGTTTGTTGCAATCCAGATATTTTTATGGCTATCTTCATAAATTGAAATTATAAAACTACTATTGAAACTGCTGGTATCTTTTACATTTATCGGATAATGTGTAAAATCGTCAGTGTTGTAATTATACTTTTCCAATGAAGTATATGATGAAATAAATAACCTGCCATCTTTTGTTTCTTTAATATTATCTATGTCATCATTGTAAAGGCTTTTAGTATTATTTGTAATGTGAAGATATTGTTTGAATTTACCAGTTTTATAATCGTAACGGTTTAATCCTCCTCCAATTGTGCCAATCCAAAGATTGCCCCTCGAATCTTCGTATATTGAAAAGACATTGCCACAGCTTAACGAACCAAGCTTTCCATCAGGAAGAAACCTTTTAAACGATTCTGTATTATAATTATAGAGATTAAGACCCTGGCCCCAGGTACCTATCCATAAATTTCCACGAGAATCTTTTAATATAGAATAAACAGGGTTTGCACCAAGACTTGATGAATTTTGACTTTCATAATGAAAGTGCCGGGAGGTCTTATTTGTCTTGTTATATCTGTCTAAACCACCCTCTGTGCCTATCCATAAATATTTTTCTTCCTCCCAAATTGCATTTACAAGATTGTTTTTTATGGAAGGTTGATTATCAATACCTCCAATAATAGCATGGAATTTTTTGTTTCTGTAACTATAAAAATTAATGCCTCCACCGAAAGTTCCTATCCAAATGTCATTTGAATAATCCTGATATAAACAAAAAACCGAATTATCGCTAAGGCTTTTAGGGTTAGCAGGATTATTTTGAAAATATTCGAAAATGGATTGCCTCCCTTCTGAAAAGTTATTAAGGTTTAACCTCACCAATCCACCATTGGAACTTCGGCCAATCCATAAGTTATTTTTATTATCAACCAGCAACGATATAATATAACCATCAATAATCTTTTGGAATTGAACATTTGCAAACATGTCCTTTTTGAGCAGGTACACACCGTCTTGTGCTGTACCAATCCAAATCCGGTTGTTATGGTCTTCACAAATGGTAGTTATATCTTTACCTGAAAGATTGTCTTTAAGCTGGGTGGAAATAATTTTTTTAAAAGTCTGGATGGTTTTTTGATAAAGATTTAAACCGGTTTTGGTACCTATCCATAAATTACCTTCAGTATCTTCAAAAAGAGTATTTATATAACTATTGCTGATTCCTGAAGGATTATTTTTATTATAGGTATAGATGACAAGGCTACTGTTAGTAGGGTTAAATTTGTATAATCCGGTATTTGTTCCAAACCATAATTTTTTTTCTTTATCCTCAAGCATACATATTACTGCCTGATGTTTTAAATAAGGGAATAAATTGAAAGTATCTTTCTTATTATCATAAATATAAACTCCTAAATCGTTGCATATCCATAGTTCATGATCGTTTTTTCTTAAGATTGCATTAACAGAAACATTGCCAAGTCTATAAAATTTGAAATCATACCCGTCGTACCTGTTTAATCCGTTTGAAGTACCAAACCACATATATCCTGTCTGATCCTGAAAAATACAGTGTACCCAGTTTTGCGAAAGCCCGTCCTGACTGGTTATACGCCTAAAATTCAAATGTTCATCCTGTGATAAACCATTTATTGAAATGATAATTAATATAAAAGAAAATATATATTTTCTCAAAATTTTCAAAAATTTAAATTTAAACTCCGTTTTTGATTCAGAAAGTTTGAAAATCTTTGCTAATTTCAATTGAAATTAATAAAATTAATTGGAATTTGAAAGACAATTCAAATTGATGTATAATTTCAGCCTCTATTATTGCATCAGCAATTTTATTATGGCCTATATATTCGCATTGTAAACTTTTATTAGGACGAGATACTGCTTTTCATCTGAGGTGGAGTATTATTCCTTATAACTTAATTTATTATTTGTCACTTTTTTGCGATCAAAAAAGTAACCAAAAAACCTTCGACATCGCTCAGGTACCAAATCTTTAGCCGCAATTTAATATAGGTCAGCCATAAAGGCTGACCCTACAGACTGCCCGCGGCTGATATGGAATTTTCTTTTTGCCGTTGGCGGCTTTGGAGAATAATTGGTTGTCAAATTGTTTTTTACATAATTGTCAGAACATCCGTATGATTAATGTGTCTCTGGAACCGGGATACCTGGCTTTATATCTACGTTATGATATGATACAATTTTCCATTCTATACCATCTTTTACAATAACTTGCAAAAGCCGGGTTATAAGTCGTCCCTTCTCATCAAGATTAACACCTTTAGGCGGGCCATCTTTTGAAAAACCATTTATCAAGGTGAGAGTTTCTAATATTGCCACATCCTGGCGCACGAATATGAGTGATACTATTTTTTGTGACATTTCAGTTCCGTTAAATATTCCCTTAAATATTTGTTCATGTTTCACTTTAAACGTCTCATTACCTATAAAAAATGATCCTAAAATATTTGTGAATGTGCCATTCTCAGCAAAATATTTTGAATAGCCTACAGCATCGCCCTTGTTCCACGAATCAGTTTCTTCCTGAAGGATATTCCGGATTGCAATTGTGTCTTTGATGTCCTGAGCATGAGTAATAGTCGTGAATTGAAGCATTAATATGACTATGGCAAGTTTTATTACAGAATTCATATTAGTTGTTTGGTTTAAAAATGAATATATAATGAAAAGTAACATCAATCAAAATCTATTTTTTGCTTAACAAATTTAACGTAGAGTTTGTTGTTGAAAATGGCTAATAACAATATTGTGAGTAATTAATATAAATATTATTCTAACGTGAGTTCGTTTTAAGGAATCAGGTTTTAATTGTAATATCCTTAACTTCAACCCCTTAAAAAGGGGCCATAACTGTATTCTGATCATAGTATGTTAGTTTATATAGTATTAATCGGAATAAGAATATTAAAAATTTAATTTCTTACATTAACATGCCATAGTGAAGCTAATTAACAATAACCAACCTACCATTAAATGATCATTAATTTAATAATTATAGTATGATATTATAGTATTTTATTGATCCTAAGAAATAATTTTTAAATTTAAATTGAATTTATCCTAAAGTATACTTCTATTAACAACCAATAAATTCGCTATTATGATAACTAATAAAATAATAAGAGTAATAATTTTTATTACGGCTTGTGTATTTATTACAAAGTCATTTGCACAATCCCTGCCAGATTCTTGCAAGTTTAATACCACTCAATAATAAGAAATAAATAGCTAATTGAATGAGCATATTATTAAAAAAATTGATTTATTGTTTAATTATTTTTTACTATTCTTTTGGTTATCAAACTTTGAAAGCTCAAACATACAAACATATTGACAGATTTGAATCAAATAGCTATTATCCGGCTTTTATAAATGGGAAAGGAATATTAAGTGATACAATTATCCATAATCAGGGACTAAGTGTTGCTTATCATTTTGAAAAAGGATTCAATTCACGATTTACATTAATACGCAATTACGATATCGCTCCTCAGGATTATAGCTTTATGCCCGACAAACTAACACTATCCTTAAAAGGTGGAAATAAAACAGACCAAATTAGGCTCAGGTTGTGGGAAGATATTAATATGAACAGAAAATTTGACAGTACAGATGAAGTATTTGCTTCGAAGCCTTATTCATTAGGAGATACGACCTGGCATACCTTACAATTTCCAATGAATTCTTTTATAAGGGTCAGTGGCAACGGCAATAATAAACTTGATTTGAATAGAATAAGGGCATGGGATATAGAAGTTGAAAGCCAGAGTGTTGAGTCTCATTCTGGTGAATTTTATTTAAATGATTTAAGATTTTACAGTAAGTATAATCCTAAAACATCAAAAAAAGCATCATTAACAGGCACTTTTATTACTATTAGTATTACTGACTCCGTTAAAAACGGTTATTGGACCCAACAGCAATGGAATAACCAACTTTGGAAAATGAACAAAATGAATCTTTCCAAAATAATTGTTCAATATAGTGTACATCAGAATAGGGCATGGTATTCACCCAGCATGCTTTCCTTAGTCAAATATAACGATCCAATATTAAATAAAATATTTATAGCTGCCGGGACTGTTGGCATTAAAGTTTATTTAGGATTGTCATTCAGCGAATCCTGGTATAAAAGTGATAAAGCTTTAGCAGGTACTTACAGCAATTTATTAATAGAAGACAAAGACAACATTGATGAGTTATACAATCTATTTGGTTCAAATAAAGCATTTGGTGGTTGGTATATTCCTCAGGAGATAAATGATTATGATTGGCAAACCAAAAATAAAAAGGTATTGCTTTTTTCATGGTTGCAGCAGGTAGCGGAATATGCTCACAAAAAAGATGCTTCAAAACCAGTAATTATTTCTCCTTTTTTTAATTTATGGCAACCTGCCGATATAATTGAAGCATGGTACAATGAATTATTAGACATCGCAAAAGATGTAGATTGTATTTATCTTCAAGATGGCGTAGGCACTGCTCTTAAGGATGTGCATATTGATATTCCCAACTTTGGAAGTCATATTAAAGCTGCATGTGAAAAGCATGGAAAAAAGTTTGGTGTAACAGTGGAATCGTTTAGACAACTTACCGGCTGGCCAGTTGATAATGGTACTTTTTCAGCCAGGTCCTCAGATATTAAACAATTAAACGAACAGATACAAGAGGCTTATCAACTAAACCCCAACGATATAATTCTATTTGAATGGAATTATTTAAATTTAGATTTATAAATACAGGTAAGAACTCCTGAGTACTTTACCGAAGGTTCACGTACAAATGCAACATTATTGTTAAGTAAAACTGCTGTAACTGTTAGTTGTGGTAATGCTGGAAAAGGTTTTATAATTTTGTTCGGTAATTAAAGTTTTGGTTTGAATTTTGTATAATTATAATATAACTTCAGTTCGACGTAAGGAATTAACTTTTTTTTTGTAATTGGTATTTTTTATGAATTGCGACATACATAAAGAGATTCCTCCCTTCGGTCGGAATGACGACCCACAGTATAGTGGTGTATGAGGGAGGGGAAAAGATGGCGGCTTTGCCGCCATCTTTTCCCCTCCCTCCTCTCTTTCTGAAACTGACTGTCATTTCGAACGAAGTGAGAAATCTCAACAAAAATATTATAATTGTATATCAGAATTTTACAAACATTAACCTGACAGCTTAGCCTTTCTAAGGGGTTGGGGTTAAGAATGCCAATATAAAAACCAAATGTTTAAAAGCTTAAGGAAAATCAGAATATTAAAACAGTTTTGCTAAATGTAATAACTATAAAGAATTTGAAAAAAATGGTATTATTAAAATTTCAAAAAGTCTTAGAGATTCAATCTGGATTATGTTTAGCACGGATAGAAGTTTATATAGATATCCATTTCCAAAACAACCTAAATTTAGATAAATAAATCAAAATTTCTGCTTTTTAATTTAGCTATAATTAGCAAATAAAAAAGTGCCTTGTTTTCGCAATTGAAAAGTGCCAACATTATTAATTTTAATACCTCTCTCGCTTCAGTCGACAAACTCCTGAATCGAGAGAGGTATTAACTCATTTAATAATTTTTCTATCAAAACAAAAAGTGGCTGCTAACATCTTGGTTAACAACCACTATTTTAATCACTTAGTCGGGGTGAGAAGACTCGAACTTCCGACCACTTGCACCCCATGCAAATACGCTAGCCAACTGCGCTACACCCCGATAGAATTATTGAGAGCCAGGAACCAAGAACCAGGAGCCAAGATAATACAATTTCATTCTAATTGTCAGTTGTTAGTTATTAAATACTTGTAAATTAATATTCTTTGTCCTCTGCCTTCAGTATTTTGTATTCTGTCTTCTTTTTCTTTCTCTTGTTCTTTTTGTCTTGGTTCCTGGTTCCTGGTTCTTGGTTCTATTAATAATGTAATTCGATTGACAAAAGTAATCATCTTGCCATTATCTGCAAAATAATCCTCGCAAACTATTACTTTTGTTATTCGTTTTAAAATATATAAATTTAATTCAAAAAAATAACATATATGAGTTCTCCCAAACCAATAGAAAACAGTAATGAAAAAGGATCAGTATCAAATGTTTCCGGGTACGTCGAACATATTAAATGTTTAATTATAGGATCAGGGCCTGCCGGTTATACTGCCGCAATATATGCCGCCCGCGCAAACCTGGCACCGGTTCTCTATGAAGGATTACAGCCGGGAGGACAATTAACGACAACCACCGAAGTTGAAAACTTTCCCGGTTACCCTGAAGGTGTTACCGGTCCTGAAATGATGGACGATCTTAAAAAACAGGCCTCCCGTTTCGGTGCCGATATTCGGTTTGGTTATGCTACTAAAGTAGATTTCTCCGGGAAAAAACATAAGGTGCTTATAGATGATGAAAAGTGGCTGGAAGCCGATAGTGTTATTTTAGCAACCGGAGCTACCGCCAAATACCTGGGCATTCCTTCCGAAGAAAAATTCAAGGGTTATGGAGTTTCGGCATGTGCCACCTGTGATGGCTTTTTTTACCGTGGTAAAGTTGTGGCCGTAGTTGGAGGTGGTGATACAGCCTGCGAAGAAGCTACCTACCTCGCCGGTTTGTGCAAAAAAGTATATGTAATTGTCAGAAAACAATATCTTCGGGCATCAAAAGCCATGCAGCATAGAATGTTAAATACCCCTAACATCGAAGTCCTTTTTGGGAAGGTGACTAAAGAGATAACAGGGGAACAGGTTGTAACAGGAGTTATCCTCACAGATGAACACGGAAGGGATACCAGGATCGATATTGATGGTTTTTTTGTGGCTATCGGCCACCAACCTAATTCCGATATATTTAAGCCTTATATTAATACTGATGAAACAGGTTATGTTTTGACAGAACCCGGTTCAACCCGCACTAACGTTTCAGGTGTATTTGCCTGTGGCGACCTCCAGGACAAAACCTATCGCCAGGCTGTAACAGCAGCAGGAACAGGCTGCATGGCTGCGCTGGATGCTGAAAGATATCTCGCGGAAAAGTCGTAAGTCGTAAGTCGATAGAAGACAGAAGGCAGAAGACAGAAAGCAGATAAAAGATAAAAGATGAAAGATAAAAGAAGACAGAAGACAGAAAGTAGAAGTAAGTTGAAAGAAAAAAAGATTTTAGATTTTGGAATTTAAACGTTATAAAATTTATATATTTCACAGACCATTTTAAATTAGCACATTTTCAAATTTTCAAATTCTCTTATCTTTTATCTATTTTTCTGTCCTCTGTCCTCTGTCTTCTGTTTTCTGTCCTCTATAATAAGGTTATACAACCGGAATATTATCTAAGCACTAAGCACCATTTCTAGCCACTTACCACATGGTCCCCCATATATTTCCCTGCCTTCAGCTTCTCCTGTACTTTGGCAAACGCCTGTATGGTATATTCAACATCCTCCAAAGTATGCAATGCTGTAGGAATTATCCTTACCATGATAACATCCTTTGGAACAACCGGATATACTACTATAGAACAGAATATGCTGAAATTTTCCCTCAGATCTAGAACAATGTTGGTGCCTTCGGGTACCGTTCCACTTAATATTACCGGTGTAACAGGTGACAGGGTATTTCCCAGGTTAAAGCCCTTGGACCTTAAACCATCCTGCAAAGCTTTTACCACCTTCCATAGGTTTATTCGAAGCTCTGGCCTTGTTTTTAACAATTCGAGCCTTTTAATTGCTCCTACTACCATCGGCATTGGCAACGACTTGGCAAAAATCTGTGATCGCATATTATAACGCAGAAAATCGATAATCATCTTAGGCCCTGCAACAAAACCACCTATAAGAGCCATCGATTTGGCAAATGTACTGAAATATAAATCTACCTTATCCATAACACCAAAGTGTTCGGTGACGCCCCTGCCACCTTCTCCCATAGTACCAAAACCGTGTGCATCGTCAACTAATAACCTGAAATTATATTTCTTTTTAAATTTTACTATTTCATCCATTTTACCAAGATCACCGGACATTCCAAAAACACCTTCGGTAATTACCAGTACTCCGCCTTTTTGTTCATCAGCAATTTTAACTGCCTTTTCAAGCTCCCTTTCAAACTTTTCAATATCGTTGTGTGGAAAAACGAAGCGTTTACCCATATGAAGCCTTAACCCATCAATAATACAAGCGTGGCACTCCGAATCATAAACAACCACGTCATGGCGGTTTAGCAAAGTATCAATTATTGATATCATTCCCTGGTAGCCATAATTGACAACATATGCATCTTCCTTTTTTTCAAATTCTGCAAGTTGTTGCTCAAGTTGTTCATGAAGTGAAGTTTGTCCTGACATCATTCGTGCACCCATGGGATAACCCAATCCCCAATCTTTAGCACCTTCCGCATCAGCTTTACGAACTTCCGGATGATTAGCCAAACCAAGATAATTGTTCAAACTCCAGGTTAACACTTCCCTGCCCCTGAATTTCATTTTAGGTTTTATTTCTCCTTCCAGTTTTGGAAAAAGGAAATATCCATGTGCGTCCTTCTGATATTGCCCTAAAGGACCCTTATCTTTAATTATTTTTTCGAATAAATCCATGTTAAATAGTGCTTAGTAATTAGTGCTTAGTGCTTAGTTGTTAGAGACCAGGGGCTAGTGGTTAGAGACTAGGGTCTAATAGAATAAATCCTGCTCCCTAGCCACTGACCCCTAGCCCCTAATCCCTTTTTAATTTAAAAAGACAAATGTACTGCTTTTTGATTTTTAGCCAAATAGAATACTAAAATTTACCTTTTTTCGTTAATAAAATAAAAAATAGCATAATTTGCTTTAAAATTCTACACTATCAATTACATTTGCAAATTATTTATTTATGGGTTTTTGAGATAAACCACGTGTAATTAAATTAATTTTTTAGGAATGAACATCAGAGCCTTAATTTTTGTTATCCTCACACTTGCAATATTTTCCTGTAGTACCTACGATAAAGTATTAAAAAGTACAGATAACGAGTATAAATATCATAAAGCCTTGCAATATTATCAGGAGGAGGATTATGTAAGGGCAGGAAACGTTTTAGACCAAATTGTGAATGTATTCAGGGGAACTACAAGATCCGACTCTGTTTGTTGGTATCAGGCTCAAAGTTATTATAAACAAAAAGATAACATAATGGGAGGCCATTATTTTAAAACATTTGCACAAAATTTTCCATACTCGCCATTTGCAGAGGAAGCAGAATATATGGCTGGTTATTGCTATTACCTTGAAAGTCCAAAATCTTCACTGGACCAGGAAAATACAAATTATGCAATAGAATCATTAGGCTCATTTGTCAACAAATATCCAAATAGTGTTCATGTTAAAGAAGCAAAAGAACTTTCAGTTGAATTAAAAGAAAAACTAGTGGAAAAATCTAAAAATTCTGCAATACTGTATTATGATATGGGTTATTACACTTCATCTATTATTGCGTTAAAAAACAGCCTGCTTGAATTCCCCAATACAAAATACCGTGAAGAATTAATGTGGAGATTACTGGATTCTAACTACAAATTAGCAATTAACAGCGTACCTTCAAAACAAAAAGACCGTTTTCAATCTACTATTGATGAATACTATTCTTTTATATCCGAATTCCCAAAAAGTGATTACAAGAATGATGCTGAAAGAATTTATAATATATCTATGAAGTACCTTAATTAAAGCCAGGAACCAAGATAAAAGATGAAAGATACAAGATGAAAGAAAATAGATTTAAGATTTGAGAATCCAGATTTGAGATTTAAGATTTACAATTTAGTAAGACTATTAAAATCTTAAATCTTAAATCTTAAATCTTAAATCTAGAATCTAAAATTATTAAGTCTTGGTTCCTGGTTCTTGGTTCTTGGTTCTTGGTTCTAAATAAAAACAAATTAATAATAAATAAATCATATGTTGGATTACAAAAAATCAAGAGCTCCTATCACAACAATTACCAGAGATTTAGACAAGCTTGAGGCTGCAACCGGTAATATTTACGAAACAGTTGTAGTAATTTCCAAGCGTTCAAATCAGATAAGTGTTGAAATGAAACAGGAATTAAACAGGAAACTGGAAGAATTTGCTTATTACACTGATAATCTCGAAGAGGTATTTGAAAACCGTGAACAAATTGAAATATCAAAATTTTATGAAAGGCTTCCGAAACCTTCTTTAATTGCAATGCAGGAATTTCAGGATAATGAGATTTATTACCGGAACCCTGTAAAATCTAATCAAATGTGATATCATTTCATCCGTAATAAATTTATTTAGAAGGCCGGATGGAACTCGCATTTGATTTTTATCTTACATGTTTAATATTAATCATGCTAGTTTCAAAGTTTAATTTTGTCTTTGAAGGAAAAACATATAATTGTTGGCGTTACAGGTGGAATAGCAGCTTATAAGACTGCCATTCTTATCCGTTTACTGGTAAAAAACGGTGCATCTGTTAGAGTAATAATGACCAGAAGTGCTAAAGAATTTATTACTCCCCTTACTTTAGCAACACTCTCGAAAAATCCTGTGCTTGTAGATTTCTGTAATCCGGAAAACGGCGACTGGAATAGTCACATAGATTTGGGTTTATGGGCCGACCTTTTCCTTATTGCACCGGCAACTGCAAATACTATCGGAAAAATGGCCAACGGGATAGCAGATAATTTATTATTAACTACATATTTATCAGCACGTTGTCCAATAATGATCGCTCCTGCTATGGATTTGGATATGCTTCAGCACCCTGCAACTAAAAAAAATATCGACTTCCTTCGCAAATCAGGTAATATAATAATCGAACCCCAATCCGGAGAACTTGCCAGCGGACTGGAAGGAAAAGGCAGAATGGAAGAACCTGAACAAATCCTCAAAAATATAATTAGATTTTTTAATACACTAAACAAGCCTTCAGGGAAAAAAATTCTTATTACAGCCGGCCCAACTTACGAACCTATCGATCCTGTAAGGTTTATCGGTAACCACTCTTCAGGTAAAATGGGATACGCCATTGCAAATGAACTATCTTCACGAGGCTGCCAGGTTACACTTGTGAGTGGGCCTGTCAGCTTAACATTGGAAAATGATAACATTCAATTAATCAAAGTAAATACTGCACAAGAAATGTTCAAAACCTGTGCCGATAAGTTCGATAGTATGGATGCTGCAGTTTTATGCGCGGCAGTAGCCGATTATACAGTAGCAGATCCTTCTGCCTTAAAACTAAAAAGAAACAAAGGCAACCTTAACCTTAAATTAGTACCCTCAAGGGACATAGCTGCCCAGCTAGGCAAAATGAAACGGGATAATCAGGTATTAGTTGGCTTTGCATTGGAAACAAATAATGAGCTTCAAAATGCAAGGGAAAAACTCTTAAATAAAAATTTTGATTTTATTGTTTTAAATTCCCTGAATGATAAAGGCGCCGGATTTAATGCCGATACTAATATGGTTACCATTATTGATAAAAATGATTTAATTGAAAAAATAGCATTAAAAAGTAAAACCGATATCGCCATAGATATATCAAATAAATTAATAACTTATTTATCACATGGCTAAATCCCGTTTTCTGATTATATTTATATTTATCGCATACATTTCTGTTAATGTTGCAGCCCAGGAATTGAAATGCAACGTTAAAATTGAATCAGGTCAGATCCAGGGTACAAACAAAAGCATATTTGAAACTTTGCAAAAAGCAATAGCAGAATTCATTAACGACCGTAACTGGACAAATAACGTTTTTTCAAACGAAGAACGCATTGAATGTAACCTGCTTTTCAAAATTTCTACCTATTCTGCGCCTGATTTTACAGGTACATTGCAAATACAAGCAAGGCGACCAATATTTAATTCATCCTATAGTTCAACAGTGTTAAATTACCTGGACCAAAATATTCAATTTTCATATGTTGAATTTCAATCACTTGATTTTAATGAAGCATCGTATAATAATCTGACATCTCTTCTGGCTTATTATGCATATATTATTGTCGGGATGGATTATGATACATACTCATATAAAGGTGGAAATGATTATTTCAGCAAAGCTGAGGTTGTTGTGAACAATGCTCAGAATGCGGGTGAAGTAGGATGGAAACCTAACGATGGAAGCAGTAATAAAAACCGTTACTGGTTAATTCAAAATATCCTCGAAGACAGTTACGGCCCTGTTAGAGATTTTTTATATAAGTACCACCGGTTAGGATTGGATATTATGTCAGATAAAACAAGTGAAGGCAGGGAAGAAATTGCTGATGACCTTAAACTTCTGCAACAGGTTTACCGAGATAAACCTGATCCATATATGTTATTGCTTCAAATAATATTCGATGCAAAATGCGATGAATTTATAAATATATTTACAGAATCTTCGTCTGATGAAAAGATACGTATCAATGCTTTGTTAAAAGAAATTGATCCAAGTAATCTCCAAAAATATCAGAAAATTTTACAATAAATGAAGCGATTAAGTGATTAAGTGTTAAAAATCTAACTACTAACAACCAAAAACTGACAACTAACAACCAATAACCAACAACTAACAACTAACAACTAATTTGTCATGTTAACGTCCCTGACCATTCAAAACTATGCACTAATTCAGGAACTTAATATAAACCTTTCAAATGGTTTATCTATTATAACCGGCGAAACGGGCGCTGGCAAATCAATTTTGCTAGGGGCCTTATCCCTTATAATTGGTCAGCGTGCCGATACTTCGGTATTATTGGACAAATCAAGAAAATGTATTGTTGAAGGAGCATTTAATATATCAGGCTACGGGCTTGAAGATATCTTCAATCAATATGACCTTGATTTTGAAGAAAATACTATCATAAGACGTGAAATAAGCCCGGACGGAAAATCCCGGGCCTTTGTAAACGATTCTCCCGTAAATCTTTCAATATTAAAAGACCTCGGCGAAAAGCTGATAGATATTCATTCCCAACAGCAAAATCTGTATTTGGAAAATGCAACCTTTCAATTAAATGTGCTTGACACATTTGCTCAACAATTACCACTTATTCAGCAATATAAAGATTTATATGCCTCCTACAAATCTTTGTTAAACGAATATCAGGATATTTCCTCAAATTCTCTTAAAAATAAAGCTGATCTGGATTATTTTCAATTTCAGCTTGAACAATTACATCAGGCTAAGTTAATTGATAATGAACAGGAAAATCTGGAACAGGAATTTCAAACCCTTACACATGCAGCAGAGATAAAGTCAACATTATCATCAACTTCAAATATTGTTTCCGGCGAGGGCAATTCCATTATTACTCTTTTAAAAGATATTCAATATCAACTAAGTAAACTGGCAAATATTTATCAGCCTTCAACAGATTTGTTGAACAGGTTTAACAATGTTATTATTGAACTTAAGGACCTTGCCCGTGAAACTGATCACCTTGATGAAAATATTGAACACGATCCTTTACAGATTGAACTTATTAACCAGCGACTGGATATGATTTATTCTTTACAGCAAAAACACAGAGTATCAACTGTTAGTGAATTAATAGAAATAAAGGAAGGCCTGCAGCAAAAAATCGGTTCAATTGCAAATTTAGATTTACGACTTGATGAACTTAGAATTGAAATAGATAAGATACGAGGCAAAATTGAAAGCTGTTCTGCTGAAATATCCCTAAAACGAAAAAAGGTTATTCCTGTTATTGAGGCCCGTATTCTGGAATTATTAACACAACTGGGGATGCCAAATGCAATTTTCAAGGTAGGACTTCAGTCCTCTGACGATTTTACAAGTTCAGGGACCGACAAGGTTTTGTTTTTATTTACTGCTAATAAACAAATACCACTCCAGGTACTCTCAAAAGTTGCATCAGGAGGAGAAATGGCCCGGTTGATGCTGAGTATAAAAGCTATTATATCAGAAGCAGTTACTTTGCCAACTATAATATTTGATGAAATTGATGCGGGCGTATCGGGCGAAATAGCCGATAAGGTTGGAAAAGTGATTGTAAACATGTCAGGTTATGCCCAGGTAATTAATATTACCCACCTGCCTCAAATTGCCAGTAAAGGGTTGAATCACTTTTTAGTATATAAACAGGAAATTGCAAACACAACTCAAACCCAAATAAAAGAATTAACGAAAGAAGAGAGAATCACAGAGATAGCGAGAATGCTAAGCGGGGAAAAATTATCAGAAGCTGCGGTTAATAACGCGAAAGCCCTGCTGGGAATTGGGTAAGACAGAGGACAGAAGGCAGAAGATAAAAGATAAAAGATAAAAGAAAGAAGTCAGAAGACAGAAGACAGAAGACAGAAGACAGAAGAAAAAAGGACATGAAAGGACGTGAAAGGACGTGGGACGTGAGACGTGAATGGACATGAAGACCGGCATCCTGCAACTAAACAAACATTAACATTACATTGTTTATTGACAAATTAAAAGTGTAAATAGTACATTATTTGAAATTTAAAGCCTTGGTTCCTGCGTTCCTGAGCGAAGTCGAAGAATGGTTCTTGGCTCCTGGCTCATTAAAATAACTTAAAGATGTTTACTTAGACTTACACTTTATAACTTAAACTAATGTCTTATAATTTACTGAAAGGAAAAAAAGGATTAATTTTTGGTGCATTAAACGAACATTCCATTGCATGGAAAGTCGCTGAAAAAGCTTTTGAGGAAGGAGCAGTATTCGTGTTATCAAATGCACCGTTTGCGATGAGAATGGGTGAAATAAATGAATTGGCAACTAAATGTCAAACTGTTGCAATTGCAGCTGATGCTACAAAAATTGATGAACTGGATAAGCTCATAAGGGAATCTGTCCAACACCTTGGCGGTAAACTGGATTTTATCCTTCACTCTATTGGCATGTCTCCAAATGTTAGGAAAAGCATTCCCTACGACGATATCAATTATGAAAATTTTCTTAAAACACTTGATATTTCCGCACTGTCGTTTCATAAAATGCTTCAGGTTGCACGCAAGCAGGATGCTATAAATGAATGGGGATCAATTGTTGCGCTTTCTTATGTTGCAGCACAGCGAACCCTTGACAATTACAATGATATGGCTGATGCTAAAGCACTCCTGGAATCAATTGCAAGAAGTTTTGGATATATATTCGGCAATGAAAAACATGTACGCATAAACACTATATCTCAATCGCCTACACTCACAACAGCCGGAAGCGGCGTTAAAGGTATACAGACTCTTATCGATTTTACCGAACGCATGTCGCCGTTAGGCAATGCTACAGCCGAAGAATGTGCCGATTATTGCATTGCCTTGTTTTCTGACCTGACCCGAAAAGTTACCATGCAAAACCTTTATCACGACGGTGGTTTCTCAAGCATGGGTATGAGCAGAAAAGCCCTTAGCCAATATGATTTGAGTTTTAAGGAATGCCCGTAATAGGGGCTAGTGATCAGGGATCAGTGGTTAGTGAATTAAATTTAGTACCTAAGGATTGATTACGTTGTAAAGGTTGTAAAAGTTGTACACATTAAATCCGACTAATTTAAATATAAAATAGTTGCAATGATAGTAAATTACAACGTCTACAACCTTTACAACCTCTACAACTTTTAATATATTCCTCAACTAATAATTTGTCCCAGCCCCTAACAGTCCCTAGTCCCTAGTCCCTAGTCCCTAGTTCCTAGCCCCTAATCCCTAACCCCTAACCCCTAACCCCTAACCCCTAACCCCTAACCCCTAACCCCTGGCCTACAATGAACAAGTTTCCGATTATCGAGTGCGTCCCCAACTTCAGTGAAGGAAGAGATATTCAAAAAATTGAATCGATTGCAGATGTTATCAGAAAAGTGAAATATGTCAAACTTCTTCATATCGATAGTAATAAGGATACCAACCGCACTGTAATTACCTTCGCCGGAAACCCTGATTCTGTTGCAGAAGCTGCTTTTCAATCAGTCAGGAAAGCTTCGGAAATCATCGACATGCGCGTTCACCACGGTGTTCATCCAAGGTTTGGTGCCACGGATGTTCTCCCGTTGATCCCTGTACAGGGATACAGTATGGACGAAGCAGTTATTCTTGCCAGAAAACTCGGAGAGCGCATCGGAAATGAATTGAACATCCCGGTTTTCTGTTATGAATCTGCAGCCTTCACTGAAAAAAGAAAAAACCTTGCATGGTGCCGTTCCGGACAATATGAAGGATTAAAGGAAAAGCTGAAACTACCTGAATGGAAACCTGATTATGGCCCTGCCTGGTTTAATGCAAAGTCTGGTGCTATAGCAGTGGGAGCCAGAAATTTTTTAATAGCTTATAATGTAAACCTCGACTCTGCCGATGTTAATATTGCAAAGAATATTGCATGTGAAATTCGTGAAAGTGGCAGCAATATAAAAACATATGACGAAAAAGGTAATATTGTCGACTTGCATATTCCTGGTACTCTTAAAAATGTTAAGGCTATAGGTTGGTATTTGCCTGAATATAATAAAGTGCAGGTTTCTGTCAATATAACCGATATAAATACAACTCCGGTCTATAAAGTGTTTGAAGAAATACGTGATAAAGCTGGTAAACATGGTATTTCCGTTACCGGTTCGGAATTAATCGGCCTCATTCCCATTGCAGCTATGCTCGATACCGGAAATTTTTATTCCGGTAAATATGAAACGGATCTTCCGGATGAAACAAAATTAAAAATTGCTGTTGATAATTTAGGTTTGAACGACCTTGCACCCTTTGATTATAAAAGCAGGATTCTTGAGTTTGCTATTGCAGAAATTTAGTTGTTAGTTGTTGGTTGTTAGTTGTTAGTAAAAACATAACCTGCAACTTGCAACCTGTAACCTGTAACTAAAATTAACATATATTAAGAAAATGTAGAATAAATGTTAAAAAATCATAAAAAAATTGACCAACGATCATTAACTTTTCAATTTTATTTTACTATTTTGTATTAGAAATTATTACTAACTATTAAACCTAAACACTAAATCTATGAAAAGAATTGCAATGTTACTTGCATTCTTTGCGTACATTGGGTTACAATACTCGATGGCTCAAACAGTGCATATTACAGGTACGGTTACCAGTTCAGAGGACAAACAACCGTTAGCAGGAGCGACAGTCATAGTAAAAGGAACAGCTGCCGGGGCACTTACAGATGCTTCTGGTAAATATTCTTTAGATGTACCTTCCAACACTCAGACAATTGTTGTTTCTTTTGTGGGTTACAAATCAATGGAAATTGCAGTAGCCGGAAGAAATATGATTGATATTGAACTTCAGTCTGAAGCACTCGGTTTGGAAGAAGTAGTGGTTACTGGTGTTGGTACCGCTACCGACAGAAGAAGGGTTGCAATTAGCGTTGAAACGGTAAAGTCCAAGGATTTGGGTGATTTACCTACAGCCTCTATAGATCAGGCCTTGGAAGGAAAAGTTGCTGGCGCATTAATACAATCAATATCAGGACAACCTGGTCAGCAATCTAATATTATTTTAAGAGGTATAAATTCCCTTGGTTCCAATCAACCTATGATTATGATTGATGGTATTGAAATAAATACTGACAACAATACCAACGGATTTCAAGGAGGAACTAATGTCAGCAGCCGATTGTCAGACCTTGATTTAAGCAATATTGACAGGGTTGAAATTGTGCAGGGTGCAGCAGCTGCTACTATCTATGGTGCTCAAGGGGCAAACGGAGTAATCCAGATTTTTACTAAAAAAGGCAAACCCGGACAGACAGATATTATATTTAATACCTCCATTAGTTCAAATGAAGCATTACGTGGTAATTTTAAACAACCTTCTACGCATTATTATAATACAAACGGTACCGGCTATATTGTTGACAGCAATGGTAATCCGATTGTTGCGAATGCAGGTGGAGCTAATGGCTGGTATGCTCAACCTGGAGCTGATGTTACTGACCCTAATTCCTTATGTAATAAACCATTTAAGGAACAAACCTATAACCCACTCGATTATGTTTTCAGAGATGCGACAGTATATAATAATTCCTTGCAGGTGCGAGGAGGTAACAACAATTCAACATATGCAATGTTACTTTCTGACTTACACCAGCAAAGTGTAATTACTGGCTCACTTGATAGAATCAATGCAGATTTAAACGTGACTACAGAATTATTTAAAAACTTTAAAGTCAGTGCTTCATCTACATATGTGAATTCTACCAACACCACGGGTACAATTACAGGTGATCAAAATACGGCAAGTGCATTGGGAGGAGCTATGTTTACAAGACCATACGAATGGTTAAAACTTCGTGACGCACAAGGTAATTATATGGACCTTATTGAACAGGGAAGTAACAGCCAAAACCCGGAATATGTGCTGAATTATGAACATTTTTCAGGTACAACAAACAGGATTATTGAAAACGTAAATCTCAACTATAAACCATTTAAATTCCTTGAATTGGATTACAAATATGGTATTGATGAATACTCATATAAATATCAGGATTTTATTGCCAATCAGTCAGCAGATGCTCAATGGGGCTTTTTAAACCCTGAATTTGGTCATATCAATACCTTAACGGATAAAGGGACAACTCAAAACTCCATTTTTTCTGCCTTTTTGACTTTTACTCCAAAGGATTTTACCTTTAAAACTCAGGTGTCCTATGACTGGAGGGATAAGTCATTTGATGAAATACAGGCCCAAGTGACAGGAATTCCTGCTAATAATAATGTTAATTTGGCTCAGGGAGCAACTCCATATGTTACTGAATATACATCAGATTTTATTACATTTGGCGTATTGGTAAACCAACGAATTGAATATAAAGAGCTCGCCGGGATATCAGGAGGTTTTAGAACAGACTGGTCATCAGCATTTGGCGCCGCTTCAACTCCTTTTACCTTTCCACGCGCTGATGCTTATTTCCGTTTGTCCCAACTTCAAATGTGGGATCCCTTAAAGAATTATTTACCTGAATTAAAACTTCGTGCTGCATATGGTCAGGCAGGGATTCAACCAGGACCGTTTGACAGAGTAACTACCCTGTTGACAAATACTATCGGTTCTCAATCATGGTTATTATCGCAGCTTACAAAATCAAATCCCAATTTACAAGTACAGGTTTCGAAAGAATTTGAATTCGGATTGGATCTGAAGTTTAAAATAACTAATGGAATTGTTTTAAATAATGGAACATTCTCTCCAACCTATTGGACACGTACAAGTAATGATGTGATCTATACAACTGACATTGCTTTAAGTAATGGAAGTTCCAATTATTTAAATAATTCTTTTTCCTTAGGTAGCCATGGATTTCAGGCTTCATTAAACCTTGATGTTATTGCAACTGATAATTTCGGGTGGTCTCTAACTTCTACCTATGGACAATCAGAAACTACTGTTACAAACATTAGCAATCATTTGGACGTCACTATTGGAGTATCAGGTTCCGGTGGATTTGTATTACGCCAGGGTGCCAAACTAGGAGTGTTTTTTGGAAATGCCCCTCTTTCAAGTGTCAGTCAAAAGAGTCTCGCAGGCGTTCCATTCATAGATCCATCGCAATATTCCAAATACACTATTGTAAATGGGTATGTGACTAACATTGCTACTAAAACTGTCGTATACTCAACCGACCAAACCGTTATTGGCGATCCAACTCCTAAATTTACCATGTCTTTTATTAACGATTTCCGCGTGGGCAAATATTTAAGATTATCATTTCAGATAGACTGGTTTGCAGGTTTACAGGTTTATAATCAAACCAGACAATGGTTATACAGAGATGGCCTTAGTAATGACTGGACCAAAAGTATAACTGTTGGTGATCAGACTGGACCATACACAGCATGGTATAATTCATTGTACAATGGTGCAAATCCAGCAAGCCCATTTGTTGAAGACGCTTCTTTTGTAAGGTTACGCAATCTGACCCTTGCGATTGATCTGGCAAAGATTTTCCCTGTTAAATTTACAAAACAGGTGGAGTTATCTTTTACAGGCCATAACTTGCTTACCATTTCCAGGTATTCCGGATTGGATCCTGAAGCAGCATCATACTTAAACGATCCAACCCAGAGAGGTTTGGATAATATGGCTTTCCCAAACAGCCGGACTTTTACCGGGGGATTAAAAATTACTTTCTAATCTAAATAAATAATGAAATGAAAAAATATATTATTATACCATTAATTTTTCTGTTCATACTCTTATTCAGTTGTAGTAAGAAAGAATTGAATGTAACAGATCTTAACTCCCCTACCCTCCTAACTTTAAATACAGAGGCTGGTATTATACAGGCAGCATTAGGTATGTATGGTTATTATGTTACTAACAATGGTAATGACCAGGTTGGAGGCTTGCTTAGTTACGATTTTGCTTGTTATTCATTAACAAATCATGAAATATTAGGAGATGCTGTATTTGTACCCTGGGGTAATTTTGGATGGCGCTGGATTAACGGTCCATATCAAATCACATATACATCAACTTATAATAATCAGGACACAACTGTGATAACCCCAAATGGTAAAAACCAACAGGCTGAGATTGGTGTATACAATACCAGAGCTCAAGGGGATAACAATTCTATTATGCATGAGTGGATGACAATGTACGTTTTGAATAATAATTCAAACCTCATCATCTCTAAATTAATTCCAAATAGTGTTACATTCTTGTCAGGAGGTACAACCAAAACAAGTACTTTGCTGGCCTGGGCCTATTTTTGGAAAGGATATGCCTATTCAAGGATCGGATCTTTTTATCAAAAAGGTTTATGCACAAACGTCTATAGTAACACTAACAACAATTATGTGACTCACCAGGCAATGATCGACAGTGCAACGGTGTATTACAATAAGGCAATTACTCTTTTAAAAACCATTCCGGATGGTGATCCTGATTTTGCAACTGTAGTAAACGGTGCAATCCCGTCTTATTATTATAATACACAAATTCAACCATCAAGTTGGATTAGGAACATCAATACTCTAATGGCACGTAACATTTTGGTCAACAATTATCCATCAAATTTGGCTACATCTGACTGGCAAAACATTGTAAACCTGACAGCAAATGGAATCCAAAGTGGTGATTTTAATTTTGTAATTGTGCCTGATCCGATATATGTTAATTTTGATATTCCTTATAATGTTACTGATAATGGAGGATGGGCCTTTATTAGTGAACGCCTCGTTCAGGATTTTAAGGATACAGCACTGGATGCAAGATTTCACAGGTATGTCACTACTGAAAATCCTCCATTGGTGAATGTCCATGGCAGGGGGATTCAGTTTGGTACTCGCTGGACATTTGTTGATGGTACCAATGTAGCTTCTTCCACACTACTAAGTAATACCTATGCTCCACCTTTTGTATATGTTGGTGCTACCTATGAAGAAAACCTTTTGATGGAAGCAGAAGCAAATATTTATTCTAACAATATTAATAATGGATTAACTTTTGTGGATGCAGTACGTGATTATCAAACATCAGGACTCAAGCATGTTTCAGGTACCGGTTTGACTCAAGCCCAGGCATTGAATGAAGTAAGAATAGAAAGGCGTATTGGTTTGATATTACGTGGGTTACCATTCTATGACGCCAGAAGATGGCAATTTCTTGATCCGTCAGCTACGGGTACAGGAAGAACAGGTTGCTGGTTGCTGGATGCCAATGGAAATTTTCATAACAATGCAAATATCGATTATCAATATTATGAATGGTATCCAGTTCCAACAAATGAAACGGACCTTAATCCTATGTCTAATGCAAAGGTTGGAGCAGTATATTAAGGTTATAATATTAAAGTTGTTCTTATATAATTTATTATAAAGGTGACCAATATCAGGTCACCTTTTTTTCATCCGAAAATAATTATATATAATGGCCGGATAGAAATTTCAAATAATTCTTAATGAATGTTTGCATAAAGCGTTCATGGAGAATTCAATACGACTATCAAAAGTTCATTTTATGAAATGAATGATAAGACTTGTGGATATTGCAAATAAGGCTATCATAGTAGCTATAAACCACAATATTATAGCCATTTTTGAAGATTCAATCTGAGATACAAGCTTAGTTTCAAGTTTTGCAATATCTTCTTTAGTAGCAAAACTTTCCTTCTGAAAACTTGTTAAATTTATTGTATTTGTACTCATAATCAAACTTTTTACAAAGATACAAATTCAATTGATAATCTTACTGTAAACCTTATTAAGAAATAGCCCTGTTTTGTATCAATGCAATCTCTATGCACTAAACACTATGCGCTATGCACTATTTCGCAATTTCACAATTTATTAATGCTGCAATAACATAAATACTGCAATTATTTAAATAAACCTTCATACACTGTTAACTTTCAGGTAACCATTGTCATATAAATTTGCCTAAACCAATACCTTCTTAAGGATGATTAAAAAAGCAAGTTTATTAATGGTACTGATTATGTCAACTACACTCTATGCCCTGTCAAACAATTTCTCCGATTCCACAACAGTTTTCAGTAAATCAAATAACAACCAGCTTAAAATCCTTACGTGGAACATATACATGTTACCCTATTGTTCCCTCGTACATGGTAACTGCAAACGTGCCAGGATGATTGCTGACCAGCTGTCGGTTTCTGATTACGATATCATAGTATTTCAGGAAGCTTTTAATATGCGCGCAAGAGGTATCCTGAAAAGAAGACTACAAAAATCGTTTCCTCACATGTATGGCCCTGCCAATATGCCTTTGTTTTCATTTCGCTTTAATAGCGGTGTATGGGTAGTTAGTAAGATCCCTCTTGTAAAAATTGAAGAAATTGAATATGCTCACCGGTTCGGGATAGATGCTATGGCACGTAAAGGTGCCGTAATGTTCGGGGGTAACTTGAACGGACAGGAGTTTCAACTGGTTGGTACTCACCTGCAATCGGATAGCCCTGATTCTATAAGGCAGGGCCAATGCAGGGAAATGACAAACAGGCTCCTGAAAAAACATTTCAGGGATCAGGTTCCTCAAATTGTTTGCGGCGATTTTAATATAGAAACTAATGATCGTGATAATTACCATTATATGCTCAATACCCTCGAAGCAGAAAATGGTGCTTTCTCAGGCAATATCCAGACATCATTTGATGAAATTGACAATACCCTGGCAAAGCGGGCCGACGGCAGAAAACAAATGATCGATTATGTGCTTATCCGCAACAGTAAATTTTTCCGTTCGGTTAAACGTAAAATAGCCGTAAGAATAGCTCCTGCACATCATAAATACAAAGATTTGTCGGATCATTACGGCGTAGAAGCTATACTTGAATTCATAGGTAATAATGATGTATCTTCCATTATTCCTTTGGCAGTGGGTCGATGATGTAAGAAGGCAGAAGGCAGAAGGCAGAAGGCAGAAGGCAGAAGGCAGAAGGCAGAAAACGGAAGACGTGGGACGTGAAAAAAGGACGTGAAAGGACGTGAAAAAGGACATGAAGACGTGGGTTGTGAAGATGTGAAAATTATGAGTAAATTTAAAAAAGTTGAAAAATGGTTTATGGAAATTATTAGTTTTATGGAAAAATGTATAATAATATAAACCTTTGTCACTAGTCCCTGACCCCTAGTCCCTAACCCCTAATTCCCATCAATCAATGTCCAACCACATCCGCACTACCGCAGACGGTTCAGTAACACTTTTTTCGGATATTTATAATGAATGTTATCATTCAGCAGCCGGTGCAGTTGCCGAGTCAATGCATGTATTTATTGATGCCGGCTTGAGAGCTTTGAACAGGGAAAAAATAAAAGTGTTTGAAGTTGGGTTTGGAACAGGATTAAACGCATTTCTCACACTACAGGATGCTGAAAAACAAAACCTGATAATAGATTATACAACTGTTGAACTAAACCATGTTGAAAAGTCAATCCTCGAAGAATTAAGCCTGACCTTTCCATTTTCATCTGATATATCACTATATAACACTCTACATCAATCGGTCTGGAACCAGCCTGCAAAAATTAATGATAATTTTTCCCTTACCAAAATTCCTGAAAATCTGCTGACTACTTCCATTGGTGAAGAATACGACCTTATTTATTTCGATGCATTTTCACCTGCCGCCCAGCCTGAATTATGGACAGAAGAAGTATTTATAAAAATGTATAATGCTTTGGCCGTAGGTGGATTGCTTACAACCTATTGTGCAAAGGGAAATGTTAGAAGGAACATGCAAAAAGCTGGATTTTTTGTTGACCGATTGCCCGGGCTGCCTCCTAAGAGAGAAATGCTGCGAGGAAAAAAAATAATTTGAAAATGTGCAAATTTGAAAATTTGAAAATGATGCCAGATAATTAAAAAAAAAAAGTATTTTTGCGATCTATATTAAAAAAATAAAGAAATGAACTTAATGAATTTAGTAGAAGACTTATATACCATAAATACTGAGGTGCCTTCATTCAAAGCCGGTGATACCGTTACAGTGCATTATAAAATTGTGGAAGGAAATAAAGAACGTATTCAGCAATACAGAGGTGTTGTTATACAAAAAAAAGGACGTGGGCAAACTGCAACATTTACTGTAAGGAAAATGTCAGGTGATATTGGCGTTGAAAGAATTTTCCCGATCCATACACCTTTTATTGATAAAATAGAAGTTAACAAAATGGGAAAGGTTCGCCGTGCCAAAATATATTATTTGAAAAACCTTACCGGTAAAAAGGCTCGAATACAGGAAAAAAGGGTTTCTCTATAATAGAGCCAGGAGCCAAGAACCAGGAACCAGGATACAATTTGAAAATTAGAAAATGTTAATTGTAAGTTGTAAAGGTTATAAAGTTGTAAAGGTTGTAAATTCCATAGCTTTTACAACCTCTACAACCTCTACAACAATTACAACAACTAAGCACTAAGCACTAAATACTAAGCACTAACAAACATGGACCCGTAGCTTAATTGGATAGAGCATCTGACTACGGATCAGAAGGTTGGGGATTCGAGTTCCTTCGGGTTCACTTAATATTAAGCCACTTGGAAATGTTAATTTCGGGTGGCTTTTTCAATTAATTTACTTTTTGATACACAAATACGAATTTCCTATTCCATAATTTTCATTTTTTTATCCCATAATTTACAATGAAGCCACAACTATTGTTCTGATAATTTAAATTATTTAAATTAAATTGGCAAAACGTACTAATTATAACAGTTAATCAGGATTCGGGCTTTATTAGATGACATTGATTTTTTAAATGGTACAACTTCTGTAGCAAATAATTTTATAATTATTACCAATTAAGAGAAACTGATGGAACTGGAAATATGGGTTTTAACGTGATTGGATTTGAGGTATTTCAAGTTGTTTGCAAATTAAGTCGCATAAATCATCATCAATTTCAGGATGACGAGGAATCATGGTTCTTTTATTAATGCCGTGATTCATGTATTTATCATGCTTAGCACCGTGTTTAACAAATCCACAATTATGTTCATTGAGATATTTAATAAACTTGGTTCTTTTCATGCTTAAGCGAATGTTAGTTCTTCTTCCAGCAACATATCGCCGTCAGGATGATATTGTTCTCTGATATCCTCAAGATACATATCGAGAACATCAGCAATATTTTCTTTTACTTCTTCAACACTTGTACCTTGAGTAAACACAGCTGGAATTTCTTTAATTTGACCTATTAAGAAACCACTTTTTCCTTTTTTAATTACAAGAGTTAATTTCATAAACATTAATTTTTCAGAAAGTTAATTATTTTTTCAAAGTTACGATTTTTTTGAAGGCTATCGTATTATTATAATTCATTTCTGAGTGAATAATGCGAAGAAAATCCAATTTTTTAGTAATCTAAGTATTACAGATTGCTACCTGCACCCTTCGACTAAGCTCAGGGTACGAGCCTGCAACTAGCAACCAGCAACCAACAACTAACAACTAATAACTATATTATAACACAGCCTTTCAATTCAAAACCGTTGCAAAAAAAGCCTTCATATCTTCCCAGGAGTTTTTATCAGCCTCTTCATTATATTCAATTGGCATATTAAACTCCTTGCCTATTTTTGTTGCATCTGGATTAGTAAATGCATGTGTTGCATTAGCATACACTTTAAACGAGTAGTCTGCCCCAATTGAATCCATTTGATGTTTAAAAAGATCCACATCTTTCGTGGATACAAACTGATCACTGCCTCCTTGACAGACAAGGATTTTAGCCTTAAGTAAATTTTTATCCGCCGGCGCTCCAATAAGCCCACCGTGAAAACAAACTACTCCCTTCAGGTCTGAACCCAGCCTTGCACTGTTCAGAACAACAGCACCTCCGAAACAATAGCCAATTGCAGCAATCTTCTTCGGATCTGTTTGCTTAAATTGTTTAATTTTGTCAATAGCGGCATCCAAACGGGTTTTTGCTAATTTAGGGCTTGAATAAAAAGGCTTCGTAAATTCTCTGGCTTCAGTAGGATTTGCAGCTACCTTCCCGTTCCCGTACATATCTACTGCCATGGCAATATAACCCAACTCAGCCAATTTTCGGGCACGCATTTTCGTATAATCGTTAAGTCCCCACCACTCATGCACAACTAATACTGCAGGGCGTTTCCCTTTAATGTTTTCTCCGTAGGCTACATAGCCGTTAAATGTTACTCCATCAAATGTGTAATTTATGTTTTCTTCTTTTAACATGACCGGTGCATTTTTGAATTTAATAAAGGATTCCAGAGCCCAAACTAATAATATTACCGAAAAGGCATAAATAATTGATTTAGTTTTCATATTTTTAGGTTTTTAAGATTTGATTTTACTTATCTAAAAAACATCAACTACCTTAAAAAGTTCGATTTAACTCCAAATGAAAAGAATTATTACAACCCCCACCGCCCCTCAGGCCATAGGCCCTTATAGCCAGGCAATTGATGCTAATGGCACCCTGTATATCTCAGGACAGATACCAATAAATCCTGAAACCGGTCAGATCGAGGGTAAAGGAATTTCAGAGCAGGCTCATCAGGCGCTAAAAAATATAGGTGCAATATTAAATGCTGCCGGCTATAATTATTCCGATGTGGTTAAAAGTACATGTTTACTTTCAACTATGGACGATTTTAAAGAAATGAACCAGGTATATGCCCAATATTATAAAGAGAATCCACCTGCAAGGGTTGCTTATAGTGTAAGAGAATTGCCTTTAAACGCTCTGATTGAAATAGAAACGATAGCTGTAAAATAGTGCTTTTTGAATAGTACTTGGCGCTTAGTTGCTAGTTGCTAGTTGTCAGTAAATTTTGTTTATAAAGTTTATAAAAAGTTTATAAGGTTTATAAAATTCTTATAGACAAAAATTCTCAATAACATAATCATATAAACTTTATAAACTTTATAAACCTTATATACCAATTAGTAATTTGTATTCAATAATTTGTAATCATCTGCACATCATTTTCCCTATTCTGCAAAAATTTCAAAAGATATATCCACCGACACTTCGCGATGCAATTTAACCTTCGCAATATATGTGCCTACTTCCTTGATATGTTCATCTGCGAAAAAGATATTTTTTCTGTCAATATCAAATCCTTTTTCTTTTAATGCTTCTGCTATCTGTATTGTGTTTACCGATCCAAAAATTTTACCTGTAGTGCTGGTTTTAGCGCCAATCCTGAGTGCAATGCCTTTCATCTTTTCCGCAAGGGTTATGGCCTCATTTTGTATTTTGGCTTGTTTATGGGCTCTTTGTCTGGTATTTTCAGCTAATACCTTTTTAGCCGATTCTGAAGCTGAAATTGCATAACCTTTTGGGATAAGGAAATTACGTGCATAACCATCTTTTACCTTGATAATGTCATCTTTAAGTCCCAGGTTGAGAATATCTTGTTTTAATATGATTTCCATAAATAATTTCTCCTATTATTTTAATAAATCAGTAACATAAGGTAACAAAGCCAGATGCCGGGCACGTTTAATTGCAGTTGCAACTTTTCGCTGATATTTCAATGAAGTGCCGGTAAGCCGCCGTGGTAAAATTTTCCCTTGTTCGTTAAGAAACTTCTTTAAAAATTCAGGATCCTTATAATCAACGTATTTTATTTTATTTTTTTTAAACCTGCAATATTTCTTCTTTTTTATTTCAACAGTAGGTGCTGTTAAATATCTTATTTCTGACTGATTCTGACTCATAGCTTATGCCTCCGATTTTTTTTCCTGTAGTTTTAAATTCCTTTTCTTGCCACTATATCCTATAGAATATTTATCCATTTTTAGAGTTAAAAACCTGATAATTCTTTCATCACGCCTGTACTCTGTTTCCAGCCTGTTAATAAATTCAGCCGTGGATTTAAATTCTACAAGGTAATAAAAACCAGTTGATTTTTTTTGGATAGGATATGCCAGTTTCCGCAATCCCCAATCTTCCTCGTGTACTATTTCTTCACCTTCGTCTGCTATGAGGCTTCTGAATTTTAATACCGCTTCCTTCATCTGAGCTTCAGACAAAACGGGAGTTACAATGAAAACGGTTTCGTATTGGTTTAACATACTTAAATTGTTTAATAAGTTTAAAATAAATCAGGTCGCAAAAGTAGAAACTTTTTTAGTACCAACAAAATTTTTAATTCTAAAAGAAGGCCGATGATTAATTACTAATTACTAATGACTAATTACAAATGACTAATTGGAGAATAGGTAATCTGTAATCTGTAATTTGTAATCAGTAATTTGTCATTAATACAGGCTATATCCCGGATTGTCAACAGGAGAATGATGTTTTTGATATTTCAGGTCTTGCAGCAAAGTAGATAACGGATTAATTGAAAACTGATACGAACGTAAATTCCCAAATGGGACGACATTAATGCTCATAACCCAGCAATGCAAATCGCGCTGAATACTAAAATGTGTGTAATTGTAACTTATCTGCCTTAATTGAAAATCATACGCAGTACTAAATGTAATCTTCCATTTGGGAGTTAAACTAATATTTCCACTACAATCAAAATTTTGCTGAAAAGTAGATTTAAACCTTAATACTGTTGGATTAGCCGGATTACCTGATACAGAATTATACTGAAGAACAGTGGGACTATTTGTTAAATTAAATGAGTAATTAAAACTGAAACTCCATGGAATTTTAAAGTAGTTGTAATCACTTAGCTGAGCGATCTTTTTATCATCGGCTTTATCTGGCCCTAATTGATTATTTGACGTCTGTGATGTAGTTGCAGGCTTGGCTCCCTGAGCTGATTGAAAGTTATAGCCAAATTTTAAATTAAAACTGGTAAGTTTTCCTAACCACTGATGGCCCTGCCAGGCATATTGAGTCGACTGCTGCATTACAAATGTGTCTCTTGTAATATTTGTAATTGTATTTGTAATGGGTATTGTGGCTATCTTATAAGCATATCCGTTAAAAGTCCCTCCAAAAGTTAAATTAAGGTTTTTTATAACAGGTACTACACCTGCAAAGTTGATCTTACTTAAATTTTGACCTGAAGGGGCATAAACATTATAGCCTGATGAAAAAGTTAAAGATTGCAATAATACAACTTTTTTCTCCCCTGTCACAGTATCCTTCGCAGATTTTACCTTCATTTCAAGGTTATTGTTAAGGCTGAAATTAAAACTTGCCTGCCTTTGAGGTACCTGTGGCGATCCGTATAATGTTTTGTCATATATGGAATATTTTGTCAGTGTATTGTTACTGCTTTGGTAATAGCGGTAATAATCAGGAATTAATCCATTAATAAGAGGAACAAAACTAAAACTGATATTTGGAGTAATTACATGCCTGAATTTTGAAATTTTGGAATTTTTACCAAATACAAACATTCCATACCATGGCTGAACAAAAGAAAGCGATAACTGAGGCATTAAACCCTGGGTATAATTTAACTGATGTATTGTATCATATTTTACTGTGTATGATGTGTCTCCTGAAATTGGGCTATACGTGGCTATACCGGTTTGTATAACATGCATTGTTTGTAAAATACCTGTATAATTAATACTTGGAGTAATAGTGAAATATTTTAAAAATTTAATACTTACATTTAATGGAACTGTATGTTTAAAACCATTTGCTGCGTTTCGCAATGTTTTTGCAGTAAATAATGTAGTGTCAGTAGCGCTAATATTATTAGACGCAACAGAAGAGTAACTCAGCCCTATGTTTTCGTACCACTTTAATGTGCCTGACGCATATTTACGCCGAAATGGATAATAACTTTGTTTTGAATTGAAACTTAAATTAGGCAATGAGCCTGAAATAGTTTGTGAATTGTTTTCTCCGTTAGTTTGGTTAAGGTTTAAATTAGCTGAAAACACAAAATTAGTCCAGTCATGCCTTAATGCAACACTTGAAGATGTTTGATTTGTAGTTAAATCCTCCGGATTGAAATAATTTTGATTACGGTTATACAATGCTGTTTGGTAAAGTACGCTTGCATTAAAACTTGAGCTTGGGTTTGCTTTTGGATCCTGTGTATGAGTCCATGTAATTGAATAGTTTTTAACCTTTTGCAATACATCAGACGATGGATAATTAATATCCTGCTCCCCTGTTATATCAATTGCATACTTTATATCAATATGGCCATTAAATTTATATCTTTTCACATAACGTTGAAAATAATCTGCATTCCAGCTTCCATTGGCATATATTGTTCCTGTAAGCCTAAGATCGGTATACTCATTAATAGCAAAAAAATAACCGCCGTTTGCAAGATAATATCCTTTGGTACTTTCAAGCCCATAGGTTGGCATTATCACACCTGAAGAATTTTCATGACGGTTTGGGAAAAACCCGAATGGAAGAAATATCGGGAATATCGGTACATCCTCTATCACCAGGTATGCACTCCTGAAAACTATTTTATCATCAGGTATCATTACACCTTCCTTTAAAGCAAGGTAAAAATGCGGATGCTCGGCATTGCATGTAGTATATTTACCATCCCGCAAATCCACCTGGCCATTTTGAAGCCTTTTGGTTTTCTCGGCATGCAGGTATCCTCCTTCCTGTTCAGTTATAATATTGTAAATAATACCTTTCTTTGTCTTAAAATTATAGTTTAGTTTTTCAGAGGTAAACTTTTCCTTTTTTTGGGTAAATTCAGGTTTCCCTTGAATTTTACCAGTTGAATCGGGGAAACCGGAAGCAAAAACAATTCTCGATGTAAAATCATATTCAATGTAATCAGCTTTCAATTCTATATCTCCATAGGTAACAATTGCTTTTCCATATAAATAAATCTTTTTATTTCCGGCAGAATATGCCATTGAATCCTTTGCAGAATAAACAATTTTCATGTTTATTTCCGATGATTTCTTTTTTTTTGCAATGGCACTGTCTGAATTTATTTCTGAAGTATCTTCCGGCATTTGAGTAGTATCGGTAAGAAAGCTGATTGAATCAGTGCCTGTTATTGAATCGGTTCCAATTATGGAATCGGTTTTAATATGCAAGGTATCAGCTTGCTCATTTATCTGTGCTGTTGCAGCTAGATTAAGTGCAATCCAAACTGCGAAAGATAAAAGATATGTGCCCGCCTTTAATAACAATTTAAATACTATTTTTGTGGCTAAATTATTTCATAAACGAAACCTCAAAACTAAATAAATTTCCGATTGTAAATAATGAAGAGTATTTCATATCAATTCTTTTTCGCTAAATATTCAATCCTGCCTTTTTCATTATTTATTTTATTAACTAATTATAATATAAATTTATATGGCCAAAATAATTTAAAGAAGACCATATCAGTCATTGTTATAGATGCAGGCCACGGAGGTAAAGATCCAGGTGCACACGGATTCAAAAGTACAGAAAAAAATATAACGCTAAATATTGCACTTAAATTGGGTAATTATATTAAAAAGTATCTCCCTGATGTAAAAGTAATTTATACACGCCAGACTGATGTTTTTGTTCCATTGTACGAACGTGCTCAAATAGCCAACAAAAATCAAGCCGATCTTTTTATTTCTATACATGTAAATTCAAATCACAATCAAAAACCATATGGTACAGAAACATATGCTATGGGTCTTGCTAAAACTATAGAAAATCTTGAAGTAGCCAGGAAAGAAAATGCAGTTATTCTTGAAGAAGACAATTATTCAGCAAAATATGACGGTTATGATCCCAATTCATCAGAATCGTTCATAATTTTCTCTTTATTACAAAACACTTATATGGAACAGAGCCTGAACTTTGCGACATATGTCCAAAGCCAGTTTAAGAATTCGGCACAAAGGACTGATCGTGGGGTTAAACAAGCCGGATTCCTCGTATTATGGAAAACAGCTATGCCCAGTGTACTTGTTGAAACAGGTTTTATATCAAATCCTGAAGAAGAACAATTTCTTGATTCCGATGAAGGTGTTGATCAGCTTGCATCCGCAATTTTTCGTGCTTTTAAAAATTATAAACTCGATATTGAAAACCGGAGCCTTACTGTAAGCAGTCCGTTTAACGATACTGTAATACATGAAAAACAATCTGCTGTAAAGGATTCTTCACCAATAACTTCAGTTAGCATAGTACCTGTTGATACTTCTATTACTGATTCAACAATTGAATTCCTTGTTCAGATAAGTTCATCGAAAAAATCAATCCATGTTAATAGCAAATTTTTCAAAGGAATTGAAAACATAGAAGAAATAAAAACTGAAGATAGCTTTAAATATGTGGTGGGAAGAACCAATTCTTATACTACTGTTCTTTCAACCTGTAAAAACTTAAAAAAAACTTTCCCTGATGCTTTTATTATTGCTGTTCGCAATAGTAAAATTATTCCTGTAAAAGAAGCTTTAAAAGAAATAAAGAATTAATTTTAACATATGAAAATAAATAAGGAAATCAAAATTGGCATCATTGCCACTTTAATTTTGATATGTGCCTTCTGGGGAATAAACTTTTTAAAAGGTAAAAATGTTTTCACCACAACCCGTCAATATTATGGGATATTTAGTAACATTGGCGGTTTACAAAAATCAAGTACTGTTTCCTCAAATGGTTTTATGATTGGTCAGGTATCAGATGTTCAATTCCTTGATGCCAATACAAATAAAATATTAGTTGAAATTTCAATAGACCGTAAATATAAAATTCCAAAAAACTCAACTATTGAAATCTACAGTTCTGATTTTATGGGATCTAAAGCTGCTAATCTTATTCTGGGAAATTCAACAATTTATGCAAAAAATAACGATACATTAAATTCCAGGTATGAAGGTGACCTCAGTACTTTGATTTCAAAAAATATAATGCCTATTAAAGATAAAGCCGAAAATTTAATTGTTTCAATTGATTCAGTTATGAAAGGCATAAATCAAACTCTGACGCCTGAAACACAAGGTCATATTAAGAATAGTATTGCTGCTCTGGAGGATTTAATTGTTACTGAAAAAGGAAAAGTCACTTCAATATTAAATAGCCTTGAATCTGTCTCGAAAAATTTGGAAAGTGACAATCAATCTGTTAACAATATAGTCAAAAATGTATCTTCACTTAGCGATTCTTTAACAAAGGCTGATTTGAAAAAAGCTATTGATCAAACAAAGATTACTCTTTCACTTACAAATGATATGCTTGCAAAAATAAATGCAGGAAAAGGAAGTATCGGGAAATTAATTAATAACGATTCCATTTATAATAACATTAATAAAACGTTGTATGATCTAGATTCTTTAATTACCGACCTTAATAAACATCCAAAGAAGTATGTTCGCTTCTCGGTTTTTGGTTCTAAAAAATAAAGTGTTTTTTTAACATTTTCTTAACAATTTCTCAACAAATTTTAAATATTAGAATTTAATAATAAATATTTTAATTGTCTGTAGATCAAATTATTATCTATTTATTAACAATGTTAAAAAATAATTACTTGAGAATAAAACTAATAAGATTAGTTTCAAAAATGCAATAGCAAAATCAGTTTTTTTTTCTGTTTTTTTTTTAAATATTGCTTCAAGAAAAATGATAGAAACGAATCTTACTAATTTATTCACCTTAAAAATTTTAAAAGAATGCACCAGACAGTTTGGAATAATTGCTTAAATGTAATAAGAGACAATGTTCCTTCTGTGAGTTTTAGGACCTGGTTTGAGCCGATTGTACCACTTAGATTGGAAAAAAACATTTTGACTATTCAGGTACCTAGTCCCTTTTTCTATGAATATCTTGAGGAACAATATATTGATATTCTTAGAAAGACCTTACGTAAAGAGTTAGGACAGGACGCAAAACTCGAGTATAGTGTGGTTATGGAGAATACAAATATTTCAAATCCTAAACCATACACAGTAAAACTTCCAGGCAGGAACGGCACAGAATTAAAAAACAAACCAGTTCAGATGCCACTTGGTGATGGTGAACATTCCATAAAAAACCCGTTCATCATTCCGGGAATTAAGAAGTTAAATATTGACCCTCAACTAAATCCTGACAACTCGTTTGCCAATTTTATTGAGGGTGAATGTAATCGTCTTGCCAGATCAGCAGGTTTTGCAGTTGGCAATAATCCTGGTGGTACAGCCTTTAACCCTTTATTCATCTATGGTGAATCTGGTCTTGGCAAAACCCATCTTACCCAAGCCATCGGAATCCGGGTTAAAGAAAGGTTTGTTGATAAAGTTGTCCTGTATGTTAATGCAAATAAATTTCAAACTCAATTTGTTGATGCTGTTCGCAATAATACAAAGAATGACTTTCTTCACTTTTATCAGATGATTGACCTTCTTATTATTGATGATGTCCATGAATTTGCTGGCAAAGAAAAAACTCAGGATATTTTCTTCCACATATTCAATCATCTGCATCAGTCCGGCAAACAATTGGTTCTTACTTCTGATAAACCTCCCATTGAATTGCAGGGTCTTGAACAACGGTTACTCTCAAGGTTTAAATGGGGTTTATCTGCAGATCTGCAACCTCCTGATTTCGAAACCAGGGTAACCATACTTAAACATAAAGCCTATCTGGATGGCATTAAAATTGCCATGGATGTAATTGAATATGTGGCAACACACATTACTACAAATGTCAGGGAACTGGAAGGAGCTATGATTTCTTTACTTGCGCAGGCTACCCTTAATAAGCGTGAAATTACGCTTGATCTGGCTAAGGAAATGATTGATAAACTTATTAAAAACTCTAAGCGTGAATTATCAATCGATTATATACAAAAAGTGGTTTGCAACTACTTTAATGTTCCTGTTGAAATGCTTCAGTCAAGTACCAGGAAACGAGAAATAGTCCAGGCTCGCCAAATTGCTATGTTTTTCTCTAAAAGCCTTACCAAATCATCCCTGGCCTCCATAGGCTCCCAGATTGGGGATAAAGATCATGCTACTGTGTTACACGCTTGTAAAACAGTCAATAACTTACTCGAAACAGACAAACGATTCCGTTATCAAATAGATGAAATTGAAAAACGACTTAAAATATAATATTAAAAGGTTTCTCACTGAGAAACCTTTTTTTTATTTATGCTAATATCTGTATTCAAAGTCGTGCGTTTTGATCATAAATCAAAGCACACAAATTAAGGTTCAGCTATAGCCCCTTTTTAAGTGGTTGGGGTTGATAATCAATTAAATAATTAATATTTATAAATTAGCAAAATTATTCAAAGAACATTTGTTTATTTCAAAGTAAGCTTTATAAACAAATAATAATTAACACATAGTTAATGCCACAAGAAGAATCATATCTTACAATTAATAGTCCATCTTCTGGCCAATTCAAGGATAAAGGCAGCAAATTTCTTTCTTTCGCCTTTCCAATAAAAATTGAAAATGAAATCAAACCAATTTTGGATATACTTAAAAAAAAACACCCCGGTGCCCAACATTTTTGCTATGCATATAAACTGGGAACAGAAAAAATTTTATCCCGGATTAACGACGACCGTGAACCATCAGGAACTGCCGGAAAACCAATACTCGGACAATTAAATGCTTTTAGCCTGACCAATGTATTAATTGTAGTTGTACGTTACTTCGGTGGAGTTTTATTAGGTACCGGCGGTTTAATAAATGCCTACCGCACTGCAAGTGCCGATGCTATTTCAAAGGCATCAGTCGTAAACAGATTTGTACTTGAAAATTACTCATTGATATTTAATCATAATAATATTAACCAGGTAATGAAAATAATTAAAGATAGCCAGGTGGATTATTATGAACAAAATTTTGAGGAGAATTGCCAAATGAAAGTGAAAATAAAAAAAAATGAAAAAGAAACAATACTCTCTAAATTATCAGTAATAAACAACTTGCAAATGGAATTTATATCAGTTGAATGAACTTATATCTAATGCCGGATGAAAAATAAAAGCCTGGTTTCAATTACCGATTATTCTAAGGATGACTATCTTAGAATTCTTGATCTTGCCAAATATTTTGAACTTAACCCAAATAGTGAACTATTAAAAGGTAAAGTTATTGCTACCTTATTTTTTGAACCTTCAACCCGAACCCGTTTAAGTTTCGAAAGTGCCATTAACCGGCTTGGAGGAAGAGTTATTGGGTTTTCCGATGTTAATTCATCTAGTGTTACCAAAGGAGAATCACTAAAGGACACAATCAAAATGGTTACTCAATACGTCGATCTCATTGTAATGCGCCACCCTACAGAAGGGGCTGCCAGATACGCAAGCGAAATTGCTTCCGTACCTGTTATTAACGCGGGTGACGGATCTAATCAGCATCCAACTCAAACTCTTCTTGACCTTTTTTCAATTCTTAAAACCCAGAAAACACTTGAAAATTTAAACCTGTTCATGATTGGTGACCTTAAATATGGACGTACGGTTCACTCCCTTCTGATGGCAATGTCCCACTTTAATCCTTCATTCTTTTTTATATCTCCTGAAGAGCTAAAAATGCCAAAAGAATATCTCATTTTCTTGAATCAAAACAACATAAAGTATTTTGAATATCGTGAATTTTTACCAATAATATCCCAGGCAGATATAATTTATATGACAAGGGTTCAGAAAGAAAGATTTTCAGATCCAATGGAATACGAAAAAACCAAAAATGCCTATTTATTAAAAAATTATATGATCGATAAAACAAAACCTAATATGAAAATATTGCACCCCCTTCCAAGAGTAAATGAAATTAGCCAGGATGTAGATGATAACCCAAAAGCCTACTATTTTACACAGGCTTTAAATGGGGTATTTGTACGCCAGGCTATTATTGCTTCTATATTAGGACTGGTGTAAAAATGATGACAAATTACTGGTTACTGATGACATGAGACATGAGACGTGAGACGTGAGGTAGAAAACAGAAGGGTTAATATTTTATAGGAAATAAATTAAGTATATTACCATTAACTAAAGTTTTAAGCTTTAGAACTTTCACGTCTCACATCCCTTTTTACTAACAACTAACAACTAACCCCTAGCCCCTATAACCCATGAAAGACAAACAATTAATTGTAAACGCTATTAAAAATGGTACGGTAATCGATCATATTCCTGCCAAAAATTTATTTAAGGTAATTTCAATATTAGCTCTTGAACATATTGATAGTCAAATAACCTTTGGAACTAACCTTGAAAGTAAACGGCTGGGTAGTAAAGCTATTGTAAAAATTGCTGACAAATACTTCCTTGATGAGGAAATTAACAAAATTGCTTTGGTTGCTCCTCAGGCTAAACTTAATATTATAAGAGATTATGAAGTCGTTGAGAAAAGGGTTGTAGAAGTTCCTGATTCAATTACGGGCATCGTTAAATGCGTTAACCCTACCTGCATAACTAACATCGAAGGAGTAAAAACCAAATTTACCGTGATTGTAAAAAATGAAGTAACATTAAAATGCCATTACTGTGAAAAAATTACCCTTCAAAATCAAATGGTAATCCTTTAAAACAGTCGTAAGCATAAAGTCGTAAGTAGTAAGTTAGATTTTCGTTTATAAAGTTTATTCGAGATTAAGATATTCTATAAACCTTATAAACATTATAAACCATATAAACCCATTATCACTTCTTCAATATCTTTCACCTTTAATCTTTTATCTTAACCTATCGTATGACTTAACAAGCCTTTCATCTTTCCTGATCCCAATTATCGCCAGATATAAAAAAATTGCACCAAAAACAGGAAATAACATAGGTAATTTATAGTAAACCTTGTATCCTGATCCCGGAATAAAATGACTTAAAAAGTAAAATACGGCGACATTCAAAACCAGTAAAAAAATAATAATTAAAATACACAATTTCACCTGCTTTTTTCGTGTTTTATATAATAAAAATGATATTATTGTGATAGCAAGAATAAACCATGAACTAATTTGCAAAATCATGGATGTCAGGTTAATATTAGAATTATCTTTAAAAATAACCGGCTTGGCCAGCTTAAAATCATATATCTGAAAGTTGATATTAATTATTTCTGCAACTGGAAAAATCAGAAAACCCAGCAACATGCCTGCAGCAATTATTATGTATATGGACTGGGCTCTCTGTAACATAATAAATATTTGATATTAAATTTTATATATTTTTATTTCACTTTTCAAATAATTCAACAAATTAATCAATTCTCTTGTTAATAAAAAAATCAAAAAAAATTATTATTTTTCCATCATGCCTTTTAATATTAAATATCCCTGATTGGAAAAATCACTGTATGGATTATTTAATCTGACTTAAACAATTAAATTTTAACTGATGAACAAAAATGAATTGCAGGCTATGATAGAACTTCTTGACGATACGGATAAGGAAATTTATGCATTGGTCTCAAAATCAATTTTTGAAAAGGGCGTTGATGTTGTCCCTGATTTGGAAAAAGCATGGGAAATGAGTACAAATACTGTGATTCAGGATAAACTTGAAGATATTATACATCAGATTCAATTGAATTTTATACAACAAAGCCTGCTTAACTGGATTAAATATGGCGCAACCGATGTTTTGGAAGGGGCATATATAGTAGCCCGTTACCAATATCCTGAACTTAACATATATGAAATTTTTAATGCCGTAAAAAAGTTAGTCAATCAGGCCTCTGATGAGATAAATGAAGATTTAACCGCCGTAGAAAAGGTTAATGTGCTTAACAAGATAATTTTCGATAATAATAAATTTAGTTCCAATACTTCCAATTACTACTCCCCTCAAAATTCGTATATTAATCAGGTAATTTATTCTAAAAAAGGCAACCCGATTTCTCTTGGAATTATATATATAGCTGTTGCATACAGACTTGGAATACCAATATACGGAGTAAACCTGCCAAAAAATTTCATCCTCGGATATAGGGATATGTTCTACAACCTTCTAAATTCCAATGCCGATGACAGTAATATACTGTTTTATATTAATCCTTTTAACAGGGGGACTATTCTTGGCCGTAAAGAGATTGACAATTTTCTTAAGCAACAGAATATAAAAATGAATGAAATGTTCTATGAAACCTGTTCAAACCTTGAAATTATCCAAAGATTAATCCTAAACCTTATTTATTCATATGAAAAATTAGGTTACAGTTCAAAAGTAAAAGACTTGCAGGGTTTGTTGAAATTATCCAAATCTTCTTTTGACCACTCGGATATTTGATTAATAGCGAAAGAATTATTCCTGCATTATTTTAATTTGTATTAATTTATTATTTTACTTTGTGTAAAATTTGCGATGCTGACAATGTATTGAAATTATAAAAACTTTTAACTTATATAAGAACTAAAATTTATAACTATGAAAATGAAATTTTTACATAAAATATTAATTCAATTGGCTTTTTGTTTAATTGCCATATCGTGTTGCGGGTTTATAAATGCACAATCCACCAGTCAGTTTATAGATAATTTTAATGAAGATACATTATCTCAATATTGGAACACAACTGGTAAATCTACATTTGTGCTTGCTGATAAGGATAGTGTTTTAAATGTAGCCTATAACAGAACAGATTCAAGCACAGCCTGGGATCAGTTTTACCTGAGTGGAATTTCAGTGAATATTAACAACAATACTCCAAATTTAACTATCGCGGTAAAATCTAACTTGTTATTTCCTTTTAACATTAAACCTTGTAATTCTGGTACAGGTTACGACTGGTTTTCAGTTACCATACCTGGCGATAATAAATGGCACACTTATAATTTTGTTTTAAAAAATTCATTAGGATTACCTATAACAAGCGTTTATTTCTATTTCGATGGTGGTGCAACTAAAATTGAATCAGGAAATGTGGAAATAGATAATTTCGGATTGGGAGTAAGTGTCCCAGCTAATACAAGTATGCTTTCAGAAGTAAACACAAATGCAGGGCTGCTTAAAAATTATATTGTTGAAGGAACAGGTGAAGGGCAATTTCCTTCCGGGTCAAAAACAAAACTACAATCGGTTATTGCCTTTTCAGATTCAATATTGGCCAATTCCATTAGTTTTACTCAAGGATATATAGATACTGTATCAAATGCATTATTCGACAGTATTACAAATGTTGAAAAGTCAGTTAACATAGCCGTGCGTCCTTTAATCGATTCTTTAGCAACATTTCAAACAGTTAACCTTTATAAAAACCTCCGGTATATAGCTTCAAAACATCATTATTTATTTGGCCAGCAGGATGCCACGGCATACGGAAATGGCAATAACGGAGCTGGCTGGACAGATCCGGGTTCCGGTGATACCTCGGACGTGAAAATGATTACAGGCTCCAATCCGGCTCTCTTAAGCCAGAATGCAAATTGGATAATCGGATCTACTTTCCAGAATTTGTCATTTTATATAAACAGACAGGTTGTATGTTATAATAATGGCGGGGTGAATTCCATTTGCTGGCATATGGCCGACCCCGTGTATGGTCAGTTTAATTATGCTTCCCTGGGCACTCCTTACAATGTTGTTGCTTCCATATTACCTCATGGAACATATTATTCCTGGTATAAGAATAATTTAAAATTTCTGGCACTGTATTTAAAATCTTTGAGAGGCAGCCATGGCGAAACGGTACCTATTATTTTAAGGCTATTTCATGAACAGAACGGAGGCTGGTTCTGGTGGGGCGCAGGTCATTGTTCTGTAGCACAATATGACTCACTTTGGGTAAATACAATTCAATATCTTCGCGATTCCTGTGATTTACATAGCCTCATTATTGCAAATTCACCTAATTCAGGCGATGGATATAAAACTATGTTTCCGGATAAGAAATATATTGATATTTACGGGTTAGATGATTATCCGCCTGACGGTACCCTTGCCACCAGGGAAGCATTTACCGCTTCGATAGTTCAGGTTGTTAATTATGCTGCTGCTGATAATAAAGTGGCTGCACTTACCGAATTTGGGGACTTTACCAATGAATTAGGAATTCCTGGTTTTTGGAACAAGATGGTACTTGATGGTATTTATGCCGACACTATTGCAGCAAGGATTGCATATTTAGCAACCTGGCAAAATTATAACACAACCCCGGTTAACGGAGGCGGAGGGTTCTATACTCCATATCCCGGAATACCAGGGGCTTCAACAAAAATTCCCGACTTTTTAAATTTCTATGACGATACTACGACCATATTCCTTAACGACATGCTCCCCATTTACAATAATTTGCTTACGGGTGCTGTACAAAAACCAAGCCAGGGTTGCTGGTTCCATTATTTTGAATTAGATTCTATCTTTGGCAGTGTTGATTATTGGCAACCTGGACGAAAAACTTACAGGATTGTAGTTGATATTCCTGATAATCCGGTCAAAAATAACTTAACGCCAATATTTTTAGCATCACCGGGTTCTGTTGTACAAGTAAATGGCAGAACACAGAAAAGTGCAGCAGATACCATGAGTTTTAAAGACAGTGTACAGTTTGTAGTGATATCTCAAAATCAACAAGACACCGCTGTTTATAATGTCTCAACCACATTGGTTTCTGAATATGCAACTAATAATAAAATAATCAACAGTAATGTACTGGTTTACCCGAACCCTGCAAATGATTATTTTGTAATTCAAACGGATAATCCAATACAACAGGTTGATATTTATAAGTCCTCCGGTATAAAATTATTAACTTTTAATAATTATAATTCGGGTCAGAAAATCTCAACTAATAGCCTTAACGATGGAGTATATCTTGTCAAAATTACTTTTGCAGATAATTCTGTTGTTAGTAAATTCATGATTATTCAGGGGAAATAATTGAACTGTTATAAAGGTTGTAGAGTTGCAGAGGTTGTAGAAATTACAACTATGCAACCTTACAACCTTACAACTTTTATTTTACTACTTACGACTTACTACTAAATATCAATATATATTATTAAATTTACCTTATTAAACATCAATTAATTGGCAAATTGGATAATGTTCTGAAAGTCATCGTAGTAGATGATCATGAATTTTTTCGTAAAGGATTGGTTTTTGTATTAAACCGCCTTAAATATGTCGAATTAATTGCAGAAGCTTCAAATGGCATTGAGTTTCTTGACATTCTTGAAAAGAATGTTCCTGATATTGTTCTTATGGATATTAGTATGCCAAACCTTAATGGTATTGAAGCTTCAAAATTGGCATTAGCTAAATACCCTGAGCTCAAAATTATTTTATTATCTTCCCATCAGGATGAACAATTTCTGGAAGCCGGTATTGAAGCAGGTATTAAAGGATTTTTATTAAAAAATATCGATAAAGATATTCTTGATCATGCCCTTCAGGTTGTTGCACAGGATAAGCCTTTTTTTTCTGATGAATTTTTACCATACTTTACAAAACAATACCTTTCCTCAAAAAACCCTTCCCACGGCATTCATTTATCCAAACGTGAAATGGAGATACTGCATTTAATCGGAGCCGGTTTCACAAACCAGGAAATCGCTGACAAACTGTTTATCAGTTTAAGGACTGTTACTAACCATAGAGCTTCGATGTATCAAAAAACCAATACAAATAATACTGCAGGATTACTCGCTATCGCAATTAAAAATCGTTGGATTACCTTGTAAAAGTTGCTACTTTTACCTACTACCTATGCATGAGTTGCCTAATAAAAATTGAGTTATTCTGCTTGTTTATTATCCGAATCATCAATATACATTTGTATCAGATGTATTATAAAGAATCGGATGGAATCAATTTCACAATATCATACTAACGAAAACAAGATCAAAACAATGATTATAGACGATTCGTACACAAATCGTATGTTATTCAAAGTATTATTAGAAGATCTTGACATAGAAGTTATTGAAGCCTGTAATGCAATTAAAGCACTGAACCTTCTCAATAACATTGTCCCGCAAATTATATTGCTGGACTTAAGCCTGCCTGTTATGAACGGTATTGAATTTCTCGATGAATTAAAACTTCGGGATATTTATATTCCCGTAATAGCTATGTCAATTTATGACGATTTGGAATCTAAACGTGAAGCACTAAAACATGGAGCCAGTGATTTCCTGGTTAAACCAGTAAAACTTACTCAATTGGTGAAAAAAATATCAAAATACATTGAATCTGACATATATATAAGAAAAACATGCTAAAAATTAATTATATGAAAACAATATTTAAAAGTTTAATTGCAATTATTGCCCTCGGGTTTGTTTCTTCAGCATCCTTAGTAGCACAAGAGCTTGGTGCAACAGGATTATATCAACAAGGATCGGATCTTAATGGTACAGGATTGTCATATGAAGGCATTGACTCCGTAACAATTGGAGCTCAGTTGCAATATTATGTCCAGCCTTCTCCTATTATTAGTCCATCTTACACATACACAAGTCCATTAGCAAATTTGAATTCAACTTTTGCCTGGACTGCTGCTCCCGCTGCAAGTGCAACGATAACCAGTCCCATGAACGCCACAGTATTGACAAACTGGATTAGCGTCCAATGGGTTGCTCCTGGCCCGGTTAACCTGTCAGTAGTTGAAACTGCTAATACAGGTTCCTGCCCGGGTTCCATAACCACAATACCTGTAATAGTATTGCATGTTCCGGCCATAACAGGAGGCGCTGCTCCAGCTGAACAATGTGCTGCCTCTCCTGCAGGCCTTTCGTTTACAGTACCTTTTACTTTAAGCTCTGATATAAATTCGCCCAGCACCGTAAGAGTAAACTTTACTTTATTAAATCCCGATGGATCAACATCAATTGCTGCACAAAATATCGAAGTGGTAAAATCTGCAACTTTTGTAAATGTTACTTTACCTGCAGGATCTACTCAATTTGGACAATATAAAGTGACATTTAATGCTGTAAGTGACCGTATATCACGTAAATCGGCTATAGCAGGCACTGTTGCTTCACCAAATGTGCTTTTAACGGTTAACCCGGTTCCGACTACCGGACCAATTTATCACCTGCCAAACTTATAATTCTGACATAATATTTCAACTTAATAAAAAAATAAAATATGATAACTCTAAAATTCATTAAATCAATAACTCTTACAGTGTCAATCGTATTCTTTGCGGGGTCGATTGCAGCACAGGTTACCGGTAGTGGAACATTTAGCGCTCCAACCGGAAACAATTCAACAGACTCTGTTACTATTGGTAGCATAATGCCTTACCAGGTTACAGGTGATATACATATGCATGCTCTTCGAAGCCTCGGAGTACTAAACGCTTCAGATTTTGACTGGAATGTGCCTGCCGGAGGTACCTTGCTTAGCAGCAGTGGAATTGGATCCCCACTTCCAACAGATACCTCAGTAAGTGTAAACTGGACTACTCCTGGTACCCGAACCATAACTACCAGGGAAGTTCCTCAGCCAGCTGCCGGACAACCTGCATTTACCTGTGATGCCGATACACAAACATTATTTGTGGCTGTAATTGCACGCCCAACTGCTGCCTGGAATGGGTCCACAACGGCGGGAGGATGCAATATTGCCGGAACTACAGTTAATATACCTGTTTCACTAACAGGAACAGGACAATTTAACCTGTATTATAAAATTGATTTTGTGCCTTTCTCAGGATCTCCTGCTACAGTGGTCGATAAAACTACTGTTCCATTAACTTTAGGAACATACCAGTATGGAAACCAATCTGTAAATTTAAGCTATTCTATTCCTGCAGCATCTTATGGAACATATAACGTTACAATAACCGGAATTTCTGACAGGATTTCTGTAAAGTCAGGCGTACTTTCTCAGGCATCTGATATCCCGTCCACAAATTTTGTAATTTACTCATATCCTACTCCTGCTACCGGACCGATTAACCATATAAAGAACCTTTAATTGTTTTATAATGAGGTGATATAATTTGAGATTCGCGATTTGCGATTTAAGATTTGCGATTTTTAGGGATAATTCTAAAAGAAATCTAAAATCGCCAATCGCCAATCTGAATTCGCAAATTTTAACACAGCCGTAAATCAAAATAACTTAATAGTATATTTAATTAATAATAAACAAAATATATAATATAAACAAATATCCTCCAATGAAGAAAGTTTTTAAATTAGCATTTCTTCTGATTAGCTTAACCTTACCCTTCTTTAAGGCAACCGGGCAAAATCTGCCGGTGGCTTGTGGAGGAAGTAAAGTTCGTTATGGAGTCACCGGATTACCAGGATCAACATTTAACTGGGTTATTGACGGAGGAACAATTAACAATAATTACAACGATTCCATAGATGTTACATGGAATAACATTCAGGGTTTACATGAAATAACAGTCACCGAATACACGGTTAATAATTGTATTGCTGCTCCTGTTAATAATTTAGTATTGGTAAATATACCTCAGGACCCAAATCTCGGAGACCCTTTAAATATTTGCCAGGGACAAACTGTTAATATAGGAACAAGTGTAAATTATAACCAACCATCTTTTATTTGGAATACAGGTTCTACTGTCAGTTCAATTAAAGTATCCAACCAGGGCTGGTATGAATTGCAGGTTACTGACTCGGCAGGTTGTGTTATCAAAGATTCAGTGTATTTAACTGTGAATGCCTTGCCAAATATACCATTGAGTAAGGATACTACTTTATGTGGCGTAACTTCAATAACTCTTAACGCTGGCCAGGGAGATAATTATTATTTATGGTCTACTGGCAAAAATTCCCAGGAAATTGATGTTACTGATCCTGCAACTTATTGGGTGAAAGTTACAAGTACTAATGGCTGTGAAAAAACTGACACTATAATCGTGAATGAATGTACCGTAACAGCAAGTATAAAAATTCCCAATGCTTTTACTCCAAATAATAACGGTCCAAATGACTACTGGGAAATTAAAGACTTGAATAATTATCCGAATGCAAGTGTAGAAATATATGACCGCTGGGGACGAATGGTTTACCAGGCAAATAACGGGTATCCATCACCAGGATGGGATGGTACATGCAGAGGTAAAAATCTTCCTATGGACTCCTACTTTTACTTTATTAAACTTAACGATGGTTCAACATCAAACTTTAAAGGATCTGTCACTATAATCCGATAACTTTGACTATAAATTACTTACATTAAAAAGTTCCGAAAAACACGGAGCTTTTTTTGCTTTATCACTTATATACTTTACAACTCAATTCTAATTCTATGTACTAAACACTATTTACCAGGCACTATTTTTCTGCTACTTTTACTTATATGAATTGCGCACTTCCCCCCAATTTAATTGAGCAATTAATCCAATTTATTAAGGTACAATACATTTATATTTGTGATGGTGAAAAAGAATTTATGAATTGTTAAAATGAAGAAACTAATTAAAATAACGGCATTGTTGATTATTTTGATTGCAAATACAATCAAAGCCCAGCAGTTACCATTATTTAGCCAGTATTTATTTAACGGTTTTCTTATAAATCCAGCTTACGCAGGCATTGACGGATTATCAACTGTTAATGTGGTTTCACGTGAACAGTGGGAAGGGTTGCCAAATGCACCTACTACTCAGATGGTAAGTTACCAGACACGTTTATTGCCTGAAAGCTTTGTTGGTCAAAATGCAGCAGTGCGCCAAAGACTCATGTCGAAATTCACATCCGGCAGAGTCGGCCTGGGAGTGACCGTTTACAATGATGAAACGGGAATAATTATGCGTAATGGGGCAAATTTTACATATGCTTATCATATACCAATGGAAGAAGGTCATTTACTTTCGCTGGCTTTAACCGCCTCCATTTGCCAGTTTTCAATTGACAAATCAAGATTGGATCTTGCCAACCCTGCTGATAATCTCGTCGATAAATATGCTCTGAATATGTTTATACCCGATGTGGGAGTTGGCATTGTATATTCTGTAAATTCATTTTATGCAGGACTGGCAGCCGATCAATTATTTCAGGCACATTTACAATTTGGAAGTGTTCAGGATAATCAATATGAACTATACCGTCAGTTTAATCTTACAGCAGCTTACCGGTTACCAATGGATGATAAGGGTACTATATTTGAACCCAATATATTGATAAAAACATCTGATGTAACATGGTCGACCCAAATGGACATATCAGGCAAAGTGCATTTCCCAAATGATTTTTGGTTAGGCTTATCTTTTCGTACTGGCAGTGCACTGGTTTTTCTTACCGGAGTTGTACTCAACCAGTTTACAATTGGGTATTCTTTCGATTATAACCTTAACAGTATGGGAAATCAAACATATGGAACACACGAAATAATGGTTGCATATAAATTTGGAAATAACCCCAGCAGGCTGAGATGGCTTAATAGATAGGTGATGAAGTGATTAAGTGATGAAGTGATTAAGTGATGAAGTGAGGCATAAAAAATATTATCTTTCGACATAATCCGGCAAAATAATATACTGATTTTTTAAAAATCAAACTATGAAAAAATTATCGACTAAATCTAATTCCCGGGTAAAGAACATGGGTTTTTTATATTTATCAATAATTGTTAAAAAGATAATCCTTGTTGCTTCCCTTTTTTCAATTTCTTATATTTCATCCTTTTGCCAACCAGTTACCGCGGTAGCTTCAGGAAGCTGGAATAATCCTGCAACCTGGAATAATGATGCCGTTCCTGGAGCAGGTGATAATGTAATTATTAATTCCGGAATAACTGTTACTGTTGATGGAATAGCCGATGTATGTTTAAGCTTAACTATTAATTCCCCAACTGTTGCTAATGGAATAACAATTAGCGGAACAAATTCCCTTGCCGTAAGTGGAGCTATAACCATGAATGCACCTGCATCTGCCGGAGTTATAAGCACTATTTCTGTAGGCACTGGTACATTAAGCGCTGCTGGCATAGCTATACCGGGAAGTGCCGTCAATGGCGAGAATTGTATTGTTTCAGTATCCACAGGCACAATAAATATTACTGGTAATATTACGTTTTCCGGAACTCCTGCCCAGGCACAATTTATTTTCACCGGGGCCGGTACTCTATATATTGCTGGTAACCTGGGCGGTGGTGGAACATTCACAAATTCTACCGGCATAGTAAACTTTAATGGAACAATACCACAAACTTTTGCAGGTTATAATTATAATATTTTAAAATCAAATAATACAGCTGGTATCACTCCGGTTGCCGCACCTTCGATATCAACCCTTACCATTGCAGATTTAACCCCGGGTAGTTTATTTAACGATGGCGGCTTTACAATCACATCTGCCAATACTCTGAATCTCAATTCCGGAACATATAATTGTACAACTGCAACATTTCCCTGGAGTACGCTTAATGCCGGCTCAGGAACTGTAAATTATAGTTCAGCCGGTGCACAAACAATTTATAATACTACCTATGATGTTTTAACCTTATCAGGTGGCAATACTAAAACTATCCATAGTGCAGTTATTGCCAATATTCTCAATTTTAACGGTGCAACTACATTGGCAATCGGCGCAAACAGCCTTACGGCTAATGCTGTAAACCGGAATAATGCCATTGCTGTTACCATATCTACCGGTACATTTAATGTTAATGGAAATCTTTCGTTGACAAACTCCGACCCAATAACATTTTCCGGTGCAGGTACCATAAATGTCTCTGGGAATTTAACCTGTGGTAATATTACCTTGAATGCCGGAACGATGAACATCACGGGAATATTATCCTGTGCTGCCTTAACAGGTAATTCCGGAATTATTAATATAGGAGGCAATTTTAATCCAACAACATACACAATAAATACAAGTACTGTTAATTATAACTCTTCTTCAGCTCAAAATATAACAGGTATTGGATATTTCAACCTTGTAAGTTCAGGTGGAGGGTCAAAATCCCTGCAAGGCAATACCACTGTTGCAGGTAACTTAAATCTTAATTCTGGTGTAATACAATTAAGCAATTACAACCTTACATTAACCGGTACTACAGGATTACTTCAAATAACCGGGTCTTTCAGTAATACAAATATGATAGAAACAAATGGTAACGGTTTACTTATATTCTCTAATGCTAATTTAATTGGTGCCGATCTTAACGGAACCTATCCTGTAGGTAATATTGGTGCAGGCAGTAATCCGGATTACAACCCGGTACTTATTTCAGGCTTGACGGGTGCTGCTGCCAACAGAACATTTAGTATAGGTGTGTATACAGGCCAGCTATTTGTGGATGGTATAAACCGTTATTGGTTAATTAACCAAACTGGCGTAACAGGTACTCCATCATTATCTTTTACTTATGTAACAACTGAATCTTCAAGTGACTTTACAAAATATCAGCCATATACAAATATTTCAGGTTCCTGGGCACTGGCACCTTCTGCTTCAGCAACCGGAATTAACCCTGTTACATCTGTATTAACCGCCGCTTTGCCCACAACAAGTGAATGGACAGCCTCTATTCCGGGTGCTTTTTATTCTTATCAGTCAGGTAACTGGAACAACCCAACTACCTGGACCAACGATCCCAGCGGTACAACTTTAATAAATCCCCTTAATACATATCCAGGTGACCTGGATGCTGTTACAATTTTGCCTGGACGTACAGTTACTCTTACTGCCAACGTTACCTCCGCCAGCAATAATATTACTATAAATGGAGGAGGATTCCTTAATCTCTCTAACTACCAGTTTACAAATAGCTTGTTGTCATTAGGCGGTCAGGGAACACTTCAGATAAGCCCATCTAACCCTGTCACCGGATATTTTCCCGTTGTTACAACAAATACATTTATTAATACAGGTGGTGGCACTGTCGAATATGATGTAAATACAAATTTACCTTTGAGCCCCGTTAATTATAATAATCTTACAATAAATTCACCAACAGGTATTGTTACTTTAGTAAGCAATATAAGTTTAAATGGAAATTTATGGATTGAACAGGGAACATTTCAAATAAATGATAATATTTCAGCCATAAGAAGGCAGTTAACAATAAACGGAAATGTGACCGTTAATACCGGCGCCTCTTTTACGGTTGGAACCGGAAATACAACTACAACTACCGTTCCTACCGGCATTAATACCACAGTTGCAGGACCTTTTATTAATTATTATGACGGAGAATCGCACAGGGTTGTTGTAAATGGAAATTTTATAAATAATGGAACTGTGAGGTTTACTAACCAAACTTATCCTACATTTAATGCTTTCCCTTCAAATGGTATTGCTACCGTATATTTCAGAGGCTCGACAAATAACACTCTTACCTGTAACGGTATTACCGATTTTTATAACTTCATCCTCGATAAAGGAACCGATCAGACTTATTTACTCACGGTATATTCCTCTGCCTTTAATAATTGCAGGTTGTTTGGAGCCAATACTGCCATCTTTGATATTTCAATGGGTGCTTCAAATGCTAATCCAAACCTTAAAAAAGCATTATGGGTACGTAACGGTACATTAAACCTTACCGGATTAATTGCCATTCCTTCCCTTACTGAAGGCTCTGTTGCCTCTGCAACCACAGGTGTTCCTTCAAGTGATTATTTTATCCCTTCCAATGGTGCTATTGTACTTAATGATCCATTTGTTATTATATTAGCTACTGCTGATGATACTACCGAAGTAAATGCTGCCTATGGCCTTTCCGGAGGTAATGGTGCCTTATATGGCATTAACGCCTCAGGGGCAGGAAGCGGTCTTTCCATACTAGGTAATTTACAGGTGAACAATGGATATCTTTCAACACGCGAATCTTCAGGTATACTATACTGGAGCTATGCCTCAGGCCAATTTATAATAAACGGGGGTACCGTGGATACAAAACAGTTCCACAACCCTGAAGGAGGTGCTACAGGACTTATTTCATATTCTCAGACCGGAGGTAATGTGATATTCCGCGGTCGTTTTAAGAATACTATTAATTACACATCCGTTGCCAGTCTCACTAATCCTGTTATCAACACAGCAAGGGATATCAACGGTGGTACCGATGCCACTGCAGGAATAGGAACATTCAGTATTAACAGCAACGCAGGTAACGGCTTTGCAATGTCTGGAGGTACTATGACTTTTTATGATGTCTGTGGTACTGCTTCCCCAACTGATGCAGTCTATATTGGATGCCCGACTTCAAATATCAATGTAACGGGCGGAACAATTCAGGTTATTCCTACAACCGGCACACTTTTGCCCGATGCAGTTTATATAATAAATACCCTTGCTCCAATTGGTAACCTCAACATTAACCAGGCAAGTGGAAATTCAAAGGTACAATTAAATACAAACATAACAGTATTACAGAATCTTACGCTTCAATCAGGAACCTTTGATGCTAATATGTTTAATGTCGGAATCGGGGGTAATTTTTCCATTGCTTCCGGTACAAACTATTTATGTACAGGTTCCAGCGCTAACCGGACAATATTCAACGGTACCGGAACTCAGACTTTTACCATAAACCTTAATTCCCCGCTGGCATTAAACAGATTAATTCTCAGAAAGTCATCTGCCAGTACTTTGGTATTTGCAGGTACTCAAAATACTGTCAACCTTGCTGATTCCCTTATGATCGTAACAGGTAAGCTTAATGACAATGGCAATGTGATCAATGCTTCTGGAGGGATTTACAATGCAGGTAATGAATATGGTACAGGGAAAATAGCCATGGTGGGTACAAACCCCCAGACAATAGATGGTAACGGATCAGGTATATTTAACAACCTCGACATAAACAATACCAATTCGTCAAATTCCCCTGTTTCGTTAACTGCAGCTATTACGTTAAACGGTACTTTAAACCTGGCATTAAACAAAATATTTACTATAGGTACATTCAATTTATTGATATCTTCAACTGGATCAATCACTTCAATTCCTGGCTTTAGCAATACATGTTTTATTCAGGCAAATGGTAAAGTTGGTGACGGAGGTATTACAAAAGTATACACAAATACTACTCCTTTTACATTTCCTTTAGGAGCTTTCTCAACAAACAGACCAGCATCATATGCATATACACCAGCAACAATAGGCTTTACAATTGCCCCATCAGTATATGGTTCTTTGACAGTGATTCCGGTTGGAATTGAAGACCCTAACACTACAACAAAAAATTTAAGCCTTACATATTATTGGCATGTAGTTTCTTCAGGATTTACCCTAACCCCTAATTCTGTTACACAAAGTTACACATTTGCTCCTGCTGATGTAAATTCAACTTTAAGTAAATATGTTCCTGCACGTTTTAATAATGCAAACTTCACATGGACATCAGGCACAACAGGCAGTATAAACACTTCTACTTACACTATGGGTCTTGGTCCAGGTGATCCGTTTTTTTATAATGTAAGCTACCTTGATGGTGATTATACAGCTGGAAATAATAATCCGGTCAATCCTTTTGGTACTCCAAAAATATTTTATAGTTATCATTGTCCGGCCCCTGCAGGAGGCCTATGGGACAATTCTGCAATTTGGTCATTGGCCAGCCATACTGTTTATAGTAATCCATCAAATATTGTGCCTGGTGCTATTGACATTGTTATTATAGGTAATAAAGATTCCGTTTATTTAGGCAGACCTGTTGGAGCAACTCAATATACTGCACAAAATTTTGATGTCAGAAATTGTGCCACTTTAATAATAGAAAGCGGATCAGCTTTGGACATTGGTTATAATACTAATTGTAACTTCAATGTAGTTGCAAACAATACTTTAAATTCCCTGGGTAACGGCGATTTCCGATTAACAACTTCTTGGAATTCAGGAAGTACATTCTTGTTTCCATTAGGAGATTTTTCATCATTTAATCAAAATCTAGGTACAGAAGTATTATATTCTACCAATAACAATGCAGGAACTACCTTTTGGTTACCTCAGACAGTTAATAGTTATGGAAATTTAATCATTTCACCACTTGGAGGCTCTAATATAATATTTGGGAACCTAAGTATAAATGTTTTTGGTAATGTTACTATTAATGGAACAGATCCAACATCCTGGTTTCTTCCTACATGGAACAGTAATTATCCTACACCTCCTGCTTTACCTGTTACTAAAACGATAAAAATAAATGGTAATTTAATATTAAATGGTGGAGCTTTTGGTTGGTATGGAGGTGGAACTGGTGGAGCTCAAAATTTGATAGTAAACGGAAATATTATTATAGGAGCATTGTCAGGAATTGATGTTTGGTCTGGTAATACAAGCCAATCGATATCGATAGGAGGAAATTTAATTAATAATACCACTGGAACATACTACGGTGATGGGTATTCATATAGCCGATGCAATTTTACCAATGCTCCGGTTACTTTTTTTGGAAATTTTTCATCAACCATATCAAATACTTCCGGAACACCAGTTACAATGTTTGGCAATGTTACAATTAATAAAGGTAATTCACAAGCAACAACTTTGACATGTAATGTTGGAGGAACACTTACAACTCCAGCAGATAACTGGCTTAACTTACAAAATGGCACTTTTATTTACAATAGTCAAACTAACTTACAAATTTCTACTACTACATCTTTCTCAATTCCTTCCAGTGCCGGATTAAATATTAATACGCCTAATAACGTAATTATTGGTACTGCTCAAACTACTACAAACCCCACATTAAACTTAAATGGCAAATTAACCTTAGCTTCAACAAATACAGGAACTGTTTTTGTAGGTCCAAATGCCACAACAGCTTATCATGATGATATTGAGTATTCAAGCGGGGGTGGATCAACTATAGAAGCAGATGGAGGCAGTCTGGTTGTAAATGGTGCTATTCGACGCAATCCGTCGGATGCTGCAGGAGTGTTAAGTTATACCCAAACCGGGAACAGCTCGGTCACCATCAACGGTAATTCTGCTTTAAATACAAATGCAAAACTCGAAGTATTCAATAACGGCAGCCAGTTTAGCATGTCAGGTACACCAACCCTGACAATTGTGCGCGGAGGAGGAGGCAATTCATTTGGGGATGTATATCTCCGCCCCCAATCAGGTTCAGTAACAGGAGGTACAATTTTATTCGGCCAAAACGCAGCTGCTATAGGAAATCAGGTTTACCAGCTTGATGCCAATATTCCGTTAAACAATATTACTGTTTCAGGATTTAATGCAGCAACTACTGCTAAAGTTCAACTTATGGTTGACTCACTTATTGTAAATGGGAATATGACTATAAATGCCAATAGCTCCTTAAATGCAGTTGCTGTTTCTAATAACAACATTGATATTAACTTTAACGGAAACCTGATTAATAACGGTACATATAATTATGGCAACAACAATACAATCTTTAGCGCATCCAATTCTTCTTCATATCTGGGAGTTCAAGGTATTACCGGTTTGTCAACGACAAATTTCAACAATTTGATTGTTAATCCTGGTTCTTCCCTTACTATTAACGGCAACACATCTGTTAATAACCTGTCCATAAATTCGGGTACATTAATTTGTGGTAACAATAAAATGAGTGTTTCAGGGAGTTTTACAAACAACGGGAATTATACCGATAAGGGTACTAACAGTTCCGGTATAGGTTTGACAGGTACTTCCCCACAACAGGTTTCAGGTACTGGTTCGTTCGGTTGGCTGGAATTAAACAATGCCTCAGGTGCAATTCTGAATAACAATATTACTCTGAACGAATCCCTCACAATGACAAGTGGTATTCTTAATATTCAACAAAATTTGTTAACCCTGCAGCAAAATAGTAACATATATGCAAATGTTACTCCATTTAGTGTAAACAAAATGATAACAACTAACGCCGTGCTGGGTAATACCGGAATCAATAAATTCTTTACAACAACGCCACAAACATTTGTTTACCCAATTGGAACCTCAGGTAAATACACGCCTGCAATACTTACTGTTACTGCCAGCGGTTATGTTGGTTCGGTGAGGATTAATCCTGTTAATACCACACAGCCAACAGTGCTCGACCCGACCAATGCCTTAAAATTTTATTGGGATATACAAAGTTCAGGTATTTCAGGTTTCCAGGGTACAATGACCCTTCATTACCTCTCCAGCGATGTAGTTGGCGGACCTGAAAGCAGTTACCAGACAGCATGGCTCATCTCTCCCGGAACAAGCTGGAGTATAAATGAAGGCCCTGTTTATCCTACTCCCGGTGATTCAATGCAGTTTAATTATCCGGCCGGAACCGAAAACCTGAGCGGAGAATATACTGCCGGCCTTGGGGCATCTTTCCCGGCCATTGTTCCAACCTATACGAGCAATAATAATGGAGCATGGAACAATCCTGCCATTTGGACTCAAACCGGAGGCACAACTCATATCCTTACAACGGGGCCAAATGGTTTTATTGTAATAATACAATCCAATGATACCGTTACTGCCTCTACAAATAATTGTTCTGCTTACCAAACAACAATAAATGGGAAATTGGTCGTTAATGCCGGAACATATGGTCAAAACTTTGGCAACGTAACCGGAAATGGAACACTAACCCTTCAAAGCGGATTATTTCCTGCCGGTAACTATACAACCTTCCTGAGCTGTTTATCAGGTGGAACATTAGAATATGGGGGCACAGGGAATTACACGATTATAGCCGATCTTTATAATAGTATCCCGAATATTTTGTTTTCAGGAACCGGTACCAGAATATTACCTGATAAAGCCCTTACAATATGCAATTCACTTGTTATAGGTAAAGGGACTGATAACCCTGTTGTTGATAATAGTATTTATAACCAACACCTTACAATTGAAGGTACAATGCAATATTATAGCGGTACTTTTAAAAGTGGTACAGGTACAAATGCAACAGTTACTTTTACCGGTTCATCAGCTCAAACTATTGGTGGCATTACAGGGAATTTTACCGGCAATAATGCATTCAATAATTTTGAAATAAACAATAGTGCAGGCCTTACTATTAATAATGGCGGGGCTATAGCAGTCAACGGGAATTTATTGCTTACCAACGGATTAATAAATACAAAAACAAACAATACCTTAACCATAACAAATACAGCCACTAATTGTGTAATTCCTGCCGGAGGGAGCACTAATTCATATGTCAACGGACCATTAAGCAAGCTCATCATCCAGGGTGATAACTTTTTATTCCCTATTGGCCAGGGCGTTTTATCGGGTAACCGTGTATCTGTTTCATCCACACAAACAGGACCAATAACCTGGACAGCACAATATTTCAATCCCAACCCCACTTACACAAGTTATTCTTCCCCACTTACCGTAGTGAGCTGGAATGAATATTGGGCAGTAACTCCTGCTTCAGCCAGCCAGGCGATAATTAACCTTAATTATTACCCGAACAGTGATATTACGCCACTGGTAACACCGGACGGCTTATCTGATATGTGTGTGGCAACATTTAACTCAAGCCTTTGGAATGCAATTTCTTCTACTGCATCAGGAAATAATAATTATGGGACAGTATACACAAATTCAGTAGTATCATTGCCAAATACACCTACCAATTTTACTCTCGCTGCAATAGAAAACGTTATTCCTAAGGCTAAACTATCACCAACCGGACCGGTTTGCGGTACTGCTGGTATTCCGGTCACATTCTCCGCACCAACCACAATCCCATTAAATTATATATTGACATATACTGTCAATAGTGGTAGTCCTCAAACTGTTAACATTAATTCAACATCCATGCTCCCTTATAGTTTACCAACTATGTTTGGAGGCCCCTCTGCAGTATACTCCTTAACAGGGTTTACATATGGTGGCGGAACAGGCGTGGTTGATCCGACTCCTGTAACTGCCTATGCCACACCTCCTACATCAAATGCAGGATTAAATCAATCGGTTTGCGGAATTACTTCAGTAAATCTTAACGGGGACAACCCTGCTCCTTATACAGGCCTTTGGTCAGTTATAAGTGGAACAGGTGGTACAGTGATAACGCCCAATAATCCGACAAGCCAGTTTGACGGTATTTTACCTAATTCATATACTCTGCAATGGACAATAAGTAATGGGACATGTCAATCTATAAGTGATGTTTCCATAGCCTTCACTACCAGGCCGACACAACCAGTTGCTCTTTCACCTCAAAGCTTTTGTAATGCGGCTGTGATAAGCAATATTGCAGTTACAGCTCCTATCGGAACTGTAAACTGGTACACCATCCCAACGTATCCTCCCTCATCATCAGCTTTATCCCCCACTACTGCATTAACATCAGGCAGCACCTATTATGCTGATGCCGTTAGCGGTACTTGCGTGAGCTCACCACCACTCACTCCTGTAACAGTTACGATCAACCCTTTGCCAAACATTACTACATCGCTTTCTGCCGGAGCTGTATGTTACGGCAATTCTATACAGAACTCTTCTATAACTTACAGTGCAGTTACAAACTTGCCAACCCAATATTCTATCGTGTGGAATGCTGCCGCACAGGCTGCCGGCCTTGTGAATACAGGTTCAATTATTTTAACTGCAAGTCCACTAACGGTGGCAATTGCAGCTAATGTTGCAGCTGGAACATATACGGGAACAATTTATGTAACAAATGCAAATGGTTGTAGCAGCACGGGCAATATTTTTACAATAACTATAAACCCTACACCCAATACGGGACCGTTATATCGAAAGCCGAATGAGTAGTTTGGTTGTTAGTTGAAGCTGCACATCATTTCTGAATCACCTTCAACTTGTCCTTAGTATCTTCAACTATATTTTTAAGGTACCATTCCGGATAACCCGGTTGTAAAGGAGCAACAGGCATTTTATATCCATTTGTCACAAACCTGCCATCTTTTTCAACCTTAATATTGCCATCTATATATTTTACCAAAAGGTAATGACTTAAATTTTTCCATCGGTTAACAGTTTCGTTGCCTATATTTACAGAATATGATGTAAGAAATTCAATAGCAGCTTTTTTATCTTTTTTTAAATATTCAAGAGCTTGTATATCAATTTTTTTTACATCGGAGATATATCGGTTTTCAAGTTCCTTTTGTACTTTTTTAACATCTTCAATCATAATGTTATACCTTAAATAACAAAAATTTGAAACCAGGTTGAATGTCCAAAATGCTGACGTTTCAGAATAGTTAAGCATATCTCCGTTTCCTACAGCAAAAGATTCAGGTACCCTTGTCATACTACAATACATAGGAGAATATACCGAGCTGGCTGCATCATCCACACCGAACCAAAGAATGCCGCCTACTTCATCAGGTAACCAGGACCGGCATTGCGCGATAAATGAAAACCCGGTCTGCTGGGTGGCGGCAGCTCTTTCGTTGCAATATTCAACACCGTCAACCTTCCATGTAAGTGGCCTCCATCTGTATGGCAGGCCATAAGGCCCAGCGCCATAATCCTTTGTCATATCAAGTGGTGTACCTTCCAAATGGTCGCGCATAAAGCCCAACATGTCGTTTAATGTTACAGGACGATCAGGCTTAATCCAAATTGGAAGCTTATTTTTTAAGTTACTGCCATTTACATAATCAAAATAAGCATCCATATCCTTGTTAAGTTTACGAAACATGCTCCACACACGTACTTCACAAAAACGGGCACCTTCAAAATCAATGGGAGAATAGGCATCGCTAAAACTAAAATCCTTATCCTCTCCTTTAAAATATCCTTTCTCCCTGGCAAGGCTAATCACATCTTTAGCATAAATACACTCATCAGGTTTATTTAACGGGAAAGTAGTAATACGGGCATGATTAGCATGTCCGCAAACATAACCGTCAGGAATTCTACGGGCAACCCATACAGCCCCTTTTTTCCCCTGTCCTTTTGAAATCATTTCCAAAATCCATGCTTCATTCTTATCTCCAACTGAAAATGATTCTCCGGTACTTGCATAACCATACTCAGAAACAAGGTCAGTCATTACTTTTATAGCTTCCCTTGCAGATCTTGATCTCTGGAGTGCAATATACATCAGGCTGCCATAGTCGACTATGGCTGTACTATCAATAAGTTCCTCCCTGCCGGTGAAAGTAGTTTCCCCAATAACGACCTGAAACTCATTCATATTTCCAACAACCGAATAGGTGTGAGGCACTTGCTTTATTTTACCCAATGGTTTGCCTGTATCCCATTCAACCACATCTACCATGGTACCCTTGGGATAGTCCATAGCCGGCCGGAAATAAAGTTCCCCGTATAATACATGTGAATCTGCAGTATATGAAATCATTACAGAACCATCTGCCGAGGCTCCTTTTGTAATAATATAATTGGTGCAACTTCTTGATTCAGGAAATATCATTGAAATAAATACAGTCCCAATTATTAAAGTTCTTATTTTATTCATTTCAAAATTTTTTAAATTAGGCTTTTAAACTAATATCTTTTCAGCTTTTTGACAAATATAGCAAATAACATATTTCGATTGTGTTTAGTTTAATTATTCTTAAAAATATCATTTAATATTCGTCCCCCCTATTTTTTTAAGATAAATTTCAAAATAATATATTATTTATGTAATTAACCCTTGTTTTTTAAATATATTTACTATATTTGTATCATATTTTGATATTTGATTTTAATTTTGTTGACAAAAATATAAGTTAAAAATAAGTAGTTTAGTTAGTAGTTGTAAATGTTAGTAATGTGGGTAAAGGGTTATTCGTGAGAATCACCCTTTTTTTTATTTTAATATTAATATCCTTGAGAAAGTGCTTAGTCCTTAATTGTTAGTATAGCTAAATTTTATAAAAAGTTTATAAGGTTTATAAAAAAATTACATGAATGCCATAAACTTTATAAACTTTATAAACCTCATAAACAAAAAAACGCATAAACCCAACAAAATCAATTGAAAATATTCAAATTTGCACATTATTCTATTACCTCATAAATAACCCCACCAGAAGAATTCCTCCGTGCACCGGTTACCGAACTCAAACAATTTATTTCTTTTCTGTATCTAAGTACTCCCAAAAAAGCAAAAATGAGAGCTTCCTTATAATCTATCAGGCTTTTATCAGGGATTTCGACAGATAATTGAATCTGATCCTTTAACAGATCCAAAAGAAATGCATTCAATGTTCCGCCACCTGTAATTAAAAGTTTTCCTTTTTGTTTATACTCAAATATCTTTCCAATCTGATATGAAACATGCTGATAAATCGTCCTCATTTTATCTTCAACAGGTAAATTATAATTTTGAATTAGTGGCAAAATTGTATCCCAAACCCATTCCTTTCCAAGAGATTTTGGACCCGGTAATTTATAATATTCAAGCTTGTTCAATTCATTTAACAAATCTTCACATACTTTACCTTTTTTCCCAATTTCTCCACCTTTGTCAAATTCAAGTCCTTTTTCCTCAGCAACATGGTTAAACAGAATATTTACAGGGCAAATATCATAAGCCATTCTGTTGCCGTAATTATCATCAAATGAAATATTTGCAAATCCACCAAGATTTAAGCAATATTCATAACCCGAAAACAAATATTTATCGCCAATTGGGACTAAAGGTGCGCCCTGTCCACCCAATGCCACATCCAAAGCCCTGAAATCGCAAACGGTTGAAATGCCTACCAATGAAGCTATTTCTGCTCCATTGCCTATCTGGTATGTCAATCCTTGATGTGGTCGATGAAATATAGTATGGCCATGCGAAGCAACAAGATCAACCTTTATATTTGTACCTATTAAAAATTGAATAATTTTCCCGCCTATTAACTTTCCAAAATCATTGTGAAGCCTGATTAATTCATGGCCCGGCATTATTGCCGCCGAAGAAAGTTTCAATTTCCATTCTTTGTCATAAGTATAAGTAGCCCCCTTATGAATTTTATAGTGCCAGGTATTGCGTTCAATATTAAATGTACACAAGGCAATATCAATTCCATCCAGGGAAGTGCCTGACATAACACCTATTACATTATATAATTTTTTTTCGCCCATTTCTAATGATCAATTAATTAGTAGTAAGTAAAAAGTCAATTTTATAGAACCAGGAGCCAAGAGCCAGGAACCAAGACGAGGGACGTGAAAGGACATGAAAGGACATGAAAGGACATGAAAGGACATGAAAAAGAATAAAGAATACAGATGACAGAATAGATGAGGTGATAAAGTGATGAAGTATTGAAGAAATTATCTTATAATTTTTCATAAGTCAATAGTAATTTATCATCTTTTCATTTGCACATTTTCAAATTTTCAAATTATTTTTTCATGTCTTGGTTCCTGGTTCCTGGTTCTACAAAATTATTTATAAAATGTTGAAATATACGTTGCCACATTGCCTTTTCTGTCAGTTACTTCAAGATATAAGGTATGTACCATATTAAATTGAATCCGTTGAGGGTCAAATTGATAATAAAGCATGTTTTCTTTAGCTTCATACTCAAACAATGCCCATTTCCCGTCAATAAAACCATTATAAGTATTTATGCCTGAAAGATTATCCTTAACAATAAATTGAATCTGATCCTGGTCCGAATAATTGTCATTTTTTATATTATTTTTAACCGGTATAATAATAGGAGGAATAGTATCAATGGCAACTGAAAAATTCCCAAATGATAATATTGAAGCCTGAATATAACCGTTTTTATACTCTCCTCCACACCATTGAATTTTATCATATTCGTCGACCTTTACAAGTAATAGTTTATTTTTTAATTTTTCGGGAACCTGAAAAGGTTTAACTGATAAAGTTGCAGATTTATGCAAAGGTATATACGGGTTGCTTATCTGATGAATTTCCGAATAATAACCACGTTTGGATGGTAATTGCTTGTAATTAAATATAAGGTTGCCATAAAGCGAATTAGATGATATGTTCAATTTAATTTTTCTGTTTTCAAAAGTATTTTCCTTATTGTAATAAAATATTACTGGGGCAATCTTTACAGGATTTTCTGAATTTTGTTTAATAATTGATTTGCCTTTAATAATAAAACTTAATTTCGTTTCATTCAACGCGGCATCCCTGACAAGGATTTGTACTTTCCTGTGACTGGTATCAACAATATTTATGATCCCTTTGTCAACAACATTTTTATATATTCTCAGGTTATTATTTGGCTGAATAAACAAACGGTTAATTTTTTCTCCATATTGAACATAATGCCCATAATCCATAAGGCTATTCACATATCGCATTTCATCCCATGACAACTTGTTAATTTCCTGTTCAAAAATTAATTGGCCATCTACAGTAAGTTTAATATCATAAACTCCGGTTTTATGTAATGATTTATTCAATAAATCATATGTTTCAATTCCAAAAGCAATTTTTCCAGATACCTCAGGCACAGGGCTGTTTAATAATACCAATCCGGAGTCGCTTTGCATAACTTTAAATTCCATTGGTTTTAATTGGCCAAATTCTGAGCTGTCATCACCAATACTATATATCCAAAGCTTTTCAACAACAGGTGGGATAGTGTCAGATATTCCAAAATTAAATAACTTTAATATATTTAAAGTCGTTTGCGTTTTTTCTTCTCTTATTTCCATATGTAAATGTGGCCCTGTTGTATTTCCTGCACTTCCTGACCATGCAATTAACTGGCCTTTATGAATTTTTATAACATCCCGGTTTAGAATCAAATCAACAACCTGGCTTCTTCTCCTGTATTGTTCATTTTTACAATAACTGTCAATTTCTGACTGAAAACAAAGCAAATGGGCATATACAGATACATATCCGTTAGGATGGGTAATGTATAATGCCCGGCCATACCCTCCTGTTTCCACTTTTATCCTTGATAAATAGCCTGAATCTATTGAATATACATTCAAACCTGTTATACCCATAGTAGTAATATCAAGTCCAAAATGAAACATATCCGGCCTGAGCTCTCCAAAATTGCTGGATAATACCAATGGGATATCTAATGGAGATGAATAAGTTTGCCCATGTCCATTCTGAATAAAATAACCTGCGAATAGTATTGCTATTATTACTATTAACCTTCTGATATATAATGAAAATTTTAACATGATACAAACCTTGCTTAATTTATCAACAATATATTTTATATTAATAAAGCTATTGTTATATTTGTAAGTAATTATTTAGATTATTTGTCCTATTGTATTAAATTAGTATAATTTAATTAATAAATATGTGATTCAGTTAATAATTATAAATTATAAATTTTTCAATTATCAATAAACAATTATCAATTACACCTTATGACTGAAAATGAGACAATAGTCAACTCATTGGAAGAAAAAATTAAAAAAATTATTACTCACTATGATCAGATCAAAAATGAAAATAAAAAACTTTTGACTGAAAATTATGAGTTAGCAAAGACTATAAAAATTAAAGATAATGAATTAAAGGATTTGCAGATCAAACATGAACAATTAAAACTTGCAAAATTAATATCAACCAATGGCGGGGATGTTCATGATGCAAAACTAAAGGTAAACAGGATTGTGCGGGAAATTGACAAGTGTATTGCGCTATTAAATAAATAATTACTGAATGGAAGAAAAATTATCCATTAGAATTAATATAGCTGATCGTTATTATCCACTTAAAATTGAAAGGGATGACGAGGAGAAAATCAGAAAAGCAGCCAAAATGATTAATGATAAGGTTTTTCAATATAAAACCAAATATGCTGATAAAGATATTCAGGATTTTTTAGCAATGGCAGCTTTGCAATTTGTAATAAAACTTTCAGAAATGGAAGGGAAAGATGAAAATACAGATTTATTCACAAGGATTCAGAAAATTAATGAATCGCTTGATGAATTGATTGATACACGACAGAATAAAGAATACGTTCTTTTACATACAGTTGAATAGATATTGCCCGCATAGTTTCTTCAATCCTTTTGAACTCAACAATTAATACATTGGAGTAAGACTCAGGTTATCAAGATCAGGCCTCATAACGGGAAACCGTTATCCGATAATACCGGACATTGGAAGATCAAAATATTACTGGCTACTTCACCCATATTTACTTGGGGTTTAAAAGTTTGGAGAAATTCATGCGGGTTTTTTGTATAAACATAATTAATAGCTTAATAATTATATGACAAATGAAATATTATTGCAAATAACATTTTTATTACCTGCTGCAATAGGGATAAGTTCCCTGGTTGGAGGCGGCACTTTAGGATATTTCTTATTTTTTTTCATTTTAAAACAAAGACGGGAAACCATCATTAAAGAGGCCGAGGCTGAAGCTGAAGTAATAAAAAAAGATAAAATTCTGCAGGCAAAAGAAAAATTTTTCCAGCTTAAATCAGAGCATGAAAAACTGGTAAATGAAAAAAATTCCAGAGTAGCGGTCTCCGAAAACAGGCTTAAACAGAAAGAATTAGCTCTTTCACAAAAATTTGAAGAGATTCAGCGAAATAAGAAGGAATTAGATACTATTCGTGAGAACCTTACTTTTCAAACAGATTTAGTTGTTAAGAAAACCGATGAACTGGAAAAAATCCATAAGCAACAAATTGAGCAGTTGGAAACATTATCCGGCATTACGGCTGATGAAGCTAAAATCCAATTAATGGAATCATTAAAAGCTGAAGCAAAAACTGAAGCAATGTCTTTCATTAATGAAACTATGGAAGATGCAAAAATGACTGCAGGAAAGGAATCAAAACGAATTGTTATTCAAACAATTCAACGTGTGGCCACAGAAGTGGCAGTTGAAAATTCTGTAACCGTTTTCCACATTGAGAGCGATGAAATCAAAGGTAGAATTATTGGCCGTGAAGGACGTAACATTCGTGCTCTTGAAGCTGCAACCGGGATCGAAATAATTGTTGATGATACTCCTGAAGCGATTATTCTTTCTGCTTTTGACCCTCTTCGACGAGAGGTTGCCAGATTATCATTACATCAATTGGTTACTGACGGGCGCATACATCCTGCCAGAATTGAAGAAGTAGTTGCTAAAGTACAGAAACAAATTGAAGAAGAAGTTGTAGAGATTGGGAAACGTACTACCATTGACCTTGGTATTCACGGATTGCATCCCGAACTTATACGGTTAATCGGTAAAATGAAATATCGCTCGTCATATGGCCAGAATTTGTTGCAACATTCAAGAGAAGTAGCTAATTTATGTGCTATAATGGCTTCTGAATTAGGGCTTAACCCAAAATCAGCAAAACGTGCGGGATTGCTTCACGATATAGGTAAGGTACCAGATGATGAACCTGAATTGCCACATGCTATTCTTGGTATGAAATTAGCAGAACGCTACAAGGAAAAACCTGATATTTGCAATTCAATCGGATCTCATCATGACGAAATTGAAATGACTACTTTAATGGCTCCTATTGTCCAGGTTTGTGATGCAATTTCAGGTGCTCGTCCGGGAGCCAGGAGGGAAATTGTTGAATCATACATAAAACGTTTGAAAGACCTTGAAGCTATGGCACTTTCATACCCCGGTGTAATTAAAACATATGCTATTCAGGCCGGACGTGAATTACGGGTAATTGTTGGCAGTGAAAAAGTTAATGATAAAGACGCAGAATTGATTTCTTCTGAATTGGCAAAAAAGATTCAAAGCGAAATGACGTATCCCGGGCAGGTAAAAATTACTGTTATACGGGAAACCCGGGCAATTGCCTATGCTAAATAGTTGTTAGTTGTTAGTTGTTAGATGTTAGTTGTTGGTTGTTGGTTTTTTTGAAAAGAAAATGCCAAGATCAAGGTTTGCGAAATCATAAAAAGCGGAGTTTACTTTAGTAAATGAGCATTTTTATGATGAGCGTAACGAAGATCTTGGCATTTTCTTTCAAAAAAAAGCTTCACAGAAATCTGTGAAGCTTAATATTTATCCGCCAAAATAAGATGTAAGCTATGCTAATTTATGCTAATTTAACATTTGCTGCATTCAATCCTTTTCTGCCTTCCTGAAGTTCAAAAGTTACCTCGTCACCTTCTTTTATTTGATCAATAAGACCTGAAACATGAACGAAATATTCTTTTTCTGATTCTGTGTCCTTAATAAATCCAAATCCTTTAGAATTATTAAAGAATTTTACTTTCCCGTTTTTCATATGATGTATTAAAATAAAAAATTATAGGTACAAATATATACTAATTGATAGACAAAACAATGCTTTTTAAGCTAAAATTTTGGCACTTAATATCATTATTTTATAAAAGCAATGTATTAACAAAAAGTCTTATTTAACTATTATTTAACACTTTTATGCAAAAAATTTATTTCCTTTGTATTTTTATATTTATTAACAATATATTATTACGGTTATTATCTATATATAATAAATAGTTGAAAAATAAAAATTTACATATAAATATCCTTATTATTTTTCAACTATTGGTATTTGCAGGGCCCTATGCAATAAAATCTGCTCACCATCATAATTTTTATTCATACCTTAAAAATGAAAATATATGTTTGTTAACTGTTTCCGACCAGCCATGCACTATATGTAAATTTGAATTTGTTACAGGTTTTATTATAGATAAAACTCTGTATTTTGTTTTTCAGCCATTAATTTCTTTAAATAATCCATTAATTGATAAACAAGTTTATAATGAAAATCTTATCTATTTTTCATTAAGAGCTCCTCCCCTTGCCTGATTCTATATCTTCAATGGCTCAAATTTCCAGTTTTAATTACCAATAAAGATTGATTTGTTAAATCATTATTAATGAGATAACAATAATTTTTTGTGGTTAATAACCTGAATTATTAATGTTACAGATTTAAATAGATATATAAATCTATTACACTATTATGTTAAATACCTTACTATGAGATTAAAAATTATTTTCTTTTTATCTTTTCTTTTAATAAATATTACTGCAATAGCTAATCCATTCATAATTAAAAATGATTCAACATTAACTCCTGCAAATGGTATTTTAACCGGTACTGTTTCTGATCAACAAGACGGTAAACCCATTCAGGGTGCTGCCATAATTATCCCTGATCTCAGAACCGGAACTATTACTGATGCAAATGGAAATTTTACCATAAATAATTTACCTAAAGGCATTTATCTTGTTCAGGTTAGTTTTTTAGGTTATGCAACGTTTAATCAAAAAATTGATTTATCAAAACAGCATAATTTGGATGTTAAACTGCAAACATCTTCGATTGAAGCCGGAGAAGTTGTTGTAACTGGTGTCAGCAAGGCTACTGAAGCTAAAAGAGAGCCGGTACCTATGGTAATTGTTGGTAAACCATATATAGAACAACAGGCTGCATCAGGAAATATTATTGATGCCATAGCCAATTTGCCAGGCATAAGTGCAGTTACAACCGGTCCTAATATTTCAAAACCCTTTATTCATGGTTTAGGATATAACAGGGTAATAACACTTGAAGATGGCATAAGACAAGAAGGCCAGCAATGGGGCGATGAGCACGGAATTGAAGTTGATCAGAATTCAATCGAAAGGGTTGAAATAATAAAAGGACCCGCAAGCCTGGCATATGGTTCTGATGCTATTGGAGGAGTCGTTAATCTCCTAACTGATTTACCTGTTACTGAAGGCAAAATTTCAGGTTCTGCTCAGGTCATTTATGGAACAAACAACGGATTAATAAATGGAGGGTTTAAGTTGCAGGGCAATCAAAATGGTATAGTATGGGGAACAACCTTATCAGCTAAAATTGCAAAGAATTACCAAAACCTTCATGATGGAAGAGTATATGCTACCGGGTTCCAGGAAAAAGATGCCAGGGCAATGGCGGGTTTAAATAAAACATGGGGTTATTCCTATGTGAATGCAACCTTATTTGACGATTTACAGGATATCCCGGATGGCAGCCGTGATTCTGCAAGGCATTTTACCTATCAGATTAACGATATCGATACTTTAAGGCAAAAGGTTCCCGCATCTGTGCTTAACTCGTATGCAATACCTGTGTTGCATCAACACGTGCAGTTGTACCGAGTGTACAACAACAGCAATATTTCACTCGGAGGAGGTAACCTAATATTCAACCTGGGTTATCAATACAGCCACAGGAGGGAATTTACCCACCCTGAAAACCCGACAGTTCCAGGTTTAAACCTGGCACTCACCACATTAACATATGATTTTAAATACAATCATGAAATCGCCAGTATGCTCGAAACTACAGTTGGAGTAAATGGCATGTATCAAAATAATGCGTTAGGTGAAAATAGTACTGATTTTCCTATCCCGGCTTATAACCTGTTTGATATTGGCCCATTCCTGATAATCATGAAAAGTATTGGAAAACTCGACATTTCAGGAGGCATAAGGTTCGATAACCGTTGGTTTAGTGAACAGGCAGCTTATATTGATACAATTGTCCCATTTTTCCCTTCCCTGTATAATGGCACAAACCCGGCAAATGCAAGCAATGTTGTGAAACAGTTCCCTGCATTTTCTAAAGATTTCTCCGGTGTAAGTGGCAGCATGGGGGCAACTTTTAATTTTACAGAATCATTTTTATTAAAAGGAAATATAGCCCGCGGATACAAATCCCCGAGTATTTCTGAACTTTCCGCCAACGGTGCAGATCCTGGTTCTCAGATTTATCATGTAGGTAACCCTGGCTTTAAGCCTGAGTTCAGCTTTCAGGAAGATATAGGCGCATTTATTACCTTTCCTGATGTTTCAGCTAATATTGAGTTGTATAACAATTCAATACAAAACTATATCTTCCAGGAACAAATATTGGGTACAAATGGTAAACCCGAGAAGGTTAACCCAAATGGCGAACCTAACCCAAACGGACAATACAGCAAATTCATGTACGTTCAAAATACAGCACTGATCAACGGAGGAGAGTTTAACCTTGATATCCACCCGTATAAATGGCTCCACTTTGCTAATTCGTTGACATTAACATACGGAACTAATACAGGTGCCAGCAACCAAATGCACGATAGCTTGAAATATTTGCCATTTATTCCACCATTGCATACACATTCAGAATTAAGGGGTAATTTTTCAAAAGGATTTTCGAGGTTTAGAAGTTTATTCGCAAATATTGGGTTTGACCATTTTAACGCCCAGAACAGATTCTTAGCAGCCTATGGAACCGAAACATATACAGCAGGATATAATTTAATGAGTGCCGGCATTGGAGCAAATATCGTCAATAAATCAGGTTTTACCATTATAAAGCTTTATATCGAAGGAACCAATCTGGCAAATATTAATTACCAATCGAACATGAGCCGGTTAAAATATTTTGATAACACGGTAGTTCCTAAAGGTATTCAACCTGGAATATTCAATATGGGCCGTGACATTAGTTTTAAATTAATAGTTCCCTTTGATTTATCACCACGATCAAAAATATCATCCGGATCTTAGAATAGTGCATAGTGCGTAGTGTATAGTACATAGTTGTCAGTTGTCAGTTGTCAGTTGTCAGTTGTCAGTTGTCAGTTGTCAGTTGCTAGTTATTAGTTGTAAGTTGCCAGAAAATTATACAACCTTATAAACCTTATAAACCTTATAAACCTCATAAACCTTATAAACTTATAATCTTATTCTCTTTTGAAATATCTTTTTAATTTGTTATATTTGATATAAACCAGACTTTCGACTTACTGCAAACGACTTAAACTATTACATGAAAGAAGATAAAGATTATGTACTTTATGTTGATGATGATCCATTAAATCTAGAAGTTTTTAAGGATTTTTTTGAAGATGAATACAATATTCTTATCGTATTATCAACTAAAAAAGCATTTGATTTAATAAATATTTATCCTGTCAAAATAATTGTAACCGATCAGAGGATGCCCGTTGAAACCGGCCTGGAATTTATTCAGAGAGTGCATCCTTTATTTCCGGATATAGTTAAAATTATTTTTACTGCTTTCGCTGATAATAATACTGCGTTACAAGCAATAAATCAGGGTGGAATTTTTAAATTTTTAAAAAAACCATGGGATACCAGTGAAATGCGACAAGCTTTAATAAACGGCATTAATGAATTCAATTTGAAAACAGAAAATAAAAAGTTACTAATCGAACTCAGAAGAAAAAACGATGAACTTGAACAAGCTGTAATAAAAATTAAAGAAAAAGAAGAAAAATTCTTCAATATATTCTCTAATAGTAATGACGGAATTGTAATCTTAAAAAAAAACAATTTAGTTGAAGCCAATAGTGCTTTTCTGAAATTAATTAATATATACGATGCCGACATTTCAATGGATGAAGTAAATGCATACCTGAATAAAAAATATAACCATTTAATTGCCAGCCTTTCAGAAACAAATCTAAAGGAAGGAAAATATATAAGTGAAATTGAAATATTAAATAAAAATCATGAGAAAAGATATTTTCAACTTAACAGTAAACAAATAGAATTCGAAAATGAAGTAGCAATATTATCAATAGTTAGAGATATAACCGAATTAAAACATATTGATTTAAAGATAATAGATGCAATTGTCAAGACCCAGGAGGATGCACAAATCTATTATGCCAGGGAACTACACGATGGTCTCGGCCCTAATTTGTCAACCCTTAAGATGTACATTCAATGGCTTTCTGACAAAAATAATACTATTAACAAAGATATCATTACCAAGCAGACTATACAAGGTATAGATGAAGCTATCAGTATGTTAAAAGATATTGCTAATAATTTAAGCCCTCATATACTGCGAAATTTTGGTTTAGTGCAAGCCTTAAACACAATAGCGGAAAAAATAAAGATAACACAAGGGGTAGTTATTGTAATATCTTCGAACCTGACTAACCGGCTTAATGAAAACTTTGAAATCCATTTATATCGTATTTTAATGGAATGTATTAATAATTCTATTAATCATGGAAAATCAAATAAAATAATTATTAAATTTAGTAAAACTGAAAATAACGTTCAAATATTATATTCTGACAATGGTTCAGGATTCGATGTTGAAAAGGTAAAACTCGATAAAAAAGGCATGGGCCTTTATAACATAAAAAATAGAGTAAAAATTTTGGGTGGGGATATTACTATAAAATCAAACCTTAATGTTGGAACCGATATTAAAATAAATTTAAATACACCCGAAAATGGAAAATAAAGTTAAGGTATTACTGGTGGATGATCACGATATGTTCAGAGATGGTGTTAAACTTTTATTATCAAGTAGCCAATTTACAGAGGTTGTAGGTGAATCAAGAAATGGACAGGAATTTCTTGAATTATACCCAAGTGTAAAACCGGATGTAGTGCTAATGGATATTTCCATGCCTGTAATGGATGGCATTGAAGCCTCCCAAATTGCAGCTGTAAGGTTCCCTGGTATTAAAATTATAGCACTTACAATGTTCGGCGATGAGAAATATTATTATAAATTAATTCGGGCCGGCATTAAAGGCTTTATACTTAAATCATCAGGAATTAGTGAACTGCTTAATGCAATTAAAGAAGTTTTCGAAGGCCGGAACTATTTCTCCAACGAACTTCTTATTAAGCTTATAAACAATCTTTACACATCCAAATCTGATAATGGAGCAGATGATAGTAAAAATGATAAACTTTCTAAAAGAGAAATTGAGGTCCTGAAAGAAATTGCTGCAGGACTTTCCAATGATGAAATAGCTGACAAATTACATATTAGTGTTACTACTGTAAGAAGCCACCGGTCAAATCTGCTGCTCAAAACAGGAACAAATAATACTGCAAGCCTGATTATGTACGCAATCAAAAATAAAATTGTTTGTATTGAAGCTTGAAAACTAGACGTGAGACGTGGGACGTGAAACGTGGGACGTGGGACGTAGGACGTAAGACAAAAGACAGTGGGAATAAACAAATGATGACAAATTACTGATTACTAATGACAAATTGGGTTTATAAGGTTTATAAACTTTATAAACGATTTATACTGGCAACCAACAACTATGCACTTGGCACTATGCACTATGCACTATTATTAAGCAAAACGCTGATACTATTCTCATCATTTTGATGGCTGAAAAATCCACATTACACCCTGATAAATCATCATTTAGCTGATAAAATAACCCTTTTTACACTATACCTTCGATAAAAAATAAATGAAGGTATGGATCCAATTCTTCAAAAATTCAGGCATAAATTCTTTGAAGAGTCATTAGGTCTTATAGATCGTTTAGAAAAAGACCTGCTCGAACTAGAAAATCAACCCGGAAATACTGAAATAATAGAATCAATATTCAGGGCTATGCATACAATTAAAGGAGTCAGTGGTATGTATGGCTTTGATTTTATCTGCGAGTTTACTCACAGTTTGGAGAGCCTTTACCAAGCCATCCGTGATAATAAACGATCATTCAATAAAGAAATATTTGACATAACTTTTGCATCAATAGACCACATCAGGAAACTATTATCGGACGAAAAACTAGCCGATCCTTTAAATACAATTAATCATAATAATTTAATGTCCGACACTAATAATATTCTGGAAAAAGTTCTCTATACAACCGGCAATAATAATATATTAATGTCGCAGGATAATCCGGAACTAAAGAAGGAAGCAGTTTCCACATGGCATATTATGTTGCAACTGGATGAAAAAATTTACTTCAGGGGTATCAACCTGGTATCAATTTTTAAAGAATTATCCCGATTAGGACAGTACCAGATTATAAGGCTTGATTATTTAAGCGATGACATTTCGGATGTATGGAGTATAGTTTTAATATCTTCAGTCAGTATTATCGAAATACATGATGTTTTCCTTTTCGTTGAAGATAATTGCCTTATTACAAAACTATCTGAAAAGGACTTGTTTGTTGAAAAAATACCTGTTGAAGAATCATATGCTAAATATGAAAAAACAATTCTTGATTATATTGAGAATCCAAAAGAGTCAGTAACTCATACTCCGGAAGAATTAAGTGAAAAAAAATCTCCTGAGGATATACAGAAAGATTTAATTGAAATAAAAGCAAATGAAGATTTGCAGAAAGATTCAATTAATACAACAGAAAATAAGCAAATAATATATAAAAGAATTTCAGTTGATTCATCAAAACTTGATAATCTGATGTATCTGGTAAGTGAACTAATAACTGTAAATTCAGAGCTTTTACTTTCTACAAAGCATAATACTTTTGATCCTATTCGACCTTATCTGGAAAAAGTAGATGCATTATCTAAACTTTTCAGGAATAACACACTTGAAATCAGATTAGTTCCATTAAGTGACACTATTTTAAGATTTCAGCGCTTAATTCGCGATTTATCCCGTCAACTAGGTAAAAAAATTGAACTAATTACTCATGGAACTGATACTGAACTTGATAAGACAACAATCGACCAGTTGAATGAACCTCTGATGCATATTATTCGAAATTGTATTGACCATGGAATCGAAGTTCCGGAAAAACGGTTGAAATCAGGAAAACCGGAAAAAGGAATTATTAAAATATCAGCTAATCAATCAGGAAACTATGTTGTTATTTCTGTTGAAGATGATGGATCAGGAATTGACACAGAAAGAGTACGGTTAAAAGCCATTGAAAAGGGAATCTTAAAAGTTACTGATAAACCTTCGCAACAGGAAATATTTGAACTTATTTTTCTTCCCGGATTTTCGACCGCTGAAAGCTTAACCGAAGTTTCCGGAAGAGGCGTGGGGATGGATATAGTACGTAAAAAAATTATCGATCTTCGCGGAGATATTTCTGTTAACTCAGAAAAAGGAGTGGGTACTTCATTTACCTTGAAAATTCAGCAATCTATAACCATAATCGACTCATTGCTCTTTAAAGTTGAAGATTCTTTTTTTATTGTACCTCTTGCTGAAATTATGATATGCAGCATCGCTGTTGCTGAAGATATTGAAAAAAGAAATAATACTGCGACTCTTCCTTTTAATGACCAGTTGATTCCTTTTATCGACCTGCGAAAAAAATTACATATTGAAGGCACTTACAATAAAAAAATAATTGTTGTCATTATCCGTAACAACGATCATTTAATGGCTTTGCTTACCGATAAAATTGTTGGGGAACACCAGGCTGTGCTCAAACCTTTAGGCAAATCGTTCCGAAACCAGGAATATATTACTTCAGCCAGTCAGCTTGGTGATGGAAACCTGGCCTTTATGATAAATACAAATAAATTATTCAAAGTAAATGAGCTAACTAAACAGAAAATAGCAAATTGAAAATAGAGCCAGGAACCAGGAACCAGGAATCAAGACTTTTAAATTATTACTAATAATCATAATAAAAAAAACTTAAAAATAAATACCATGTGTCAAAAAATAACTAAGCATCAAAAATCAGCAACTAAAAATTATAATCTTGGTTCTTGGTTCTTGGCTCCTGGTTCTAATTAATATTCAATAATCAATAATCAATAATCAATAACCAAGGCCATGACCAGTACCTATCTGTCTTTTATAGTTTGCGACGAACACTTTGCAGTTAACGTCAACAATGTACTTGAGGTATTGCAAAAACAACGCATAACTCATGTGCCAAATGCACCTGAATACATTAAGGGGATTATCAATTTCAGGGGTGAAGTTGTACCTGTATTTGAATCACGGAATAAATTTAATTTACCACCACGCTCTGCGGAAGATTCTTATGTTGTTATAGTTTTTGATCTCATTAAGGGAGCAGATATTTTTCGAATCGGAACCGTAGTCGACAGGGTGAAGGATGTTATAACAATTGATGATAACGAAATTAAACCTGTTCCACCCATGAGTAAAGACTTTAACTCCGATTTTATTCTTGGGATTTTTAAAAAGCAAAGCGATTTTATCATGCTGCTTGATGTGGTAAAAGTGTTTACAAGTGACGAAATAGTTGAAATAAAGGAACTGGCTTAATTTAAATTCAAATTTAAATATAAACACATAAAACGATAATTATGAACTGGTTTACAAACATGAAAATTAGATTGAAATTGCTGAGCAGTTTCTGTATTGTTGCTATATTAGCCGGTTTGATAGGCTATATGGGGATTTCAAGGATAAAGGAGATTAAGAATGCTGATACAAACCTGTATGAAAAAATGACTGTTCCATTAGGAAAATTGGTTGATTTAACAACCACATTTGACAATATGCTAATTAATGTTCGTGATGCTATTCTTGCTGATAATGCAACGGATAGAATAGAATTTTACAACCGGATCGATGAATTGGCCAAATCATTCGACGATAATTATAAATTCATAGAAAACAGTGTAATTACGGATGAAGATAAAAATTTAATTTTGGATATATCAAACTCCTTTAGTGATTATATAAAATCAATGCCGGAAATAAAAATATGGCTGGCTTCCGAAAATAAAACAGGCGCTATGGTTCTCATGCGCGGTACAATGAAACAGGATAATCTTAAATGCAGGAAAGCCATGGAAGCTTTAGAAGCAAATAAATTAAAAGCTCGCCGGACAAGCCTCTGAAGCAAATATAACAATGGCTAACTATGCAACGTCTTTCATGTATAGTTTGATTTTAATAGTATTAATAGCCAGTATTCTATTGGGAATGCTTATATCCGGCAATATCCAGAATATTATTAAATCAGTTATAAATCAAACTAAAGAATTAGTGTCAGCTGCCGTTGCCGGAAAACTTGGAACCAGAGCAAAACCTGAAGAAACAAATGCAGAATTCAGGGATATTGTTGTAGGATTTAACCAAACCCTCGATGCTGTCATTATACCATTTAATGTTGCTGCCGATTATATTGAAAGGATATCAAAAGGGGATATGCCAAATATTATTTCAAAAGAATATAAAGGTGATTTTAATGCTATTAAAAATAATCTCAATAGTTTAATTACTTCCATGAACGAGATTATTCAAAAAGCACAACTGGTTGCCAAGGGTGATTTAACAGTTTCGCTGGTTAAACGATCCGAAAAGGATGAACTAATGAGAGCGCTGGATGAAATGGTGAAGGCAAACTCCGACATGATAGGTGAAGTACAAATGACAATAGAAAATATAGTTTTAGCAAGCCAGTCGTTACAATCAGTTGCTGTTCAAATATCTGAAGGATCAACGGAACAGGCATCCTCAACAGAAGAAGTTTCGTCCTCTATGGAAGAAATGGTCTCGAATATCTCTCAGAATACTGATAATGCAAGACAAACGGAACTGATTGCCCTGCAGGCATCCAAAGATATCATAGAAGGAAATAAAGCTGTAACCATAACTGTTGAGGCTATGAAGAAAATTGCAGATAAAATTTCTGTTATTGGAGAAATCGCAGAAAAAACCGATTTATTGGCCATAAATGCAGCCATTGAAGCAGCCCGAGCAGGCGAACAAGGCAAGGGATTTGCCGTGGTTGCTGCAGAAGTGCGAAAACTTGCCGAAAACAGCCAGGCCGCCGCTAAAGAAATTGATGAACTTTCAAAATCGAGCGTCAGAATTGCAGATGAATCTGGTAAGTTACTTCAGAAGATAGTACCGGATATACAAAAAACGGCTACTCTTGTCCAGGAAATTGCTTCTGCCAGCATAGAACAAAATTCGGCTGCAAGCCAGATAAACGACGCTATTATGCAAATGAACTCCGTTACACAAAGAAACTCAGCCGCCTCAGAAGAAATGTCTTCAAGTGCTGAAGAAATGGCCAGTCAGGCTGAACAATTGCGTGATACCATCGCTGTATTTAAAACAGATAATAATTTTATCCTGGCTAATCAAAACCAAAAGTTATCGAAAACTTCAGTATTTAACCGAGTTACAAACCCAGTATCAAATGGCAATAGAGGCCATGTTACAAAAACAAAAAGTGATTTTAAATCTTCAAAAGTGGAAATAGATTTAAGGCCAAACAATAATAATTCAGAAGATTTCGAAAATTATTAATGCTCTTGTAATTATACATAGCAATAAAGGCCGGTACTCAATAATGTTCCGGCCTTTAAAATTTTACATAAAAATAAAATCCCTTATTTTAAAAACTATTATTAATAATTAAGCGTTTATAAGATAATTGTATCACTTAATCACTTAATCACAACTTTGTAAAATCTCATGAAAAAACTAACGTGGTCAATATCAGTAATAGTAATATTATTCATTACCAATTGTAAATCTCAGAATAATGATAATACATTAGCTACAACTAAGGAAGGCAGTAAACAAGGAGAAATTATCAGACTAACTGATGAGTCCTTTAAAATTCATGTATTTAATTATACTGTTACTAAAAATTGGCAATATAATGGTGAAAAACCTTGTATAATAGATTTCTATGCCGATTGGTGCGGCCCTTGCAGAATGTTATCACCTCGTTTGGAAGAAATTGCCAGAGAATATGGCGGAAAATTAATTGTTTACAAGGTTAATACCGATAAGGAACAAACTCTGTCGACTCAAATGGGAATTACTTCATTGCCTACCTTGCTTTTCTGTCCTGTAAAAGGATTGCCGCAGGCATCAATAGGTCTTGTATCTAAAGAAGCACTTGTTAAAGCCATAAATGACGTGTTGTTAATAAAGTAATTGAATAGTTTATAAGGTTATATGTTTATAAACCTTATAAACTTTTTATAAACCTTATAAACTTTTTTACCAGCAACCAGCAACTAAATTCTAACATCTAAAACTATGCACTATGCACTATGCACTATGCACTATGCACTATGCACTATTTTTTTGGAGCCACATCAAACCTTACCGTTTTTTCCCAGATATGTTTTTCCTTTTTTATAAATTCGAGATAACCTGCCCTGAAAATTACATAAACCCACAACTGACAATAAGTGAAATACATAATTAATATCAACCAAAAATTACTTGGTTTATCTTCCCTGTCAAAGGATATTGCCAATAATATCTCAAGTATAAACAGAAAAAAGGCAAACATCCAAACAAAATTATAGGGACCTGGTAATGGAATACTTATTACATTAAAAACACCCAAAATAAATAAGATATCCGATAATATAACTGCTACAAAAAAAACATAATAAAGTGACAAAGTGTAAAGTAAATCCCATTTCATTCTCTTATTCTTGAAATTAGGAATTAATTTGAAAAATTTTGAAATCACATAATTATTGCCCCTAACCCAACGGACCCGCTGTTTCAGCCAAACCTTCCATGATTCGGGTTCTTGTTCGTATGTTATAGCATACGGAATATATTTTATTTTGTAACCATGTTCGTAAATTCGAATGCTAAGTTCAGAATCTTCAGTAAGGGCTTCTTCGTCCCATCCATCTAATTCCTGTATAATCCTGTTCCACATTACAAAATTTGTTCCGGGCAAAGTTGCAATATTATGCATCTGCCAGCGGCCTGCTTGTAACATTGATTGAAAACTTAATGTTTCAATATTGATAAACCGCGTTAAAAGATTTCTGTTTTTGTTAACTGTCCGGAATTTTCCAATTACTCCTCCAAGTTCGGGATCAGAAATTAAATTAGCCACAAGATAACGAAGTGAATCAGGATCAGGTGTATTGTCAGCATCATAAATTGCCACGACTTCAGTATCAACCGACTTTATTCCCAAATTTAATGTACGGGATTTACCTTTTCCTCCCTGACCCTGAGGAATATCGAATAATACTACCCTTGAATCATGAGCAGCATAGCTTTCTATTATTTCCCTGGTGTTATCTTTCGATCCGTCGTTAATTACAACAATTTTTAGCTTGTCCTTCGGGTAATTTAATTTTAACATGGCCTCAATAGTATTCGCAATTACTTTCCCTTCATTATGGGCCGGGATGAGAATGGAACATGTCGGATATGTGAATTCTTTTTCATTAATTTCTTTCTTCTCCTTCAAAGATTTAATATAGTTGAAATATCCGTATACAGTCAGAATAAATTGGTAACCTATCATAAACCAGATCAGGATTACACTTAAAACAAAGAATAAGCTTAAAATATCCATTTAGTAATTGATTATTTATTAATTAGAACCAAGAGCCAAGAACCAGGAATCAAGACTCTTAAATTATTTATTTTAGTTAAATATAATAGTTATGGAATCATAATTAAATAACTTTTAAATTAATCTCTTTTTCCAAGTCCCAATCCTCAGGTCTTGGTTCCTGATTCTTGGTTCCTGGCTCTATTTTTTATTTTCACATCATTCTTCATATTTCCTGCGTATAATTTTCATGGCCCAATACATAATAGTAATAAGGAGTATTGCTAATCCACCGTACATAACTATTGCATTGGTTGACCATAAACTGGTTAAACTTATACCATAACTTAATGAATTTCCAGTTAGTATTTTAACTACATGCTTTCCTTCAGGCAAGAATATACTATAACAATCCCTTCCCTTCATTACAATAAAATTAACTGGTTGTTCATCAATATTTACTTTAGAAGGAGGTTCGCTAAGTGAAACAAGGGCACGACCATCAGATTCATATTCAAAGTCGATACTTCTCATGGCATACATAAAGCTAAGCAGGTTCCCGGTAAATGAAACAATTTGGGGTTGTATACCGGCAGTTGAAAAGCCTGGAAGCTCGTCATTACCAAAACTGATTATATGTTTGCCTGCCGGAATCAAATATTCATTATCCCGCATGCCAATTTCGTGCAAATCGTCAATTTTAATTACCTTAATCTTATTAGGTAATTTCATCGTAAATGATTGCGGAGAATTTACTTCGTACCCATTATCAGTATTTTCATATTCAACAAAACTTGCATCTGCATATGGAAATAATGATATATCCTGCGGATTGGCAGTAGCCTCGCAATATATTGTAGACCTTGGCGAACCAATAGAAGAGGAATTAACAAGTTGATAGCTCTCTATTCCTGTCGGTATAAGGGTAGGGAATGGTGTAACAACATCCTTGTCCCTGAATTCACATAGATTTAGATCCAATAATAATTTTGTTTTATCTCCTATTAATTTAGTATACATTTCCCCTATCTTTTCATATCTTCTTGGATCAGTTACCCAACGACTTGCATCATCTTCTATCTGTAAATGAAATCCATATTTTTTCTGAAGGGCCACAAAATATTCACTGTTAATTCCTATGGTTTCTTTTAAGGAAGGAGTTCCATAACTATCAAATGTAGTAATAATTACCTGAAATCCGGGTTTAGTTTTTGCATATGTGGTTACAGCCTGAAGAATTTTCTCCTGCTCGTATAATATTTGATCCATTCTATACTGGGTAACACTTTCCTTCACATAGTTATTATTTTTCCAGTAGTATTGAGAGGAAGGATCAAAAATTTTCTTCAGATCAATATTGTATTTATCTTTAACCTCCTTACATGCCGATGCATTCATTGGAAGATATTTTTCAGGGGCCCCAAAGCCTTTATCAGAACCGAAACATAATTCCGCGATATTAACGCCATCCCAGTCATAAGCTATTAATAATTTTAAATATTCACTTATAGCAGCTTTAAGACATGCTTCGTTTGTAAGGGTTACAGGGGAACGCCAGCCGTCCTTGATTTCTTCTCCCTTATAATTTTTCTCATGCCATCCCGGATTGTTATCCCAAAATTTCTTGCTAACCTGTGGTGGTTCAAACCAGGCTATTACCAATATGCCATTTGCATGTGCAAGCCTTATTAACCTGTCATAATCATAGGTCCATTTTGGCCATTCCTGATATCCTGCTGCATGTACTATCCTTATACCTTGTCTTACCCACATCTTTACAAGACTTTCAATACTAATATTATGTCTGGTACCTGGGTCAAAATAGAACTCAAGGTTATCTTTTCTTATTACAGGATTTATCTTGAAATAATCAATTGCATATTCAAGCCCGAATGGATACCTGGAATAACCAAGGGCACTATTTGCATCAAACGGAGTACTGAAGAATAATAGTTTCCCCTTCCCTATTTGCCGGCCAATTACCAGGGCCGATCCTGTACCGCCATCTATGGCATATACTTCATCATCCTCCTTTGTCTCGAATTTATGGATAAGTTGATTATCTGCCCAGGATATATGTTCCTGTGGATATAAATTATCCCTGACTGCGTGAACTTTAATTTCGGTATCGAGAAATTTAATTGAAAGAAAATTTGACAACTTGGTTTTACGATCTGTTATCAGGCAACCTCCTTGTTTTACAAATTCAGATATCCTGTGAACCTCATAATTTGTAAGTGAATCAGCATAGGCATATGGGACAATTAATACATTAGTATTTGTAAGATCAATTTTCTTTCTTATAAAAATTGAGTCAACCTTAATATTAACGCTCCTGAAAATAGATACAAGGGAAGATTGATCATTATAAGCAGCCCCTTTGGCATACTCATTCCAGCAAACTTTTACACGAGCCTCTTTCCAGTCAATTACAGGTTGGATAATGTCTTTATATGCTTTCTTTATAGCTAAAATGGCTTCTTCCTTAATAGTCAAATCCTTAATCCGGTATTCCAGTGGCTCCGCCATATAAAATTCCCCGGGATCAAGCTTTATATCCCTGGTTATTTCTCCTGATATCCGATCATTTGAAAGGGATTTTCTCTTTATTTTTCCTCTTTTGTCATAGTAAATCTCATATAAATATGAATTGTTAAGATATAATTTATAGGATTGTGACCCGCTTAGAATTATTTTATCCTTGGTTTTAACCCAATTGGTTTCCTGCCTGAAATCAAGATATGAAAAGTTATCATCAACCATTCCATCAACTATTTCCTTTAAATAATTAAGGTTAAGGAAAGAATGAAAGAAAAAGGCAGCATAACCGTCACGAACATTTAATGTTACCTTTGCATTATCAATTATATGATGTACATAATTTTCACTACTATCTTTACGCTGCTCCAATGGCAGATAACCTAAATTTTCAGGATAAATTTTTTGACCGTAAATATCCTTATATATCACATATGGAAAATATTGCCCATAATCGATGTTTTCAATAACCAACCTTTGTTCCATGGCCGTACTGAAATATTTTGCTATGGTTTGGTAGGATAAAATGGATGCTGCATAATGGGGAGTTTCCCATAACAAAGGATAAATTCCGTTTTTTATACATTCGTTAATGCCCGCTTCAATTTTATTGGCAATATCACTTGAATCTTCATCTTCTATAGGTTTGTTTGGCGTACCATCCCAAAATTCGTAGTCATTAGTTGAAATTCCCCTATATTGATGCGTTACTCCATGCATCAGGATAGTCGCCCCATTTTGAACACAATATTTTAATGCTTCAACCATTTCAGGCCTTTCTGAAAGGCTTACACGTATTTGCTGTGTAGGGTCAACATAAAACGGTACTAATCCTATAACAAACGGAATATCCCTTTCGGATAAAATATCTGCAATATCGTGGAGTTTATTCGGGCTGTCCATTGGGGTTACATCCTCTATCCGAACTATTGCATGATGTTTTACAGGATGGTTTTCACCAATAAAATCGTGCAACAAATCGGCAAACAACAAATAACGGTCAGCTTCGGTTGCATTCAAAAAAGGCATATCGGCAACATAATATAAATTTCCTGATTGAATAATATATGGCGTTTCTTTCCTAAGCTTATCAGAATGCGCGGTTGCCAACACTTTTACTTTGTTTTTATCAAGAACCTGTACAATAAAGATATCACTAACTCCCCTTGTAAAACTTTTAATTCCTGACTTTACAGAATTGAATGAAGCCGACTTATCAAGCTGAATGATACTAAACCCGTATTTCCTAACAAATTCTTCTTTGTAATTTTTATTATTAAGGCCACTATTTATCCAAACAACTGTTTTATCAGTTTTTAAGATATCATTAATTAATGTTGCAGGCAGATCAATATCAGATTTAAACCCGATTATAAAAACAATGTCGAATCGTTTAATTTCGTTTTGGGAATAATCCCCGGCACCTGAAATTGTCACAGTAGTATGAAAATGTCCCATCAGGTTGTATAATTGAAGAGCTTCCGCTGTGGCAGGCTGAGTTAAATCATAAGTGCCTTCCATAATAATAAGGACATTTTTATTCAATGGTGTATTGACAACATGAACGGCATTAACTGAAAAACATATAATAATTAAAAGTACTGATAATAATATTTTTTTTATCATATTGTTTATTTAGTGATGAAGCGATGAAGCGATGAAGCGATGAAGCGATGAAGTGATGTAGTGATTAATTAATTCCATTATGTAAATAAACCCGCCACTTCTAAGCACTTAGCACTATGCACTATGCACTATGCACTATGCACTACCTTTTCCGGTACAAACTCTACAACTACTTCATTTGTTAAACTAAAATAATTAGAAATAATTTTTACATGACGAATTGCCGCGTTACCATCGCCATAAGGATTAACAGCATTAGCCATTTTTTTATATTCAAGTGGATTCTCAAATAATCCTACTGCAGTTGAGTATATTTTTTCTTCGTCCAGACCAACTAATTTAACTGTACCAAATTCAACTGCTTCCGGTCGTTCAGTTACCGACCGCAATACCAGGATTGGAATCCCGAACGCTGGCCCTTCTTCCTGAACACCCCCGGAATCAGTAAGTATAAGATAAGATTTTGCCATAATATTTACAAAATCAAGATAATCAAGAGGTTCAATCAGTAAAACATTTGAATTATTTTGAAGTACAGGGTAAACAATATCACGTACTACCGGGTTGAGGTGAACCGGAAAAATAAAATTACAATCTTTATACCTTTCTGATAACCTTTTTATAGCATTTGCTGCGCCTTCCATAGGTTTACCCCAATTTTCTCGACGATGCATTGTTACCAGGACAATTTTGTTTGGTTTTTCAGTAATTTTATTAAGCTTATCCACAGTAAACCTGTAATTTTCCCGTACTGAATATTTTAGTGCATCTACTACCGTATTGCCTGTAACAAAAATTTTATCAGGGGCATATCTCTCATTTAGCAATGCTCTTTTAGCTGTTTGAGTAGGTGCAAAATGCAAATCTGTCATACAACTGGTCAGCCTTCTGTTAATTTCTTCAGGAAATGGATTCTTAGGATCATTTGTCCTTAATCCTGCTTCAACATGACCAACCGGAATCTGATGGTAAAATGCAGCTAAGCTTCCTACAAACGTGGTAGATGTATCACCTTGTACAAGAACCATATCAGGCTTTTCTTTTTCCAAAATCCCATCCAGGCCAATAATTGTTTTAGCAGTAACTGTTGCAAGTGTTTGACGGGGCTGCATGATATCAAGGTCGTAGTCAGGCCTTATATTAAATACTTCAAGTACCTGATCCAGCATTTGCCTGTGCTGGGCAGTAGCTATTGATAAAACTTTAAAAAACTGTGGTTGTTCGTAAAGCAACTTTATTATGGGCGCCATCTTAATAGTATCGGGCCTTGTCCCAAAAATCACTGCTACCTTTTTCAATCTGATGTATATTTATAAATATCCGCAAATATATATTATTTGAGAACGTCCGGTTGAAGTTTTAATATAAATTAACAGGTTGGGCATAAAAAAGTCGTAAGTCGTAAGTATACGTAATATCCAGGAACCAGGAACCAAGACAGAATTTTCCAATTTTCAATTATCAATTATCAATTATCAATTGCTTTAGTATCTTTGAAATTCATATGATATTCTCGTATTACTGATGGTCAGAGATATAAATAAAATTGGACAAAGCATCATTGAAGTTCAAAACGTAAAAAAATCTTTCAAAGACATAAAAGCGGTTAAAGGAGTCAATTTTTCAATTTTTGCCGGAGAATTTATTGCTTTGCTCGGCCCAAACGGAGCAGGTAAAACTACTTTGGTTGAAATGATTGAAGGTATTCAACTTCCTGATGAAGGGAAAATACTTATTTCCGGTAAAGAATGGAAAAACCATGAAAAAGAATTACATAAAATAATTGGGCTATCTCTGCAGGAAACAAGATTTATAGATAAACTAACCACATTTGAAACAACTCAGTTATTTGCCAGTTTTTATGGATTAAGCAATAACAGGGTCAGTGAAGTAATTGAATTGGTAGGCCTTAGTGATAAAAATAAAGCATACGTTAACAACCTTTCAGGAGGACAACGCCAACGTTTAGCATTAGCTATTGCTTTATTAAATAAACCCGCTATATTACTGCTGGACGAACCTACTTCAGGATTAGATCCCAATGCACGCCGCGAAATCTGGAATATTTTGCTGCAACTCAAAAAAGAAAATACTTCCCTGATTTTAACTACTCACTACATGGAAGAAGCAGAAATACTTTGCGACCGGATCATCATTATGGATCAGGGTCAAATTCTGGCTCAGGGTACCCTTGCAGATATCCTCAAACAAAGTGGTAAAAAAGAGGTTATCGAATTTACATTGCTTGAAAAAATTAAAACCGGAGACCTGTCAAATCCATCATTTTCTATCGAATGGAATAATAATATGGAAATGGGTTCCGTGGTGGTAGAAGATATTCAATTCCAAATGTCAAATTTATTCGAATTCCTTAAAAGTAAAAATCTTACAATAAACAGGTTCGATTATCGACGGGTGACTTTAGATGATATATTTACCTCAATGACGGGAAGGCACTTATATGAATAAAATATTCAGCAATCAGTTATTCAGGCTTACTAACTCGTATATAAAAGAACTTATACGTGAACCTGCAGTACTTTTCTGGGGTATATTATTCCCGATTTTAATGGCATGGGGCTTAGGCATTGCTTTCACCAAACAGGGCGATTTAATAAGAACAGTAGCTATCGTAAAACATAACGATTTATTATATAAAACAGGTAATTCAATTCTCTTTGACTTTCTTGAAAAAAATGCGGGGAAGAAAAATGGAAATTATAGTATCACTATATCAAATAAAAAGCTTGGAAAAATAACTCTGAACTTTAAAGAATGTAAGTGGAATGAAGCATATGCACTCCTGAAAAAAGGAAATGTGACGATTATTATTGAGGATTATAGAAAATATGTTAACTATCACTTTGACCCTGCAAGCTCTGAGGCACAAATGCTTTTTCAGCAAATCAGCGGAATGTTAACTTCAGGGGTAAAATTTTTCGCTTTACATGAAGATGAAATTAAACCACTTACAATTTCAGGTACAAGATATGTTGATTTTCTGATTCCCGGTTTATTATCAATGGGTATTATGATGTCCACTATGTGGGGAATCAGTTATACTGTAATTGAACGCCGGTCCAAAAAATTGATCCGAAGAATGGTAGCCACTCCTATGAAAAAATCTAATTTCCTTATAGCTCTTATTATTGCAAGATTCATTATGAATGTTATTGAGGCATTGCTGCTATTTCTGTTTTCATGGCTTTATTTTGGCACCAGCATCCAGGGTAACCTTTTTGCGCTTTTAGTAGTTTTCATTGCCGGAAACATTGCATTTTCAGGAATTGCAGTTCTTATCTCATCACATACCTCAAACCCTGAAATTGGAAATGGCCTTATTAATGCCATAGTAACCCCTATGATGGTAATTTCAGGTATATTTGTAAGTTATCATAATTTCCCGGATTGGACATTACCGGTAATACGCAACCTTCCACTCACAATGCTGGCTGACAGCGTTAGAAGCATTTTTAATGAAGGGGCAGGTTTTGCTCAAATCTGGTTTGAAGTATTGGTCTTATTATTAACCGGGACTGTTTCGTTTTTTTTGGGATTGAAAATTTTTAAGTGGTACTGAAAATAATGTGCAAAACAGAGCCAGGAACCAAGAACCAGGAGCCAAGAAAGAAGACATGAGACATGAGACATGAGACGTGGGACGTGAGACTTGAGATTTGAGACATGGAATGTGATGACAGAATAAAGATGACAAATTAAATGCAACAAATTCTATAATCACCTCACCCCCTGCCCCTCTTCTCAAGGAGAGGGGAGTAATTACTACAATTGGATAATCGCTGTTAAACGGAATTAAAGTCTTCTCCTTTGCGGAGAAGATTTAGATGAGGTGTGTTTTCACAGGATTGTATCTAATCTTGGCTCCTGGTTCTTGGTTCTTGGTTCCTTTTTTTATTCAAAGGGTATCCCAAACCTCGCGGCAATTATTTTTAATTCATCGACAACTTTAGGCTTGAGGATAATTCCTTCTTTACGGATCCTTATTTCATTTTCACGTTCCACATCACCCGGAATTAATACCCGGTCATATCCTTCAGCGGGTTTAGCATTCCTGAAGGTATTTATCCATTCGTCCATTTTCAGTTTAAAATGCTTTGCCTCCTGAAATGCATCAATTCGCATTGCCCCAAAAAAATGACCAAGGCCTGCTCCTGTTTTTTTTTCAAGCACAGGCAGATAAGCTACCATTGGAGGCACAAACGGCCCGAAATTAGCTCCTGAAAGAATTGCAGACAATATATCTACTATAGCTCCCAGGCAATATCCTTTATGGCTTCCATGTTCCCTGTCTCCGCCAAGTGGTAACATAGATCCTTTTTTCTCCAGTATTGAAGGATCGTCCGAAGGGTGACCAAATTGGTCCTGTGCAAATCCATAACCAAGGTTCTCACCTGTCATAGCTGCAAAAGTGAATTTCCCACGGTTAATAGGTGTTGTTGCAAAATCTGCTACAAATGGCGGTTGGTTTAATGCCGGTATTGCAAACGCTATAGGATTTGTACCAAGCAAAGCCCCGGCAGAGAATGTCGGAGCAACCAGCGGGCTTGCATTGGTCATACATATACCAATCATATCCTGTTCCAAAGCCATCATTGCATAATATCCTGCTATTCCAAAATTACTTGAATTGCGCGTTGATATCCATCCTGTACCAACATCCTTAGCCTTTTTAATCGCCAATTCCATTGAAAATAAAGCAGGAAGCATACCAATTGTACTATCTCCATCTACAACTGCAGTACTAGGCGTTTGATGTACAACTTTTATATGTGGTTGTATATTTATCCTCCCAACTTCCCATAACCTGTAATAATCACTTAAACGTGCAATACCGTGGGTTGAAATGCCTCTTAGCTCTGCTGCCAGGAATACTTTGCTGCATTTGATTGAATCAGTTTTCTTAAAACCCATCTTTATGAGTACACCGGAAATGAAGTCAAAAAGATATTCATATGAATAAGACATTAAGATTTAAGATTTAAGATTTAAGATTTAAGATTTAAGATTTAAGATTTAAGATTTAAGATTTAAGATTTTTGAATAGAACCAGGAGCCAAGAACCAGGAGCCAAAACGCGGAGACAGAAGACAGCAGACAGATGAAAGAAGACAGAAGACAGAAAGCAGAAAATAAATTCCTTATTACAGAATTTTCAAATTAGCACATTTTCAAATTTTCAAATTAATTTTCACGTCCTTTCACGTCTTTTCACGTCTTTTCACGTCCTTTTTTCATCAGTAATTAGTTAGTTTGCCCAATTCATTATAGTTATTATCTACCAATAACTCAGTTATTTCAGGATTTGAATGCCTGGCTTTTGCAGGGATAAAGTCATTAAATGTATCTCCACGTAAACCCTGACGCAGGCATTCCAAAGAGACCAATTCATCAGGTGCAATATTTCCAAGGTTTACATTAGGCCCAAATAACTTTATAAACCAAACCTGTTGTTTTTTAAGAGGAGCTTCCCAAATAATATCATTTCTGTCAATATTTTTTGCAATTTTGTCTATAAGGCTCATATTGGCCGTTTCATCAGAATTATATATACCGATATTCCCGCTTTCCCTTGCTTCGGCTATCACTTTCCATGCCCCGGTATTTAATTCTTCAAGCATCATCTCAACCCATTTGTTTTCAGAAATTACAACATCCTTCTGTTTTGATCCTACTTCCGAAACAACTCTAAAGTGTTCAGATATTGCCATTATGCATTTCAGTTTCGCATCATGCTCCAAATACATAGACCCATCTGATATTTCACACATTTCCAACCCCAATGAATCCATAAAAGACATATATTCGTCGATCATGTTTCTCACAGCAAAGGCTTCAAACAATGTACCACCTAAATATGGAGTCATCCCGTTTGATTTGTATAAATTTATTTTCTCCTTAAGCCTGGGAGTAAATACACTAGTCCCAAAACCGAACTTAACCAGGTCAGTAAATTCACAGGCTTTTTCAATAAAATTTGCTGTTTCGTTCAAACTTAATCCTTTATCCATAACCATCGTAATACCTGAATTACGAGGTTTATAAGGACGATTTGGCAAATATGGCAACGAAATATTCATACAACAAGGTTGGTTATAGTAATTATAATATACTATGAAAAAACAAATTTAATTAATTGGTAATTATATATCAATTGGTCTAAAATCGTAATTTAGGTACGTATAAATACTTATTGCGAAATAGGTATTTCTACTTATTAGTTGTTGGTTGGTTGTTGGTTGTTGGTTGTTGGTAAAAAGGGACGTGAGACGTGGGACGTGGGACGTGAAAGTCCTAAAGCTTAAAACTTTAGTTAATGGTAATATACTTAATTTATTTCCTATAAAATATTAAGCCTTCTGTTTTCTACCTCACGTCTCACGTCTCATGTCTCATGTTATCAGTAATCAGTAATCAGTAATCAGTAATTTTTTTCTTCCCTGTTTACAATAACTGCGCTTGCCTGGGCTGCCGGCATAATTAACATATCGTTAATGTTAACGTGAGGAGGCCGTGTAATTGCAAAAAGGATTGCTTCAGCAACATCTTCAGCAAATAATGGTGTAAATCCTTCATAAAACTTATCAGCAAGGTCTTTATCACCTTTAAACCTGACAAGTGAAAACTCCGTCTCAACCATTCCCGGAGCTATTGAAGTAACTTTGATGTTATGCTTCAGCAAATCCATCCTCATTGCTTTTGTTAATGCATCTACTGCATTTTTAGTTGCACAATAAACGTTACCGTTTGGATAAACTTCCTTTCCGGCAATTGAAGTTATATTTATAATATGTCCGTATCCGTTATTTATCATTATTGGGATAATTTTCCTGGTTAAATAGAGCAATCCCTTTATGTTCGTGTCAATCATTTGTTCCCAGTCACTTAATTCCCCATATTGAATTGGATTATATCCTGCAGCTAACCCAGCGTTATTTACCAATACATCAATTTTATCCCACTTTTCATTTAATCCGCCTATCATTTCTTCAACTTTATCGTTGTCACGGATATCAAAATTAAGTGTTAGAACATCACATTTATATTTTATCCCAAGTTCTTTCTTAATTTTTTCCAACAATTGTTTACGACGACCCGTAATTATAAGATTAAATCCTTTTTCGGCCAGTTTATGTGAAGTTGCAAGTCCTATACCTGATGTTGCACCTGAAATTAATGCTATTTTTTTCATTTTGTAAACATAATTATTTATCAACAATCATAATTATCATAAAGCAATAAAACAAAATATTTTACATTATTTATGATTTATACCTTAAGATTGTTTACAATTGAACATTTTTCACTGATAAAAAGTTAAAAATAATAATTTACTTCGCCTATCAAAATAAATCCTCTATGATTAAACCTTATAATCCACAAGGGAGTAAAAAAGAGCAAGTTGAACAAATGTTTGATAATATTGCCTTCAGATACGATTTTTTGAATCATTTTTTATCTATTGGAATTGACAGAATATGGCGATATAAAACTATTAAAAAACTTGAAACTTTAAAACCACAAAAAATTCTTGATATAGCAACAGGGACAGGCGATTTGGCTATTGCCATGCTTAAATTGGAACCAACCGAAATAATAGGTATTGACCTTTCTGAAGAAATGCTTATACATGCCCGCAATAAAATATATAAGACAGGAATGGATCATATAATACATTTTGAAAAAGGAGACGCTGAACAAATTAATTATCCTGCTGATACTTTCGATGCAGTGACTGTTTCCTTTGGAGTTCGTAATTTCGAAAATCTTACCGTGGGATTAAAGGAGATATACAGGGTACTTAAACCCGAAGGAATTGCTGTAGTTCTTGAATTTTCAAAACCACGTAATAAATTGTTCAGGATCATTTATTTTGTATATATTTTTAAACTTGTACCTTTATTTGGTAAATTATTTTCAAAAGATTACAGGGCTTATACTTATCTGCCCGAATCGGTAAGTTATTTTCCATCAGGTGATGAATTTATAAACCATTTAAAAAATACAGGGTTCGTTAATACAGAAAAAAAAGAATTAACATTTGGAATAGCAACTATATATACTGGGAAAAAATAGTTGTTAGTTGTTGGTTGCCAGATAAAAGTGATGAGGTGATGAGGTGATGGGGTGATGGGGTGATGGGGTGATGAGGTGATTAAGTGATGAAGTGATTAGGTGATATCATTAAAGAGAAACTATGCAGGGAACAATATAAATTTCTCTGAATCGTTAATTTTATATTGTACACAAACACTAATAATTGATAAGGTTTAATTATTTATACAGCATTGAAAAGATTAATAGTAATAATATTTTTTTTGCAGGTTATTACAGGCCTTAATGGTCAGGATTTAACTGTACCTAACAGATACAAACTGGATGAATATCCGTTTCATTTTGGATTTTGCCTTGGCGTTAATGTTATGAATTTTATTATTCAGCCTAATTACCCACAAAGCTTAAATAGTTTATATATATCAGATATCAGTAATCCAAATTTAGGATTTCAGATTCAAATAATTACAAATTTAAGGCTAGGGGAATTTTTTGATCTTCGATTTCTTCCGGGAATTTCTTTTGGCGAAAGAGACCTTACTTTTTTTAAGGGTGACACTTTAATGAGTACTCAAAAACTTGAATCAAATTATCTTGATTTCCCTTTGTTGCTTAAATACAAGGCAAGACGGCTCGGTAATATGAGACCATACGTTATAACAGGGGTTAACAGCAGGTTTGACCTTTCAAAGACATACAATGAAGATGCCGGGGTTTATATAGCTTTCAAGAAATTTGATTATTTTTACGAAGCCGGTACCGGAATTGACTTTTACCTGCAATATTTCAAATTTTCAGCAGAAATTAAATATTCATTAGGGTTCAGAAACATTATTGACCGGCGTGATTCCAGTCAACCTTGGTGGGAAAACTCAATTTCAAGCATAAAATCTTCGATTTTTATGATTTCATTTTGTTTTGAATAACCTTCGGACACCTCTAAAAACCTTTATTAGCTTCAGTTCGACTTAAGAAATTATCTTTAAGCTGTTAAAAAACTTCACATAACAGTAAGGATTGTTAGTTTTTTCATAGGGTTAATGTATTAAGGCTGTTTAATTTGATTTAAATTTAAAAAATATTTCATAGAATAAAAAAATACATAAACATCATAATTTTAATTATCTTCAATTTGCCACAAATTATTTTACGAAGCCGCCAAAGACACAAATATAATTCCTTATTAGCCGCGGAAACCTGCACCCTTCGGCTACGCTCAGGGTACGAGTACCTGCAACTAACAACCAACAACTAACAACTAACAACTAATATGACAAAAGAAATACATTTAGAATTATTGCCACATATAGCAAACCAGGAACATCTCCTTAAAAAAGAAATCATTGAAAGGCTTGGCATTGAGAACTATGATATAATGAAATACCGGATATTGAAAAAATCAATCGATGCAAGGCATGGAAGTGTTTTGATTAACTTATGGATAAAAGTTTACCTTGATGAAAATATATCTGAAGAGGAAGAATTCAAACATAGTTACAGGAATGTTTCCGGCAGAAACCAGGTAATTGTTGTGGGTTCCGGTCCGGCAGGTTTGTTTTCCGCTCTCAGGTTAATTGAATCAGGAATGAAACCCATTGTACTTGAACGGGGAAATGATGTAAATTCAAGGAAAAAGGACATTGCATTGATAAGTACTGCACAAACCGTCAATCCGGAATCAAATTATTGTTTTGGGGAAGGTGGTGCCGGAACATTTTCCGATGGAAAACTATACACCAGGTCAGGGAAAAGAGGAAATGCCGGACATATTTTACAAACCTTGCACTTTCACGGAGCCAACCCGGATATTCTTTATGAAGCACATCCTCACATAGGTACAGATAAATTACCTGAAATAATTAAAAATATCCGCCAGACTATCATTGATTGTGGTGGTGAAATTCATTTTAATACTAAGGTTACAGATCTGCTGATATCTGAAAATATAATAAAAGGAGTCACCACATCTTCAGGTGTAAACATAATATCTCAGGCAGTAATTCTTGCTACCGGACATTCGGCCAGGGATATTTATGAAATGTTAAACAGAAAAAGTATATTGATTGAATCAAAGCCATTTGCAATGGGTGTGCGCGTTGAGCATCCCCAGCAATTAATTGATCAGATACAATATCATAATAAAAATAAAGATAATTTTCTTCCTGCTGCAATTTATAATTTGGTTACACAGGTGGATGGACGGGGCGTTTACTCCTTTTGCATGTGCCCCGGAGGATATATAGTCCCATCATCAACCTGTGACAATGAAATTGTTGTAAATGGGATGTCATCCTCACGTCGTCATACTAAATTTGCTAATTCAGGAATAGTTGTCGAAATAATACAGGAGGATTTTACTGAATATAAAAATTTTGGTGCCCTGGCCGGATTAAAATATCAACAATACCTTGAAACCCTTGCCAGGCAAAACGGAGGACGTGGCCAGGTTGCACCGGCACAACGCCTGACTGATTTTATAAATAACCGGATTTCATCCAACCTGCCTGAAAGTTCTTATACTCCGGGCATCGTATCTTCTCCCCTGCATTTCTGGTTACCGTCAACTATTGCCGGAAGGTTACAGAAAGCTTTTCTCCAGTTTGATAAAAAAATGAAAGGATATAACACCAACGAAGCATATATAACAGGAATCGAATCACGTACTTCCTCTCCCGTCAGGATACCCCGGAATACTGATTCATTACAGCACCCGGTTATAAAAGGTTTGTTCCCATGCGGGGAAGGGTCCGGCTATGCCGGCGGAATAGTATCATCCGCAATGGATGGAGAAAATGTAGCTGAAAAAGTCAAAATATTTCTAAATATTTAATTTACCTCATTTTTGTCTATAATGTTTTCTCCAGCGAATAACAAAAAAAGAATTAAGTATTAACAATGAAATTAATACAACGTATGAAATTTTTTCATTTATATTTCCTTTAAAATGTTCTTTAATCCCGTTATATGTAATCCATAAAATAAAAAGGATATTGCCTGTGATAGCAAGTACCGACAGAAGCATTAAAAACGGAGTTTTTTTTTAGCCATAAATTACTATTTAAAATAATAAATTCATTCTTCTAATAAATTAACAGGATTAAATCAATATAGTACATTTAAAAACTCTCAATTTGGAAATGTATTTAATATATTAAATAAAATGTCAAGTTTGAGGCATGCGCAGGAAGAAAAAGCGGAGTTTACTTTAGTAAATGAGCATTTTTCTTACCAGCATAACGAAAAAATTGGCATTTTATTTAAGACATTATACCAGGTCACAGGCTTCTGCCGGCATCCAGTGCTTATCCTTACCCTCCCATTTAACATTGCACCCAATAGGATTTGTAACCGGGATACTGATTTTTTTGCCAACTGTTAATTCATTTAGTACCCTTTCAAGATCGTTTACCGTAATTTTTTCTGTATCCCTTGGACTATCTACTTCCCTGCCCGTATAAACAAGCTCCCTTTTTTCATTAAAAACATAAAAATGCGGAGTTTTCAGAGCTCCATAAGCCCTGGCAACTTCCTGGGTCGAATCCCAAAGATATACCCACGGAAAATGAAAAGTATTCATGCGAATTACCATATTATCATAATTATCTTCCTCGTATGTATTTGGACTATTGGAATTAATACCAATAAACTTAACTCCTTTGCCGGCAAAAACATTAGCCATCTGACGGGTAATTTCATCTGATCCCACTACATAGGGGCAGTGGTTACAGGTAAAAAATATTACTAAATATTTGTATGAATCAAAATCATTAAGTTTATATCTTTTACCATCAGTTGCAATTAATGAAAATCCCGGGGCTATTTTCCCTATTTCAAGAGTGAATGACATAGTTGTGTCTCCTTTAAATTATTTGAAATTTATAACAATTAAATTGTTTGTAAGTTCAATTAATCCGGTTAAATTTAAACTTTCGCATTTTTGATAAATTTATTAAGTAAATATTAAAATATTTTAAAGTATCCTATTTATTTTTGTTAATATTATAATAATAAGCATAATAACTATAACAATGAAAAAAATATTATCTTCAGTATGGTTGATTTGTATTATAACATCAATTTCAGCCCAGCATAACAAACAGGTTTCAAGAGAACAACTTGAGCTTTTTAAAAAATCTACCACCTATATAGTTTTGGATCCTAACCCAATGTTGGGATATAATATAACCATCCAGTCAGCAATTAAAAAGTTCTGGAAAGTTACACCCTACAAGTTTATCTCTTCTGATGAGTTTGAAAATATACGAATGAACCGCTTAAATTCATTTATTATACTTACAAAAGTAAATCTTACAAAGGATAATAGCGGAGCTGAATACCTGTATCTTAACTTTCTTATGGGCGATTCGGTTAAAGATATTAATGATATGCCCGAAATTCTTGAATTGCCATTATGTTATAACGGTGTTGACGAAAACAGTTATGTTAATAAAATGGGCGTGATTGTACGTTTTGCCCAGGAACATGTTAAAATGCTGTTTACTACAAACTTTTTATGGACTTACAGGAACATGACTTATTATAATCTTGATGTCAGGGAAATAAAAAAGAAAATATTATTGGTAGAATCTTCTGATTTAGCAGAAGAAGTAAACACTTTAGATAAAATAAAACCCTATTATCCATACGATATAAGGATTGTAACCTCTGATGATATAGCAAATGCAGTTGATAAGCAAACACCAAATACACTGATTCTTCAAGTGATTAGTCCGGGCAAGGATGATGCCGTTGGCCGGTCATACAAGATAATTTACGGAGTGGATGACAATAAAATATATTTTTACGATTACGAGAAAATTTCCAGTAAGCATCCTGCGGGGTTTCTTATTAAGGATTTTGAAAGAATCTCTGGTACTTAGTTTTTGAATTATAAACATTAAAATTTTTGCTTTAAAAAAAGTATTACCATTATGTTTGTAAAATTAAAACACTGTGCATTAATTTTTTTAATTGGATTTTTGTTGAATTCATGCAACAGTAATGTATGTAACCAACAGATGACAAGTTTTATGAAAGTAAATTTTTATAACAGGACAACAAAACTGGACAGTGCGGTGGACCTTATTAATGTTAAATGCCTGAATTGTATGACAACCGACACCTTAATTAAAAACGCTTCGGGTGATTCTTCTATATTGTTGCCGCTTTCCGCCTTAAAAGATACTTCGTATTCTGCTTTTTATATTACAATCGATACAATACATGTTGACACAATCACTACTGTCAGAAATGATACTACCTTTAAAACCCCTGAATATATAGCATATCAGGTAAGACAAGATACTCTTATCGCCTGGTATAAACGTACAAATATTTTTGTTAGTTATGAGTGCGGTTTTCTTCCTGAATTTACTATCGATTCCGTTCATCTTAATGGAAAATTATCTTCGGATTCCGTCGTAATAATTAATAAAAAAGTAAATACAAGTAATGAAACTAATTATAAAATTTATTTTACTCCTGTTCATCACAAGTAATGTGTGTCTTGCCCAGTTTACGCTTCATCGTGACAGCATCTTATGGACAAGAAGTTTACATATCGGATGTGATATTTCCAGGTTTTTACTTCCTGTAGTCAGCCATGGCCAAAGTGGGATTGAAGTTTCTTCAGATGTCAGGTTAACCCCAAATCTGTATCCTACCGTAGAATTAGGAGAAGAAGTGGTTAATTTTAGCAACAACTTTATTTCTCAGTCTGCAAACGGACAATATATGAGATTAGGGTGCGATATTAATTTAAGAAATATTACCAAAGATTTTAGCAATAACATCATTTTTATTGGATTTCGCTATGGAATAGGTAATGTTAACTATAAACTTAACAATTATACCATTCAGGACACGGTATGGGGAAACCAGCAAGGCAGTACAGGCAATATACATACTTATGCCCAATGGATGGAAGGAATTGCCGGAGTGAGGGTAGAGGTTGTTAAAAATATATTTTTTGGATGGTCGGTCAGAGGAAAAATATTACTTGGCAAAACACATAATTCAACATTCCCATACATAATTCCCGGTTATGGTTATGGAGAAAACTCTTCCAATGTAGGAATTAATTATTCTATATATTACCAGATACCTTTCATGAAAATGAAGACCCGTTACAAGGCTAAGAAAAAACCGCAAGCTCAACCTACAAAAAAACCAACACCAAATACATTGTCACCTTGATAAATCCGTTCAGTTTTAATATCTTTAGGCCATAAAGCTGCTACAAATGATAAAATCGATGACCGGCTATGGAAAAGCTGAAGGTGAGTTTCATTCAAAAAAAATATCTATAGAAGTAAAATCACTTAATAGCAAACAACTCGATTTAAATTTACGGGTACCATCTGCTTATAAGGAGAAGGAATTGGATCTGCGGAATGAAATAAGCCGTGAAATGGTCCGTGGAAAGGTCGATTTTACAATTTCCCTCGATACCCCTGATGATTTAATGCAGGCAAACATTAATCCTGCAATGATAAAATCCTATTATCAAAAAATATCAGATTTAAGTACCGAATTACGCCTTTCTGTTCCTGAAGATATAATTTCTACCTTAATCCGGATGCCTGATGCATTAAAATTGGAAAAACAGGTGATTTCAGAAAAAGAATGGAAATTTCTTTTTGAAAATGTAATGAAAGCCCTTGGCAATTTAAATGAATTCCGGATGCAGGAAGGAAGGGCACTTGAAAAAGACCTGACTGACCGTATTTATCTGATAGATCATTTATCTTATTCATTGGAACCATTCGAAACTCAAAGAATTGAAAAACTTAAACTACGAATAAAGAATAACCTTTTTGAAATTATTCCAAAAGATACAATTGACCAAAACAGGTTCGAACAGGAAATGATATATTATATCGAAAAACTTGACATTACCGAAGAAAAGGTAAGGCTTAACAATCATTGTTCCTATTTTATTGAAACTTTAAACGAACCTGAGTCAAATGGTAAAAAACTTGGATTTATTGCCCAGGAAATAGGCCGTGAGATTAACACTATTGGCTCAAAAGCCAATGATGTTGATATACAAAAAATTGTGATCAGTATGAAAGACGAACTTGAAAAAATTAAGGAACAGCTTAATAATGTTCTTTAAAAATAGAACCAGGAGCCAAGAATCAGGAGCCAGGATTGGAGAAATTTTTTCTGATAATATGTGATATGGCAATAAGATTAATATTAATGTTGAAAAATAATAATTCAATAACAAGTATATTAACACATTTAAATATAAAAAAATAAGAATCATGGTTTCTGGTTCTTGGTTCTTGGTTCTTGGTTCTTGATTCTTGGTTCTTGGTTCTAATTTATCAATAATTTTGACAAATAAACTTATAATATTTTCAGCCCCATCCGGTAGTGGGAAAACAACTATTGTAAAGTATTTGCTAACACGGGATATAAATCTGGAATTTTCAATTTCCGCCTGTACGAGGTTCCCGAGAAAGGAAGAAATAAATGGCAGGGACTATTATTTTATTACTCCGGAAGAATTCAAACAAAAAATTAAAGATAATCAGTTTGTTGAATGGGAAGAAGTGTATAATGGCAATTACTACGGAACATTAAAAACCGAATTAGAAAGGATTTGGGGAAATGGAAATCATGTTTTGTTCGATATTGATGTAAAGGGTGGCTTACATCTGAAGAAATTGTTCCACGATTGTTCCTTATCGGTTTTTGTAATGCCTCCTTCAATTGAAGAATTGAAAAAACGTTTGTTATTGAGATCAGCCGATGACAGAGAAACCATTCAGAAAAGAATAGATAAGTCTGTTTATGAAATGACTTTCGCCGATAAATTTGATGTGGTTTTGTTGAATGATAATCTCCGGGAAGCCGAAGAGAATGCCTATAATATTGTACGTGGCTTTATATTGAAAGATAAAAGATAAAAGATAAAGAATTTGAAAATTTGAAAATGTGCAAATTTGAAAATTTACAATGATTTTATTAGGGTTTATAAGTTTATTCGTTTATAAGTTTATTCGTTTATGAGTTTATGAGGTTTATAAGGTTTATGGAATCCCGATTACCTTTTATAAACTTTATAAACTTTTATAAACCTTATAAACTTAATCACTTAATCACTTAATCACTTAATCACTTAATCATTTTTTACTAACAACTAAGCACTAAGCACTATTTATTCCATGAAGACCGGACTCTTTTTTGGTTCATTCAATCCTGTTCATATTGGCCATTTGGTAATCGCCAATTATATGATAGAATTTACTGATATAGAAGAATTATGGTTTGTGATAAGCCCTCATAATCCATTAAAAGATAAAGAATTGCTAATTGAAGATAAAATAAGGTTCGAAATGTTACAGTCATCTGTTGAGGGCGAATTAAGATTTAAGGTTTCGGATGTTGAATTTATGCTTCCAAAGCCATCTTATACGATAGATACACTAATACAACTTCAGTACAATTATCCTGATCGTGAATTTATAGTAATTATGGGATCTGATGGATTAAATACTTTTCACCTGTGGAAGGATTTCAGGAAACTTATTAATGATTTTACACGTTATGTTTACCCTCGTACACAAAATGATATCAATTTATTTAAATCTATAGAAAATGGGATAATGCTAAATGCTCCTATTGTTGAAATTTCTTCCACTTTTATAAGACAGGCTGTTTCACAGAGGAAAAATATGAGATATTTTGTTCCCAAAAATGCCTGGAATATTATAATTACAAGAGGCCTTTATAAATACCCGAATAAATAATAGGTAATATATCCTGTTATTTCCTTAATTGTAACATCCCATAACAACAATACACCAGGTTGAGGAATAATTATCTGGTCAAATTCAAATGTTCTGGGCTCGGTTATCCAATCTGCAGAATAAGGCATAACTTTTATACCTGCTTTTTTAAAACAGCCAATAGCCCTTCGCATGTGAATCGCTGATGTAACTAATAAACAAGTTGCCTTAGGATCATGCTTTGCCAGCCAGGCTGCTGTATTTACTGCATTTTCATGTGTATTGCGTGATGTTGCATCAATTAAAATTGACTTTTCAGGAATATTCATTAAAATCAGGCAATCTTTAACTTTATCCGCTTCAGTGAGTTCCTGATGCAATAACCTTCCTGAGCCTCCTGAGATGAAAATCTTTGAAACCTTTTGCTGGCCATACAGTTGTAATGTTTGCCAAATCCTGTCACCTGCAGGGGTTAATTTCAATTTATGATAAACAGTATCATATTTAGAGAACCCTCCTAACACAATGGCATAATCGTATTTTCTTATCTTTTGGATTTTTGTTGGAGGTATTTCCCATAATCGTACAACTTCATTTAATAAAAATGCATTTGAAAATAAAAACAATATTAAAAATCCAAATATTGAAAAATTCCTTTTCCGGTTTGGTTTTTTTGAAATAAACGCTATTAAAAACAAAACAAAAATCCAGAAAAAGGGGGAGAAAAAAACAATTAATAGCTTTGAAATAAGAAAAAACATAAGCAATTAAATTTGTAGTTTATTTATTTGACAAATATTTTAATATGCTCCGTGGCAAAAAAGTTAGTAATAGAATAATTATATAATAAATGGAATTAACTTCTTTTATTTTATTTAACCAGATTCGTGAATTTTTTTTATCGCCTGTGGCAGAAAGACATATAGCACCTATCAAACAGTATTTTATAAACCTGTTTTTATTATAGGTTTTGATACGGTCCAAAAAAAATCCTTCATTCAGAAGAGCTTTATATGTTTTTGATTTGGAATTTAAATCATGATGCTTCTTTGAAATACGGTCAGCTCCTTCAGTATGATATATATATAATTGTTTATGTATATAATAACGTTTTGCCCTGGCATTGACTTTATACCATAAAATATCCTCCCAACCGGGCAGATTTTCATTTAAACGGTCGCTGCCAATTAAACTTGTTTTAGTCATGCCCCATACATCACCTCTGCATTCACGAATTATGGTACCTTCATCAACATATTGGTCGCTTTTAAAACTCTGTTCGGACAACTTATTTGATACCGTCTCAAAAGCACCTGAATCGATGGCGGTAACTTCTTTATCAAACTCCAAAGGGATTTTAATTAGTGTTTCAATTGCTTCAGGAATTATTTCATCATCCGAATCAACAAATACAAACCATTCTCCCTTAATATTATCCAGTGCCGTGTTTTTTGCAGCAATAACTCCTCCGTTTTTCGGGTGCCTGAAAATCCTGATCCTTTTATCTTCTATTTTTTCAATTAATTCATTAGTATTATCGGTCGATCCGTCATCAACAATTATTATTTCGATATTATTATATGTCTGATTTAATATACTTTGAACAGTTCTTGTAATAGTATTGGCCCTGTTATAGGCAGTTACAACAACGCTAACTAATGGAGTCATAAATATATATTATAAATTAAGCTAATTTTCAGGATTTACTGCCTTTACAGTCCAGCCTTTTAAGAATTCAATGACCTTTGCTACATCATAACCTGAAGCCGATTCTAAAAATCCGGTATCCTGGGTATGAATTCTTACTCCTTTTTGGTTCAGAACAACTAAAACAGGGAATCCAAATCTTTGCGGTGATTCAAGTTCTTTTAATACTTCATGGTTCTTGTTTTCTTTGCTATAATTTACCATTACTAAAATATAATCCGACTTTAACAGAGAATCAATCACCGGATCAGAATAATAAAGATTATGCAACTTTAAACACCAGGGACACCAATTTCCTCCAACCTGTATAAGCACATGCTTATTCTCAGCTGCTGCACTTTTTATTGCAGCATCAATATCAGCCTTTGCATCAGCTGAAGGATTGTAAATTGTTACTTTTGTTTCCTGGGCCAAGCCGGGAAAACAGATCACAATAAACAAACATATTACCATAAATCTACTTACTTCTTTCATAATATTATTATTTAGTGCTTAGTACATAGTGCTTAGTGCATAGATTTGTAAAAGTAAATTAATTTTACATAAAAAATTTAGCAACTTTTAACCTGCAACCTGCAACATGTAACATGTAACCTGTAACTTGCAGCCAGCAACCAACAACCAACAACTAACCTTCTATACCAAATACATATTCATCAATTCTAAAAGTGCTTCCCGTTTTATTGGTTTAGAAATATATTGATCGCAACCTGAATTTATAGCTTTTTCACGATCGTCGGCCATAGCATATGCTGTTTGCGCAATAATCGGAAGATCAGGAAATAGTATCTTCAATTTTCGTGTGGCATCATAACCATTCATCACTGGCATTTTAATATCCATCAAAACAAGATCGATCTTATTTTTTTTACATGCATCAACTGCTTCTATGCCATTCCTAACTCTTATTATATGTATTTTATATGTAATCAATAATTCTGCAAGATATAAATAATTATAATCTTCATCTTCGGCTATTAATACTGTCAGGTGTTCCCAGTCAGGATTTGATCTGTTAAAAAATGCCTTTTCCTTAATTATCTTTTCCCTACCTGAATCGGTTTTTAATGGAAACTGGAAATAAAACGCCGAACCACTGCCAAATGTTGATTCAACCCAAATGGTACCACCCATTTTTTCGACGAGAGCTTTGGAAATAGCTAATCCTAAACCTGTTCCTCCAGATAACGTAGCAGAAGATGTTTCAATCTGACGAAAACGTTCAAATATTAAATGTTGATTGTCAATTGAAATTCCAATACCTGTATCTTTAACATAAAATACTATATTCTTCTGTTTCAGTTTGTATCCAAATTCAATATAACCATTATTAGTAAATTTTAATGCATTATTTATCAAATTAATAAGTATTTGTTTTAATCTAACCTCATCTATTAATATTTTCAATCCCTGAATGTCCTTTAAATTTGGGCAAATAATTTCAATAGGTTTATTATGGGGAATTTGTATTATTGAATTCACTTCAAACAGTACCTGGTTAATATCAACAGTATTATTAGAAATGATAATCTGGCCGGCTTCAATTTTTGAAATATCTATAATATCGTTGATAAGGGCTAATAACTGATTAGAACAAGTATTTATTATCTTAACAAAAAACTCAGTTTTCTCACTTGTATTATTTTGATTTTGAAGAAGCTCGGCAAATCCAATTATACCATTCATCGGGGTCCGTATTTCATGGCTCATGTTTGCCAAAAAAGCAGATTTCAGTTTATCCGCTTCTTCAGCTTTATCCTTGGCTTTTTTTAATTCCTTATTGAGTTCAACCAATTCTTCATTTTGTTTACGCAATTGTGCTTCACTTAAATTAAGGGCTTCCTGACTATTTTTAAGTTCTGATATATCAGTTATAAATCCTTCAAAAGCAATTAGTTCACCACTATCTGAATATATGCCATTTCCCTGATCCCAAACCCATTTTTTTTGACCCGACGCAGTAATTATAGGATATTCAAAACGATAAATTTCTTTTGATTCGATTTTCTGCATTCTTTCCTGCCAAATACGGGCCTGAAAATCTTCCAGAATAATATCATCAAAATGGAATTTTACGTTTCCGATAAAATCATCTGCCTTATAACCAGTAAGTTCAAAACATCCTTTGCTTATGAATTCCATTGTCCAGATAGAATCATTCTTACGTCTGTAAACCATTACATGAAGGTTTTCCATTAAATTAGCCAACCTTCTCTGGCTTTCTTTTAATGTAAATTCAGCAATCTTCCTGTCAGTAATATTTGTGATAATGCCAAATACTTTATTTTCTACATTATTATATTCAGCTACTGAGTGAATGTAAACAATTTCATTGTTATCAGGTCTCTTAATTATAAACTCTTCATCGTATTTTTGCCCTTTATTGATTAAATTATTCATTTTTTCATCCAGCATCTGACGATATTCCGGCAGAGGAATTTTCTGAACCTGAGTAATAAGCCATTTTTCAGATCCCATTCCGTATATTCGCTGAGCCTCTTCCGAGGCCCATACTGCTCCTTCATTTAAATCAAATTCCCAATATCCTAATTTAGCGATATCCTGTGCCCGTTTTAACCATGATACATGTTGCTCGGTAACTGCAAGCGCCAATTTCCGGTCGTTAATATCCCTTACAACAGCTAAAATATTATCATTGCCATAATCATCCGTAAAGTTTCTTAAAGAAACTTCCACCCAAAATAATTCTCCGGATTTTTTTCGTGCAAGCCATTCATAAACCTGCGGACCTTCAGTTGATGCCTTTAATATATAATCCAAAGCAATTTCGTGATTATAAGGTGGAATATTAGCACTTAAATCTCCGATATCAAGCCTTAAAATTTCCTCTTTGGAAGAATAACCATACATAGACAGGGATGTATCATTTACTTCCAGTATTTTACCTGAATTGACCGCATGAATAAAAATTGCTTCATGTGTAGCATTAAAAATCACCTTGTAAATTGATTCCTTTGTCATTCCTGATAATGTATTTCCTGTCGTCCTTTACTAAATTAATAAAAATTATGGAATTATTCCATCTCTACAATTGTAATTCCGCTTCCACCCATTTCAATCAGTTCGTCCCTGAAAGATTTTACAAAACCAAGCGTAGCAAGATATTCACGAATCATCTGCCTGAGAATTCCATTGCCTTTACCGTGAAGTATTTTAACCTGCCTTACATTCATCATAATTGCTTCATCAACCAAATCCTCCACCTTTTCAATTGCCTCTTCCGTACGCATACCTCTAACATCAACAGTTGGCTTAAAATTCAGCTTTCTTTCCGTAACATTATAATTATTTGTATTGGTAGTAGTTAGATTTAAATGCTTATTATGTTTATATTCCTTATTGGAAATTTTCTCCAAACGGTTTTCAGGTAAAGATGTTGTCATATTCCCAAAGGCAATTAAAAAATTTTTCCCCTTAATATCCAGCACTTCGCCAATGCTATCCTGTCCATATAGCCTGACTTTGTCGCCAATTTTAATTTTTACGGCTTCAGATTCCGGTTTATCATTAATTTCTACAGACTGGACTTTTTCCTGCCTGTTTTTAATTTTATTCTCACGTTGCCTAAGTTTTTCAATTTTTTGTCTTATTGATTCTTCATCAATTTCAGCAGTTGTATCAATTTTATCTTTAAATTTATCTAATTGTTGCCTGGCAAAACGGGTCCTGTCTTTTTCTGCATGCGATTCTTTTATCTCCCTGATTGTATTTTCAATGAGTTTGTTAGTCCCTGAGAGTATTTCCTTTGCCTCGCTTTTAGCTTTTTCGATAATTACTTTTCGTTCATTATCTGTTTTCAATAAATCTTCCTGATGCTTTGTAACAATTTCTTCGAGACGTTTTTCCATCTGACGGATTTTATCCCTTTTACTTTCCCAATAACGTTTGTCCCGGGCAATGCTGCGCAGGCTTTTTTCAAAATCAACATGTTCCTTCCCGATTTTAGAAATTGCATCGTTCAGTATTTCTTCAGGAAGCCCTATTTTGCGGGCAATTTCCAAAGCAAAGGAGCTTCCCGGCTTACCTATTTGCAATTGAAAGAGAGGCTGCATGTTTTGTGAATCATATAACATTGCTCCATTTACAATACCATTTGTTGAGGTCGCAAAATGTTTAAGATTGGTATAATGTGTTGTTATTACCCCATATATATTATTTTCATTAAGTTGTTTAAGAATAGACTCAGCAATTGCACCCCCCGATACAGGTTCGGTACCAGTACCAAATTCATCAATAAGCAAAAGGGATTTTGTCCCTGAATTCTTTAAAAAGAATTTCATATTGAGCAGATGTGAACTATAAGTACTAAGATCGTTTTCAATAGATTGTTCATCTCCTATGTCAATAAACAAATCATCAAACAATCCCATTTCAGAATTTTCTGATAACGGCACCAGCAACCCACCCTGAAACATATATTGAATTAGTCCGGTGGTCTTAAGACAAACACTCTTTCCTCCTGCATTTGGACCGGAAATTAATAATAAACGATCGCGTTCGTTGAGATAAATATTAAGCGGGACTACCTGCCGGCCTTCTTTAACAAGCGTAATATATAGTAACGGATGAACTGCTTTCTCCCATCTAAACCCTGACTGGTTGAACATTGCAGGCTTAACAGCATTTATTTTTAAAGCAAATATAGCCTTAGCCCTTATAAAATCTATCGACCCCATAAAATCACAGGCCCGAAACAACTCCTCAAGATAAGGCCTTACAAAATCAGTAAATTGGGTAAGTATTTTTATAATTTCCCGCTTTTCAGCAAATTCAAGTTCACGTATCTCATTGTTCATTTCCACAACTTCAGTCGGCTCTATATAAGACGTTCTTCCTGATGACGATTCATCATGTACTATCCCTTGCATTTTGCGTTTATAAGTTGAATTCACCGGAATCACCAATCTTCCTTCACGCATTGACAAGCTTGTATCTTCATCAATAAATCCTTCATTTTGTGCATGTTTTAATAAACGCTGCATAACCCTGCTTACCGATGCAACTTTATCTCCGATGGAACGTCTTATAGAGGCAAGTTCCTGAGAAGCACTGTCTTTTATAAGATTGTTTTTCGTCAGGATGGTATCAACCCTGTTCAATATGATAGGAAATGATTGAATTTCGTGCGTAAGTTCCCTCAAAGCAGGATATAACTTTACGTCTTTATTTTTAAAAAAAGTAAGTATAGCGTGAATAGATTCAAGTGATTTACGCAGATCGATTATGTCAGTTATCTCTAAAAATGTGCCTTCTAACCTGATTCGTTTCAAGGCCGGCGTAACATCTGTAAAATGTCCGACAGGAAAATTATTTTCCATAAGGCATATTTGCCTGAATTCTTCGGTCTGAGATATTAATTTTTGAATTTGCTCAAATGAATTTAAAAAAGTTATTTCATCAACCTTATTACGTCCCAATTCGCACAGGCAAATCTCCTTTAACATCTCACGGACAACATTAAAGCCAATTTTTTCTTCAAAATTAACGGGGTATATCATCCCATAATAACCTTTATAAAATGTGCCGATTTATTATCAAGTATTGGTATTATGTTGGTATTGAATAACTTTCCATCCAGCCAGATTTCTTTCACACCTTTATTCTTTTGATCAGGATTAAGTACTTCAATCGTATATTTTGTTCCCCTGAACTTCCGTGTCACCTTATACCCTTTCCAGTAATCAGGAATACACGGATCAATTAACAATCCGTCATAATCAGGCCTTATTCCAAGAATATACTGGCTAATGGCATAGAAATTCCACGACGCCGTTCCTGTCAGCCAACTGTTCTTGGCTTCGCCTGGTTTGAAAGAATCCTTTCCGGCAATCATTTGTGCATAAACATATGGCTCCGTTTTATGTAAATCGCTTATTTCCTCAAGGTAGGAAGGACAAATTTTCCTGTAATACTCCCATGCCCGGTTGCCGTTGCCAACAACCGTTTCACCAATAATAATCCATGGATTGTTATGACAGAATACACCGGCATTCTCCTTATAACCTGCCGGATAAGTAGAAATTTCACCGTATTCAATGACATAGCTGGTAAAAGCCGGATTGTTCAGAACAATGCCATACTCACAATCCAATCGTTCTTTTACTGCTTTTAATGCAAGTGAAGTAAGCCCTTCCTCTTTACCAATACCAGCCATGGTGCACCAACCTTGTGATTCGATGAATATTTTACCTTCATCGTTTTCCTTGCTTCCAACTTTCCGGCCATAAAAATCATATGCCCGAATAAACCATTCCCCATCCCAACCATGTTTTTTAATAGTATCAACCATTGCATCCAAATGCTTTTGAGCCCTTAGTGCCTCATCATTTTTACCAAGCCTTTTGCAAAGCTGGACATAATCACGGGCTACCGACACAAATAATCCTGCTATCATTACCGATTCAGCCTTTGATCCTTCAGTTTTATTTTCAGTGGTTTGGAACGACTCATTCGGATCGTTCGAAAAGCAGTTCAGGTTAAGGCAATCATTCCAGTCGGCCCTGCCGATCAATGGTAATCCGTGGGGTCCCAGGTTGTTTACAACATGGTCTAATGATACCCTCAGGTGCTGGAATAAACTATCTGCAACCGATGCATCATTATCGAACGGAACCATCTCATTCAGGATACCAAAATCTCCTGTTTCCTTTAAATAACTGATTGTTCCTGATATTAACCATAATGGATCGTCGTTAAATCCACCACCAATATCGTTATTACCTCGTTTGGACAGTGGTTGATACTGATGATAACATCCACCATCAGGGAATTGTGTAGAAGCAATATCAATGATCCTCTCGCGGGCCCGTTCCGGAATCTGGTGGACAAAGCCTATAAGATCCTGGTTGGAATCACGGAAGCCCATTCCACGGCCAATACCTGATTCAAAAAAAGAAGCCGACCGTGAAAAACAAAATGTAATCATGCACTGATATTGGTTCCAGATATTTACCATCCTGTCCAGCTTTTCATCACCAGACTCAATTGAATAAATACTGAGCAGGTTATCCCAATATTTGCGCAGTTCTTCAAGTGCTTTATCCACTTTAGCAGAACTATCGAAACGTGCTATGGTCTCTTTTGCTTTCTTTTTATTGATTACATTTTTTGATTCCCATTTTTCTTCGTCATTATTTTCCTCATAACCAAGTACAAAAATGAAATCCTTTGATTCCCCTGGTTTAAGTTCCACTTCAATATAATGAGAAGCTATTGGTGACCAGCCATGAGCTACCGTGTTTGCTGAACGGCCATTTACAACTACCTCGGGTTCATCAAAGCCATTATACAATCCAAAAAATGTTTCACGGTCAGTATCATACCCTTGCACTGGTTGATTAACCGAATAATAGGCGTAATGGTTTCGACGTTCTTTATATTCAGTTTTATGGTAAATAACTGAATTTTCTATTTCTACTTCACCTGTGGAAAAATTACGCTGGAAATTTTCCATATCAGATACAGCATTCCACAAACACCATTCCTCAAATGAGAATATTTTAAGCTTCCTCGTTTTGTCTGTATTATTGGTAAGTGTAAGTTTTTGAATTTCAGCCCATGTCTTTAAAGGTACAAAATACAGGACATTGGCTGTAATCCCATTTTTCCTGCCTTGAATATTGGTATAGTTCATACCGTGGCGGCATTCAAAGTAATCAAGTTCTGTTTTACATGGCTTCCAACCCGGGGACCAGATACTATCGCCGTCTTTAATATAAAAGTATTTACCTCCGCTATCCATCGGTACATTATTGTAACGGTAACGTGTTATTCGTCTGAATTTAGCATCCTTATAAAAGGAATAACCCCCGCCGGCATGCGAAATGATTGAAAAAAAATCCTCGTTGCCAAGATAATTTATCCAGGGCCAGGGTGTCCTGGGATTTGTTATTACATATTCCCGTGCTTTATCATCAAAAAATCCAAATTTCATATTATATGTTTTTAAATTATTATCTGTATTTTATTTTAAATAAAATTAAACATTATTTATAAGAAAAATCAAGGCTTGCGAAGATAGATAAAATAGTGCTTAGTGCAAACTGCAAAGTGATTAGATATGATTCGTTTGATAAAATGTTAACTTTGAAGCTTGTATAAAATTTTTTAATTTAATATATATGTCAGACAATCAATCTAATATCAAAAAGATTACAACCCATGTATTAGCAGAAATGAAGCTTAAAGGTGTGAAAATAAGTATGCTTACAGGTTACGACTATTCGTTCGCCCGTATACTGGATAATGCCGGTATTGACATCATTCTTGTAGGTGATTCTGCTTCTAACGTTATGGCAGGGAATGAAACAACGTTGCCGATTACACTCGACCAGATGATATATCACGCAGCTTCCGTGGTAAGAGGTGTAAAGAGGGCCCTGGTTGTTGTGGATTTGCCTTTTGGCACCTATCAGGGCAATTCACTTGAAGCGTTAAATTCAGCTGTCCGGATTATGAAGGAAACAGGCGCAGGCGCAGTGAAACTTGAAGGTGGAAGTGAAGTAAAAGAATCAGTTACACGTATACTTAGTGCCGGAATTCCTGTAATGGGGCATTTGGGACTTACTCCCCAGTCGATTCATAAATTTGGAACGTATGTAGTTCGTGCCCGGGAAGAAAATGAAGCTAATAAATTGTTGGCAGATGCCCATCTTTTAGAAGATATAGGGTGTTTTGGCATAGTACTGGAAAAAATTCCGGCGGTTCTTGGTGCCAGGGTATCAAATGAACTCAGGATACCAATGATAGGTATCGGGGCCGGACCAGGTGTGGATGGCCAGGTACTTGTTTTGCATGACATGCTGGGTATTACCCAGGAATTTTCACCCCGGTTTTTAAGACGTTACCATAACCTTTTTGACGAAATTAAAGGAGCGGTCGAAAATTACATCAGCGATGTGAAGAATAAGGATTTTCCCAATGAAAAGGAGCAGTATTAGTGCATAGTGCTTAGTGCTTAGTTGTTAGTTGTTAGTTGTTAGTTGTTGGTCGTTAGTTGTTAGTTCTTGGTTTTTGGCTGTTAGGAATTTATACAACCTTTACAACCCTTTAAACCCTATAAACCTTATAAACCTATATACCCTTTGATGGATATTCTATACGAAGACAATCACATTATTGCTGTGAATAAGAGTGTTTCTGAGATAGTCCAGGCTGATAAGACCAGGGACAAATCGCTGGAAGAAACCATTAAAGAATACCTCAAATCAAAATACCACAAACCAGGTGAGGTATATTTAGGAGTAGTACATCGGATTGACCGGCCCGTTAGCGGGGTAGTACTATTTGCCCGGACCTCCAAGGCACTTATCCGTCTAAATGAAATGTTCCAGGAAAAAACAGTTGAAAAAATCTATTGGGCAATAGTAAAGGAAAAACCTCCGAAACTTTCTGATACCCTGGTACATTATATTGTCCGAAATACCAAAACAAATAAATCATATTGTTCTGACAGGGAAACACCGGGTGCTAAAATGGCCGTGCTCCATTACCGGTTGGTTGTTTCATCCGACAACTACCACTTACTTGAAATTAACCTTGAAACCGGCAGGCATCATCAAATAAGATGCCAATTGGCCGCAATAGGTTGTCCCGTAAAAGGTGACCTTAAATACGGATTCCCGAGAAGTAACCCGGATGCAGGAATTAGCCTTCATTCCAGACGAATAAGCTTTATTCATCCTGTAAGGGACGAAAAAATCACTATTGAAGCTCCTGTTCCCGCCGGGGATATGCTTTGGAAAATATTTGAGGAAATGGAAATAAAAGGACGTGAAAATTAATTTGAAAATTTGAAAATGTGCTAATTTGAATATTTTGTAATAAGGAATTTATTTTCTCTTAAGAAACCCAAAATAAAATTAAACACAGAGGCACTGAGACACAGAGAAATAAATTGAAATAAAATTGAAATATATATTTTTTGTTTCATTATATTTTTACTTCGGCTTGCCGGAGAAAGATGCTGTCTTCTGCCTTCTTTCATCTTTTATCTTTCATCTTTCATCTTTCATCAGTATTCATGGACATTAAAGAACAATTATTGCTAGAAAATATATAATATGAAATATATAATATAAGGTTATTTTTAACTTTGAGCTTCGTTTTTAATACTCTTAAATACAGCCATTTGAAGAGTATGGGGGGGGGGGGGGGGGGGTATAATTAATGATAATTTAACTATTTTATTTTGGAATTTTTAGAATTTATATTTAATTTTACTTCAAATTCGTCTAATGCAAGTTAGATAATGTTACCATCAATGCTTGTCAATAGGCCAATGAATTTCACTATTTTAAACTATTTTTTTAGTTAAATTTCTTTTTTTATTTCAATATTAATATGTTACATTTTGTCTTAAAACATTAATGATATATTGACGTATTGTAATTATTTAAAATTTTTGTTTATGGTAAGTTTATAACAAATAAAGTGATTAACAATCTAATACTAACTTAAATAAGTCAAATTTAATTAATAACAAATTAATTATTATGTAGTTTAATTACAAGGTAATGTAAACAACCAGCAGTTAGTTTCATCTGCTGACCAAAAATGAAAAACCACGCCCGCTGTAACGGACGTGGAACAATCAATAGTAAGTTTCAATCATTTACCTAAATTTATCATAATGAAAAAAACTTTTTTTTATACTATTGTTGTTTTTGCAATAACGTTTTTAGGGTTACAAAGTTGCAAAAAATATGATAATATTAAAAGTGAACCTAACACTACTACTGCTTTTTCTTTAAAAGATGCTAATAATCAAACATTACAGTATCTTGATACGGGTCTTTTACAAAAAATCCACAAAGATCTGTTAGCTAACGGAAGAACTTCGGATGCCGCCCAACTGTTTTCAGAATATGACACTCAAACTGGCTATTTAAAATCTTTGGGTAAACAACCATCGATCCAAAGTGCCTTTATAAATGTACCTATTGATTCATCGAAAATTAAAAAAGTGACAGATACTTCGATGACTTCAGCTGTTAAAGCTGCTCTCTGGCATCCATATGGTGAACTTGGTTATGCTTGGGTTCAAAGTCATGGGTGGGTCAATACTTATTATCCATGTACTGGAGGAGGTTCAGGATATCAGGCACAAAATTTTGTAAGTATTGGATCCGGCGTCAATACAGGTAATGGATTTCAATATGTTGGAACTACTGGACAAAGCCTAAGACTAGAAGGTTTCTATTTAACTATTGATACTACTCAATTCTACCTGATCTATGGAATACAAACTTACCCAGGACAATGGTTTTGGAATAATTCTGGTCAAGGTCCTGTTTTTGGACCAGGAGGTTATGTTGGTACTCAAGGACAAAGTATGGCAACTTGTTATTTAAGTATGTATTTTACAGGATCTACTGCTAATCATTTTCATATTTATTATGTTACACATCATGCAGTCTATGGTTGGCAAACTTGGTGTGGTAATGGTGAAGTTGCAGGAATGACTAATATTCAAATACAAGCTTTTGCTTATCAAATTGTTAAATATTAGTAAATATTTTATATTAATTAATCATATTCAACTCTGACAGTTAAAATATATAACTGTCAGAGATTATAACACAGAATTAATTCCATTCCATTATCTTTTCTTTACATTATAAAATTCAAATTTAAAACTATTATTTTTTAAAACTTCTAATTGGTGAAAGATCAAGAACCTTAAAATACTTGAAATAATTTTTATAAAGTACTATAAGCAATTAAATTTACCTTAATTGAAGTATTTCAATAAATATTATTTTTTTGTTAAATTAATTAAATCATGATAATTAATATTTTATAAAGTGTTAAATGGATTAAACAATATGTATTAATGAAAAAGAATGAATATCTATCAATAATTTTCATTGTATTGGCATTTATCTCATTTTCTTGTAAAAAGAACACTAATGAATGGCCAAATTATACAACTAAAAATGGATTAGTGAATAATGAAGTTACTGCAATTGCAATCGATAGCATGGGCAACAAATGGATTGGCACCAATTTTGGTTTATCAAAATTTGATGGATCACAATGGACTACATATAAAACAAACAATGGGTTAGCCAATAATGAAATTGAAGTTATAGTAACAGAAGGGAAAAATAATATATGGGTTGGTACAATGGGTGGATTGTCAATGTATAACGGATCCACATGGACTAATTATCACAAAGTAAATGGCCTTGCTGGAGATACTATCTTTTCAATCTGTGTTGATAAGCAAAGAAATAAATGGTTCGCCTATTCAAGTTACTTTTTATTTGATAGCAAAGGTGTTACAAAATTTGACGGCAAAACCTGGACTACATATACTTCATCAAACGGTTTAGTAAATGATTCAGTGAATGCAATCACCGTTGATGGACAAGGTAATTTATGGTTCGGAACCAATAATGGGTTATCGGAATTTGATGGGACACATTGGACAACTTTCCTAAATAATCAAGGTTGGAGTAACAATTACGTAAAAGCACTTGCTATTGATAATCAAGGGAATAAATGGAGTTTAAACAATATCGGAGAAGTAATAAAATTTAATGGCGAAAATTGGTCAAAATATATGCTAAAAGTTACAGGTCCTGGACTCAATTGTATAGGCATAGATTATAAAAATGCAATTTTAGTCGGAACATATTCAAACGGGATATTTGAATATGACGGAAACCTGTGGAAAAATTACTCTGTTTCTGAAGGATTGGAGAGCAACACTATTTTTTCTATTGCTATTGATACAAATAATATAAAATGGCTTGGAACTAATTCAGGTGTTGTTTTGATGCAAAATTAAGTGTAATAATTGTTTATGAAACAAGCCATTATTTTTTTGTTTATTATTATAATAGTTGATTCTTGTCAGAAAGAAAAAATCATTATTCCATATTCTCAGTCCAAAATAGTAATTAATAGTTTGTTAACAACTGACAGCCTGGTGAACATCACAATCAGCAAAAGTTTACTGGTTACAGATACCACCCTGGTCAATGATTTTATTAATAATGCTAAAGTATATTTTTATAAAAACAATGTTTTAATTGATTCTCTAACTAATCAATTTCGGGATGGAAGTTGGAATATCGGTTATTTACTTTATAATCCTTCGAATTATTGGTCCAATAAGATATATCCTCAATCAGGAAATGAATATGAAATTTACGTTAAAGTACCTGGAATGCCTGATGCGTTATCAAAAACAACTATACCCGATTTGGTTAAAATTGAAAGCATTGACACAAGCAGAATTAAATTTACAGATACAACACAGTTTATATCAGGAGATAGTATTATTAAACAACCCGAAGTTAACTTATTATGTAAAATAAATTTTACTGACCCTCTTAACGAAAAAAATTATTATCTTATTTTTGTGTATGAATTTCCTGAATATTGGACTTTTCCTTTTCCTTTTACTTGCAATGATCCCATAGTTGAGGAAAAAATAAGTCGTGGAGATGCATTGGAAGGGATAGCATTTTCTGATAAGAGTATTAATGGTAAAAAATACAGTATTTCTATTACATTATCTGGCAATCAAATAGGTCCTCCATTTAGTGGAGGATTCCCAAGCTTTGAAAATATTCATAAAACTACGCTTTATTTTCGGCTGTATTCCATTAATGAGGAATACTTCAAATTTATTCAAACATACAACCTTTTTTTGGCTAATGAAAATAATCCATTGGGAGTGCCAACTCAAGTGTATTCGAATGTTCAGACAGGATACGGGATATTTTCTGGAGCGTCCGTATCTAGTTATTCAATCGTATTTCATTATTGATAGGGTGAAATAACATGACAATAATTCAAAAAGTGGATATGCAAATTTATAAACTGATAAAATATCCTGTTAAAATTTATATCATCATATTTTTATGGTTTTTAACGCCAGTAATTAAATCCCAAACCTATTCAGTATCAGGATATGTTGAAGACCAAAAAACAGGGGAAAGTATCATTGGAGCTTTTGTGATTGACAGTATAAGTAAAAAAGGAACCTCCACCAATAATTTTGGTTTTTTTCACATAAGCAATGTAAATTCTTATGTTGTTATTAAAACAACTTATCTGGGATTCCAGTCACAAGTGAAAAGGATTTATTTACAACATGATACAATACTTACTTTTACGATCAATCCTATTAGTGAAATCAAGGAAGTTTTAATTGAAGCAACACCATATCGCCATGATGAAAACGCACCACTTGGGTTAACCATCATTCCTGTAAAAAGCTTAAAATCAATGCCTGCAATGGGTGAATCAGACTTATTAAAGTCTATTCAAACTCAACCTGGTATTCAGGGAGGAATTGAAGGTTCAGCAGGGATTTTTGTTCGTGGTGGAGGAGCAGGAGAAAATTTGTACTTGTTGGACGATGTTCCAATTTATAATGTATACCATTTATATGGTTTCTTCAGTGCTTTTAACACCAGTGCAGTAAAAGATTTGGAACTTATCAAAGGTAATTTTCCTGCACGATATGGGGGTAGAACTTCTTCTGTGATTGATGTCAGAAGTCTTGATGGAAACAATAAATCAATACAGGGTGAAGTTTCTATTGGAATCTTATCTTCAAGGTTTACCCTCCAGGGACCTCTGTTTAGTGATAAAACTACCTTCATGATTTCAGCTCGAAGGTCATATTTTGACATTTTTACTGAACCTTTGAAACGAAACGGCATACTGCAAAGCACCTTTCCAAATTATAATTTTTATGATATCAATGCATGTGTAACACATAATTTTTCAAAAAATGATAAAATCTATCTTAGTTTTTATAATGGCAAGGACCATATTATTACCAATACTATTAATGATGCTGTAACAGGTATTAATGAAATATTTTCGGAAAATGGAGCAGAAACCTCTGGTTGGGGAAACTTGGTAGGATCCCTAAGGTGGAATCACTTGATTGGAAATCAAATATTTGTAAATACAACATTAGCAACAAGCATATATAATTATTTTATCCAGGATCAATACAACAGCCTGGACAAGAATCTGACAAATAAAACTTCAGTTTCAAGAAATTACCTGAGTAATTATTCATCCGGGATTTTAGATATCATCGCAAAAACTGATGTCGATTATTTTATCTCTAACCATCATCGAGTCAGATTTGGGCTAGGCGTTACATGGCATACATTCAATTCGGGAAGGGACAAATACACTATGAACGATCAACTTTTAAACGAAAAAACCGATACTATATATGCAAATTCCTTGATTTATGCCAATGATTATTATTTGTATGCAGAAGATGAAATGAAAATTGGGGAAAAAACAGAAATCAATGTTGGAATCAGGTTGAGTAGGTTTTCAACAACTACAAGTAGATTTATAAATCCTGAACCGCGATTTTCTGCTAATTATAAAATTATTCCCGGGTTAATAGTGAAGACAGGATATTCAAGGATGGTTCAATACATGCACCTGCTTAGCAGTTATAATGTCAGTTGGCCTTCAGATCTATGGATTCCGGCATCAAATGGAATCAAGCCTCTAACATCGGACCAGATAAATATGGGATTGGCATATAATTACAAAAAAATCGGGCTTTTTACTATGGAATTATATCGCAAATGGCTCAATAATACAGCCGATTTTCAAAACGGAGCATCTCTTACCACCGAATTTGTACCATGGTTTGATAAAGTAACTCAAGGTAATGGAAATACAAAAGGTTTAGAAATTTCAATCGAAAAACAACAAGGTAGTATTACAGGTAGGATTAATTATACACTTTCATCATCTGACAGAACTTATGCCGATTTAAACAATGGAGTTATCTTTCCTTTTAGTTTCGATCGCCGCCACGATTTTAATATTTTTGCAAATTATACTTTTTCACCAAGGTGGGACGTATCAGCATTATGGATTTATGCTACCGGTTACCCGGTGACCGTAGCTACTGTAAAATATTTACCCCAGTTAACTATTTATAACGGAATGTCTCAATTTGGAGATGAGATTGATTATTATCCTTCCCTAAATAATTTTAGATTACCTGCTTACCAGCGGCTTGATATAGGTATTCATCTTAAAAAACAAGCTCATAGAGTTGAATATTTATGGAGTTTTGATATTTTTAATGCATTAAATCGAAAGAATCCGGATTTCATGTACATTAGACTTGGATATCCAAATTATATTGCCTATAGTAGCTTATTACCAATAATACCATCCATTAACTTAACTATTAAATGGAAATAAGCAGGTAAACATAAAGTTATGTGTATAACCGGATATTTATATTTAATTGACCCTTATTTGGATAGGTATTACAACAAGGCTAAAATGATTAACTTTGAATTATAATATGTTATTCCCAGAATGGAAACTATTAAAGAACAACTATTATCAGAAAACTCAAAAAGAAATAAGGATTACATTGCCAATTACATTGGGAATGATACTATTTTATTTGATAATCTGATTCACCTTATTTTTAAGGGTAACCCTCCTCTCCCGCTTCGTGCATCCTGGGTAGTTTGTGCTGTAACGGATAAATACCCTGTTCTGTTAACGCCTTATATAACCGGAATAGTTAAAAATCTTGCCAATTTCAGGCACACTGGAATACACAGGAACCTGCTTCGCCAGATTTCAAAAACTACAATTCCTGAGGAACATTTTGGTATATTATACGACATTTGTTACAAATGGCTGCATTCAAGAACTGAACCCCCTGCTGTTAAAGTACATTGTATGCAGGTGCTATATAATATTTCTGAAAAAGAACCAGATCTGAAACCGGAGTTAAGGCTGATTTTTGAGGAATTAATTGATAATGATTCAGCAGCTTTACGCAGCCGAAGTCGACAGTTGGTAAAAATTTTGTTAAAGAAATGAGGAAGTTATAAAAGTTGTAAAGTCTATAGGTTGTAAAGGTTGTAATTTTAACTAAAGTGATTCTCGTGTCAAGATAATTTGACTAAATTTGTATTGAACATTTAGATCAGGGAACAAAGAAAAAACTTTTTTTAATTGATAGTGAGTCCCAGAGCTTTAAAATATAACAGGCGTTTGCAACGAATTAAATTTCATTGATTATGAAAACTCAATATATTACCGATACTACCGGGAAAAAAGTAAGTGTAATACTGCCTATTCGGGATTATGAGAAAATTATGGATGAACTCGAAGAGTTAGAAGATATCAAAGCATACGACCGTGCCAAAGCCCGCAAAAGCGAACCGGTACCTTTTGAAAAGGCTGTAAAAGAAATTGAAAACATGCGGAATGGCAGTTTATAAAGTCTTTATTGAGAAAGCTGTATTTAAGCAACTTAAAAATATTCCTGATAAGGATTACTCTAAAATAATTGAAGCTGGGGACAGAAAAGAAGTTTATGATTAAAATAACCTGCAACAACTAACAACCAACAACTAACAACTATTTTTAAATCTTTCCTGTAACGCGAACATCTCATCCCTCAGCCTGGCTGCCTCAATAAATTCCAGGTCTTTTGCTGCCTTTTGCATGGTTTTCTTAGTTTTTTCAATTGCCTTTTCCAAAGCTTCTTTACTCATATACTGAACTACAGGGTCGGCTGCAATATCTATTTTCTCTTTTTCGGTATAATAATTTACCTTATTTACTGGAGATTTTTCATATTTATCGCCCATTATTGAAAAAAGGGCTTTTTGTATCTGTTTTGGTGTAATATGTTGTTCCTCATTGTAACGTAACTGCTTATCCCTTCGGCGGGCAGTTTCATCAATGGTACGCTGCATGCTGCCTGTAATATTATCGGCGTACATAATGACCTTTCCGTTAATATTTCGTGCAGCTCGTCCTGCTGTTTGGGTAAGTGAACGTTCCGACCGCAAAAAACCTTCTTTGTCAGCATCAAGTATTGCTACCAGGGATACTTCAGGTAAATCGAGCCCTTCACGCAACAGGTTTACACCAACAAGCACATCAAATTTACCTGCGCGAAGTCCTTCCATAATTTCAACCCTGTCAAGGGTATCTACATCGGAATGTATATACCTGCACCTGACACCCATACGCGTAAGGTAAGAAGTGAGTTCTTCCGCCATACGTTTTGTCAGGGTAGTTACCAATACTCTTTCCGACTGTTTTACTCTTTTTGAGATTTCCTCCATCAAATCATCTATCTGATTCAAACTTGGCCTCACGTCTATGGAAGGATCCAGTAAACCTGTAGGACGAATTAACTGTTCCACAATAATACCTTCCGATTTGGCAAGCTCATAATCCGCCGGTGTGGCACTCATAAAAAGAGTCTGGCCCACAATATTTTCAAACTCTTCGAACGTTAACGGGCGGTTATCAATTGCAGAAGGTAGACGGAATCCATATTCAACAAGGGTTTGTTTCCTCGAATGATCGCCGCCGAACATGGCCCTTACCTGTGGCATGGTAACATGGCTTTCGTCAATAACCATTAAAAAATCGTCGGGGAAAAAGTCAATCAGACAAAAAGGCCTTGATCCGGGTTTTCGGCCATCAAAATATCTTGAATAATTCTCAATACCTGAACAATAACCCAATTCCTTCATCATTTCAATATCATAGGTCACCCTGTCTTCGATTCGTTTTGCTTCCTGATGTTTTCCTATTTCCTTGAAAAATGCCACCTGTTTGAACAAGTCATCCTGAATATTATAAATAGCCTTGTTCATTCGTTCGCGGGTAGTAACAAAAATGTTTGCAGGATATATAACTGCTTCAGCTAAAATTTCAATTTTATAACCTGAAACAGGATCAAATGAATATATCTCCTCAATCTCATCCCCCCAAAATATAATACGATATGCTATATCATTATATGCCAGAAAAATATCAACCGTATCTCCTTTTACACGAAAGCTGCCACGCTTAAATTCAATTTCACTTCGAAAATAGAGGCTGTCAACAAGTTTATGCAAGAACTGGTTACGGCTATAAACCTGTCCCTGTTTAATATAAATAGTGCTGCTTTCGAAATCTTCCGGATTTCCAATACCATATAAACAGGAAACGGAAGAAATCACAATAACGTCGCGTCGTCCGGAAAGCAAAGATGAAGTTGCACTTAAACGGAGTTTTTCAATCTCTTCATTTATTGATAAATCTTTTTCAATATAAGTATCGGTAACGGGGAGATATGCCTCAGGCTGATAATAATCATAATAAGAAACAAAATATTCTACCGCATTATGAGGGAAAAACTGTTTAAACTCTCCGTATAATTGTGCAGCCAGTGTTTTATTATGACTAAGCACCAGTGTAGGGCGCTGAATTTGCTGAATTACATTGGCTACGGTAAATGTTTTTCCTGATCCGGTAACACCCAGAAGTGTTTGATATTTACGATTATCACGCAAGCCATCAACTAGTTGGCGAATTGCTTCCGGTTGATCACCACTGGGTTGAAACTCGGAGATAATAGTAAAGTCCATGTATGGTCGTAAGTTTTAAAAAGTAAGTAGTAAGTTATAACAGAGCCAAGAGCCAGGACTAGTGACGTGAAAGGACGTGGAAGGACGTGGAAGGACGTGGAAGGACATGAAAGGACATGAAAGGACGTGAAAATTAATTTAGAAATGATGACAAATTACTTATTACTGATTACTAATGACTGATGGAAATGGATGGTAATTTTTCTGTTTTCTGTCTTGTTATTCTTTCATCCTTCTTCTTTCTGTAGTCACGTCTCTCGTCTCATGTCCCACTTCTTCTTTCTTGGTTCCTGGTTCTTGGTTCCTGGCTCCATTTGCACATTTGCACATCTGCACATCATCTTTTCTTTTTTTTAAACATCTCCAGCATCCTGTCAGTTACAACAAAACCACCTACAACGTTTAAAGTTCCCAGGACAACTGCAATAAAACCCAGGATCATCGGAAGCAGGGTATGAGCATGTCCCATAACAATTATTGCACCAATAATGACCACTCCGTGAATTGCATTTGCGCCTGACATCAAAGGAGTATGTAACACTGCAGGAACATGGGATATAACTTCAATTCCCAAAAAAATTGAAAGAATCACTGCAAAAATTGATTCTTTATATTCGTAAATAAATGACAGTATATTTTCCATAAAGTATTATACAATTAGATTTTTTATTCTATCGTTTAATATTTGATGATTATGAGTAAGACAAGTACTTTTTATTATTTCATCATCAAAATTTAGTTGTAAGGTCCCTTCATGTGAAATGATAAGTTTAAGAAAATTAAGCAGGTTAGTACTAAACATTTTACTTGCATCATAGGACATATCGGAAGGATAATCGGATTTTCCAATTATGGCAACCTGGTTATATTTTATTGTTTTACCATTTTCTGTAAGCTCACAATTTCCACCTGTCGAAGCTGCAAGATCTATAACTACTGAACCGGGCATCATTTGGTCAACAGTGGATCGTGTAAGCAACACAGGGGCCTGTTTCCCGGGAATCTGAGCTGTAGCAATAATCACATTGGATTTTATTGCATGATCATGAATAAGCTGACGTTGCTTTTGCTTAAAATCTTCCGATTGTTCAACTGCATAACCCCCGGCAGATTTATCATCCCTGGCGCCTTCAACTTCAATAAATTTACCTCCAAGGCTTTGAACTTCTTCCCTGACAGCCGGCCTTACATCGAAAACCTCTACAACTGCGCCTAATTTGCGCGATATTGCTATGGCCTGCAATCCTGCAACCCCAGCTCCAAGAACAAGTACCCTCGCTGGTCTTATAGTCCCGGCTGCAGACATGAACATAGGAAAAAACCTGGGTAAATGCATTGCAGCATCCAATACTGCCCTGTATCCGGCAACAGTAGCCATGGAAGACAGAATATCCATGGATTGGGCCCGTGTAATGCGGGGTATAGAATCGAGGCTGAATGATGTTAAATTTTTATCAGTAAGCAGTTTAACCAAATCTAAATTTTGAAAAGGGTTAAAAATTGCTATTAAAACGCTGGAAGGCTTAAGTTTTGAAATTTCATTTTTAGAAAACGGGTTAATTTTTATAAAGACTTCTGCTGCTTTTTCAATAACATCGCGGCTTTCAATTACCGCACCCACAGATTTATATTCAAAATCGCTCACAAATGCCTCATCTCCCGCACCCGATTCAACCATAACCTCAACTTTTAATTTTATAAGTTGAATTATAGATTCCGGTAAAATAGCCACCCTCTTATCTTCCGGGTTTTCTTTCAATAAACCTATCACCATAAAATTATATATTTCCTTATTTTTTAATTTTGCTAAATTAATAAAATAATGCTAATCCCTGAAATATGCCAACATACACTAATGAATTCAGGATAAAATTTAAACAAACTGCCTTATAAATTGCTTATATTGCTAAATTATTTAATAAGGATTTTTAATAAATGGAAGTATTATCATACCTGATGAACAGTGAAATCAGCTCAATTGACGAACTTTATAAGCAATATCTTGTTGACCCTGAAAAGGTTGACAAAAGTTGGCAACAATTTTTTAAAGGTTTCGATTTTGCCCGTGCTGATTCGCATTTGATTCAAAATTCGTCAGATTCAGGAAATTTTGATAAGGAATTAAGAGTTCTGTCACTGATAGAAGATTACAGGCGAAGAGGCCATCTGTTTACTAAAACCAATCCTGTAAGGTCCAGGAGAAAATATTCGCCAACGCTTGATTTGGTGAATTATGGACTATCAGAAAATGATCTGGACATAGTTTTTCAATCAGCCAAAAATGTCGGGCTTAAACCTTCGCCGTTAAAAGTAATAATTGAATTACTACAACAAACATACTGTCAGAGTATTGGAGCTGAATATTTATACATCAGGGATCCAAAAGTTGTAGAATGGCTGCAGGTTAAAATGGAAAGTACCAGGAATACACCTGATTTTACTAATGAAGAAAAAAAGCACTTTTATGAACATTTAAAACAAGCTGTAGGATTTGAACAGTTCATTCATAAAAAATTTGTAGGCCAAAAGAGGTTTTCACTTGAAGGAGCTGAAATTACCATCCCTGCTTTGGACGCTGTAATTGAAAAAGGGGCTGACCTTGGTATAAAAGAATTTGTAATAGGGATGGCACACAGGGGCAGGCTGAATGTGCTTACAAACATAATGAAAAAACCCTATGAAGATATTTTCCGGGAATTTGCGGCTATAGACTATGACGAAGATGTTTCACTCGGTGATGTAAAATATCATCTTGGTTATGATAGTATAATTTCTACCGATAAAGGCACTGATGTTAGATTGAATTTATTGCCCAACCCGTCACACCTTGAAACTGTCGGGCCAGTTACCCAAGGATTGGCGAGGGCTTTGATAAGAAAAGAATATAACAGAAGTTTCGATAAACTTGCATGTATTTTAATACATGGTGATGCAGCAATTGCAATACAGGGTGTTGTTTATGAAACAATCCAGATGTCGCAACTCGATGGGTATAAGACAGGAGGTACAATTCATATTGTTATCAACAACCAGGTTGGTTTTACAACCAACTATCTTGAAGCCCGCTCCAGTACATATTGTACCGATATTGCAAAAGTTACCCTTTCGCCGGTTTTTCATGTTAACGGTGACGACGTGGAAACATTAATATACACGGTTAAAATGGCAATGGAGTTTCGCCAGGTATTCCACAGGGATGTTTTTATTGACATTTTATGTTATAGAAAATATGGGCATAATGAAGGTGATGAACCAAGATTTACACAACCTTTATTGTATAAGGCTATAAGTGAACACCCAAATCCCCGGGACATTTACAGCTTAAAATTAGTTGAATCAGGAGTTTTCTCATCCGGAGAACCAAAACTTTATGAAAAAGAATTTGATGATTTCTTAGATTTACAGCTCGAAGCTTCAAGAAAAACGTTTAAAATAAAAATCCGCCAGTTTTTAAAAGATAAATGGAAGGGGTTCAGTTATGCCAAAGATTGCAATCTTTTTGAAATAATAAATACTTCGGTTCCCAAGGATTTATTGTTACATTATGGCAGGCAAATAAATAATTTACCACCCGATAAAAATTTCTTCAGTAAGGTTCATAAAATTGTCAACGACCGTAAGGAAATGATAACACAGGACCGGCTTGACTGGGCCCTTGGGGAATTATTGGCTTATGCATCGCTTATGACACAGGGAATGCCAGTTCGCTTAAGCGGACAGGATTCTGAAAGGGGAACTTTTGCACATCGTCATGCAGCATTCGTTGTTGAAGATTCTGATGAAAAATATTTCCCTCTTAAAAACTTAAAAGATAAAAAAGCCCCTTTCCATGTATTTAACTCACCTTTAAGTGAATATGCAGTATTAGGCTTCGATTACGGGTACGCGTGCGCTATGCCGAATGGATTAACAATTTGGGAAGCTCAGTTCGGTGATTTCTATAATGTAGCGCAGGTAATTGTTGATCAATATATTACATCAGCAGAAGAAAAATGGGGACTAATGAACGGCCTGGTCATGTATCTGCCACACGGTTACGAAGGACAGGGTCCTGATCATTCAAGCGGAAGAATTGAAAGATTTCTTCAGCTTTGTGCTAAAAACAACATACAGGTGGCAGTACCGACAAGTCCTGCAAATTTATTCCATTTGCTGCGCCGTCAGATGCTTCGCAAATTCAGGCTGCCATTAGTTATATTTACACCAAAAAGTTTGTTGCGCCATCCAAAATGTGTTTCAACCTTAAGTGATTTTTATAATGGCCACTTTTTTGAAATTTTTAACGACAATAATGTCAAACCTGAAGATGTTGTACAAGTTGTGTGTTGTTACGGAAAGCTATATTATGAACTTATTGAACGACGGGAATCACTTAAAATTAATGACATTGCAATTATTCGTATTGAACAGCTATACCCATTTCCGGCAGAACAACTGACCGGTATACTCAAAAAATTCAAAAATTCCAAGAGATTTATATGGGCACAGGAAGAACCTGAAAATATGGGAGCCTGGTCATTTGTCAACAGAATTTATAAGGATTTTGATTTTCTTCCTGTTTGCAGGCCTGCCAGTGGTAGTCCGGCAGCCGGGTTAGCTGAAATTCATAAGATTCGCCAAAAGAAAATTATCGATAAAATATTCAGATTATGTGATTGCCAAGGTATTGACAAATATTGTAATTTGCAGTGCGAATCATATTTAAACAGTGATTTGGCAACAGACGAAAAATGAAAAGAAAACATGAGCAATGAGATATGCTAATGGAGCCAAGAACCAGGAGCCAAGACAAGGGACATGAAAGGACGTGAAAGGACATGAAAAAAGACATGAAAAAAAGGACATGAAATGGGACGTGAAAAGGAACATGGAAGGACATGGATTAGGAAGGTATAATTTGTTTTCTGTTTTCTGTTTTCTGCCTTCTGTCTTCTGCCTTCTTTCATATTTCTTCTGTCCTCTGTCATTACATCCCATGTCTCACGTCTAACCTCTTCTTTCTTGGTTCCTGGTTCTTGGCTCCTGGCTCTATTAAAATAATTATAATTTAAATGACATGATATTAGAAATAAAAATCCCGAGTCCGGGTGAATCAATTACTGAAGCTCAGCTAGTTACATGGCTGGTAAAGGATGGTGATTTTGTTGTAAAGGATCAGGAACTTGCAGAGATAGAATCAGATAAGGCTACTTTGCCTTTAATTGCAGGTAATGATGGGCAAATTAAAATCCTTATACAAGCCGGAGAGACTGTAAAAATTGGTGCTATTGCCTGTACAATAGACACATCGGTTAAACGACCTGATAAAAAAATAGAAATCGCTAAAACAGGAACAGGGAAAAAAGAAATAATATCTTCCCTGATAAATGATTCTAAAAGTTTGAAAATTGAAAATAAAGAACCTTCAAAATCTGATGAAATAAAAATCACTCCTGTTGCACAAAAAATGATGGAGGAAAACAAACTTTCAGTTGAAGATATAATTAAAGGCTTAAAAAGAATCGGGAAAACTGAAGTTGAAGCAGTTTTAAATAATGGGTATCCACATGAAAATAATAACTCTTCATTAGTGCAAATACGCAATGAAGAACATATTCAGCTTACTTCTTTACGCAAAAAACTGGGTGAAAAATTAGTTGCAGCCAAAAACCAAACTGCCATGCTCACAACTTTTAACGAAGCAGACATGAGCCAGGTAATAGGATTACGCAAAAAATACCAGCAATCTTTCGAATCAAAGCATGGTATAAAGATTGGATTTATGTCGTTCTTTACAAAAGCAGTTGTTGAGGCTCTTAAACTTCATCCCGCTGTGAACTCCCGGCTTGACGGCGATGCCATTATTGTTCCCCGTTACTTTGACGTAGCTGTTGCAGTACAAACAGATAAAGGTTTAATGGTACCGGTTATGAGAAATGTTGAAAACATGTCCCTGGCAATAATTGAACACCGGATTGCAGAATTAGCAGCAAAAGCACGTTCAGGACGCATAAGTATTGAAGAGATGACAGGCGGAACATTTACTATTACTAATGGAGGAATATTCGGTTCTTTGCTGTCAACACCCATTATCAACCCACCGCAATCTGCTATCCTCGGTATGCATAATATTGTGGACCGGCCAGTGGCCATTGATGGGAAGGTTGAAATTCGTCCTATGATGTACATAGCCTTGTCATATGATCATCGTATTATAGATGGAAAAGATTCAGTTGGATTTTTAGTTCATATTAAAAAATTTATCGAAAACCCTTTGCAGTTATTGTTCAATGGTAACGATCCGGAAAAATTGCTGCTTGAATTATAAAAATGGAACTTTTTATATCAGGATTTTTGCTTTCGCTATCATTATGCCTCGATTTAGGAATTGTAAATATTGCAATTATAAAAACCGGAATTGAAAAAAGTTTTGTTAATTCCTTAAATATCGGCCTGGGATCAACTTTAGGGGATATTTTATATGCTGTAATTTCATTGTTGGGAATAAATATTATCCTTAAATTTCAAATTGTGAAATCCATACTATGGATAGCAGGTACATTAATCCTGCTGTATTTTTGTTATAAAATGATAATTGAGACATTTAAACCACTGGTACTTGCAAATGAAAAAATATCAAAGGTTTCAAAAATAGATAATAATTTAAATTTTTTTCTTACCGGATTCGGGTTATCCCTGGCTTCCCCGACTGCAATATTATGGTTTGCCTCAATCGGAGGAAGTGTTATTGCAAATCAAAATTTTGGAGGTTACAATGATATCATTTTTTTCCTGGGTGGATTTACGGCTTCATCTTTAGTGTGGAGTTTGTTTTTAGCTTATATAAGTTTTAAAGGCGGGCAATTAATGAAAAACCGGATAAAAAAGATTTTTTCTGTTTTATCAGCTATAATATTCTTAATATTAGCTGTTTATGTGTTTATTAATGGCTACAATACTCTTAATGCCAGCCAACATCCTGAACACAGTAAAATAATGATCAATAATTCAAATTCAGTAAATATAAATCCGGATATACAACAAATTAATAAATTGAACGATGAAGAGAATACGGAAGGGTGGGTATTACTGTTCGACGGAGAGACGGGCAAAAGCTGGCGGGGTTATAACCTGGATACATTTCCCGGTAACGGATGGAAAATAGAAGATGGTACCATACATTGTTTATACCAGAACCATGTTAACAAAGAACAGCAGCCTGACATAATAACGGTTCAACAATATAAAGATTTCGAATTATCAGTAGAGTGGATGCTAAGCGACGGAGCCAGCAGCGCAATTTACATATTGGTGCAGGAAAATGAGGATATCCCCGTTTGGAAATCAGCTATTAGCTTCAGAATTGCTGACTATATAGGAAATACTGATTTTAAACCGGACCGACAAGTCTATAATAATGCTTTGTCACTGAACAATTTGCTTCCATTTAGTACTCATATTAACGGTTTAAAAGGAAGATGGAATCAAACAAGAATAATCCTTAATAAAGATAAAGTTTCTATGATTGTGAACGGTGAAAAATTGCTTGACTTTCAACTTTGGACTGAAGATTGGGAAAGAATTGTAAATAAAAGCAAATACAAAGGTTTATCAAACCTTTTAAATCCTGGCGGCCCTGATAAAAAAGGATATATTGGTTTACAAAATAACGGTTCGGAGGTTTGGTTCCGTAACATAAAAATCAGGGTCATAGAATAATGTGTATCTGTTTAAAAGTATTATATTTAAAATTATTGGCATTTTTTAAAATTAAACATCAAAATAAATCCTTGTTTTATGGAAAATCAATCAATATCAGTTAACATTCAAAAAATAATTAAAGCAGTAGAAGAATTAATTCCGCAATACTGCCAAAAAAAGGATGTTAATAATATTTCACAAGTGAATGCAGCTGTTTGTATTATTGATCAAAATGGCATAGTTTCAGGAAAACTTTTTGGCAATGATAAAGTCCGGTCAAGGGAATTTTTTAGAATTGCATGGACAAAAGCCAGCCAGGTATGGATTACAAATTTAAAAACCGGCGAATATGAGAGATTGGTTTTTAATTGTGAAATTGACGAACATCTTTTCGGTATTAGCCGGCCGGATTTGATTGGCTGGGAAGGTGGTCAACCAGTAACCCTTAAAGATAGTACGAGGTTAAGCATAGGTTTCAGTGGTTTTAGCGGTGAAGACGATCTTGATATTGTTGTAAAAGCAATTCAAAAAGCCAATTTATAACTGAAACATTTATTAGTAATCAGTAAGTACTTATCAGTGAAATAATATAAATTATTTACTAAAATTTTGAAGTTGTAAAACTTTCAACTTTTGATTCTGTATTTATTGCATTTGAATTATTGGTTACTATTTTCCAATAATACTTTGTATTGGATTGTAAATTATCAATAGTTGAACTATGACTAACATTTGACTGTGTTTGAGGTAAAATAGTTAAATCTTTTTCACATCCTGCTATTATTACAAAACAAAATACCACTATTAGCTTTAAGTTTTTATTCTTTTTGATACCAAATATCATTATTAATAAGATTATTGAATAAAAAATACTAAATCCTGCATTTTGAATTTTAGTATCAGAATAGTTAATAATAGTTGGATTTGAAAACTGGTCATTTGTTGCAAGCCATATTTTATAAATAGATGCATCTCCAACCCATTTTAACTCAACTGATGAAGAATTAACTAGTGTATTTGAAACAGGATATTCCGCTTTAATCCTTGAAAAAAGTCCAGGTAGTTTAAAAAAACGGCATCCTTTAGCTAATTCCTTATTAATATCCAATATTAATACTTCTTCGAAGTTGTAATAATTATAAACATAGACTTTACCATTTTTTAAATCAAATACATTTGAATAAATGGTTGGACTCAAATCACCGTTGTTACCTGCAGTCTGTAATACTTTACTAAATAACTCAACAGAAATTGAATCTTTATCTCTTAATGTTTCATCTATGAACTGGTATCTTGGATCTTCTATAAACCTATACATTTTAGGATTATTTAGATATGCATTTAAAAAATTTGTTGCTATTTGATAGTTTCCTGTCTTTTTAATGAATGCGAGGCTATCATTATTACTCCTTTCAATAACAACAGAATTACCGAAACGATCACCAATAAGAATATGAGCCCCTCCAAAACCGGGTTCGTTATACTTTTTAAACCACTTAATGGCATCGTCAACTGTTGTACAATATTCCTCCATCGTATCGTCCAATACACCATTATAATACTGTGTACCCAAAACGTGAAAATTAGGGTCCCTGGTGCTTATATTAGCCCAGGCATAAAACAAGCCCTGATCGTTAACCCCGCCATATGGACAAAAATCTAAACCCCAATCATTAAAACCAAATACAATTCGTCCATTGCGGCCATTTTGTGAAGGAATAAATTTAATCATACTATTTATGTTATCCCAATCTTCACTATTAGATCCCAAAATCGAATTTCCGATATTTGCATAGAACATTGAACAGGACTCAACTCTGATGTTAAATGTTATAGAATAAAAAATAAATCCAGTAATTAATATTACTTTTTTCATGTTCTTATTTATTAAATTTTATTCCGATTAAAAATGAAAATGTTGAATTTCGTAAATCAAGTTTTAAATCACTATTATCAAATGGTATTAAGCCATAATTATATCTCATTCCAAATGATATTTTCCATATATCAATACCAAAACCTGATACCATTCCTAAATCGACATTTTTAACATCAGTAAGGTTCCCTCCCCCTGTGCTTAATGCCAAAGCATTATAATCGAAAGCTACACCAAACTCTAAATATGGAGTTATTATTTTATCAGTAAAAAAGTTCATTTTTATCATCAAAGGTACATCCAAATAAAAGAAAAAAACATCTACATATACATCACTAATTGTATTTATTTCAGTTCCTCTTGAAGCAAATGCGATATTTGATAGCAATGAAAACCTTGAGTTAATGGGATAATTGACAATACCACCAAGGTAAAATCCAGGAATTGAACTTAATCCTAACCCGGATTTATCACTGCCAATAAATGTTGAGTTGTTATAACCTATAGTTATTCCTGTTTGAAGATTTTGTTGTGCGAAGCTATTTGCGAATAGCAATAAAAAACAAAAGTTGGTTATTGTCTTTTTCATAAAATTGTATTTTACATTTAGAAGTATATGATCGAAAGTTTACTTACAAATCATTTTAATCAATACAACTTACATTAATAAACGGGTATATACTTTGAAGAAAATTTTTGAATCCTCTGAGAAATTCTTCTATATCAAGTCTTTTTCTACCTTCAACCTGAACATTCTTTAAATGCAGGTACCCACCCCTGACTGCAATCTTTAAATATTTTTTCTCATCTGTAATAATATTTCCGTGAGTGAGGGCATGACCGGCAAATTCTTTTTGTGTTTCAAAAATTTTAATTGAAAACTTCTGTTGGCCGTCAGCTTTGGTGAAAACTGTCCAGGCTGCCGGATAAGGGCTTAACCCCCGGATAAAATCGTGAATTTTATTAATATCATTATCCCAGTTAATTCTGCAAGTTTCCTTTACAATTTTCGGAGCATATTTTAATGACTTACCCGACAAATTAACTGTTTGTTCAGTTAGTTTGAAGTTCCTGTTCTTAATTGCAATCACTGTTTTAACAAGTAAATCAGCTCCTGCAATCATTAACTTATCGTGTAAAGTACCAGCATTATCACCAGGTAAAATATCAACCTTTTCTGAAAATATTATTTTACCTGTATCAATATCTTTATCAATTAAAAATGTTGTAACCCCTGTTTTTGTCTCACCATTGATAATAGCCCAGTTTATTGGGGCTGCACCCCTGTAATCAGGCAAAAGTGAAGCATGAAGGTTAATTGTACCATCAGGTGGCATACTCCAGATAACTTCCGGCAACATTCTAAATGCAACTACTACGTTTAAATCTGCCTTAAGATTTCTCAGGTCATTGATAAATATTTCATCCCTTAATTTTTCAGGAACAAGGACAGGTATATTACGTAAAACAGCAAATGATTTTACATCCGATTCCTTATTTAACAGGCCCCGTCCCTGTGGTTTATCAGGAGCAGTAACTACACCGGCAATATTTACTCTTGCTTCCAGCAATGCCCTTAATGAAGCAACGGCAAATTCAGGAGTACCCATAAACACTACCCTGAAATCATTTACAGACATATTACCTCTTATTTTTATTGGTTAATTCCAGATTATGGCCCATCTTGTTCTTTTTTGTCTGCAAATAAAATTTATTATAAAGATTAGGTTCAACTTCAAGGGGAATATTTTCAACTATATGTAATCCGTATCCTTCAAGGGCAGCTCTTTTTACAGGATTATTAGTCATTAAACGTATCTTGCCGAGACCCAGTGCACGTAAAATGCTTGCACCAACACCATAATTCCGTTCATCGGCTTCAAAACCCAGCTCAATATTGGCTTCAACCGTATCAAGCCCTTCTTCCTGAAGTTTATAAGCCTGCATCTTATGAAACAGGCCAATACCTCTTCCTTCCTGCTGCAGGTAAACTATTACACCTTTTCCTTCCTTTTCAATCAGTCGCATAGCCTGGTGCAGCTGATCACCACAATCGCACCGGTATGAACCGAAGATATCTCCGGTCATACACGATGAATGTACACGAACCAGTATAGGTTCATTGGCAGCCCATTCCCCTTTATAAATAGCAATATGTTCTTTGCCATTTGAAAGCTCGATAAATGAAATCGCTTTAAAATCACCGTATTTTGTAGGCATATTTACTTCATAGCCCTTTTTTATAAGGGTTTCACGTTCAAGCCTGTATTTTATCAAATCTTCAATCGAAACTAATTTAATACCGAACTTTTCTGAAATCTTGAAAAGTTCAGGCAAACGAGCCATGGTTCCATCCTCATTCATTATTTCAACCAGCACGCCTCCTGGCAATAGTCCGGCAAGAATAGTAAAATCTACTACAGCTTCAGTATGTCCGGCCCTTATAAGGACACCATCTTCCCTGGCTTTGAGCGGAAAAATATGGCCCGGGCGGGCCAAATCCGAAGCTTTGGTAGATGGATCAACCAATGCCCTTATAGTTTTAGCCCTGTCAGATGCTGAAATACCTGTGGTACAACCATTTCCGATTAAATCGACCGATACTGTGAACGGCGTGCCGTGCAAAGCTGTATTATGACCCACCATCATATCCAGGTCCAGTTCTTCGCATCGTTTTTCGGGTAATGGCATACATATAAGACCGCGTCCAAAAGTTGCCATAAAATTTACAATTTCAGGTGTAATTTTTTCGGCAGCCACGATAAAATCTCCTTCATTTTCCCTGTTTTCATCATCAACCACAATAACAAGCTTGCCATTGCGGATATCTTCTATGGCATCAGCTATAGTATTAAATTTAAACATATTTAATTTCATTGAATATTTTAATTTGTTATCGTCGTATAGCCTTCTCCCAATTAATCGATTGCTTGCCTTTTGCATACCTGAATATCCCCGATAATATTGCATAATTCATTGTTACCAAATAATAGGGCACAAAAATAAATTGTAAACGCGATTTCATATTCCGGAATATCAAACCTATAATTGCAAAAAAATAAAAGATAATTTGAATTAATAAAAGAGATAAATATATAACTGACTTGTTATCAATCACAATAATAATATTTAATATAAAACACAAAATAAATGCTACAGGCAATACCGTCCATCTTAAAACCTTATGTGACCAATACTGAAATGATAGCATTCCGTATTTAAATATATTCAGCAAGCCTTTCATGCGAATTAAGCTCTGTATAGCTCCTGCAGCTATCCTGACTTTTCGTTTAAGTTCCTCCTTTATTGTTACAGATGAGTTTTCAATCGCAACAGCCTGAGGAGCATATTTTATTTTATAACCCCTTGCTGCAATTCCCAATGAAATTACAAAATCATCATTTATTGTATCAGGCTCAACCTTATTAAAAAGTTCCGACCGTATAGCAAATATTTCACCTGCTGCACTTATGGTTGAATTAATATCAGATTCCATCCTCTTAATAAAAGATTCATATCTCCAGTATATACCTTCACCGGAACTTACAGCACTATCTGTATTCGATTTTAATATTCTTTTTTCTCCTGATACACATCCGGTTTTTGGATCCCCAAACAGATAAACAATTTGTTTAATCGTATCCCTGCTAAGGGATGTATTAGCATCAGTAAATACTACAATCGGAGTTGTTACAAATTCCATTCCACGATTTATGGCACCTATTTTCCCATTGCGTTGATCCTGGTGTAAAACCGTAACATTGTCATTTTTTTGCAGAATCAGGTTAGAGCCATCATTGGATCCATCAGTTACCCATAATTGTACCAGTTTTTCTTTTGGATAATCCAGATCATTTGAATTAGCCAGTTTTTCATTTATTACATCATTTTCGTTGTAAGCTGCAATAAATAGTGTTACTGATGGTAATTCTGTTTCATGATTATATTTATTATTTTTAACAAAAAGGTGTATTATCATAAGAACCAAGGTATAACCAATATAAGAATATACAATCGCCCCTAAAAATACCCAAAATAATATTTCGATTATCATATTACAGGCTCCCGATGAATTTTAATAAATTATCAATTATTTTATTGTTATCATATTTTTGAATAACAAGTTCCCGTGCATTTTTACAAATTTCATTATAAAAATCATTTTTTTGGCATAATTCCAAAATACAATCTGAAAATTCTTCAGGAGTATCAGCAATAAGAATATTTTGCCTGTGAGTTATATCAATCCCCTCTGCACCTATGGAGGTTGAAACAATTGCTTTACCGAGATAAAGGCTTTCAATTATTTTAACCCTCATACCACTCCCTGAGAAAAGAGGAACTATCATTATTGCATATTTATTTAAAAATTGATAGGCATCATTCACTTCCCCAAAATAATTTATATTTGAAATATTAATCCTTTTAACCAGCCAATCCGGTGCATTTCTACCTGCAACATGCAGTTGAATGTCCTTATTATGCCTCGATATTATTGGCCACACATTTTCAATAAACCACATCAAACCTTGCTGATTGGGGATCCAATCCAGGGCTCCGATAAAACAAAGTGACGGATATTTTATTGTATCATAAGTATTTGACTCTTTGATACTGATTCCTGCAGGTACTATATATACCGGTTTAAAATTACCAAATTTAGCAAACACTTCCGAATCTCTTTTAGTAATTGGAATAAGAGCCGTATAGTTATTAATTATGCTTATTTCAAACTTTTTTAATCTTTTTGCCAGGTTTAATAAATAAAATCTTTTAATAAGGTTTTTTTCAGTTAAGGCAATCCTTTCCCAAATTTCTGATTCAATATTATGAGCCCTGTAACATATAATAGCATCGGTATAATTTTTTATAACCGGGATATAAGGGGTGACATACAAACCTTCAATCTGTACCATATCAAATTTTTGATGCTTAAGAATATCAATTAAAGCATATTCAAGCTTTCGTGAGTAAAACCTTTTAATATGGTAAGGTTTTGTTGAAAATATGAAATTTATAAGGGCCTTAAAAAGTTTTATTCCAGTATCAACATTAACTAACTTAATAGTTGTTCGTTCAGGCAATAACTTACTGATTTTTTCAGGATCAGCAAAATGCTTTGGAGTATTAATTGCCAGAATAGAAATTGAATGCCCAAAATCAGAATAGCCCTGAATTATAGAAGATATAGCTATTGAACCTCCATCTGTGGGAGGATAAGGGGATTTACTGCATAATTGTAAAATTGTCATTAACTGCTAATCTTATTTTTGCTTTTTATAAATCTTCCTGTAATATTTTTAATTACTATCAGGTACTGATCAGGATTAAACATTGAAGATTCTCTTGTTGCCCTGTTTGTAAGATATATTCCTATAGGAAGAAGTACCAATGAAGATATCCACATTCCCACAATAGTATTCATATCACCCTCCCGGGCAAATTTTTCACCAAACAGTGATATAATGTAATAAATAACAAAAAAAAGAACAGATATTACTACCGGCATTCCCAGTCCTCCTTTGCGAATTATAGCCCCTAAAGGCGCCCCGATAAAAAAGAATATAAAACAGGCAGCTGATAAAGTAAATTTTCTCCACCATTCAATGTCGTATCTTCGCATTCTCTTATCAGTTGCATCGGTATTCATATTACTGGATAATATTGCAGATTTGGCTTCCCTGGAATAAGATAATGCTTCATTTATTAAGGTTGATTTATCTGACAATGATAATGTTTGAAATAAACTGTCAAAATCCTGTTTTTTAACAGGCTTGTTTTTTATTGAGTCAGGTATCGGAGTAAGTGTTTTTTGAAATATTTTATTCCTGAACAGATAGCTTTTTGAGATAATTTGACAGAGACCTGAAGATTTGAGGTTTATATCGTTCTTCATTGAGTCGCTTACAATATTTAACTGATGTAAGCTAAGCATTTTATAACTTTGCCTGTATAAATTTTCATCTGTATGGATAAGGTCAAATCCTATCAGTTTAATCCTTATTTCCTCCTTATTAAAATGATCCCTTCGAAAAGGGTATGTTTTTTTATTATTTCTGTCATGTTGATTATTATTCTCTTCACTATAATTATATCCGTTAAACAAGGTTACCAATAAAAATTGTTTGTCGGAAGTCATCTTGATAAAACCCGAATCAGCATCAGTAACATCAGTGTTCCCATTATTTTTTGTATGATCGTAGATTTTAATTTGTCGCATAAGACTGGTTTTATAGTCCTTTTTCCCGATTCGGATACTATAACCTTCAATACCATTATAAAATATACCTTCTTTAATCTGAAGTTCAGGTTTTTTATGTGTTATATCCACTATGAGGGCAGTCATTTTCAGATTAGCAATTGGCAGGACATAGTTTGAAAATAAAAAGGCTAATATTGATATTAAAAAACAAAAAATAATAAGGGGATAAACAATTCTGTTTAAAGATATTCCCGAAGCTTTAAGGGCAATAAGCTCAAAGTTTTCACCCAGATCACCCATAGTCATCAGAGATGCCAGCAAAACAGCAAGCGGAGCAGCCATAGGTACCAGGCTGGCAGAAGTAAATAACATCAGCTTGGATAGTACGCCAATTTGAAGGCCTTTACCCGCCAGATCGTCTATATACTTCCAAAGGAATTGCATCAAAAGAAGAAAGACAACTATAAAAAAGGTAAGTGCAAAAGGCCCTAAAAATGAAGTTATTATAAATTTATGCAGTCGCTTCACGATTCAAAGGAAATGTATAATATAAACGGCGACAAAGTTAAGATTATTTATACACCGACGCAATGTTTTAAAGTTGATACCTGAGAGTTCCATAAGTCAATGGCCTCTATTTTTTCCTCTTCTTCGGCAAAATCAGTTATAAGTAAAGCTAAATCGCCGGTAAGTTCATCAATCATAATCCTGAATTCAAAATAGGTATTTTCTTCTATATCATCACACCAATGGAACCTCACGTAGGCATTATCCTTTTTTATTTTTACTTCGGCTTTTTGAAATGTTCCATCCCAATAAAAAATAAAGTATTTACCGTCAATGTCGACATTATCTGCAAACCACTCCGAAAGCCCGCCAGGTGTGCTTAATCGCGGGAATAGCAATAAAGGTGAGCAATTCAAAGGGTATTCCAATATAAATTTAACTTTCATGGTTTGCTTAAGCATTTTTTGCGATTGCGCAATATAAGAAAAAACCTGCTTAAACCAAATGGTACTTTTTTGTCCCTTTTTTCCAGCCGATGAAAAAAGGGACGAAAAAAATCTTTGGCAGGCTGAATTAAACTAATAAAATAAATTTAATTTTGATTGATGACAAGGTAAATACAAAAATTAGTGAAATTCAGGAATTTAAAAAGAAATTTAAAATAAATTAACAAATTATTTGTAATACAATGACCACAATCCCACTAATAGTTGCAATTATACTTGTTTTTATTACACGTTTTTTAGACCCGTTAATCAGGTATGGAAGTGAAGCAAAAAGTTTAGGAAGAACAGAAAATGATCAAAATTCAACATCGCTGTTAGGTATTCTCAATATTATAAATATTTTACTGCTTTTATCCGGTTTCTTCTATAATCGTTATACTATATTTATTTTATTTAGGAATTTATATATTCCGGTATTAGGAAATTTAATATTGATTTCAGGATTCCTTGTCAGAGTTATTGCAATCAGAACATTAAAAGAATTTTACACAAGGACTTTAAAAATTCAATCCGGTCAAAATTTAGTCGGTACCGGAATGTATAAGTATATCAGACATCCGGGATATGTCGGAAGTATATTACAATGGTTAGGAGCAGGTATTGCATCCAACAATATTATTGTATTATCATTAATTACATTGACTACTCTTACCGTCTATCATTATAGAATTATAAGTGAAGAAAAAATGTTAACTGAAGGATTTGGGAATATTTATAAGGATTATGTGAAGCGGACAAAAAAGTTGATACCGGGAATATATTAATTTATATAATGGAACAAGATTATAGATCGAAAATGACATTTGACTATTAAACAATATATTAGCACTTATAAATCCAAATATTGACTGGTTAAAAAAATTTCAAAACAACACATTTAAAAAGAAGAAAACATTATATTTGCAGCCACAAAAAAATTGATGGCGAGGTAGCTCAGCTGGTTAGAGCGCATGATTCATAATCCTCAGTTCACAATGGTTTTACTTGCGTTTCAGAGAGGCAAAACCTGCAATTGAATTCATTTCGATACATTTGACTCCATGAAAATCTGACTCCAGTATAATATACACTACTTAAAGTTTTACCATAATAAACTTATTTATTATATTTGGCTATGATTAACTGGAAAGACCATATCATTTCTGATAATAATATATTAATTGGGAAACCAATAATAAAAGGTACCCGATTGTCTATTGAACATCTTGTTAATTTATTTGCTCAAGGTTGGTCAGAACGGCAGATTCTTGAAAATTATCCTTCATTGACAAATAATGATCTGTTTGCTGTTTTTGGATATTTGCGTGAATGTATGCAAGATGGATTATTGTATGAATTACCAAGTACTGCTGAATGAAACTTCTTGCAAATGAAAATATTCCTTTAACCAGTGTTAATTTTCTGATTTCTGTTGGCGTTGATGTAATTTGGATTGGACATAATCATTCAGGAATTTCCGATCAGGAAGTGATTGATATTGCAATAACTCAAGGCAGATTGATTTTTACATTTGATAGGGATTATAGTGAACTTATTTTTAAATTTGGTTATAAACCTCAATGTGGTGTTATTTATTTACGATTTGACGAATTTACACCTGTTTTTCCCGGTCAATTAATTTACAGAATATTAGAAACCAAAGAATTAAATTTTGAAAATAAACTCACAGTTATTGATGCAAGAGGAATAAGACAAAGGAAATACTAAACTCTTTTTAAAAATCAGTCCAGGTTATAGGGGTTTAAGACAATTTCATCCGTCGTTATTGATACTATAAGTAAGTAAAAAGTGAAACTTACCAGATAATGATAATAATAAATCGAAAGCTAATGAACCCAAAATTTCTATCGACTAATAACTACAATCTCTTTCAGAAACTATTATATATTGTGATAATGAATATTCCTGTCTTTTCAACAGGACAGACTGTTACAATAACAACTACTAACCCCCCAATTGATAATAGTGCATGGTGTAATTGGGTTTATTTTGGAAGACAACCAAGTGCAAGAGCAGAAGCCATGGGTAGAGGATATAGTACCATTGATGGTGATTTATCCACAGTTTTTTTTAATCCGGCAGGTACTGCAACGATAAAAGGTCTGGAATTTAGTAGTTCATTTGCATCACCTTACTATTTAATAAATAAGGGATTATACACTTTTTATTCAACCGGTTATAAAATTAACGATTATTTAGTTGCAGGTTTAAGTTATAACCATTTTTCTTATGGTGAATCCATAACCTTTACTGATCAGAATGGAAATTCAATTCAAAGTGTGACTCCTTCAAGTACAATATTTTGTTTAACACTATCATCTCAACCATTCAAAAATTTATATATTGGATTTAATGCTAATTACTTCGATTTTAATAAAATGTATCCAACCAGCACCACAAATGATCCTATTTATTTTGATTTTGGTATCATTAAAAAAATTCAGTTTTTGCTGACAGCAGAATACAGTCATTCAATTAATATTGGTGCAAGTATTCAGAATTTCAATAATTCAAAATTACTAGTTAATACCATGGGAAATAATGGAACTTTGGAAATTCCGGTTATTTTTAAATATGGTTTGAATTATCAATTAGTATTAAATAAACATATAGTAATTAAAAAATTACAAACAATAAATATTTTATTACAATACGAAGGTCAAAAGTTGTTTAATTCTCAATATCATAGTGCTTCCAGAACTGGCGTGGAAATTAATATATTAGAACTATTTGCAATTCGAGCAGGACATTATAGCGAAAAAATAGATGACGATGGTAATCCCTCAAATAAATATGAAATTAGTTCATTTACCTATGGAATTGGCATGCAATTACCTTTTTACAAACTTGGAAAGATTCCTTTAAATTTTTGTTTTGACTATACTTCATTACCACAACCAGTTGGTAATTCTATTTATACTAATTTTGGAAATTTCCATGTACTAAATTTCCGGTTGAATTGGATTGTTGATAGTAAAAAATAACAATATTCTTAACATAACGTCAGTTCGACGTAAGGTATTAACTTTTTTCATTTTGTAAATAGTAATTTTATATATTGGTTCATTTGCCCCTTTGTGTCTGCATTAGCTCAAACTTGATGTTGTTCTCTCTGTTACAGGCTTATTCGTCGATTTAATATTTATAACATACAGATATATTGTGAAATACAATGAGATTCCTCCCTACGGTCGGAATGACTACCGCATTTTTTGTTTTAGGGGGGAGAGAAAGAGGCGGCTCCGCCGCCTCTTTCTCTCCCCCCTATCATATTAAAACCGACAGTCATTTCGACCGAAGGGAGAAATCTCAAAAAAGCAGGTAGTTTTTGTAATTACTTATTAATAATGTCACTAGACTATTTTAACTTTATTCCTATGCCTTTTAGGGATTAAGCTGCTCTCCTTAAAGACTTATTATCAATTATTTCAATATTCAATGTAGGTTTTTTTGGGAAAAAAGAGTATGCAATCAGGCCAGAAAGAAGGTTTGTAATAAAATTATTAAATCCACGATGTCTGGTGTGTTCCACCTGGCACATATTCTTTAATTCATCATTAACCGTTTCAATTAGTGCTCTTTTTCTAAGAATTATTTTGTCTTTTAATTGCATAATACTGTTTTTCATATTCTTACGAATTTTAGTAATAAGATGGATACCATCTATAAAGAGCTGTTCAAAGAGGGTTTGACTGATATATCCCTTGTCTCCAAAAAGTTTTCCGAATACTTTTTTATGAAAGGATTTGTTTTTAAGTGGCTCTCTGTCATCAACATTCCCCTGGGTTAACATAAAATCCAAAATTTCACCCTTGTCATTGATAATCAGGTGAAGTTTGAAACCAAAAAACCAGCCAATAGAACATTGACCCTTGGTTGCTAAGCCTTTGAATACACGGTTTTGTTTTTCCCTACGGATATGACATGCCCTCAATGGAGTTGAGTCAATAAAAGATATTCCAGTGCATTGGCCTAAACAACAAGTCTTTAGGAATACAGCCAATGGCATTGCAACTTTTCTTTGAAGTTCAACTAAGCGATTGTAGGATACAGTCTTAGGAAATTCGGACTGAAGATGAACTTGAACGTATTGAGTATAAAAGTGTTTAAGGTTACGGAACTGGCCTGCATGAAAGAGTATCAAAATGGTAATAACCTCGCTATCATGTAATTTAAATGAACGATTTCTGGACTGCTTGCCATTATCTTTTCTTACGATGTGTCCGGTCATAGCCTTTTCAAATTCGTTGCAAAAATCGTGTATAACATAGAAAATTTCAGTAATTTTATCAGTAGTAAACATAGGAAGATTATTAGTTATATATTTATGAATTAGATACTTAAATATACAAATTCTTCCTATTGTTTCAAAATAAAAATCTGATTTCTTACGTCGAACTGACGTTAATTTATAGAACGAAACCTGAAACAATATTCTCTTCAAATATCTCAATTTTCTGTTATGTGTCTTAACTTTTGAAAAAGACAATTTCAATTAAATAAGATATGGATCATTTTCTATCAATCTTTTGTAAATTGATGTGAAGCGGATAAAAATCAAAATGCTTATAAAATTCTAATACTTTTTCATTTCCAATCGCAACAGATAATATTTGTGTTTCAGTATTTTTGGATTTTAACCATTCGATTGATCTGTTTACCAACTGTTTTCCTAATCCTGATTCCCTATAATTTTCCTCTACATAGATGGAATCAATCTCACCAATTTTATTATCCTCCCGATCAATAGTACTTATACAATAACCAACTATTTCATTTATATCATTATCAATTATATATTCCAACAGAACTATTGATGATTTTTTTAACAATTGACTTTTCCGCTTTTCCCAATTCATATTTTGAAACCTGTTTTTGAAATGAGGAGATAAATTAAAATGTAATTGATTCAGTTTTTCCCATAAAGATCTAATTAAATCTAAATTGGTTTCATTACTTTGAATAATGCAAAATCGGTCCATACAAGATTATTTTCAAATTTTTGCGAAATTTAATCTTAATTATTATCGAATTCCGGGAGTTTATTAATTTTAAATTTCTAATAAAAGGATTATGAATAAATTTATACTTGCTCTTTTAATAGGAATATCAGCAGGAATTATTGATGTAGTTCCCATGATTATTCAAAAAGTGAATAAATATGCATGTATTTCAGCATTTATTCACTGGGTGGTACTTGGTATAATTATCCCTTATATTAATTGGGATATACAACCGTGGTTGAAAGGTTTAATTATTGCTGAATTAACAACAATTCCAATCATGGTGATTGTTTTTGAGACTAATCCGAAATCAGTGATTCCAATAATTATTTTTTCTGCAATTCTGGGTATATTGGTAGGTATAACCGGTGCAAGGTTTGTTGTATTATAATAAGTCAATGTATTTATTATTATGATTTTACCTGACAAAATAAGAAAGGGTATATTTATAATTATGATAATATTCTGTCTTGTTGCATCAGTTTATCATTTGACAGGTGTATTTTTTAAAATTAACAGTTCTCCGGTATACAGACATTTGATATTTGTATTTATTAATTTAATTGGCGTTTACGGTTTTAGTAAACGTCCTAAATATTTTATATACTTTTATTGCCTATTGATAATTCAGCAATATTATAGTCATGGTCAATTTTTATTAAAAATCTGGCACTCCTATCATCATGTTAATTGGATTAGTTTGATTGTGCTTATATTATTACCAGTTGGGTTAATTGCGATGATTGATGATTGCAGGCTAAAAAAAATCAAAACAACACATTTAAAAAGAAGAAAACATTATATTTGCAGCCACAAAAAAATTGATGGCGAGGTAGCTCAGCTGGTTAGAGCGCATGATTCATAATCATGAGGTCGGCGGATCATTCCCGCCTCTCGCTACAGAAAATAGTGTTTAGTGCTTGGTGCATAGTGCATAGATGGAATTCCGACTATATAACCATTTGCAATGAATTTGCACCATAAAATCCAATATTCCATTATATAATTTTCTCTATTTTCATTCCTATGCTTTTCATAAATCCAAAATAATTATTTCAGGTAATTCAATTAGTTATGGAAATTCCTGATATAGATATCCCAAGAATCAGTATCGACATTTAATATTTGGCATTATATTTGCCGGCGCTGAAATTGATATTATATTCGCAAAACAACATTTCAAATTAAAACTTTCTATATCTCCATTTAGAAGAGAAATTATATCTAATAAATAATGCCCCACACCCAGGATTTATTAAGCATTTACCGCTATAAAATGTACTATGAAACTATAGCCGTTTGACTTATTCCCGGGCGGTCCGGGAGCTCCCACGCATCCCATGGACCTGCACGGGAAATAAGTTGATTGGCGCTCAGAAATGTTATAAATAGTTTTTTCTATCGTAAGAAGTATTTCCTATCTTTAAATCAATTTGAACCAAAAAAATAGTTTCTAATAAAAATATACTACACCGCTACGTTATAGCAGTTACAAACTAGTTGGTCACAATACTAAGAAAAGCTACAAACCAAACAATTATTTATAAATAGATGATTATATGGAAAGAATTGATTTATTTAAAGCATTTTACACTCAGAAGAGTAAATATTATGCTGACCAGCTTGAAAAATTTGAACAAGGTGAGCGTCTTTCATTCAATTTTTGGGCTGGATTTTTTAGTGTGACTTGGTTTATTTATCGAAAAATGTACAAACAAGCGATAATTATATTTTTAATAATTCTTGCTTTAACAATAATTTCTGCAGTAATTTTACAATTAATAAATCCTTACGATAGTTCAAATGAAGTTTATGTTAAAATATTCTTTTATATTTTTGATTTTGTTGTACTCGGATTTATTGGTAATAAATTATATATAAGTAAATCCATTAAGTCTGTTGAAAGTTTTATAAATGAACATGGATTAGAAAATGTTGATAATTCATTAATGAATAAATTGAGAGCAAAAGGAGGTACTTCAATTGTGAATGCTTTGATTTTTGTTGTAATTATGATCTTAATCCAAATTATAGCCAAATATGCCCATTAAAAAATGTATTGTGGGTAATATGCTGGATATTCCGGAACATATTGGTTCTTCATCACTTTTGATGAAAGTCTAAGAATAAAGTACACTATATCTAAACTGCAACTAAGCCTTGCTTCTTTTCAAAGGAAATTCCAATTTTGCTCATAATATTATATATCTGAGCTTTTTGAAACTCTACTCCATATGTACTTTTTATCCATTGTTTTATTATTGGACCAGTCCATTTTTCGGAACCATACCCATAATAGCTTGGCTTTTGATTGATTATTGACAATTTAATTTCTAAAAGAACATTTTCTGGTAAAGTACTATGCCTACCTCTTCCTTTCCTGTCCTTTAAACCGTCAATACCTTCTTCTTCAAAACGATGTACCCAATTTGTGATTTGTTTAAAACTAATATTATGTATTTCAGCTAATTTTCTACTTGAATGGCCTAAGGCAACCAGGTATACTAAATTGAGCCGTACGCCTACAGTATATGATTCATTATCATTCAAAAGCTTCTTTATCTCAATTGGATTTGCAATATATGATTTCACCTTTTATCCTTCCTGCAAATGTAAAGCTAAAAGCTGTGAATATGATCTTTACCGAAGGTCATCTTTATTTAAATGTCTCTGCCTGACAGACTGGTTCAAAGTGTCCTTTATGCAAAAAAACCAGTTATAGAGTTCACAGTAAATATACAAGAATGCTTGCAGATTTACCAGTTTCAGGACACCAATCCAGAATGGAATTAATGGCAAGAAGATTCTTTTGTGATAACCCTAAATGTAAAAGAAAGATTTTTACCGAACGGTTCCGAGTTGAGATTAGCCCTTATAAAAGAAGGCTATGCCGTACCATAGAACTTTTGAGAAGAATAGCTCTTGAATTAGGTGGCAATACAGGATCTAAAATAAGCAGATATATGGGAATGCCTGTCAGCCCATCCACAGTTCTAAGAATAATAAAACAAATTGAAATTATCTCAATACCTGTAACTTCCGGAATTATTGGAATTGATGATTGGGCCTTTAGGAAGGGTAATAATTATGGTACCGTTGTAGTTGATTTGGAAAGCAGAGAAGTTATTGACCTGTTGCCAGATCGAGAATCTAATACGTTGGCAAATTGGTTACGTGTTCATCCTGAAGTCACCGTTATATCAAGGGATAGGGCTGGCCCTTATGCTTTAGGTGCAAAAATTGGCGCTCCACAAGCCATTCAGGTGGCAGACAGATTTCATTTACTTATGAATCTTGGTGAAGCAACAAAGAGAGTGTTTCAGTCAAAACGAAAAGAGCTTAAAGAGGCATACAAAATTTATAATACACCCTTAATTGTTAAAGATCCAAAAGAAAAACTCATTGAAACAACCGCTATTACTATCGAAGAACATAAAATTATTCCTACAACAACTAATATCAAACGGCAATATATTTTTGAAAAAGTTAAAGAACTTCGTCAGGCTGGTAAATCAATAAAAGCAATCGCTAAAACATTAAAAGCACATAGACAAACAGTTAAAAAATACATTAATGCCGATGAGTATCCTAAAAGAGAATACAAACAGAATATACAATTTGATAGTTACATTGAGTATTTATTACATGAAAGCAACCAGGGTAAGACTAAAAAAGAATTACATCAAGCTATTGTAAATATGGGCTTTAAAGGTAAATATACCCAGTTCTGTTTTAATTTAAATAGGATATCCGAAGAAAAATACCCGGGATTATCCAGCGGTAGAAGTATTACACAATTAACTCCAATACGAACCTGGTCACCAGCCAGGTTATCAATGATGCTATATATAGATCCAAAACAATTAAACATACATGATAATGAATTCCTTAATCTGTTATTCGATAAATATCCGGAAATTAAACGATTAGAACAATTGGTTAAGAACTTCAAAGATTTATTCATTAATAAACAGGATGGTCAATTAAAAATCTGGATTGAGCAAGCAATGCATCCGGAATCTGTATTGCAAAATTTTGCATCGAACCTGAAAAAAGATTTTAATGCGATTAATAATGCAGTAATTACTTCATATAGTAATGGACAAGTTGAAGGCCAGGTAAATCGACTAAAGAATATAAAGAGAAGAATGTATGGCAGGGCTGGCTTTCATATGCTAAGAAACATGGTACTAATTAAGTCAGGATAATCACCAAAAGTGATGAAGAACCTGTTAAAATGGACGCATAATATTTTAATGTATCTGTTAAGAGAGTTTATCCCTTGGATTTTGTTTGCATTAACGATCTATAAAACAACTAATAATGCAAAACTTAGATTGAATTTTAAAAAAATATGGTTTCTGTTCGTTGCTTATTGGATCATCAATATGTCTGCTTATGAATTTTCGATATTCATTAGAAGTTATGTGTTTGATTTTGTACTAATTCCTTTGGATGTTGAAAAAAAGTTCTTATTCGAGAGTATTCTGGGGATTGGTTTGATTGGATTTAACTTCACCGGATATTATGCTGTGATGACGCATTCGGTATTCTTAATCGAAAATCAGACAACAACTACAACAACGCACTGATTTCACTTCAACAGATCACTCTTGTTAATAAATTGATTAATTTTGTAAAAAACATAATCAATGCCAAGCATTTTTGAGTATTTAGGAATTTTAATATTTTTCTATTCCAATGAACATGAACCGATCCATGTACATGGAAAATGCAGTGGATTTGAAAGTAAAGCAGAATTTTATATAGTCAATGGTAAGGTCACGGAAATTCACATAAAACCAGTTAAAGGATATAGCCCATTAACTGGTTCAAAACTCAATGACTTTAAAGATTTTTTAGAAGCATACTCAGAAAAGATAATTCAAAAATGGATTGATTATTTTGTATTTCATAAGGATATTGAATTTGAGAAAATTAATACACGGATTAAATGAAAATAATTGAAGATTATAACAACTTTCAGGTTGAACTGATTGAAATAAAAACAATAAATTACATTGGAGATTTTGCAATAAGAATATTTTTTAGTGACGGATCTAATCGTTTAGTTGATTTTAGACAGTTTTTAGAATCATCGTTACATCCGTCAATACGAAAGTATTTAGATGAAGACAGGTTTAAGCAATATCAAATCGTAGATGGTAATCTTAATTGGAATAATTATGATTTGATATTTCCGATTGAAGATTTATACCAAGGGAAATTATAAAAAACAACTAATAAAATACCTCCCTCTCCTATTATGCTGGAGTCGGATTCTGGAGTCGCAAAAAATGGGGTTATGTAGTCTTTTGTAAGTTTTCAACCTCTGGAAACCCAGTAAATACGTTATGAACATAGGATTCATAATCATGAGGTCGGCGGATCATTCCCGCCTCTCGCTACAGAAAATAGTGTTTAGTGCTTGGTGCATAGTGCATAGAGGGAATTCCGACTATATAACCATTTGCACAGAATTTGCACCACAAAATCCAATACTCTTCTTCAAGCATATTTTGAATGTTTCTTTTTTCTGCATCTTCTAATGATTCCAGCATTTTCAGTTTTTATTCTTATCATTAATGTAGGTTATCAATATTCCGCTTTTGTGGTATCTTTTCTCAAACAATTCCATTTAATCAAATATCTTAGTTTTATTTCTATTTTGTTTTTACAGAACCTATACAAGCCTCCGTTTCTTCAACACCATCAATCCACTGTTTTAAAGTTTTTATCCTTTCTCTTGTTAATAGTTCCAAATATGAATATACACACATTGGATAACATAAAATTCTATTTTTATCAGAGATTTTCATTTAACACCATTAACTATTAAAGAATGGAATTCACCCGTAAAGATTTTAACGAAACGATAGATTTAGCAGGGCTATTAAAAAAAATAGACAATATTGATGCCCATTATGTAGATAAGGTTTCGGATGAAATTTTTAAATATCAGCCGTTCTTTTTATCAGTTTTGCTGGGTTATAGCCTTGATGTAACTCCTGTGGAGATGGAAGAAATTATGAAAATTTACTTTCTGATTTGGGAATATTTTAGAGGTAATAAAAATGTTCTGACAAAAAAATTAACACAGGCTATTTACGAGAAAATTCAAAATAGAAATATCCAAATATTGAAAAATAGCGAAACTATAAAATCAAAAACTGCCCGGAAGAAAGTGTATAATGATGACTTACAAAATCTTAACTCCAAAGCGTTATTGACTGCAATTTTATTTAGGTTTGACACTCAACCTGTGCTGATGGAAATGGAAGTACAGTTAAAAGGAATAATTATGATCAGTACCAAAAGTTTTATTGAGTGCTTTGAATCAATATAGCCGGTGTATACTTATGACCTTATCAAAATTAAAAATTAGTCATTCTACTATAATGGAACTTTTAAACAGTTTGGTGGTTTTTACCTGGTAGCTAATTCTGATGTTATAGGCATTGGGACGATCTGCTATGATCAAACCAAAAAGCCCGAAACCTCTCTCGAACAGTCTATAAGTTAATATAAGATCCATCTGTTGGTGGCAGGCACGACCCAGGTGTCGGCAATCTGTTTCCGCACATATATGGCTCAATTAATATTTCTGCGGTGTTAAATGTTGTCGATTTTCCCCCGAATGAAAACGGTTTATTTGAACTTCCCGTCGAGATAATATTGTGATAATCACTTAGCTAATTTTTACTCCGTGTTTCCACACATAATAAACTGGTATCCCCGCTATCACGATGATCAAACCAGGCCAACTGTATAATGGTTTATATATTAATAAAATGGCTTCTATAATAACGCAAAGGACAATATACATTGCAGGTATTACCGGATAGCCAATGGTTTTATAAGGCCTGTCAATATCGGGTTTACGGTAACGCAATACAAAAACGGCTGTTATTGTAAGAATATTAAAAACCAGGGCCGCAAAAATCACGTAATTAAGAAGTTGACTGTACGTTCCGGAAAGACACAAAAGTGTAGCCCAGCATGCCTGAAACCAAAGCCCTGTGGCGGGAACACCTTTGCGATTAAGTGTGGCGGCTTTTTTAAAAAATAATCCGTCGTTGGCCATGGCGTAATATACCCTGGCACCCGAAAAGATTATTCCATTATTACATCCAAACGTAGAAATAACAACAACTATAGCCATGAAGATCTCGGCTGGCCGGCCAAGGATTTGTTTCATAACCGCCGTGGCAACCCTGTCCTCCGATGCGAACTGAATCCCCTGACTAACAACGGTCAATCCTGTTCCTGAACCTGTTACCGGTAATATGTAAATATATACCATATTCACCAGGAAATAAATCAGGCAAACTATAATTGTCCCCAGTAGCAAGCTTAAGGGGACGTTCTTTTTGGGATTTATCACTTCTCCAGAAGTAAACGTAATGTTGTACCACGAATCGGACGCAAATAAGGTACCAATCATTGATATTCCTAAGGCAACAATTAACGCAAAACCCCCAAGTGGAACAGCTATATTATTTTCGACACGGGTCGCCTTCCACCAGTTAACAGGTTTAAAATGGGTAGCGAACAAAGCACCTATAACGAGGAACAACAATAGTATACCTATTTTAGAATAAGTGAAAAGGTTTTGAACTTTTTTACCGTGTTCAATCCCGGAAGTATTTATCCAGGTTAACACTAAAATAGAAAGGATCGCTAATAATTGTGTGTAATTAAACCTAAAGGAATGATATTGAAATAAATAATTCTTCTCTGAAATCCATGGGGCCAAAACCCCTGAAAACTTACTGAAAGCCATTGCCACTGCAGCAATAGTACCACATTGTATGACCAGGAAAAGGGTCCATCCGTATAAAAAGCCAAACAACGGTGAGTATGCTTCTCGGAGATATACATAAGTTCCCCCGGCATTAGGTAATATACTGGATAGCTCTCCATAGCTGAGGGCCGCAAAAACAGTCATAATACCGGCAATTGCCCAAACCAGCAATAACCAACCAGGTGCACCTAAATTCCTTGCAATTTCGGCACTAACAATAAATATCCCCGATCCAATCATAGATCCCATAACGATAGCCGTAGAATCAAATAAATTAAGATTTCGATGAAATCTTCCGGATGTAGCCATATATTTACAGGAATGAAAACGTAACCCTTCTGATAATTTTGATTTAAATATATAACTTTATTTTTTAGAACCGAAAAATTAACATAATAGCATAATTATTAAGTCAATGGTGGTTCTATGGCAGGCTGATTATTTGTAATTGTCTTACTTTTTCAGTTAGTTGGAGAACTGATTATCGTTGCTTTTCAAAAAACTGCTTTTTTTATCCCGTCTCATAACTGAACTATAATTTTACGGAATACATCTATTTCTCCAATATTTATTTTAATAAGGTACATTCCGTTGCTTTTGAAACAATTAGTATTTATGATTAAACTTCTGGTTTCAAATGAGGCTTGTTTAAATACAACAACTCCGTTTAGATCTATTATATCTATAGTAACCTTTTCAAAATTTTGCAAACCGTCTATGTTGAATTCACTTCCATGGACGGGATTTGGATAAACCAATATTGAATTATATTGAATCGAAGATATACCTGTCGGGTTTGTGGAAACTGCCAAGGTAGCATCTTCGGAAACATTATCTGCTGCATCCCTGGCAGAAACTGTCATTAAATACATAGTTGAGGCGGTTAGCCCTGTAACCTGGATGGAAGTATCTGTTACCGAAGTAAGAATATTGCCATCTAGATAAACATTATAACCTGTAACACCAACATTATCAGTTGAGGCATTCCAGCTCAAAGTAAAACCTGTTTCAGTAATACTATTTGCAGCTAAACCTCCAGGAATGCCTGGAGGATGTGTGTCGGGCGTAGTAACATTCAAGGCCGCGCTCACAGGTGAAACATTATCTGCTGCATCCCTGGCAGAAACTGTCATTAAATACATAGTTGAGGCGGTTAGCCCTGTAACCTGGACGGAAGTATCTGTTGCCGAAGTAAGAATATTGCCATCTAGATAAACATTATAACCTGTAACACCAACATTATCAGTTGAGGCATTCCAGCTTAAAGTAAAACCTGTTTCAGTTATACCATTTGCACCTAAACCTGCAGGAATGCCTGGAGGATGTGTGTCGGGCGTAGTAACATTCAAGGCCGCGCTCACAGGTGAAACATTATCTGCTGCATCCCTGGCAGAAACTGTAATTGAATACATAGTTGAGGCTGTTAGCCCTGTAACCTGGACGGAAGTATCTGTTGCCGAAGTAAGAATATTGCCATTTAGAAAAACATTATAACCCGTAACACCAACATTATCAGTTGAGGCATTCCAGCTTAAAGTAAAACCTGTTTCAGTTATACCATTTGCAGCTAAACCTGCAGGAATGCCTGGAGGATGTGTGTCGGGCGTAGTAACATTCAAGGCCGCGCTCACAGGTGAAACATTATCTGCTGCATCCCTGGCAGAAACTGTAATTGAATACATAGTTGAGGCGGTTAGCCCTGTAACCTGGACGGAAGTATCTGTTGCCGAAGTAAGAATATTGCCATCTAGAAAAACATTATAACCCGTAACACCAACATTATCAGTTGAGGCATTCCAGCTTAAAGTAAAACCTGTTTCAGTTATACCATTTGCACCTAAACCTGCAGGAATGCCTGGAGGGTGTGTGTCGGGCGTAGTAACATTCAAGGCCGCGCTCACAGGTGAAACATTATCTGCTGCATCCCTGGCAGAAACTGTAATTGAATACATAGTTGAGGCGGTTAGCCCTGTAACCTGGATGGAAGTATCTGTTGCCGAAGTAAGAATATTGCCATCTAGAAAAACATTATAACCCGTAACACCAACATTATCAGTTGAGGCATTCCAGCTTAAAGTAAAACCTGTTTCAGTTATACCATTTGCACCTAAACCTGCAGGAATGCCTGGAGGGTGTGTGTCGGGCGTAGTAACATTCAAGGCCGCGCTCACAGGTGAAACATTATCTGCTGCATCCCTGGCAGAAACTGTAATTGAATACATAGTTGAGGCGGTTAGCCCTGTAACCTGGATGGAAGTACCTGTTGCCGAAGTAAGAATATTGCCATCTAGAAAAACATTATAACCCGTAACACCAACATTATCAGTTGAGGCATTCCAGCTTAAAGTAAAACCTGTTTCAGTTATACCATTTGCACCTAAACCTGCAGGAATGCCTGGAGGGTGTGTGTCGGGCGTAGTAACATTCAAGGCCGCGCTCACAGATGAAACATTATCTGCTGCATCCCTGGCAGAAACTGTAATTGAATACATAGTTGAGGCGGTTAGCCCTGTAACCTGGATGGAAGTACCTGTTGCCGAAGTAAGAATATTGCCATCTAGAAAAACATTATAACCCGTAACACCAACATTATCAGTTGAGGCATTCCAGCTTAAAGTAAAACCTGTTTCAGTTATACCATTTGCACCTAAACCTGCAGGAATGCCTGGAGGGTGTGTGTCGGGCGTAGTAACATTCAAGGCCGCGCTCACAGATGAAACATTATCTGCTGCATCCCTGGCAGAAACTGTAATTGAATACATAGTTGAGGCGGTTAGCCCTGTAACCTGGATGGAAGTACCTGTTGCCGAAGTAAGAAAACTGCCATCTAGAAAAACATTATAACCCGTAACACCAACATTATCAGTTGAGGTATTCCAGCTTAAAGTAAAACTTGTTTCAGTAATACTATTTGCAGCTAAACCTCAGGAATGCCTGGAGGGTGATTGTCGGGCGTAGTGACATTTAAGGGCCGTGCTCACATTTGAAACATTATCTGCCGTATCCATGGCAGAAACTGTCATTGAATTCATAGTTGAGACGTATAGTCCTGTAACCTGGAGGAAAGTATCTGTTACCGAAGTAAGAAGATTGCCATCGAGAAAAACCTTATAACCTGTAACACCAACATTATCAGTTGAGGCATTCCAGCTTAAAGTAAAACCTGTTTCCGTTATATTATTTGCAGCTAAACCTGTAGGAATGCTTGGAGGGTGATTGCCGGCAGAATCGTATTGCCCGATAAACCATGTCGACAAACTGTCGAAAACAACTGCTTTTGCTGCATTTTGTATATTAGCTGCATCTAAAGTGCTTAAATCATAATCATATGTTGTTTGAGTAGGGTCCTTTCTAAAAATGGCTGAATAAAAGGTGCAGGCTATAGCATAAGATCCTGCTTCAGAGGGATGGCTTTGATCAGCCTGATATAATTCTATTGTTGGATAATTTTGTCTGATATATCGCCAAACAGCGCCAGCGGGTGATACTTCCGTATGGTATGTTTCAGCCATATACATATATGACAATCGTGTCAAGGCATCCATTCCTATATATGTACAAACATCAGGGTAATCCTGACATCTGCTTGAATCGCCATACTCTCTTCCCCAGGTCATGTACAGTATAGTTATTGCACCAGGATTATAAGTCTTTATATAATTGTTTAATATATTTACATAAGGATAAACATTGACTTCCTGAAAGGCGACAGGATAAGAAGGATTCTGACTATATTCCTGTAAAACAACATAATCCCAACCTCCCTGCCGGATTAGTCCTAGTGTTGTACTGTCGGTGGAATGGCCTTCAAGGGAATAGCCGCTTATAGCGCTCATGCCAAATATTAATGTATTGCCTGTAGAACTTGCTATATTGGCAACTAATTGTGGCATATTATTAGTATAGGTATAACTGTTACCTATGAACAATACTTTTTTTGTCTGGCTTTGTATCGCAAGCTCGAAAAAAATAAAAATTAATATCAGAATTTTCTTCATCCTTTATTCTTTCTATAATTTTCTTATGACACTAAATTATATTTAAGCAATTTTTGCGTTAAATTAGTTTTATCTAATAACAATAGTTAGAATTCTGTTACAATATTAATTGACTTAACTATAATAATTGTAAAAATATGACAAAACGATCCATTTATTTGATAGAAATAGATAATTCATTTATTTAGTAATTTTCCTGGTGACACCTCTATTTAGACAAAATAAGTTTTTTGTGTCGAATAAGGTAACTTGTTAAAATTAATACTTTCCAAACAGTAAAATTGCTGATATACTTAAAACGCTATTATTCATACTATTGTTTGATTAATATTTTATAAATAAGATCAAAATATGAATTGGTTTCATGTTTTTTGGCAGTTTGAGTTGCACTCCAGGAAGGCGATACCATATTCATAGGGCCTGTTTTGTTTAAACCATCTGAATTGTCGCCATTCCAGGCCCATGCTAAAATATCCCAGCCTTTGCTTTTTGCATAATTCACAACTTCCAGCCAATTGCATTGACCGTTGTTTTTATCATAATTACCGAATTCTCCAATTATGCAAGGCAGGTTTGTCTTGTTAAGGTCGTCTAAATCTTCCTTTTGCAACCACCTTTTTTAGCCATATTATATCCGTTCGGATAAATATGTGCTGAGAGGACTATTTTTTTATCACTTATTTTTAATCCATTTGTTTCAATTCCCAATACTGCCCTGGAAGCCTGGTCTATTCCCTGTCCGAAACCGGGGATATCAATAACAATATATCCTGAATATTTTTGGCGTAAAATAGTTATAGCCTCAGAATAGATTTTAGCATATAACTCTGCAGTAATGTTATGTGAACCCCATTCATTTATAATATTTATAGTAAATGGAACTTCTGTACCACTATTCATCCGAATTAATTCCTTATTTAAAACATCATAATTTTTTAACCACCAGTTTGCAGCTTCTCTTACAAAATCAGGGTTGTCTGAACCATTTGCCTTATAATTGTGATATGTTGCAATAATTTTCAACCCCAGTTTATGTGATTTATATATCCATTTTGCTGCCTGAATAGCATCAACAGGAGTATTTACAGGATCTATTTCTATACGTATTGATTTTATTCCCGGGAATTTTCCAATAAAATCCCACGAACATTCAGGATTTCCTGAATTATAATACGAAGGCTGAATATTAATGCCATTTCCAAATAACGAATTTGATTTCTGTTCAATTGTAATATTATTCTGAGCATTAGAAACATAACAGATGTTCATAATTGATATAATACAAAAGATCTTTAATAAAAAAGAGAAACTTATTCTTTTCATAATTTGAAATTTATTGGTACAACTTTGTGTAAAAATATTACAATTAATTCAAGTTGTTATTACAATTCACTATTGTCCGATTAAAAATTAGATAAAGGCGAGCATAACTCAACCCTTCTCTTTTTTTAGTAGATTTGGTTTTCGCGAACTAAATCATACTATGGACAAAACTACTCATTTTTTTGGGCAATCCGTATTCGGACAGCTGATTTCTTTAATACAACCATAAGTGATAATGGCATCAGTAAAGGAAACACAATCAGATTATTACGTTAAGAAGTTCATGACAAAAGATCATCTGATCAGTATGCTTTTTTGTGTATTTGCAAAATGCAGTTCCCTTAGGGAAGTATCAGGAGCGATGCTTGGATTGTCTGGTAAAACAAAACATTTCGGGCTTAAGCATATTCCGTATAGAAGTACTTTAGCAGATGCAAATAAAAGACGCGATGCCAGTGTGTTCGGATTAATTTATAACAGGCTATTACGACAATATGGTCATCTTTTATCGGACAGCCAAATTAAAGATGTGATAAACAAACAAATAGAAATTTTTGACAGTACCACTATTAGTTTATTTCAAGATATAATGAAATGCGTTGGTCGAAAACCGAAATCCGGTAAACGTAAAGGTGGTGCAAAAGTACATACTGTTATCAATGTTGATGAAACTGTTCCTAAAATGATATGGTTTACACATTCAGCAACAAACGACCATGTTTTATTGAATAAATTAAAGCTGGATTCCAATACCATTTATGTATTTGACAAGGGATACAATGATTACAAGGCATTTAAAAAATTTAAAGAATCAGGTACAGGTTTTGTAACAAGGATAAAAGACAATGCTGCATATACTGATGTTCAAAAACTTGAAATTGACGAACATATACACAGTGGAGTAAAGGATGATAGTATCATAGAAGTGACCGTAAAGGATGCAAAGGATATCTCAAAATTGGAATTACGGAAAATAACATTTTATGACAGGGTTTTAAAGAGAGAATTTGAATTTCTGACAAATTTATTTGATATGAGAGCTGATTTGGTTGCAGCTATTTATAAGCTACGTTGGCAAATTGAATTGCTATTCAAGCAATTAAAACAGAATTTTCCTTTGAAATATTTCCTGGGGGATAATGAAAATACAATAAAAATTCAAATCTACAGTGCATTAATTGCAAACTTGTTAATGACAGTAATTCAAAAACAATTAAAGAGAAGCTGGGCATATTCAAATCTTGTAAGTTTTTGTAAAATACATTTGTTCAATTACATTCATTTAATGAAATTCCTTGAACATCCAGATAGGGATTGGCAAAAGTCACAGGTTAATATTGTACAGTTATCTCTATTTTAGAAGGGGCTTACTTTTTAAAAATAGTAAAACTATAAAATAATACTATTGATTATCAATAAGTTTTGCTATTGAAAATTTTATTTTATACTTTTATCGGACAATAATGGTTCAAAATGAAAAAATTAATTAAAAGAATAATTCAGTTATTAGCCGGTTTGCTTTTTATTTTTTCCGGTTTCATGAAAGCTTTGGATTCACAATCTTTTTTTGTTTTAATTAACAGCTATGGCTTACATTGGGCAGGATATGCCGCTCCTATAATTTGTGGCATTGAAATCATTTTAGGCTTTTGTCTTATTTTAAATATTAAACCAATAACTACTGCCTTAATAACAGGAATACTTACAATAATATTTACAATTGCTTTTACATATGCTTTCTTTTTTAAAGGTGTTGAAGATTGTGGTTGTATGGGATCATTAAAATTCCTCAAAATACCTCCATATTTATCATTTATCAGGAATTTACTTATAATAACAGGTTGTTGGTGGATTTGGAAATATACAGGTGATAAAGAATCTGCGACAAGTATTTGGAAAAAGTGGGCCATTGGTATTATAGGCGGTTTATCATTTTGCCTGTCAGGATATTCATTAAGTGCAAATATAATTAGTAAAAACGATGTACACATGGGTGACCAGGTAAATATAAATGCCTTGCATCTTTTTGATGACATGATATCAAAGGGTATATGCTGTGTATTTATTTTTAATGCTGATTGCAGTCATTGCTGGAATGCTACTGAAAATGTAAAAAGCCTTAAAAATATTCCTGAATATAAAAATGTTATAGGTATTGTACTACATGGTGATACAACTGAATATATGAAAGAAATGAAACCGAATTTCCCTGTTTACAGATATCCTACAGATGAATTAACTGACATATTCGGTGAAGTTCCGGTTCTGCTTGTCCTGAAAGATGGAAAAGTTGAAATGATATTTAATACAGGGAATATACCATGCGGTCAAATGTTAAAAAGAATATCTTTTTATTAAATAACCAAACAATTACCGCTCTTTCGTAACTTTAAATACTCTGTGGCTAGGTATAATAATTTAAAAGAATGCGGGTTATAAGCTTATTGACTATATTAATAATCCTTGAAGGATGCGAGAAAATTTTTTTTCCTGACCAACCTGTAAATTCCCCAATTGTTAATTATAATATTTTCTGGGAAGATTTTAACAGGTATTATGGACAGTTTGATATCAGACGAGTTAATTGGGACAGTGTTAATGCAATTTACCAACCCTTAATTAATTCAAACACCTCTGATACAGCTTTATATAAGGTTTTTAATAATATAATTCAACTTCTTAAAGACGGACATGTCAATTTGTATTCACCTTTAGGAGCTTTAGGATATAATAATTTATTTTCTTTCAATTATTTAGGTGGTCAATTAATAAACCCGAACAAATACGTCACCTTTTCACCATTACAAAATTCGGCCTTATCATTTGGGACTATTAACTCGCATAATATAGGCTACATAAATATTTCAACATTTTACAGTGTTGAATTTGGAAATGCTGACCCACGTTTTAATTTGATTGATAGTATTATATGGCAATTAAAAGATAAAGACGGGATTATTATCGACGTTAGGGGAAATGGAGGCGGAAATAGTGTAAATGTTATAACTGTGGCCAGTCGGTTTGCCGATAAAAACCGTCCGTATTTTAAAGAAAGATACAAAAATGGACCCGGGAAAAATGATTATTCGGTATGGATAGATTTTTATTTCGGCCCTCAGGGTAAAATTCAATTTCTTAAACCGGTAGTTGTACTAACAAGCAGGTACACTTATAGTTCTGCAGAAGTATTTGTTTGTGCCCTGAGTGTTTTGCCTTCCACTACTTTGGTTGGGGATACAACAGGAGGAGGAATAGGTGACCCTGTCTTCTATGAATTACCCATAGGCTGGTCATTCAGATTATCCACAGCTGTCGGGGCCATGCAAAACGGACAAATTATTGACGGAAAAGGAATAGCTCCTAATTTTAAGGTAGTTACATCCTCAAAAGATACGGTTTCTTATAATAGTATTGATCCTATGCTGGAAAAGGGTATCGAAGTTATTGAAAATTCAAAATAAATATTGAATAATTAAATAAGACAAAATATTTAAAATTTAAATGGGCATGAAAAATTCTTTGGATATTAATAAAATTGATAAGATTCCTAAATCAGTTACTTCCGGTTGGATTTGTTGTACAGGGTTAATCAGCTTTATTATTGCATTAATTTTAATTTGCAATAGTTCCGTGGACAATAACCTCGGTGCTGTTATAGCCGGATTTGCCTTTATGGTACCTATAATTATTTTAGAATGGTACGTGTTAAAAATTTATAAAAGGCCTTCAACAGGATTGAATTTCAATTCATCCCATAGTATTGATTTTGAACGCGTATTAGTTAAACTGATCGGACTGTATTCCACACTTACCTTAGTTGCTATTTTTTACTGGTTATTTCCTGTTTATCATACCGGATATTATGATCCTTACTGGATACTCGTTAAATATCTTGCATTAATTATAGTGGTAGGCTCTATACCATATTTTTTAATTCTTGACAAGTACCTGGTGGAACCCGAAGAATCGTACTGGAAAGTTGGTATGATAGTAACAGGGAACCGGCGAAAAATAAATTTTGATGGATTAAAGAATTTTTTTCTGGGCTGGCTGGTAAAAGCATTTTTTTTACCCTTAATGTTTGTAGGATTATCAGGAAATATAGGTTATTTAAAGGTAAACCAAATACAAATATTTTTTCAACAGCATAACTTAAATATGGTTTTTGATGTTGCTTTTACTTATATTTATACCATTGACCTGGTTGTTGTATTCGTTGGGTACATTATGACCCTGAGGATATTCGATTCACACATCCGCACTGTAGAACCAAGTTTCCTGGGGTGGTACGTGGCATTGCAATGTTACCAGCCTATATGGGGTTCGCTGAATGTTCATTATTTTGCATACGACTCCGGTTATCAATGGTGGCAATGGCTTTCCGACTACCCGTTCCTGCTTGTCTTATGGGGTCTTACAATATTATTTTTATTGGTTATTTATTCCTGGTCATCTGTTTTTTTCGGTATACGTTTTTCAAACCTTACGAACCGCGGAATATTGACTAACGGACCATACCGGATTATGAGGCATCCTGCTTACATAAGTAAAAACATATCATGGTGGCTTGTTTCTATCCCATTTATATCACATTCGGGTTGTTTCGCGGCCCTTCAGCATTGCATATTGCTGCTTTTGGTAAATTTTGTTTATTACCTCAGGGCTAAAACCGAAGAAAGACATTTATCGCAGGATATTACTTACGTGCAATATGCAACTGCAATCAATAAAACAGGTTTATTTAAGATATTTTCCAGGTTTTCTTTTTTAAGGTACAATTTGCCAAATAATATTAAGGTAAAATGATACGGGTTGATAAAATTTTGAGACAACCTGATAAGAATAAAAATTAATTCGAAGGTAACTTTCGGAAATTATTAAACATTTAACTTTACTAACTTAATTTAATTGTCATGAAGAAAAAAATTATTTTATTGAGTGCTGTTGTAATTGCTTTCGTGGCTTCGGTTATTGTTATCAGTTGTAGCAAAGAATCGATGACCGCCGGAAGCAATTTGGCCTCTTGCGGGACCTGCGATTGGTACGGTACGAATTACCCTGTTTGTTGCAGCGGTATTGCACTAAGTGGCGGATGGGGATGGCAAAATAATGCCAGTTGTATTGGTCAATCAACATGTACCGGTGCAGGTCAAAGTTGTTCAGGTTGCAGTAGTTCAAGTTCAAGCTCAAGCTCAAGCTCAAGCAGTGGTGGTTCATGCCCAGGTTCATTGTCTTGTCCAAGCGGCATATCATGCGGTTGTTATACCGTTTCCGGCCTTGGTTCCACTAAACAAGGTATTGGTCAAAGCTATTGGATGTCATGCTGCATGATGGAAACCGAAGCAATGACACAATCATATACCTATGGTGATGGTAAAACAGGTAATTCGTTTAATGCAGGCCGTGCTAAACAAAATTATGGTGAAGCTACAGCATCTGGCGTTGGCCAGGGTTCTACCGGTAATTTATGGAATTATTGTGCTTCTGTAGGTAATGACAGAAATTGCTGGAATGCTATCTATAATCATTTTGGCAGTAATTATTGGTCATCTCATCGCGGTGGATCAGACTGGCCAACATTTAAATCTGCAAATGACTGGACTAACAGTCAACTTAGTAACGGACACTGGACAGACAATACCCGTTTCTGGTGTAATATCCCTTCTATTTAATAAAATTAATCTGAATTGATTTAAAAACAGTCCCACATTTTTGCGGGACTGTTTTGTTTTTAAATAAAATTTACCTTTGAATGTGTCGTAGGATATATAAATTAAATTATGGATGAATTTACAATTTGATGTTTTTAAGAGATATCCCTCAAACTGGGTATATTCGTTAATATATTTGTGTTTCTTTTTGTCCGGTTTTACATCACTGATATTTGAAGTTCTATGGAGCCGGCAGTTTGTCACAGTATTTGGAAATAGTTCTTATGCCATAAGCATTGTATTATGTGCATATATGGCAGGGATTGGTATGGGGGGGTTATATGGTGGAAAATTGGCCGACCGGACTAAAAACCATGCAGTGGTATTTGGTTCTGTACAAGTATTGATAGCTCTCTGGGCATTTTTAATTCCAATGATTCTTGACTGGTTAAAATCAATTGTCCCCACATTATCGATTCTATCGCCCGAGTCTCTCCTGATAAGCACTTTCGCGAGATTCGGTTTATCGATTGCAATTTTAGGCATTCCATGTTTTCTAATGGGAACTACCCTGCCTGTTTTAGTAAAAATGGTTACCGATTCAGTATCAAAAATTGGTAAGCATATAGGTATTTTATATAGTATCAATACTTTTGGAGCAGCTATGGGTTGCCTTGCTGCAGGGTTCTGGATGATTGAAACCCTCGGCTTGCACAATACTAACCTGACAGCAATAATCATTAACATGATAATTGCAATCCTGATTTTTTCAATTTCAAAGAAAATTGCAAGCTTAAAAATTGATGAACAATTTATTAAGGAGACCCCAATTGCAGAAATATCGCATGATAATGAATATTTCGCGCCATCAAAGCTTCTTTTGCTGATAGCCTTCTTTAACGGTTTTGTTGGTTTGGCCTGCGAAGTTATTTGGATTAGATATATAGATTTTGTTGACAATGTAGCATATGTTTTCCCTACTATATTATTTATTTTTTTGCTTGGAACCGGTTTAGGAGGATTAATATTTGGATTATGGTCAGATAAAATCCGTAAGATTGTCAAGGCCTTGGGACTCGTAGAAGTACTAATTGCTATTATTGTGCCGTTTACATTTATTACCACGGCCCTGATATTTTCGAAAGGACCACCAAGGCCAATGGAATTGTTAGGATTAACCATATATACTGTTTTTATACCAACTGTTTTAATGGGTATTGCATTCCCAATGTTATGCACTGCCTATGTTAGGAATTTAAAAGTATTAGGTAGCCGCGTAGGATTGTTATTTTCTATAAATACTTTAGGCACGGTAATAGGTTCTCTTTTGCCAATGTTCGTGCTTATCCCTTTGTTTGGAATCCAATTAAGCCTGTTGCTGATATCAATAATATATGGGATATTGGGGTTATCACTGTTATTTTTAAAGAATATTAAAAGTAAACCGCTAGCTGTTAAAACAGGTGTAATGTATGCCTTAATATTACTTGCAATATTCATTGTAATACCATCCGACTTATGCAAGCGTTTTTTTCTGGCAACAAGTATTGAATTATCCAAACACAATGAAATACTTTTTTATAAAGAAGGGCGTACAGGCACTTCTATTGTGGTTCATGACAAGATTAATAACTGTAAATCGGTCTATATTAACGGTGTATCTGAAGTACCGGTAATGTATGGACATAATATATGTTTTAAAATGCTTGGCGATTTGGCGCCTCTCATGCACCCAAACCCCGACAGTATTTTAATGGTATGTTTTGGAGGAGGCATAGCCGCGGGAGCTACAGCCAGTATCCCTGAAGTAAAATCCTTAACAGTGGTTGATTTGGAAAGCAGTATAATAGAATCGGCAAAGTTATTGACAGCTGATAATAATGGCTTGCTTAATAACCCCAAAGTTCATATTGCAATTGACGATGGACGTAATTATTTGATGATGTCACACCGCGACTGGCCCATAATTATCACTGATGCGACCCACCCAAAATCGAGCGACAGCTGGGTTTTATATACACGTGATTTTTATAAACTTGTGAATGAACATTTAACTAAGAATGGCATTTTTGTGGAATGGGTACCTTTCCAAAATATGCGTATGGAAGAGTTCAAAATTATTCTCCGCACTTTTCAATCGGTATTTCCACATTCCAGTTTATGGATTACAATAGGCACTGATGAGCAAGGCAGGTTGGTTGCTTACTCACTGGTTATCGGAACCATACAACCACTTATGATAGATTTGGCACAGATAAGTGAAAAGTTAAAATCAGAATCGTTGCGAAACGATCTGAGGCCATATGGGCTTGATACACCGACAAGTATGCTAAGTGCATTTATTTGTTCAGAAAAGAACCTTCGTATTTGGGTTGGGAATGGATTAATTAATACAGACAACTTGCCCTATACCCAGTATGACAATCCATATTCTAAAAATCGCTTACTCAGTGTTACAGAGTTTATAGAACCTATGGAGAGCATTTGGCCTTATATCAGTAAATCAAGTAAAACAAAAGATTCTATAACACTAAAAGACGATTTGGCGTTGAACTCAAAAATAAACAGGTGGACGATGTTAGGCTTTGTTAAAGAAGCCTTTTCATTAAGAAAAAATGATGCTCATTACAAAAAGATGCTTCAACTGTATGATGACGGTTCAACTTATATTCAAAAGATGTCTCAGGTATATTGGAATAATCCGATTGATTTGGTTTATATTATTGAAAAGACAAATGGCAATTCAAAAAACTATGAAATAATAGAAAAAATATATAAGCGCATACTTACCCTGGATCCGGAAAATGCATCAGCACTGAATTATATGGGGGTAAAAATGCTAAATGAAGGAAGGTTAAAAGAAGCAGAAGATATTCTGCAAACAGCAGTTAAAAATTCACATGGATACGCCGGAGCGTTTTATAACCTTGGACTTGTAATGGATAGAACTAACCGGCATGATGAAGCAATCAGATTGTGGGAAAAGGCAGCAAAAGATCCGCGATTTGAGGATGCTCCTATTACTTTAGGCATCTGTTCAGCAAAAAAAGGGGATATAGATGAAGCTATTAAATGGTTTCGGAGGTCTGTAGAAATAGACCCAGTATCTGTTGAGTCACGGATTTATTTATCCAAGGCTTTGATTCAAAAAGGGATTATTCCGGAAGCGTTAAAGAATATTAATTTTGTTTTTAGACTTGATCCCGGAAATACTTTTGCTCAACAATTAACTGACGAAATAAAAAATAAAAAATGATAATCGGATTTTATAATTAAGATATCATGATCAATATTAAATCTATTTTAAATAAAAGTAAAGATTTAGTTATATTGATAATATTAGGGTTATTAATTTTATGTGCAATTTTCCCCAGGTTCGATTTAACTTATACCCATGGTATTGACGGATCTCTTTCGTGGGTTTTTAACCATATATATAGCAGCGGTTTTCAAATTGGCAAAAATGTAATATTCCCTCATGGGCCCCTGGCATTTTTTATGTATCCAATGCAGGAAAATTTATTGTTGGCACTATTTGTTACAACTGTTCTTCAATTGTTACTGGTTATTAATATCTTTTATGTATTAAATGGGTTTAACCCCGGTGAACGGTGGATAATTACTACATTGGTTTCAATAATTTTGCTGAACCTGTTAAGTTTTAATTTACTTATTTTAGCCAATGTCATTTTATTATTTCTTTTATTCAACGACGACTCAAAGAAAATACATTATAAGTACCTGGCATTTTTCCTAACTGTTTTTGCATTTTATGTAAAGGCTTATGTTGCAGTAGTGTCAGGAACGATAATATTTTCTTTCCTCGTAATTTCTTTTATTGCTCAACGCAGGATTTATAAAACCCTCCTTGATTGTTCTATTTTATTGGTATTACTCTTAATTTTTTGGGTCGCCATATATGGATCATTTACAGGTATAATTCAATACTTTATTGGTATGTTCAATTTGACCATGTCCAATTCAGCAGCGGTTTCCTTATATCCTGATAATTATTGGATTTGCTTGTCAATCTTTCTTGTAATTACTTTTCTGATATCCTTTCTTCAAAAATCGCCGAAAGGTTATTATTTCGGTTCTTTACTTACATTAAGCATTTTTGCCGGATGGAAACATGGTATGTCACGTGAAGATATTCATCATGCCATTGAGTTTATGGTTTATATTATCATAATTTTCTTTCTCTTTATTATTTATGTCAGGAAAAACGTCAAATACAATATTATTTTTATTTTCATCGCGGTGCTGTTATTTGGTGTTAACCTCAGGAATGTTGTTAGTTTTCAAAATTATAAAATAGAGATAATCAGCGTTAACAACCTAATGGATTTTATCAGCAATTTTTCAAAAATCAAAGAAGATGCGAATAAAGAAATTGAGGAAAATATAAATTTTAATAAAATGCCCGATGATATTATAAGCAAAATTGGAAAGGCTAAATTAGATATTTATCCATGGGACTATTCCATTATACCTGCAAATAAATTAAACTGGCAACCAAGGCCTCAGATTCAAAGCCATTCAAGTTTTACGCCCTGGCTTGATAAAAAAAATGCAGATCACTTTAATTCAAAATCAGCGCCTGAATTTTTAATCTGGCATTTATATACAAGCAGTCAAACCGGAATTCAAAAAACTTTTGAAAGCATTGACGGCAGGTATCTTTTAAATGACGAACCACAAACAATTATTCAAATATTGCGTAATTATGAATTATACTATAAAAACAGCGATTTCCTTGTATATAAAAAGAGAAATATTCCTTTGCCGGTTATACAGAAGGTTTCATTGCCAGAGCATATCACCTGGGATCAATGGATCATTGTCCCTGATTCAAACAATGACCTGATAAGGATTAAAGTAAAAATAAAAGATTCTTTTTTAGGGTATTTGAAAGACTTTTTTTATAAAGGGAATTATTATTATATATATTATAAACTATCAAATGGTTTTATTTATAAAAACCGGGTTGCATCAAAAATAGCAACTGAAGGTATGTGGATTGATCCTTATATAACCTTGCCATCCAATAATTTTATTGAGCCTAAAGTAAAAGAAATCTTATTTAAATGTTCAAATTCGCTTCTCTCCGATGATGATATAACAATTTCATGGGAAAATATTTCATTTGGACCAGATACCAATGTTGGGAGAAACAATTATCCAAATGCATTTTTTGGCAAAAACCTGCAACCAGCCAATAATTTGTTAAAACAAACAACCAATAATTTTGAGTTCATGAACGAAGAATGGACAAATATAGTGCCTGAAAATATGGTCACAAATGGCTACACTGGTATATATTCATGTACATTACAAATCAATTCATATTCAGCGGCATTTGTATTAAGCCTTGATTCGTTTCAAAATAAAGAATTATTGATTGCAACAAATTGCTGGATAAAATCAGGAACAAATGCAGACGTCTTAATTGTAATTTCGGTAGAAAATAATTCCAAAATGCAGGTAAAGAATGCATCAAACATTAAGCCACAAATAATAAATAGTAAGGAATGGAACAATGTATCCCGTTTTCAGGAATACAAAAGCGAGAAAAAAGGGGATGTATTAAAAATATTCTTGGTTAATATAGGTCAACAACCTTTATTATATGATGATTTTACAGTAAGAATTGAACAAAGAAACCCTGTTAATCCAGGTACATTTTACAAACTTCAAAGTGAAGGAACAAAATAATAATAGATGAATTTAATAATGGAAATAATTAAAATTTAGCAAGTTGGAAGTTTTATCAACAATATATAAAAATAAATTTTTCAAACCTGTTATACTAACAGTTTTTTGTTTTGTTTTTTATATTAATACAATACCAAACTTTTATGCCTATGATGATGGTATGGTAATAATTGAAAATCAATTTACAAAAAGCGGTATTGCCGGAATACCAGATATTTTTAAGCATGACTATTTTTATGGCTGTGTTGGGAATGATAATGCTAATCTTGTTTCAATCGGCAGGTATAGGCCTTTGTCATTGGTAACATTTGCAATCGAGTTTCAATTATTTGGAGCAAACCCGCATATCAGTCATTTTATTAATATTATGCTTTTAGCTTTAGCCTCTTTAATTTTATATTTACTTCTCTCTAAAATATTCAGTTCTTATTTTAATGAAAACAATTTCTTTGATTTGCCTTTCGTCACAGTACTTTTATTCATAGCCCACCCTGTTCATACTGAAGTAGTGGCCAATATAAAAAGCAGGGATGAAATTATGGCTATGATAGGTTCCCTGACAACTGTATTTTTTATTTTAAAATATATCGATACTAACCATTTTAAGTATCTGGTAATTAGTTTTTTCTTTTTCTTGTTGGCCTTGCTCTCAAAGGAAAATGCCATTACTTTTTTAGCAATCATCCCTTTAACAATTTATATTTATAAAAAAGGTAACAGGGTTAACTATTTAATGTGTTTAATACCCGTTTGTCTGGCAACAATTTTTTTCCTAATAATCAGGATATTGGCTATAGGTAAATTTAGCCCTCCCCCGAATGAGATTTTAAACAATCCTTATATTTACGCTACAATAAATGAAAAATCCGCTACTATTTTTTATGTCTTAGGGTATTATATTAAATTACTTTTCTGGCCCAATCCACTAACTTTTGATTACTTTCCATACCATATTAAGTTGGTAAACTGGAACAATATTTTTGCTTTATTATCATTATTGTTTTATGTGGTGATCATAGCGTACGCGGTATTGACAATTAGAAAAAAAACAGTTATTTCCTTTGGTATATTATTTTATATAATAACACTTTCAGTGGTATCTAACATATTTATCCCTGCCAGTTCATTTATGGGAGAAAGGTTTTTATTTATGCCTTCTATAGGGTTTTTAATTATAATAGCGTGGCTGTTAACAGTAAAAATTCCTAAGATTGTTAAATCTTTTAATTTAAAAATACCTCTTTTGATAGTAATATTTACACTAAGTTTTTTTAAAACATATAGCCGTAATAAAGTATGGAACAATAATTTTACTTTGTTTACAACTGATGTAAAAACGTCATCTAATAGCATTAAAGGCAATATGATTGCAGGAAGATTATATCTTGACATGGCAACCGAGACTGCTGACGATTTATTAAAGAAACAATATTTAGCAAACGCGTTAAAATATTCAAAAAAAGATGTCTCAATTTGCCCAAACCATATCGATGCAGTTACTCTTTTAGCAGATGCTTATACAGCGAATAATATGCCGGATTCGGCAATATTCTGTTATCAGAAAGCAATTTATTTAATTCCTAAAAAAGCAGACTATATTTCCATGAAAGTTGAAGAAATAATGGATAAAATAAGCAATCCGGATTTCAAAATTGAAAACTATCTTTATTTTATTAAATCATCACCTGATAATTTTATTTTTAATTATCAACTCGCTTATTTATTTGCCAGATATAAGAAAGATTTTATAAAGTCCGGCTTCTATCTTCAAAAATCAGTTGAAATCATCCCCGATAATTACATGGCAAATATGGCATTAGGAGTAAACTACAGGTTACTTGGCGATTATAATAAATCATCTTTTTATCTTGAGAAAGCTTTAGAAATTAATCCCAACTTCTTACCTATTTGCGAAAACTTATTAATTACATACAAAAAATCAGGAAATATTAAAAAAGAAAAAGAAGTATTAAAAAAGATAAAAGAATTGGAAAATGGAAAAAATAATTAATAAAACAAAATCTTTAATTGCGAAATGGCTTTGGATTATGTTTATTGCTTTAACTATTGAAGCATGCCACAATAATAGTATGACAAAATTCAAAAACAATGATGATGCTTTAAGTTATTATTTAGGTATTTATACCGGATTAACTTTAAAAGATGCTGGCTACAAAGAGTTTGATAAATATCTTTTTAATGAAGCGATAAGGGAAGTGTTTAACCAAAAAGGCTTTGATAAAAATGCCTATAAAAAAGCAGATATTATAATAGCTAAATATATTACTAAGGGAAATGAAGTGCAAAATTCAATAACCTTAGAAGAAGGAAGAAAATTTCTTGCAAAGAACAAAACCCGAAAAGAAATAAAAACCACTCCAAGCGGTTTGCAATATGAAGTGGTTAAGGAAGGCTCCGGCCAAATACCTTTAGTCAATGATTCGGTGATCCTTAAATTCACAGGCTACACTTTAAATGGTTCAGAATTTTTAAATTCTGAACAATACACCCAACCATATTCAATACTTAAAACTATTCGCGGATGTAAAGAAGCGCTTGGCCTGATGAAAGAAGGTTCTCAATATAAAGTTTACCTGCCTGCTGAACTGGCATTTGGCAGGAACCCTCTGCCTGGTAATATTCTTAAATCGAATATGGCTGTTATGTTCGATATTATAGTAATACATATCGTCCCTCAAAAGGATATAAAATAAAACCACTATTAAAGCACTTGAAAAATGAAAATACAGCAATATTTACTGTTAATTTTTGTAGCCTATATATCAGCAGTCTCTTGCAAAAGAAAAAGTACAGGCAATATTCCGGAATTGAAAAATAGCGTGGATTCATTAAGTTATTTCACCGGCATTTTTACCGGAAATACTATGAAAAACCTTGATGACACAGTATTCAACCCTGATATTTTTTACCAAGCTGTAAAAGAAGTATTTAAACAAAAGGAATTTAAAATGGGCAAATTAGAGGCAGATTATAATATAGGCAAATATTTTGATAAGCTACACGAAAAAGAAGAAGAAAAAAATTTAAAACAAGGCAAAGAATTTTTATCTAAAAATAGTATACGTAACGGAGTAATAACTACTCCAAGTGGCTTGCAATACGAAGTGATAAGGGAAGGTGCAGGTGCAAAACCTAAAATCAATGAAAAGGTATTGGTTAAATATTCTGGTTCACTTATCAATGGAAAGGAATTTGCAAATACTTTTACTTTAAATAGGGTTGATACACTGTATTTTAGAAAGAATGAAATAATGCCTGGGTTCTTTGAGGCCTTAAAAATAATGAAAGCAGGTTCAAGATATAAAATTTACCTGCCTGCCTCGTTAGCTTTTGGAAATAACCCGCCACCATTAGACGGGCTTAAGCCAAATATGGTTGTTATTTTTGATATTGAAATAATTTCAATTATTTAAGTTTCATTTGTTGTTTTATTTGTTCAAAATTTTGAAGGGCTGGGGAAAAATCAGGCTTTATTTTCAAAGCTCTTTCAAACCAGGATGCAGCAATTTGATAATCATGCAAGTTGGCATATATTATTCCCAAATTGTTCATAGCGTATATAGAGATTGAATCGTGTTTCAGAAAAGCAATAAACTGGTCTCTTGCTTTTTCAAATTGGTTTGTTTGCATGTATATCTCTCCAAGTTTGAATCTGATTTTTGAACTATAATATGAATAGGACTGTTTGCTTTCCGATGTTGTGGTAATATTTATTTCATCATCAGAAATGTGAGTTCTTATTAAAGCTATGGTTTTATTGTATTCATCGATTGCCATGTATTTCATTCCTGAATTATATAAAGCATGTGCAAGGTTATCCCGAAATTCTAACCCTTCCGGATAAGCAATAACAGCTTGTTTGTAATGTCTTATTGCATTGTTATAATCGCCTGCACAAACAAATAACGTTCCAATATTATTATAGATAGTACCATTATTACTCTGATCATCTACTTTAAACAAATTATTATTGACTAATAATACCAAAGGAAAAAGCCCAATAGTGGCATAGACAACAGGAAGGATTTCCTGTTTTATTAACTTATTAACAATCCACCATATTGTAAAGGCTGCAAAAATAAAAAGGGATATTACAACCGGAAACCTGTATTCTGAAGAATTATAATAAATAATAGCACCCAAGAGGTACATAAAAGTATATAAAAGCAACAGGTTTAACTTTTCATTTTTATTAAATAACAGGATCATTCCGAGCAAAGCAAGAGGTGCAATTATTCCAAAATTTATTAAGGGGGCTTTTAAAAGGGGAAAATAATTTTTACATATATTATATTCTAGTCCATTTATTGGTAGTTCATAAGCATTCCAAAATATAAAAAATTTTTTTGCTAACAAACCAACCCATTGCAATGGATTATTTTTAATAAAATTAAATGATTGCCCATACCAGTAATCTGAAGCCTCTATCGTGGTAAGTTTACGGCCCATACGCTTCGATGCCTCAATAACAAATCCCGCGTGTTCGAACCTTGTGTCCGGGTTATAAAAATATTGGGCTTCATAAATACCCCTGGCATCATGGTTGTTGCCATTAAAAAAATTAAAACCTCCTGCCCCGCTCGTTAATACAAGTTCATTATTTATAGAATAATTCCTGATTCCAAAAGGGATTGAAATCAACAGATACCCTAAAAATAAGCAGGCTATAAATGAAAATAAATTTTTTAACCGAACAGGGAAGCCTGAAGATAAAATGTACCAAATAAGTATAAACGGGACAAAAAGAAGAATATTAGGTCTTAAATATGCTGATAATCCCAAAAAAAGCCCTGCAAAAAAGTAGAATTTCATCGACTTTTTTTCCAAACCCTGAAAAAGCATAAGTAAAATTAAAATATTACAAAAATTAATGAGGGCTACCTTAAGCAAAAATCCTTCATAAAAAATTGAAATACCATAAAAGACTGATATTGCAGCAGCCAATGTTGCAATCCGGTCCACGCTTTTTTCGGACAAAAATGGTTTTCGTTCATTTTCGGGATTATTAAGGTTTCGGATTGAAAAAACTTTTTTAGCAAGAATAAATACAAGAGAACAGTTAACTGAGCCAATTATAAACTGGATGAGGGCAACAGCGGGTATACTATGCCCGAATATAAAATAAATAACTGAAAGAAGATAAGGATAGGCAGGGCTCATAAAATCAAAGTCCCGACTGAGCCAGTCTTTATTAAATATCTCAATTGCCCAGACATCGTAATGCTTTGCATCTAATAATGGATATAAAAATAAAGGACTATCCTTAATTAAAATAAAATGAATTACACGGATAATAATGGCAACAAGAAATATTCCGGCAACTTCAAAAAAAAGTTTATTTTTAACTGATATTTTGGATTTAAATTTCATTCACAATTACAATTATTTGTGATATTAAAAAACAACTTTTTGTTGATATATATATATAATATTCAAAATTACATTATTTTAAGCAAATATGAATAGAGCAGGAATAATTAGTTTTGACGGTACAGAGACAATAAATGGTTTTATTGAAAGACCTGAAAAATACAGCCATTTATTCGAGGTTGTAAATTCAACTTCAGGCTGTATTGCCAGAGGTTCCGGCTTAAGTTATTGTGCTGCTGGTTCCGGGAATGAAATTACCAGCATTGATATGACAAAATTTAACCGGATACTTATGTTTGACGAAACAAAAGGTATTATCAAAGTCGAATCAGGAATGCAGGTTGGCGAATTTATTAATTTTATTGCTCAAAAAGGATGGTACTTCAATGTTATTCCCGGATACCCTTCCATCACGATTGGAGGGTGTGTGGCATTCAATGTACACGGAAAATCACAATTTAATATTGGGACATTTGGCGATCATATAAAAGAACTCACTTTATATCATCCGGCGTATGGTGAAATGATATGTAATAAATCTAAGAATCAAGATGTTTTTGACCTCACTGTCGGAGGTTTTGGCCTTACAGGCATAATACTGAGCGTAACCCTTGTTTTATCGTGCTTAAAAGGAAACAGAGTAATAAGGCAAAAAGCAAAATGCAGGAATTTGTCAGATGCTGTAGAAAAAATGCTCTCATTAAAAAACGAATATGAAAATGTTTATTCATGGAATAACCTGAACATTTCAGGTAAAAATTTTGGTAAAGGCATCATTTATCTTGAAAAATTTCACGATGGAACCTTAACCCTATTTCAAGATTATAATTATACGCGTTTTAATACTTATTCTTCAAGAAAATCCGGGATTAATATTATTAATCGAATTACAGCAGAATTTATTTGTTCCCTGTATTATAGTAAAGAATTTATTTCACCATCTTTTACAAATTTAAGTATTACTGAAAGCACATTTCCTATTTATGGAAAGGAAATTTATTATTATCTTTTTGGCAGCCAAGGCTTCAGGGAATATCAGTTAATAGTCCCATTAACCGGGGCTGATGAATTTTTTTCAGGGCTACAGAATTTAATTAAAAAATTCGGGATACCTGTTACATTGGGTTCATTAAAAATATTTAAGGGTGGCAACATTTATTTAAATTTTTGTAAAGACGGGATTTGTCTTGCATTAGATGTCCCTGCAATTACTAAATCCCAAACTTTCTTTTCAGAAATTGATGATCTGACTTTGAGGTTTAATGGCATAGCAAATATATCAAAGGATTCCAGGTTACACGCCAAAACAATTAATGGAATGTATAGTCAATATGGTAAATTCAAGAGTGAGATATTGAAGTACGATCCGCGAAAATATTTTACATCATCATTGAGGCAAAGAATAGAGGTTTAATTAGTGTTTGCTCCATAAAGTCCGGACATTAAAGACAGACACTGATTAGGTTTGTCCATAATGTGCGTTGCATTCGTTACGATTGTCAGAATATTATTTGATAGTGGCTATTAAGTACATAAATTGTTAATACATTGAACACTGCAATAATTTTAGGTGCGAGTTCAGGAGTGGGCAGGGCATTGGCCGAAAAGCTTGGAAGAGATGGTTGTGGCTTGGTTCTTTGCTCAAGAAGTAAAAGGGATTTGGAAGCAAATGCCGCGAATATTTCATTGAAATATAACATATACACACAGGTATACACGATTGATATAAATGAAAAAAATGAAAGGGATAAATTGGTTTCGTATATTTCAAAAGGAAAAAATATCAATTCCATTTTCATAACTGTTGGTGATATGGTTGAACACGACAATGGATTGCAGGACTGTCTTATTGTCGATCGTTTGGTGAATTCAAATTTTCTTTCAATTGCTCATTTTTTATCTGCATTAATTCAATCAGTCGACAAAAGGGAAGAATTGAAAATTTATTTAATGTCAAGCATAACTATTTGCAGACCAAGAAAAAACAATTTGGTGTATGCCTCATCAAAAATGGCAATTGATTTTTATTGTCGTGGCTTACAGCATTTGCTGGCTGATTCGTCTATAAGAATAATAATTTTCAGGCTTGGATATATAGATACAGCAATGAGCTATGGAAAAAAATTATTATTGCATCCGGTTTCATCAAGTCTCGTCGCTGAAAAAATTATTACAAAACTAAAAAAAAGAAACCGAATTTATTATTATCCAGGTTATTGGAGATATATTGTTATTATAGTAAAATTGGTACCCTGGATAATATACAAGAGGATAGTCTTTTAGCGGACACAAATAAATTAAGGTAATAAAAAGTATTTTATGTGACTTAAATTCAGCCAATATAATGATAGAAAAACCAAAAATAAGTTTGTTTTTCCCGGTTTTCAATGACGAAAATACTGTTAAAATAGTGACAGAAAAAGCTATTCAGGTTCTGGATGATATAGCAGAAGATTATGAAATATTAATAATAAATGATTGTAGCCCTGATAAATCTGGTATTATAGCAGATGAATTATCCGGACAAAACAACAAAATACGGGTAATTCATCACGCTGAACATTTGGGATATGGCGCAGCAGTATTAACAGGACTCACTAATTCGCAATTTGAATATATATGTTTTACAGATGGTGATGATGAATATGATGTAACTGATTTTAGAAAGTTATTAAAACTTCGGGATTATTATGATCTTATTATCACATTCCGTTACATAAGGATGTACTCATCATGGAGGATATTTGTTTCAAGAACATATAATATATTACTCAGATTTCTTTTTAAAGTTAAATACAGGGATATAAGTACAGGTCTTAGAATGATAAGAAAAAGCCTCCTGAATGAAATTTCCATTCAATCGACAAGTCCGTTTATTGGAGCCGAAATTACAATTAAAGCTATGCTTAAAGGTTACAGGGTTGGCGAAGTGGGAATTCAAACATTTCCCCGCGCTTTTGGCAAAGGCGTATCAGTATCTTCAATAAATATTTGGAAAACGATAAAAGATATGATTAAAATACATGGTCAGATATTTTCTTCAGATTATGATTTACCAAAAGACAGATCAAGATTTTGATAACTAATTTCTAAATAAATTGAAAATACCAGACAAGTTTATTTACATGTTTTTACTTTTAGTATTAACAGTAATTGCATTTTCTCCCTCGCTATCAAATTCATTTACCAATTGGGACGATCCTATATATGTTCTAAATAATTCATTAATCCGTTCGCTATCATGGCATAATGTTTGCTACATATTTTCCCCAACTACATTTTCTTGTGGCAACTATCATCCTGTAACAATTATGTCACTGGCAGTTAATTTTCATTTAGGACATCTTGACCCATTTGGTTACATACTATTTAACCTGATTTTACATTCTTTAAGCGTATTGCTTGTATTTACTATAATCCGAAAATTATTTAAAAACGATCCCGTCGCGTTTATTTGTGCTGTTTTTTTCGCTGTACATCCTACCAATGTTGAGCCTGTAGCATGGGTGGCTGGCAGAAAAGATGTGCTTTTTGTTTTCTTTTACCTGTCATCAATTGTCATTTATTTAAATTATCTCGAAAAAAAAGATAAAAATAGTATATTAAGATATCTGTGTGTTTTTGTTCTTTTTATGTTATCCCTGCTTTCCAAGGGAACAGCCATGACCCTGCCTGCTATTTTATTTCTTATCGATTATTACAAAAACAGAAAGTTCAATCTTAAGATGGTTCTTGAAAAAATTCCATTTTTTATCATTTCCATTATTATCATCTTTATAGAAATGAAATCACAGAAGGAATATGGAGCTGTTGCACCTCCTGCTTCATTCGCGGTAATGCAAAAACGTTTTATAATATGTTATGGCTACGACTGCATTTTTTATGTTATCAGGTTTTTTGCCCCTGTTAATCTTTCAGCATGCTATCCTAATCTTATTTCTCTTCCTGATAAATTACCCCTAATCTATTATGCAGGTTTTATAGCATCTATAGTAATATTGTCCTTGGATATATACTTAATAAGAAAAAATAAAATCATCTTTTTTGGTTTAACGTTTTTTTTTATTGCAATATCAACAGGATTACAATTCCGATTTGTAAGTGGCGGTTCTATTGCAGATAGGTACACATATATACCCTTTATAGGAATATCCTTTATTGTTGCATATTATTTCGAAAAGTTAATATCGGGAATTTATTTGAAAAGGGTAAGAAAATTGATATTTACTTTGGGGGTTGTTGTAATAATTTTGTTCTCATATTCAACTTATACCCGCTGTGAAATATGGAAAAATTCAGGGGTTTTATTCACGGATGTGATCAGCAAATATCCTGATATACCAATGGCTTATACGAACAGGGGCTCCTTTTATTTTAACTATGGATACTTTGATGAAGCTATCAGGGACTATAGTAAAGCTATTGAACTCAAACCAGATTATGCCCTTGCTCTTTATAACCGGGGCACTGCCTTCTATACTTTGAGAAAAATGGATTTTGCAATTAAAGATTACACTAATGCTATACAACTTAATCATGATTACACAGATGCATATAACAACAGGGGAATTGCCTATATGTATAGTGGTAAAATCAGGGAAGCTATTATAGACTATAGCAAAGCTATTAAATTGAAGCCAAATTATACTGATGTATATTACAATCGCGGATTAGCTTTTAAAACCATTGGCCAAATGGCAGATGCAATAAATGACTTCAATCTGACAATAATAATGGACCCAAATTACATTAAGGCATATTACAATCGTGGAATTTCATATAAAGAAAATGGAAATATTGATAACGCCATCAATGATTTCAACATTATTATTAAAATGTCCCCTACAGAGGCAGAGTTTTATTTTAAACGCGGGGAATGTTATAAATTGAAAGGCTTATTAAAAGAAGCGGAAAGTGATTTTAATGAGTATAACGAACTAATTAATAGATAGTTACATAATTAAATTTTTAATTTGATTTCTCCTTTTTTATAGATTCTAACAGCTGTTTTGCCATTTGCAAATCTGGTCTTAACAAAAGCGCTTTATCCAGATATTTTTCTGCTTCAGTGTATTTTTTTTCCTTATAGAATAATATTCCCAGACTAAAGGCTCCATGCACATCCTCAGGGAACCCTGTCGTCATGGCAGTGTAAACTTCCCTGGCCTTTTCAAGGTTTCCCATTTTAAAATAAACCATCCCTAAAACATCCCATGCATGGATGTCTTTCCTATTAAGTTTAATGCCATTTTCACACCAAGTGAGTGCAATCTCAAATTGAGAACTGTTCATATAAAATTCTGCCATGGATGTAGAATTAATTGATGACTTTGGGTTTATCAAAAATGCTTTTTTATAAGCCCTTTCAGCACGAAAAAACATATTTTTTTTCTCATAAAGTTTTCCGTAATAAGTATATAATTCTGACTGATTAATGATGTTTGAAGAAATCAACGTCTGATAATTATAAATTTTTGGCAATACTGCAGTATCCGCATCCTGAATAGCATTATAAATTGTGCTTATTTGCTCCCTAATATCAGAAAGGCTATAGAAAAGCCCGCGCGGGGCATTAAATTCAACATAAGGATAATTATCAGTATTTAATGGCGCATTTCCGCAAAAACGCAATAAAGCATCGCGATCCAGAATGGCATTACTTATAAACGACACGGGATCCTCAATTCCGGTTGAAGCAAGATCCTGTTGAATTGCCTGGATGCGATATAATTTTTGTATCTTGTCCATATCAATTTTAATCGAATCTCGACTGCCTATTAACAGCACGTCCCCAGGAATGGTTGATTGTTTTTTTTCAGGTAAATTGGAAAGAGGAACCACCCATAGCATGGCATCCGGGAATACCGAACAAAAAGTCCGCATTTGTGATCTCATTACTTCAAGTGGCATATCATACATATGAAACCACTGACAAAAAATACCTTTTCTGTTTAATCGCTCTATTCCGGATTTATAAAACTCTTGTGTAAACAAATTTGAAACTCCTGTAATCCATGGGTTTGAGGGTTCCGAAATAATAACATCATACATTTTAGAGGTTGTAAGCAACACATTACGCCCATCTCTGAAAATAATATGAAATTTAGGATCGTTGTAAACTCTATTGTTTATTTCGCTAAACAATTTTTTGGATCCGTATACTGCCGGCTCAATTTCAATTGTTTCAATAGATTTCAATGGGTATAAGCTTACAGTTCCGCTGGTGCATCCACTTCCCCACCCAATTATCAATGCATTGCTCGTATTAGGATTAAGAGCCAATGGCACATGTGCCAGCATTTTTTGAGTATTCAGATCCCCAATGCTGGCATCTGTTTTTCCATTAACGGAAAGAAATAATCCGAATCCTTCAGAGTTTGTAACTGCAACTACGGATTCAATTCCCTCTTTATAATATAATATCTTACGGTTGCTTTTTAATGATTTTAAAAGTCCAAATGCGTTTCTTTTTTCGTCTTTGTTTTGTTGTAACCCATATTTATAAATGCCAGAGGTTACAACCAATGGTTCCCATGGATTCCATATCGTCCCAAGTATTATGGCCACTATAATTACCATAGTCGAGAAACTTACCTGAGTTTGAATATTCCATTTCTTATAAATACCAAGTACAATGATGCTTAAAATAAAAGGCAAGGCAGCCGCGAAAATATATCCTTTTTGAAGACCAAAGACAGGAATAATAAGAAATCCCGTAAGCAATGCACCAATTAATGTTCCAAACGTATTCCAGGCATATAGTTTTGATGTGATCAACCGTGATTCATTTGGTCCAACAGAATCCTGACTAACTAACCTTAAGATAAACGGGAAAATAAAACCAAAAAGTGAGGTCAATACAATCATGACTAGAAAACACAACAGAAACCCAGCGAATTGATATACTTCAAATGTTAATGGTAAGTAATCCATCAGGCTATAATAAAAAAGTGGTAGCCAGCCAATCGCTGCAGCACTGATAAGGATACCTGTGCCCAAAAGCAATAACAGCCAAATGAGAATCCTGAAAGGGTTCTTTATTTTTCCCCAATATTTTTCATATAACCAGGTTCCGGCAACTAAACCCAGCAGAAATGAAAACAGCATTATGTTAAACGAATAAATTGAAGAGCCGATTACAAAAGCAAACGATCTGCTCCAAAGTATTTCCAGGCAAAATGATGTAGCACCGACAATTGATGCCACAAGCATAAATATGACCGGAACTTTTGTGCTTTTTATTTTTAATTGCCCGGGATCTTCTGCCATTTGAATATTGGTTGACGGCAATTTATTGAAGAATATCATCAGGGTACATATTCCGGCAATAATAAAATTTAATGCAATTGCAATAATATATGCTTTTGATAACCCTAGTAAAGGAAAAAGTATATAAGTGGTTATAAGCACACCGGCAGCGCCTCCCAAAGTATTCATGTAATATAATCTTGAAAGAACTTTATGGTGTGATACATGTCGCGAAAGAATTTGTACCAGCAACGGAACTGTTGCCCCCATGCAAAGGGTTGGTATCAGTATAACAAGGCCGGCAAAAATAATCCTTAACGGGACTTCGAAGGCATTCGGTAAAGAAACGTTACGTAAAAAATTGCCCCAGAATTCAGGCAATATTTTTAAAAGAACAAATGAAATGATTGCAGAAGCGGCAATTAGAAATTCAACAAAGGCGTATGTTTTTAACGGGTTAGATATTTTAATACGGCCAGCAAAATAACTTCCTAACGCTATTCCTCCCATATAAGTAGCAAGGATTACCGTAACAGCGTGCGTAGTATTTCCGAAAATTAAGCCAAAAGAACGCATCCAGAGAGATTCATAAATAAGCCCCGCTGCTCCGGAAAAAAATGTCAGGAAAGGCAATACTTTTTCAAAGCCAATAAAAGTGGCTTTAGTTGATTTAAAATAAGAAAAGAATCTTTGGACTTTCATCGGTTATTTTTATACATTAAATATAAAAAGAATTCAATAATTACATATGGAAATAAATCTGAAATTATTGATTAATTTGCACTCTATTGAAATCTGTTAAAATGGCTAAAGTCCTTCTTGTTAATTCGTGTAGCCCTGGAATCATGGGTAAAAGAAAAGATATTGGCGGCAAGCATCATCCTCTTGGGTTATTGTACATAGCATCGGTACTCCTGGAAAATAAACATGAAGTTCAAATTTGTGATGAATTGGTAGGACAAATTCCCGAAGAGTATTTACTTTCATTCAAACCTGAATATTTAGGCGTAAGCGTAAGAACTCCTGCATTTAACAGGGCTATTCAAATTGCCAAAGCTGCCAAATCATTTGGAACAAAAGTTATATTTGGCGGCCCTCACGTTTCAGCACTTCCGGAAGAATCTATTATGGCTTCTGACTTTGTTGACGGAGTAATTGTCAATGAAGGCGAATATACATTTCTTGAATTATTAAATAGTTCAGATTGGTCAAATGTCAGAGGATTGGTATATAAAAAAGATACAATGGTATTGAAAAACCCTCCTCAAGAAAAAATCATCGATTTAAATTTATTACCATTCCCTGCAAGGCAACTCCTTGATGAAAAATTATATTACGGTACCCCGGAATATGGATTTTTAGTTCCACCACGTCAAAAATTTTGGACTATTTGCAGTTCAAGAGGTTGCCCTTATAATTGCACATATTGCAGTTCTGCTAATATTTTTGGAAAGAAATTCAGGTTCCGGAGTGCCTTAAACATTTTCAATGAAATAATGGAAGGATATAAACTTGGGGTAACAAATTTTGTATTTATTGACGATTCATTCGGCTTAAACAGTGAAATTACATCTGAACTATGTAACCTGATAATTGAAAATAATATTATTATAAGGTGGTGCTGCCAAACAAGAGTAACTATACCAATTGAAACTATCAAATTAATGAAAACAGCCGGTTGTTCCCTTATTTCATTTGGAATTGAATCCGGTTCAGAAAAAGTATTGGAAAATATAAAAAAAGGATTAACTAAAGATCTAATGAGAAAAGGGATTGAAAATGCAAAAAAAACAGGCCTATTGGTCAAGGCATACTTTATTATTGGTTTACCAGGTGAAGGCAAAGAAGAATTTAAAGAATCCCTTATTTTTGCAAAATCTCTTGATATAGATTATTTGTGGTTATCAATCATAAAGATACTACCGGGATCAGAATTATGGAATACTAACATGGATAATATTGATTATAAAAATATTAATTGGGAAGATTTAAGTTATTTTAGTATAAATAATAATAAATTACTTCAAAAAAGGTATAATTTATTTTTAATATTGTTCTTTTTACAACCAAAGTTTATAAAAAATTTAATTAAAAGGATGTCCTATAGTGAAATGATGTATTTTTTAGAACTCATTAACGTATTTATACGTGAAAAATTTTACAATTATTATTCTGTTAGAAATAGAAAACATCAAATTATATGACTGAATCACTAAATATTAATAAAAGCAAAATATTAAAGTTTATTTTTATTTCAGTGATTTGTTTTATTTTTTATGGTAATTCAATTCCAAATAAATATGCTTTTGATGATTTTATTGTTATCACACATAATCAGTTTACTCAAAATGGTATAGCTGGCATTCCTGATATTTTAAAGTTTGATTCATGGGTTGGTTGTTTTGGTAAAAATCCGAAATTTGTTGAAGGTGGTCGATACAGACCATTATCATTGGTTACCTTTGCTCTTGAGAACCAATTTTTCGGGAAAAATCCTTATTTTAGCCATTTGATTAATGTTTTATTGTATATATTAACGGCCTTGTTATTATATACTTTACTTTTAAAGTTGTTTGGCAAGTATTTAAACAGTAATGAATTTTTTGATTTTCCTTTTATTGCCGTATTACTATTTATTATACATCCTATCCATACTGAGGTAATTGACAATATTAAATGCAGGGATGAAATCATGACTTTGGCCGGTTCCCTCGCTGCTACAATTTTTATTTTGAAATACGTCGATTTTCATAAAATAATTTACCTTTTATATAGTTTCATCTGTTTTTTCCTTGCACTCCTATCAAAAGAAAATGCGATTACTTTTTTAGCTGTTATTCCATTATCAATATATTTTTATAGAAAAACTAACATCTTAACTTATATATATTCTTTAATTCCTTTATTTATTGCCACCATTTTATTCCTAATAATAAGAAAGTTAGCATTGGGAGAAACCGCTGCCCCACATCAGGATTTTATAAGCAACGCACTCATAGATGCTTCCTTTACTCAAAAATACGCTACTATTTTCTATGCCCTCGGGTTATATATTAAATTACTTGTATTCCCTCACCCGCTTACGTTTGATTATTATCCGAACCATATCCCAATTGTAAATTGGACCAATATATTTGCTATCCTTTCATTTTGCTTCTATTGTTTTATTTTGATATACGCTTTGTTAACCATTGCCAAAAGGTCAGTCATTTCATACGGGATTTTATTTTATTTACTTCCCCTTTCTATAGTGTCTAACCTATTTTTCCCGATTGGAGGAGCAGTTATTACTGAACGGTTTATTTTTATTTCTTCCATAGGGTTTTCAATTATAATTGCCTGGTTTTTATCAACCAAAGTGTTTGTTCTACTAAAATCAAGTTATTTAAAGACATCCCTGATAGCTGTAGTAATGCTATTTTGCTTTATTACAACTTACAGCCGGAATAAGGTTTGGAAAGACGACTTTTCTTTGTTTACCAATGATGTTAAAACCTCTTTTAATAGCCGGAAAAGCAATTTAGGAGTAAGTGTAGTTTTATTGGAAAAGGCTAACCAAATAAATGATAGTATTTTGGCCCGTAAATACAGGAAAGATGCATTATTCTACGCTAACAGGTTGGTTAAAATATTTCCCAATTATGTTGATGCGGTTTACCGTTTAGGAAATGCATATTCGGAAAATAATATGCTGGATAGTGCCTTGGCTTGTTATAAAAGAACCATTTATTTATCCCCTGATTTAAATAATACAATATGTGATCAAATACCTTCAGTACTAAATAAGTCAAATGACGTTGATTTCAAAATGAAATATTATCTTGAATTTATAAAATATTCCCCTGATAATTTTTCTATTAATTTTGAAATTGGATATTTATCAGGCAGGTATAAGAACGATATTCAAAATTCTATATATTACCTTACCAGGGCTGTTGAAATTCAACCTGGTAATTTTGACGCGAATAATAATTTAGGCCTTGCATACAGGTTAGCCGGCAAATACGATAAATCCTCAATTTATCTTAAAAATGCAGTAAAAATAAACCCTTATAGTTTATCGGCATGGCAAAGTCTATATATTACTTATAAATTAGCCGGCGAGAAAGAAAATGAAACGGAAGTTTTGAAAAAAATTGATGATCTCCAAAACACCGGTTATTAGAAATAATAAGAAAGTATTGGGCCTAATAAGTTAAAATATGTTGGAGGCATTTTCAGTTTTATATAATAACAAGATGTTTAAACCTGTTATTTTAGGTATATTTTGCATTATTTTTTATGGAAATACCATTCAGAATAATTACGCGCTTGACGACGGCCTGGTTATTAATGATAACCGGTTTACTACAAATGGCATTTCAGGTATACCTGATATATTTAAATATAATTCTTTTACAGGTAGTCTCGGGGAAAATGCTACTCTGGTAACAGGGGGAAGGTACAGACCTTTATCCCTAACTACTTTCGCGATTGAATATCAAATATTCGGAGCTAACCCGCGGTTGAGCCATTACTTTAATGTATTACTTTTCCTTATCACTGCATTATTATTATATAAGTTACTTATAAAGTTATTTTATCGATATAGTTCAAAGGAAATCTTATCAGATTTACCCTTCATTGCCACTCTGATTTTTATAATTCACCCTATACATACCGAAGTTGTTGCCAACATTAAAGGCAGGGATGAAATAATGGCTCTTGGAGGTTCTCTCGCTACAATAATATTTATAATTAAATATCTCGATACAACTAAAATAATATATCTGATATCAAGCATTGTCCTATTTTTAACTGCCTTATTGTCAAAAGAAAATGCTGTTACTTTTATAGCTATAATACCTCTGTGTATTTACTATTATAAAAATGAAAAATGGATTAAATATTTATATTGTTTATTATCATTGTTCATAGCCCTTTTTATTTTTCTAGTCATGAGAAAACTGGCTCTGGGAGATATAAGCAAACCTCCCGGTGAATTATTAAATAACCCGTATATTTATGCCTCAGTTCCGGAGAAATTTGCCACTATTTTTTATACCCTCGGTATTTATATAAAACTTCTTTTTTGGCCAGACCCTTTAACTTACGATTACTATCCGTACCATATTAAGTTAATAAATTGGGATAATAGTGTCGCTTTATTATCATTAATTGTTTATATCTCGCTATTTGTCTATGCCATTGTGAAATTAAAATATAAAACAACAATTGCATTTGGAGTGCTATTTTTTATGATTACCCTCTCAATTGTTTCAAACATATTTTTTAATATTGGTACATTTATGAGTGAACGCTTTATATTTATTCCTTCTATTGGTTTTGTAATAATTATAGCATGGCTTTTCACGGTAAAATTGCCGGAATATATAAAATGGGTTAATTTTAGGATTGTGTTTTTAACGATAATAATGACATTGTGTTTTATAAAAACATACAGTCGCGATAAAGTCTGGAAAAATAATTTTACGTTATTTACTACAGATGTTAAAACCTCTTTTGACAGTGCTAAAAGCAATATGGCAGCCGGTAATGTTTGGTTATATTTAGCATATCAAACCAATGATAGTTTATTAAGAAAAAAATATTTTAATAATGCCTTGTTTTATTCCAGAAGGGCTCAATCTATATATCCGAATCATGTTGACATTGCAATTCTTTTGGCAAATGCCTATTCTGAAAATAATATATTAGACAGTGCAATAATTTATTATAAAAAGGCTATAGATTTAATGCCCGAAAAAACCGACTTTATTTTCGAAAAAATAAAACAAACTTTGAATAAAACAAATGATATAAATTTTAAATTTAACCAAAAGTAAAACAACTCAAATGAAAGTATTATTTATTGGCGGAACAGGTAATATAAGTGAGCCTGTAAGCAAATTGGCCATAAAAAAAGGCATTGACCTTTACCATCTGAACAGGGGTAACAGGCCGGTAGTAAAAGGAGTAAATAATTTAATTGCCGACGTTAAGAATATTGCCCTGATAAAGAAAGTACTATCAGGTCAAAAATGGGATGCAGTTGTTAACTGGGTTGCTTTTTCCCCGGAGGATATTTTACGTGATATCGAACTTTTTGAAGGTAATACGGAACAGTATATATTTATAAGTTCTGCCTCAGTATATCAAAAACCCCCGGTAAATTATATTATTACAGAATCAACGCCTCTTAAAAATCCATTCTGGGAATATTCAAGAAATAAAATTGCCTGCGAAGATATGCTGATGACAGTATACAGAGAACGAGGCTTCCCGGTTACAATTGTTCGGCCATCCCACACTTATTCTACAGTAATTCCGGTAACCCTGGCTGGTTGGGATGAATATACCGTCGTAGATCGTATAAAGAAAGGACTACAAATTGTAGTTCAGGGTGATGGTACATCCTTATGGACATTAACTCATGCCGACGATTTTGCTAAAGGTTTTGCAGGTCTTTTAGGTAATCAACATGCAATTGGTGAGTCATTTCATATTACTTCAGATGAAGTACTTTCATGGAATCAGATATATCAGGCTCTTGCACATGCAGCTGGTTATGAGGCAAAAATAGTTCATATATCTTCAAGATTCATTTCTGATTATGCTGACAGCCATAATTATCCTTCGGTATTTGGTACTTTACTGGGAGATAAATCACATAGCGCAATTTTTGATAATTCAAAAATTAAACGGTTCGTGCCGGATTTTGTTGCTACTATTCCATTTTCTACCGGCATTAAACAAACTCTAAATTGGTTAGAATCAGACCCATTGAGAATGATAGTGAAGGAAGAAACGAATCGTTTTTTAGATGAACTTATTAATAATTATGGCAAATAACAAGTGATTAGGTTTTGTCTATTATAACATTAGTAATCAATAATTTGTTATCAGACTAAATATTTATTTAACAATGAAAATAATATCTCTTTTTTTATAGGTTTACTAATATAGTCAATACAACCTGCATCTAAAGCCTTTTGTCTTTCATCTTTTGTAGCATAGGCAGTTTGGGCAATTATTTTCAAATTTGGATTAAGCATTTTTATTTTACGCGTAGCTGTATACCCGTCAACATCCGGAAGGCGTATGTCCATTAAAACTATATCTATTGTCCGTGTTGTTGATATTTCAATGGCTTCTTCCCCTTTTCCTGTTTTCAGGACATTTAAACCTGCACCGGAGAGTATTTCTTTTAAATATTCGGCATTAAACACATCGTCTTCAACAATAAGTACAGTCTTCCCCGATAAATTTTCATTACCTTGTACTTCAGGTACTATTGCTTCCGACCTGGCATGAGATATTGTTTTATAAGGAATTCTGAAAGAAAATGTACTTCCTTTATTTGGTTCGGAATCCAAATACATTTCGCCACCCAACAAATTTATCAATCCCTTTACAATAGATAATCCAAGGCCGGTTCCGCCAATATTTTTCCTTTCGCCCTGGTTTAACTGTGCAAAACGTTCAAAAATTATGTTTTGTTTATCCTGAGGAATTCCAATACCAGTATCCGATACATAAAATAATAAATTCTTATTTGCATCATATTTACATCCAAACTCTATCTTTCCTTCATTTGTAAACTTAAGGGCATTACTAACCAGGTTAATAATAATTTGTAGCAATTTAACTTTGTCGGTTACAATAAAAATATCCGAAGGGGCAATTATACTCAATTTTAAATGTTCTTTACCCATTCTAATCTGATACTCTTTAAAAAAGATTCTAAGTTCTTCAAAAAGTGACGATAAATTGCATTCTTCGGGGTTTACTTCTAATTGCCCTGATTCAATTTTGGAAATATCAAGAATATCATTTATTATATCCAGTAAATCGTTACATCGTTGGTTTATAATCCGTGAAAATTTCTCAATTTTTATTTTATTGTCATTGCAACCTGTAAGTAAACTTGAGAAACCCATAATAGCATTCAATGGGGTACGTATCTCATGGCTCATATTTTGAAGAAAGGCTGTTTTGAGACGATCACTTTCTTCAGCTTTTTCTTTGGCTTTTATTAGTTCAATTTCGGCATTTTTGCGTTCGGTAATATCTTCGAAACTAGAAATAATACAAATTTTATTGTTCAAATGAATAACCTGAGCCGACAATAATCCTGTTACAATTTTCCCATTTTTGGCCTGTAATCTTGTTTCCATGCATACTACAGCCTTGCCACTACGAAGAGTATTTATCATTTGCAGCCTGTCCTCTTCTTCAACCCAAAAATTCAGTGTTATCGTAGAACTGGCAAGTGCTTCTTCATGGGCATATCCTGAAAAGTTTGAAAATGCCTCATTAGCTTCAATGATTTTGCCATCATCAAGGTTTGCAATTAAAAATGAAATGGGTGAAGTCATATAAGCTTTTGAAAAGCGTTCTTCGCTTTCACGCAAAGCTTGTTCCATTTTTGTACGTTCAGTAATATTGCGGCATAATGCAAATATTTCCTGTTTGTTATCCGTTTCCAGTAAGGTTGCATTTATTTCAACCGGTTTCCGGTTGCCATTTTTGTCTATATAAGTGATTACAAAATTTCTGATATAGCCATTTTTCAGGCAATCTTCAACTGCCAGCATGTTTGTTTCCAATTCGTCGTCAGAAGTCCATTCCAAAACGCTTCTTCCTATTATTTCATCAAGTTTATTATGGCCGGTAAGTTCAACATATTCCTGGTTAGCGTCAATAACATTACCCGAATTGTCGATAATAACATAACCTGTATTTGTCGATTCAATCAGGTTGCGAAATTTAAATTCGCTTTTCTTCCCAATGTCCAACATATAATTTGCATTTAGAAGAGCCTTATCCAGATTTGCCACTATTATATACTGAAATAAACTAAGCAAGCTGATGCTCAAAGTAAAATTAATCCATGCACTAAGGTTGGTATGATTAACACTACTCAGGGGTAAATATCCAAAGTCAGCAATTAAAACAAAGGCTAAACATATTATAATGGCACAAACAGCAGATAAAATAGCTGATCTCCAACCAAGTAACAAGCCTACCGCCAATACAACCACGGGTATATCCTGAATTGCCTGAGCTTTAATGCCGCCAGCTGTCCAGGCTAATCCAAAAATAAGCAAGGCTAAAAAACAAAAGAAAATATATGAAGCTTGCCTGGTATATCCTTTTCTGTTAATATACAGCAAAACGATACTCATTAAATTATAAATACAAAAAATAAAAATCCAACGAAGAAAATTGTGAGGTAAAGCAAAACATTCTGATAAATCCAGAATAGTTATAATAATTGAAGAACCAACAATAAGATTATAAAAGGTTGTTGCTTTGAGTGTTTTTTCAGTTTCCCGGAATGTCGGCAGAGTTAGTAGTTTAATCATTTTGTTTAATCCATATTTATAACGAAACTCAATTCTATTCCTTATATATTTTTAACGGTATTTTAAGGTATTACTGAAATAAAATGAATTAAATATACTCAAAAATTTGACAATAATCAACCCGTTAATCAGACACATCTTATAATTGACTGTTAAATCAATATAAGTAAATTTATTAAATTTGACAATTTAATTATTGGCGCCTGTGATATAAAGATTGTAATGCATTATAAAATAAATCTAATATACTATGAATAAAGATTGGAATCCGGAGATGTATTTGAAATTTGATAAGGAACGTACCCAACCTTCAGTTGATTTGGTTTCACGAATAATAAAGGATACTCCCGGGAAAATAATAGATATCGGCTGTGGGCCGGGTAACAGCACACAGGTTCTGGTGAAAAGATGGCCAAATTCGAAAGTTGTCGGAGTGGATAATTCTCCTGCCATGATTGAGAAAGCTAAAAAGGATTATCCAGGACAGACATGGCAAATTTTAGATGTTGGTAAAGATTTGATTGAAGGGAAATTTGATATTGTATTTTCTAATGCTACTATTCAGTGGGTACCAAACCACAAAATGTTGTTAAAGAAATTTCATAACTTACTATCTGATGATGGAGTGCTGGCTATTCAAATACCCTTGTTTTGGGATATGCCATTGGGTAAGGCCATTGTTACAATTGCCGGAGACGCACGCTGGGCTTCGTTAACAAAAGGAGTGACAAATGTTTTTACTATACACGATCCCTGTTTTTATTACGACAATCTGTCGGATTTATTTCCTGCCATTGACCTTTGGGTTACTGAGTATATCCATATTCTTGATTCTCATCTTGCAGTATTAGAGATGATTAAAAGTACAGGACTTAAGCCGTTTCTTGAAAGACTGGTTAACAATCCGGATAGGGCCCTGTTTGAAAAGACAGTAATAAAATCAATTGCGAAGGATTATCCTTTACAAAGTGATGGAAAGGTATTGTTTCCGTTTAAAAGATTATTTTTTACTGCAAAGAAATAATTACCATATAACGATAATGGCCATGCATTACTGACCCAAAGGTTTGTTAATAAATACCTGAGAATGATGATACCTGGATTTATAAATATTGCGGTTAAGGAAATTACACCATCGTAAAAAAATTAACATCAAAAAAATTAAGCAAATAACCCAGATAGAAAATTTCTCTTTTTTTTGCATTAATTTATATTAATAAAAACTTTTATTTGTGCTGCTGCCCTCTTTTCCCCTCCCTCTTCTCTTTCTGAAACCGATTATCATTTCGAGCGAAGCGAGAAATCTCTTTACATTGTTTCAATTTATAAAAAATTCCCAATTACAAAATAAAAAAATAATTCTTTACATCTAATTCACCTTATTTAATTAAATTCAAATCACTCATTAACGAAGCTATATCAAACCCTTCAAGAGTCTTTGCACCGGAAAAATAATCATTCGAAATTATTGCATAAGCTTCATCCATGTATTTTGATAACCATGCCGGTTCGATGGAAACTAAGGCTCCCCATGTTACTGCATGAAAATATTTGCTGTCAAAACCCGTAAGGATTATTGCATGTCCCCCTTCAATTGGTGATCCTTTAACTATGGTCCATGGTAAATTTTCCTGAAATTCATTTTGCGCACTTTCCGGTAAGTTTACCCCTATATATAAACCATTGAATAAATATAGCGCCGTTTTAATATCAACTGGTTTTTTAATATCAACTTCTGTAAATGCCCCTATTTTATCATTATTTATTCCATTATTATGCCAATAGTTCAAGACATCTAATTCTGCACAACCATTATCATTTTTACCGGTTACAGGATCATAGCCTGAAATGAAAGAATATACACTCATAATTGTTGAATCGGGCACAATTGTTTTTCCATCAGTCCATTCTTCAATCAAATGACCTGCTGCGGCAATCGTGCAATCACCAATTCTGTCGTTCAGCATCATTCCCCATTGTGTTATTTTATCCGAATAATCAACAACAGCCGGGACTGGTGGCAAAACCGTGGTCTTTATATATTTTGAAAATTGAAGATTCCGTGAATCTTGTTTTTTTGGATGTTTCCCAAGTTTAAAACGTGTTTTCATAGACATAATATTTTGTTTTATTTATTTATAACATAAATTATTATAAAGAGTTTATCAACTAACAACTATTCCAATTACAGTTCTGGATTTTTCCTTATTTGTTTCTTTAATGCAGTTAACCGTTTTGTCTCCAGTCGTTTTTTCCTTGCAGCAAAGGTTGACCTCGTTGGTATTCTAACTTTTTTAGGAGTTAAAGCCTTGTTAAGCAGTAAATAAAACTTTTCTATAACAAACACCTTATTCCTGATTTGTGAACTATACTTCTGCGAAACTATCACAATTTCTCCTCTATCAGTAATTTTAGTTTTTAGCTTTTCTAAAAGCAGCCTTTTTTCGTATTCACTGAGCAATGCGGATGTAATAACGTTAAAGCGTAATTCTATTTTTGAATTAACCTTGTTTACATTTTGTCCGCCTGGCCCGCTGCTTCGTGAAGCAGTGAATACAAATTCACCTGAATAATCTTTGTCGGGTTGAAAGTTGTTTGACATTTTATAAGGTTCAGTATTTTACTTTTCCTAACCTGTTAATTCTTCAATAAATCAACATGCCGGGACTTAATAACCTCCAGATAACCGGACTTAATAACTAAGCACTGTGCACTCTGCACTAATATAGTCCTTCTATTGACAAATACCGTTCCCCTGAATCATAATTAAATGTAAGAATTCGTGAACCTTTAGGTATTTCAGGCAGTTTTTTAGCTATGGCCGCTAAAGATGCTCCTGTAGATATACCTGCAAAAAGTCCCTCTTCTTTTGCAGCACGCATGGCATAATTGAATGCTTCATCCTTAGTGATTTGAATTACGCCATCCAATAAATATTCTTTAAGGTTTTCAGGAATGAAATTCGGAGCAATCCCCTGAATTGCATGAGGCCCGAATTGCCTTTTACTAATAAAAGGGGCAGCCTCAGGCTCAACTGCATAAATCTTTATTTTTGGGAATTTCGATTTAAGTATTTCTCCAACTCCTGAAATATGTCCCCCAGTGCCAACACCGGTTATTAAGTAATCGAATCCTTCCGGGAAATCGTTAATTATCTCCCTGGCAGTAGTTGTTTTATGAATTTCAATATTTGCAGGATTACTAAATTGTGATGGTATCCATGAATCAGGAATTGTTTCAGCCAACTCCCTGGCTTTTTCTATTGCGCCATTCATACCTTTTTCACGCGGGGTCAATTCAAACAATGCCCCGTAAGCTGCCATCAGTTTCCTTCTTTCAATGCTAAACGATTCCGGCATAACAAGAATAATTTTATATCCCTTTAGGCATGCAGCCAAAGCTAGCCCAATTCCGGTGTTACCTGAAGTTGGTTCAATAATTACGGAATTTTTATTAAGAATGCCCCTTTTTTCAGCATCTTCAATCATTGCAATCCCTATCCTGTCCTTAATGCTGCCTCCAGGATTTTGCCTTTCCAACTTTATCCAGACTTCATATTCTGAAGAAAATAATTTGTTTAACTTAAGATGAGGGGTATTTCCAATACTTTCTAAAATGTTGTTAAATTTCATTTTCAAGTTTTGTTTAACATATTTATATAAAATTTATATTTTAAAAATACAAAATATTAATTAAAATAAAAATAGATATAAAATTGGTACATTTTTATTATCTTTAATAAGTTATTAAGTAAATTAATAATTAAAACAATTATGGGTAAAATTTTAATCGTTGAGGATAACGATGAGAATTATTCATTGATAGTAGAAATATTAGCCGATTATAATATTACTTTAGTAAGGGCCGCCGATGGTGAAGAATTCTTTTCTGTCATATCAGAATCAGTACAATTTGATTTGATTCTCATGGATTTAATGCTCCCAGATACTGACGGAATTATTTTAACTAAATACATTATAAACAAAAATATAAAAATTCCAATTGTTTTTATAAGTGCTTATACAGAACGTTGTGAGGAAATATTTGATCTTGGTGTTGAATATTTTATTAATAAACCGATTATAATACAGCTGTTCCTGAGCATCGTCGGTAGGTTTGTAATTTTGAAAGATAAATTAATTGCTTCCAATTAATTCATAAATTTCACACAGGCAGGACTTTGAACCCCAACTTGAATTCCAACTTTAGTTAATTTACCTGTTTTATTATCTATGGAAAATATTGTCAGGTTATCTGATTTCTGGTTTCCAACCACCAGAAATTTACCTGCCGGATCTATGGCAAAATTACGTGGTACCATACCCCCACTGGGGACTTTTTCAACCATATTCAGGAAACCTGTTTTTAAATCTATCGAAAATACTGTAATAGTGTTTTCAGGATCACGTTCAGCTGCATAAAGAAACTTACCTGAACGGCCAATATGAATATCTGAAGCTGTAGCCCCGGATTTTATATCATTGATTACCTGCAAAGTTTGCATTATCTCTAACTTTCCTGACGACTTATTAATTAAATAACCTTCAACCGTTCCACTTAATTCATTAAGAAGGTACATCCATTTTTTATTGGGATGAAAAGTCAGATGTCTTGGTCCTGAACCTGGTTTAATTGATGTTTTTGAAATGGATGTCAACTTTCCGTTAATTGTATCCAGTTTATAACCGTAAACAAAATCAGTCCCGAGGTCGGCTGAAAAAAACAGGTTACCTTCCGGGGCTGGAACAATACAATGTGCGTGTGGCCCTGCTTGCCTTTTATCATTTATGCTTTTCCCTGTATCTTGTATGGTTGAAGCAATATTTCCCAACGACCCGTCAATTTTGATCGGTAACGAAACTACCGATCCACTTTGGTAATGTGATGCCAATATATATTTACCCGAATTGTCAATGCTCAGATAACATGGGTTTTTCCCTTTTGTATAAATGGTGTTGATAAGTTCTATTGTTGCAGAATCTATTATCCGGTATGCACTAACTGCACCTTCACCCGTTTCACTTACCGAAAACAGCCATTTTTTATTTGGGTGAACGGCTAAATATGAAGGGTTGGTTGTATCAGGAAACAATCCCATAAATTTCAATGACCCTGTAACAGAATTCATTGAATAGATATATATCCCTTTACCAGCTGGAGTGTAGGAACCAACATATAATAATAACTTTCTTACCGGAATGGTATTTAAAAGTTGTTTATTAATAATATTACTTTCCGATCTATTATAATTCATCCCTGCACTTATTATTAATATACCTATGAAAAAAGCCAGGATAATTATTCCAGTTGTTTTTGAATATTTATTTTTCATAATCATCAAATATTATAATTTATATCACAATTTAGTTATTTTCTGTGGCAGTCCACATAATAGCCCCCTTAAGATGCTTTTTAAAAACCGGATCTGAATATTTTTGAGCTGAATGACCGAACCCGGTTTGAAAAACCCTTCCTTTCCCCATTCTCCTGAACCACACTATAGGGTGATCGCCCATCCTTTGCACTACTCCTTTGAACCAGCGGTTGTCGTCCACATCGTACGAATTTTCATCAAGCCGGGCCAAAACATGAACATTTTTCCGCGGATCAGGTGCAAAACTATACCATTCATCTTCAGTTTCCCAGATTGAATCCCTGAAGCATTGCATAGCAGGATTTTCCTGATCTTCTATAATTACTTTAGCTTTTTGTAAAGGAGGATGTCCAATAAACCTGGTTCCAATAGCCTTATGGTACCATTTCCAGTCAGGTTCGGCATAAGCACCGGTATGGATAGCCAACAAACCTTTTCCTGATTCAACAAACTGTTCAACAGCCTTTTGTTCATTATTGTTTAATACATGGCCCCCAACCGAAAGAAAAATGATAAGACCAAATTGTTTTAAATTTTCAGGGCTAAATGCAGTGGAATCCTCAGTTACTACTATTTCCCAGCCATTTCCTGCACCCAGTTCATTTAATGTAGTAATGCCTGCCGGAACCGACTCATGTATGTACCCGTTACTTTTCGAAAATACAATTATTTTTAAATGATTGGCATTCATTTTAATCGATTGACTATGAGCAATTGATCCAAATAATAAAATTAATATCAAAAAGTACTTCATATTTAAATTTTAATATTTAAAAGTATTATTTTTTTAATAGTTTAAAGGCATGCACCCATTCATTAGTTAATAATCCCGGTATACACCACAACATACATAAAGGTTCTATTGCCCTGGCTGATTCAACTCCACCAAAATCAGCAGTTTCCCAGCCAAAAGCTTCCAGAATCCCCGACACTTCTTTTTTTGCTTCTTTATTATTACCACAAATAAACATTGTTGGCTTACTTTCAAAAACAGGATTAACCATAAAAGCGTTGCCAACGCTGTTAAATGCCTTAACAAAATTTGCCTTGGGTACAGTTTTCTGTAATTCTTCCATCAATGATTTTTCCAGGGTAGTAAAATATTTCAAAACACCATTTTCAGGCGCTTTATCAGCTATAGGATTGGTAGTATCAATAATAGTTTTATTATTTAAATTATCATATCCTGCCTGTTCAAGTACATTTTTAACTACTGTACCTTTAACTGCCAATACTATTATTTCACCATATTTGGCAGTTTCTGATACCGTACCAATCTGTGCATTAACTCCTGATCCTTTTTGCCAGCCTGCCAGTTTTGATTTATCCCTCGTACCAAGCATAACCTGGTAACCATGTTTTACAAACCCACTCCCCAAGGTTTGAGCAACAATCCCTGATCCGATAATTCCAATTTTTTTCATTCTGTTTTATTTATATGTATTAATGATCTTTTTGAATAATTAACAAATTTCTTATAAATGAGTTTTATCATTCCTTTAAAAAACTATCATATTAGTTTCTTAATGTCACAAATTAATATTTTTAAATTTGAGGAATAATTAACTAATATCCGGTATATGATAGAAATAATAATAGGCAGCATAATTATTAGTACCTTACATGTAATAATACCTAATCACTGGATTCCCATTGTAGTAATTGCCAAAGCGGAAAAATGGACCTGGCACCAAACATTTTTTGCAACCGTTTTTTCAGGTTTTGCTCATACTTCCAGTACTATATTTCTTGGTACAATGGTTGGCTTTACAGGCTATAAATTATCCGAACGGTATTCATTTATTTCACATCAGTTAGCTCCTCTTATCCTGGTTGTTCTGGGCATCATCTTTATCGTATTGGATAGACGGAAAAGTCATAAACATTCACACCAGCATCTTGATTTGGATGTAAAGAACAAATCATACAGGGCAATTTTGTTTTCATTAAGTCTATCATTATTCCTCACACCCTGCGTAGAAATTGAAGCTTATTATTTTAAAGCAGGTTCAACCGGATGGCCGGGAATAATTGCCGTATCAGTTATTTATATGATTTTTACCATTTTATCAATGACAATTCTTGTTTATGCAGGCATAATTGGGGTAAAAAAGATACGATCCCATTATCTGGAACATCATGAAAAATTAATCACTGGCCTTGTTTTGGTTATCCTGGGAGTTATTTCGCTTTTAATTCAGTTTTAAAATGAAAACATACATAGCTATATTACGTGGAATTAATGTTAGCGGGCACAACATAATAAAAATGGATGAACTAAAGACTAGTCTCCATAGTTTGAATCTTATAAATATTGAAACTTACATTCAAAGTGGAAATATAGTATTTGACTATGATAATACTAATCAGGATAAATTAATCTTTATGCTTGAAAATAATATCAGGCAAACTTTTGGTATTGACGTAACTTTAATTATCCGAAGTGCTGAACAGATGACTAAAATATTTAAAAATAACCCATTTATTAACACCAGGAATGAAGATGTTAATAAACTTCATGTTACTTTTTTTTCAAAATCTCCGGATCAGGAAGTTCTTATGAACATATTAAATAATACATTTTTACCGGATGAATTTATCGTAAATGATGATATAGCCTATCTTTTTTGTCCAAATGGATATGGAAACACTAAAATTAACAACAGCTTTTTCGAAAAAAAACTTAAGGTATCAGCAACTACAAGGAATTGGAAAACTGTAAGTCAATTGATGCTGATGGCACAAAACCGTTAAAAATGAAATAATTTAATTAATTATGGCTCAAAATTTGTTAGTTAATGAGTAACTTTTCGATGTCTCTGATTCATATACCAAAACAATAATTATACTAAGTATAATACCTAAAATAACAAATGATTGTATTCCTATTCTCCATTCAAAATAATACCAACAAGAAGCTCCGGCAAAATGGATTAGAATAAAACAAAAAATTAAAATTAAAGCCATCCGTTTTGGAATAAAAAACACAAGTAAAAATAGTATGCCCGAATAAACCAAATCATATAGTACAAAGTAATACCAACCTATATTTAAAAAAAAACGAGATATTTGATTACCTTCATGTACTGTATCAGGATGAATCCAATAGCTATCAGGCTGCCCAATTAATGTATTTGCACAATCTAAAAAAATTAATCCAATCATTACCAAACCCAATTTTATTAAGATTTTATTTGTACTAATGTTTATTTTTGTGAATAAATTGAATACAATAAAAGGTGAAAGTACTATTGCAAATAAAGGAACCGCGATCATCCCAAGATGCCATCTTATAGCTATCCAATTGGTTACAACAAAAAAATATCCAAAAATAAATGAAAATATTGTAATCAAAGCTAAACGTTTAGGTAATAGAGATACCAACAAAAATACCACTGTCAGGTAAACTACACATGTTACAATGTATGTAAACCAACCATAACCTATGAAAAAATCGAATGCGTGATTTGTTGGATTGTAAATTGATAATCCATCTGCGCGAATAGCGGTTTCAGGATTGTGCCAATACTTAGTACTTTGTCCGATAAGTGTATTTATAAAACAGCAGACAATGGTACCGACCAAAATCCATCTCATCCTGTTAACGATATTGTCTTTGGGAAATTTCAACTGTACCATAGTAAAAATTATAATAAAATTTTATTAGCTTACCTAAAACATATTAAATATGAAAATGTTTATACAGATTATCCGTAAAGGTTTTAGGTTCCTTTTTTTTTGATATTTCTGTGTCTGTAGCGTCACTATCCGGTAATATTCATGGGTGGAGATGGTTATAACCATTCGATAATGTAGATTGCTGAAGGATCATGTTTACATTTTTCCATTTAAAACAATTACTACATTTCCCTTTTTGTGACCTTTGTCAACATACCTATGAGCCTCAATAATCTGTCTTGTAATATCCTCATATTTTATTTCCTCTATTTTTTAATCACATCATCCAAAAAATCACACAAATCCCAGTTCAGACATTTATTGTGAGATCAAAATGCTATAAACCCGAAAGGATTTTGATTTGTTTTCTTTTTCCGGAAAATATATCAAAATCCTTTCTCGAAAATGAGAAAAAGCGTTTAAGGTTTAAACAGTGGAGCATAACAAGGTTGCGGCATTGGTGAGGTACGAGACAGTGCGGTACCGAAGTGGAGTGGAATTAAATAAACACTAAATGGCTTTAATTCCTATATTGTCTGAACTGTGATTTTTGGGATTAAAGGATATTGGGATTTTTAGTCACGTAATCTTAAAATTCACACAAATCCCAGTTCAGACATATATTGTGAGATCAAAATGCCATAAACCTAAAGGGATTTTGAATTGTTTTCTTTTTCCGGAAAATATTTCAAAATTTTTTCTCGAAAAAGAGAAAAAGCGTTTAAGGTTTAAACAGTGGAGCATAACAAGGTTGCGGCACTGACGAGGTAAGAGACGGTGACGTACCGAAGTGTAGTTGAATGAAATAAACACTAAATGGCTTTAATTCCTATAAATTGTCTGAACTGGGATTTTTGGGATTAAAGGATTTTGGGATTTTTTATCACATAATCCAAAAAATCACACAAATCCCAGTTCAGACATTTATTGTGAGATCAAAATGCCATAAACCCGAAAGGATTTTGATTTGTTTTCTTTTTCCGGAAAATATATCAAAATTCTTTCTCGAAAATGAGAAAAAGCGTTTAAGGTTTAAACAGTGGAGCATAACAAGGTTGCGGCACTGACGAGGTAAGAGACGGTGACGTACCGAAGTGTAGTTGAATGAAATAAACACTAAATGGCTTTAATTTCTATTAAATAAAGGGTTTATACCGTTGAGAGGAGGGATGGAATATTTGCACTCAATCCATAAGGTGATATTTGATTTTCTTTTACATTTATATTAAATTACTAAATTTAGGTTGGATGTTTTATTAAAATTATTTATATGATAAAAATCTTATTATTAATCTTATGAATATAAAGAAATTTAGTCTTAGTGATTAAATTATTATAACTTTAGCTTTTTTGTGCGTAGGACATAAATAGCCAAATTGTATAAGTTTGATTTTGCATATAGCAAACTAAATGATTGTTAATGTCTGCAGTAGTAGGTATTTTAAACAAACAAGCAATTGTCATGGCAGCTGATAGTGTTGTGACAGTTGGTGGTGTTAATCATAAAATTTTCAATAAGGCAAACAAAGTATTTACTTTATCCAAACAGCACCCTGTTGATATAATGCTTTACAATTCTGCAGAATTTATGTCTACGCCATGAGAAACAATTATTAAAATTTATCGCAAACAACTTGATAATAAATCATTCCCAACTATAAAGGAATATCAACAAAATTTTATTGAATTTCTTCATTTAAAAAATTTCTATTCAGACATAACTCTACAAAACGTATTTTTAGAAACTTTTATATCGAATATCATCGCGATGATATCTAAAAACATTAAAGACAACCACAGTGATTTGTTCAAAGATGTCACACCTGATAAAATAAATGAATTTTTACGCTATTTTGAAGAAGCACTTGACAGGTCTGTACAAACTTTTAACTATTATCCGATTTGTGATGAATTTGTAGATTATTCTTTTGAAATGTTTGATTCTTATGCTTACCAAATATTCAATAATGTTAACCAACATAGTTTTGTTGCAAACGAAATCATATTATCCTATGAGTTGTTTTTAAAACTAAAACAAGTTATTTATGCTATTTTGAGAACTAAAAATGAAATTCCTAACTATACTGGACTTATTTTTACAGGTTTTGGAGAAGACGAAATTTATCCACAATTAATTCCAGTTAATATTTCAATGGTAATTGATAACAGATTAAGATATTACTTAGATGAAAACAGTAGTGCAAGTATTTCGAATAATGACAACGCTGCTGTTCGTCCTTTTGCGCAAACAGATGTTATTGACACAATACTGTCAGGTGTTGACCCTCATTTAGATGGGCTTTATTTAAACAATTTAGATGCGGTTTTTAAAAAATATAATCAAACAATTTTAGCTTTAATAGGTAATTCAAACCCACTCCTTTCAACACAAATACAAAACCTTGATATGGGTCCAATTGTTACAGAATTTAATAATATGAACGCACAAATTAAAAGAGAGAAGTATATTGGTCCTTTAATGTCAGCTGTAAGTAACTTATCTAAAGAAGATTTAGCTGAAATGGCTGAAAGTCTGATTTATTTGACATATTTAAAAAGAAGAATCACTAACGCAAAAGAGAGCGTTGGTGGCCCAGTAGATGTGGCAATTATCTCAAAAGGTGATGGGTTTATATGGATAAAACGAAAACATTACTTTAAACCTGAACTAAATCAACATTTTTTTAGCAACTATTTTAAAAAATAAAATTATGGACATATTATTTTTTGATAAAAATTTTCCTGAAACTGTTAACTCAAGCATTGATATATTATCTGCATTTAAACAAAAATCGAAAAAGTCTTTAATTATTAATCAAAACATGTCTGATAAAGACATTTCAGAAGTTGTTTCTGAAAAAATAATTAACATAGTAAAGGAGCAATTTCAAGTTACTGAAGAAAATTTTCGACAACAAAGCTAAAAGATTATAAAAATAATCACAAGCACCCAACTATTTAAATTATCGGTTGCTTACAATGCTCGTTCAATTTGAAAATTTTAAAATTAAAAGTTAATTAATCTCTTGAGCTTAATTTTATCATAATTTCCCGAAAACTAGCTAATCCTGCCTCCAAGTTTTCAATGATATCGGCAGCTATGACATCCGGATCAGGGAGATTGTCAAGATCGGCCAAGGATTTATCCTTAAGCCAGGTAATATCTAAACTGGTTTTATCACGACTGATAATTTCTTCATAGCTGAATTTTCTCCAACGACCTTCCGGATTACTATCAGCATTAAAGGTTTCTTTACGCTGATGACGGTTTGGTGCATTATAGCAGCCGATGAAATCCTTAAGATCATCCAGCTTTAAAGGATTTTTCTTTAATGTATGATGAATATTGGTTCTGTAATCATAAATCCAAATTTCTTTTGTCCAGGGAACTTTACTTGCCGGTTTATTATCAAAAAAAATCACATTTGCTTTAACTCCCAGAGCATAAAATATTCCTGTTGGCAAACGTAAAATTGTGTGTAAGTCAGTAGTCTCTATTAGTTTTTTCCGGACTGTTTCACCCGCTCCTCCTTCAAATAATACATTATCCGGAACTACAACGGCGGCAAAACCGGTTGTTTTTAACATCGACCGGATATGTTGAACAAAGTTTAACTGTTTGTTGCTGGTAGTAGCCCAAAAATCCTGCCTATTGTATGTTAAATCGTCTTTTTCAAGTTCTCCTTCCTCGTTGGTGAATGTCTGGCTGCTTTTTTTTCCAAAAGGCGGATTGGCCAGAACATAATCATAAGTGACGGAAGAGGCTGCAATTAAAGCATCAGCCGGAGATATAAAATTATCGCTTTCTATGTCACCTATATTATGTAAAAAGAGGTTCATCAGTGCCAAACGTCTTGTACCGGCTACAATTTCATTGCCATAAAATGTTTTAAGTTTGATAAACTGGTTTTGTTCTTTATCCAATTTATTATTTGTAACGAGGTAATCATATGATGCCAGGAAGAAACCTCCTGTTCCACAGGCAGGATCAGCAATTGTTTTCATTGGTTGTGGCTGAACACATTCAACCATGGCACGAATTAAAGCTCTTGGTGTAAAGTATTGCCCGGCTCCGCTTTTTACGTCTTCTGCATTTTTTTCCAACAATCCTTCATAAATATCACCCTTAACATCAGCCCCCATCACCAACCAATTTTCGCTTCCGATCATGTCGATTACCTTAGCCAACATCGCAGGGTCTTGAATTTTATTCTGGCTCTTGGTAAATATTTGTCCTAAAATACCTTTTTGAGTGCTTAACTCACGAAGTAATGTCGCATAATATAGTTCTAATTCTGCTCCTTTTTTGGAGATCAAACTTTCCCAATTGAAAGCTTTTGGAATATTTAACTGACGGTTATATGGTGGTTTACTATATTCATCGGCCATTTTTAAAAACAATAGGTATGTGAGTTGTTCCAAATAATCCCCATAACCTACTCCAACGTCTCGGAGGGGATTACAAAATGACCAAACTTTGCTTACTATGCTGGAAGTGTTGTTGCTCATAATTCTTCTATAATTTCCTTTTTGATTGGACAAAAGTGAATATAACCTAAAGGTATTTTTATATAATTTCTAAGATGATTGAAATATTTAATAAATTCTTCATCTGGTTTAACATTTGAAACTAGTACAAGCTTTTCTGCATGTTTATTTTCAGGAAACAACAATATTCCAACAATTGACCAAGTGCGTTTCGCAAACTGGTAAGAAGTTGATTATATGTTTTGATCTCATAAAATACATAACCGTTTGACGTTTCCCTTACAATATCAATTTTGTTGTAGCCCCATGCCCTACATTCTCTCTTTACTTTTTTCTTTCCATACTGTTTTTGTAGATAACAAAGAAATTTTTCTTCAATATCATTATGACTTAAGTCAACTTCGATTTCTTTTTTAATCGAACGCTTAATAGACTCTTTCTTAAGATTACCTTCTGTGGTACCAGTTTCATCAAATGAAAAATATTTTTTAGTTTCAGTTAAAATCTCTTCAATTTGAGAAGTATCTTCCAGATTTAGTAGAACATACCTAGAGGATGAAATTAATCCATTTCCTTTATCAATTGGGATTATTTCATCAGGTAAGTAATTTATTTCTTCTATTTTAAATCGAATATTAAACAAAGGATTATTTTGAACCCATTCATTTAAAAAGTTTCTACCCTTATCTGAGACGGAGAGTAAATCAACTACCATTTCCTCTAACCAGCCATTATTCTTATAAATACCAAGAACTCTTTCAGCTGTTTCTTCATTGATGACTTCTACATTATTTAATGTACCAACCCAATATTGTTGTTTTTTATTATCATCTATTGTATATAAGCTTATATTAAAATTCTTACCAATATAACTATCATAAAATTTATATATTGGTTCCAGAAAACCATATTTATAACCATCTATCGACTTTGAACTATCAAATAACCATTCCTCATGACCATAACCATAAGTATGCTCGAAACTTTCATTTTTAGATTTTCCATCTCTCCCTGATGGTTTTATCCAACCTTTAGAATTCCATGTAATTCTTGAAATTTTATGTTCTATATTTAAACTTGGATTATTGATGCAATCATTTAAAGCTTGAATAGCTTCTGGTTGTTTAGATTCCAATAATTGAAGCACTTTAAATAATCCAAAACTATAATTATCAATATTCGTAAATGTGGCCGGATTATTATGTGTTTCTAAATCATGTTGAAAGGGTTTATCTAGTTTATGAATATATTTAACCTTAATTGCGGGATAATCTTTATTATCAAGCTTAATATATGGGCCTTTGAAATTATATTCTGTTAATGCTATGGCTATACCATAGTAATTAAATTTATCAAGGACAAATATTAAATCTCCTTTCCTTAATTTAGTGACCCAAGGAATAATAGAATTTTTACCACTATCTATCTCATTTATATTCTTAGTATAATTAATTTCTGAATTTAACCATAAGAAACTTAGCAAGTTAGTATTTTTAAGAATTTGCCACTTCGAGGAGTCTGCGCAACGCCAGATATTATGGAATTGTGTTCTAATTTTTTCTTCAAGAATATGAATAGTATTCATAAATAAAAACTTTCAAATAAGTTTCCCCTCAAAAGCCTTCTTCAATATACTCTTTCTCAATGATTCTACCTGATCCAAACTTTGGCTTATGGTTTCTTCTATTTTGTCGCAAACAGTGAGTTTGCTTTCAAGTTCTGAGACAATGAGTCGTTGTTCATCAAGAGAACAATAAGGAAACTCAATTTGCTTAATTCTTTCTTGACCTATATTTCTCATTGATTCCTGATTTCCAGTTGACAATCTCTGAATTTCTTTCCTTCCTTTTCTACTTCTTAAATAGGATAGAATATAAGGATTTAAAACAACAGATTTAAATTTAAATCTCAGTGTTTTATCACTAAGCATTAATTGTCTTTGAATATTACTAACAATAACAACTGCACCAATTAAATCAAGCGTATTTGCTCTACTAAAAAGGAAATCATCTTTTACCACCAAGTATGCTTTATTAAATCTTTCTTTGTCAAATATAGTTTTGCTTTCATTTTCATTGAAAACTTGCCAAGTAACTGCACTAACTTTAAGTACTCCAACTTCATTTAAATTCGGTGTCCTTTCATCACACTTAAAACTTTTTCCAGCTTCTATTTTATCTAGTACGTCTCCTAAACATTTTATAGACCACTCTTTTGGCATCTCACCATCCTTCACCTCTTTATTGGTAAGCTTTCCTTCAAAGGCCGCCTTTAATAAACTTTGCCGGTAAACCTTTAATTGCTGCTGAGCGGTTATCAGTTTTTGTTTGCCGTTATCTAAATCGCTGAGTAGTTCTTCTATTTTGGAAACAATGGCTTGCTGTTCGGGGAGTGGAGGAATAATAAAAGGTATATCAACTAAGTTGCTTTTTGTTAATTTCAAACGAGTCGTACCATTTACAAATTCTCTATAATTAATAGAATTAAGATAATAAAGAGCAAAATCATCTGAAAGATATTGTGCTTTTCCTTTCAGAATATGGGCATGATTGTTTACCCAGGTTTTACCTTTAATTTTATATGCTTTATTTTTATAATTATCCAAAAATGGAGCACCGTCTTCTCCAATTAATAAATATTCGCCATTAGTTAAATAGCAATCTATCCAACCTACTTGACCAGTAGCTCCATAGTAAGGGAAAAGTTCACTTTGACTTTTCCCAGCAATTCTTTGTTGCCGTTCTATTAAATTTACTGGCTTTCGTAAATTATCCAGAATTTCACAAACTGCTCCAAGTTTCATAATTTGCCAATGTTTTGGAATACTATTCTTCATTCTTTTCTCTTAAGTTCTCTGGAATAATTAAATGTTCAATAAATTTACTTTTGTTTGTTTGATAGAACTTTGAGACAAAAATTGGAATGAAAATTGCTTGATAAATTGTTAATAACAATAATATTCCTTTTAATACAGGGTTTGCCAAAAAAGTATCAAGATTTTTTCCGTCTGGATTATTTGGGAATATTGATAATTCGTTTAGAATTAAATAAGTAGAAAGAAACATTACAGGAAGAAAAAGAATCCAAATAAATGATCTAAAACGCCACCAAAATATTTTCCTATATATGTATTTAGCTCTTGGTATTTTCCTTTGTTCATTTTTCAAAGCAATATTTTCCTTACTTTTATTAAGTAATTTTAATATTGTGGCATCTAATTTTCTTTGTATTTCAGCAGTTTCAAAATTTAGAGTAGGTGAAATTATTGTTGTTGTAGTTCTATATTCCAGTGTTTTTATTTGTTTTTGAAGTTGATTTATTGCAGAATTTAGTAAAATTACATCAGTTTCTTTTTGTTCATTTTGCGTTTTAAGTCTTTCTTTATCTTCTTTTTCAAATCTAGTTTGTTCTGTTAATTTTTCTAATTCCTCTTTAGTTACTCTAACTTCATTTTCCTTTTGAGCTAAAATAGTATTTAGTTCTGATTCAAAAAATTGTTCGCTATTAAATTCTTGTTTAGAATTTTCTTGGTGAAAATTCTCCATGAAAAGTTTTTCTGAAATTAAATTCAATAAAACACTTTCATTGTCAATTCCATGTTTTTTTAAATAGCTTGCAACTTTAATTATATCATTTGATTTTTGCGTATCTTTATGAAAACCCCTGGATGACACTGCTTTAATAAAGGCTTTTTTATAATCAGGAGTTTTAATTGGTAAAAGTTTTACCAATCTATTTAATAAAAAAGATGGACGGAAAAAAGTTGGGTAATTAGTAATCTCTTGTGAATTAATTTTTTGATTATCATATTTTAATAATAATCCATCTAACGTTAATCCAAAATATTTAACTTCATTAAATGTTTTAATTTCATCTTTATTGAATGATCTTCTTGAGTTTAAAATTAACTCTCTTAATACTATATCATGATTAATTTGTGAATCCGAACGAAAATGAGGTCTGAAGAAAGTGTGATTTTTTTTTGAAAATTCTAATCGAGTCTCATTAATACAATCTATATAGCGTTTATATTCTACTATTTTTTCATTTATGTAATTATCTCCTAAGGAGTCAATTTGTTTTTTATTTCTAGAAATTAAAATGCCTGCTTTTGGTAAAGTTATTTCAGCTAAATCAATAATTTTAGTAGGATGAATTGTTTCTGCTCTATTAAATAATAAATCTGAATAATATTTTTTTGCAAATTCATCTAATTCATCTGATTTTAATATAGCTCTTATTGCAGAATCAGTTAGTGTTTCGTCCAAGTTGATAAAATCGATCTTCTTATGTCTTAATTCTTTTAAAGTAAGTTCCGAATACCGAAATTGAATTTTAATAATATCCTTATTAAGTACAATAAGCTTGATAAGTTCTTTAGATGCCTCATTTTCAACATTTGCATGAAGGTTAAGAATTGAGAAAAGAAAATTTGTATCTAAATAAAGTGTCCAATCAATTAATTCTTTATCTAAATCTTGACTAGCTTGTTCAGGACTGAGACCTAATGAAGCAAATGAAAGAGTCTTTTGACCAATATCATCAATGAAATCTAAATCTTCTTTTGTAGCATAATCAGGAAATAAATCAACTGCAATTTTGAATATTTCTGTTAAGTTCGGGTTTTTTAATTTAATTATTGCATCATTAAATACTTCTCTGTAATTTAAATTAGCAGATTCCTGCCTAACATTTTTTGGATGTAAAAATTCAATAGCATTTATTCCATAAAGGAAAAAACAGCCATAAAAATAATCTTTGAGAGTATCCCAAAGTAACTTAATGTCATCATCTTTAAGTATACTTTGAGATTTTTCATTAATAAAATTTTTAAAGTTCTGAAATCTAATTATTTCACTTGTTCTAAGTTTTGCACCAAGAGAAATTAACTTTTCTTTTTCATCATCTACTAATGAATATTGTGATTTAATATTTTGAACAATTTCATTACCATCAAGAAGTGTTTTAAAAATAGTGTCGAACTCTGTATCATATAAGGATATATCATAAATAATATCAATATTTTCTTTTAATTCACTAATTGAAATGGGATCTTTACTTTCTAAAAGAGTCGTTCTTATAATAGATTTAATGCTATCTTCTCGAGTTTCTGAAGCAGACAAACTAAGTGTAGTTAATATTTTAGTTACATTTTTCATATAAGACTTAATAAAATAAAATTATGCTGATAAAGCTTCATTTAATTCGCTTATAATATATTCTGTCTGTTCTCCAAATAATTCCCACATCCTACCAATTCCGCCTTTTGCATTAAAAGGATTTAAATCAAAATCGTCCTTTTCAATATGGAAACTGTTTAAAATATAATCTTTAATCATTCGTAACCATTGTATTTGTTCTTCTGAAAATTTTGGAGCATTACCTGCTTGTTTATTAAAAACCCATGTCTGGAAATTTTTATCGACTGTTTTATCATAAGATGTGATGATGTTATCTATCCCACATCCTTTACGAATAAGAGAGACAATAGCGGTTAATTCATTTATTGGTGAGCCATTGCATTTTTCCAAGGTTTCATGAGCTCGCCAAACATTCATTGGTGCCAAAAGGGGTTTATCTTGTTGAAGTTTCTCCAAAACCGCTTTTATCATGACATAAGTGAGTTCCCTCCTTCGGAATGGTTCATTATAAAAAATCTGCAATGCCATCAATTTATCTTTATTTTGAGATATCCATTCAGCAAAACTTTTTACTATTTCATATGCCTTGTCTTTATTATCCTTTGCCCAGCCAACATTGATGATTTCATCAGGATTAGAAGAATCGATTTTCTGTTCGTGGGCCTTCCGCACATTTTCAATATATTCATTAAGTTCACCATTGAACACCTTGGCAGCTTCTTCTATTAATTTAGAATTTCTGATTTTGAATTCTTTATCGATATCAATAGGTGCTGACCCCAGCATCTCTCTGTTAACTTGCATTTTTAAATCTTCAACCACATCAGGATTAAAAGCCTTTAACAATTCTTTTACAACCTGTGAAATGCTTTTACCATTTGCTTTTTCTGCAAATTTGACTTTTTCTTTCTCAGTTATTTGCTTGTCAAATCGTGACAGCCGGTTAGCAAGTGAGGTGAACAAATCTTCATCTCGTACACCTACGGCAATGGCCTGAAGTAAATCTTTCAACGGAACCCCTGGCTTTTTTTCCAATGGTCTGCTGTCAGTTTTCAAGCTTCTGGTAACTCCAATGGCATCTACAATTACAAAATGATCTTTGGTGTATTTCGCAGTAGGAGTGACTTTACGCAAATTATCCAGATCAATTGTTCGTGTACCCCGACCCTTCATCTGTTCGAAATAATTTTTACTTTTAACATCACGCATAAACAACAAGCATTCCAATGGTTTAACATCAGTACCAGTGGCAATCATATCGACTGTCACTGCAATGCGTGGATAATATGAATTGCGAAAGTCGGACAAAGTACCTTTCGGGTTTTCTCCCTTTTCTATAATATTGTCATAAGAATCTCTGCGGTCTTTTTCTGAATTATAAGTAATTTTTTTACAAAAACGGTTTTCTTCAGCAAATTCTTCTCTTACAATTTGAATAATATCATCAGCATGACTGTCAGTCTTTGCAAAAATTAAAGTTTTAGGTATTTCAAAAACTCCATTTAGGTCAAATCTGTCATTAAAAATAATCGGAAGATGTTCTTTAAAAGTTCTTATAATAATCCTTATTTGATTGGGGTTTACAACATTTTTATCCAGTTGTTGGCTGGAATAATTTTCATCTTCATCCTGCAACTCCATGCGCTTTTTACGGCTCAACCTTTCACGCAGTTCAACATATTCACCCTGCCAAAAAGTACCTCCTTGTTGTGTAATTTTTGTATCGATAATATATACGTCATAGCCCACATTTACACCATCTGCAACTGCCATTTCATGTGAATATTCCGATACAACATTTTGCTGAAAATAAGCAAAAGTTCTGGCATCGGGTGTTGCAGTTAGTCCAATTTCAAAGGCATCGTAATATTCTAATACCTGAGTCCACAAGTTATAAATGCTTCGGTGACATTCATCAATTACAATGAAATCGAAAAACTCTATTGGCATTTTCGAATCATATTCTATTGGAGGGATTTCCTTAGGTTGCCACTTATGTTCGTTTGGGTTTTCTTCTTCAAGTTTTTCATCCAACTCCGTTCCTTTTAAAATGGAATAAAGCCGTTGTATTGTACTGATGCAAACTTGACTATCAGTTGCAATATAACTTGACTTTAATCGCTGGACATTATATAATTCGGTGAATTTTCTATTATCGTCATTTGGTAAATAAGACATAAATTCCTGTTCAGCTTGTTCCCCCAGATTTTTAGTATCTACTAAAAAAAGTACCCGTTTAGCTTTAGAATATTTGAGTAAACGATAAATAAAGGTAATTGCTGTAAAAGTTTTTCCAGCACCTGTAGCCATTTGAATTAATGCCTTAGGGTGGTATTGTTTAAAAGAAGTTTCTAAATTTTGAATGGCGTTGATTTGACAATCCCTTAATCCTTCAGTTTGCAGGGCTGGTAAATCGAACAATCTTTTGCGAAGGGATTTTCCTGTTTTCTTCCAGTCTCTTAAGGTTTCTGGTTGATGGAAACTGAATATTTCCCTTGATCGTGGTTTTGGATCGGTATAGTCGGTAAATCTTGTTATTTCCCCTGTACTAAGATAAACATATTGTAAAGGTTCATTATTTAAATATTTAAGTTTAGCATGAGCATATTCTTCACTTTGACTTTCGTGAACATTCATGCGATGACCTTCTTCTTCTCTTTTAGCTTCAACTATGCCTATTGGTTTACTTTCAACAAATAAAATATAATCGGCTGGGCCAACATCCGTATAATATTCTTTTACAGCTACACCAATACCTGCAAGAAGATTTACCTTTTTTACTTCCTGAATTATCCAGCCAGCAGTTATAAGCTGTCTGTCAATATGATCTCTGGCGACTTGTTCCGGATTCTGGTTAATCATGGCCTCTATTGGTAATATCAATTCATTGATAATTTTACGATTGATTGATCAAAAGAGTATTTCTCAGAATAATAACATGCTAAGTTAGTTAAACTAAAATAAAAATGGTTCTAGAATTATAGATTTCTATAATTCAAAATTCATTTTAATAGTTTAAAACCATTAAACCTTAAAATAACCTTAACTGAGTTATATGTTTAGGATAAAAGGTACCAATTATTATAAAAGGATTTTTTTTTAAAACGATCTTCCTTCTTTCAAACCATGCATCACCATCAGGCGGAATATTACCAATAACGTTAATAGGGGTGTCATGAGAAACAGACCGAAAACTTTCAAGCCGCTTATCCTTTGGATTTTTAATCAAGTCTATTTTAATCCATTCATATTTAGAATATTGCTCATGATATAATTTCTTACGAAATTGGATTGGATAAATTCGAATCCAGGTTCCATCCTAACGAAAGCCTGCAGTGCAAACAATTTCTTCATATTTTGTTGAAATTGTAGGGTAGGTTTTAACAGTTATCAGGACTTTGGTTAAGGGCATATTAAATATGTTTCAATTGGTATTTAAAGCCTGGTAACCTGGATAGTGACTCAGCTAAATGTTTCCTGTGACATTGATTTATATTTGCCTCAAAACATGTTAATGCGATTCGTTTTTTATCTTTTAATAATACTAACAATTTTTCCTGTATACTCAATGTTTGTTGTAAAACATCGACATGATATGATTTAAACAAATTGTCATAATCAATTTGAGTATATAATTCTTGCCGTTTGTCAGAGTCAATCCCAAATTCCGGAATATGTAAATATTTAATATTAACACCTTCACAAGCTTTTTGTAATTGTGATTTACTAAATCCATATTTCATGCTAACAAGAGTTTTTACGTACATCACAAAGAACTTTAATATTGTTTTTAATAAGTTTATTTAAGTATTCTTCTAAGGACGTACCCTCGTAACCAATAGTATATAAACCAGTATCATTATATTTTGGCTGTGCTTCCAATATTCTTTGATATTCATCCTGGTTAAGTATATCTTTAGCTATAGTGCTATTGATAGCCAAATAAGGGAAATTTATATAAGTGTATTTTATTAACTCATCAGTATTTTTACTTCCAAATTGTAACTTAATATATCGAATAGCTTGCATGGCCCTTTCTTTAAGACTTGATAAGAAATTTGCATGATCTATTTTTACCCAGCTATTACCATCAACTGCAACTTGATTATATTTAGTCATTGTAGTTAAATCAGCATTTGCCTGGAAAGAAAAACAACCAAACTTATAAGGAATAAAATAATAATCAGGGTTAAGCTGTTGATTAACAGTTAACATTAATAGTTTTTGCAACCTAATTTTTTCAAGTATGTTTTCGAAAACCTCTAAAAGAGCTAATATTAATTTACGCCTTTAATACATATTACAAAAATATGAAATTGTGCGGATATTTTAATAGTTATTTATATTAGTTAATTGATTAATAATCGCCTTAGTAACGCAATCCTTTATACTTATATTAGAATCCAACGATTTTAGTTTAATCTTTTTCATTAACGATTTTGGAATCCAAACATTCAATTGAACTTCTGCTTCCATATTCCCTACCGGGAATATACGGCGATCCCGTTTTGGAGGTGCTAAAATCGAAAAGCAACCTGACGGTTTTTGTCTTTTCAATCGTCGCTTATGAAAGTAAACTTTCATCGCTTGATTTAATCGAGTAGGAGAAACGGGATTAATTCCCGTTTCGACCTCTCACACCACCGTACGTACCGTTCGGTATACGGCGGTTTCTTAATTTACACAGTGTACTTTCACGTAATAGGCAGAGAAGAAAATAAATCCTGTACTCAAAAGCCTTTCAGTAGTTATGCTTCTATGCAGTATAGGACTATCGGCAGTATGCCAGTATCCTTTCCTTGTATTGGCAAACACAAAGGCTTTAGGTCTGGGAATACCAAGTTTAATCAGGTTGCTAATTTTGGTTCTGGTACGTTTCCATTGTTTCCATATCAGTGCCCTTAATCGTCGCCTAAACCATTCATCAATACGTAATAGAAGAATTTTCATGTCTGCAAGTTTGAAGTAGTTCAACCATCCTGTGATGTACTGTTTAAGTGCTTCTTTCCTGCGTTCATTTCCCCACCCGTTACTTCTTGATGTTAGTTCCCTGATTTTCCCTTTCATTTTCTCCACACTCTTTTGGTGAATGCGGATATGGCAACTATCTTTGGTAAAGTAAAACCCATACCCTAAGAATTTAACGTCTTTAATATGGGCTACTACCGTTTTATCGCGATTTACTTTTAGGTACAATTTTTCTTCTATGTATTTTGTGATTCCAGAGAGTATCCTTTGGGATGCTCGTCTGCTTCTGCAAAATATCATACAATCATCGGCGTACCTTACAAACCTGTGCCCCCGCTTTTCCAGTTCCTTATCCAGTTCGTTGAGCATTATGTTGCTCAATAACGGACTTAGGTTGCCTCCCTGCGGTACTCCCATTGGTGTATCTTTATATACACCTTGTGTCATTACACCTGCTCTAAGGTATTTATGTATTAGCGATACAACTCTGCCATCTTTTATTGTTCTGGAAAGAACTTCTATAAGTTTACTTTGATTAACTTTATCAAAGAACTTTTCCAAATCCATATCCACTACATACCGATAGCCTTCGTTAGCATTCTTCTGACATTGCCTTATAGCTTGATGGGCACTGCGCTTTGGTCGGAATCCGTAACTGGTAGCTGAGAATTGTCTTTCGTAAATCGGCGACATTTGTTGTGCCACTGCTTGCTGGATTACTCTGTCTGCTACCGTGGGGATGCCCAGTTGCCGTTTATTCCCGTTCTCCTTTGGTATTTCTACCCTTCTGACCGGTTGTGGCATGTACTTCCCCTCGTGTAAAGCTGTTATTAATCCCTCTCTATGGGTTTGAAGGTGTTTTAATAAGTCCTCCATTTGCATCCCATCAACTCCTCCACTCCCCTTATTCCGCCTTACTTGTTTGTAAGCTTCATTTAGGTTGGTTGGAGATAGAATAAACTCTAACAGCCTTGGCCGTGCTGTGTTGGTGTCTTCTTTTTCATTCATCCATAAGAATGTCTGCCCTTCAACATCTCCTTCGAGTACCGCTCTATCTATCCGTTGACAGGTGTCATTATCCGTTTTCTGCTTTCCATCATTCATAAGGTAAATTTCATTTGATGCTCACCTCTTAAGATTCGGCCCTTCGTTCTTTTGTGAGTCTTCCTCTTTTCTATATCGGCTCGTTACCTTTAACTACTATGGCCTCTGCTGACTCCTGACAGTAATTGTTATCCGTGTTTCATACTCCGTTTCCGCACGTCTGTCAGGTCTCCCTTGGTAAACTTATTCCCCTTCATCCCATGTAACCGCTACATTTACACTCCAGTATCCGGGTAGTTATTGGACTTCAATTTGTTTTGCAATCTCGTCCTACTGGATATGCCTGATGTAGTTCGTATTCCTCGGTTCAGGACTTTGCCTCCAGCTTCCTTCAGATTCCACTTCGCAATGGACACCCTTGCTCTTGGCTAATGGTTGGTAACTACCGACCCCCATAAAGGACTCTCACCTTCAAGGTAATAGGTGCGCAAGGCGCACACATATTACAAAAATATGAAATTGTGCGGATATTTTAATAGTTATTTATATTAGTTAATTGATTAATAATCGCCTTAGTAACGCAATCCTTTATACTTATATTAGAATCCAACGATTTTAGTTTAATCTTTTTCATTAACGATTTTGGAATCCAAACATTCAATTGAACTTCTGCTTCCATATTCCCTACCGGGAATATACGGCGATCCCGTTTTGGAGGTGCTAAAATCGAAAAGCAACCTGACGGTTTTTGTCTTTTCAATCGTCGCTTATGAAAGTAAACTTTCATCGCTTTATTTAAAAGACAAACCCCGCATTCGCGGGGTTGCTTTTTCGATTTGCGGAGAGTTAGGGATTCGAACCCTAGAAGCCCTTTTGAAGCTTACACACTTTCCAGGCGTGCGCCTTAGACCACTCGGCCAACTCTCCCTTTTAGTTGTTAGTTGCTGGTTGTTGGTTGTTGGTTGTTAGTTGTTAGTAAAAAGTGATTAAGTTTATAAGGTTTATAAAAGTTTATAAGGTTTATAAAAGTTACCTGAATACCATAAACTTTATAAACACTATAAACTTGATAAACAAATAAACGCATAAACCCTAATAAAATCAATTGTAAATTTTCAAATTTGCACATTTTCAAATTTTCAAATTCTTTCATCTTTTATCTGTCTTTCTTCTGCCTTCTGTCTTCTGTCTTCTGTTTTCTGTCTTCTTACACTCCTGCCGAAATTACGAAATTATTTCATTTTACCTGTCAATTGACAGTTATTTCTCCGCATATGGAAGTATTAAGCCGGGATATTATTTCATCACGTGATAACTTTTGCCCTAACAGGAACATCAGTTTACTGATTGCTGCTTCGGTTGTAATATCATACCCGCCAATAACTCCCACTTTTAATAATGCTTCGCTTGTATGATATCTGCCCATTTCAACGCTACCGGTATTGCATTGTGTTGCATTTAATACTATAACACCTTTCCTGATAATTTCTGCTATTTCATCTATTAACCAGGATTGATTAGGTGCATTGCCCGCTCCGAAAGATTCAAAGATAAGGCCTTTCAACCCGGGAGTATGCAATATCGAATAAACAGATTCCTTATTTATTCCCGGAAATATTTTAAGAATTGAAATGTTATTGTCTAATTTGGTATGCACCCTGAAAGGCCTTGTTAATGGTACATAACTTATAGCGGCAAAGTTATATTTTATATGCACTCCAACCTGCGCAAGAGGTGGATGGTTGTGCGAATGGAATGCATTAAAGAATTCGGCACTGTTTTTTGTTACCCTGTTACCCCTGAATAACCTGTTTTCAAAATAAACACATACTTCAGGCACAACCGGTTCATGATTTTGTTCAGCACTTGCAATTTCAATTGCAGTAAGCAGGTTCTCGCGACCATCTGAACGACGAGTTCCGATTGGAAGTTGAGCTCCCGTAAAAATAACGGGCTTATGAAGGTTTTCCAGCATAAAACTCAACGCGGATGCTGAATAGGCCATAGTATCAGTACCATGAAGAATAACAAAACCGTTGAACTTTTTATAATTATCACTTATAATATTTGCCATTGTTACCCAATCATCAGGAGTTATGTCAGAAGAATCCAGGGGCACATCAAATTGAATTGTTGATATTTTACTGTCAAAGCGCTTAAGTTCAGGTACTTTAGTTTCAATCAGCTTGAAATTAAAAGGTTCAAATACACCTGTTTCACGATTTTGAACCATACCAATAGTCCCACCTGTATATATGATCAGTATTGATTTCCGCTTTTCAGGTTTCATAACGTTATGTTTACTAAGTTTCCTTTCAATTTAATTTGAAGAATCTTTATTTAAAGTTCAATGGTTGGATCTGGTCAGAGTTTAAATTATATAGCTGCTAAAGACTAAATAAATTGGTTGCAGACAAGGTAGTAACCACGGCAATTTCTTCCAGATCAATACTTCGTATTTCAGCAATTTTCCCTGCAATTATAGGAATATAGGAACTTTCGTTCCTCTTTCCCCTGTATGGTACAGGTGCCAGATAGGGTGCATCTGTTTCAAGCAGAATTTTATCGAGAGGAATTTCCCTGACTACTTCACCCAGTCCTGAATTTTTAAATGTAACTATTCCATTTATTCCTATCATAAAACCAAGTTCTATAATTGTTCTGGCCTGATCAACCGTTCCGGAAAAGCTATGAAATACACCTGATATATTTTTATTGGATATCTTTTCTCTTAAAATTTCAATTATGTGATCAAATGACTCACGACAATGTACTACAATTGGAAGCGATAATTCATATGCCCAATCAATCTGCCTGGAGAAAGCTTCTTTTTGTTCCTCTAAAAATTTTGAATCCCAATATAAATCGATACCAATCTCCCCAATAGCTATGAATTTTGAGGAGTGTAAATTGCTGTATAAATTATCTAAATGATAAGAAAAATCTTCCTTTACGTATGTTGGATGTAATCCTATCATTGGGAAACAATTTTCAGGATAACTGATACTTAATTCTAACATAGGTGCCAGTGTGGCAAGTTCTAAATTAGGCATTAGCATTTTAATAACCCCGCTGGAAAATGCCCTGTTCAAAGTTTCTGAACGGTCCGGTTGATAATCTGACAGGTATAAATGAGTATGCGTATCTATAAAATTCATCAATTTACCTTTAATAATGCAAACTTACAAAATTTGATGAATTGTTCTTAATAAAAGAAATATTTTAGAGGGACTATTTAAAAAATATTAAATATTTTTGATAAAATACCAATTTTTTTGGGGTACATATTATATATTAAATTATTTTTAATTCCCATTAACAAGTTCCGATATTCCTGAAGTTGTTCCAAACCATATATTATCCTGTTTATCGGCTAAAATTGCCAGAACGGTATTGAATAACAAACCATTATTTGAAGTATAAGTTGTCCACGTAGTTCCATCAAATTTAGAAACTCCTGCATCTGTTCCAAACCATTTGTTGCCATGATGATCAATAGTTACGGAAAAAACATTATTACTAACCAGCCCGACAGTAGTTTTTGCAGAAGTATTAGCTGTATTATACAATTTCCAGGTTGATGAGTCGACATTAAATTTCAATACCCCAACAGCGGTTCCAAACCATATGTTATTCCGGGCATCAACAACTGAAGCATAGATAACATTGCCATTTAAAATATTTGTTGTGTAATGTCTTTGTTTGAAATATCCGTCAGAAAATTTAAATACACCCCCTCCCAATGTTCCGAGAAACATAGTATCGTGAGCAAAAGAAATACATGTTATGGTATCTATTGTCAGTTTTTCCTCTTTGTTATAGTTAAACCATATAGTTTTATTATAAGATCCATCATACTTTGGTTGAGATAAGCCACCGTATGTGCTAAACCATTTATTTCCCAAGGCATCAATAATACCTGCCCTGACTGTGTCATTTGCCAGACCATTGGCTATAGTATAATTTTCCCAGAGTAAAGTATCTTTAATAATAGTTAATGAATCTTTTCCATCATGACCAGTAGGGTCTTTGTAAGGAATTTTTGTAGTATCTTTTACCGGTGTATTTAAATTTAAATATAAAACCCCGCCGCCATAGGTTCCAATCCATCCGTTTCCCTGTTTATCAAAGGCTATTGATGTAATAATATTTTTTGATGTACCATTGGTATCCGCGTTAGTGTATAGTGTCCATTTATTATTACTTACGGAATCAAGCAATATCCCCGTACCTGTTCCAAACCAGATTCTGCCACTGGAATCCATTGTGATACAATTTACATAAAAGTTTGTCAATCCTCCAACATTCACATAATTATTCCATTTTAAGGAACTACCTGATCCTGAATTATTATCTTTCTTACAGGAATATATTATTACTGAAATAAATATCAGGCAAAACAAAAATATATTGTTAATTTTCATACGTAATTGAAGGTTATGTTTTAAGTCACAGATTATAGGTAAATTAAGTGATTAAGTGATTAAGTGATTAAGTGAAATAAATTTTATAAAAATGAACATATAAACGCATAAACATATAAACCTTATAAACTTTATAAACCTTATAAACCTCATAAACTCATTTTCAAATTTTCAAATTATTTTCCAGCTAAAATTTCCGTTACCCCCATTGTAGTACCTATCCATGCATTACCTTGTTTATCGCATACAATAGCGTTAACAGTTGTCCCTATAAGTCCATTATCTATAGTATAGGTTGTCCATTGCGCGCCATTAAATTTAGTTACACCTCCACCGGTTCCAAACCATGTATTTCCCTTTAAATCGAAGGCAATAGACGTTACCCAAATTGTCCCAAGGCCGTTAATGTTTGCATAGTTTTCCCAATGATTGTTTTTAGTATATTCCGACACACCCCCATCCGTTCCAATCCATTTATTTCCCTGGGCATCTATTTCAATACAACTTACTCCGTTATTGACTAAACTGTCATTTGTTGTGTAAAATTTTTGTATTGTATCTGTTTTATTTTGATACACAGCAACAGCAACCCCATAAATGGTACCAAACCATTTATTACCCTCGGCATCTATAGATATGCCATAAGAACGTAAAGTATCTGGTTTTACAACAGTATCAATGAAGTTTGTCCATTGAGTACCATCAAATTTTGAAATTCCAAAATTTGTTGCTACCCACTTAACTCCTGCATTATCTATTGCAATTGAATAAATACTTAAAGTATCCACTCTGGGATAAGGAATTTTTATAATAGTATCTTTCCCATTAATGGTATCTGTATTGCTATGAATTTCATGCAAAGTATCCAGAGGAAAGGTCGTTGACCACGATCCATTAAATTCTGTTAATCCGCGTGTAGTGCCAAACCATAAATTTCCATTCGGATCAATGGCAATAGTGTGAACAATATTATTAAATAAACCATTTTGAGTATTAGTTTTATTATAAGTTGTCCAGTGAGTGCCATCAAATTCAGTTACACCATAATTAGTCCCAAACCATATATTATTGTTTCCGTCAATTGCAATTGCATTAATATAATTTCCAGCCAATCCGCTGGCCGTAGTATATGAAGGCCATGCTGAAGTTTTGGTTTTACTGCAGGAAATGCCTATTAATAAAGCTAATCCTGACAAAATAAATTTTAAAACCGTTTTCACCATAATCTATATCTGTAACAAAAGTAGTTAAATTTTATAACTCAATGTATTTCCATTTATTGTACAATAAATAAAATGAATATAATGTTTGGAATTATTTAGATTTACTAACATATTTCAACCTTAAAATATTAAGAGGATTACCTGAAAACCCTTTTATTGAAATTGGGCAAAAACGGACAGCCTGGTCATAATATAACGGCACTATAGCAGCCTCCTGAACAATAATCCCATTCATTTTCCTGTATAATTCAATACGCTGCCGTTGATTACTGCAAATTGTTGCTTTTTCAAAATAACTATCGAACAGCATATTTTTAAAATGACTATTGTTAGGGCCTTTAGGGCTGAAATTATGACTGTAAAACAGGGAAAGGTAATTTTCAGCGTCAGGATAATCGGCTATCCAGGAAGCCCTGTAAAATGATACTTTTGAATTTGCCACCATTTCGCGAAATGTTGCTCCGATACTTACTTCTATTTTCAAAGGGATGCCAACCTGTGCCAGATCATGTTGTATAAACTCGCATAAATCAAGGTAATCAGAGGTAGTATGCAGGGTGATCTCTGGCAGCCCTTTTCCATCAGGGAATCCGATCTCAGCAAGAAGTTGCCTTGCCTTATCCGGATTGTAACAATAACCTTCTGTATTCTCAGTATAACCCGGTAATCCTTTTGGTATAATACCCCATAATGCCTGGGTTCCACAATTATTACGAAGATATTTCAGCATTTTTGCCCTGTCAAAGGATAAATTAATTGCCTTTCTTAAATTTTTATTCAACATCGGGTTACCCTTTAATTTTGACGAATCGAGCATAAAACCTAAATATTCTGTATTTAAAAATGGTGAAACAATCATTCTGAACCTACTGGCATATTTAGGATTTAACTTTCCATTCCGTGTGATCAATTCATCCTTGTACACTGTTTGTACTCCTGATAAAAAATCGAGGTTACCCTTCATAAATTCAAGAAATTCTGATTGCTTGTCCTTTATAAATGTGATCGCTATCGCATCAAGATACGGCAAACAATTACCAGAGGAATCTTTTTCAAAATAATTTGGGTTTTTTATTAATATGAGTTTCTCTCCCTCCTTCCACATTTTAAACAGGAAAGGTCCCGACCCTATCGGATGGCTCCTGAAATCGGAGCCAAAATATTCTATTGCCTCGTGTGGTACAATTGATGTGTATGGCATAGAAAGCAATTCTGTAAAAGCTGCAAATGGTTTTTTCAGGCGGATACCGAACATAGAATCATTAAAAACCTCAAATCCCTTGTCTTTATATGTTTGATTAATGTTTTCAAATATCCATGATCCGGGTGAAGCAACTGCAGGGTCAATCAGCCTTTTGTAGCTAAATACTACGTCCCGGGATGTTAGTTTTCTTCCTTTGCCTGATTGAAATATAGGATTGTTGTGAAAATAAACATCATTTCTCAAATAGAACGTGTACTCAAGTCCATCTTTTGAAATATCGTAATTCCTGGCCAATGAAGGATGTATCTTCAATGAATCGTCAATTTCGAAAAGACGGTTAAAAAGCTGGAATACAACCCTCATATGCCTTTCATTGCTGGCAAATGCCGGATCTAATGAATTAATCCCCTGCGTTTCGTTATACCTGAAAACAGTTCGTTTGTCATTATACTTTACATTGTAAGAACATGATATACATAGAAATATAATAGAAATAATAGAAATCTTAATAAGATTCATGTTTTCGAAATATAACTTCACTAATATAACAATTTTGCATAATACAATTATTTATAAATTTGCACATTTGCACATTATCACATCTGCACATAATCTTTATTAATTTTGTAAGAATTGCAAAATCCACTATGCATAAATATTTAAAGCATCCCATTTTTAATGTAATCTCTGAAATAGCAGATAAGGAAAATTTGGAAGTATATGTTGTAGGTGGATACGTCAGGGATGCATTATTACACAGATTTTCAAACGACATAGATATAGCTGTTGTAGGTAATGGCATAAATTTAGCTAAAAAAGTTGCCAATAAAATTGGAGATAACACCAATGTAACTGTTTTTAAAAATTTTGGCACAGCAATGCTTAAATACATGGGTTGTGAAATAGAATTCGTTGGAGCCAGAAAAGAATCCTACAGGCTCAACTCACGAAAACCCATAGTTGAAAATGGGACACTTAAGGACGACCAGGAAAGAAGGGACTTTACAATAAATGCACTGGCAATTAGCCTGGGTAAAGAAAATTTTGGAGAACTTATTGATCCGTTTGGAGGAATTGATGACTTAAAGAAAAAGATTATCCGTACACCTCTGGCTCCTGACACCACCTTTTCTGATGACCCGCTTCGTATGATAAGGGCCGTTCGTTTTGCAACACAGCTTAATTTTAATATTGAAGGGCCGACTTTTGAATCAATAATTAAGAACAATACAAGGATTCAAATAGTATCAAAGGAACGCATTTCTGATGAATTACAAAAAATAATACTTTCACCTAAACCTTCCCTGGGTTTTCATTTACTAGATCAAAGCGATCTGTTACAATTAATATTTCCTCTTTTAGCAAATCTAAAAGGAGTGGAAGTTATTAATGGACAGTCGCATAAAGATAATTTTGTTCACAGCCTCAAGGTTCTGGATAATATTTGCAAATTAACTGATAATGTTTGGCTGCGTTGGGCTGCATTATTGCATGATATAGCTAAACCAATTACAAAAAAATATAATCCGGTACAAGGATGGTCTTTTCATGGACATGAATACCTCGGAGCAAAAATGATCCCTGAAATTTTTAAGGAATTAAAGCTGCCATTAAATGAGAAAATGAGGTATGTCCAGAAGATGGTGCTATTGCATTTACGTCCAATTGTACTGGCCAACGAAGTAGTAACTGATTCTGCGGTTCGCAGGTTATTATTCGATGCAGGTGAGGATATAAACGATCTGATGTTCCTTTGTCAGGCGGATATTACTTCAGGCAATAAAGATACAGTAAAAAAATATCTGGCAAATTTCGAATTGGTAAATCAAAAACTAAAAGAATTAGAAGAACATGATACAATTAGAAATTTTCGCCCGCCTATTAATGGCGACGATATAATTAAATTTTTTGGAATTAAACCTTGCAGGGAAATAGGAATAATCAAAAACGCTATAAAAGATGCAATATTGGATGGAGTGATATCAAATAATTATGACGAAGCTTATAAATTTATGATTGAAGCAGCAAGGGGCCTGGGGCTTGAAGTTAAGAACAAGCATAATATTGATTATTGAGAACCAGGAACCAGGATATAAATCTTTAGTAATTTAACCTCCGGTTATCTAAATAAAAGACAAGTTAAAATTAAATAATGGTATAAGAAATTAGTAGCTAATACTTCTTAATAAAAGTGATATAATTCAACTTATTAATATTTATCATCTCCATTTGAATGTATATGTTACTGACGGTATAATTGGTAATAAACTTCCATATGTAATATGTAGATTGTTAGGTGGACCGTCAAAATACATATAAACCGGATTTTTACGGTCATATGCATTAAAAATATCAAAGCTCCACATATGAACCCCATAGCGGTTTCTCGTTTTACGATGAATTCCAATATCAAGTCTATGATATGCAGGCAATCTGCAATTATTAAGTGTTGGGTAATAATATATTTGACCATCAAGCGGGCTATTGGTTGTACCAATTAACAAATCAGGTACATATTGTTCAACCGGAATAGTAACCGGATAACCTGTACCATAAACCCACATAGCAGATGCATCCCATTTCTCTGAAAATTTATAATTGACAAAAATATTAAAGTCATTCAAACGGTCATACGAAAAAGGGAAGGTGGTGCCATTGTTCAAATCAGGATAAGTTCTGTCAGAGGAAGATAAAGTATAATTTATGCTGCCTGTAATACGTCCATGTTGTTTTTCTATGGATAATTCAATTCCTTTTGCAATTCCTGTGCCTTGAGTAACTTGTTCGTACCATGGAACAAATTGAGCAATTATTGATGCTCCGTTTTTATAATCTGTTGTATTATACAACCATTTATAGTAAGTTTCTATTGAAATAAGCAATGTTTTATTCCAATTGAAAGCTAAACCAATGTTAACCTGATCTGATTTAAGCGGATTTACTCCATTTGTTGCCGGAACCCAGATATCAGTAGGCCAACTAACATTATACATACTTAAAAGATGCATATATTGAACCATACGTGAACAACCTGTCTTAATAACTAAACCTGGCGAAATGCTATAATTAACAGATAACCTTGGCTCAGGATTAATAATTGATTCTGTTTTAGAAATGAATCCACTGAAGCGTATACCTGCATTAATCTTAATTTTAGTATTTGGTTTTATTTCATCCTCAATATAACAATATGGCTCATTGGCATGAATTATTGCATTCGCGAAAGTGGTATCAGTTGTAGTTTTTAGGTATTGATCATTTTCATTATAATTGTCTTTACCAGGATTAAAAATATGAAAAGTATTTCCTGCTCCAAATTTTAATAATTGATTATTTGAAAGGGAATATTCAAAATCAGTTTTAGTAATAACATCAGTAATTTGCGAAGAATAATCAGCTAAATAGTTACGGGAAACAGTATTTGTGTCAAGGATTTCTTTACTGTTGTAGTGTTCCTGGGTAAAATAATTGTATTTACTATATGCTAAAGTGGTGTTTGAGAAAAGGCTGTTTCCAAAAGTGTGGTTCCATCTGACAGAACCAATCAAATTTCCCCAGCCGGATGTTTCCAGGGTGCTTTCCGTATATTGTTCATTTGTACTTATTATTTCATCGTTATTATTTGTATTTTGAATATTGTCTTTTCCCATATAAAAACAAAGGTATATTCGGTCGTGTCTCGAAAATGTGTGGGACATACTGGCATTCAAATCATAAAAATAATAGTCAGGAAAACCGGGATCTACGATACCTGATCTTTTAAGAGGTCCAGTAAACAAATCAAAATACGACCTTCTTCCCGAAATCATAAAGGTTGTTTTATTATTAAATAATGGACCTTGAACAGTAAATCTTGATGAAATAAGTCCAACTGATACTTCAGCTTTTACAATTTTATTGTTTCCATCAAGACTGCGTACATCTATCACGGATGATGTTCTTCCTCCATATTGAGCGGGAAAATTACCTTTTAGCAGTTCAACATCTTTAACAGCACTAACGTTAAAAGCACTAAAAAAACCATATAAGTGGCTTACATTATAAATTGGAACATCGTCCAATAAAAAAAGGTTTTCACCTGCTCCACCACCTCTGACAAATATTCCTGCAGAACCTTCTAATCCTCCCTTAATACCAGGCTGACTTTGAATCGATTTTAACAAATCGGCTTCACCTAAAGCAGGAATTGAAGTAAGCAATTGAATGGGTATTAACTTAATACCCAATGGTGTATTTTCGTCCCGATTATATTGCGAACCTTCAATAATAACTTCCTGAATTTCACTTACAGGATAAATTGAAAATAAAACCATTGTATCATGGTCTAATTCCAAATACTTCACCTGAGATTTATATCCAAGATAGGTTGCTTTAAGAGCTAACTTACCTTGAGTAGTGTTCAAATGGTAAAAACCGAAATTATTAGATATTGTGCCTTTTTTACTAATGCTATCTATAACATAAGCACCTGATATTCTTTCTCCGGTTTTAAGATCTTCAATATAACCAGAAATTGAATAATTTTGTGATTTAGCAATTTGAATTATTAATAAAAAGAAAACAAATATTTTGATTTTCATTAACAAAAAATATATTTATTGATATGGTTTATTAATAAAATACTATAGAATCGCATGAAACACCTGCACCTTCAAATATTCCATATCCTTCCTGTATGTTGGAAAATACCTGTGTAGGTTCGGCCAATGGGTTATTGTAATTAGTATAATAAAGATTAAGTGATTGGATATATTTAAAATAATCTTCAGTAATGGAATAAAGTTTAAAATAAAGTACCTTTTTAACAGGTGTATATGTACCGCCATAATCCCAAAAAGGATATCCAATGTCCTTACCATTAATTATTAACCTTGATACATGTGGCTTGCCATTGAAAGTTTTATCGGAAAATGCAAACCCGGCTAATATTGATCCACTATATAAATATTCTTCTATTGCCGGATCCTGAACTTGGCCATTAGTAGGCATAAAAATTAAATAATAGTTTTGTTCGTTTGCCGGATCGTTGAACACTATATCAAATATCATATCCACATTACTTTCATACCAAGGATTTGAGATTATAACGCGAGATGTATCAACTCGTACAATTTTCACAATATTTGGAATTGTTGTAATGGCTGTAACTTCAGGTTTCCCAAATGCATCGACCTTAATTTTATATTGATAGCCGGGTTTTGGGTAAAAGAGTTTTGAACTATAATTATATAGTAAATACCCTGCAGAAGAATGATATTTATATGAATAGTTGTAACTAAGTGAATCAAGAAAAGTATTGTTTTCATAAATCACTGCTTTAGCATTCGTTATTTCAGATAAAGAATTGTTAACTGAAGTGTCTTGAAAAACATAAGCACTGGTAGTTATATTAGCACCAATAAGGCTATCTGATGTAAGAAGACTATTTATAACAATTTTTCTACCTGTATCAGGAATATCAATTTTTTCAGGCTGACAGGATAAAAATGTTAAAATAATAAAAAGATTAAAAATTATTTTATCCACTTGTTTTTTATAATGTATTATTTCAATTGAATTAATTACTGCCATTAAGTAATGAAACACCACCGCCTGCAATACCAACCCATTTATTATTTTTGGAATCGATACACATGGATAAGATCGGACCTAAATTTGTATATGCTGTCCAAATAGTTCCACCGAATACAGATATTCCATCATCAGTTCCAACCCAAATATTACCCCTGGTATCTATAGAAATGCAGTTAACCCGGTCAGATATTAAAGTAAGGCTGTCATTATTTGCTAAACCATTTATTTTGTTTTTCGTAAAGGTGATCCAATTTGTGCCGTCAAATTGTGTTACACCATAATTTGTTGTACCAAACCATTTTGTATTATGGGAATCAATGGCAATAGCAGAAATATTATTTTTTGTCGATCCTGAATAAGTATTCCAATTAGTTCCATCAAATTCTGAAATTCCACCGGATATTGTACCGAACCATTTATTATTTTGATTATCGATGGCAATAGCAGAAACTTTATTACTTACCAGTCCTTCCTCAGTTGTATAAGTTGTCCAGTTTGTACCATTATATTTTGTAACTCCAGCATCAGTATACGATAAAAAGGCATATCCAAACCATTTATTTCCCTCTTTATCAATGGCAATTGAAGTAACAGTATCACTTGCTAATCCATCGGATTTGTGGTAAGTAGTCCATGTGGTACCATTAAATTTAGATAGTCCTCCAAAAGTTCCAAGCCATAGATTATTCAGGGAATCTACAATCATGGCACGGACATTATTATTTGCCAATCCATTACTTGTAGTATACGTAGTAAAGGTTTTACCATCAAATTTTGATAACCCGTTATAAGTTCCAAACCATTTGTTGCCGTTCAAATCTATGGCTATAGCCGATACACTAGAATTGACCAATCCATTAATCATATTATAATTTATCCAATTCGTATTGTCTTCCTTTTTGCATGAAAAAACGACAATAACCAAGGTCAACAAAATAAGTTTTGAATTTTTCATAATTTTTAAAATTAAAATCACTAATTCATTATAAGGGTAATAATTTATATAATTAATTTAAAAAGCCCTTGTAAATATACAAATTACAAGGGCTTTTAAATAAATTATTGTCAATATTGTAAAATATAATAAGCGAATGCTTGAAGTTCTATTCCATAAATTCCTGCAATATTTCCATCATTAGTCCAGTATTGCCAACCTTTATCTGCCATATGTGCTATATACCAAATATGAAAATTAGGGGTATTAGCAAATGCCATTTGTAATTGACAGGTAGGCGCACTATGGTTCTGTGTACCAACAAATTGACTCCATCCATTACTGAAACCATTTGGATTATTATAATACCAGGTCCAATTTGGATTATAATTTTGATCACATCTCGCATAAATTGAATAAGAAATTGGATATGAAAGTATATTGCTATTTACCCAAAAACCTTCTAATCTTAAACCATCTCCAGTTGTTCCAACATATGAAAAATCATTACTAGAGCCCAAAGAAGACGGGTTAATCTCTTCGTTACCGTTTCCTGAACCTCTAAAGGTAGGATAACCAGAACCAACATAACCATGTGCTTCAACCCATGCTAGTCCAAAAACTCCACTTACATTCCAAAATGACGCCTTTGTCGTTAAAGGTAATTGCGGTACTGTATCCTTTGATGAAGATATTTTTGAAGAATCTATAGGTATGTTTTTAAAAGGACTTATAATAGGTTCTTTCTTGCCCAATGATTTTAAAAACCCTGTGGTAGTATCGTATTGTGCAATTACCTGAGCAGCATCAGATGTCCTTCCGTTTTTTAAAAGATTTGCATGAATTGCAAGAATAAGACTAGGATCAAGATATTGGAAAACTCGACCACTATCATTTTTTAGAGCAAAAGTGCTGGATTGTATTGATGAATTTGTTTCGGATTTTTTGCAACTTTGCAATCCCAAAAACGTTATAAAAATAACGGCAATAGTATAAAAAATTATTTTCTTAATTTTTTTAAATTTAGGTTAATTGTTACAATTTAATTAATGAGATATAGTTTACTGTTGTTGTTTCCACGCCTGGTCTAAACAGGCGTGGTTTTTCATTTTTGGACAGCAGATGAAACTAACTACTGGTTGTTTTAATTACCTAGTAATTGAACAACAATTTAATTTCTTGATCTGTTAATTCAAAATTAATTCATTATATTACGTTTTAATAATTTTATAATCTGCTAATTTGGCCTTTCCCAGAATTTGTTATAGTAAATAATTACTCAAAAACTAATATGCTATATAAAATATTGAAATATAATGGTCTATTGACAAGAATTACTGTTAACTTTCTCTATCTTGCAATAGACAAATTTTGAATTAAAATTAAATACTATTTCTTTGAATTCCAAGAAAAAATAATTAAATTAACGTTAATAATACCCCCCCCCCTTATTATATATAATTGATTATATGTATATTATAAATATTAAGTATGATAAATTGAATGATTATATATTAATATTAATTTTATATTAATAACAAAACCTTATAAACCTTATAAACCTTTATTACTTAATCACCTAATCACTTTTTTTACTTACGACTTACGACTTTTCAAAATGAACACAATAATAATACATTTGTTAAATACATATTACCAGATATTTAACAAAGTACTTAATGGAAACTATAAAATCAAACATAAATACTAAATCCAAAGATTATAATAACAATGTAACTGAATATAAAAAACTCCTTTCTGATTATTATCAGCTTTTGAAAGAAATTCAATCTGGCGGTGATAATCAGGCGATAGAAAAGCATAAATCGAGAAATAAATTATTAGCCAGGGAACGTATTAATTTATTGGTAGATAATAACACCCCATTCCTGGAACTTTCATGTTTTGCTTCATTTGGACAATATAACGGAAAATTCCCTTCAGCCGGGATAATAACTGGCATAGGACTGATACATGGCCGCGAAACAATTATAGTGGCCAACGATTCCACCGTTAAAGGAGGAACATATATTAAGGAGACTATTCGAAAACATATACGCGCCCAGGAAATTGCACTTGAGAATAAGCTTCCTTGTATATACCTGGTTGATTCAGGCGGTATATTCCTTCCTGAACAGGCAAAAGTGTTTCCGGACAGGTTCGATTTCGGGAGGATATTCTATAATCAGGCACATTTATCTGCTGAGGGTATTCCCCAGATTTCAATAGTCATGGGCTCCTGTACCGCCGGTGGTGCATATATACCTGCAATGAGCGACGAAACTATTATAGTACGCGGTCAGGGAACTATTTTTTTAGGGGGGCCTCCGCTGGTAAAAGCCGCTACAGGTGAAATTGTTACAGCCGAAGAACTGGGAGGAGCCGAAATACATACCTTTTTTTCAGGAGTTGCTGATCATATGGCAGACAATGATCAGCATGCCATTGAAATTTGCCGTAATATTTTTGAGACATTGCCAAAACCGGAAAAGTTTAACATAGACAGAACAAATTACGAAGAACCGGCTTTCCCATCTGAAGAATTATATGGTATTGTAAATGTGGATTTACGCAAACCTGTGGATCCGAGAGAAATTATAGCAAGAATTGTAGATGGCAGCAAATTCGCAGAGTTTAAGAGTCTTTATGGAACAACCTTAGTGACCGGTTTCGCAAGAATCATGGGATATCCTGTAGGCATTGTTGCAAATAACGGGGTTCTGTTCTCAGAATCATCCCTTAAAGGTGCACACTTTGTTGAACTTTGTAATTTCCGAAAAATTCCAATTGTATTTTTACAAAATATAACGGGGTTTATAGTTGGCAAACAATATGAAAAAGCTGGCATAGCTCGCGACGGGGCTAAATTTGTACATGCAGTGGCCACTGCAACGGTACCTAAGTTTACTATTATTTGCGGAGGTTCTTTTGGTGCGGGGAATTATGCAATGTCCGGCAGAGCGTACGATCCTGCATTCCTGTTTATGTGGCCAAATGCAAAGATTTCGGTAATGGGTGGCGAGCAGGCAGCTAATGTACTTGTTACAGTAAAGGAGGATCAGTCAAAATCCTCAGGGAAAGCACACAATAAAGATGAGTTATTAAAATTACATAAAAAAATTATGTCCGGATATAATGAAGAAAGTTCAGCATATTACAGTTCTTCAAGATTATGGGACGATGGTATAATTGATCCTGCTGAAACCCGTAAAATATTGGCCCTGTGTATAGAAATAACACTAAACCGTAAGTTCCCCGCTCCAAAAAGTGGAGTGTACAGAATGTAAAAGGAAAGTAGGCAGAGAATGGAAGAAGGCAGAAGCAGTGGGACATGAAAAGACATGAAAAGACGTGAGACGTGAGACGTGAAAAGAAGACAGAAGGCAGAAGACAGAAAAAAGATAAAAGATTTAAGGAAAAAGATTTGAGATTTTAGAATCTAGATTTTAGAATTGAGATTTATAAATATCAATCTGGTAAAATATATTAAATCTTAAATCACCAATCGCAAATCTGGAATCTTAAATCAAAGAGTCTTGGCTCATGGTTCTTGGCTCTTGGCTCTGTTTTTACAACCAACAACTAAGCACTAAGCACTAAGCACTAAGCACTAAGCACTAAGCACTATATAAAATGGACACATTCGAAACAATCAAAGTTGAATTAAACGAAAAAGTCGCTACCATTTACCTAAACAGGCCTGAAATACATAATGCATTTAATCATAAAATGGTACTTGAGATAATTTCTGCACTAAAGTCTGTTGCAGATAATCAAAAACTAAGAGTTTTGGTAATTCGTGGCAATGGAAAATCTTTTTGTTCCGGGGCTGACTTAAACTGGATGAAGGAAGTTGTTGAATTCGATTTTGAAAAAAATTACAATGAAAGTCTGTTATTAGCTAATTGTTTCCAAACGATTTATCATTTCCCTGTACCGGTAATTTCTTTTGGACATGGCTCAGTAATTGGTGGCGGTAATGGATTTCTGGCTACCTCAGACTTTGCAATATGTACTAAAAATACTCATTTTGCATTTACTGAAGTAAATATCGGGTTGGTGCCGGCTGTAATTTCCTATTTTATTATCAGGCGTATGGGAATAAATAAAACTAAAGAATTAATGCTCTCCGGACAACAATTCAATGGAATTGAAGCTGAACATTGGGGGCTTGTAAATTATGCGATTGACGAGTCTGATACTGAGAATTTTATAAAATCCACTATCCAAAGATTAATTGAAAAAAGTCCACAGGCGTTAAAAAGAACAAAAAATTTACTTAATAACAATGATTTATTATTCGATGAAAATGCATTTTTAAAAGAATCGGCAATTATAATTTCTCAGGCACGTGTTTCAAAGGATGGGCAGGAAGGAATGCGATCATTTTTAGAAAAAAGACGGCCGGTATGGGATTAGAATGAACTAATCAGGCAAAGTCTTGTTCAGATGATGCCTATAGTATCCCAAAATGTTAAATTTTAGTAAAATATTAATAGCAAACCGGGGAGAAATTGCACGGAGAATAATTCGTACAGCCCGCGAAATGGACTACAAATGTGCAGTTATTTATTCTTCCGGGGAAATAAATGCTGATTTTGTATCCGAAGCTGATGAAGCATACGATTTAGGTAATGGCAACATTCATGAAACTTACCTCAATATAACAAAAATAATTGACATTGCCCTCAGAAACGGGATTCAGGCAATTCATCCCGGTTATGGCTTTTTATCTGAAAATTATAAGTTTGCAAAAGCTTGCGAAGAAAATAACATTGTATTTATTGGGCCAACAAGTGAAAATATAAAATTGATGAGCCAAAAAACTGCAGCCCGTGAATTTGTAAAATCACTGGGAATTCCACTTTTGGAGTCAGTTCAGGGAAACAGTCCGGAAGAATTATTGAAAAAGTCAGGGAAACTTAAATATCCTGTTATAGTAAAGGCAGATACCGGTGGTGGTGGCAAAGGCATGCAAATAGTTAAAAAACCTGAAGAACTATCAAAAATACTTGAAATTTCCCAACGGGAAGCTTTGGCATATTTTGGTGATTCAAATGTTTATCTGGAAGAATATCTTGAATATCCCCGACACATAGAAGTTCAGATATTAGGTGATTGTTATGGCAATATTATTCATCTTTACGAAAGGGAATGTACAATTCAAAGGAGACACCAAAAAATTATTGAAGAAGCTCCTTCTCTTTGCCTGTCAGATAATTTAAGAAATAAACTGTTGGAGGCATCCTTGACTATTGCCCGGAAAATGAAGTATTTGAATGCCGGAACAATTGAGTTTTTGGTTGATGAAAATCAGAATTTCTATTTCCTCGAAATGAATACCAGAATTCAGGTCGAACATCCGGTTACTGAAAAAATTACGGGAATAGACCTGGTCAGGGAACAACTGAATATTGCTTCCGGAAACCGGCTTAATTTTAAACAGGAAGATATTTCGGTCAATGGCCATGCTATAGAAAGCCGTATATATGCTGAAAACCCTTTTAATGAATTTTTGCCTTCAGTGGGATCAGTAATAAAATATCAGGAACCAACAGGCAGGTCTGTAAGAATTGATTCTGCATTATCAGGCCCTGCCCTGATATCTTCGGATTTTGACCCAATGATTGCCAAGGTAATCTCAGGTGATTTGAACAGGGAAAGCGCCAGGCTTAACCTTATCAGGTTTCTGCAGCAATATATTATACATGGAATTGATACAAATATTCCATATCTGATTGAGATTTTAAATAATCCAGGATTTATACAAAACTCATATTCAACATCATTTTGTAAAGATTCCAAAAATATGCTTCAGGCTTCGTATATTAAAAAAATGCATGGATTATCTATAGAACTTATAACTGCCGCTTTCCTGATTTTTACTTTCCCGTTTTTAATAAATCATGTCAATACAAATGATAACAGGGTATGGAAAAGTTTAGGATATTGGAGAAATATAATGGTTACAGAAATAAATATATTGGATGTCAATTATAACATAACATTTAAAAAGCAAGGCACAGATAACTTTACATTTTGTATTAATGAAAAAGTCCCGTTACTGGTGAAAGGCCGGGAAAAGAACGGAAGGGTAGATTTTTTATTCTCCGGTCAAAGACATGTAGCTTTTATTTCATCTTTAAGTGATATTTATTATTTATCTATTAATGGAAATACATATACAATCCGGCGTAATGATATCACAAAAACAAAATTTGTAAAAGAAAGCGGCCTGAATTCATTTAACCAACAAAACAAGATATTGGCCACCATAAATGGCAAGATTATAAAAATGAATGTAAAAATGAATGAAAAAGTAAACAAAGGAGATATATTAATGGTTGTTGAATCAATGAAAATGGAAAACTACATTCTTGCTCCTAAAGGGGGAAAAATCACTAATATTTGTGTTAACACAGGTGACCTGGTAAAAGGCAGGGATGTGTTGGCCATTTTAACGTAAAAAAGTGCTTAGTGCTTAGTGCAAAGTGCATAGTACAGCAATATGCCGGCATTAAAAGCCTTCAAAAAATAACGTGCTAAAATAGTGAATTTAATATTATAAAAACAAGTCACATAAGAAGATTATACAACATTACAACATTACAACATTACAACATTACAACATTTACAACTTTACAACATTAAAATTTTTATAATATAATATATATTAATACACCCCTTATATATGGATATTTATTCAAATGGTGCTCATGAGACGTTAAGACAAAAAGTTAAAAATTTTGCTGAAAATGAAGTTCGGCCCAAGGCACGTGAACTGGATGAAAAAGAACAATTTTCTCCTGAATTGAGCCTTAGAATGGGTGAACTGGGGTTATTCGGGCTTACAATTCCAAAAAAATACGGGGGACAGGGATATGATTATCTTTCATTAATTATAGCTGTGGAAGAACTTGCCAGGGTGGATAGCTCCCAGGCAGCCATTTTAGCCTCACATAATTCGCTTGGTATTGGTCCAATATATAATTACGGAACTGAGGAACAACGCAAAAAGTATTTACCACAACTTTGTAATGGAAAAGCACTTTGGGCCTTTGGACTTACTGAAAACAATGCCGGATCAGATTCCCGCAGTACCGAATCCATCGCCTTATTAGATAACGATCATTGGATTATAAACGGAACAAAGATTTTTATTTCCAACGCTTCTGCACCAATTTCGGCTGGCGTTACTATCCAGGTAATTACTGGCCAAAACGATGGGCAAAAAGAGCTTTCCACAATTATTGTTGAACAGGGAACAAAGGGATATCGTGCCGAAAAAATTCATGGAAAAATGATGTGGCGCGCCATCGATACTGCACGTTTGTATTTCGATAATGTAATTGTTCCTAAAGATAATTTATTGGGAGGATTAGGCAAAGGATCGGGGATTATGCTTGAAACTTTAGATTCAGGCAGATTATCAATAGCAGCTATGGGACTCGGTTTAGCAACCGGAGCCTTCGAAATGGCTATGAATTATTCACATAAACGATGGCAATTTGGAAAACCTATTGCCAAATTTCAATCTATTGGCTTCAAATTAGCAGATATGGCTACCAAAATAGAACTGGCAAGAAATATACTTTATAAAGCATGCTGGCTTAAAGATTCTAACCAACCTTTTGCAAAAGAAGCTGCCATGGCAAAACTATATTGTTCCGAAATTGCAAAAGAAATTGCTGATGAATCACTTCAAATACATGGAGCCTATGGACTAATGCGCGAATACGATATTGAACGGTTTTACCGCGATCAAAGATTATTGCAAATTGGTGAAGGTACTTCAGAAATACTGAGAATAGTTATATCAAAACATCTTGGAATATAGAATTTAGTGCATAGTGCTTAGTGCATAGTGCTTAGGAGTAAGAGATTAGTATATTTATAAATTTTAAAACATTTTAATAGACTTGTAACTTGAAACCAGTAACTATTTACATACTACTTACTAATGCGAATTAAGAGTTAAAATATTTATACTTATTATCTAATAATTAGCAGAATATCATTTACATTAGCCAACTTTAACCCCAACCCCTTAAAAAGCATAGCCGTCAGGTTATGTCTATATAGAGCAGAATGATAGATATTTAGTGTAAATGTAATAAAATATTAGTGTAATTAAGAGCGTATGTCAACGACTGGATTTGTATATATTATGACCAATAAGAACAAAACAACTTTATATATTGGGGTTACAAACAATTTATGCAGAAGAATACATGAGCATAAAAATCATTTGATAAATGACACTTTTACAGATAAGTACAATATTGAATACTGTATTTATTACGAAGAATTTCAATATTTTGATTTGGCAATACAAAGAGAAAAAGAATTAAAAAAGTGGAACCGTCAAAAGTTTATTTCGAGTGACGCGAGAAAACTCAAGATTAACAAAAAGAACCCCGAATGGAAAGTGCTGGTAACAGAGCGTGGCTTTGTTCGGAATAATAAATCATTTTCTCAACATGTTTCGGACATAGTCAATGAATTACAACCAATTAAAGAGATTCCTCCCTGCGGTCGGAATGACGACCAGCAGAATTGTGGCGTTGCTGGAGGTGAAGAGAGTGCGGCAAAGCCGCACTCTCTTCACCTCCAGCTCTCTGACCAATAACGACAGTCATTTCGAGCGAAGCGAGAAATCTCAAATAAAGTATTATAATTGTATATAAGCATTTTACAAGCGTTAACCTGACGGCTATGCCTTTTTAAGGGGTTGGGGTTAAAAAATACTAAAATGAATAAATATTGTCTTGAATAATTATAACAATAATTAAATCCTTAATTCGCATTACGACTTACGACTTACGACTAAATTTATGAATGATAGAAAAAAGGACCATATTGAACTGGCTTTGCAAGCTCAAACCTGCAAAAATGAATTAGATATCAGGTTTGACTATGAACCATTATTGGCTGCTCATCCTAAAGGTGGGTTACCTTCATTTAATTTTCTTGGAAAAACTTTCCGTGCTCCTTTATGGGTATCCAGCATGACAGGTGGAACGAAAACAGCTGCTAATATTAACAGAAACCTCGCCATGTCATGTAAAGAATTCGGTTTCGGGATGGGTCTGGGTTCCTGTCGTGTACTTATTGACAATGATGATTATTTTGGAGATTTTAACGTTCGTGATATTATTGGCGATGATTTGCCTTTGTTTGCCAACCTGGGAATTTGCCAGGTTGAACAACTTATTGAGAACGGAAAAACAGAAAAAATCATAAGATTGCGTGAAAAGCTGCGGGCAGACGGGTTAATAATACATGTTAATCCATTGCAGGAATGGTATCAAAAAGAAGGAGATAAATTAAAATATCCTCCAATTGAGACAATTAAAAAATTGATTGACAAAACAGATATGCCTCTGATTGTTAAAGAAGTAGGTCAAGGTATAGGCCCGGCAAGCCTCAGTGCTTTATTTAAATTGCCACTTGCAGCAATTGAATTTGCCGCATTTGGAGGAACTAATTTCTCGAAACTTGAACTTATGCGTAATTCTTCGCAATTGAATGAAATTTTTGAACCTCTTACGAAAGTTGGAATGGATGCATTTCAAATGCTTGAAATTGTCAATAATATTGTCAATACAGAAAAAAATCCCGGGTGTAATCAAATTATTATTAGTGGCGGGATTAACTCATTTTTAGACGGGTATTACCTGGTACAAAAGTCACTTTTACAGGCTGTTTATGGACAGGCATCTTCAATGCTAAAATATGCTAAGGAAGATTATGTACAATTGCAATCTTATATTTCTCAACAAATCAAAGGGCTGGAGATAGCTTATGCCTTTTTACGAATAAAGTAATTGAATTAAATTCATTTACATGCAAAGAAATATTGTAAACGGTTTCTCAAAGCTAACCAAGGAAGAAAAAATTGAATCCTTATCAGGTATCCTTAACTTGCCAATGCTTAATGAAAAATTAAAATCATTCTGGCATAATACAAATCAGCAACTTTTCGATGAGTTTAGCGAAAATTCAATCTCCAACTATTATTTGCCCTATAGTATTGCTCCAAATTTCCTGATTAATGAAACTATCTGCCATATACCTATGGTAACTGAAGAAAGTTCAGTTGTTGCTGCAGCTGCAGCTGCAGCTAAATTTTGGTTTCATAATGGAGGTTTTAAGGCTGATGTTATATCTATGCAAAAATCCGGCCATGTACACTTTATTCTTTCTGGTGATAAACAAATTTTGTTTAACCATTGGACAATGCTTAAAAACGTGTTCCATCAAAACATAAAATCCATTAATTCCAATATGATAAAACGGGGAGGCGGCGTGTTGGATATCAGTCTTGAAGATTGTACCTCATTGCTGAAAGATTATTGCCAGATATCGGTAACTTTTGATACGGTCGACTCAATGGGTGCTAATTATATAAATTCTATTCTGGAACAAATAGCTTTAACCCTGTGCAATTATTGTTCTGAGAATTTATTAAATCAGGTACATTGTCAGGTGATAATGTCAATACTTTCTAATTATACTCCAAATTGTAAAGTAATATGCAAAGTTGAAGCTCCCGTTTCAGTTTTTAATAAAAACGAAATGGGTATATCCACTGCAGGATTTATCGAAAAATTCTTAATTGCCATTCGTATAGCGGAATCGGATATATACAGATGTGTAACTCACAACAAAGGAATAATGAATGGCATAGATGCAGTTTTATTAGCTACCGGCAACGATTTTAGAGCCGTTGAAGCCGATGTACACGCTTATGCATCACGAACCGGTAAATATTCATCATTATCATTTGCTGATGTGGAGGATGGTATATTTAAGTTTAATTTAGAATTGCCAATGAATATAGGTGTTATCGGAGGTGCGACTTCCCTTCATCCTTTAGCCGCCTTGTCACTTGAAATTCTTGGAAATCCTGATGCCAGACAATTAATGATGATTATTGCTGCAGCAGGTTTGGCTACTCATTTCTCAGCAATAAAAGCTTTGGTTACTGAAGGGATTCAGAATGGCCATATGAAAATGCACATAATTAATATATTACATCAAATGCATGCAACCGAAGAGGAGAAAAAAGAAGTTTATAAATGGTTCGAAAACAAAACAATTACTTTTAATGAAGTTATCGAACTATTGAATAACCTTCGAAAGAATATATAACTCATATTGTTTAGTGATAATTTCCGCCAAATCATATTATTCCAATGGAAAACTCCTGTTAACCGGTGAATATCTTGTAATGTACGGCGCTAAAGCGTTGGCAATTCCTGTAAAATTTGGTCAATCAATTAGTATTACTGAACATTCCGGAGATAATAAATTGGTTTGGGTAGCTAAAGAATATGGAAAAAATTGGTTTAAAGCAGTTTTTTCTTCCAAAACGCTTACTGTTGAAGAATATTCAGATATACAAATTGTAAAACGTTTGCAGAAGATTATAAATGAGGCAAAATTATTAAACCAACAATTTATTAAAGAAGATTCCGGTTATTTGATTGAAACAAATTTAAACTTTAACAGATACTGGGGGTTGGGTACAAGTTCAACATTAATATCCAATATTGCCCTTTGGGCAAATATTGATCCATTTTGGCTTAACCGGAAAGTTTCAAATGGATCAGGTTACGATATTGCCTGTGCTGAATCGGCATCATCAATTATTTATCAACTCAATAAACAAATTCCTGTCATTAAAAATGTCTCTTTTAATCCAATATTCAGGGACAAAATATATTTTATATACCTTGAGAAAAAACAAGATTCCGCTGCCAGTATAGAAATCTTAAATCAAAAACAATCATTATTTTTAAAAGAAATAAAACAAATATCTGACCTGACGGAAAAGTTTTTAAATGCCGGCTCAATTGAAGAAGTTATCCCTGTTATTAAGGCTCATGAAACAATCATCAGTTCACTATTAAATATCCCTGCTATTCAAAATACATTATTCCCGGATTTTACAGGTATAATAAAATCTCTTGGTGCCTGGGGCGGAGATTTTATTATGGCAATTTCTTCAATGAATAAAAATTCGGTTGAACAATACTTCAGGGATAAGGGTTTCCCTGTAATAATACCTTTTGACGAAATGGTACTGAATAGTGCTTAGTGCATAGTGCATAGTGCATAGTGCTTAATGATTAGTGCTAAATGATTAGTGCTTAGAACATATTATTTATATATATTAGTTAACAACATTATGAGCTTAATGTCAGCTAAATCTGTTAAATACTCCTATTTGCCAAAAGAAAGTACAGGCAAGGTTACATGGCGATGCCCTTCAAACATAGCCCTTATTAAATATTGGGGGAAACAGGAACAGCAGTTGCCCTTAAACCCTTCCTTAAGTTTCACATTAAATAATTCTTACACCGAAACATCTGTTGAATATGAATATATTGAAGATTCTGCAGCACCTCGGATACATTTTATTTCGGATGATATAGATGGCTATTTATTTGAAAAAAGAGTTAAAGAATTTATTAAAAGCCTTATTATAGATATTCCTGTTTTGCAAAAGATGAATCTGATTATCCATTCGAAAAATAATTTTCCACATTCTGCAGGCATTGCATCATCTGCTTCAGCTTTTGGTTCATTAGCCTTATGTTTATGTTACATAGAAAACCTTGTGACAGGATCACTTAACGGATCAATGGATTTTTTCCGGAAAGCTTCATATATTTCCAGATTAGGTTCAGGCAGCGCATGCAGGTCTATATATGGAGGTTTTGTAAGTTGGGGGTCAATTGAAGAATATCCTGAATTTTCAAATTTATTTGCCCAACCTCTTCCGTTTGAAATACATCCTGTCTTTAAAGGTACACATGACACTATATTAATTGTTTCCTCTAAGAAGAAAAAACTTTCAAGCAGCGCCGGACACAATTTAATGGTAAAACATCCATACGCTTATGGCCGGTATGAGCAGGCTAAACAAAATTATGTATTATTATTAAAGTCGTTACAAAATGGTGACATGGTTAACTTTATAAAAATTGTTGAAAATGAGGCCCTCAGCCTACATGCACTTTTGTTTTCTTCTGAAGGTGGGCATATTTTATTAAAACCGGAAAGCATAATGATAATTGATAAAATTGTTAATTTCCGGATGGCATCGGATATTCCTGTATGTTTTACTATAGATGCCGGCCCAAATTTACATATAATTTATCCCCTGAAATATAAAGATAAGGTTTCAGCATTTATTCAATCTGAACTATTAATTTATTGTGAAAATTCAAAATACATTGATGACCAAATAGGAAACGGCCCTGTAAAACTATGAGGAAATTTTCTGAGGTTTATCCTAAATTGCTTTTGCTGGGTGAATATAGCATCCTGCTGGGAGGGAATGCCTTAACATTGCCTTTGAGAATATTTAATGCACAATTTGATTTTTTAATTAAGGCAAATGATACAGAGGCAGCCATAAGATCGAATAGAATTTTAAAAAATTTTTTAAAATTCATTCGTGGCAATGAATTAATTATTAATAATATAAATTTTACTCGCCTTGCCAGTGATATCAATAATGGTTTATATGTAAAATCCAATATTCCGACCGGATACGGGCTTGGCAGCTCCGGATCAGTATGTGCCGCAATTTTGAAATCATATTCTAAAATTAAATTACCTGCTAAAATATCTCAAATTGAAACATTCAGAATAAAGTCAATTTTAGCCTCAATGGAATCGTTTTTTCATGGAATAAGTTCAGGAATAGATCCTTTAGCCTGTTATTTCAACTGTTCAATTCTTATAAAAGATACATCAATTGCAAGCCTGCATAATTTGTGTTTGCCAAAAACCCATATGTTTTTACTTGATTCGGATATTCAAAGAAATAGCCAGTTATTGATAGAAACCTTTACCGATGATTATAAGGATCAGGAATATAAAATGTCCTTTAATAAAGACTACATTCCATATGTTAACAGTTTAATTGATACAATTATTGATTTTAATTATAATAAAAAGTATGATCATATTAAGAACCGTAATAACTATTATAATTTATGGGAAGGCCTGTCTATTCTTCAATTTAAATTCTTTAATAAAATGATCCCTGATAATATACTGCCTTTATGGGAATCAGGATTAAATTCAGGTTTGTATTTTCTTAAATTACTGGGTGCTGGAGGTGGTGGTTACTTTTTAGGATTTACCAATAATAAAATTAAAACCGAAACATTCCTGGCTAATAATGGCTATAAGTTAATATGGCCGGAATTATGAAGATTAATTTTAAAATTTGAAAATGTGTAAATTTGAAAATGCAACCTGTAACCTGAAATATGTAACCTGTAACCTGCAACTAAGCACTATGCACTAAACACTATGCACTATGCACTATGCACTATGCACTATTTCTTGTTCATTTTCTTTTGCATACCTTCCAAAGCAAGTTTAAGCTCCTCTTCCTTTCTTGATGATTGTTCCTGAGTTGCCCTTAGTTCTTCCATATTCTGACGCATTTCTTCTTCCTGGGATGCAAGCTCTTCTGCCTGAATACGTGATTGTTCCAAAAGTTTTGTAGTTTGAATATTTATTTTTACAGTTGATAAGGTACCGGCAATACTATCGGCAATTTTCTCAATAAATTCAATCTGGTATGCCTGGATATCTTCAAAGGAAGCTAATTCAATAACTCCAAATACATTATCATTCATAGCCAGTGGTACCAATAATAAACTTTTAGGATTGGCAGTACCCAACCCTGATGTTATATTGATGTAGTTATCAGGTATATCGGTTAGATAAATTGTTTCATGTTCCTTAATACACCTGCCGACTAAACCTTCTCCCATTTCTAAGTTTTTTTGAAGATATTTTTTATGATTATAAGCATAACATGCAAGCATTTCAATATAAATATGATTGGGATCACCGTCATTTACAATGAAAATACCACCCTGATTGGCATCAAGGTATTTTACCAGGTTACTGATAATATTATAAGATAAAATATCCAGTTTATCATTGTTCTTTCTAAGTATATCGCTGAATTTTGCTATTCCTGACGATGCCCAGTTTCTATGTTCATCTTCCAGTTTTCTTTTCGTATCTTCAATAGCTGCCGCCTTTAAATCATCACGCATCCGCAATAATGAATTTCCTAAAACATCTTCTTCACTAAGAGGATTAAACTGGCTGTTATAATTTCCTCTCCCAATCTCAAGGGCAAAGGAAGATAAATTTTTTAACCCGTACACTAATTGATTCATTGCCTTCGACATTTCTCCAATTTCATCCCGGCCTTCTTTAAATTTATCTTTAGGCAACACTCCACGGCTCATTGATAGAAGTATATTTTTTATAAATGTCAGAGGAACAACTAATCCCCTGATTGTAATATTGGCAATTATCAAAGATATAATAATCAAAGCGATACAAGTATAAATAATATTCTTTTTCAATTGAATGAATGATTTGTCAATTTCAGAAGTGGCGGTTACAACATTATGCTGTTCAATGTTTATCAATGATTCGAGCTGTAATTCAATTTTAGCAGTTAAAATTCCAATTAAACCACTATCAGAAACCATATTAAAAATTTTAACCATTTCAGAATGATTATTTGATATTGAACTATCATAGAATAATTCTATAATTTCATTATGTAACCTGAATAAAGTATCAGAAATTGTACTGCAAATATTATTAAGTTTCTGCCTTTCAATTTCGTCCAATTGATCAGATATATTCATCAAATCTTTTTTTATCCCCGGGAAAATTGTTTTATGAAGATCAACTAACTTTTGTTTATCAGAATTATCATTATGCTCACCTGAACTGACAAGGTTTTTTATAAGTAATTTAGAATTAACAATTTCTACTTTTACACTATTTAGCAAAAACCTTGAAGGCTGGTATACTGTATTAACCTGATCGTTAATACTCCTGGCCTTATCTAACACACTACTAATTATTACTGCATTAATTATCAGGGCTAAAGTAATTATTCCAAAGCCCAGGCTAATCCTGGCAGAAATTTTTATGTTAAATTTGTTCATACCACATAAATTAGTTGTTAGTTGTTAGTTGTTAGTTGCTAGTTACAATAATTTATCAAATATTAAATTTAATGGAATTTAATAAATCCTTTACGATTAATCAAAAATAAATTAAATAAACCTATAATAACCTAATAAACCATTACAACTTTTACAACCTCTCAACAGCATTTTTAACCCTATCAAGAGCTTCTCTTAATACAGACTGAGGACATCCGATATTAATGCGCATAAAGCCATCGCCTCCGGGACCAAAATCGGTTCCCCTCGATAAGCCTGCTTTTGCTTTTTGTACAAAAAAATTATTTAGGTCTCCTGCCTTGTTTTTAAGATAATTACAATCAAGCCACACTAAATATGTCCCTTCCAAACGAATTACCTTAATATCCTTAATATATTCATCTATAAAGGATTTTACAAATATGTAATTGTTCTCAATGTATTCCAGCATTTGTCCAAGCCATTCTTCCCCTTTACTGTATGCCGCCTCAAGTGCAATATTACCAAATATATTCCCACTGGTAAGATGCAAACTTTTAGGAATTTGTTCAAATCTTTTCCTCAATCCTGCATCGGATATAATTGCAACCGAACTTGCCAGCCCTGCAACATTAAATGTCTTGCTTGGTGCCATGCTTGTAACCGTAATACTATCAAGTTCTTTTGAAATAGAAGCAAATGGAGTATGGATATTGCCTTTTATAATAATATCGGAATGTATTTCATCTGAAAAAACAACAAGGTTATGTTTTAAACATATATCTCCGAGGGCAATTAGTTCTTCCCGTTTCCATACCCTTCCAACCGGGTTATGCGGACTACATAGAATCAGAAGTTTTGCTTTATCATCTATAAGGGATTCAAGATTTTCCAGATCCATATTATAATTGCCGTCCTGATATTTAAGCTGGTTATACAAAATAAGCCTGTTATGATCTTTTATAGCAGTAAAAAACGGAAAATAAACAGGTACCTGTATTATGATTTTATCACCCGGATCAGTATATGCCAATACTGCAAAATTAATAGCTGATACAACTCCCGGCGTAAAGGAAATCCATTCAGGCTGAATTGTCCATCCGAAACGACGTTCCATCCAATTAACTACGGATTGATCATATCCTTCCGATTTTATTGAATACCCTAAAATTTCATGTTCAGCCCTTTTCCTGATAGCCTGCATAATAAAATCAGGCGTCCTGAAATCCATGTCAGCTACCCAAAGTGGTAAAATATCATCAGTCCCAAAATATCTTAACCTGCCATCATGTTTAAGCGAATTTGTTCCTTTTCTATTTAAAATCTCGTCAAAATTGTATACCATATTTTTTAATTTTTAACAAATGTAATTGAAAAAAATGTTGCAGTTTTACCGGATGAATTATGTGACCCCTAAAAAAAGCCTGGGACAGCATTTCCTGAAGGACCGGAATATTGCCCAAAAAATTGTGTCTGGCATACTGCCCGGTAACATAGCAACTGTTTTAGAAATCGGTCCCGGAATGGGTATACTTACAGGATTCCTCTTGGAAAACCCTGCCTATACTACCTATGCAGTTGAAATAGACCGTGAATCAATAAATTATCTTTCTGCTAACTATCCGGAAATTACAAACAGGATAATTTCAGGAAATTTTCTGGACCTTGAACTTTCGGAAATTGTTCCAATCCCAATGATAATTATTGGCAATTTCCCCTATAATATAGGATCTCAAATTTTTTTTAAAATATTGGATAACAAAAATATAGTTCAGCAAGTAGTATGTATGGTGCAGAAGGAAGTAGCTGAGCGCATTGCCTCAAGGCCATCCTCCAGGACCTATGGAATTTTAAGCGTGTTGCTGCAGGCGTTTTATAATATAGAATATCTTTTTACCGTGAACGAACATGTTTTCTCTCCTCCCCCTAAAGTAAAATCAGCTGTTATAAGGCTTACAAGAAACAATACCAAAGAATTGGCATGTGATGAAAGGCTATTTTTTAAAGTAGTTAAAACTTCATTTAACCAGCGGCGAAAAACCATTCATAATTCCTTGAAAAGTATAGTGAAAGAACATCCCGAAAATGATATTTTCCGTAAAAGGCCAGAACAATTGAATGTTGCTGAATTTGTTACATTAACAAATATAGTTAATCAGTGCTTAGTGCATAGTGCTTAGTTGTTGGTTGTTAGTTGTTAGTTGTTAGTTGTTGGTTGTTAGTTTTTAGTTGTTGGTTGTTAGTTGTTAGGAAATTATACAACCTTTACAACCTTTACAACCTTTACAACCAATTTCAATTTTATAAACCTTATAAACCAATTTTCAAATTATCTCAATGAAATATTATAAAAGTTTGATTTAACGAAACAATTGTCATAAACTTTTATATTTTTGAAACTTTGTTTGAAAATTAAGTATAAAAAATATAACTTAAGAATGAAACCAACATTATTAATACTGGCCGCAGGAATGGGAAGCCGTTATGGCAGCCTGAAACAGGTAGATCCTGTTGGACCATCGGGTGAAACTATATTGGAATATTCAGTTTACGATGCTATAAGGGCAGGTTTTGGAAAAGTTGTTTTCGTTATCAGAAAGGACCTGGAAAAAGATTTTAAAGAAATATTTATTCTAAAATTACAAAAACATATAGATGTTAGTTATGTGTTTCAGGAATTAGATATGGTCCCAAAAGGTATTCCGATCCCTGTTGATAGAGTAAAGCCTTGGGGCACAGGACATGCAGTATTAGTTGCATCTTCAAAAATAAAAGAACCATTTGCTGCTATAAATGCTGATGATTATTATGGTGTTGATGCTTACAAAAAGATGTCTGTTTACCTGTCGGGACTTGGCAATTCAGAATCAACCTATGCAATGGCCGGTTTTGACCTCAACAATACGCTTTCTGAACATGGATTAGTGTCCCGTGGCATTTGTGAAATTGATAAAAACTCCTTTTTAAAAACTGTAGCAGAACGGTCAAAAATTGGCCGTGATAATAATGGTGTAGGTTATCAGGATGAAAACGGAAAGTTTGTTTATGTTGATGAAAAATCAATAGTTTCAATGAATTATTGGGGATTTACACCTATGTTTTTTTCGCAGCTTGAAGAACAATTTCATTCTTTTATTTCAGCAAACTTTAGTAATCTTAAAGCGGAAATCTTTCTGCCAATGGTCATTGACGATCTTATAAAATCTAAGATTGCAAAAGTTAAGGTATTACATAGTTCCGATCTTTGGTGTGGAGTAACCTATAAAGAAGACAAGCCTCTGGTAGTAACTAAAATTAAAGATTTGGTCAATGCAGGGGTCTATCCGAAGAATCTTTGGCTGGAATAGTGATGAGGTGATTAAGTGATTAAGTGATTGAGTGATTGAGTAATTAATATTATAATTAAAATAAACCTTATAAACCTTATAAACCTTATAAACCTCATAAACGAATAAACTAATATACCTTATCAATTTACAATTTACAATTATCCAATGAGCAATTTATCTTATTCAAACGGAATCAGTTCTATCCCTTTAAAGGGAGAAACAATTAGCGAATGTTTACGGAAGACAATTGAAAAATATGGTCATCGCGAAGGATTAGTAGTCGTTTCACAGAATTACAGGGCAACCTACCTTGAGCTGTGGGAACAGATAGAGGAAGTTGCTAAAAGTTTATTAGCCTATGGCATTAAGAAGGGAGACAGGGTGGGGATATGGGCCCCAAACCGGTTTGAATGGGTATTGGTTCAATTTGCAACCGCTCGTATTGGAGCTATAATGGTTAACATTAATCCTGCCTATAAATCGTCGGATTTGAAATATGCCCTTGAACAAAGTAAAGTTAACCTTTTGATAACTGCACACTATTTCCGGAAAACCGATTATGTTGAAATATTAAACCATATCAGGCCGGAATGCGAATATCCATATCGTACGATTATTCTTGAAAAAGATTGGGAAAAATTCATTCTGGCAGGTAAAAAAATATCTGAAATAGAGCTTTCAGAACGTGAAAATAATTTACAATTCGACGACCCTATTAACATTCAATATACTTCGGGAACAACAGGGTTCCCAAAAGGTGCAACCTTATCCCATCATAACATTCTTAATAACGGGTTTTTTATAGGTGAACGAATGTTATTCAGCGAAAATGACAGGGTTTGTATTCCGGTGCCTTTTTATCATTGCTTTGGTATGGTGTTGGGAAACATGGCATGTATAACACATGGTTCATGTATGGTAATTCCAGGTGAGTTTTTCGAACCTGAATCAGTGTTAAAAACTGTTGAAGATGAGAAATGTACGGCATTATACGGTGTCCCTACAATGTTTATTGCCGAACTTGAGAATCCCAATTTCAATAAATATATTTATTCCACACTCCGGACAGGTATTATGGCAGGTTCCCCCTGTCCTATTGAAACAATGAAACAGGTAGTCAGCAAAATGCATATAAGCCAGGTAACAGTGTGTTATGGTATGACAGAAACTTCACCCGTATCTACACAAAGTTTTGCCGATGATATTATTGATAAAAGAGTATCTACAGTTGGGAAAGTCCATCCCCATCTTGAAATAAAAATTATTGATCCTGAATCAGGATATATAGTCCCGGTCGGACAGAGGGGTGAAATATGCACCCGCGGCTATTCAGTTATGATAGGTTATTGGGATATGCCTGAAGAAACTGCTAATGTAATTGATCGGAACCGGTGGATGCATACCGGTGATTTAGGCGTTATGGACGAAGAAGGATATGTTAAAATTGTAGGACGTGCAAAGGATATCATTATTCGTGGCGGGGAAAATATTGCTCCCCGGGAAATTGAGGAATTTTTGATGACACATCAGGCCATATCCGATGTTCAGGTAATTGGTGTCCCTGACGCTAAATACGGTGAGGAAGTAATGGCCTGGGTTCAACTGCGTTCAGGTTTTGAAGTTACATTTGAAGAACTTCACGAATATTGCAAAGGACAAATTGCCACCTATAAAATACCAAAATACTGGAAGTATACTGATCAATTTCCAATGACCATAAGTGGCAAAGTAAGAAAAATAGAAATGCGTGAAATATCAATTAAAGAATTAGGGCTGCAGGATGCAGCAGATATCTTAACAGCTTGATTTTTACTGATACTAACTAATTCCAGTTCTGATAAATTTAACCTTATGAACAACAAGAATTGGAAAATAAAATCTCCGGGCAGTATATCATCATTAGAACATTTAATAAATGTTTTAGGGGTTGACAGAACTATTGCAAATCTTCTTGTTAAAAGAGAAATTACTTCATTTGAAGAAGCTAAAGCCTTTTTCAGGCCAGATTTATCGCTGTTACATGACCCGTTTTTAATGAAAGACATGGATACTGCGGTTAACCGGATTAGCCTGGCAATTGAAAATAATAGAAAAATACTTATTTACGGGGATTATGATGTCGATGGCACTACTTCAGTAGCAATGGTTTATTCATTCTTTAAAAAATTAACAAGGGAAATACTTTATTATATTCCAAACCGTAATTCGGAAGGTTATGGAATATCTTTTAAAGGAATCGAATATGCTGTTGAAAATAATGTAGACCTGATTATATCTCTGGATTGTGGCATTAAAGCAATTGAAAAAGTAAGTTACGCGAAAAAAAACAATATAGACTTTATAATCTGCGATCATCACTATCCTGGCGACATCCTGCCTGATGCAATGGCTGTGCTTGATCCTAAACGCACTGACTGTTTATATCCCTACAAGGAGCTATCCGGTTGCGGAGTAGGATATAAATTATTACAGGCTTATTGTATAAGCAAACAAATATCTCTGGATGTACTGGAAAATTTTCTTGATTTGGTTGCTGTCAGTATCGCCTCTGATATAGTGCCCATAACCGGTGAAAACAGGATTTTAGCTTATTTCGGATTAATTCAGCTTACCAAATCCCCTTGTCCCGGATTAAAATCAATTATAAAAATTTCCGGTCTTGAAAGCAAAGAAATTACCATTGATGATATTGTATACAAAATAGGGCCCAGGATCAATGCTGCAGGAAGAATTGAAAATGGCATAAAGGCAGTGGAATTATTGGTTTCAGATGACGAAGAACACGCTTTTTCATTGGTTGGCAAAATCGATAATTATAATAATACACGAAAAAACATTGACAGTAATATTACCGCGGAAGCACTGAAAATAATAGTTAATGATCCAAATTTAAAGGAAAACAATTCCATTGTATTGTTCAACCCAAACTGGCACAAAGGTGTTATTGGTATTGTAGCATCGCGGTTAATTGAATATTATTACAGGCCTACAATTATACTTACTGAATCAAACGGCTTGGCGTCAGGTTCGGCACGTTCGGTGGAAGGTTTTGATCTTTACAGGGCTATTTCCGCGTGCAGTGACTTATTGGAAAATTTTGGCGGACACATGTTTGCAGCCGGGTTAACACTTAAGGTTGAAAATGTGCCTGCCTTTAAGGAAAGGTTTGAGAAAGTAGTGTCCTCCACAATTAAATGGGATCAGTTGGCTCCAACAATCGAAATTGATGATGAAATTGAATTAAAGGATATTACTTTAAAATTCTACCGTATTTTAAAACAATTCCAACCTTTTGGGCCGGGTAATTTGTCGCCGGTATTTCTTACAAAAAACGTATCAGATAATGGAAGTGCCAGGATTGTCGGAAATAATTCCGACCACCTGAAACTTGAACTTATACAGGAATCTGACCCTTTTCATAAATACCCGGCAATTGCATTTCAAATGTCAGAACATTTTAGCTATATCAAAAACGGGAATCCTTTTGATATTTGCTATTCAATTGAAGAAAATGCATACAGGGGAAAAACCACACTTCAATTGCGGTTAAAAGACATAAAATAATAATGTCTTCTTTTCTAATAACTTAAGACATTTTCAGGTAAGTAATAAAGGAATATGGATACATATGCCTTTCATCCATAGGATGCTCCTCTGATTCTATAATTTTCCAATTTTCAGGATCAATTTCAGGGAAAAAAGTATCTGCTTTAAAGGTCGAATGTACTTTAGTAATATATAGCTTCTGTGCAAGGGGGTAAAATTGTTTATATACCGATGCTCCGCCACAAATAAAGTTTTCCTTCTGATCATCACATTTTAACATAACATCCTCGATAGAATAAGCCATTAAACAATTATCGATCTGTTCTCCGGGCCGGTCACTGATTACTATATTGACCCTTCCAGGCAGAGGCCGGAATGGCAATGAATAATATGTATTTTTACCCATAATAATAGTATGTCCGCCTGTAATTCTTTTAAATCGTTTTAAGTCTTCCGGCAGATGCCAAAGTAGTTTGTTGTCCTTTCCTATTGCATTGTTTTCATCAATAGCTGCTATTATGGATATCCTTTTCATTATAAAATAGTGATTAGTGCTTAGTTGTTAGTTGCAAAAACAGAGCCAGGAGCCAAGAACCAGGAGCCAAGACTTTATGATGATTCTAGATTTAATATTTTAATAGTCTTTCTAAATTGTAAATCTTAAATCTCAAATCTGGAATCTCAAATCTTTTATCTTTTTTCTGTCTTCTGCCTTCTGTTTTCTGATTGCTGTCTTCTTTTCACGTCTCACGTCCCACGTCTCACGTCCCATATCTTGGTCTTGGTTCCTGGCTCTTGGCTCTTGGTTCCAACCTGAAATTACATTAAATCGAAATCTCTCCTTTTATATGCGGATGCGGACTATAATTTTCAAGTATAAAATCATCGAATTTGAAATCAAAAATAGATTTTACTTCGGGATTCAGCTTAAGTTTTGGCAATGGCCTTGGATCCCTTGTTAACTGAAGGATAACCTGCTCAACATGATTAAGGTAAATATGAGCATCGCCTAAAGAGATAATAAGTTCCCCAGGCTGAAGATCTGTTACCCTTGCAACCATATGCAAAAGAAATGCATATGAAGCAATATTAAATGGTACCCCCAAAAACACATCAGCACTTCGTTGATACATCTGACAAGATAATTTTCCGTCACCAACATAAAACTGGAACAGAATATGACAGGGTGGCAGTGCCATATTATCAAGTTCGCCGACATTCCATGCACTTACAATATGCCTTCTCGAATCAGGATCTTTTTTAATTGATTCAATAACTTTCGAAATCTGGTCAATATGCTGTCCGTTAGCAGTTGGCCATGATCTCCATTGGTGGCCATAGATTGGGCCAAGATTGCCGAGATCATCTGCCCATTCATCCCAAATTGTTATGCCATTTTCATTAAGATATCGGGTATTTGTAGATCCTTGCATAAACCATATCAATTCGTGTAAAATCGATTTTATATGCAACTTCTTAGTAGTAAGCAATGGGAAACCTTTGGATAAATCGAATCGCATCTGGTACCCAAAAATGCTGATAGTGCCTGTACCGGTCCTATCAGTCTTTTTTATCCCTCTGGCAAGTACATGGTCAAGTAAATCAAGGTATTGCTTCATGTAGTAAATTAGTTATTATTGTTCACTAAAATGTAAAATAAATAAAATTTTACGACTAATTAAAGTGGTTATCTATTCTGATTACTCTAAGTACATTATTCCGAAAAATAAAATACATCGAATTAATTGCCTTCCCTGAGGTTAAACGAATTGTATCCTCATTGCCAACAGGCAAATCCAAAAAACATTTTTGAAAATCCCTGCGGCAGATACCAACTTTTATCCCATTACGCAATACTATCCTGGAATCATATATATTTCCGGCAATAAATAGCTCTCTTTCATAAGCTTTATATACAAATAATTCCGATCTTTTTTTATAAAACCTGAAAATTGAATCTGTTTGAGTAGGGATAAGCCTGTTTTTAATTGTATAAACCTTCATTTTATAACACGGCCTTAAATAAATATTAAAATTTTTAACTGTTGGATCGTAATTAAAAGGGGAAAGTACGAGTTGAGCCATTTTGATGGGAAAATTGTCCGAAACAGGAACCATTTTCATATGGCAAGTCAGGCACCCAGGATATAAAAAACCGGATAAACATGCAATAAACAGTATTTTAAAGAATTTTATCATGCGAATATTTTTATTTATATTAACCAGGTTTTAAATTATTATTTTTATTCAATAAGGAACAAATATCATATATTACAATGAAAAAAATCAGGATGTTGCTAAATAAATATTAAAATGTTAAAAAAATATCTGTAAAAAATTAATCTTTAACCTTTCAAAGTTTTATATTTGAGAGAATTATTCTTGCAATGAAGCACTCTGGATATTTACTTTTGTTTTTTTTTACCAGTTTTTGTTCAGGCTTAACCGCCCAGGATGTTACGATTAACGTTGATACTATAAAAAGTAGCTGTGATCAGGCTACATTCAAATTTACATTTACTATTACACCTCTCCCTGCAAATATTACTTCCATCTTGTGGGATTTTGATAACGGCATTACTGTTAATGATAGTACTATTTCTCCAACAGTTCCATATGTTCATAGCGGAACCTATCATATTAAACTTTGGATTAACAAAACAGATTCTGCCGAAGCGACTATTAAAATTCCACCTTGTCTTTTTGTACCTAATGTTTTTACGCCAAATGGAGGCAATGTAAACGATCAATTAATAATTACCTATCTTGGGGATGGTTTAATATCATTTAAGGTATTTACACGATCAGGGATTATGATTCTCAATACTGAAGGGAAAAATATCACCTGGGATGGCCGGCTGGAATCAGGCGTAATAGTTGATCCCGGAATATATTATTACATTATTGAAGGGGTAGGTTCGTCAATACCTTTTTCAAAAAGAGGGTTTTTCTATGTTTTCTATTAAGAGAATGTAATTAACGATATAACAACATATAATATAAAAATTAACGGTACTGCTAAATACTGAAAAAAAACAATAAGCAGCAAGGATAATGTTATTAATATATACCTTGATATATTATCGCGAAACGAAACATTTTTAAATTTCATTGAAATCATTGGAAGTTCCGAAACAAGCAAAAATGAGAGTATAAGAATTAATGGAATTAAAAACCAAACATTTATAATTGTGCTACCAATAAAATTATTACTTCTCATTACCAAAGGTATCGAAGCAATTAAAAAAGCGTTAGCCGGAGTTGGTAATCCTATGAATGAGTTAACCTGTCTCTGATCGATGTTAAATTTTGCCAGCCTTAAGGCTGAAAATACGGTAATAATAAAAGCACTGCTTACTTGAATGTTTTCATTAATATTGCCAGTGTTGAATTGAAATCCGGGATTCGATTTTTTGACTGCCATTATTAACAATTGAAACATAATTGCTGATGGTGCCAAACCAAAACTTATCACATCGGCAAGGGAATCCAAAGATTTTCCAAATTCAGAATAAACTTTTAGCATCCGTGCCGTAAATCCATCCAAAAAATCAAATAATCCAGCCAGAAATATTAAAATTGATGCTATTAACAGATTATTGCCAAATGCACAAACTATTGCAAGAGATCCGGATAATAAGTTTAATGATGTTATAAAGTTAGGTACCTGCCTGATTATCGATTGAATGGACTTCATAGAATAAAATTTGCCACAAAGTTAAACTATAAATTGATTATTGAATATTGAATATTGAATATTGAAATATTTAGTCTTGGTTCCTGGCTCTTGGCTCTTGGTTCTAATATTATTTAACAGATTTTAATAATCTATTTTGAATTAATTCCTTATATTTAAACGATTTTTTAAATGCGTAACTATCATAAAATTATGAAGATTGCCGTCGATTTTGATGGAACTATTGTTGAACATAAATTTCCTGACATTGGTGAAGAATTGCTGTTTGCAATAGAAACTTTAAAAGAATTACAGCGTCAGCAACACCAGATAATCCTGTGGACTTTCCGATCAAACAAGGAATTGGACGAGGCTGTGGAATATTGCAGTCGTCGTGGTTTAGAATTTTATGCTGTTAACAAAAATTTTCCTGAAGAAGTTTTTGATGATACAATTAGTCGTAAAATAAATGCTGATCTGTATATAGATGATCGTAACCTGGGTGGATTTCCAGGTTGGAGCGTTGTCTTCGAAATGATACAAAATGGTATGTCTCTGGAGCCATATCAAAAAGAACTATCCGATAAAAAAAAGCCCTTTTCCGGCATATTTAAAGGCCTTTTTAGTACTTAATTATAAGAGGTTTATAAGGTTTATAAGGTTTATATTAATTATAATATTTTTCACTTAATCACTTAATCACCTCATAACTTAATCATTTAATCACCTAATCACTCATATATTAAGATTGAAAACTCTTTTACTAAAAACCTTTTGTACAATAATATTTATTGTATCAGTTGCTTCATCATGTAACAGGAACACACCTAACTCCTCGGATAATTCAGGTACCCAAAATGAAAAAAGAACACTGCCCAAATCAAAAATTCATTTTATATTACCATTAAAAAATTCAACATGCAAATCGGGCAATAAACTAATTTTTCAGGTTGAACTTGCTGATAATGATTTATTTCCCGATTCAATAGAATTTCTTATAGATGGTAAAACAACCGGATCAGTTAAAAGTGTAACAGAGCCTTTTACCGTACTGACAGATGGACTTAAAATGGGAACCAGAAATGCAGAAGCTATAGCCTTTTTCAAGGGAAACCGCAAAGATTTTGCAAATATTGTTTTTAAAATATTTGCCCCATCCCCTCCGGTTAACTATAATTATAATATTATTGAAATATTCCCTCATGACATTAACGCCTTCACTCAGGGACTTATATATGAAGATGGATTTATTTTTGAGGGAACAGGAGAATACACTCAATCTACATTGAGAAAAGAAAAATTAAGTTCAGGTGAATTGATCCTTTCAATAAATTTACCATCTGATGTTTTTGGTGAAGGTGTTACGGCGTTTGATGACAAATTAATACAACTAACATGGAAAGAACAAGTTGCTTTTATTTATGATAAAGCTACCTTTAAATTGATTAACAAATTGCATTATCCAATAAAAGAAGGCTGGGGTATTACTTATGATGGCAAAAACCTTATTATGAGCGATGGTTCTGCTTATCTTTACTATCTGAAAAAAGAAGACATGTCAGAAGTCGACAGGCTTGAAGTATCCGATGATAAGGGCCCTGTTGAAAAATTAAATGAATTGGAATATATAAATGGTGAAATATGGGCTAATGTCTGGCAAACAGATTACATAATCAGAATTAATGCCAAAAATGGTGCAGTAAATGGAAAACTGGATCTTTCCGGCTTATTAAAGGCAAAAGACAGGCATCCTAATACAGATGTACTTAATGGCATAGCATTTATACCTCAAACCAATCATTTAATTGTAACCGGCAAGAATTGGCCTAAGCTATTTGAAATATCCGTCCATAAATAGTGTTTGTCTATTCGGTTATTTTTAATAACTTTATTGAAAAGATGTTGAAAAGATGTTAATAACTCGAATTTTATTGTTTATAATTGAATCGGCATCTTACCGTATTATTAATGAATGGATGTTAATTTTGCGACGATCTTAATTTAGAAAATAATTAAACCATTATAAACCAGAAATTTAAAAAGATGTCAAAAGTAATCGCATTGGCAAATCAAAAGGGTGGTGTTGGAAAAACAACTACTGCTATTAATCTGTCAGCAAGTTTGGCTGTACTTGAAAAAAAAATATTGCTAATAGATGCTGATCCACAGGCGAATGCAACTTCAGGCCTGGGTTTTGACATCCGATCCATCAAGGCTAGTATTTATGATTGCCTTATTGATGGTTTAGACCCTAAAGAAATAGTCCTGAAATCAGAAATACCTGGCCTTGATCTTATTCCTTCTCATATTGACCTGGTTGGTGCAGAGATTGAAATGGTAAACCTGCCGGACCGTGAAAAAATTTTAAAACGTGTAATTGCTAAAATAAAAGACGATTATGATTATGTATTGATAGATTGTTCTCCATCATTAGGATTAATAACTGTTAATGCCCTAAGTGCTGCAAATTCTGTTATAATTCCCGTGCAATGTGAATATTTTGCACTTGAAGGTTTGGGTAAACTTCTCAATACGATAAAATTTATTCAGACCAGGTTAAACACTTCACTTGAAATTGAAGGTTTCCTTTTAACCATGTATGACGCCCGCTTACGTTTAAGTAACCAGGTAGTTGATGAAGTTACAAAGCATTTCCAACAAATGGTATTTAAAACATTGATCCAACGCAATATAAAACTTAGTGAATCACCAAGCTTTGGTAAACCTGTAATTCTTTACGACGCGAGTTCTACCGGGTCAATTAATTACCTTAATATGGCAAAGGAATTCCTCCAAAAGAATGAAGAATCTGTACACAGTACTGAAAAAGTATTTAATTGATAAAACCACTTTAATTTAAAATGGCTGTTAAAAAAAGTGCATTGGGTAGAGGTTTAAGTGCTTTAATCGAAGATGCCAATGAGGGTAAAAAACGCGGTAACAACGATTCTTTCAGCGATATTGATATTAACCTGATAGAAGTGAATCCTTTTCAGCCACGCAAAACTTTCGAAGAGGATGCATTACAGGATCTTGCCGTATCAATTCGTGAATTGGGTATTATCCAACCAATTACAGTTAGAAAATCAGATGCCAATAAATACCAGTTAATAACAGGTGAACGTAGGCTACGTGCATCACAGTTGGCAGGATTAACTGCAATTCCTGCATATATCAGAATCGCCAACGATCAGGCAATGCTTGAATTGTCTCTTGTTGAAAACATCCAGAGGGAAGATCTTGATGCTATTGAAATAGCCATAAGTTTTCAGAGATTGATAGAAGAATGCAACCTCACCCAGGAAGATCTAAGCGAAAGGGTTGGGAAAAAACGTGCTACAGTATCCAATTATCTGAGACTATTAAAACTACCCGCCGAAATGCAGATAGCAATCAGAAACCGCAAAATCTCAATGGGGCACGCCAGGGCTATCATTAATGTCGATTCAGAAACTGAACAAAAAAACCTTTTCCATAAAATTTTGGATGAGGGGCTTTCTGTCAGACAGGTTGAAGATATCGTTAGGTCTATATCAACAGTGAGGGAATCTGATTCTGCATTACAAAATAATATTATTGCTGACGAAACATCAGTTCAAAATACTGCTGTATCAGAAAATGTCACCGGAGAATCAATTAAAACAGGGCCAAAGAAAAAGTTCCCTGATGAAACTTTAAAGGATTACAGTAATTTTCAAAGCAAGTTGCGTAACCATTTTAATGTTAAAGTTGAGGTAACGCGCAATAATAATGGCGCTGGTAAAATAGTTATCCCTTTTAATTCTGATGATGAATTATCCAGGATTATTAATATCCTTGAATCAAAAGAATAGTGCATAGTGCATAGTACTTAGTGCATAGTTCACATTACTAGCAACTAGCAACTAACAACTAACAACTAATTTGAATTGCTAATAATAAAGACGAAATATTTACTTACAATCCTTATAATAATATTAGTTGCTGCAATTCCTGCAACAGGCCAGAATAATAATCAGGTATCCCAAGACACTATAACTGTTGGCAGTGACACTACTTCAACAGAAACAGACACTACGTCAATAGTTTACAGACATAACCCTGCCAGGGCAGCTTTCCTGTCAGCAGTTGTACCCGGACTTGGCCAAATATATAACGGAAAGGGTTTGTTCTGGCGATTGCCTGTACTATATGCCGGAATTGCTGTTGAAGTTTATGTTATATCTTACATGAATACTCAATACCAAAATTTTCATTCAGCTTATGTTAACTATACAACATATATTAATAATCTTGGAGGCAATACTTATAACCCTGTTTATGTATATAAGATGCTTTCAAGCCTTGGTATTATTTCTTTAAGTACAATATCTGAATACGGCCTAAACGGAAATACAAGCATTATTTCAACTCTTAAAGTAAATAATGATTCATATAAGCAATGGCTCGATTTAAATGTAATCATAATGGCAGGTATCTATTTTTTAAATATTATAGATGCTACAGTTACCGCTTATTTTTTTGACTATAACATCTCAGATGACCTTACGCTAAAAATTCGTCCTGCCATATTAAATAATTCAATTACAAATATTGGAACCTTAGGACTGAAAATTTCGTTTAACCTGCGTAAATAAAATGAATTATGTCTATGATAAAATTATACTTTACTGCAATAATTCTCTGGTTTTTTGGAATTACAATAAATGCCCAGGTTGATGATACACTGATTAATAATATACCATTTATTAATGCCGACAAGAATATTGATAGCCTGATCAGGAATATGTTTGCACAGGAACCTGCGCACGGAGATAGTGCCCTTCCTGTTGATATAGATACTACTCAGAACATTATAACAGATATTCCTGATTCAGTTTATATTGACAGAATAAAAAGAATACCATCAGCAATTAGTTTTACATACAATGAAGTTGTAAAACGCTATATAGAGGTATATACAATTAAAAAACAGGATAAACTGCAGGAAATGTTAGGATTGAAAGATTATTATTTCCCCATGATTGAAGAAATTCTGGATTCATATGGCATACCTCTGGAATTAAAATATTTATCTGTAATAGAATCAGCTTTAAATCCCAGGGCAGTATCAAGAGCCGGGGCAACAGGTTTATGGCAATTTATGTACCATACCGGCCGTTTATATAACCTTACAATAAATTCGTTCGTTGATGAACGCCGCGACCCTGTTTTAGCTACCAGGGCTGCTGCAAAATATCTTAAAGACGCGTATTATGTTTATAACGACTGGGTATTAGCCATTGCAGCCTATAACTGTGGCGCAGGCAATGTTAACAGGGCAATTCACAGATCCGGAGGAAAATCAAATTATTGGGATATATATCCTTTTTTACCCCGTGAAACAAGGGGATACGTTCCGGCTTTCATAGCCGCTGCCTATTCAATGACATACTATAAGGAACATGGGCTTTCCCCTGTTATTTCATATATGCCGCCAAATACGGATACTGTAATGATTAACGAAAACCTTCATTTACAACAAATCTCTGATGTAATGCATATACCCCTTCAACAACTTATAGAACTTAACCCGCAATATAGGTTAAATATTATACCTGGCAGGTATTCAGCTTGCCCATTGCGCCTTCCCGATAATCTGACAAATCAATTTATTGATTTACAGGATTCAATATTAAAATATAAACACGATGTCTTTTTCTCAGGCGATTTTAAAATAGTTAATCCTTCGTATTTTAAATATGGCCGGTATGCAACTGCAATACCTTCAAAAAATATGCTTAAACTTATTTACACTGTTAAATCAGGAGATAACCTCGCAGGTATTGCCGCAACATATAAAGTCAGGATTAACGATTTACGTTATTGGAATGATATTTCCCGCAATAATATAAAAACAGGTCAACATTTGATTGTTTATATACCTAAAAAACAATTAAATGATAATAATACAATTTCAAAAACCTCACCAGATACGATGATTCCGGTTAAAGGTAACATGAATGAAATTGACGGATTCATTTATTACCAGGTAAAAAATGGCGACAGCCTTTGGAAAATCGCTAATCAATTTCCTGGTGTATCTGATTTGGATATTATAAAATGGAATAATATATCCAGGCCAGACAAAATTAAACCGGGGCAAACTATAAAAATTAAAAAGATAAACTAAAATAGTGCTTGGTTCATAGTGCTTAGTGCATAGAAGTTGTAAAGGTTGTAGGGGTTATAGAGGTTGAAGAGGATGTAAAAATACAACTTTACAACTTTTACAACCTTTACAACTATATAACCATAATACTTTTCAAATATGAAGCCCTTGCATGTTTTCATTTTTGGCTTTTGCGTTTTCATAATTTTAGCTTCTATTTCACTGATATTTAATAATCATCCCCCTGAATTATTAGGATATACGTTTAATGTGCCTCCCTTTTCAATAAATAATTATAAAACCAAATACAAGGATATTTCACAAATCATTAAACTTTCAAAAATCATTTCGGATACAACCACAATCTGCAAACCTGATTCATTAAAATCAATTACTAAAAAACTTCCCCAAAACACAAGGACTACATATAAATATTCAAAATCAGGAATAAATGCAGATAGTATCCGCTATATTATTCGTGAAATTGAATTCCCTGATGGCCAGGATACTTTATTATACCCATTTTTCAGACAATTAGGCAATTTACAGGAAAACAATAAATTAATCAGAATTTTGCATTATGGTGATTCCCAAATTGAAGGTGACAGAATAACTTCATACTTAAGAAATCAATTGCAAACTCAGTTCGGAGGAAACGGAACAGGCCTTTTACCAATTATTGCTGCAAACCCGTCATCAATGTCGTATGTATATAAGACATCAGGTAACTGGACTAAATATTCTCCCTTTCAACCATCTTCAACAGATATACATTTTAATAAATACGGGGCACTTATTTGTTTTGCCAAAATGAATGAAACTTCCGTATTTTCAGAAAAAGATAAGGATATAGAGGGATGGATTAATTTACAACATTCGAATTTACCATATCCCTTAACAGGAAATTTTCAGGTATGCCGTGTGTTTTATGGGTTTAATAAATCTCCAATGATCATTGAACTTGATCAGAAAAAACAATTGCTTGATGCAGAACTTTATGAAGCTTCGCCTGGTTTAAGTGTTGCCCAATGGATTGTTCATTGGCCTGTAAACGATTTAACTGTTAAAATTAAAACCAACGCTTCTCCTTATGTTTTTGGAATAGCTCTTGATGGAAAAAATGGTATTGCGGTTGATAACATACCTTTAAGGGGAAGTTCAGGACTTGAATTCACTAAAATGGACCTGACGTTTCTTCATGAGTTTTATAAATTACTTAATGTTAAATTATTAATTCTTCAGTTTGGTGTCAATATTGTTCCATATGTAACTGATAATTATGATTATTACAAAAAGAATTTCATTCAGCAATTGAAATTATTAAAAGTGTATAATCCTGATATTTCTATTATAGTAATTGGCGTGAGCGATGTATCAAGAATTGGGAAAAATGGATATGAATCCTATCCGAATATTGAAAAAATCAGAAATGCTCAAAAAAAAGCTGCATTTGAAACAGGTTGTGCATTTTGGGATAGCTTTGAAGCTATGGGGGGCAACAATTCCATGCCCAGCTGGGTATTTGCCAACCCACCGTTAGCCCAGAAGGATTTTATACACTTCAATACAACCGGTGCAAAAATTATCGGGGAAATGTTCTATCGTTCCTTCATTAAAGAGTATACCAATTTTACTGATTATAATAAAGCAATAACTCCTTAAAATATTGCATAAAGTTATTTGGATGAAAAGTAACATTTTCTACATAGTGTTAAGCCAGCTCTCTTATGATCCGTCTTCTCCTATGCTGTTTACCAATATATCGTTCTGGTTGTTCTTTCTTATTGTTTTGCTTGGATATTCAATAATTTATAAGAATTTAGCTTTAAGGAATGGTTACCTGTTGTTCGTAAGCCTTTTTTTCTATTATAAGTGCAGTGGCATATTCGTATGGCTGTTGGTAATTTCAATTATAACAAATTATTTCATCGGTATTGGAATTGCACACAGCTCGAAAAAATTTATCAGGAAACTATATGTTGTTCTGGGGATAATATTATGTATAGCCTTATTATCGTATTTTAAGTATACCGGATTTTTTATCGAATGTTGGAACAGGATTTTCAATACCAATTACAGTGTAATAAATTATATTGCTATATGGGCCAATCAAATTGATAAAACCTCGCACTTCGATATCAACACAATCATACTACCGGTGGGTATTTCATTTTATACATTTCAGGCATTAAGCTATTTGATTGATCTATATCGATATAGGACTAAGCCTGCTAAAAATATAATCGATTTTGGGTTTTATAAATCTTTTTTCCCTCAAATAGTATCAGGGCCAATTGTCAGGGCTGCCGAGTTTATCCCTCAAATTTACAAAGGCTATGCAATTACAAACAGGGAAATGGGACATGCATTATTTTTAATTATAAATGGATTAATTAAAAAAATGATCATTTCTGATTATTTATCCTTAAATTTTGTGGATAGAATTTTCGATAGTCCGCTTAGTTATTCGGGGTTCGAAAATTTATTGGGAGTTTACGGGTATGCTATTCAAATCTATTGTGATTTTTCAGGTTACACTGATATAGCTATTGGAATTGCCCTGTTGTTAGGATTCAGGATACCAATCAATTTTAATTCCCCCTATAAAGCTGCAGATCTCACAGATTTCTGGAGACGCTGGCATATATCTTTATCCTCCTGGCTGCGTGATTATCTGTATATTCCATTGGGAGGAAACAGAAAAGGCAAAATAATTACTAACTTAAACCTGTTGATTACAATGTTGATTGGTGGATTATGGCATGGAGCAAATATAAGGTTCCTAATCTGGGGTGCTTTGCATGGAATTGGCTTAATAATAAATAAGTTATGGCAAAAAATATTTGGAAATAAAAAATCCGTAAGGAGATTAAGAAAGTTCATTTATCAATTCTTAACATTCCAGTTTGTAACATTCGCATGGATATTCTTCAGAAGCCAAAACCTGCCTAATGCATTTCAAATTATCAATCAAATTGTACATCATTTTCAGTTTCAGCTGATACCTGATATAATACAAAGTTATCCTGCCATTATTACAGTTTTATTTGCAGGTTTTGTAATGCACTGGTTACCTTATTCCATAAAAGAAAAATACAGAGGATGGTTTATTAAAACGCCAATTTATGTAAAAGCAATTATTACCATCATGGCAGTTATTCTAATTGTTCAGGTTAAATCTTCAGTTTTACAGCCATTTATATATTTTCAATTTTAGCCCAGATAACCTTTCAGCAATTTGCTTCGGGAAGTATGGCGCAATCGGCGAATAGCTTTTTCTTTAATCTGTCGCACCCGTTCCCGTGTCAATCCAAATTTCTCCCCTATCTCTTCAAGAGTCATTTCCTGAATCCCAATACCAAAAAATAATTTTATAATATCACGTTCCCGTTCAGTAAGGGTAGCTAATGCCCTGTCAATTTCCCTGCTGAGCGACTCATTAATAAGACGGCGGTCAGCATTAGGAGAATCATTATTTATTAAAACATCAAGCAAACTATTATCTTCTCCTTCGACAAATGGAGCATCTACAGAAACATGCCTTCCTGATACGCGCAATGTGTCAGCTACTTTTTCCTTTGGAAGTTCAAGGACATCAGCCAGTTCTTCAGGTGAAGGCGTACGTTCGTTCTCCTGTTCAAATTTTGAAAAGGCTTTATTTATTTTATTCAGCGATCCTACCTGGTTTAAAGGCAGACGAACTATTCTGGATTGTTCTGCCAATGCCTGCAAAATAGATTGACGAATCCACCAAACTGCGTATGAAATAAATTTAAATCCACGAGTTTCATCAAATTTTTCTGCTGCTTTAATCAAACCAAGGTTTCCTTCATTTATTAAGTCGGGAAGACTAAGCCCTTGGTTCTGATATTGTTTAGCCACAGATACCACAAAACGTAAATTTGCCCTGGTTAATTTTTCAAGAGCAGCCCTGTCACCCTTTTTAATTCGTTGAGCTAATTCAACTTCTTCTTCTACAGTAATTAATTCTTCTTTACCTATTTCCTGCAGATATTTATCAAGCGAAGCGCTTTCTCTGTTTGTAATTGATTTTGTGATCTTTAATTGTCTCATTTCCCGCGATCAGAATTTTGTGCGAATTTAGGCTATTTTAATATATAATTCAACATATATTATACAAATAAGTTCGATAAAAAAAGGCCTGCCCAGGCAAGCCCTATTTTAGTTTTTAGTTGTTGGTTGCTAGTTGCTAGCTGCTAAAGGTCATTTATGCAATATTTAATTTATTTGGAATGCATTAAAATATAAAAATATAATCGAATAAATATTTAATTAACTAACAACCATCAACTAACAACTAAATTACACTCCAAATGCATAATATGCAAGTACCCCATTCGGATATACACCTTCAATTAATACACCACCTTTAAATCCGGATAATTCATTTTTTACATCTTCTGTAGAATAAACAGGGTGATTATTTATTTTAGTGATAATAAAACCTTTTTGAACACCTTCATCCTTTAATTTGCCCTGAGCAAGGTTTAGCACTTTAACCCCTGACTTAATTCCCAGTTTATGTTTTTCAGCGGAGGACACTTCACCCAATTGAGCTCCTAAAAGGGATAATTCTTCATCATTTGATGTAATAATTTTGGTATTTCCTTCCATATTACGTAAGATAACTGATATTTGTTTCCTTTTATTATCCTGCATTATTACTAAATCGACTTTATCCTTTGGACGAAAACGGCTTATCTGTTCCTGTAATTCAGAAGTGCTGTTTACATTTACATTATTAACTGATAAAATAATATCCCCCTCTTTTATCCCTGCGGCTTCGGCAGCTCCATCCTTAGCAATTCCGGCAACATAAACTCCCTCAATCTTATCAAGTTTTTTATCGCGCAGCAAATCTTCATCAATATCTTTTATTGAAACTCCCAACAATGCTCTTTGAACTTTTCCATATTCAATTATATCGGAAGCAACTTTTTTTACAATAGATACAGGTATAGCGAAGGAATTACCAATATAACTACCTGTTGGAGAAGCTATAGCTGTATTAATTCCGATAAGTTCCCCTTTAGTGTTTACCAAAGCCCCGCCACTATTGCCAGGGTTAACAGCAGCATCTGTCTGGATAAACGATTCAATTGCATAATTTCCCCTTTTATCATTTCTATCACTAAGAATATTAAGATTCCTGGCCTTAGCACTTACAATCCCTGCAGTTACCGTTGAAGTAAGATTATATGGATTACCAACTGCAAGTACCCATTCACCAACTTTAATATCATCTGAATTTCCATAAGTTATATATTGAAGATTGGATTCATCAATTTTTAAAACTGCAATATCGCTATCCGGATCCCTGCCAATGACTTTGGCCGTATAAGTGTGTTTATTATTAAGAGTAACTTCAACCTTATCAGCTTCATCAATAACATGATTGTTTGTTATAATATATCCATCAGCCGAGATAATAACTCCTGATCCAAAACCAGATACCGGTTGTGGTTTTTCCTGAAAATTCCTTTCGCCAAAGAAAAAATCGTAAAAAGTACCGCCTGATGTAACATTTTGAACTGAAGTTGTCTTTACATGAACCACTGCATGGACAGTTTTATCTGCAGCATATGTAAAGTCAAGGCAATTGCCATTAGTACCTGTTGACAGCTGTGTCAAATGAGGGTATTGGGGTTGTTCTGCAGAAATAATAACAGGCTTACGAACAAATTTTGAATAAATAAATACTGTGATAAGGCATGTAGCCAATATCATCAAAAATAATCCTCCCGGATTCTGGATTTTCCTATTGATAAATAATGAAGTTTTCATTTTTTCTGATTTAATTACAAAATATTACAGGTAAACTACAAAATAACTGCCATATTTTTGTATTTAATGATTAATTAACAATATTTAACAGGGAGATACTATTATGAAGCTTTAGATTGATATACGTTTATAAGATTTATAAGGTTTATAAGGTTTATAAATTTATGTGTTTATTTGTTTAGTGTTTATATTAAATTCCATAAACTTTATAAACTCTATAAACTTCATAAACCAACTATTCATTTGTAATAGTAATTTTATTTACAAATTTTGTCCATCTGCAAATCGTTTTACACATCAATTTTCGCATACTTCGCATGCCTTTCAATGAAATCTCTTCGTGGAGGGACATCATCTCCCATTAACATTGAAAATATACGGTCAGCTTCAGCCGCACTATCGATAGTTACACGGCGAAGAGTCCTGAATTCCGGGTTCATCGTTGTGCTCCATAATTGTTCGGCATTCATTTCACCTAATCCTTTGTAGCGTTGTATATGAACCGAGCCGTCTTTTCCTTTTCCAATTTCTTCAACCAGTTTAATCCTTTCTTCTTCAGTCCAGCAGTAACGTTCCTGATTTCCTTTCTTAACAAGGTAAAGTGGTGGCGTTGCAATATAAATATGCTCATTTTTAACTAATTCAAGCATATATCTGAAGAAAAATGTCAAAATCAAAGTAGTAATATGACTGCCGTCAACATCAGCATCGGTCATTATTATAATCTTGTGATAACGAAGTTTTTCCAGGTTGAGGGCTTTGCTGTCATCAACAGTACCAACGCTTACACCCAATGCAGTGAAAATATTCTTTATTTCTTCATTTTCAAAAATTTTATGCTGCATTGCCTTTTCAACGTTAAGAATTTTCCCCCGCAGAGGCATTATCGCCTGAAAATTCCTGTCACGGCCTTGTTTTGCCGTACCTCCGGCTGAGTCACCTTCTACAAGATAAATTTCACACATTGTGGCATCACGTTCAGCACAATCTGCCAGTTTCCCTGGTAATCCCGATCCTGAAAGCACTGATTTGCGTTGAACCATTTCCCGTGCTTTGCGCGCAGCATGCCTGGCAGTTGCTGCCAAAATGACCTTTTGTACGATTATTCTTGCGTCTTTTGGATTTTCCTCCAGATAATTACCTAAGGCCTCACTTACTGCCTGATCGACTGCGCCCATTACATCACTATTTCCAAGCTTTGTCTTAGTCTGTCCTTCAAATTGAGGCTCAGCAACCTTTACAGAAATTACTGCTGTTAAGCCTTCACGAAAATCGTCACCACTAATGTCAAACTTAAGTTTGGAAAGCATACCTGACTTTTCGGCATATGTTTTCAAAGTTCTGGTTAACCCTCTTCTAAAACCTGCCAAATGAGTACCACCTTCGATTGTATTTATATTATTTACATATGAATGTACATTCTCTGAAAATGAATTATTATATTGCATGGCAACTTCTACAGGAACACCTCCCTTTTCGGAATCAATGCTGATTATATTTTCTGTAAGTTTTTCACGGTTTTCATCTAAAAATACCACAAATTCCTTTAACCCCTGCTGGGAAAAAAATTCCGAAAACCTGTAATTATCGTTATCATCTTTTTCACGAAAATCTGTTAAGGTTAAATGAATCTTTTTATTTAAAAATGCAAGTTCCCTTATTCTTGACTCCAGTATCTCAAAATTATAATCAACAGTTGTAAAAATAGTTGAATCCGGTTTAAAAGTAATTGTAGTGCCGGTCCGGTCAGTTTCTCCTATAACATTAACCTGTCCTGTTGGTTTTCCTATACTGAATTCCTGCTGATATATTTTTCCGTCCCGATGAACTTCTGCACTCAGGTAGCTTGAAAGTGCATTTACACAAGATAATCCTACACCATGTAAACCACCTGAAACCTTATATGAATCTTTATCAAATTTCCCTCCTGCATGTAATACTGTTAAAACAACTTCGAGGGCTGATCTTTTTTCTTTTTCGTGATAATCAACCGGAATTCCTCTGCCATCATCTGTAACTACTACCGAACCATCTTCCTTTATACATACATCAATGTTCTTGCAATATCCGGCAAGAGCTTCATCAATAGAATTATCTATCACTTCATATACAAGGTGGTGTAACCCTTTTACATCTATATCCCCAATATACATTGCAGGCCTCTTGCGTACTGCTTCCAATCCCTCCAAAACCTGGATACTGTCAGCCGAATATTCGTTGGTATTAAAGTTAGCCTTCGTGTTATTTACATTAACATCTTCATTATCCTTATCCATTATTCTCCTTTTGTTATTTAAAATCAATAAATTAATTGCACAAAACTTGTTTTTTTAAAGCAACGTAAAGATAACAAAATACCCTGTTAATACGACTTATTTTACAGTCATATTGTTGTTAAATTATTAACTATTTTACTTCCCAAAAACCTGACTCATTCCTTCGTATTTTATCTGCGGTTAAAATCCTGGGATTATTATAAAGCTGTGTTAATTTTTCATTATTGTTGCCAAAATGGTTAATAAAATATCCCCAAACCATAAACCATGTCCAGTTGGTTTGCATTTTTAAAACAGTATCTGATGGGAACTGCCCTATTTCACCTAATCCGACAGGCTTATTTTTGCCAAGGCTGACCAAATCGTCCTGATGGCTTTGTTTATAATCAGCACGGTAAACATCAGCTGCAAGAACATCTACCCATTCATTCCCGGGATAAAAAAGAGAGTAATCATATGCTTCATCTCCGGCTATCTGACGGGGAGCATTGGCATCCCATACCCATATCAGATTATTGAGCTTATTTTGTTTTGTAAAATATTTATACATCATAATCCACAGGCGTTTAAAACCCTTGTCACCTTTATGGTTACACCACCAAAACCAGACCCCATTCATTTCATGGTAAGGTCTCCAAAGCACAGGAACCTTGGCATCACGGAGCTGTAGCAGGTAGCCGGCAATCATATCTGCCTGCTTTTTCCAAGCCAAATTAAGTCTTGTACCTTCAGTAACCAATGAATCGAAGGTTGCCTTATCAGGACGGTTTTCCATAGCCCAAACCGATGAACCGTTGCAGGAATCGCCTTCAGTCGGAAAACAATGGTGCCACATTAACGTTACAATTTTCCCGGACCGGTATTGTTTTATTGCTTCTTTAACCATGGCATCACGCAATTTCAAAGGGCTTATTCCATTAAATTGTATTGTAAGCATCGGGTCATTTAGGTTAAGCGGGCCACAATGATGATAATTCTTTGCAGTTTCTCCCTCAACGTTAAAACTGAAATCGCAACCCCAGACAGCAGGTTCCTTTGAAGTTATTTTCTTAACCGAATCGCTGTATGCAGTAGGACTGGCTATAAAATTATGCTGACCGGCAAGTATGTACTTTCCTCTGATTTGAGTAAGAAATTTTAAAAGGTTCTTTGCCTCTTGGGATTTTTCAACTTTTTTGCATTCGTTGACTTTGCAACTTCCGATAATTAAAGCTAACCCAAGTATTACAAGTGATATACTTTTCATTGTGTTCTTTATCTATTGTTTGTATGAGTCTTAATAAACCTCTACAATTTAAATAAATAAACCTGAAATTGCAAACTTTGCTAAAGTCTTTACATTATTATCAATGATTTCTATGTTCCTTGAAGAAGTCAAATTTTTAATAATAATATCCCGATTAATACTAATTAATCTAACGTATTTTGAAAATTTCAGCAATTTTATCAGTTCCTTTAAATAACATAAATATTATCAGGACAATAATACCCCAAAGGGGTATTAGCAACGCCCAGTGATATGAATTAATATATAAATTTATGCCCTGAAAGGGCCTAAGAAACAGCACAGGGCAACGCCCTGTGAAATATTGTGAATACAATGCCACAATCATTATCAAAAGTCTATGTACATATTATATTTAGTACAAAGAACAGGCAAAATCTTATTGATGACAACATTGAAAATTCATTGCATGATTATTTGGGAGGTATTTGCAAAGGATTAGAGTGTAATCCTGTCAAAATTGGTGGACATAAAGAACATGTACATATACTATGTCTTTTATCTCGTAAAGTGGCTCAAATGAATTTGGTTGAAGAACTAAAAAAACAATCTTCCAAATGGATCAAAACGAAAGATAACGTATATTCAAATTTTTACTGGCAGGATGGATATGGTATTTTTTCAATTAATCCTAATCAAACGGATATAGTTATTGAATATATTGAGAAGCAACATGAACATCATAAAAATAATAGTTTCCAGGTAGAATTCCGTGATTTTCTAAATAAATATAATGTCGGATATGATGAACGTTATGTTTGGAATTAGGCTGATTCCCCTTCAGGGCTTAAAATTCTGATTTGCCAATTTGTTCACAGGGCGTTGCCCTGTGCTATTGATTATGCCCTTTCAGGGCAAATGCGAATTGCCACTAACAACTAGCAATTTACAAAGAATAACTCAGCCCTGCCATCAAATTAAATCTCTGTGAAGGATACTGGTTCCAGACATAATACTTTGATGCTGTGAAATTATTCAAATGCAGCCAAAAAGATAAAATTTTGGTATACCTGTATTCTGCGCCAAGATTAAAATCAAGTACTGAGGGCATAACTTTATAATTCCCATCAGGAATATACGGAAAATCTCTGGAGTAAATTTTGGCATATCGCTTTCCAAGTTCCAAAATATCAAAGTTTACAAGTATTTTATTACCAAGGTTATATTTTGCCGAGAATGTAGCATCTGATTTTGGTTTTTGCCAGGCATATTGCTGTTGAAACATTTGGTACTGATATATATTGATTTTAGCAGCAAACGACAATTCTGTTGAAAAATCGTAACTGGCATCAAGCGTTAATGTTAACTGGTTTGCATTATCATATACTACATTGAAATGGTTTTGCAAAACAGTAGCAGCGTCATTTACATAAAAGTATTGATTTGTGAATTGAGAATAATCAAATTTTAAATTATAGGAAACCTTTGAAACTAAACTGCCTTTAATTCCACCGTATAATGATAACCGGTCGTTAGAGTTTTTTACTAGCAAATCGGGTAGTATAAAGGGATTTTCCGTTGCAATATTCTGATAACTATGATTAATGTCTTTACCATAAATGCCAATGAAAGGCAGTAATATATTTTTAACTACAACAAACTGGAAATCTGCCATCGGATAAAGTCTTAGGGAAACTGTATTCATTTGATCTTCAAAAGTAATATTTAATCCCAGTTTAAGGCGGTATTCTTCATTTGAGAAACAGACCGAAGGATATATCACTAACAATGAATTTACAGCACCTGTAGAATCAAGTGTTTTGTCCCGGTGCAACTGGTCAAAACTTAAATCAAGATCAAACAATTTATTTGCATATAGTTGGGAAAACTTAGCATTCAGGTTTAAATCATTTTCTACATGGTTAAACCTGTCCTGAAAATAATCATACTTAATATCTCCATGATAATTCAATCTTGATGAGTCGGAGTGAAATGATTGAATACCGGCTTTTATATCAGCCAAAAAGTAATTTTGACGAATATTGCCTTTCTGTAAAATAGTATCAATTTGAGGATTGGAACCATAATCATACACAGTATTGCTTCGAACACCGCCTTCTGCAAATATACAGGACTCACCGATAAATTTTTTACCAAATACTGTTGCAGAAGCATTGGAATATCCGGCAAATACACTTTGATTATTATCCAAAGTAATAGCACCCGATGAAGATTGGTAATCCAATTTAGCACCAGCACTATATTTCCTGGAGCGTAAAGTATTCAAATACAGTTCAGCCATGGGAGTTTGATAATTCCCCAGTCCCAATATCAAATATCCGTTGTAAAGCTTCGATAAAGGCATATTGAGCATTTTGGCTGCATTAATTTGTGAAACCTCATACTCGGTATTAATCATCACAGGCACAACGTTATATTGAAAAGATGGCTTAACGGTAGTTGAATCATTAATTATTGGGAGAACATTTAATTTTTTGGCATCTGCAACTGAAGGCTGGTATGGTTGCACAACTTCAACTTCCTTCTTTATTGTTGCCTGGCTAAATACCTCTCCAATACTTATAATACTGAAAATAACGATTAATACTATATTAATTGTTTGTTTTGTCATAATATCCTATTTTACTGTATTTTAATTAGAACCATGAACCAATAATTAGTGCTTAGTGCCCAGTGCTTAGTGCTTAGTAAATAAAGTATAAACATTGGAAATAATAATACTCTTTTTTAGCCCTGTATTCCAATATCATTTATCCTCATGTAAATATCATAATATTCAACTTCTAAGCACTAAGCTCTATGCACTATGCACTATTTCTTCACGTCCACTTCAATATCCTGTTGTTTTTCCTTTACCTGCGAACCTGTATATTGTGAAACAAGCTTGTCATGTTTTACTTTTGCTTCGGTTTTAATCCCGTCATTATTATTTTCGTAGTAATCAAGAATGCTTTGCAGCGTATTTACTGCCTGAAATTCATCGTTACGGTCAACATAAATATCGCTGAGCAAAATAAAACTCTTGCCAAGCCAATATTGATAAGGAGTATTTTTATCAATGAAATTCATAATTTCTTTTTGGGCGTCGTCCTTTTTATTTTCATCGTAATACAATTTTGCCAACAGGTATTTGCATTCTGAACCTTCTTTACTTTTCAAATCTTTGGCAACCAACTTCAGTTCCTCTGCAGCTGATGTCGTATTGTTGTTTTCAAGATACGATTTTGCCATAATGTAATGAGCTTCCCTGTAAATTTCCCCGGGTAGGTTTTCATAAAGAAGCAGTGCTTTTGCACTTACAATTGCATTATCGGAATTTGAAAGCTTAAAATTACAACGCATCTGTCCCAGTCTGGCTTCCATCACATTGCTCTTTATTTCAGCTTCAGTTTCCAAGCGTTTATATAGTTCCAATGCTTTGGCAAAATTTTCCTTTTCGAAATAAATACCTGCTGCAACAAATAATGATTGCTCGGTAAATATATTACGCGAGGCTGAAATAACATATTCATACCCCTTTAAGGCCTCATCCTGTTTATGATTTTTATTGTTGCAATCGGCTATGTAGAAATTGGCATTCAGAATAAAATTTCCATTTTTGTATTTTTCAAGGTATTTTGAAAATTGTTGTATTGATTTTTCACAGTCTCCACTCATATAAATATTTTCAGCTGAAGAATATGTCAAGGAATCCTGTTCGGAGAGCCTTAAGTTTGAACTTTGTCCTTTACTTTCAAGGTAAGCAAAATAAGTATCAATATCATTTTTATCAACATAAACAGATTTTAATCCAATATATGCATCATGCGATTCAGGTGTACCCGGGAACTGATCAATTACTTTTTTATAGGCAGCAATAGCTTCTGATTGTTTATCCTGATTAAAATAAATAAGGCCTAATTGAAGATAAGCTTTTGCAACATAACTGCTTATTGAAAACTCATTGATAATTCTATAAAAAGTCCTTATAGCCTGATCATTCAAATTAAGGGTCACATATGCCCTGCCAAGTTCAAATAATGCGTGGTCAACATATAAAGATTTCGGATAATCCTTCATCAACTCATTCAGAAAATTTACCTTTTTTTCCGGCCTGTTTACTAAACCAAGTGAAAATGCTTTTTGAAAGAGAGAATAATCGGAATCAGCTGCTTTTAAGTTTATTGCTTTTTCATAATTTTCAATCGCAACCCAATATGATTGTTTCATGAAATAGCAATCTCCTATACGGTTATATGCATCAGCAATTGTTTTTCCTTTTGTATTTTTCTGCAGGTCAGTATAGCGCCGGAACCAGTCGAGTGCTTCGTCAAACTTATTAAGATTAAACCAGGAATAAGCAATATTATAGTCAACAAAATTGTATTCGTTAAGATTTGCCGCCAGTGGATAAGTAATAAAGCGGTTATACGTTTCTATTGCCTCTGAATAATTATGTAGCCTGTAATTTGCCTCTCCTTTCCAATAATATGAACGTGCTGCAATTTCTTTATCAAACTCTTCATATTCAAGAGATTTATCGAATAACAAAATTGATGTATCAAATTTCTGATTATTAATAAGCTCTAACCCTCTGAAAAAAGCAATATGCTGATAAGCTTTTCTTACGCTATTGTCCTTTATTTTAATTTTTTGAAGCGATTCAAGTGCTGCACGGTAGTTTTTTGTTGTCATATAAGCCATCATCAGATAGTTATATGCCATATCGCTTCTATTTGAGTGAGGATAAAGCTTAAGATACTCGTTAAATGCTTTTACAGCTTCATTAAATGGCGATAACGATAATTCGTAAGTCGAAACTGCATAATAATATAATGCATTTTCCTTAATATCAGGGTCAAAATCCATTGAAGATGCCGAAGAAAATGCAAGGCGTGCTTTTTGTATGTCGCTGTTATGTATGTAACAATCAGCTAAATGATACAATGCATTCTGGCTTAGGGCTGTATTTACCAATGTTATTGGTTCAAAATTCCTGATCGCATTGTCATAATCATCAGCTTTATAATAGGCAAAAGCAAGTTGATACCGATCTTCAGGGGTCATTGATTTCGCCTTTTCAGCAAATTTTTCCAGGTATGGGAGTGATTCCTTAAATTTGCCGAGACGATAGTACGATTCTCCGATTATCCTCGACATTTCTGCTACCCTTTTTTCGACCACAGAATCGAGTAAGGGTGGTGCATACTCTACAACTTTATCATACTTTTTTTGCAGGAAATAAATTTGTGCAATATAATACGGTACAATTGATGCAAATGTCTCATCATCACGAAGCCTTAGAAATCCTTCAAGGGCAGTTTCGTAATTTTTTTGTTCATACGCTATATGTGAATAATAATATAAGGCTGCAGAAGTATATTTTGTATCAATATCCTTAATTTCATAAAAGTTTAACCTGGCTTTTTCGAAATTTTTATCCATAAAATAACAATAACCTGATTCGAAATGATATTCTGCCAGTTGATCACTATTAAGTTTATGTACATCCACTTTTTCGAACCATTCAGCAGCTCTTTTAAATTTTTTGTTGTTATACTCGTAGTGTGCCAAATTAAAATAAGCATCATTCACTTTACAATTTGCAGGATTTGAAGAGATAAAACTGGTAATCCGTTTCACTGCATCAGGATTAAAAAGTTCCATTGCACATAACGAGGCATAATATTCTGCCGTGGCTTTAGTTTCGGAATTAACCAACGCTTCCTTTTTAATGACAACATCAAAATAATGCTGAGCAGCCACATATTTTTGTTTTTCAAACAATTCCAAACCTTCCTTCAAATTCTGGTCAGGTAACGAATAAAATAAGCTTTTTTGAGCATATATGCCTGTAACCAAAAAATTAAACAGGATCAATATTAGAAAAATTCTATTTACTATCATAATAAGTAATTAAAGTAGAACCTCAAGATTAGTTGTTAGTTACTAGTTGTCAGTTGTTAGATGTCAGTTGTTGGTTACTTTTTGTAAAAATAAAGATTAATTAAACAACGTAAGAAAAGCTTTATTCATTTATATTAACATAAAATTGTTAACTATATTATCTAAACTTTTGTTAAAGATCATTATATTAATCAAAACTCTTGTTAAACTTGTATATTAATAGCCAGATATTTTGATATTATTTGAATATTTATTTTAGTATTAAATGAAAGCCATAACCGACCTTTTCGAAGAAAGCACAAATAAATACAGCAAAAATGTATTTATGTGGGAAAAAAAAGGAGGTATTTACGAACCTGCAACTTACCAAAAAATTAAAGAACAGGTATATTGGTTTGCTGCAGGTTTGATATCACTTGGAATTCAAAAAGGTGACAGAATAGCCCTGCTATCTGAAGGAAGAAATGATTGGATGGTAAGTGAACTCGGGATTTTATATGCTGCAGGGGTTAATGTTCCGATATCTGTTAAATTGAACGAACCGGATGAAATTAAATTCCGGCTTGAACATTCCGGGGCACGTATGGTTATTGTATCAAATCAGCAGGCCGGAAAAATTGCTAAAATAAAGAATGATTTGCACCAGATTGAAAAAATTATTCTTATTGACAATATCGAAGAACCTACTGAAAGGGATATATTATTTTCTGAGGTAATTCAATCGGGAATTGAATATCTTAAACAACAACCTGATAAATTTAAAGAAAGATGGCAATCGGTTTCAGGTGAAGATATTGCAAATATCTGTTACACTTCAGGCACTGTAGCCGACCCTAAAGGTGTTATATTAACTCACCGCAACTATACAGCTAATGTAGAACAGTCCCTTACACTTATGAATATACCGGAATACTTTATTTCATTAGTAATATTGCCATGGGACCATGCATTTGCACATACTGTAGGATACGTGTTAATGGCCAGCGGTGCAGGTATAGCTTCCGTTCAGATTGGTAAAACTCCTATGGACACCTTAAAAAATATTCCGGCAAATTTGAAAGAAATAAAACCACACTTACTATTAAGCGTACCTTCCCTTGCCAAAAATTTTAAAAAACAAATCGAAAAAGGCATCAGGTCAAAAGGTAAAATTATGTTTTCCTTGTTCAGATGGGGATTGTCAGTAGCATATTTTTATAATGGTATTGGCTGGAATAAGGGGAAAGGAATCCGTTTTTATCTTAAACCATTATTATTTATATTTGACAAATTGATTTTCTCAAAGGTTCGACTGGTTTTTGGTGGTAATTTGGAATTCTTTGTAGGTGGAGGGGCATATCTTGATATAGAATTGCAACGTTTCTTTTATGCAATAGGAATACCAATGTACCAGGGATATGGCTTATCAGAATCATCACCGGTAATTTCAAGTAATTCAGCAGAAAGACATAAACTTGGATCATCCGGTTACCTGATAAAAAACCTTGATTTACTTATATGTGATGATACCGGGAAACAATTACCTTTAGGCGAAAAAGGTGAAATAGTAGTAAGGGGTGAGAATGTAATGGCAGGTTATTGGAAAAACCCTGAGACAACTGCCCTTACACTTAAAGACGGTTGGTTATACACAGGAGATTTAGGTTCGATGGACAAAGATGGTTATCTGTTTGTTTATGGCCGGTTTAAAAGTTTGCTTATTTCAGATGATGGAGAAAAATATAGCCCCGAAGCTATGGAGGAAACATTTGTATCCCATACTCCGTTTATTGAACAATGTATGTTATACAATTGCCAGAATAAATACACTATCGCTTTAGTGGTTCCGTCGAAAGAAGCATTCAATAATTGGAAGCTAAGGCAGTCTGCTCATTTTCATGAAAAGGAATATACAGTTTCGGAATCATTAAAACATTTTGAAGAAGTTTTTTTAGAATATCGTACAGGTAAAAAATTAAGCCATATGTTCCCGCAACGATGGTTACCAGCTGCTGTTGGAATATTGCCTGAAGCATTCACTGAAGATAACCAAATGTTGAATAGTACTATGAAAATGGTAAGAAGCAAAATTACAGAGAAATATAGCGGACTTATAAAATTTCTCTATACACCGGAAGGCAAAAACATTTGCAACGACCGGAATATTAAAAATTTTGAAAAATTTATGTCATGAAAATATACACCAAAACCGGTGATAAAGGCAAAACATCACTAATAGGCGGTCAAAGAGTTTCTAAAAATCATATTCGTATTGAGGCATACGGAACAATTGACGAGTTAATGTCAAATATTGGTTTTGTGAGGGATAATAATTTAAACCCTGAAATAAATATAATTCTCCTTGAAATCCTTGACAGGTTAATGAGTTGCGCTTCAATCCTGGCTACAGATGTTGAAAATATTAATATTAATATTCCCGAAATATTTCAATCAGATATCGAATTTCTTGAAAAAGAAATAGATAAAATGGATTCGGAACTTAATCCTTTAACTTCATTTATTCTTCCAACCGGACATCCGTTGGTATCCGGTTGCCATATTGCAAGATGTGTTTGCCGTCGGGCAGAACGTATCATAATTATGGTTGCCGAAAATTTCTATGTGGCTGATAATGTTATAAAATATATGAACCGTCTGAGTGATTACCTGTTTGTTCTTGCAAGAAAATTTACAAAAGATTTGAATGTAGAAGAAATTCCATGGCATCCCAGGTTGCAAATTCAAAAATAATTTATAATTTCAGGCAACAGTAATAATATATATCTTATTAAATATTAAATCGTTAGCCTTATGTACTGGACTTTAGAATTAGCCTCAAAGCTTGAAGATGCTCCCTGGCCTGCAACCAAGGAAGAATTAATTGATTTTGCAATAAGGTCTGGCGCACCGATGGAAGTTATTGAAAACCTTCAGGAAATAGAAGATGAAGGGGAAATATATGAGAGTATTGAAGATATTTGGCCCGATTATCCAAGCAAAGATGATTTCTTTTTTAATGAAGACGAATACTAATAGTGCTTAGTGCATAGTGCTTAGTGCATAGTGCTTAGTGTTTAGTAATTATTTTACAAACTGAAACCTGTAAATTATGACTAATTACTTACGACTTACGACTTACTACTATTCTTTCCAGATAAATATGTCATCCGGATTTAAAGGCCTGATATTTTCATACCATTTAAAATCTTTTAATAACAGATCGTTACCTGATAATTCATATGGAGGATAGAAAGTTCCTGAAACACTGTTTATAAATGTAATTATAGTAGGTTTTCTATCCTTAAGCAAAATATTAATTTCCGAACTTTCAGTTTTTTTTACACCTGACAACTCAGTAGAATCACCATTTTCATAAGCAAAATATATAGTTTGGCCATTTCCTTTCACAAACATTTTATAAAGTTCATTATGTTTATCGAAATATCCTGTCATATTGCGTCCTTTTATTTGCTGGAAGCGTATCGAGTCGGCCTGTGAAATCAGAAACGCCGACTTTCTAAGTTCCATTTTATCAATGCGTTGATGATGAGTTATAAGGTCAATATGCTCGGCAGTCAGTTGAGTTTTACCTGTCCATAATATTGGTTCTCTGAAAAGTTGCAAAATTGAATCCTTAAAAGAGTAAAACATTGAATCACACTTGCCCTGTAGATCTTTACGGTAAAATTTTACATGATAATATGCTTTTACAAATTTAAAAGTATCAGTATTTTCTACAAACACTCCCGATCGGATTGTATCTGCATGCATAAAAAGGGAATCATTATCATCAACCTGAATCATCATAGCCTTTATAGTAACTACTGCCGTTTTCTTTATCCGGTTATAAACAGCATAATCGCCACAAATTAAAATATTTTGTGTTGTGTCAATAATAACTGTATTAGTGTAGGCCCTTCCAATACCTGTAAGCTTTTCATAATACAAAGTGTCACTGTCTATTATCTGATCTTTGCTTTTCATCCAGGCATTTTGCCTAAGTAATGCTATCCCTGTAGTGGTATTATACCATCCTTTTTCGCAATATATTGAATCATTTTCATTCCCTATCATATTCGTAGGTCCTACAAAATAGGCTGTTTTAATAGATGTGTTATAGTTCATGCTATCAGTGAGAACCACCCCCTGAGGATTTGTTTCTACAACATTTTTTTTAAAAAATGCAAACTTTGTATTTTTATTATATGTGCCCAGATCACTTACAATATGATCATCTCCGTCTATAATTATTCCTTTTGAAGGATAATTTGCAATTCCTGTTTTAATATTATAGAATATAGTATGTGTAGTGAGAGTGGTATTATCGTCTACCATAACCACATCACCCGAGAGCTCGGCGATATGATTAATTGCAACATAATGCATTACCTTTCCGGTAATTGTCGTCTTACCTTCCTTTGGAATGATTCTGATATTACTAAAAGCATCAAAATCCTTATTTGGATATAAATATGCACTATCACAATACATAGTTGTTGAATTATCTATAAAAATGACATTCCCAACAAGACGTTGAAGATCAACGCCATCTTTTTTAAATCCTTCCATATAACCAGCTTTATAATCAATCTTGGTTTGCGGAAAAACTGAAAAGCTTATCACAAATAAAAAAGTGAGGAGACAATAAAAACCTCTGATAATCATGTGATTAAAAAGATGTTTTAAACCATTCGTCAGATTTGAAAGTACATGATCTGAAAGAATTATCGATATGAATAAAGGTATTTTTCCTTTTTTCCGAGTACCAATTATTGATAATTTCCTGCCGCTTATTAATTTTTGCCAATTCCTCAATACGGCTATAATCCTGTTTTAAATTAGCAAGGTGTGCTTCAGAAGATGATAAAATTTTAATTATTTTAAAATATACAATCCCGTTTTTATCTCTTGATTCATATGAATTTGATATTTCTTCCACTTTAAGCGATTTTATAGCATTATAATCAGCAGGAGAAATCTGTTCAGTTTCAAATTTATTATCGCCTGTACCCTGATTTACTAATATCCCCTTATTAAACCTCGATTCCTGGTCCATGGAATATTTAGCCACTGCTTTCTCAAAGGATATGGAATCTAATCGAATTAAATTAGCAATACTATCGAGAAAATGTTTTGTTTTTATAACTGCATCGTAGTCAGGCTTTGGTTTCATTAAAATATGCCGGGTGTTAATCCTGTCTCCTTTTTTTTCAATTAGTTGTATTAAGTGCAAACCCATCTCAGATTCTATTACGTGAGAAACATCACCGGGATTATTAAGCGAGAAGGCAGCTTTTGCGTAGCCAGGATCAAGTTCAAATTTTGTGAGGAACCCCACCTCTCCGCCATGTTTAGCAGATCCTTCATCTTCAGAATAAAGGGTAGCTAATGTTGCAAATCTCTCACCATCAATAATTCGTTTACGCATTTCCAGCAATTTATTTTTTAAATCTTCTTTCGATTTTTCAGGAAATGGCGGATAAACTGCTATCTGAGCAAGTTCAAGCTGGGCATTCACCCGGGGAATGCTGTCTTTAGGCAAAGAGTTGTAGAACTTCCGTATTTCTGTGGGAGTAACTTCAACATCTTTTATTAACTGACTCTGCATTTTTTGTGCAAGTTCTTGTTCCTTAAGGCTTTCCCGAAGATCCTTTTTTATATCCTGTAAACTTTTATTAAAAAATTTCTCCAGTTTATCTATAGAGCCTACCTGGCTTACAAAATAATTAATTCTTTGGTTTAATTCACCCTCAACCTGAGATTCTGAAACTTCTATGCTATCAAACATAGCCTGGTTTACTAACAATTTATGTTCCAATATTTTTTCAAAAATTGAACATTTGGAATTTTCATCAACTGCATATCCCTGAGCTTTAAGTTGTAAATATTCAGCCTCCACCTCGGATTGTTTAACCATTTTGCCTCCAATTACAGCAATAACCTTATCTATAACTACCGGTTGTGAATATGAAATAGAAAACAAAAAAATACAAATAATAAACGCAATGGTGTAATTAATTTTCATATTATTTATTTTCAATATTATAAATTTCAATTTGATTATGATCCTGAGCATCGCTGTATATTTTATTTTCCAAATCGTTTAAAAATTTAATTTTTCTTTTATTTAGAATAATATCCTTAACTTTTGGCTTTATAAAATCAAAAGGTGCAACAACTCCTTTAGGGGTGTATTCCTTAATATAAACAAAAAAGAAAAATCCTTCATCTTCTTGCTCAATTGTTTTATTTAATCTAAAAAACTCATCACTAACTTCACAATGTTTTGGTAATTCGCGTTGTATTAAACTAAAATCCAGCCAATTATCATCAAAGTAGTCATATTTGCTTGCATAATTATAACAATAGCTTTCAAGTTTTTTGTAATCTTCCCTTTGATTTGATTTATACCATTTTTTTAAATTAACAATATCTGGTGCCGATTTTGGTATTTTTAGATATAAAGCCTTCACAATAAAGTCTTCAAGATTAAAGCTCGATGTATTTTGCTTGTAATAATCCTCTATTTCGCTGTCATTAACATTAGTATCCAGCTTTTGTTTAATCATCTGGTCTTCATAAATATATATGAGAAGAGATGCTCTGTAAGCGTCAATCTGTTGTTTTACATCTAATTGTTCCGGCGTTAAATTAATTTCAGCTTTACTCATCAGTAGCTGATTTTTAATCCATGTATTAATATATGAATGGGCTGTAGAGATGCTATCATCTTTTGGCATCCTTTCATGAAAAATATGCTGGATATCCGATAAGTATAAATAAGTATCATATACCTTTGCAATTGGCTGCAATTTTTCCTGATTATTCTTTTTACATGAATAAATTAAAAAAAAAAGAACAAGTGCATTCAATAAATTATATTTCGATAATTTTCCCACCTATTAATTGGGTTTATTATATTTTACTGCAAGTTTTTGCAAAACTTTCTTGTTTATTACTATAGAATATTTCGCTTTTAAATCTTTGATCCAATTTTCTTCAATTAAATTTTGGTAATCTACCATTACTAAACCCCTCACTTCTTCTAACTTTTTTGGTTGAGGTTTGAGCACTTCTTCAACTTTAACTACCACATACTGATTATCCTTTTTTACAGGATTTGATATCTGAGGTTTCCATAACAATGAATCAATTAAAGAATTGTCACCCTTTGAATAATACTTATGTTCAATTTTAAAGCATGCTACTGGTGGTTTTGACATGCTATCACATACTTCTTTAACTAACTGGCTATAATCCGGCAATTGAGACCCCGCTTTATCAATCAGGCTTTTTATTTTTTCTGCTATTGTTTCATCCAAACAATTAAAAACCGTTACTTTAAGCCTTTCGCCCCATACATATTTTTTTGGCATGTGATTATAAAAGTTCCTTAACCCGGCAGTATCGTGGGATGCTTTGCTCCATACCTCACGGTCCATAATATCATAAAGCAATATTCCATCATGATATTCCTGAACCAGATTATGAAAATCAGGATATTTTGAATCCAGGTTTTTGTCTTCAAATTGTAAAAATTCATAATCTATAAATTTCTTATAATATTGATCAATGTAAGCATTAATATCTTTAAAAGATTGATTTGGCCGATTAGATAATAAATAATTCTTATAATCTTCCAGCGTATAAACAGAGTCTTGTATAACAATGAGAGGTTTTTTCAGATCACTGCTTTTTATATTAAATTTACCCAACTGAATGGAAGAATCAAGTTCATAAAAGCATTTCAAATTCTCTTTGTACTCCTTAAAAGAATATGTTTTCATTAATTTTTTCATAAACGAACGTTCCAATGAGGCTGATCGTTCCTTATCGTTTAGAATCTTTTTTTTGAGTTCGCCTTCTATCTGATCGAATGGTGGAATGGCTTTTTTATCAATCAGTTTAATAATATGCCAACCAAAGTATGATTTAAAAGGAGCGCAAATTGATCCCGGGGTTTGAATGGCAAATGCTTGCTCTTCAAATTCGGGAATCATTTCACCTGCATTAAACCATGGCAGTTCACCCTTGTTTTTAGCTGTATTTTTGTCCTCTGAATATTTAATTGCCAGTTCACCAAAATTATCACCTCTTAATAATTGTTCATAAATAATGTTAATTTTTGCCTGTGCATCCTTTTTAACTGCTTCAGATGCATTAGGAGGAGAAGCAATCATGATATGGGCAACCTTAATTTGTCCTTCTGACCGGTGAAAATCCCATACTTTGATGATATGATAACCAAATTTCGTTCTTACAGGCAGGGATATTTCTCCTGGTTTTAAGTTATAGGCTGCACATTCAAAACTATAATCTACATGAAATGCGGAAAAATAGCCCAATTTCCCGTTATTGATTTTTGCTGATTTATCATCTGAAAATTTAGAAGCAAGCGATTCAAAAGATTCACCGGCCAGAATACAGTTACGGATAGAATCTATTTTCTTGTAAGCCATAAGCGTATCCTCAGGTGTTGGGTTACTCTTAACCCTAATCATTATATGGCTGGCTAAAACTTCATTTATAGTACGATCATATGCTTCTTTCAGTAATTTATTAATGGCAGTGCTATCTGTCATATACGATTTGGCTAATTGATCGCGGTACGATTTAAATTCCTTATTAAAGGAAGATAATGTATCCAATCCGGCATCATGTGCTGCTAAGAGTTTTAACCTGAATTTAACAAATAAATCAAAATATTGATTCACAGTTTCATTATTGACAGAATGATCACTTTGATTTTTTAGAAAAGCGTGTTCAAATTCATTGCCTGTAACCTCATTTTTGTTAATTGTTACTAATATTTCACCTGGTTTATTCTGAGTCCAGGCCTGTATAATAAAATTGAAAGCTAAAAAAAAGATGAATAAAAGTGTTTTCATTAATATTTATTTTAGTTATGTTAAACAAAAATTATTTCAAAATATAATCTATATATAATGCAACAAACGCAATTTAATCAAAATTATTATCGGCTATAATTAGGTGCTTCCCGGGTTATTGTAACATCGTGAGGATGGCTCTCCAACACTCCTGATTGTGTAACTCTTACAAATTTTGCTGACTGCAGTTTTTCAATATTTTCAGAACCTGTATAACCCATACCTGCACGCAATCCTCCAATTAACTGGAATACAACTTCCATTAATGTTCCCTTATATGGTACCCTGGCTTCAATACCTTCCGGCACTAATTTTGAAATTTCGTCTTCGTTATCCTGAAAATACCGATCTTTTGACCCATTTTGCATAGCTTCGAGAGAACCCATGCCTCTATATTCCTTATATTTACGACCATTAAAAATAATTGTTTCCCCTGGGGATTCTTCAGTTCCTGCAAAAAGTGATCCGGCCATTACACAATAGGCTCCTGCTGCAATTGCTTTTACTATATCGCCTGAATAACGTATTCCGCCATCTGCAATAACAGGTAATCCTGAACCTTTAAGGGCTTTAGTAACTTCATAAATTGCTGTAAGTTGGGGTACTCCAATACCTGCTATCACACGGGTTGTGCATATTGATCCGGGACCAATACCTACTTTAACAGCATCAGCCCCACTATCTGACAGTTTTTTAGCAGCCTCTGCAGTGGCAATATTTCCAGCAATAAAGTCGATATTTGTATATAAATTTTTTGCTTTTTTTATAATTTCTGACACATCTTTATGATGCCCGTGGGCAGTGTCAACAACAATAGCATCAACATCGGCCTTCACCAAAGCGTCCATACGTTCCAGTACATCCCCACTCACTCCTACAGCAGCAGCAACCCTTAATCTGCCAAAATGGTCCTTGCATGAGTTTGGCATGTCCTTGGCCTTAGTAATATCCTTATAGGTAATTAAACCAATAAGTTTGTTTTTATCATCAACAACCGGAAGTTTTTCTATTTTGTATTTCTGAAGAATATCGGCAGCTTTTTCAAGATTTGTTTCCTGAGTGGTAGTGATAATGTTTTCACTTGTCATAACTTCTTTAATAGGCCTTTGCATGTTCTGCTCAAATCGCAGGTCCCTGTTTGTAACTATTCCAACTAGTTCATGCTGTTCATTTACAACCGGAATACCGCCAATTTTAAATTCCTGCATCAGATTAAGGGCATCGCCAACCAAACTATCCCGATGAATTGTTATTGGATCATATATCATGCCATTCTCAGCCCTTTTAACAGTTTTAACCTGTTTTGCCTGATCCTGTATGCTCATGTTTTTATGAATTACCCCTATGCCGCCTAATCTGGCAATAGCTATAGCCATAATACCTTCTGTAACTGTATCCATAGCAGCAGACACCAATGGAATATTAAGTGAAATGTTTCTGGAAAACTTTGTATTCAATAAAACATTTCGTGGCAAAACATCCGAATAAGAAGGTATTAATAATACGTCATCAAATGTTAAGCCTTCACCAACAATTTTATCTTCCAAAAATGACATTTTGAATCGTTTTTGTTATACTTTTAATTTTGCCAAAATACAAAAAATAAGCGTATCAAACGAAATTTTTATTTTTTGGTTTTAATAAGGAAATAAATTCATTGTTGTTGCAGGTATGTCTGGTAATATTAATGAAATACTTAAAAAATATTGGGGATACGATAGCTTTCGACCCATACAGGAAGATATTATCCGGTCAATCCTTGGCAAATTGGATACTCTTGCGCTAATGCCCACAGGGGGCGGTAAATCTATTACTTTTCAAATACCGGCACTCGCCCTTGAAGGGACTTGTCTTGTTGTTACACCATTAATTTCTTTGATGAAGGATCAGGTTGAAAGCCTTATCAAACTAGGTATAAAAGCCATGTTTATAAATTCCGCTATGACACGCGAGGAATTGGATGTTAATTTAAATAATTGTATATATGGTGGCTATAAATTTTTATACGTTTCACCTGAACGACTTGGAACAGAATTATTTTTGACCCGGTTGCAAAAAATGGCAATTAATCTTATTGCTGTTGATGAAGCTCATTGTATTTCTAAATGGGGCTACGATTTCAGGCCTTCCTATCTTAAAATTGCAGACCTACGTAAATATTTGCCAGATATTCCTGTTTTAGCACTTTCCGCAACTGCAACCCCTAAAGTGGCCGATGATATTATTGAAAAGCTTCAATTTAAAAAACATAATATCTGTATATCAAGTTTTGAACGCGAAAACCTGGCGTACCTGGTAAGATATACAGAAGATAAACAAAACTACCTGTTAAAAATTATTAACAATATAGAAGGAAGCGGAATAATATATGTCCGTAGCCGTAAAAAAGCAAAAGAGTTGGCTATTTATCTTAAAAAACATAATGTTTCAGCTAATTATTATCATGCCGGATTAACTGACGATGAACGTTCGGCACGGCAAAATGAATGGAAATCAGGGTTTACACGTATTATTATTGCTACCAATGCATTTGGAATGGGTATTGATAAACCAGATGTCAGGTTTGTAATTCATTTTGAACCTCCTGATTCTCTGGAGGCTTATTTCCAGGAAGCCGGGAGAGCAGGTCGTGATGGACATAAATCATTTGCCATTTTACTATGCGACAATAACGACAAAATTAAACTGGAAAAAAACATTGACTTTAATTTTCCTGAAATTCAAATTATTAAAAATGTATATCAGGCATTGGGCAATTATCTTAAAGTTCCTTACGGTGGAGGAAAAGATATTGTATACGACTTTGATATAGCCAGATTTTCATCTATTTGTAACCAAAGTGCAGTTGTTGTATATAATTGCCTCAAAATACTCCAACTGGAAGGTTATATTGTTGTGAGCAAGGATTTAAATACTCCATCAAAAATTCATTTTTTAACCGGAAGGGATGATTTATACAAATTTCAGGTGGCCAATGCTTCGTTCGATGGTTTTATTAAGCTTTTGCTCCGGTCCTATTCGGGAATGTTTACTGATTTTGTTGCAATTGACGAACGTACCATTGCCCGCAGGGCTAAAATTAATGCAGGCATTGTATACCAATATCTCAATAAATTAAGTACTTCTAATATAATTTCATATATACCTCGTAAAAATACCCCTGTTATTATTTATACTGAAGAAAGACTGGATGAAAAAACTCTAAGAATTTCTTCAGAAGCTTACAAATTGCGTAAAGAGATTTACACCGGACAGGTCATGAATGTAATCAAATATTCATTTTCAGAAAATATATGCAGAAGCCGGATGTTACTCGAATATTTTGGAGAAAAAAAAACTCATGATTGTGGGATTTGCGATGTTTGCAGCCGCAAAAATGATACCGGCCTAACTACATTCGAGTTTGAACAGATAAAAAATAATATTCTGCAAAAACTGAATGAATACCCATCCAGTTTTAACAATTTGACAGAATTTCTTAATTTTAAAAGTGAAAAAATAATTAAGGTCATTCGTTGGCTTCTTGATAATAATATTGTGTCATATCTTGATGATCAAACGATTATGCTGAATAAATAGAGGTTCATAAACTTTTATACTATTTTTAACACCATTTTTAATATTATGGAAAACCAAGAAGAACAAAAGTTGAATGAAACTGAAGAGTTAGTTAATCTCTGCAGTCAATATTGTAAAATTCTCGATAAGGCTGACAATACACAGTTAAATGATTTCCTGGAAATTATAGCTTCTAAAATGATGGAAATATATAAACAGACTTTCGAAATTACAAGGTTTCAAACAAAGTATGAAAGCGAACCAGAAAAATTCCTGAATGAGAAACAGTATAATAAAATAATAAAAAAATTAAAGGAATATTTTGGCAAAACAGACCATTATAATGAGATTATTGATCCGGCCAAACCTGCTAATTATTCAATTTTCCAGGCAAGCCTTGCAGAAGACCTTACTGATATTTATCAGGATTTTTACGATTTTGTTGAATGGTATTCTTTGGGAACATTGGAAAGCATAAACGATTCGGTGATAGAATGCCTGAATAATTTCGAAAAATACTGGGGTATTAAACTTTTGAACGCCCTTAGGGCAATTCATATGATCCGCTATTATTTTAAAGACATATCAGTATTCAGGGAAATCCGCAATGAAGAAGATATTACCGGTATTACAGACAATGAAGTAATAGATTCAGATGAATTGGACAATTTTTTGACTGAGGAATTATAATATGTTCATACCAAGCATTAGCAAAGAAGAACTTTTGGTATTACCTGCCGTACAATTTACAGGTAATATACATTTGATTGATAACACAGATTCTGCAATTAACGCATGTACCCTGCTAATGGATGAACAATTGCTTGGTTTTGATACTGAAACCAAACCAAACTTTAAAAAAGGCAATCTTAACAAAGTATCATTGATTCAGTTATCTACAAGCAAAGATGCATATTTGTTCCGCCTGAATAAAATAGGATTACCAGGTATTTTAGTGGATATACTTACAAATGAAGCCATTAATAAAATTGGAATAGCCATAAGGGATGACATCCGCCTGCTAAAACAATTATATCATTTCAATGAAATGGGATTTATTGAACTCCAGGATTTTGTAAAACAGTTCGGAATTGAAAATTCAGGATTATCGAAAATTGCAGGAATTGTTTTAAATTTTCGTATTTCAAAATCCCAACAGCTTAGTAATTGGGAAAATGAAATTTTAACTGAAGCACAGCAAATTTATGCCGCAACAGATGCCTGGGCTGCTCTTGAAATATACAAAGTATTGTGCAGAGAGGACATTGGACGTGAGACGTGAGAAGACAGAAGGCAGAAGACAGAGGTCAGAGGTCAGATGAAAGATAAAAGATAAAAGATGAAAGAAAAAAGATTTGAGAATCCAGATTTGAGATTTAAGATATACAATTTAGTAAGCATATTAAAATCTTAAATCTAGAATCTAGAATCTAAAATCACAAAGTCTTGGTTCCTGGTTCTTGGCTCTTGGCTCCTGGTTACTGGTTCCTGGCTCTATTTAAATAAAAATCCAAAGAATGGTACGAATAATCTTAAAGCCCGGCAAAGAACAATCATTACTTAGATATCATCCCTGGATATTTTCGGGCGCAATTAAAAAAATTGACGGAGTACCTGAGGAAGGTGAATTAGTTGAGATTTATTCGGATGATAAAGAATTTCTGGCTTTAGGCCATTACCAGGTTGGATCTATTACTGTAAGGATTTTAACTTTCCGGCAGGAACCAGTGGATTATTTTTTCTGGAAAAATCAAATTGAAAAAGCCTTTTTATTACGAAAACAACTTAATCTTACGGCAAATCCGGATACAAATGTATACAGGTTAGTGAATGCAGAAGGTGATGGGCTTCCCGGTTTGATTATTGACGTATATAACCGTTTTGCTGTAATGCAGGTCCATTCTGCAGGTATGCAAATCTCTGCAGGATTAATTAAAACTGCCTTAATTGACGTTTATTATAATAAGCTTGATGGGGTTTATATTAAAAGTGCCAACAATTATCCGGGTAAAATTAATCCGAATGTATCTGATTCGTTATATGGACAAAACAATATGCAAGAAATAACTGAATATGGCAATAAATTTATCGTAGATTGGATAGAAGGCCAGAAAACAGGGTTCTATATCGATCAGCGCGATAACCGTAAATTATTGGAACAATACTCAAAAAATAAAGTTGTATTAAATGTCTTTTCTTATACCGGGGGTTTTTCAGTTTATGCCCTCAAAGGTGGTGCCTCTCTTGTACATTCAATTGATAGTTCTGAAAAGGCAATTGAATTGGCAAACAGGAATGTTTCCATTAATTTTAACGCGGCCCCTCATGAAGGATATACTATAGATGCATTCGAATTTTTAAACCAGACAAATCAAAAATATGATCTTATTATACTCGATCCTCCGGCGTTTGCAAAACATCAAAGTGCATTGGCCAATGCATTGCAGGGTTACAAAAGAATTAACGCTAAAGCTATTGCTAAAATTAAAAATGGCGGAATAATATTTACTTTTTCATGTTCGCAGGCAGTATCAAGGGAACAATTCAGACAGGTTATATTTTCAGCCGCATCCATTGCAAAACGTAATGTAAAAATATTGCATCAATTATTCCAACCACCTGATCATCCAATAAATATTTATCATCCTGAAGGGGAGTATCTTAAGGGATTAGTATTGTATGTTGAATGAATAATGCGAATTAAGAGTCAAAATATTTTTACCACAAAGGATCACAAAGGATTAACACAAAGTACACAAAGGAATTAATCCATTTTAAGGATTAAATTAAGTATATTTTTTTCCTTTGTGTACCTTAGTGAGGGACTTAGTGTACCTTTGTGGTAAAATTTTAATAAAAATCCTACTCTTTATTCGCATTATTAATTACTTAAAAATGGAACATAGAGATAATAAGGACATAAAAGAATTAGGTTATGTATTGCTGGAAATAAGTTCTCTTCTTATGAGTTGCGGGGCTACTACCAACAGGATAAGGATAACTGTCGACAGGATTGCTGAATCGTTCGGATTTACAGCTGATATGTTTATTACAAACAGGGCTATTACCCTGTCATTAACCAGTGCAAATAATGAGGAAAGTTTTAGCAGCCTCAAAAGAACATCCCCGCACGGAGTTAATTACAGAATAGTATCAGGTATTAGCCGTATGAGCTGGCGGGTTGTTCAGGAACAATGGAATATTAATCAGATTAAAAATGAACTTGGACGTCTTACCACTTTACCACCATATCCAAGATTACTTGTACTTACCCTGATAGGTTTCTCAGGTGCCGCATTTTGCAGGATTTTTGGAGGCGATGTGCCAGAGATGATTGTTACATTTTTAGCTTCCTTTGCAGGAATGTTTATTCGGCAGGAATCCGTCAGGATGGAATTTAATCCTTACCTGTGTATATTCTTTGCATCCTTAACAGCTTCATTAATATCAGGGGCATGCAGAAAAATAGGTTTGGGCACCACTATGGAACACGCGTTTACAGCTTCAGTTTTGTTTTTAATTCCCGGCGTTCCTTTAATAAATTCATTTTCTGATTTGATAGATGGCAATATACTTAACGGAATCGTGCGGGGAATAAACGGCATATTAATTTCATTTGCAATTGCCTTAGGTTTGTTGGTATCAATAATGATATTTAATATTTAAGTATTTACACGATGTATCAGGAACAAAGAACCAGCAACCAGAATATGTGGGACGTGAAAGGACGTGAGACGTGGGACATGTTACCTGCAACCTAGAACCTGGCATCAAGTACTGGTAATTAAAGTCTTGATTCCTGGCTCTTGGCTCTTGGTTCTATTTTTACATACGAATATTATGGAATATTTAAAAATTTTAGAGACTGGAATTTGGTTTGGTTTTGCTGCCCTGGGGTTTGCAATACTTTTTAATGTTCCTAAACGAACATTGTTTATAATCTGGATACTAGCTGCAATAGGCGGTTTGACAAAGCTGACGATGATGCATTTGGGAATCAGCGTTATTTTATCTTCTTTTGCGGGCTCATCTTTAATCGGTATCTTAAGTATCCCTGCAGCACATAATAAACATTCCCCTCCTCTTGTATTTGCTGTTCCTTCCGTAATTCCAATGGTACCCGGTGTCTTTGCCTATCAAATGATATTAGGCCTTATCAAACTGGCTGGCAACCCCACTGATAGTGCATATTCATTAATTCTAATGCAAACGGTAAGCAATGGATTAAAAACAATGTTCATTTTGATGTCATTGGCTGCAGGTGTGGCTATCCCAATGCTTATTACACGGAAAAGCACTGTTAAAAAGATAGGTAGCCGTAAGTAGTATCAGAGCCAAGAGCCAAGAGCCAGGAACCAAGACTTTAGTTGCCCGATCTTGGCTCCTGGTTCTTGGTTCCTGGTTCTTTTTTCAAATTATGTTATAAGTTGCCTTATTCTTTCAATCTGGCTTTGTTTATTTACTTCCCGAAGTTTGCGTGCTGTTTTTGTAAAATACTGATGATTGGATATAAATGCCAACTGAAGTTTGTTCCAGTCATTTAAGGATTTAATTTTATCCCTGACCTTTAATTCTTCAAACAGAGTATTCGAAACAGGAATAAAATCAATCCGTCCGAGGTAATCAAGATCGGCATCACAAATTATTTCTTCTAATATATTTGCCGGTTTTGGCGGCAACTTAGTCGACATTATAATTGAATTGATCGTTTTAATCTGATCCTGTGAATATTTGAATTTTGGTAGCATTTGACATGCAATTTCGGTTCCAAAAAATTCATGGTTATCATATGAAGTAATATGCCCAACATCATGAAGTAATGCGGCTGTTTTTAATAAAAGCATATCATCATCAGAAATTCCTTCGGCCCAACCAATAAGTTCAACTTCAGTAACAACATCGACAGTATGTTTTAAATTGTGATAATAAAGGCCTTCAGGTAAATTGTGTTCTAATAAGTCAAGCACCTGTTCCTGTATATCATGGAACTGGATAAGCGCAAACCGTGTTTTAAAAAGCCGGTTTGGTTCCAGTCCTATTTCATCGACTGATAATTCCGGTTTAATCCTTCCAATAGAATATATATCCAAATTACCTTTATATTTTACAGGTAGTTTTCCATAGTACTCGCAATCAAAAAATTCCTTGATTAATTCATAAGTCATTGCCGATATAAGAACTTTCCCGTTGATGCCCGACGACTCCATACGGCTTACAATATTTACTGTATCCCCTTTAATATCGTAGGATATCTTTGATTTTCCATTAATGGATGCAGTAACCGGCCCAGTATGCACTGCTATACGTATTTGCCAATTGTCCTGTGCGGGAATTTCTTTCGATTTTACCAGTTGAAGTATTTCAAAAGCGGCTAAAACAACTTCAATAGGGTTAGTAATGTTTTTCTCCGGTATTCCCCCTGCACACATATAGGAATCTCCTATAGTTTTAATTTTTTCAAAAGAATATTTATTTGTAATTTCATCAAAATGAAGGGTTAACTGATCAAGCTGGTCTATTAATGCTTCTGAATCCACTGAAGGAATAATCCTTGAAAAACCATGAATATCAGCATACATAACAGTTACCATGTTAAATTTAATGCCTGACTGCCGGTCAGTTGATACAACATCTTTTATATCCTTATATGCAGCATATTTTTTTAATATTTCTTCATACTCAGCCTGCTTAAACAATAAATCTTCATACTTTTCGCGAATATCTTTCAAATCCTGGCTCAGTTCCTTATTTTGCTGAACCAGCTTTGAAAGTCGTTTAACTAACTGTATGCCTTTACTGTTTGCCATGCGTAATATTAAATATTATATTATAAATTGTTGCATCTGTAATTTAAAGATAGCTATTTTGTATTATATACGATAAAACCCAATTAATATAACAGAATTATACTTATTAACTGTTTTTTTTTACCAATGAACCTTTTTTGTTTACTAATGTTATGAAAAAATACGGACAAAAGTATTATTTTCGCATATTTAATAAAACCTAATCTAATTAATTAAAAACCTAAAACTATGAAAAAAAGAAACTTAGGCATCGTTGCTTTATTATTTATCAGCGTAATTTCCCTAAATGCCCAATCGTTTAAAAAAGGTGATTTAGTAGGTAACCTTACTATTGGTTTTGGTTCCTCAATGTATCTTGGTTATGGCTACGGCTCCTCATCGTCTTCATTTCCTGCTATATGCGTTTCAGCGGATTATGGTATTGTGGATAATGTTGCACAAAAAGGAACTATTGGTATTGGAGGTATAATCGGATATGAATCTCAATCATGGAGTTAATTATTATGGTGTACTGCAAAGGCGAGTGATTTTGTTATTGGGCCCCGTGGGACATTTCATTACCCGTTTGTAGATAAACTTGATACATATGTAGGGTTGGAACTTATCCTTGATGTAAGAAGCTGGAGTGTTACATGACAATATATTGGGAGCTTATGGAGGTGCTTATGGCTTCAGCTACATATGTTAGGATTCCCGGTTTTGTTGGCGCACGTTATAATTTTACAGACAAATTCGGAGCTTTGGCTGAATTGGGTTGGGGAATCGCATATTTTAACATAGGTATAAGCTATAAATTTTTATAATAATCAAACACTTAACTTTAGAGACAGATTTTATTTGTCCATAAAGTCCTGAAAAAGCCGTTTCAATTAATTTTGGAGCGGCTTTTTTCATTTGCTTTATTGAAAATTTATTACCAATATTGAATAGTGTAACCTAAACTGAACCTTGATTACTGACTTTAAAAAAACCTGTTTTTTGTGTTTGCTGTTTTTAAACGGCATAGAAGTTTATTCACAGGATTTTTTTGATGAATTGAGACTAAAGCTTCCTAAACAAGATCAATCGAAAATTCTAAAAGCAAATACATATTTGGTTAAAGGTAAATCATATCTTGTAAAATCAAAGGAATTTGCTGATTCCATGCAACTTAATGATAAACTTTCATCAGCTAAAACAAATGATCCTGAAATAAACTTTTATTATTCCGGCAGGATTAATGCTTCTTATTGTTTTAAAACCTCCAATGGAATTTTATTTGGTGTGCTTGACAAAAATATAAGGTTATTCTGGAAGAACCATCCAAATGAAAAACAACCGTTGGAGTTAATACTTAAACTGGAAAACGCTTCATACGATTCATTGGTACTGGGTGACAAATTCAGGGCTATTGCAGAACGGAAATATTTAATTAAAGATAAAATACCTTTAGTGTCACAGGCAGAAACTATCGAAGAAAAAGCATTGTTTAACCTGAGCAAAGTTCTGTACTTATATCTCAACTGGCCTTTACAGCCAGATTTAGCATGGCTATACTCCGATGATAATGCTGATCCGTATAAACCTGGCCAAAATAAAGAAATTAGGTTAAGCAGTATTATTTTGGATACTGTTACAGTTAGAAAAGATACACTGTATAAATCTGCAAGCTTATACAGTTTAATGCATATAACAGAAAATCAGATTGATATGTTTAATCAATTTTTAAAGAAAACTCATCCTGATAAAATGGAATCGTATTTGATTAATTTTCAAAAATTACCCGATACTATTATAGGTTCTTTACACATTGAATGGCGTAAATATCTTAACAGTGAATTTGCAGCTACTAATACATTAAAAACAGAAGATTTTATCTATAAAGTTCAAATAGCCGCAAGCAGGATTAAGATGGGATACCAGGAACGACAAAAAATATACAGTGGAAATGAATTAATTATCGAATCATTTGAAGATAAATGGTTTAAATATACAATCGGATCGTTTCAAAATTATAATAATGCCCGAAAATTCAGGGATGAACTCAAAAACAAAATCAAAGGAGCGTTCGTAATTGCATATTATAATGGAATAAGAATTAAGATCACTCCTGACATTGTCAGTAATAAGACAGAGGACAGAAGATAAAAGACAGTAAAAAGTGATGAAGTGATGAAGTGATGAAGTAAAATGCATAAACCTTATAAATCTTATAAACCTTATAACCCATTTTCAAATTAGCACATTTCTTGCCCTGAGCGTAGTCGAAGGGTCAAATTTTCAAATTCTCTCATCTCTCATCTCTCATCTTACGACTTACGACTTACTACTTACGACTTTTCTAGCAGAGCTTCGTGTCACAATCCTCATTATCTCTCTCGGTTTCAATTGTAACATGATGGATATTATGATGTAAAAGCTTGTGTTTTAATCCGTTTTTAATTTTCTGTTCATCCTCATTGGTTAAGTCTTGTTGTAAAACCAAATGAGCGGTAAAAGCATTTTCAGAAGTACTGATAGCCCAAATATGAATATGATGAATATCCTTAACTCCTTTTACATCCTTTGCTAATTTTATAATTTCATCAATATGAATGTTTTCAGGAATTCCATCCAAGGATAAGCGTAAACTACCCTTAAGCAGGTTCCAGGTGCTAAAAAGAATTACAAATGCAATCATAATGCTTAATACACTGTCCATCCAAAACCAATGCGTAAAATAAATTACAATGCCTCCAATAACTATTCCAAATGAAATAAATGCATCAGCTAACAGATGAAGATAAGCACTTTTAACATTCAGGTCATTGTCCTTGTTTCGCAAAAATAACATAGCTGAGGCAGAATTAATACAAATACCTATTCCTGAAACAATTGCTATTGTAACCCCCTGGATTGGTTCAGGATGTATTAAGCGATTAATAGCTTCATAAACAATTGCGCCTATTGAAACCAATAAAAGCATGGAGTTGATCAAAGCTACCAGTATGGATGTTTTTCGGTAACCATATGTATATTGTTCATTCGATTTCATCTTCAAAAGCCGGATTGCCAAAAGAGAAAGTGCCAATGACCCAACATCCGTAAAATTGTGTCCCGCGTCAGATAAGAGACTTAATGAATGAATAAAAAGCCCGGCTATTACCTCAACCATAACAAATAAAAAATTTAAAATAATGCCCGAGATAAATGCCCTGCTCAAATCTGTAGTAACATCAGTATAAGTGTGGCTATGAATGTGGCTATGATTATTTTCCACTAGTAATTGATTATTGAATATTGATTATTGAAAATTGATTTACTTAGTATTTTGTTGCAGGTTGCAGGATAAAAGTGATGAAGTGATTAGGTGATTAGGTGATTAAGTGATTAAGTGATTAAGTGATTATAAATTAAATATTATAAACCTTATAACCTTATAAACCTTATAGACCTTATAAACTTTATTAACCAATCAGTCATTAGTAATCAGTAATTTGTAATCATTTGCACATAATCACATCTGCACATTTGCACATTTTTTTTCAGTACCCCCTTTTTCTCCTGTAATACTTTCTGTACCAAGATGAAGTTTTCTTATATAGTTGAAAAAGGTTTTCTTCAGGAAACATGCTGACTCTAAAAACTGCATAACGATCATCCTCTAAATATAACCCTCCTTTATCTGTCATAATACCAAATTCAAAACCTGATTTCTCAACCAACCTTTTAATTTCTTCATTACAAATTCCAAATGGATAGGCAAAAGAAATAATTTTAGTTTGTAATTTTTCTTCAAGCAATGATTTACTTTTCTGAATTTCAATAAGTGCCTGAGGTTGTGGAATTAGTGTTAAATTGCAATGAGAATATGTATGTGCACCTATTTCCCATCCAGAGTCAACAAATGCTTTTTTCTGGTCAACAGTCATTAGCCGGTTAACTTCTTTATCTTCTCCAACATCCCAATTATTACTTAAACTTGTAAAATCTCCAACCAAAAAAAGTACCCCTCTGAAACCAAACCTTTGGGCCAAAGGAAGCATATTCCTGTAATTATCTTCATAACCATCATCAAAAGTCAGGATAAAAGGCTTTTTTGGAAATTCACTTATAGGCCTGTCTCCATTTGAGAATTCCAGATAGTCTTTGAAAGTAATTGAGTTTAACCCGCGAAATTTAAAAAACCTAAGATGTTTTTCAAATTTGTCCTTTACAACAAATATACGATGTTTACTATTAATCTGCTTATCAGGAATTTTGTGGTACATAAGAATAGGTATGCTTCCATGATAAGCTTTTCGAAGAATTACAGACTTGTATACCTGGTTAATTTTAGGATAGACGTAACTGAAATTATAAATATCCAGATATTGGTCAAATTTTACCCGGAATTCCTGTTGATGATTCAGGAAATATTTCAATTCTTCTAATATTTCAGTGCTATTTGGTTCAAATAATGAATTAGATGATAAAATATCCCCAAAATTTGTTAAAATGCCATCGTTAATATTTGAGAGTTTAATCATTCCATGGCTATAAGCCTCTCCTAAAGCAAAAACAGGTATATGGTGAAATAATCCTTCAATAGCTACTCTGCCCGAACCTATAACTAAATCGGAATCTGCAACTACCGGATGAATATTAATTAAAAAGCCTTTATGTTCAATACGTTCACCGTAAAATATTTTTAAATTTTCAAACCCTTTTTTCCCTTCTGACGATAAACATTCCCATTCTCCGCCATAAAGTTTAATATACAGGGTTGGATATTCATTTAACAGTTGAGGGAAAACATTAAGTATCAACTGTGTAATATTGGAACCTTTAGGGCCATTGAACCGTCCTATAAATGAAAAAATTATCTTATCATCCTTACGTGTTTTGCGTATCTTTCTGAAGGTTTCCACTTCAAAACCATTTGGGATTAATTCAAGTTTATTTTTATCAAAATGTAATTCATCAATAAGATGTGTAATCAGGTTTGGACAAATTCCAATAATCCGGTCTCCGTAAATATTATGTTTCTTAAGAGGTGAATGTATAACCTGACGGCCATGTATGGTTGATACCAATGCCACCCTAAAATATTTAAGAGCGTAATAGGAAATCCAGCTCGCAGCCCTGGAATGTGCATGGACAATATCTATTTGGTTTTCCCTGATAATTCTCCTTAAGAATATGATATTTTTGAACCTTTGTAAATATGAACGTTTGGAAACCGGAAGGTGAATATATGTATAGCTCTCAGACTTGAATTCATTATCAGTGGCCAGAAAAACAATATTGCCTTCTGAAGCTTGTTTTTCAGATAAGGTAATAGCATGTGCAGTTGAACCTGCATAGAAGTTTGAAGATAAAACGTGTAATATACGATAAGCCATCTATTGCAACATAATTTAATGAACAAAGTTATCTCAATATTTTATTAAAAGTTAATAGGAATAAAAAATTTATATAAGCATTTTTAATATCGAACATTACTAACTAATATATTATTATTGATTCCCTAACAATCATCAAACATTCTAAAAATAACTTTGTGAAAAATTTTAAATAATGAACGAAGATATTGATTTTATAATTATAGAAAGTAAATTGGAGGAATTGAGAACATTTGTTGAAAATCTTGAAAAAAAATTTGATATACAAATAGTTAAAAAGCCTTCCCTGTCATTAACTATGTTAAGGGCAGAAGATTCAGTCGAATATCAGGAATTTTATCTTGGAGAAACGCTTACCACCGATTGTGAAGTTGCAATTTCGACTACAACAGGTTATGGAATCTGCCTTGGAGATGAACCGCAACGAGCATATTGTATGGCTGTAATCGATTCTGTCTTACAGATCGATCCGGCTAATATAGAAATAAATAACTTTCTGGATGTACAATTACATAAAATTGATTTGGAACGTAATATTGAAAATAGTCATATAGGAAGAACTCGAGTGGATTTTAAGATGATGGAACAAGCTTAAATTTAGTGCTTAGTAATTAGTGCATAGTGCATAGTTGCAGGTTGAATTTTCCAGGTGATAAGCACTAATTACAACTTTTACAACTTATTATCAACTTTATAAACCTTATAAACCTTATAAACCTCATAAACATATAAACGTATAAACTAATTAGTAATCAGTAATTAAAAACATGATAAGAGAAATAAACTATAATGAAGTCTTCGATGCCCAGATAATATTCAGAAAAATAATGGATAGTATGGCCCGGCCCGGAAAAATAAACAATATTGCCGATGTGCAAATCACTCCGCCTGAATATTTAAACAAATCCAGCGCTCTTATAGGTTTTTCCCTCCTTAATTCCGATGTAACATTTTTTTCAGTAAATAACCAGGATGAGGTTAATGAATATTTAAAAATTAATACCTCTTCAATACCTGTTTTAAAAGTTGAAAACGCAAGCTATGTATTTATTTCCGGAAATTCTGCATCGGAAATTGTCAGAAATATTAAAAAAGGTGAACTTGAATACCCTGAAGATAGTGCCACACTCATTATTGATGTTGAAAAAATTGAAAAATTACCAATAGGCCAAACATTTGAAATTGTTTTAAAAGGCCCTGGCGTAAAAACGGAAGAAACAGTTTATGTGAAAGGAATTACTAAGGAAATTCTGGAAGAAATTAAAATTGCAAATAGGGAATACCCATTAGGAATTGATGTGATTCTTTCGGATGTTGATGGAAATATCACCTGCATACCAAGGACAAATAATTATTATTGGAATTAATCTAATTTCTTAAAAAATGGGATATGTATCAGTAAAAGGTGGCGTAGAAGCAATTGAAAATGCTAAGGAATTAGTTGAATTCTATCGCATAAGGGAAAATACAAAACCATTGGAATTAAACCAACTTACAGCCCAATTAAGGCTGGCAATAGATAAAATAATGGGTGAAGGATCTTTATATGCTCCGGAATACGCTGCATTAGCACTAAAACAGATGGAAGGTGATGTATTGGAAGCTGCATTTGTTCTCAGGGCTTTTAGAGCTACTCTTCAGCGTAAATATTATTCTGAAATAATATCGACCCGTGAGATGTTTGTAAAACGTAAAATATCTTCATCTTTCAGGGAAATTCCAGGAGGACAGGTATTGGGAGCAACACGCGATTATATTCAGCGGATGCTTGATACTGAAAAATATGAAGAAAATGAAAAATCCCTTGAACAATTTTTGGAAAATTTTGATAAAAAAATTGACAAAGGAAAACTTGAAAGTGCTAAAATATACGGGAAAGTGATAGATCTGCTTCGAAATGAAGGCCTTTTGATGCCTGTTGAGGGAAAATACGATAAAACAGTAAAGGATGTAACACGTGAAGCTGTAAAATTTCCAGCACCACGATCGGTTACCTTACAAATGCTTGCCCGAGGTGAAACAGGAAGTATGATGGCTCTGGGCTATAGTTGCATGAGAGGTTTTGGGATGGGGCATGGTACAATTGGTGAACTCAGGTATGGCTCGGTAAAAATTATTGTTACCGATGTTAAAGGGCGTAAGAGATACATTGGTAATATAAATGTGACTGAATGTGAAATGATTACAAAAGTTAACACATCTAAGAAAACAAAAATTCCGTATTTCGCAATTGGTTATGGTTTGGTATTTGGTCAAAATGAAACGAAAGCCATATGTATGAGCATTCTTGACAGAGGTATACGTAGTAAAGATAATTCTTCCCCTGCTAATAATCAGGAATTTGTATTGTACCATACTGAAGGAGTTGAAGCAATGGGATTCACTAACCACCTTAAACTTCCTCATTATGTAACTTTCCAGTCAGGATTAAGCAACCTTCGTGAGTCCGTTAAACGAAACGCTGATAAAGCAGAAGAACAAAATAAGTTCTATGATGCAATTTTTAAACAATCTAAAAAAGAAGCAGTTAATGATTGATAATTTAAAATTTCAAACAGAATATAATTTTGCTTTTATTGACGAGTCAACAAAGAAGGAAATTCGCAGAAAGTTACTAAAGGCAATTTGTATACCGGGACATCAGGTACATTATTCTTCGCCGGAAATGCCTATTGCCAGAGGATGGGGAACCGGTGGGTTACATGTAACTCTGGCGATTATTGGTAAGGATGATATTCTTAAGATGATTGATCAGGGAAGTGATGCCAGCGTAAATGCCTGTAATCTTCGCGATTTTGTGCATAGTACCACTAAATGCAGAACCACATTTGATACACGAGAAGCAACAATTATCCAAACAAGGCATAGAATAACAGAAGAACAACTGACAGATAAACAAATCATGGTTTTTCAGGTTCCAATGCCTGAACCATTGAGAATGGTTGAAAGCTATGAATATAAAACACGTCTGATGCATGCCGAAGCTGATTATGCAATGATGTGGCTAACCCTTTATGAACAATATGTTAAATGGGGCGGTGTCATGGTAGGTGCAGATTATCCGGTTATGGTGCATAACAGGTACATAATGGCTCCTTCGCCTATTCCAAGGTGGGACATACCTAATCTTAATGATGCCGATTGTTTATATCTTTTTGGAGCAGGACGTGAAAAACGATTATACGCGGTTCCACCTCATACGACAGTTGAACCTCTTGAATTTGAAGATGTTAAATTCCATATTGAAAACTTCAAGGATGTAGTTTGTGCATCATCAGGTACTAATCTGGCATATATGGATGAAATGTACATGGACGATGGCATAAGTAAAAAATTCTATGTAAATGATAGTAACTATCTTGATAAAATAATTGAAAATAAAGATGTGTTACAGCATACTAATAAGTATTTAGATGAATTGAGAAAAGAGAATGAAAAATAATTTGAAAATGTGCAAATTTGAAAATTTGAAAATGATATAATGCATATTTTTAATTTATTAACAATAAATAATTTCAATAATATCAAAGAAATAAATAATTAATAATTGCTGCAATATTCACATTCATTTAATTGTCAAATTTTCAAATTACCAAATTTTCAAATTAAAATTAAAATGGATTACAATAACGACTGGCTTTTGCGTGTTACCGGGTTAACAAAAATATTTGGCACACCTAATGAAAATACATTAAATAATACAGGTCCGGCTTTTGGCTCAAATATTTGTCCAGAAACAGGCGCAATAGTAGCATGTGCCGATATCAGTTTTGATCTTTGCCCTGGAGAAGTATTAGGAATTGTAGGAGAAAGCGGCTCGGGCAAAACGACGGTAGTTAAACAGTTATTTTTCGACCTTGAAACCAGTTGCGGTGAAGCATACTTGTTACCATACGAAAAAGGAAAGGTAAATATTTTAAATGAGTCGGGCCAAAAAAAGCGATATATGCGTAATCACCTTATGGGCATGGTATATCAAAATCCCAGAGATGGTTTAAACTTTGTTTTTTCTTCAGGAGGGAATATTGCAGAAAAACTTCTAATGGCGAACATTTTCCATGTGGGAAAAATCCGTGAAAGAGCTTCATATTTACTTGAAAAAACAGAAGTACCCGTTGCACGAATGGATGATCTGCCAATTTTCTTCAGCGGTGGAATGCAGCAACGGGTGCAGATTTCGAAAGCAATTGCAAATAACCCTCCTTTGTTATTTTTAGATGAAGTAACATCCGGATTGGATGTTTCGGTGCAGGCAAAAGTACTGGATCTTATCCGTGGCCTTCAAAAGGAATTAGGGGTAGCGATGGTAGTAGTTTCCCATGATTTAAGCGTGATTCGTATGCTTACTGACAGAACACTGGTATTAAAGGATGGCCGGATTGTTGAAAACGGGCTCACTGACCAAATTCTCCAGGATCCTCAAAATGCCTACACACAATTGTTGGTAAGTTCGCTGTTGTAAAGAAAATGAAGTGATGAAGTAATGAAGACATAAACATGAACATATGAAGACATGGGAGTTGAGTTTTGAATAATGAATATAGAATGTCGAATAATGAAAGATGAAGTGAAATATACTTCGACCTTCGACCTTCGGTGTTCGATATTCGGTGTTCGAAATTAATCCCTGATCCAAGGTTCCTAACCCCTAACCCCTATCTCACCAATGGAAAATTTACTGGAAGTAAAACACCTTAGCAAAACATTTATTCTGCATAACCTGAATGACAAAACTATTCATGCATTAACTGATGTCAATTTTATAATAAAACAGGGTGAAATTATAGGTTTAACAGGTAAATCAGGATCGGGAAAATCTACCCTGATGAAAACTATTTACCGGACTTACCTGGCATCATCAGGAGAAATAAATTATAATTCTGAAAATAGTGGAATTATTGATTTGGTTAAGGCTGCTCAACATGATATTATTGATTTACGCAGAAATGAAATCACCTATTGTTCCCAATTTTTAAGGGTAATTCCTCGGGTTACTGCTATTGATATTGTTGCTGAAAGTATTATAAAAAAAGAAGCTGAACGTGAATTTGCCAGGGAAATTGCAAAAGAATTACTTAATAATCTGAATTTACCCCGGGAATTATGGGATTCCTTCCCTTCTAATTTTAGTGGCGGAGAACAACAAAGAATTAACATAGCAAGGGCTATTATCGCGAAACCAAGGTTTTTATTAATCGATGAACCAACTGCTTCACTTGACACTAAAGTTAAAGATATCGTAATTGACCTGATTTTGGAAATGAAAGAATGCGGAACTTCAGTACTTTGCATTTCACATGACAATTATGTACTGGATAAGTTGACTGATAGAAATATTCATCTTCAACAAGGCAGAATTTTAGAAGAAATATATGCATAACAATTTAATAATTTGCAACGGTAAAATAGTGTTACCCGATTCAGTAATCGGGAATGGTACTATTATAATCAGGGATGGCAAAATTAGTGAAATATTAAATTATATTCCTGATATAGAAGATTTTAATGATAATTTTTTAATGCTTAATGCAGGCAATAAACTTGTAATGCCAGGATTAATAGATATTCATACTGATGCTATGGATGTTGAGATTTGCCCACGTACAAGTGCTGATTTTCCAATTGGAATTGCATTCCGGGAACTTGAACGAAAAATGGCAGGATGTGGAATAACTACAGCATACCATTCTATGCACATAGGATATGAAATTGCCGAAAAAGGCTCTAAAAGCAAATATACACGCAAGGAAGTAATTGAAGAAGTAAATAAAGCTTCCAAAAAACATACCATTATCCACAACAGGATACATATACGTTATGAAATTACCGGAATACATGCTTACGGTTTGTCTGAATATCTTATAAAACAAGGATATGTTTCGCTTTATTCATTAATGGATCATACGCCGGGTCAGGGTCAATTATCCAATGAAAACTTTATTAATTATGCACAGCGTAAGGGATTAGATGAACAACAGGCAAAAATTGAATTACAGAACCTTATTCAAATGCCAAAAATTGAAGGTGAACAATTAACTCATCTGATTAATTTACTAAAGGAACATAATATACCTGTAGCCTCTCATGATGATGATTCTGCAGATAAAGTCATGGAAATGCAAAGGCTGGGAATTGATATTTGTGAATTTCCTGTTAACCTTGAGTCAGCCCTGACTGCAACTTCTCTTGGAATGCCTGTTGTAGGAGGCGCTTCAAATGTACTTAGAGGAGGATCTACAGGTGGTAACCTTAATGTTATGGAAGCAATTAAAATGGGGGCTATTAATACTCTTTGCTCTGATTATTACCCACCTGCAATTATTCATTCAATATTTAAAATTTACAATAATAAAATTTTAAATTTGAATGATTCTGTTAACCTTGCTACATTAAATGCAGCCAAAGCAGTTAAAATTGACAAGTATACCGGAAGCCTCGAAAAAAACAAAGATGCAGATATTATTATCGTTGATTTGGTTGACGAAATTCCATTAATTACCCATACCATCGTTAAAGGTAGAATTGTATCACAAAGTGTAATCTTCGAAACTGTAAATAAATCATGTCTGCAACAACTAAATTAGAACATCCGTCCGATTTAACTTTCGATGAATATATCCGTTGGCAATATAATGCCATTTCATTTGAGAATCTTTCTAAACAATCAATCCAACTTAAAGCTACAAACAAGTATGTTTTCGACGGAATAAATTGGTCAATACCCGATTACGAAGGTTTTGCGGTTATATCAGCTGTTAATGTAAACCCAGGCAACGAAAATTGTTTTAACCTGTTGATAAAGTTAAAAGATAACTTAAAATCGAGGTTACAAAACGAAACAACTTATTATTGGCTTCCGGAAGAAAGTTATCACCAAACTATTGCAAATACATTATCAAATGGAAGATATAACATCAATATAAAAGAACCTGGACTTATTCAACAATATCCGGAAATAATCAAATCAGCTTTTGACAGTATTTCACTTCCTGCCTCCTCAACACCAGTTGATATTAAAATGTTGGGATTTAATGTATTTGGAAGTTGTATTGCTCTTCTTGGTATATTTGAAGATAAATATGATTATGAACGCATTATAAACTTCCGCAAACAATTCTACAGCAATCCTTCCTTAAACAAATTAGGGATTAAACTAACGCGACCTTTTATCGGACATATAACATTTGCTTATGTCTGTAAAGAACTGACAGATCCTTTGAGGGAAAGACTGGCACAAACACTCAATAATTTTAATAATACAATTGAAAGAATGAATATCGTATTTAAAATTTCATTTACCGAATTGAGATATTTTAAGAACCTGAGTCATTTTGAAATGGAACCTGATTACCCATCATACAATTTGATAACTAATTAATGTTTGTAAAAGTTTGGGTTTATTTATTTATATATATAACATCTATGCTGCAATTTATTAAACAATTCCCTGAAAATTTAGATTTTACAAATAAAATCAGAAATGAATTCAATCAGTATATCGATCCTACCTGCAAAATTATTAACAGCAGTATAGGCGAATATGTCGATCTTTTTCCGCATACTACATTATTTGACTCTTCAATAGATGATTATAGTTACATAGCAGGAAACGGACAAGTTATTTATTCAACTATTGGTAAATTTTGCTCTATTGCAAACAGTACGGTAATTAATCCGGGCAACCATCCCCAGTGGAGAGTAACTATGCATCATTCGACCTATAGAAGAAAACAATATGGTTTTGGCATTAAGGATGATGACGAATTTTTTAAATGGAGAAAAGATGATGCCTGCCAACTGGGCCATGATATATGGATAGGACACGGTGCAATTATTCTTGCCGGCGTAAAAATTGGTACCGGCTCGGTAATAGGGGCCGGAGCAGTAGTTTCTAAAGATATACCTGAATATTCAGTAGCAGTTGGAGTCCCTGCGAGGGTTATTAAAAAGAGATTTACCGATGATATTATTTTAAAAATACTGAAATCTGCATGGTGGGATTGGGATCGTTCAACACTTGAAAACAGGTTTGAGGATTTAATTCACTTGGAAGTCTTTTTAGAAAAGTATTGTTAAAGTGAAGGTAAGGAATGGAGGAAAGAAAGAAGGTAAAGAATTTTGAACCAGGAACCAAGAACCAGGAACCAAGACATTTGATTTCTTATATCAGATTTATATTTAATTATAAAATAAATTTTATTTTCTTACTTTTCTGCTTTCCTACTTTCCTACTATTCTACTATTCTACTATTTATTCTACTTCATAATAAAATAAATACTCTATGAAAAAAAATATAAGTAAATCTGTAAAAACTGCCCTGATGATTATTATTTGTTCAGGGTTATATTTTAGTTGCAGTAATACAAATACTTCTTCAGGTAAAATGCCCAAAAGTATTGTATTTGCAGCTATCCCTAGTGACGATTATACTGGTACGATTAAAAACGCTGAGGTTATATGCAGGTACCTTGAGAAAAAACTAAAAATAAAGGTTATTTTATACAAAGCAAGTGATTACACTACTGTGATTGAAGCAATGAGATCGAACCATGTCCAGATCGCTCATTTTGGACCTTTTTCATATGTCCTTGCAAAACGGAAAGCGGATGCCGAATCAATGGTATGCGTCGGTGAAAAAGCCGACATATATCATTCTTACCGAGCCCTGCTTCTTGCTAATTCAAAATCAAAAATTAAGACACTTGATGACCTTAAAATTCATTCAACAGAATTGACCCTGTCATTTGTTGATCCGTCTTCCACCTCAGGACACCTTATACCAAGAGCCTTTTTAAATTCACAGGGGCTCAACCCTGATTCAAAATTTAAACAGGTAGTATTTTCTATTTCTCATGGAGCATCCATTTTAACTTTAATATCAGGCAAAGTCGATATTGCGGCTGCAAGTGATGTTTATGTTGACAGATTAGTTTTTAATGGCAAAATTAACAGGTCTGATATTAATATACTCTGGACGTCAGAGCCAATACCTCCTGATCCCATATGTTATAAAAAGGATCTCAATCCTGAATTAAGAAACCTGATAAAGGAAGCCCTGCTTGCAATGCCAAAGGAAGATCCGGAATCATGGAAAAAAAACATGGGTTTTGAATTCACCGGAGATCCCAAAGCTGACTCATATATATACATTGATGCTCCGGATTCTATTTATAACCCTGTTCGTAAAATTTTTGATGAAATTGACTATGAAAAGCTTATTAATAGAAAATAGTGCTTAGTGATTAGTGCATAGTAAAATTTTGATTACTGATTATTAATGATTAAGAATTATATTGTATGTCTGTATTAATTTTGGTTTATAAAGTTTATGAGGTTTATATGATTTACTTCATCACTTCATCACTTCATCACTTCATCACCTAATCACTAATGAAAAAATTGTATTACTAGTTTTAATTATTATTACTGTTTCGTGCGGCAGCTATAAAAAACAGGAAATCCCTGATAGAATGGTATTTGGTTTTATTACTGCAGACGATCCACAGGGAACCATGGCCTATCATATAGTACTGGCAAACTACCTTAAAAAAGAATTGAACCTGAAAAAAGTGACTCTTTTTACTTCAACTGATTATGCCACTATTATAGAAGCTATGAAAGCAAAGAAATTAGATAAGGATTCAATTTTGGGCTGAAATGAACGTTTTCAACTTCTAAAACTTTTGCAACTTTCAAAACTATGCAATATGCACTAAGCACTAAGCACTATATTATTCTATCATTTTTAAGAACTCATCTTCAGAAATTATCCTGATATTTAATTGTTTCGCTTTTTCAAGTTTAGCCGGTCCCATTTTATCCCCGGCCAGGATGAAACCAGTTTTTGAAGATATGGCCGAAACATTGACACCCCCATGCTGTTCAATCATTTCCTTTAATTGATCCCGTGAATATTTTTCAAAAACACCGGATATTACAAAACTAGCACCATTTAGTCTTTCAGATTTTTGAATTTTTCTATTTTTTTGCATTACAAATTGTAATCCTGAAATTCTTAATCGTTCAATAATTTTAATATTATCAGGTTTTTTAAAAAAACTTATAACACTTTCAGCAATTTTCTGACCAATTTCTTCAACAGTAATAAGTTCTTCAAAAGTGGCATTTATTAAATTATCTATTGAAATAAATTGCTTGGCAAGTTTTTTTGCAACGGTCTCACCTACAAACCTTATGCCTAGTGCGTAAAGGACTCTTTCAAAAGGGACTTCTTTTGATTCCTCAATGCTATGTATCAGGTTGGATGCTGATTTATCCCCGAAACGTTCCAGATTTACCAATTGATCCTGTGTCAGAAAATAAAGATCGCTTGCATTACTTACTAATTTATGTCTGAAAAGCAGATCAATTGTGGCTTCTGCACAATTTATATCCATAGCTTTACGGGAAATAAAATGTTCTAATTTCCCTTTTATCTGGGGAGGACAGTTATCTTCATTAGGACAGTAATGAGCTGATTCGCCTTCATTACGTATAAGTGCAGTTCCACAATCAGGACAATATTTAATAAATTGTATCGGAATGCTTTTTTCAGGCCTCCTAAATTTATCTACCCCAATAACCTTGGGTATTATTTCCCCTCCTTTCTCCATTATAACCGTATCACCTATCCGGATATCAAGCATGTTTATCTGGTCGGCATTATGTAGAGTAGCTCTTTTAACAATAGTTCCGGCTAAGTGTACAGGCACAAGATTGGCAACCGGAGTAACTGCACCGGTTCGGCCTACCTGATAATCAACAGAAAGTAAAATGGTTTTGGCTTGTTCTGCCTTAAATTTATATGCTATGGCCCAACGCGGAGATTTTGAAGTGAAACCCAGCTGCCTCTGCTGGCGATATGAATTTACTTTTACTACAATACCATCAATATCAAAGGGTAAACTATACCTGTTTTGTTCCCAATATTTTATATAATTAAACACCCCTCCCAGATTATCGCATTTCATTATATGGTCACTTACTTTAAATCCCAAATCTTTCAATTTCATCAGGCTATCATAATGGTTTTCAAAAGTAAGTTTTTCGCCCAACATGTAATAAAGGTAACAATCCAAAGGCCGTCTTGAAACCATTGCTGAATTCTGAAGTTTCAAAGTACCGGATGCCGCATTGCGTGGATTTGCAAAAATTGGTTCTCCGGCAGATTCACGTTCCTCATTTATTAAGTTAAAACCTTCACGGGGCAGAATTATTTCTCCCCTGACTTCCATTTCTGCAGGAATATCGTTTCCCTGCAATATTAAAGGTATGCTTCTTATAGTCTTTACATTGGCTGTTACTATATCTCCCTTTGTTCCGTCTCCCCGGGTTAAAGCCTGTACCAGCCTGCCATCCCTATATGTAAGAGATACTGATATTCCGTCAAATTTTAATTCGCAAACAAATTCCGGGTCTTTATCGACAATTTTATGGATGCGGTTGTCAAATTCAGCCAGCTCCTCTTCTGAATATGTATTACCCAATGAAAGCATTGGATAAATATGTTCGGCTTGCTGAAATTCCCTGTTTATATCGATACCCACACGCTGGGAAGGAGAATTCTCATCAGATAATTCAGGAAATTTTTTTTCAAGGTCGATAAGTTCATTCATAAGCATGTCAAATTCAAAATCACTTATAACCGGCTTAGAAAGTACAAAATAATTATAATTGTAAAGGTCAAGCTTTTCCCTTAGAATACTTACGTGTTTTTTAGCCTCCTCTATTGTCATAATTAATATAAAATTAATATTTAGGTAACTTTCAATTTATAGTCTGAAACGAATATAAACTTATTTTTGTTTTTAATAAAAAATATTTATAATGAATAATGGCGTAAAGGGTGTAATATTTGACTGGGCCGGTACTATAGTCGATTATGGTTGTATGGCCCCGGTATTTGCATTTGTTGATGTTTTCAGACAAAGAAATATTCATATAACCATAGAAGAAGCACGTCAGCCCATGGGCCTTGCAAAAAAAGAACATGTTAGGGCTATTACTGAATTTGAATCAGTAAAAAATCAATGGCATAAATTATTCGGAAGTTACCCCGATACTAAAGATATTAATAATATTTACACCGATCTGGAACCAGGTTTGGCATCAATTGTTGCCAATTATTCTTTCCCTGTTCCAGGTCTTTTCGAACTTATTGAAAATCTTAAATACAGAGGGATTAAAATAGGTACTACAACTGGTTATGTGGCTTCTATGATGGAAAATGTAATTCCTGTAGCAAAAGTCCATGGTTTTGAACCGGATTGTATAGTTAACTCATCAGATGTAAAGGAAGGACGCCCAAAACCATGGATGATTTATTTAAATGCTTTAAAAATGGATATTTATCCTCTTTCATCTTTAATTAAAATCGGGGATACTGTTGCTGATATTGAAGAAGGTTTAAACGCCGGCTTGTGGACTATCGGAGTTACAAAGTCCGGCAATGAAGTAGGTTATTCTCTGGATGAACTGCATTCAATTGAAAAGGAACTATTGGATTCTAAAATTAAAAAGGCTGAACTTAAACTTTTAAATGCCGGTGCTCACTTCGTGTGTGATGGTGTCTGGGATTGTCTGCCTGTAATTAATGTTATTGACAATTTGATAAAAAAAGGCGTGAAACCATAACAGGATGCCTAATATCCTTATAAAATTCATTAAATCGCACCGGTCACAGGTTTTCTTAATCACCTGGTTAGTTTACGCGGGGTTTTACCTCTGCAGGAAAAACTATAGTGTGGCTATGCCGGTTTTCTCACATGATTTAGGAGCAAATAATTTTGATTTTGCCAATGCTCTCACTGTATACAGCTTTTTTTATATGATTGGTCAGTTTATTTCAGGTTATTGTTCAGATAAATTTGGTGCAAAAATTGTTGTTGTATCAGGACTTGTTTTAATAGTTTCTGCAAATATTGCCATGGGATTTTCTGCCAACCTGATTTTATTTGCAATTTTTATGGCCTTAAACGGGTTGGGACAATCAACAGGTTGGTCGGGACTGGTTAAAATAGTTTCAAAACATTATAAACATAAAGAACTCGGAATTACTATGTCGTGGTGGACAACATGTTATGTTGTCGGGGGGTTCGTTGCAGTAATTTTTGCAACATTTTGGGCAACAGACCACAACATTTTACCATTATTATCATGGAAAAGGATTTTTTGGGCCCCGGCTTTGGTACTATTTATTATCGGAATAATTTTTGTTTTTATTCCTGTATTGCCTGGGAAGATGAGTGTTAAGGAAGAATTGGCACATGGTGCGATAAAAGAAAAAGATCAGGGCTCCAATCCTTCTTTCTTTATTAATATTATTTCAAATTCTGCCATTTGGATAGCTGCTATAACCTATTTCTTTATAAAGTTTACACGTTATGCATTTTTATTCTGGTTGCCGCTCTATTTCACTCAAAGCCTTAAATATACTACGGAAACAGCAGGCTATACCTCGTCACTATTCGAAATATTTGGCTTTGCAGGAGTTTTAATCGCCGGTTATGTTTCAGATAAAGTTTATTCGTCACGAAGGTTCCCTGTCGCTTCTATAATGATGTTCGGCCTTTTTATAATTATGTTTATACATTACAATCTTTCAATTTTAGGATATTGGGGCAATTTTGCAGCAATAGCATTGATTGGTATTTTTACTTATGGCCCTGATTCAATAATATCAGGAGCAATGGCTGTAGATTTAGGTAAAGAAGCAGCAGGTACGGCAGCTGGATTTATTAACGGAGTAGGATCAGTCGGAGCAATAGTCTCTCCAATGGTTGTAGCTTTGGTTTCAGCTAATTATGGCTGGGAAATGCTCTTTAAGGTCTTCATTTTTACCTCACTGGCTTCATCAATCCTTTTATCTTTAAAATGGAATTTTGAAAAAATTCGGGTCACCTAATCACTTTCGACTTACGACTTACGACTTACGACTTAATACTTACGACTTAATACTTAATACAATGAATGAACAATATATATATTCCGAAGGCGACATAAATTTTGGGACAGAGCGGGAAAAATGGAATAAAAAGCATGACAGAAATACACAAAAGCTTTTATCGGAGGATGCAAAATATTTTATTCACCAGGATTTATCTACGCCATGTTTGGATGTGATAAAATCCAGCAACGGGATTTATATTGAGACGCTTGCCGGAAAAAAAATAATGGATTTTCATGGTAACAATGTTCATCAGGTAGGTTATAGCAATCAATTTATTATTAACAGTATCAAAAGGCAATTAGATATTTTACCATTTTCTCCTAGACGTTATACTAACCTTGTTGCTATTGAGTTTAGCAAAAGATTAACTGAATTGGCTCCCGGCGACCTTAATAAGGTGCTTTTTACTCCCGGCGGATCATCTTCTACAGGAGTTGCCCTTAAGCTGGCCAGGTTAATAACCGGTAAACATAAGGCAATATCAATGTGGGATTCATTCCATGGTGCTTCCCTCGATGCTATATCAGTAGGAGGCGAGGCAGTATTTCGAAAAGGCATTGGTCCATTACTGCCTGGTATAGAACATGTACCATATCCGGGGACATATCCGCCATGGAATATTATTAATAATAGTGATTCGGATAAAGTATATGCTGATTACATTGATTATGTGATTGAAAAAGAAGGTGATGTTGGAGCAGTTATTATTGAAAGTATCCGTAACACAACAGTTAATGTACCTTCAATCCAGTTTTGGAAACAATTAAGAGATTCGTGTACAAAAAATAATATTGTTTTAATTGCAGATGAAATTCCAATAGCTATGGGAAAGACAGGAAAATTTTTTGCCTTTGAACATTTTGACATAATACCTGATATCGTGTTACTTGGCAAAGGCCTGGCAGGAGGAATAATTCCGTTTTCGGTAGTATTGACCAGTGATATATTTGATAGTGTTGCTTCAAATTCAGTAGGACATTACACTTTTGAAAAAAATCCGCTTGCTTCAGCTGCGGCAATAGCTACTTTGGAATATATTGAAAATGAAGCATTGCTGGCTAATGTTTTATCATTAGAGGAATATATACGTGGGAGGTTATTACTTTTAAAAGAAAAATATAAAAATATTAAAGAAATCAGAGGTATAGGATTAATATGGGCAATAGAGTTAAATATTGATGCAGAAACGACAATGAACACTGATAAAATTATGTATTCCTGCCTGGAAAAAGGACTTAGTTTTAAGGTTTCGCATGGTAATATTATTGTTTTATCACCACCTATTGTTATATCAATTTCTGAAATTGATGCGGCATTGACAATCCTGGATGAAGCATTTTCGGAATTCATTAAATAATAGTGCTTAGTGCATAGTGCATAGTGCATAGTGCATAGTATTGCATTATTTAAGCATAAAACTCAAAAATGAAAATATATTACTGCCATTTTCTATTTAATATATAATAATTATTAACTAAGCACTATGCACTAAGCACTATATATAATAAAGTATCATTTATAAAACAAATATCCATGAAAGACAAAATTCTCTTTACCCCGGGACCACTTACTACAAGTAAAAGTGTAAAAGAAGCAATGCTGCATGACTTCGGTTCGCGTGATTATTATTTCATTGAAACTGTAAAATTTGTAAGGGAACAGCTTTTGAAAATAGCATGCGTCAGCAAGGTTATGGGTTATGAGACAATTATTATGCAGGGTTCAGGAACGTTTGGAATTGAATCTGTATTATCTTCAGTTATAGATAAAGACGGACATTTGCTAAACATAATAAACGGTGCATATGGTTTACGAATCGGGAAAATATCTTCAATACACAATATTAATACTAAGACATTGCTCTTTGAAGAAAATAAATTACCTGATCTGGAACAAATTGAACAAACATTATTCCTTAACCCTGAAATTACTCACGTATCCGTAGTTGACTGTGAAACTACAACCGGCATTATCAATCCTGTTTATGAAATTGGGCAATTATGTAAAAAATATGACAAAACTTATATTGTGGATGCCATGAGCAGTTTTGGCGCTGTAGAAATTGATTCTTCCCTGATGAATATAGACTTTCTTATTTCATCATCAAACAAATGTATAGAAGGAGTTCCAGGTTTTTCATTTGTTATAGCCGACAAGATAAAACTTCTTGAAACTGAAGGACATTCCCGCAGTCTTGTGCTTGATCTGTTTGCTCAATGGAAAGGCCTTGAATCCGACGGGCAATTCAGGTTTACGCCTCCTACACATGCAATAATGGCCTTTAAACAAGCATTGACCGAACTTGAAGCAGAAGGCGGAGTTATTGGCAGAAGTAAACGTTATAAAGAAAACTATGAAACACTTATTCAGGGAATGGAAAAACTTGGATTTAAGGAATATTTACCCAGAGAAATGCAAGGCTACATAATTACATCATTTTATTATCCGGAAAATACAAATTTTGAATTTAATGATTTTTATAACCGTTTAAATAATTTGGGCATGGTAATTTACCCTGGTAAATTAAGCAAAGCAAATTGTTTCAGAATCGGGAATATCGGAAGAATCTTTAAACAGGATATTATCGAATTGCTTAATTGTATTAAAAAGGTAAAATCCGATATGGGCTTTTAAAGATCCTAACAAAATTTACAGTATACTTCCTGATATACTTTATACAAATTAAGTTCCTTTTGTAATTTTTTGGAAGATGTGAATAAATATTGTTTGTCGTTATGTTCCAGGCATACTTTATTTTTATCAATAACAAGATTTATATCCCGGTTTTTTTCAATACCGTATATGTAATTAGCTAAAAGAATTGCCTTCTCGACCCCGTCGCCCTGTTGAAAATTCCATACTTCATCGGGCATTGCCAACCGGTTTGAATCGTAAATGGAAAAGTTATCTAATTGTTTTATTATCTTGTATGCTTCAATTATTGAATTACCCTTTAATCCGGATAATGATACCGGATTTCTTTCTATGGCGGCCTTAATAAATGGCCGCCAATCAATATTATCCATATCCCGGTAGGTATATAGAGCTAATTGTGCTACTTCGTTTAAACGAGCATTTTCATTAATATGTGATATTATTTCTTCCCTTGATTGATTTATATTAATGTTAAGTATTTCGCACGATATAAATTGTTTATTGGTCGATGGCGTTTTAGGTTCTATACTTATAAATTTAAACAGATTTTCAATGCAATTGTCGAACATTATCAGATCATGGCAATTTTGACGGGTGGCAAGTTCTTTAATCTTAATTTGAAATTCCTGATTATTGATGGCGTTATTCTTTTTAAATATGTTTTCAACATCCTGTAAAATTATCCTTTCTTTTATCTCTAAAGTAGAATACTCATCAACGGGAATTTCTGTTAATAATGTTTTAGAATTTTGCTCTGAAAAACTACGTTGAAGTTTATGTTCTAATTCAAAAATCTTTTCCATTTCAATAAAATATATCTTACCGTTCAACAAATGCCTTAATTGAAAATAATTTTGGAATTGAGAATTTGACCGGATATAATTAATGAATATATGCCATGATAGCCCTGATTTTAAAAATAGTTTCAATTTGGCAGTAAAATTGGTATAAATCAATGGATTAATGGTTGCCTTTTTATAAATTTGGTGGATATACCCTGAGATATGAGAAACTATTGTCACCTTTTCCTTTTCTAAAGCTCTTCTTCCTTTTTCCGATATCGAAGAACCATTATACCACATGTTTTTTGTTAATATACGCCTGTTATTCGTAATAACCCCTTCATCGATGTCGATGAAATTTTGTGAATGCAGTGGTGTGGCAATCAAATAAATATTTTCCAATGGAATTTTCCCTACAATAAAAAGGGCTGCAGCATACAATGCAGAAAGAGAAACACATTCTCCTGCACCTGTTGTAAATCCGGGTTTAAGCTTGAAAGCAGTCATTGCTTCAACAGTTTCTGTCTTCCAGTAAGGTATAATATCGGTAGTATATTTATCCAACCCAAAATGGCGTCTGATATCCATATCAAAGTAGTATTTGTCACCTTCGTAACCAAACAGGGCATTTGACTGTTTTAATACATTCATATCAACAAAATCACTAAACCTTTCTATTTCAATATTTTTATTTGTTAATCCCCACGTTTCCAAATCAAGATTGAAAATATAGTGCTCCATAATAAATTGCTTTATTCTGTTCACTTTATAATTAAACGACTTTGTGTTAATATTTTTGAACCATGGATCATCCAGCCATGTCCATATTATCGGGCTCATAATATTGGCAATTACCAGGGGAAAGAATAACTCAGGGAAAACAAAAACCTCCATGTCGGAAAGTGTGAATGCGGATGAATATTTTTCCATCAAACGTTCATCAGAGAAATCGGGTACTTTTAGCATCATTTAAAAATCATGTGATTAATACAATTAAACAACAACAATGTTTTATTATTGTAAAAACATTGCTGCTATTAAGTTAAATATTTATTCAATATAAAATACTATTCACGTTGATAAAAAGGAAATTGAAAAATCAGGGAAGCCCCATATTATCAATATTGCCGGTGGTTCTGCCACACACAAATATACAATTATAGTGCCAATATTTATCTGACTGACATTTTGCCGGAAGTTATGAAGTAATTAAGTGATGACGGGATGAAGTGATGGAGTGATGAAGTGATGGGGAGTAATATGTTATAATCTGCACATTTGCACATTTTCTTGCCCCCCCCTACACCTCTTCAAAATTAAAGAGGGGTACCATAACAGGGAGGGTTTTAAAAAGGTAAAATCAATTTCGCAGTTGGTTCTACCTGACTGGATAATATAAATAACTAACCTGTGTAAAATTCTATAATATGTATTAGGAAATAATAAAGATTATGATAGATATTTATTAAATTATGACAGGTAGGTTCATCAAGTAAATTTATAAACTGTCAGGTAAACTTTTTTAAATAAGTAGTGTTTTCTATCTGATACTAAAGTTTTATATATAAATAAATTAAATCTTAATATTATGAAAAACTATGTCATAACCGGTGCTACCGGACATATCGGAAATATTATTGCAAAAGAGCTACTCAAAAAAGGCCAAAAAGTCAAAGTAATAGGTCGTAGTGCTGAAAAACTAAAAGAACTTGAAAAACTTGGAGGTGAACCCTGGGTAGGTGATGTAACCGACAGCGATTTTGTCACGAGGGCCTTTGCAGGTTCTGATGCTGCTTTTTGTGTAAATACTCCCAACATGCTATCGAACGATGTAAGAAAAGAACAAAAAGCAATTGCCGATAATTTTTTAAAAGCTGTAAAAATAAATCATTTAAAAAATGTTGTATTACTTAGCAGCCTGGGAGCTCATTTAAGGAATGGTGCCGGTATCGTGGACGGACTGGGATACATGGAAGATTTATTCCTGAAGTTAGAAGGTACCAACGTCCTTAACCTCCGACCTACCTATTTTATGGAAAATACTTTTGGGCTCCTTTCCACAATTAAACTCATGGGAATTGCCGGTACACCAATGCTTGGAGATTTACGGTTCCCCATGGTTGCTACCAAAGACATTGCTGCCGTGGCTACAAAACAATTATTGGAGCTTAGTTTTAAAGGAAATGTTATTGAATATGTTTTAGGTCCAAAGGATTATAGCTACAACGAGATTACTCAAATTGTAGGCAGGAAAATTGGTAAACCGGACTTAAAATATATTCAGTTCCCATACGAGCAGGCAATAAGCGGCATGGTTTCTTCAGGTTATAGTTCGGAAGATGCAGCTAAACAGATGGCAAGTTTGGCAAAAGGTTTTAATGAGGGAAAAATTAAAAGCACCCAACCACGAAGTGCAAAGAATACCACACCTACTACATATGAGGAATTTTCTGAAGTTTTTGCTATGGCCTATGAACATAGTTAGTATAAAAAAGAAAAGGACTTTTATTCGTTACATTTGTCAATATCCTCAAAATAATTGTTGATTCAAATTATTTGAGATGGATAAACGCCATTAAAATATAAAAGGTATATGCCATTTACTGTGATTCATATACCTTTTATATTTATCTCCATAAATAACTAAATATTCCTTTTCAACAAATATTGCAACAAAGCTTAAAACTATTCAAATAATAAAGTCCATATTATCAAATAACAAACAATTAATATCCCCTTAATTATAGCCTAATATTTACATATTAATTTTACATATAGGTAAGCTAGTGTAAAATTACCTTTTCAATTTATATACAAATTGATACAACTCTATATTTTTAATAATCCAAAATCTATGAAAATAATAATAATATTTTTAGTGATTTCAGGAATTCTTTATGGGTGTGATACAAAAATAGACCCGCCATACCTGATTATGTTTTCATTTGATGGTTTCAGATTCGACCAGGCAGATTCCGTAGAATTGCCTAATTTAAAAAATATCGCAATTACAGGAGTAAAGGCTCAATGGATGATCCCAGTGGTTCCTACAGTGACTTTTCCCAACCATTATGCCATTGCAACCGGATTATACCCTGAACACAACGGAATCCCGAACAACCGCTTCTATAATTGCCGTTTAGGCAAGGAATATAATTCTAATAATATTAAAAATACAACCGACAGCTCATTTTACAGAGGTATGCCCCTTTGGAACTATTTGCAGAATAAAGGTATAAAAACTGCTACCTGTAGCTGGGTAGGCTCAAATGCCTTTATTAATGAAAAGTTTGCAAACTACAGATTGGAAAGTTTATCTATGCCATTCAAACAAGAGTTGGATACTCTATTATTTTGGTTAAGGCTGCCTGTTGAAAAACGTCCGCATTTAATTATGGCATATTACCCTGAACCTGATGACGTTGGCCATGAATTTGGACCATTTGGAAAACCAACATTAAAAAAAATACAGTACATTGATTCACTCCTTGGGTATTTCAGGGAACAGATCAGCAAAATGAAAATTGCCGGGAAAATAAATATTATAATATTATCCGATCATGGAATGGCAGTAGCAGACAGCACTAAAAATATTTTTATACCTAAAAAAGCATCTGATCAATATATAGATATGATGGAAGGCGGTACTCAAAGTATATTTGTATATGCCAAGAAAGGGAAACATGATAAATTACTTAATTATTTAAAGCAATATAAACATATTAACTCTTTTGTTCGCCCAAATTTTCCAAAAAACTGGCATTTAAATGATACAACAACTGTTCCCAATATCGTTTTACTTGCCGATGAAGGGTATAATATTCATATACAAGGCGAAGCACTGAAAAAAGGTGGATGCCACGGGTACGACAATACTGTAAACTCGATGCGAACTATATTTTATGCTACAGGTCCGGCATTTAAAAAGAATTATAAGCAACAACCCTTTGAAAATGTTGATATTTTCCCATTGATTTGTAAAATATTTGGCGTTGAATCAACCGTAAATGACGGTAAAATTTCTGAAGTTGAAGGAATGCTCACCGATCAAAAAAACAAGTAATATAAACACTTATCTAACGTGAATAGATTAAAATTACCTGATTTAATTGTTATCATAAAATCAAAATTAAACTATATGAAATGGTTTATCTCTTTCTTAACATTTATATTACTTATATTGAATGTTGCAGCACAGAAAAATGCTGGAAAATAATCAACCCAGACAGATTGTTCTGCCTTACGACCGGATACTACAGCCTGCAGGTACTCAAATTTATTTCGGTGATACTGCCCTGGAATATCATGCACTTGATTGTGCCTTATCACCCAATGAAAAATGGCTCGCCGTGGAGGAACGGTTCACTGTTTTTTTTATTAAAAAAGAAAATCTCAAAATTTGCTATACAATTATCTTCGGGGACTCTCTCTCAGGCAGCATGAACACATATTCCGGAATACGCTGGTACCAGAAGAAGGATGGGCTTTATGTGTTCTGGAGCACTGTTGATAAAAAGCACAGGACTTATGTTGTTATGGCTAAATGGAACGGAACTGATGCAAAAATCTCAAAACTTTTCGAATATAAAGTCCGGGAAAATGCTGTAAAGGCCTCTCCAAACAGCCCTTTTGACCGTGACGAGATTGCCTTGCCTAATGGCCTTTTTGTTCAAAATGAAAATAACAAAGATTTTTTATATGTTGCCCTTAATGGGAACAACCAGTTGGAAAAAAGGGATATCGGAACCGGTGAAAGAGTCTGGGTTCAGAAAACTGGCGTAGCTCCATACGGTATTGCATTTGCTAAAGGGAAGTTATATGTTACCAATTGGGCAGGCCGTATTCCTGAGGTTAACGACAAAAATGTGGCCGGTGTACCCTGGGGACTGGCCCGGATAGATTCAACCACGGCAGCTGTGCGTGAAGGAAGTGTTAGTGTGTATGATCCGTACACAGGTAAATTACTAAAACAAATCCTGACTGGGCTGCATCCGAATGAAATTGTTGCTGACAAAGCCGGTGATTATATTTATCTTACCAATTCAAACAGTGATAATGTTTCTGTAATAAATGCCAATACTGATGAAATCTCTGAAAATATTTCTTTAAGGATTGAAAGTAAAACAAATCCTTATTTTGGGGATTCGCAAAACGGATGGGATCATGTTTCAGCATACAGGACTGTGGCGTTGGTTGCAAGTCCTTACACTAAAAGGACACAAACAATAAACGATAGCTACAATAATCCTTCTATGGTCAGGACTATAGAACAAATGCTTGGTCTCCCACCCATGAATATCCAGGATGCCATAGCAAATCCAATGTTTTCCTGTTTTAATGATCAATACAACGATACACCATACAATGCGCTGAATAATAACATTAAACTTGACGAAATGAACCCTCCTCTTTGGGCTCTTCAAGGTAAAGCATTATATTATGCCAAACAAAGTCTTGATCCGCAGTTCGATGGTATAGATACCGGCAACGATGATATGCTTAACCGCATTATATGGTTCGCAGCCCGGGGAACGCAGCCTTATCCTCTAAAAAATGCCGGCAAGGATAGCGATTAAGCATTCTTTTTAATATTTATTTTCACTGTACTAAAGAAACTGAACTTTATATTTATTTAATGTTTAATTAACTCAGGGTTTACCAAATTCTAACAAATGAAGGTTAGCTTTAGCTACACTTTATCTAAGGGAAAATCATTTGTTATGAGTTCTAATTATTTAAAATATATAATATTATGTATCCCAATTGTTTTCATGTTATCAGGATGTATTGAAAATGACTTTGATGGAGATAATAGTGATTTCCCCGTAGTATTTAATATTGCTTTACCTACTTCAAAGGATAATCCAAAGTTGTTGTTCGAAAGAATGGAACCTATGAGGCTATATCTGGAGAGAGAACTTCATGTAAGGGTGGAATATTATAGTACAGATAGTTATTCTCAGGTTGTAAAAGCTATGAAAGATAAGAAAATTGATATGGCAGCATTCCTGCCATATCCCAGTTTGTTTACCCGGGAAAATGCTAATGGTACTGCTCATGAGTTTAACATAATATGGGTGTCTGAAACTATGCCAAATATAGTATATTGTTTAAGTAAAAATTTAAATCAGGGCTTCAGAAAAAAAGTAATTAATGCATATGTAAGCATAAAAAAAGATACTGCTGCATGGGGATGTTTAAAGTATATAATTACAAGATATATGGTTACGAGAGTTCCATTTAATTCATTGTGTTATTTCCAGTTAGATGAAAATGTTTTCAATTCTTTGAAAAAATAATCAGGAATTATACTTTGATAAAGTCTGGTATTAATTGATTATTAACATTAACTTTAATAAAAAGCAACCTTTACTTTACATAGCTTGTTGTTATTTGGATTAGCTTTAAATTTTTAATTTAGGAATGACTATGAGAAAATATTTCTTACTCCTTATATTTACCATTATTGGTTTTACGAACCTGAAAGGGCAACAACTAAAATATCCTAAACTTATAGTTGGGATAGTGGTTGATCAAATGAGAGAAGAATATTTATTCAGGTTTTATGATCAATATAGTACCAATGGATTTAAACGGTTAATGAATGAAGGTTTTAATTGCAGAAATCTCCATTACAATTACATACCTACAGTAACCGGACCAGGTCACACAAGTGTTTATGCCGGTACTACGCCAAGCATCCATGGAATTATTTCTAACGATTGGTATAACCGGAAATTGAAACATGCTGTTTATTGTGTGGACGATACGTCCGAAAGGTTGGTAGGAACTGAAAACAGTAAAAAAGGGGCATCACCCCGCAATCTTATTCCTACAAATATATCCGATGAATTGAAAATTTGTACCAACCAAAATTCCAAAGTAATAGGTATTTCATTAAAGGACAGGGCAGCAGTTCTTCCTGCAGGACATATGGCCAATGCCGCATATTGGCTCGACCTTAAATCCGGTAATTTTATTTCAAGTACATATTATATGAAAAAACTTCCTGACTGGGTATCTGATTTCAATAACGAAAAAAAAGCATACAAATATTACGAAACTCCATGGATACTTTTATTGCCGGAAAGGGATTATCCTTTAAGTTTGGATGATGATAATCCTTATGAAGGCACATGGATAGGTCAGCAAAAACCCGTATTCCCATACAACCTCAAAGAACTTGCACAGAAAAATCCTCCATATTTTGATGTATTATTTTCTTCACCTTTCGGTGATGACCTTTTGACCGACTTCTCAATTGAAACTATAGAAAAAGAAGGATTGGGAAAAGGTACTTACCCTGATCTGCTTGCTATAAGCTATTCCAGTCCTGATGCAGTAGGACATAAATTTGGACCCTTATCAAAAGAAATTAACGATACTTACCTTCGATTGGACGCAGATATCGCAAGGTTATTGGATGCCCTTGATAAATTAGTCGGGAAAGGTAAATACACTTTGTTTCTTACTGCCGATCATGGCGTTGCCGAAGTTCCCCAATATTTAGCCGATCACAATGTTCCTGCAGGATATATTAATAATACATCACTTTATAAGGAAGCATCAGAATATTTAAATTCCCTGTTTGGAACTGAAAAATGGATTGAAGCTATGATGGAAGGTCAATTTTACCTGGATAAATCTTTAATAAGTGCAAAAGGCCTCAATTTATCAGATGTTGAAAACCGGCTCGCTGCTTTCCTGAAAGATAAAGATGGAATAGCAAGGGTTTTTACAGCCGAACAACTTTATCAGCAAGAATTTACATATAATCTGGCATCCGAAGTACAGAACGGATTTTACTATAAACGCAGCGGCGATGTTTTATTTATTACTGAACCCGGATGGACTGACACAAATAATAAAACAGGTACGACACACAGTAGCGGATATGCTTATGATACCCATGTTCCAATGCTTTGGTATGGTTATGGCATTGCTAAAGGCGTAAGTTTTGCCAGGTACAATATTACAGATATTGCCCCGACTATTTCAGCCTTGTTAAATATAAAGCTTCCGGGAGCCTGTACCGGTAATCCTATAACCGAAGTATTGAAAAAATAGTTGTTAGTTGTTGGTTGTTAGTTGTTAGTAATATATCTAATAATGTAATAATTATATAAAAAATTCTTACAGGTATTTAGTTGATAATAAATTCTATAAACTTTATAAACGAATAAACTTTTGGTACACTAATAACCAACAACTATCAACTACATTACAACGGCCAAAGCCATCCCATCAAACCCCTTAACACTAATAGTCTGCATTATTGTAGCCATCACCCTTGTATTGTTTCCCAACATTTTATTAAAACGTTGTACGCCTTTAACTTTTTCATCAGGGCTGTCATTATCGAGTATTTCACCTTGCCTGATTACATTATCGCAAATAATTAAAGTACCGGTCCTGGAAAGTTGCAATGCAAGATTAAAATATTCTGTATATGACGGTTTATCAGCATCAATAAAAATCATATCAAAAGGTTCCTCCTTACTGGCAATCATTTGTGATAAATAATCCATTGCTTTTCCGATACGAATTTCTATCTTTTCAGAAAGGCCGGCCCGTTTAATATTTTGTCCGGCTACCAATGCATGATGCGGATCAATTTCAACAGTAATTAATTTGCCTTTGTCCGGTAACCCCCTTCCCATCCAGATAGAACTGTACCCTCCAAGCGTACCTAATTCCAATATCCTTCGAGCCTTACATAATACAACCATAATCTGTAAAAATTTTCCCTGGTTGGCTGTAACACTTATTTGAGGGAGCCCTTCTGTATCCAACGATTTGATCGTGTCAATCAATACACTGTCTTCTGGGGCCAAAAGATCACTGATATACTCATCAACTTGTTTGAATAGTAGTTTTTCCATGAGATTTGTCAAATTTTCAATAAAGTATATTTTTATATATTATAGTTATAAATATTCGCTTGTAAAAATACAATCAATAATTATTTCTCAGTATAATAATTGATTTAAATATTAACAAATCAGTCAGTTTATAAACAAACTTTTATTATTTTTTTTTTACTTTATTTCCATTAAAAAACTATATCCATGTTTAATAAACCCAATATTTTCATAAAACTTATGTGCCCGTTCCCGTTTTAAATTACTTGACAAGGTAAGTTTATAACAATCATTATCCCTGCATACCTTAATTGCATACTCCATCATCTTTGCGCCAATACCACGTGAACGGTAATTTTTATCAACTACAACACTCTCTGTTATACCTGCCGGTTTTCCTTTATGTCCGAGATTATCCATTATTAAGAGCTCAAAAGTTCCAACTATTTTATTATTAAAACATGCAACATATAACGAATAATTAGGATAAATAATGAACTTGTCAAATATATTTAACGCGTCTTCGACTGATAAAATATCTTCATTATCTGAATCAGCCGTTGCATATAATCTTAAAACCTCTTGCAGGTCATCTTTAATAGCTTTTCGTATTACTAAATTCTCAACTATCATATTTTAATTACTAATTTCTCTTTTCAAAAGCTCAACTTCTATGCACTACTTATATAATACTATGCACTATGCACTTAGCACTATGCACTATATTAATTCAGGCTTTTCAAATTCTTAACAGCTTCCGGAGTATACTTATGTACCATTGCAACTATCTCGCATTTATCCATTTCAGTACAATCAGCACAGGTATCGAATCCTTTGCCTGCAACACAATTTCTGATTTCGCATACAGAGCAATGGCTAAATTTAATTCCTTCTTCCCTGCAGCCCAGACAATTTATTTCATCAGGAGAAATAAACGGAGCATCATATATTTTTTGCCATTTTTCAGATGTGGATTTTCGCAGATCATTATCATCTTTTACCGTTGCAATGTATGCATCACAAGTGGCACAATTCAAACCACAACAGGAGATTAGTTTTTTCATAGTAAGATAGTTAGTTGTTAGTTGTTAGTTGTTAGTGAATATATTGTGAAATAAAAGAGTAGAATCCTGTATATTATATAACCTACTATCATTGAAACTATTATCCATACAATTGTCGCTGCGATCATCACTTTAAGATAATCACTAATAAAAATATCTGTATGATTAATAATAAAACCCGGTAATTGTTTAACTGGTAACACACTTTTCAATTCCAGCCGGAAAATCAACTGGCCCAGACGAATGAAAGGATATATGAGAATTATCTGAAGCGGTGAAACCAGTAGATGCACTGCAATCAAAATAAACTGATTTAACCTGAAAATAAAACCGAAAGTCACAGCAATGAAAAAAGTAAAACCAAATAATGGCGTAGTTCCTATACAAATTGCTGATGCGATAGCAAAAGATGTACTCCGGGGATCCAATTTAAGACTATTTTCAATTATCTCAAAGATTTTGATTTTATAATAATTGTAAATCCTCGTTAGTAAATACATTTAAATCCATATACGTTTTCCAAATTTAACAAACAAACTTTAAACTAATATTACATAATTCATATATATCCGTTAAGCCTGAAAAAGATACGAACATGTAATTAACATTTAAGTTCTACATTCAATTCTTTGACTTCACTCTCTATCTTTAATAAGTCTGACAATACCCGGATAAAGTATTTTTTAGTTTCATCTATTGTTCCGTCATTATTGATATTAATAATACCCGGAAGCAGAATATTGAATTCACTTGCTCTTTGAAGGCGTTCTTCAATATCTTCTTCAGATTCACGTCCCCTTTTGAGTAATCTTTCTCTTAATTTTTCAGGATTTGTTTGTATTTGACATATTTGCATTTCCGGATATAGAGCCAGGGCCTGTGGTATATATCCCCGTGAACCGTTAATAACCACCAGACTTCCTGAACTTAGCCATTGATTAATCTCAAACCCTATACCATAATAATTCCCATGACTTTGCCAGTGCATAGCAAAAAGACCCTTACTAAGGCGAAATAAAAATTCCTGTTCTGAAAGACATATATGATTTTCACCGGATAATTCTATCTGCCTGGTAATATATCTATGTGCAAAAATTACAGGAATGTGTTTATAGTTTATGCCTTCTCTGACATGCGATAATAATGTGTCTTTACCGGACCCTGAGGCTCCAACCAAATATATCAGATTTTTGCTGTTCAATTGTCAATTTAGCCGTAAGTAGTAAGAATTAAATAATATCGTTTATAAACTTTATAAACCTATTTGCACATCTGCAAATCTGCACCTTCATCTCAATTCACCATCCCCGTTATAAACGATCTTCCCGCCAATGACCGTTTTCAGTACTTTTATCATTCTGATAGAATCAGGATCAACATTGCGGGGATCTCTTGATAGAATTACAAAGTCAGCCAATTTTCCCTTTTCTATGGAACCCTTGATTTTCTCTTCAAATGAGGCATAAGCACTTCCCATAGTCCATACTTTAATGGCATCTTCTACCGATACTCTTTGTGCTTCCCCATAAACCTTACCTTTGGAACTTTTCCTGGTTACCATTGATTGTATCCTAAGCAACGGATCAGCTGCACTAACGCTAAAGTCAGAATGGCCGGCAACCGGAATACCCATTTTTAATGCTGAGGCAGTAGGATGCATCCAATTCCAGCGATAGGCCCCATATTCTTCTTCTTTTTCGCCATGTTCATATTCATAAGAATGGGTCACTATAACTACACCATCTTTCTTTATAACCTTTAATATTGAATCATTTACAATACTGCAATGTTCTATCCTGAATCTATGATTATTATCAGGATATTTTGCAAGTGCACGTTCATATGCCAGAAGAACCATAGGTATTTCCATGTCCCCGTTGGAATGTGTTGCAATTTGAAACCCGGCCATATGTATGGCAAGCATCAATGAATCGAGTTGTTCCTGTGTACGGGCAGGAGGAATACCATAATCATCCTTTTTACCGGTTTTGGGATTAATCCTTTCATAAGGCTGACTCACCCAACAGGTCCTTCCTGACAGGGAATTCCCGTGAAATACTTTAATAGTTTTTACCCTGAGGCTGGTTACAGGAATTGCAGGATCAACGATAAGACTTTTTGCCTCATTAAGATGACGCTCACTTATCATTACATTGATCCTGACAGGTTGTCCTGCATAATAGGCCTTTTCATATAATTTTACTTTTGGAATATCTATACCTGCATCTCCTATACTTGTAATTCCTTTAGCTGTAAAATTCCTGAAACACTTTAAAAATCCTTCTACTTCTTCCTGTTCATCGGCTTTAGGCCATTTCGGCCCGGCCTTTTCAACAATATATCCTGCATGTTCGCGACATACTCCGTCAGGTCCGTTTTCATCCCTGTCAAATGCGCCTCCCAAAGGATCTTTAGTATTTTTATCAACTTTTGCCATTGCAAGTGCATACGAATTTACAACACATATATGTCCACTTGAATGACTTATCATTACAGGATGTTCTGTTGAAACCTTATCCAAATCGTACCTGTTGGGGTGACGGCCAAAATTAGTATCGGAATACCTGGAACCGTAAATCCATTGACCTTTTGGAGTAATTGCTGCTTTCTTCTTCAGGATGGAGATCAGGTCATCAATACTTGATATTCTGGGCGGAGTTAAATCAATAGTACCAAGTATATTGTCCTCCGGATAAACAGGTTCAGGATGCATGTGGGAATCTATAAATCCGGGAGTAATTGTATTACCTTTAGCATCTATTACTTCAGTATTTTTACCAATATACTTTTTTATTTCTTTTGTACTACCAACAGCAATAAACTTACCTTCTTTCACGGCAAAGGCTTCAGCCCGGGGATTTTTATCGTCAACAGTTATAACTTTCCCATTAATAACCGCTAAATCACAAATTGGATTTTTGACTGAACAACCTGTTATCAAACTTAGGGATAATCCCAGTAAAATAATTATATTCTTCATTGGATAGTTTTTAATTAGTCGTAAGTAGTAAGTCGTAAGTCGTAAGAAAAAAGTAGAAAAGTAGAAAAGTAGAAAAGTAGAAAAGGGCAAACTACAACCCTTACAACCTCTACAGCCTTTACAGCCATTACAACATAATACCTGTGCAAATCTATGTATCAGGAATTAGCCAGATGTTTAAAAGTAATTAGGTTTATATTAGAATTTGATTAAAGCGTAACGAAAAAATTGGTAGTTTTTTATCAGACTGTCATTATTTTACGGAGAAGTTAACACGATTTCTCTTATGCCTGTCCAAAGCAAGATTTATTAATTCATCAATTACCTTAACATACGGAATACCGCTAATTTCCCACAATTTTGAAAACATACTTATATTGGTAAACCCGGGAATTGTATTTATTTCATTTACTATAAGTTCCTGTTGAGGGGTAAGGAAGAAATCAACACGGGCCATTCCTTCACAACAAAGTGTTTCACAAATTTTTACAGATAATTTTTGTATATTTTCAATAATATTTGCTGGTAAAGAAGCAGGAATGGAGATTGTTGCACCGGATTCATCCAGATATTTTGCGGAGTAGGAATAGAACTCGTCATTCTCAACAATGACTTCCCCGGGTAAAGAAGCCTTATAATTTCCAACATTGCCAATAACTGCACATTCTAACTCCCTGCCAATAATATTTTTTTCAATCAATACTTTAGTACTGAACTTAAACGCTTCTTGCATAGCCAATTGAAATTGTTCCTGAGTATTTACTTTGGATACTCCAACTGATGAACCCAGATTTGCAGGTTTCACAATAAATGGCAGATCAATTTTTTTTATTATTTCATTAAAACCGATCTCTTTTGTATTAGCTGCATGAACAACTATAAATTCTGCCACCGGTATGTTTGCATCCCGGAGTAACCTTTTAGTAACATCCTTATCCATACCAATAGCCGAACCTAAAATATCGGCACCTACATACGGTATGTTCGCCAACTGCAAAAACCCCTGGATAGAACCATCCTCTCCGTTAGTGCCATGTAATACCGGAAATGCAATATCTATAGAACCCATTTCATTTCCTTTTTCAATATCAATCATAATATTTGAATTTTCTTTCCCAATAACAGCTATTTCAATGGAATTCCGGGTTTCATTATTACCTTCAACAGATTTTATTACCTGTGCCGGTAATTTGTTAAGCATCCATTTACCTTCCTTATCAATATATATAACTACCGGTTCATATTTGTTTTTATCCAGGGATTCAAGTATATTTTGTGCAGACAGAATCGAAACTTCATGTTCGACTGATTTTCCTCCAAATATTATTCCAACTCTTATCATATAAATATAGTCGTAAGTCGTAAGTAATTTATAATTAATAACATAATGTTATCTGTACTATTTATAATTATTACACCTCAAAAATAAAAATATATAACTATAAATTGTAAATTATCTCCCTTTTAATTTTCTGTCTTCTGTCTTCTGTCTTCTGTCTTCTGTCTTCTGTCTTCTGTCTTCTGTCTTCTGTCTTCTGTCTTCTTACGACTTACAACTTACGATTAAAATCAATTAATACAATCCTAACTTTCTTCTCTTATATTCCTAATATTTTAATCATATGTTTGTTAGGGTAAAATATTAATAATGCTCGAAGTACAGGATATTACCAAAGTCCTTCCTGACGGGAGGGTTTTATTAAAAAATATTAGTTTTTCAGTAAAGCGTGGCGAATTTGTAGGCATTTTAGGGCCAAGCGGGGCTGGAAAAACACTTACTATGCGTTGCTGTAACGGGTTAATGACACCTACATCAGGAAGAGTATTGTTAAGCGATGACGATGGGAATAAAATCACACTCAGCAGCATTAAAGGGAAAAAACTAAGGAAGGCACGCAGGAAAGTTGGAGTAATCTTCCAGGGATTTAATCTTGTAAAAAGGCTTACGGCAATTGAAAATGTAATGATTGGCCGATTAGGCGATATTAATCCCTGGCGAAGCATTATATATGGTTTTACTGAAGATGAAATGAACCAGGCTCAGGAAGCCCTTGATAAAGTAAAAATTAAAGAACTTGCATTCAGGAAAGTTGAAAGCATGAGTGGAGGAGAAATGCAGCGAGTTGCAATTGCCAGGGCTATATTTCAAAACCCGCTTATACTGCTGGCTGATGAACCAATTGCCAACCTTGACCCCAGCAATGCCAAAAGCATTATGAAAATATTACGCCCGTTAGCCGCAGAAATGCCTGTTATAGGTGTATTTCATCAACCGGATATCACTCAAACGTATTGTACAAGGATAATTGCTATTAAAGCAGGATTGATCGTTTATGACGGAATGCCGAATCTTACTTCGGAACAATTACATAATATTTATGAAGATGAATTTACCGGGTTTGAGACAATTATAAAGGAAAATAATGTGAAAGGGATAGAATTTGAAAAAATCCTAATTTGAAAATTTGACCCTTCGACTACGCTCAGGGCAAGAAATGTGCTAATTTGACAATGAATGGACATGATACTAAAAAGAAAGACCTACTTTCCTACTTTCTTACTTTGCTACTTCTCTACTTTTATACTTTTATACAAAAATCAATAATCAATTTTCATTTAAATGTTTTCCCTTAATAGATATAAAAAATTAATACTGCCCATTTTAATAATAATTGTATTAGTTTTTTTTGCAGCTCAATTATGTAAATTTAGCTGGACCGATCTTGCCAGGGGATTCCCTAAAGGTTTGATCTTAATTAAACTGATGGTTCCTCCTGATTGGTCGGCATTTCCTGAAATGGTGGGACCTGCATTGGAAACGGTTGTAATAGCAATATTTGCGACTGTTATAGGATCGATATTATCTTTATTATTTGGATTAGCTGCCGCTAAAAATATTTCACATCCGGTTTTACGCAATACAACGAGATTTTTAATTGCATTGGAAAGGTCTCTGCCTGAAATATTTATAATTCTTCTTTTAGTTGCAGCTTTGGGTCTGGGCCCTGTTTGCGGTGTAATTGCACTGGCTATTGGATGTATTGGAATGCTGGGTAAATTAATAGCAGATGCAATAGAGGAAATTGATGCCAAAATTCTCGAATCAATTGAAACCACAGGGGCAAATAAATTCCAGCTCATTAAATACGGAGTAATTCCACAGGTGACCCCGGCATTAATTTCCAACACCATATTCAGGTTTGAAGTAAACATAAGGCTTTCTGTCCTTCTTGGAGCTGTCGGGGCTGGCGGGATTGGTTTTGAACTCTCACAGTCATTTAACATGCTGGAATACCAAAGGGCAACCACTGCAATAATTGTTACACTTATTTTGGTTTTTTTAACTGAACGGTTATCAGATTTTCTAAGGAATAAAATACTGGAATCGGGTGATAATAAAATGAAAACATCCACCATGAAGGCATGGGTGCCCGTTCAGCGTTTCAGAAAAAGATCGGTTACCATTATAACTATTTTTTTAATTGTAACATTATCAGCAATATTCCTGGGATTTAACCCTGTATTATTTATATCCGATTTTCATTATATGGTATCATTATTTAGGGAAATGATCCCTGATAACCTTGAAATTCTAACCAGGCCGATTATATTCCTTAGCATAGCGCAAACAGTTTCAATGGCATTTCTGGGTACCTTATTCGGCGGAACTATTGCCTTGTGCCTTGCATTTTTTGCTGCAGACAACACATCGCCTTCTCCATTTTTGCGAACGGTAATAAGAACACTTTTAGCATTTGAGAGAGTAACTCCGAGTATGGTTATTATTCTTGTATTTATAATTGCCCTTGGGATAGGGCCTTTTGCAGGTATGCTTGCATTGACCGTTGGTACACTTGGAATGTTTGGAAAATTATTTGCTGATGCAATTGAAAATGTTGAATTCGGCCCCTTAGAGGCAATTTATTCGACCGGTGCGCATAAACTGCAGACCATCAGGTATGGCATTTTACCTCAGGTTTTACCATCATTTATTGCCAACTTTTTTTATGCTTTTGATGTAAATATGCGGGCGGCGATATTTTTGGGAATATTCGGAGGCGGTGGTATTGGTTATCAATATTATATGGTGATGAAAGTACTCCGGTATAAGGATGCACTGGCACTAATATGTTTTACAATAGTATTGATAACGTTGCTTGAAAAGATCTCGGATTACCTGAGAAAAAGAGTGATTGGGGTTGAAAGATTAAAATAATATGAACAGCCAGATTTTAACTAATGCAAGGATAGTAACACCTGAATCGGATTTTATCGGATCGGCAGTAATTGAAAACGGAATTATTACTGAAATTATAAAAGGTAAATATTATCCGGAAGGAACAGATCAAAAGGGACATTGGTTAATACCGGGAATAATCGATATACATACAGATTATCTTGAAAAAGAAGTCAATCCCAGGCCAAGTGCTACATTTCCTCTGTCATTTGCAATGCATTACCTTGATGCCAGGACAGCTTCCTGTGGTATCACAGATGTATTTTGTGCCATTAGTTTTTCAGATGATGCCATGAAGGGACGTAGCTTCAGTGATGCAATACAATTTGTCAGAAATTTTCAAAAGCTGAAGCCCAATCTTTTGATAAAGCGTCACTTACATGCCAGGCTTGACCCAAATACCGACAGCGTACTGGAATACCTCGTTGATATACTTTGCAGTGATTACCATTTCCCTGCCTTGCTGGGTAGTGTTATAAAAATGATAGCCAGCGGTATTTCGCCAAGCAAAGCCATAAGTTATGTAACTTTAAACCCTGCAAAAATGTTAAACTTTAATGATGTTGGCAGTATTGAAACGGGGAAAAAAGCTGATCTTGTAACATTCTCAATTATAGAATCCCATGCAGCAGTTTCAAATGTTTATATTGAAGGGGTGAGAAAGTACAATTCAAATTATTTACATCCGGTTAACCCTTCTCCTAATGGAGAAGGGGTGGGGAATGAATCAAAAATTTACCTAACCTGATCTGACTACTACTAACTATTCTTATCTTTTTTAAATTGAATTTCTTCTATCTTGGTTCCTGGCTCCTGGTTCTATTTAATTATTCGTATAACTCAAATGTACCTGTAGAAACAATGATAATAAATCAGACGCATTATTACCCTGAGCTTTAATTGTTCCTTCAAATTTGTCAGTGTTAAGGCCTTTTATATTTAAAGCTACATCCAGTACTTTGTTAAATTTTACTGTGGCTTCATCCAATGTTAGATCCTTGCTTTTAACATTCTTCTTTAATAATTTTTCAATTTTTATCACCGAGCTGTAAATTAAAGGTTTTTTAAACATAGTCCTGGTGGCAGGATTTCCAGGAGCAATAGCTTCGGTATAAGTATAGGCTTCATCAAATAAATACATCTTTTTTGCAATTTCGTTGCCTAAAAAATGTTTTCCTGCCATATCATCAGATACCTTTGTAATTTCGTCAGGTACATAATTATACACCTCAAATTCATAACTGATTATATTTTTGCTGGATTTTGGCATACTCTTATCATAAGATGAACTCCCTACTGTTGCAAAATCCTGTGCAAACAACTGTGCCTTAATCAGGATTAAAGGAACTATTATCAGGATTAATGTTTTCATAATAATATCATTTAGTTTATTTCAGGCTTTTGATATTAGGTTTTTGATTTAGCTTTTTTGTTGTCAGTAGTAAAGGTTAAAGAATTAATTTACAACCTTTATAACATTTACAACCTTTAAAACTTTTATCTATTACAAAGATCGGATATAATAACCAGATCACTGTTAAGCCAAAATTAAATTTAATAGAGAAATTTACTTTTTAATGTTTTTAAATTTTTATCGTTCATGCCCATTACCATAAATCTTATCATCCTAATCAAAAAAAGCTGCCCTTTATTTGGGCAGCTTTAGATATCTTTCTGATTATTTAATTTATAAATTCGGATTATTTATCCATAGTTTATAAGATGTAGCATCGCTACTAAAATTCTGATTTGATAAAGCTTTTTGCAAATTTGCAGTATTATAAACCTGTTCACTAACAGGGTACTCCCATCGATAAGGCACCTTTCCACTTGGATTAATAGCAGCTGAACCATTAGATATAAAGGTACTTGGAAATGTTGTTCTTCTCCAGTTATAATAGGCTTCCCACCCCGAATTAAAAAAAAATGCTATAAATTTTTGGTTTAATATAAGGCCAATTTGTCCGCTGGCATTTGCACTTGTAAAAGAGTTGTCAATATTAGTCATAAAATTTGTTAAATGGTAAGTTACTGTTGAGTCGTTAACTCCGTTGTGCAAATCTATGGTACCACCCGTTACATTGCCAATTTTCTGTGTTGCTCCATCTATAATCCCATAATAACTCATCGATGCTGAAATACCATTATCAAACCAGCTTTTGGCAGTTCCACCTGAGGTGGTCCAGCCCCGTTCTATACCTTCTGCAATATTGAAACACATTTCAGGATATCCTATAATTATCGAACCTTTAGCTTCGTCTCCTGTAAGAGGTCCGGTGCTGCTTCCGTAATATCTCAAAAAGTTAACACTCGAAAAAACTGTCGGATTAGATACAAAATATTTTCCCAGGTATGCTATAGATGAATCAATGCTTGCTCCGACATAGGTCCTGAAATCATTTGCGCCGGCACCTTCTTTATTAAGTGAATCGAGCTCCACTCCTGAAGGTGAACAAAAAACATAGGCCCTGGGGTCCTGTGTTGAATCAAGTAAAGATGTAAGAGTCGAACATAAATAGACATGCTCAACATTTGGAGTATTGGTACCAACAGTATTAGGATAAGGATTATATGCAGCGTTGTACGCAAATACCATATTATCACTTTCACCTCCTAACAAAGGATATGTTTTTGGGTTGCTAACTATCGCATCAAATTGTCCCCTTATATTCAAATCACTTGCAGATCCAACACCATCTTTATTGCTTAAACTAATCAATACTCTTAATTTATATGCATTAATCACTTTCTGCCATTGTTGCAACCCGGTAAGTCCGTTAAAACCAAAAATATCCCCTGAAAATGGTAAACCTGCAAGGTCTTCTGCCTGGCCCCCATCAGCAACTATTGTGTTGATAATTGTATTAGCTGTATCGAGCAGAGCAAGGCATGCTTTATAAACATTATGCTGACTATCATATACCGGATTAGGATAAGTCAAAGGCTGACCTGCCTGGCTCATAGGTATATCTCCGACCCTTTGTGAAAACCATATAAATGAATAGGCCCTCAAAAACTTGGCAACAGCAGCATAAGCATTATTTTTTGAATCAGTTAAGCCATATGCTAAATTCTCCATTTGGATGATATTCCTTAACATTTCATAGGGATGAAAAGAATTTGACCATGTATATGTATTTGATCCGCCATAATATAAGTCAGCGGAAACAAGCATTTGATTCCAGTGCCATATATTATATGGGGAACATGGTACTTCAGAATTATTGCCAAGCGCAACAAAATTACTTGAAAATAAACTAGTTTGATCAGCATCTACTGTTCCCGGACCATTTGCAAGTTCGTTCTCTATAGTGGTTAATAACATCGATGGCGGTATAGCAGCACTACCTGAAGGTAAATTCGGGTTTATTTCACTGTACTTCTGGCAACTCCCCAGAAGTATCAAAATTCCTAAATATTCTAATACTTTTATTGCTTTCATAGTTTAATATTTTCTAAATTATTTATCAATTAAATTTGCCGGTTAAAAAACCAGGTTAATATTAAAACCAAACTGACGCGTAATAGGTGTTTGCATAGTAGCTGATTGACTTAAGCTTAAGTTTTCCGTATTATATCCATTACTTTGATCCAACTGATCTCTTTGTTGTAAAAGTCTCGAAAAATCAAACCCTGCAGGATACTGATCCAAGTCTGTATCCTGTCGTTTAGCAACAGTAAAGTATAATAAATTACGTCCTACCAGTGAAATTGATGCTTTTTTAAATACCCTATTTTTAGCTAATATTTTATCAGGCACGTTATAGGTAAGAGTTATTTCTCTCAACATACCATATGTTTTGCTAACCATAGCTGCCTCCTGAATTTGTGTGCCACCTGTGTAATTTTGTGACACATAGCCTTTAAGGCCCACTTTTTTAGTATTTGGAGAAAATGTAAGATCCTTGAAATTATCAATATTGCCATATTTATCATATGTAGCTGTTCCATTGGAAATTACAACACCCGGACCTACGTATTCGCCTGGAGTACTTCCCTGTGAATTAACATCATTCCATTCTGCAGCTCTTGCAACTCCCATAGCCCCTGTATTAAGATCGGTAGCATTTCCTGAATTCATCATATCTCCATAAATTTCGTCGTAGATAACACCGCCTACCCTGCCATCAAACTGAAAACCAAGTGTAATACCCTTAAAGGATATTTTATTAATAATACTCCAGATATAATCAGGATTTGTATAACCCAAAAATTGTTCGTGATTAATATCCTGAATATTACGTTGCATTGGATTTCCTGTGCCATCATTTATTATATCACCCTGTGGATCACGGTAATATTTATACCCGTACATGGCATCCAAACGATCGCCAATATTATAATTATGACTATTAATGTTTAACTGCTTCTGATTGCTATAAATACTTTTCAGTGTTTCTTTATATGTTGAATAATTAGCGGTAAGCACCCATGACCATCCGCTGAGGTTTGTAATCGGGTTTAATGTCAATTCTAATTCCACACCATTTTTATTGGTAGTAATGCCATTTATGTTAACAGCGCTAAATCCTGTCGATGGAGGTACCTGTTCAGGGAAAATCTGTGGTCCGTTTGTTGTATGGAAATAAGTAGCTCCCAGGCCAATTTTATTGTTCAGAAACCTTATGTCACCTCCAAATTCAACAGAAGAGACTGTATATGGTTTTAAAGATGAATTGGCAATTGTTGAATTATAATTAGCTGCAGGCAAATTATTAAATACATGACTTATATTGTAACCATTCTGATTGTTATAGGTAGGCCCACCATATGAACTGTAATAACTTGAACCATAACCAAGAGGTGAAGGTTGTGCTAATGGTTCAAAAGACGGCCCGATTGTCGGACTGGTTAATCCACCTTTTACGTTAGCATAGGAAGCTCTTAACTTCAGATAAGAAATAATGCTAGCAGGCATCTTTATATAATCAGTTAAAACTGAACTTGCAGAAACTGACGGGTAAAAATAACTACTGTATGCTGATACAAATACTGAAGAAATGTCATTCCTGCCCGTTGTACTTATTGTAAAATATTTTTTATATGCAAAGTCAACCGAATAATATAAGCTGTATACATTCATATTCGATTTGAAATTATATGCTACCAATGGGTTCAAAGTATTGGCAAAGTTATATACAGAAGGTACTACCATATTGTTTGTCGAAATCCAGCTTGAAGTGTAGGTAAATGAACGGATATTAGCTCCTGCCAAAGTACTCACGAAAATATCAGGTGTAACATTTTTATTATATGTCAATAGCACATCATTGTTGTTATCCCACATATTTCTATGGTCTTCACGATATTCACCTGTTTTCGCAACACTCTCTACGATGCCTGCTCCATTTGGATCATAGGTTATTGCTGAAGTAGGCAATATTTCCGATCTGAATAAACTGTAGGTACTGACTTGGGTTCTAATAGTAAGCTTTAATTCAGGTAACAAATCTAGCACTACTTTAGCATACCCGTAAACATCGGTTTTCTGATGAGCGTGCAACCATTGATAAGCCATGAAATAAGGGTTGTTGGCACGGCCATATTCAACCCAGTATTGCTGGATTCCCGGAATACCTGCAGATGGAACGTTTGTTAGTTTTGGAGATTGCCAGTAATTCTTAAACTGGGTAACATCAAATTGTGCTCCACCGTATTCCTGTATCATATATGTATAACTGTTAGGACCATATATAGCATCAGGTACGTTAGGCGAATACTGGTAATTAAAATTTACATTACCTTCAAACCTTATCCTTTTTGTAAAGTTATACCCTGCATAAAGGTTTCCGTTTGGACTGTTAAGCCAGGTATTGGGGTCAATCCCTTTCTGGTAAACATCAGTAAATGAAATTCTCATATCATATTTATCGCCACTTGCAGTTAAACATAAACTATTTGTAGTGTGAAAACCGGCTTCCATAAAATTAATAAAATTGTTCTTTCCTAACGGAAGAAAGGGGGTTTTCTGCCTTACTCCATTAATAACAGGGCTATTATATTGTGCCACACCTTCTCCGTCCAAAGCAGGACCCCAAACAGGTACTCTGCCGTATGTGGACTTTGTAAAATTATTATATGGGTCGGCGGTAAATGCATATTGGTAATTTGTACCAATACCATATTCATTCTGTCGGACAGGTATTGCTATAAAACTTTTAGGGTCAATTATATCACTTGAATTAAATTCTACTGTTGAAGTTCCTTTAACCCCTGAACCTTTTTTTGTAGTGATTAATATTGCACCGTTTACACCCCTTGAACCATATAATGCACCGGCATTTGGCCCTTTAAGTACAGTGTATGATTCTATATCATCAGCGCTTATATTCCAGGTATCAGAATTAATTGGAACACCATCAACTACATACAAAATATCTGTATTACCGCGTAATACTAGCTGTGGAGTTCCCAAAAATTCTGAAGATGCACCCACTGCAAGACCGGCAACTTTTCCCACTAAACCGTTGATTGTATTGGCATCACGTGCTTTTGTAAGATCGCTTCCAGATACCACTTCAGATGCATATCCTATAGATTTGATATCTTTTTTGATACCCAGAGCGGTAATCACAACTTCATTAATTTTTGTAGCTTCTTCAACTAAAGTTACCTGTAGTTCTGATTGTGCGTTAACCGGAATTTCCTGTGAGACATAACCCACGTAGGTAATTGTCAATACATCAGTTGGGGCAGCTGAAATTGAAAAATTCCCGTTTGCATCGCTTAATATTCCGTTTGTTGTTCCTTTCACGGAAACGTTTGCACCGGGAAGTCCTTCACCGTTTTTTGATACTATTTTCCCTGTTATAACCCTTTGCTGGGCGCTAACATTATTTATCGTGAAGGTTAGCAGGAATAATAAAAAAAAGGCCAATAGATTCATAACCGGCCAAAATTGCTTTTGCATAATTTTAAGTCTCATGTTTGTCGATTTTAAAGTAAATTTTAGTTAAGCTTATTTTAGGCAGGACAAACATATTGGAGATATTTTAATAAGGTGTTTTAATTTAATTAGTAATTTTTTAGAATTGTTACAATTTCATTAGTATCTAAAATGCTTATTAATAAATATTTATAAGTATTAATTTAATTTAACGTTATCTTAATAATTTAACGTGTTCATTATAATTGAAATTGATTTTTAAATATTAAGATTAATTAAATATTGACTGAATTTAATTCTAACATATTTCTAATAAACATATAGAGGTAATTGACTTAACTTGCAACTAACAACTGACAACTGACAACTAACAACTATTCTTATACCAGCTTAAACCTGTAACCAACTGATCTGATAGTTTCAATTAAATCTCTGTAATTACCTAATTTTTTCCTTAACCCAACCACCTGAACATCAATAGCTCTTTCAGTAACTATACAATTATCGCCATTGATGGAATCAAGTATATCATCTCTGGTAAAAACTTTTCCCGGTTTAGTTGCAAGTAATTTTAATAATTTAAATTCCGAATAAGTTAATTCAATATTTTTCCCGCTTATAAATGCTTCATAATTATCTACGTCAATTTTTAAATCGCTTCGAATAATTAATTTATTGTCATATTTTTTAACTTCTATTAATTCATATGATTGTAAAGCATTACTATTTCTTTTAATAATTTTTTTAATTCTTACAATTAACTCTTTAATATTAAAAGGTTTAACCAAATAATCTTCCGCTCCGATCTCCAGAGCCGTTACAATGTCTATTTCATCATTCTTGCAACTAATCATAATAACCGGGATTTCATGGGTAGAGGGATCGTTTTTTAACATTCTGCATAATTCAAGTCCATCAAAATCAGGCATTAACCAGTCGGAAATTACAATATCGACATGGTTTTTTTTTATATATTTAATTGCTTCCAAAGCATTATTAAACAATTTAACATTGTATTTTTCCCTGATTAAATTATAACTCAGGATTTCAAGAATATCTTGTTCATCGTCGATAACAACAATATCTTTCATTAGGTTAGTATTTATTTTATCTCATGGCAAGTTAAATTTTAACTCTTACGTAATTATTAAACTTATATTAATTTTTTAAGTATCAGACAAAATAATAAAAAACAACTTTTTTTAAATTTATATGTTAATTTAGTATTAACTTTACATCAATTTAATGCAAATTTTTTATTAAAAAATCAAAATTTATGGATTTCACTAAAATAAATACCCTGGAATTGGATACTAATGCTCAAATAATTAATGTACTATCCAATAATATAGACGTTGTTGGAAAAATATCCGGATTTCAAATTGCTGTGGATCGGCTAAATTCAAATCAAAAAAAATTAGTGGACTTAAATGCCCAATTAATTAAGGATCCTGATAATATTGAAAAAACTAAAAATGAAAGCCGGAACAATTTGGTAAAAATTGTTTCTCCTGTTATAACTATACTGCAAATTTTTGCTTTTGATAAAAAAAGGAAAAATCTTCTAAAACAGTTGGAATCTCTTTCAAATGAGTTTCTTCAAAATTGTTCTGACATTGAACTTGTTAATATTTCAAAACAAATTTGGAAGACAGCAAATAAGTTTGGAGGTTATTCCCTTGCATATATTTTAAAAACAAAATCATCCCTGAATTCAGGCAAATTAAAAGCAGTACACCTGTTTGAGAAAGAATATGGATTAATTCCTGATATGATTAAAAATATTGAAGGTGCCAATATTAAATTTATTGAAACATTACTTATTTATAAGGAAGAATTGTCGAAAAAAGAGAAAATAATTAGAAAAATAAAAAAAATCAGTAATAAAAATTCAAAATTGTTAATAAATAAAATTGACCGCTTCGTCGTTCTTTGTGCTGATACAAATTCAGAATTTTACAGACTTTATTACAAAGCCAGGGAACATCAATTATTTGGAAATTCTCTGGAAAATGAAGTTGATACTGAGGAATCTATGTCAGATATGACTGTTGCCGATTCGCCAAAACAAAGTAAACATTCAACTTCAGGAAAATTAAAAACCGCAGAAATGTAATTATTTCCCGTAATAAAGAAATGTTCCGATTTTAGAATCCTCTATAATTTCACCTCCGATCTCACTTTTTACGGCCTCCAGAAATATTTTCGATTGAGAAATAATCAGGCGGTTGTTAAATGCTACTAAGGACCTGATATCTATATCAGGATTACTTTCCCTCAATACATGAATATTTTTTTTAACTACGGTGCCAATCTGATGGCACTGATATAGTTCATCGTATATTACTTCTTCCATAATATTTATTTTAATATTATATCAAATAAACTGGTAATATAATTGTTTTGTTCAATTAATTAATAAGGGTTTATATTAAGTTTTAGTTAATATTTTCTATATTTATTTGCTATATTACATTAATTGCTAATTTTGATTGACAACTTAATAAACTACAGTAAATGATAAGAAAAATACTTTTTTCAGGAATCATTATAATCACATTCTGCTTTCAAATAAGTTTTGCTCAAAATGCCGGTAAAGATCCGGATAAACTAGCCTGGCGGTTAAGTGCCCAGGCATGGACATTTAACCGGTATACCTTTACAGAAGCCCTGGATAAAATAAAATCTGCAGGCATCAATTATGTTGAGATGTACTCCGATCAGGTAATTGGCGGAGGTTTGACGGGGAATACAAATTTTTTGATGAATAAAGAAACCAGGGGAAAATTACTTGCTTTGATTCAGTCAAAAGGAATAAAGCTTGTTAGTTACGGAGTAGTAACCGCCAAAGATCAGGATGAATGGGTTAAATTATTTGAGTTTGCTAAAATAATGGGTATTGAAACAATTATTTCAGAACCAGATTCCATTCAACTGAATTTTATTGAACCATTATGTGAAAAATTTCAAATAAAGGTTGCACTCCATAACCACCCTGATCCGGCTGTTTATGGACATACATCAATGTATTGGAACCCGGACTTTACCATGAATCAAATTTCAAAAAGAAATAAGTATATTGGAGTATGTGCTGATTTGGGACATTGGACCCGGTCGGGCCTCAATCCCCTTGAATCGTTAAAAAAATATGAAGGTCATGTGTTTGATGTGCATGCTAAAGATATTGTTCCCGGTAAAGATGGTTTTTGCGGTTTTCACGATGTCCCATGGGGAACCGGAATCAGCAATTTTTCAGGTCTTATGCATGAGCTTAAACGACAGAATTACAATGGTTTCATAACCTTAGAGTATGAATATCACTGGGAAAGTTCATTACCGGAAGTAAAAGAATCTGTTGATTATTTCAACCACCTTATCAATTGTATGAACAAAGAAAATTAATATTTATTTATGGACAACCATAGAAATAAAATATTTATAGCAAGTGTAATGGCACTAATAGCTACGGCAATGACTTTTGCCATTCGTGCCGATTTACTTGGAAATACCTTTGGCTCAGTATTTAAATTAAGCAATTCTGATATCGGCTGGTGCATCGGTACTGCATTCTGGGGATTTACCCTGGCAATGATTATTGGTGGTTTGTTGGTGGATATCATCGGCATGAAAACCATTTTGGTTTTTGCTTTTACAGGACACCTCACAGGAATTGTGTTAACCATTTTCTCAAATGGTTTCTGGTCATTATTTGTTTCCACTTTATTCATTGGTGTGTCTAACGGGTTCGTTGAAGCAGCATGTAATCCGTTAATAGCAACATTATATCCGGATAATAAAACCAAAATGCTGAACCGGTTTCACATGTGGTTCCCAGGGGGTATCGTGATTGGCGGATTAATTGCTTATATATTTGGTTTGCTGCAACTTGGCTGGCAGGTAAAAATGGCTGTTATCCTTATTCCTGTTTTAACCTACGGTTTCCTGTTTGTAAATTTAAAGTTGCCTGAAACAGAAAGGGTCACATCAGGAGTTACAATGAAAGAAATGTTGAAAGCCTGTATAACTCCATTATTTTTATTTATGGTATTTTGCATGTTTCTCACTTCCAGTACCGAGCTTGGGACTAATCAATGGATTACTGTATTACTAAGCAATGTGGGCGTTCCTTCAATATTGCTCCTGGTGTTAATAAATGGCATTATGGCTACGGGACGTTCATTAGCCGGCCCTGTGGTTCACCGGTTAAAACCGTCGGGTATTCTTTTATTTTCAGCTATTACATCCGGGATTGGATTATTACTGCTTAGTTACTCTTCAGGCTGGACAACCATAGGTGCAACAGTTTTTTTTGCAATAGGAATAACATATTTCTGGCCAACAATGCTGGGTTTTGTTTCTGAATATCTTCCTAAAACAGGGGCATTGGGTCTGTCAATCATGGGAGGTTGTGGCATGTTATCAGTGTCACTGATATTGCCATTTATTGGTAAATATTATGATCATCAGCTGGCAGCCGCCATTCCGCATACTATGGACCCAAAATTAATTTTACAGGCCGTGGAAGGAACAAAAGAGTATATTATTCTCGCAAAAACTAAAGTATTGGCAGGTTCGGAAACTTTAAAATATGTTGCTATATTACCGGCTTTCCTGGTTGGAGCGTTTTTATTCTTGCACTTGCATACGAAAAAAAATAAGTAGTAACTGCAAGAAAACACCAAATATCACTTTTACGGATGTCAGAATATCAGGAGCTAGGGGCTAGTGGTTAGGGACTAGTGATTTGCAATTTTATATTAATAAATTATGAATTGCCCTGAATGTGCTTAGTATTAGATACTATGCACTATGCACTAAGCACTATGCACTTTATTTAGTGCACTAAGTTTTCTAAATGACAATATAATACTATCACTAAATATAATATGGCGAGAAGACTTAACATGGGAATGGTTGGAGGAAGCCTTTCCTCGTTTATTGGAATTGTACACAGGATGGCTGCTGTAATGGACAATGAGATAGAGATAGTCTGCGGGGCATTCGATGCCGACAGGAAGCTGTCTGCTGAAGCCGGAGCAGCATATCATCTTAAAGAAGACAGGGTATATGGTACTTTTCAGGAAATGTTTGAAAAGGAGAAACTATTGCCTGTAGGAACAAGGATGGATTTTGTGAGTATCGTAACACCAAATTTCCTTCATTATCCGGTTGCAAAACTGGCATTGGAAAATGGTTTTCACGTTGTTTGTGAAAAACCAATTACCATCAATGTTGATGAAGCAAAGGCATTAAGTGGATTAGTAAATTCCACCGGATTGATTTTCGCCCTTACTCACCCTTATTCAGCTTATCCACTTGTGAAACAAGCAAAATATATAGTTGAAAAGGGTATGTTGGGAGCTATCAGAAAAGTAGTCGTGGAATATCCTCAGGGTTGGCTTGCAACAGCGGTTGAAAATGAGGGCAATCAACAGGCATTATGGAGGACTGATCCTAAAAAAGCAGGCAAAAGCGGCACCATATGCGATATTGGCGTTCATGCCCAACAACTTGCTGAATATATTACCGGCAATAAAATTTCTGAAGTTTGTGCTGATCTGAATACGTTTGTAAAGGGCCGTAGACTTGAAGACGATGCCAATATATTGATCCGTTTCGAAAACGGGGCAAAAGGGATTCTTTATGCAAGCCAGATAAGCGTTGGTGAAGAAAATAACTTAACTATCCGTATATACGGAGAAAAAGGAGGCATTGAATGGCACCAGCAGGAACCCAACTCACTTATCCTGAAAATTATCGATAAACCAATCCAAATTATCAGGGCCGGTGATAAAAACAACCTTTGTAATGAAGCTATAAAAAATACCAGGCTTCCGACAGGCCATCCTGAAGGATTAATAGAAGCTTTTGCCAATATATACAGAAGTTTTACTGCAGCTGTAAGAGATTATCAAAATGGGCTGGCAATACACCCGGGTAATTTCGATTTTGCAGGCGTACTTGATGGATTGAGGGGAATGCATTTTATTGATGCCGTAATAGAATCTTCACATAGTAATGAAAAGTGGATACAAATTAGTGCTTAGTGCTTAGTACTTAGTGCTTAGTAAATAATTCTGAGATGCATGATGCATTTTATACTAAATGTATTAATTATTTATGTTAGTTAATTTTTAGACATTTAGTTGTTATACTTTAATAAATTAATTTATTAATGTTGTAATATTTTACTAAGCACTATGCACTGTGCACTAAGTAAATAATATACACAAGTTTATAATAAAATAGTTTTATATCTAAGCAAATATAATAATGAGCAGACCTGTAACCTTATTCACAGGACAATGGGCCGATTTACCAATTGACGAAGTTTGCCTGTTAACCAAAAAAATCGGATATAACGGACTTGAGTTAGCCTGCCGGGGCGACCATTTTGAAGTATCAAAAGCCAACAAACAGTATTGTGAAAACAAACTGGAACAATTGCATAAGCATGGCCTCCAAATATACGCCTTGTCAAACCATCTGACAGGTCAGGCTGTTTGTGATGAAGTTGATACAAGGCATCAAAAAATCCTGCCAGATTATATCTGGGGAAATGGCAAACCGCAAGAGGTTCAAAAAAGAGCGGCTGAAGAAATGATTAAAACAGCATATGCCGCTAAGAACATGGGTATTACTACAGTAAATGGATTTACCGGCAGTTCGGTATGGAAATATATTTATTCATTTCCTCCGACACCAAATGAAATGATTGAAGAAGGGTTCAGGGATTTTGCACAAAAATGGATACCTATATTAGATGAATACGGGAAACTGGGAATAAAATTTGCTCTTGAAGTACATCCTACAGAAATAGCATTCGACACTATAACAGCAGAACGCGCGTTAAAGGCTGTTAATAATCATCCGGCATTTGGCTTTAATTTCGACCCCAGCCATTTGGCCTATCAGGGAGTCGATTATATTGACTTTATAGATACTTTTTCTTCCCGTATATTTCATTCTCATATAAAAGATGTGACCTGGGCCGATTGCCCGACTAAAGCCGGAGTATTTGGCGGTTATCTTGATTTTGGGGATTACCGCAGAAATTGGAATTTCTGTTCACCGGGAAGAGGAAAAGTCAATTTCGAAGCCATAATAAGAGCATTTAATCGTATAGGATATTCAGGTCCACTTTCAATTGAATGGGAAGACAATGGCATGGACCGTTTACATGGAGTAAATGAAGCTTATCAATTTATCAAAGGTATTGACTTTCAACCTACCTCCTTCGTTTTTGATGATGCTTTTAAAAAAAATAAGAGTGCTTAGTGCTTAGTTATTAGTGCTTAGTACTTTCAATAAAACATAATATCAATTTTAGTGCTTAATTATCCACTAGCCCCTGGTCACTGGCCCCTGGCCCCTTTAAAAATTCAGACGGTAGATAGGAATGTATATTGTTGGTTCAAACCCCAGTTTTTGTGCAAGATTATATGAACCGACATTATCGAGCCTGCAGGACCATATTGGTTCATAATCATTTGCAAGGCAGTAATCGATTAATGAAGAACATGTGGCTAATGCAAAACCTTTACCCCTATTATTTTCAACAGTTTCAATTCCCAGTTCAAGCTGTTTTTCAAAAATAAATGCTGAAAATGAAGTTGATACTATTTTATCATTGTATTGTAAACTAAAACCAATGCCATTATTACAAAATTGATCTGCGTTATCCCAAAAATATTTAGGCAGAACCTTTCCCTGCATTTCTTCATACATTTTTTTATCTGTACGGCAAATATTAAAATTATTAAGTAAATATCCCTTCGTGATATTTAGGTATTTAGATTTGTTAAATTTAAAATTCACCCTCGAATATATTTCAATTTTATTATTATTTCTGCCTTTGTTATCTTCATAGTTTATCAATTGTTCACCAAACAAACCTGACAAAACCTGGTGCCATGAACCGGGATATGCCTGTACCCATTCATAATTGCCCCGAACTTTATTAATATTCATAGCATATTCAAAAAACCGGGAATTAAAATTACTTTGATCAGAATCTCCATATAGCAGCGACATCCCGTAAGGATGATAAACATAAAAAACTTTTGGATTTTTCAAATTATCAGCATAAACTGAACCATAAACAATATTTTCAACTACCGAACGGGCAAACAAATGGTTAATTTTAACTTCTTTAAGTGGATTCAGGGCTATATTGTAATTTTCCTTATCTAATAATACCATATTTTAGTTGTTTGTTGTTAGTTGTTAGTTATTAGTTATTTTAAACTTTCCTACTTTCCTGCATTCCTGCATTCCTGCAAAAATATTCAAATAACATTAAAATATTTCAGGATAGATTTATTATCTTTAAACAGGAGGTATTATGAAAGATCTTAAAATTGCGGCAACCTATAAAACACCTTTAATTGAGCTTAACCGTAACGGTAAGATGATTATTACGGGAAGGTCAATTCCTGAGAATGGGTTTATTTTTTATCAACCGGTTTTCAACTGGATAGAAGAATATAGCCAACGTCCTGTATCAAAAACTATTGTAGAAACTAATTTTGAATATATTAATACAGTATCTTCAAAATGTATCCTCGATATTCTAAAAGGTTTTGAAAAAATAAAAAAAAATGGGAATGAAGTGATTGTGAACTGGCATTACAAAGAGGACGAAACTGATATCCTTCAGGCGGGTCAGGATTATGAAAGTTTAATAAATTTGAATTTTTCATTTATTGTTGAACGGTAACATGTACCCTTCGACTCCGCTCAGGGTACGAGTACCTGCAACCTGCAACCTGCAACCTGCAACCTGCAACCTGCAACCTGCAACCTGCAACCTGCAACCTGCAACCTGTAACCTGTAACCTGCAACTTGCATCCTGCAACCTGCAACTATATACATACAACATACTACTTAAAATTAAAAGAATAACCTATGACAATGATGAAAGCCATACAAATTAGTTCTCCGGGAGCTGCTTTTGAAATAGTCCGGAAAGAAATACCGGAACCTGAAGAAAATGAAGTATTGATTAAAGTGGAAGTTTGTGGTATCTGTCACGGGGATACTATAGCTAAGGAAGGCCATTATCCGGATATAAAATATCCAATCGTTCCGGGTCATGAAGCAGTGGGCATAGTTAAAAAAACTGGTACAAAGGCAACATCATTCTCGGTTGGTCAGCGGGTTGGAGTAGGTTGGCGGGGCGGTCATTGCAATAAGTGCAATGCTTGTCGTAAAGGTAATTTTGGAGCATGTGAAAATTCTTTAATTACAGGAATTCATCTCGATGGAGGATATGCTGAATATATGATTGCCAGGCCTGAAGTTATGGTTAATATTCCGGATAAATTAATCCCTGAAGAAGCTGCACCATTGTTATGTGCCGGAAGAACTACATTCGGGGCATTGTCTGAAAGCGGTGCAAAGGGTGGTGACCTGGTTGCCATACATGGTATGGGAGGTTTAGGGCATCTTGCTGTTCAATTTGCGGTTAAAATGGGATTTAAAACTGTGGCACTTTCAAGAGGCGATGAAAAAAAAGAACTCGCTTATAAACTTGGTGCTCATGTTTATATAAATACTGAAAACGGTGATGCTGCAAAACAATTAATGGCTTTGGGAGGAGCCAGGGTAATATTGTGTACCGCCCCTAATGGCAAAGCTATATCTGACCTTATTCCGGGACTTGGCAAACATGGTCAGGCAATTGTTGTAACAGGTTCGAGGGAACCTATTCAGGTTCCGCCAATGCTTTTATTGGGCAATGAACGTTCAATAGTTGGTTTTGTTAGTGGTAACATTGAAGATACCCTGAAATTCAGCGTTCTTACAAATGTAATTCCTTTAGTTGAAGTTTTTCCATTGGAACAAATTGAAAAGGCTTATGAAAAAATGATGACAGCTAAAGTACATTTCAGATCAATATTAAAAATGTAGTATTAATTGGTAAACAATTTAATTGAAAATTGAAACTTGGCGATTGAATATTATAAATTAATAATCAATTGTCAATAGTCAATAATCAATAGCCAATAGCCAATAGCCAATTATTATATTATATTTGTATAAAAAAATTAATATAAACATTTTTATTAATTACACGTAAAAAATAACATATCGACCTTATATTTTTGAAATTATAACACGCTATGGAACTGCTACTTATAGAAGCAACTAAGAATTCTCCGAGGGTAGAGTTGAGTCCTGACGGGACTATTTCAATGAAAGGAAGATGTTTTATCGAGGATTCATTTTCATTTTTTATACCTGTAATAAAATGCTTTAAAACACATGATTTTAGTTCAGTTAAAATTAATGTTCAATTGGAATATCTTAATACAAGTGGGTTAGTACAAATTTTTTCTCTATTTACATTGTTAAAAGAGAAATATATTGCAGAAAACATTACAATAAATTGGTTTTACGAAGAAGGAGATGAAGATATATTTGAAGTTGGTAAAACTATCGAATCACAAATTAACCTTCCTTTTAATTTTTATGAATATACCGAGGTAAGCTGATTATATATCCTGAATTACAAATCCGGATTTATTATTGGCTGTATTGAGTTTTTGCCTGGAGTAATATTCATCCATTAGCTTTTCTATTCTAAATTCCGGCAAATTATAAAAATCCCTGTTTTCCTTCAGGACGGAAAAATTATCCAGATTTACTATCACGTAATAATACCCTCTGTTTTTTACTGAAAATACCGAATTCAAATTGTATTGCTGGGATATATATATTATTTTAAAGCTAATACCTTTAATCTCCTTATTAATAGTACATTTTATCATGTTTGCCTGAATCTGGTTTAACTATTATAATATAGTATTGGTTTTTAATTGTAAAAAAATAATATTGATTACACTATATATCTTAATTAGATTTTTATCTAGTGCCAAAATAATATTATAATTACTTCTAACCTGTTAATTGCATTAATAATTATGAACATTTTTTGAACAATAATTAATAAGGTTGTAAAGGCCCTAATTTAGAACCTCTACAACTTCTACAACAAAGCTTGCAATATACAACTAAGCACTATGCACTATGCACTATGCACTATGCACTATGCACTAAGCACTAAGCACTATATCTATGTCCTGATCTTTGATCCTTTTAGGGCAAAGAAAATCATATATAAATAATAAATAAACATAAGGCTTAAAGCAATCATAACCGATCCTGTTACCGCCTCAATTTTTCCCATAATTAAAGTAAGGATTGATGCGCCGATTACTGATGTGGCTATCACACCAGATGCAATTTTTGCATGAGGGCCTATATCCTCCAATGCAAGGTTGAATATAACCGGCCACATAATTGAATGAAATAACCCTGTTAGCAGGAACAACCACAAAGCCATTACCGGAATTTGCGAACTGAATATAAACGATCCGCTTAATAATACAGCTCCTCCAATTGCACAAATAGCCAGAATTTGCGAGGCTTTGTACTTTCTAAGAATAAATATACCTAATATTCTTCCTACCATAAGGCCTCCCCAATAAAACTTAAGTATGTCGATTCCGTTAACGTTTGGCAAATTTATAGATTTTACATAGTCGGGACAGAAACTTGAAATGCCTATTTCTATTCCCATATATAAGAAAATAGCCAGGGAACCCAACCAAACATGGGGGTATTTGAATGCACTCGATTTAAAGGCCTTCTGGTTTGTATCATTTATTTTACTGTCATCGGTTTTTATTTCCGGTAATTTCAGGAAAAACATTATCAACAATACAATTGCAGTTACAATACCGATCATAATAAATGGTCCTTTTACAATCTCTTGTATAGCTGAATTTTCCAGTTTAACACCAGGATTAAGCTTTGGCGTTATTAACAGAACTGAAACAAAAATCGGGGCAATAACAGTAGCTAATGAGTTTAAAGCATTGGTCAACGTTAAACGGCTTGCAGCAGTTTCAGGTTTTCCTAAGGCATTAACGTATGGAGCTGCTGCAACCTGTAACATTACAACACCAATTGCGAATATCGATACAGCAGAAAGAAAACCAAAATATCCCATAGAAACGCCCGGTATACAAAGAAAAAATCCTGATGCAATTAAAGCCAGGCCTATTAATATCCCATTTTTATAGCCAATCCTTGTAAGCATTAATCCTACAGGTACCGATAAAATGTATGCCCCGTAGAAAAAGGTGTTAGGCAATTGTTTTTGAAAATCGTCGAGGTTAAAAGCTTTTTTTAAAAAATCGATAGTTGAGTTATTCATGGTCGTAATAAACCCGAATAGAAAAAATAGTGAGGCCATCACTATTAATGGAATAGTGTAGTTGATTTTGCTTTGATTTGCCATAATTTAATTTTTTAAGTTAGTTATTGGTTTACTGAGAATTTATATATACAGGTTTGTCTGTACAACTCTCCTGCTCTTAATAAAGTAGATGGAAACCCTGGTTTATTTGGTGCATCAGGAAAATCTTGAGTTTCAAAACATAATCCACAACGTTTACCATAAACTTTGTTGCTTTTTCCTATATCGCTTCCATCGAGCCAATTTCCGGTATACATTTGAATACCGGGTTGTGTAGTATATACTTCCATCAACCTTCCGGAAACAGGTTCATAACAGACCGCTGCCATACTCAATTCTCCCGGCTGTTTATTCAGTACCCAGTTATGGTCATATCCATGCCCATATTTAAGTTGGTCAAAATCAGAATCAATATTTAGCCCAACCAGGGTCATACTTCTAAAATCCATTGGAGTTTCTTTCACCTGGCTAAATTCACCTGTGGGAATCAAAAGTTCATCTACAGGAGTATACATGTCTGCATTAATCATTACCTCATGGTTTAATATATCGCCATTAACATCTCCGGCAAGATTAAAGTATGAATGAGAACATATATTAACATGAGTAGCCTTATCAGAAGTTGCTTCAAAATCGAGGCACAATTCATTATTTTGAGTAAGGGAACAGGTTATATTAACAGTCAGGTTTCCGGGATAGCCCATTTCTCCGTCCCTGCTTAAATAGGATAATTTAACAGTACTGCCGTCTATTGATACACCGTCGAAAACCCTGCTGTTAAAACCTTCAGGCCCCCCATGCAATGAATTAGGCCCGTTATTTATTGGCAACTGATAGATTTTCCCGTTAACCGGAAGTTTCCCTTTTGCAATCCTGTTTGCAAAACGTCCGCAAACAGCCCCAAAATATGGGTTCCCATCTAAATACCCTTTTAATGTATCATAACCCAGAACTATATCTTTTAAAATTGCATTTCTATCAGGAGCATAAACACTTACAATTTTACATCCAAAATTTGTTATTTGTACTATAATCCCATTATCATTAGTTAAAGTGAATAGTTTATAACCCTTGGTTTTATTAATAAAATGCTCCTCACTTTTTTCCTTCAGAATTTTAATTGCCTGCTGTTTTACAGTATTTATATAATCACCCATAAAATTTACCAATAGTTAACCATTTAAATATATGTTCAAAGAAAGTAAAAATATTATTCATTTGAACATTGATCAATTATTTTTATACGTTGGTCAAATTTTTTTTACCATTAATTATCACACCCGTAAAAATCATCATTAAAAGTATTGTTATAAATAATATTATACATGATATTATGAAAAAACTAATATTTGAGGGAAATAAATATTCCCCGAGAATTGAACTGAACCCTGAAGGAGAAATAAAAATACAGGGCAGATGCATTATTGATGATGTATATACTTATTTTAGCCCTGTATTCAGGTGGATTAAAACCTGTACTTTTAATACAGTTACAATTGAAATTAAACTTGAATTTATTAATACAGGTGGGGTGAAACAAATCTATAATTTTTTAACCCTTGTAAAGAGAAACTATTATATTAAAAATGTTTATATAAACTGGTTTTTTGAGGAAGGAGATGAAGGTTGTTTAGAAATAGGCAAGACCCTGGAATCTCAGATTAATCTTCCTTTCAATTATTATGAATACTCTATGGCTTAATAAAGATGAAAGAAGACAGAAAACAGAAGACAGATGTCAGATAAAAGATTAAAGATAAAAGATTAACAATGTAATGAAGCCGGAATTATCCGGCTTTTGTTTTTTTTATATATCTTCTCTGAAAATATTTCCTGATCTGTCAATTAATTTTGTAATTTAATTATTTATAAATACTACTCAAATGATTAGAATTTTGAGAGAAATATTTTATTTTTACTATCATGGTTTTTGTGATATGACAATTGGGAAAAAACTTTGGGCAATAATAATAATCAAGCTATTTATAATTTTTGTCATTTTAAAGCTTTTTTTCTTTCACGATTTCCTTAACAGTAAATTACATACAGACAAGGAACGTGCAAATTATGTTATCGATCGACTTACACGCTAACCTCATATTACTATGATTGAACATGTAAATTCATCACTTGTGGACTGGTCAAGGGCGCAATTTGCCCTTACGGCAATTTATCACTTTTTATTTGTTCCGCTTACTTTAGGTTTATCATTTATAGTGGCTTTCATGGAGACCATTTATATTAAGACCGGTAATCCTGAATGGAAAAAAATAACCAGGTTTTGGATGACATTGTTTGGAATTAATTTTGCTATTGGAGTGGCCACGGGAATTATTCTTGAATTTGAATTCGGAACCAACTGGTCTAACTATTCCTGGTTTGTAGGTGATATTTTTGGCGCCCCTCTTGCAATAGAAGGGATAATGGCTTTTTTTATGGAATCTACCTTTATTGCAATCATGTTCTTTGGTTGGAATAAGGTAAGCCCCAGGTATCATTTACTATCTACATGGCTTGTTGCAATTGGCGCCAATCTTTCAGCCCTGTGGATACTGGTAGCTAATGCATGGATGCAACATCCGGTAGGTATGCATTTTAATCCGGATACAGCCAGAAATGAAATGATAAATTTCTGGGATGTGCTCTTTTCACCAATGGCATATACAAAATTTCTGCATACTATAAGTTCGGGGTTCACAACCGCATCTATATTTGTTGTTGCAATAAGTGCATGGTTTCTCATTAAAAAACGTGAGGTTATTTTTGCTAAACGAAGCATTATAGTAGCCGGGGTATTTGGTTTGTTTTCTACAATTTTCACTGCCACTACAGGTGATGGTTCAGCCAGGAATATTGCTCGGCAGCAGCCAATGAAATTCGCCGCATTCGAAGGTTTGTATGATGGCTCTAAAGGAGTGCCGTTACTTGCCTTTGGTGTAGTTTCAAATGAACCGAAAAATTCAAAGAATTACCTGCCTGAAATTAAGTTTCAGTTAGAAGTGCCTAATCTTTTGTCATACCTTGCCTATCTCGATCCTAAGGCTTATGTCCCGGGCATAAATGATCTTATTAATGGTAACAAGGCAGCAAATATTTTATCTGCTAATGAAAAAATTGAAAGGGGGAAATATGCCAGGAATGTCCTTAAAAATTACAAAGACGCATTGGAACAAGGAGACACCGCCAAAGCAAAAGAAATCAGGGCCCTTTTTAATGATCCTGAATTCAATAAGGATTATTTCAGGTATTTTGGATATGGCTTTTTAAACACCCCTGAAAGTTTGATCCCTAATGTTCCGTTGACATTTTATAGTTTTCACATTATGGTTATACTGGGATTTTACTTCATATTGTTTTTTATACTGGTGTTAATTTATACGTTACGCAATAAAATAGAATCCAAAAGGAAGTTTTTATGGATAGCCCTTATTACACTTCCTCTTCCTTATCTGGCTAGTCAGGCCGGTTGGATAGTTGCAGAGGTGGGTCGCCAACCATGGGTAATTCAGGATTACCTTCCAACAGTTGCAGCTGTTTCTAAATTAAATGCCAGTGCAGTTCAAATTACTTTCTGGCTCTTTGCTTTGTTGTTTACAACTCTTCTTATTGCAGAATTATCTATAATGATAAAACAAATAAAACTAGGCCCTAAACATGAAGGAGGAAATTAATTATGTTCGGATCATTATCACTTTTGGCACTTCAACAATACTGGTGGGTTATAATCTCATTATTAGGTAGTATATTAGTGTTCCTTATGTTTGTGCAGGGCGGACAGACCCTTATATACACGCTGGGTAAAACTGATTCTGAACGAACCCTTTTAGTTAATGCCATTGGCCGAAAATGGGAATTCACTTTTACAACCCTGGTAACTTTTGGCGGCGCATTTTTTGCATCTTTCCCTCTATTTTATTCCACCAGTTTTGGCGGGGCATATTGGGTTTGGATGCTCATTTTATTTTGTTTTGTAATTCAGGCCATTTCATATGAATACCGTTCAAAACCAAATAATATTTTGGGATCCAAAACTTTTGAAGTTTTCCTTTTCATTAATGGCACACTTGGTACTATTTTAATTGGAACTGCCGTTGGAACTTTTTTCTCAGGTTCAGATTTTTCTGTAAACAACCTCCACCAATCAAGATGGGAATCTCCCTGGCACGGGTTGGAAGCTGCCCTTGACATTTTCAATCTTTCATTAGGTTTAACAGTGTTTTTCCTGGCAAGGATTTTGGCAATTTTGTATTTTATGAATACCATCCAACACGAATTTATTTTTACACGGTCTAAAAAACAATTGTGGTATAATGCTATCCCTTTTGTTTTCTTCTTTCTTTTGTTTACAGTGATATTAATTCTTCGCAGAGGCTTTGCAATTGATCCCAATAATCAAAAAGTTTTCATGGAACCATTCAAATACCTGCATAATATACTGGCAATGCCTGTTGTAGCTATTTTATTTCTTGCAGGCGTTTTATTTGTATTGTACGGTATTATTATTTCATTATTAAAAACATATACAAAAGGAATATGGTATACTGGTATTGGAACAGTTCTTACAGTTTTTGCTTTGTTTTTGACAGCAGGACTAAACAATACTGCATTTTATCCATCCACCTTCGATATACAGAATTCTTTATCTATCCAAAACAGCTCTTCAAGCCATTATACTTTAACAGCAATGAGTTATGTTTCATTACTGGTTCCATTTGTAGTTGCATATATTTATGGTGCATGGAAATCAATAAATAATAATAAAATCACCGAAGAAGAACTCAGTAATGAAGCTCATGTGTATTAACAGGGACATGAGACGTGGGACGTGAAAAAGGAAGAAGATATAAGATGAAAGATAAAAGATGAAAGAATTTGAAAATTTAAAACTAATAAAATAACAATATGTACTTAGCAGCAATATTATGGTTTCTTACCTGGCCGGTTCTAATCTTCGTATCTTACCTGTTAATAATTCTGGCCTTAAAAAAGCTCGATAAGACAACAAATAAGTAATTATCGTATTTCGTCATTCAATATCCCGAATTGGTCAAAAATATCTAATAATAAGGATCATACTTATGCTATATTTGTAACGTAATTAATGTTCCTTCGTAAAAATGGTAAATATATATTGGTATAAGATGAAATCATTTAACTATGTAGCTGGATTTATGATAATTTACTGCCTGATATTATCGGGATGTAAAAGAGAACAATTGGGAAATGCTACGCAAAATTCTCAGATTAACGGCGTTATTATTTCTAACAATCAGGCTGCCCTCAATAACAGGGTAACAATTTCCAACAAAAGATTGCAGGTTAATACAAGTATCAATCAACCGGTTTCCGCAACCAGGATTAAATCACCTGCTTTTAACGTTGCCCCGAATTATGTATTTACTATAAGGGCACAGGTGGCACCCCCGATATATAATGGTGATACCCTGCAGGCAACTCATGTTAAGATTTTTGGAAACTATGCATTTGTTACATATAATACTGCCGGTACGGTATACCTTGGAGGCCTTGAAATTTTTGATGTAAGCGATATATCTAACCCTAAAATAGTTTGGCAGGCAGTTTTTCCTCACACTGATATTAGTTCTGTTGATTATTATAATAACAAAGTATACCTGGCAGGAGCTACTGACTTGAATTATGCGCCAAAATATCTTAAAACACCAGCAATGCTTGAAGTTCTTTCACTTGACGCAAACTACAACATCACGAAAGTTGATACAACTATCGACCTTTCATCCTATGTTGGAACCGATGTTAAAGTTGCCGCTAATGGAATATATACTACAAGTGGTTCCAATGGATTCTTAAAAGTTTACAATTTTAATTATAAAATTCTTGATTCATTATCTTTGGATAATGCCAGGTCAATTGGTTTAAACAGTCAGTATGTTTATGTATTTCAAGGACAACCTGGAAGGTTAAATGTCTATAACCAATCAAACAATTCTTACGTTACCACATACAATGTTGGTGGTGCCAATCAGGATGGGGCTGAATCAGATATCGGAGTTTCAGACAAATATATTTTCACGGCTTTGAATGAAGCAGGTGCAGAAATGTTAAACCTGGACGGATCTGTAAAACAAAGTTTTGCCAAACCGCCGACTCCTGCAGGAGCAATTGCTAACGATTACGTTACTAACAGCGTTACAATAAATCAGGACCTTGTTTTATTTGGAAATGGCGAAGCAGGCCTATATGTTGGCGGAATAATCGAAAGTAAAAATGATAGCGTTGCGATTATAGGAAGTATCGATTTTGGGCCAGGAATTTCTGCTAATTATGTTACTTCAAATGATAGCATTATTTTTGTCGCTACCGGTTTGGGTGGATTAAAAATTATTTCATTAAGCATAGATAATGGGCTTCCTCCGGTAATTATATCAACAAAGGTTTGTCCTACCCTTCTTGATTCATTAAATTCGATGTTTCCCGAAGGTGTAAATAATATGGTTATACATCCTATACTTTTCTCATCTTCAGTTACAAAGGAATTAGTATTGTCAAAACCTTCGAATGTTTATGTTACCTTTTTAACAGACGGGGCTCTGTGGAACAATACTTTAGGGTACTACACTTATAACCAGAATAATCCTCCAACCAGTGTTTCTTCCATTACACAAACGGTACTGTTTCCAAACGCTTCTTCCTTAGGTAACGGCGGAGGGCTTGTTACCGGCAATATGGTTCAGGTTGGAACGGGAGAATTTCCGGCTGGCACGGTAATTGGATTTTATTTGGTTTCCATGGGCTGGCAAAATGGGGTACTTGTGCCCGGAAGGTACACAAATTATACCGACACTAAACTAAATGTGAATAATAACCAGCAAAGTACCCTGTTTGTTGAACAGGGCTGCAATGATATTATAATGACATGGGAAGACACTTCTCAAAGTGATACATATTATATAACTGACGATGACTTTAACGATCTCATGTTTATCATTTCTGATAATGAGAATCCCGCCAGCGTCCCAAGTACATCCTTTAACCTGTCAAATGTCCCTAAATTGTAATATTTCACAGTAAATATTTATACATACATTTGTATATCACTGAAATATTTCTTTTAGGCAACTTTAAAAACTTTCAAATTTGAGGCGGGCAAAAATTTTAAACCGCAGTTTACTCAAGATAAATGAGGATTTAAAATTTGAAGCCCAACAAAAAAGTTGGAAGTTTTTAGAGATGCCCTACTTTTCTTTCAATTAACCTGTCAACCTTAGCAAATAACTCCTCAAATTTTATAGGTTTAGAAATGTAATCATCAAATCCAAGATCAATACAACGCTTTTTTTCTTCCATCATAGCATATGCTGTTTGTGCAATAACCGGAATATCAGGATTAGATTTTTTAATGATGGACAAAGCTTCATAACCATCCATAACAGGCATTTGAATATCCATTAGTATAATATCGATATCTTTAATTTCCTTAATCTTATCAACAGCTTCCTTTCCGTTTACAGCCCTTATTATCTTAGCATTTGTGTTTTTTAATGAAATCTGAAGTACCCGAAAATTTAAATCCTCATCTTCAACAATTAATATAGTTTTATCCTGCCAGTTATAATGTTCGCGGTACGATGTTTCCATTAATTTTTCTATTTTTTGATTAAGGTCCAATTGCCGGCGTGGTAATTCCAGGTTAAAAACAGATCCAATACCTTCAATAGATTCAACAGTTAAGTTACCATGCAAAAGAGCAGCTAAATTATGTGATATAGCTAATCCTAATCCGGTACCGCTTAAATTCCTGCCTGCCAGTTCAACTTTTCCAAATCTTTTAAAAATATGTGAAAGCTTATCATTAGGAATTCCAACACCTGAATCTTTTACGTAAAAAATAATCATTTCGTTATCAATTCTGTATCCAAATTCAATAGTACCTGAATCAGTAAATTTTAATGCATTGTCCAGAAGATTGGTTAATATTTGTCTAAGCCTGTAGGCATCTGTAAATAGATTAATATTTTTATTGCGGTCAGGAATATTTAGCTTTAATTCTACTTCTACCTTTGAAAGATGTTTTATATGCCTGTCAAAATATATAAACAGCTCATCCAGGATTGAATCAATGGCACACAGAGATTCATGTATCTGTAATTGGTGGGCCTCTATTTTTGATATGTCGATAATATCATTTATTAGAGTTAAAAGAGTTTCTCCACTCGATTGAATATAATTTAAATATTCTTCATGTTCTTCATCTTTTATATTACTATTCTTCAAAAATTTAGAAAATGAAATAATAGCATTCATCGGAGTCCTGATTTCATGTGACATATTAGAAAGAAAGGCAGTCTTTAATCTGTCTGATTCTTCAGCAATTTTTCGGTCTGAGATTTCTTTCTGCAGTTGTTCTGTACGTTCCCTGATTATTTCTTCCAAATGATTCCTGTAAAGTTCCAATTCTTCTTCATTCCTTTTTTTCAATGATACGTCCCTTGCAATAATCATGACAGCAGGCCGGTTCTCGAATTCTATCGTACCAACACTCATTGATATTGGAATAAAGCTTCCGTTTTTATGAATAAAATTTGTCTCATAAAACCAAGGTACTTCCTCTCCATTAATACGTTTTCTGTTATATTCCTCCAATCTTAATTTTTCTTCCTTAGTTACCAAACCTTCCAGGCTCCTGCCTGTATATTCTTCGGGATCAAATCCTAACACCTGTTTTATTCTCGAATTAACAAATTTAATGATCCCATCCTGGTAAACTCCGATAATATCATTAGCCAGTGTTATTAAGTTCCTGTATATGTTTTCGCTTTCTTTTAATTGTTGGGCATGCTGTGTCTTCTCACGGATTATTTCCTTGAAATCAAGATATAAAATATGCAGCGAAGCATAGATTTCACTGTATGGGCCTGAAGATTTCTCAAATATAAGGTCTTCTGAAAACGACTCATCCCATGTCATGCGTCCTGTAATTTCCAGAATATTATTTATATGTTCCATTTGATTTTTCTTAAGCCGCTCAATTTCCAGTTGTTGACTTCGAATTAAACTAGCCATTTCAGAGGGGTCTTTAGGAATGAGATTTAATTGAGAAGTTTCTTTTACTTTTTGTGTCAATGATTTATTATCAATTTGGCCTGCTTTGTGATCTAAGACACGTTTAATTGAATCTTCCAAAGAAGCTGACAATTCCCAATGCGATAAATTTTCATTGTTAAGGATCTGTAATATTTTTAATAGCAAATGCATTACCGGAGATGGTATCATCATAACCATCTGAATTTTTTTCTCATGATATATCTTTCCATAATTTGCTACCATTTTACGTGCAGAAACCGTGATCCCTTTAAGCTTAGATATATCTAAAATGGTGTAAAATTTAATTAATGCCAGATTATATTGCATTTCTTCTATTATTGAATCAAGAATGTGATAGGTATTTTCTAAATACAGGACCCTGGCGTAACCCTCACATTCCAAATAAATTATATTACCTTCAATAATGCTTCCTTTAACTGAAAAATTATTATCTGCAGAGGAATATATCCATTTTTCATTTCTTATAATTTTTAGTTTGGCCTTTGCAACTTGTAAATATTCTGATTTTTCTTTCCATTTTTCCATAAAATTTGGAAAAGGTTCTGAAATTCCGGCCATTAATAAACCGTTTATTTTATTCTTCAATGTTTTATGGTATACCCTGTCAAGATTTTCTATTGCTTCTGCTTGACTAAAATAATAGTAATACTTTACCCAAGGCATTAACTTGCTGTAAATCTTACTGAAATTTTTTACAACAGGACTTACCCCGACAATTGAAATGCTACTAATAACTCCAATAGCAGCAATTTTAGAAAACATAAGGCTTCGTGTAATTAAAGATAATCCGGTTAACATGGATACATCCCAGATAAGATGATACTTTTCATTAGGAAATATCTCCTTTAACCTATCCCTGGCCTTTTCACCATGCTGCAATTGTTTGCTGAAAGATTTCTCATCTAAATAACCTGAAGATTTTAACAGAAAAACTCCTTGTCCCAGGTACAAGAAACTAAAGGAACATTTGCCTTCGCCCGGTAAATATGTAAGGTCATCTGTATTAATTATATCATCCTTAATTTCTATATCCAATGATTATTTATATTTAAATTAGTAAACGTATAAGTCAGTGTTAATGCTATATTTTTTTGATCAACTGCTTAAATTTTATGATTTATGATATTCCTCCAGATACCGTTCAACCTGCAATACCAAATTATCTGGCGTAAATCCAAGTTTTTCATCAAGTACCGCATAAGGTGCAGAAAAACCAAAACTCTCCATCCCAAAAACTTTCCCTGATGAACCTGTAAGTCCCTTTAAAGTAATTGGCAATCCTGCCGTTAAACCAAATATTGGAATATTATCGGGTATTACTTCTTTTTGATATGCTAAAGGCTGATTTCGGAATAATCCTTCAGAAATAGCAGAAACAACACGGACATTTATACCTTTATCCGATAATTTTCCGGCACAGTCATAACAAGTAGAAACTTCAGAACCGTTAGATACCAAAATAATATCCGGTTTACCAATTGTTTCTTTCACTATATAAGCCCCTTTTTGAGCATCAATGGCATCCTTGTATCTTGTAGAACCTTTTAATGCCGGCACATCCTTAATATTTTGACGTGAAAAAATAAGCCCTGTCGGCGTCCCTGTATTTTCCAGCGCCATTTTCCATGCAATGGTAGTTTCAATTGCATCTGCAGGCCTTAAAACTAATAAACTATTTTCCCCGTGATGATTTTTAAGGTTTTCCAACAGACGAATCTGTGCTTCCTGTTCTACAGGCTGATGGGTTGGTCCGTCTTCTCCAACCCTGAAGGCATCATGTGTCCATATAAATTTTACAGGGAGTTCCATAAGAGCGGAAAGCCTTATGGCAGGCTTCATATAATCTGAAAATACAAAAAATGTGGCGCAGGCTGCTATAACCCCTCCGTGCAATACCATCCCGTTTGTAATAGCTGCCATAGTTAATTCGCTTACACCAGCCTGAAGAAATGAGCCTGAAAAATCACCTTTACGAAATGCCCTGGTATTTTTAAGAAACCCGTCCGTTTTGTCGCTGTTGGACAAATCGGCCGATGAAACAATCATATTACCCACATGCTGTGCATAATAACTTAATACATTGGCGGAAGCAACACGTGTTGAAACATTTTCTTTTTGAATTATTGCTGTATAATCTATTTTGGTAATCTTTCCTGAAAGATAAATCTTTAATTTGGCCGAAAGCTCATGGTTTGCTTTTTCCCATTCACTTATTTGTTTCTTCTTTTCAGCCGCAGCTATAATTTTATTTTCTTTTACTTTTTTATAATATTCGAAAACTTCTGGAAAAATCTGAAATGGATCATCAGGATCTCCTCCCAGGTTCAATATCGTTTTTTTAAAGGACGCTCCTGATTCACTAAGTGGCATGCCATGAGTAGAACATTTTCCCTCGAAATTGTTGCCGTTATCATCCACAGCCCCCTTACCCATAATTGTATTCCCGATAATTAAGGTGGGCTTGCCCTTAGATAAATTTGCTTTAACTAAGGCTTCACGAATTGCCGTTGCATCGTTTCCATTTACAGTTAAAACTTCCCATCCCCAGGATTTATATTTCATGGAAGTATCTTCAGTTGTTACCTCCCATGTTTCGGTAGAAAGCTGGACATTGTTAGAATCGAAGAACATAATAAGGTTATCCAGGCCAAGTGTTCCTGCAATACGTCCGGCTCCCTGGGAAATTTCTTCCTGAATGCCTCCGTCAGAGATGTAAGTATAAATCTTATGGCCTATCCAGTCCCCAAACCTTGCTGCAAGAAACTTAGCTGAAATGGCAGCACCTACAGCCATAGTATGTCCTTGTCCCAATGGCCCTGAAGTGTTTTCAATTCCTCTGTTTAAGTTTTTTTCGGGATGTCCCGGAGTAGGGCTTCCCCACTGACGGAATTTTTTCAAATCATCTATGTCAAAATTACCAAAAAGAGCTAACTGAGAATATAACAAAGCTGACATATGCCCGGGATCAAGGAAAAAACGGTCCCTGAATGGCCAGGCCATATCAGAAGGGTCAAATTTTAAAAATTCGCTGTAAAGAATATTCATAAAATCGGCCCCTCCCATTGCACCACCGGGATGACCGCATCTGGCCATTTCAACTGCAGCAGCTGATAAAATCCGGATATTGTCAGCTGCGAGATTTACTATTATATTATCTGCCATTTCTAAATGATATAAATTATTTATTAACAGAGCCAGGAGCCAAGACTTTTTGATTTTAGATTCCAGATTCTAAATTTTAGATTTAAGATTTTATTAGTCTTACTAAATCTCAATTCTTAAATCTCAATTCTTATTCTTAAATCTTTTGCCTTCTGTCTTCTGTCTTCTGTCTTCCCGTGTCTTGGTTCCTGGATCTTGGTTCTTGGTTCTTTTTTCTATTTTTTTCGTAAAGATATAAATATTCAAGAATTGATGTTCCAAATATAATAATAGGGTTATTTCCTGTAACTTTGCAATGAAAATAAATTTCAGAATAAAGATATGGGGCTGCAATGTGGAATAGTAGGATTACCGAATGTTGGGAAATCAACATTATTTAATTGTTTATCTAATGCCAAGGCTCAGGCTGCAAATTTTCCGTTTTGTACCATTGAGCCAAACTTAGGAGTTATTACCGTGCCGGATGACAGGTTAATTAAGTTGGCAGATATTGATAAACCGCAACGTATTATTCCTGCAAACGTTGAAATTGTTGATATTGCCGGATTGGTAAAAGGTGCCAGCAAAGGTGAAGGTTTAGGCAATAAATTCCTGGCAAATATCCGTGAAACCGATGCAATTATTCATGTTCTCCGTTGTTTTGACGATGATAATGTAATTCATGTCGATGGGTCAGTTGATCCGGTGCGTGACAAAGAAATTATAGATATTGAATTGCAGTTAAAAGACCTTGAAACTATCGAAAGCCGAATAGGGAAAGTTCAGAAACAGGCTCTTGCCGGGGGGGATAAATCTGCCAGACGATTGCTTGAAATCCTTATTCACTATAAAACAGTATTAGAACAAGGTAAACCAGCCCGTAATATTTTATTGGACAATAAAGAAGACCAGAGATTGGCACATGATCTTTTCCTTCTTACTGACAAGCCTGTCCTGTATGTTTGTAATGTTGATGAAAAAAGTGCAGTGAAAGGCAATAAATATGTTAATGCTGTAAGTAAAGCTATCCAGACCGAACAGGCTGAATTATTGATTGTTGCAGCTAAAACAGAATCGGAAATTGCTGAATTTGAAACTTACGCCGAACGTCAGATGTTCATTGAAGAAATGGGATTAAAGGAATCGGGAGTGGTCAGGCTTATCAAAGCAGCATATAACCTTTTGAAACTTCAAACTTATTTTACTACCGGGCCGGACGAAACCCGGGCATGGACATTCATTCAGGGTATAAAAGCTCCCCAGGCAGCCGGAATAATCCATACGGATTTCGAAAAAGGTTTTATAAGGGCAGAAGTAATTAAATTCGAAAATTATGTTGGGTTGGGATCTGAATCAGCCTGCCGCGATGCAGGCAAAATTTTAATCGAAGGCAGGGATTATGTTGTGCAGGATGGGGATATTATGCATTTCCGGTTTAATGTATAAATTGTCTGTAAGAAAACGCCAACTTCTGCGTTACGCTTGTCAGAAAAATGCTCATTTACTGTAAGTAAACTCCGCTTTTTCTGACTTCGCAAGCCTTGAATTTGGCGTTTTCTTATCAGACAATATTAAACTTATAGGTTAAAGCCTTTTGGCAATAGACATTGAACTTTATTTTTTATCTTTTACCTTTAATCTTTTACCTTTTACCTTTTATCTTTTAACTTAAAGCGCTGACTTAAACTTAAATTATTCGGCACAGTGAAAAAAGCAGTTTGCTTCTTTATTTGTTTTATAGTTTTATTTAAAACCTTGAGTGGCCAGGTTCATTATTACGATAACCATGCAAAAACTGACAGTATCCTCAATAAAAGGGGCGAATTGGTTTTAACTTTTATTTTACCTGACACAATTAAAATCCAGGATATTTCACGAATTATTTCAATTGATCATGTTCAGGGAAGAAATATCAGGGCGTATACAAACCGGAAAGAATTTAACCGGTTTCTTGCACTGGGAATAAACTTCAAAATTGAACAACCTGTCATACCTGAACGATCGGTAAAGAATGCGCAATCAACACTGGGTACCTGGTATCCAACATATGAGCAATACGATTCAATAATGCAACACTTTCAAAGTGCTTACCCATCTCTTTGTCAGTTGACTGAAATTGGAAAGAGTGTTTTGGGAAGGAGCTTGTATTATTTAAAAATCAGCAGTAATGTTCAGCAGCATTTGAGCAAACCAGTGGTTATGTACTCCAGTACTATGCATGGTGATGAAATAGCCCCGTATGCAATAATGCTTCATTTAATTGATTATATTTTACATAACCATTCCCAACCTCAGATTAAAACTCTGACAGACAGCTGTGAATTTTGGATTTGTCCGCTTGCTAATCCCGATGGAACTTATCATGGAGGTGATTCAACGGTATATGATGCTACACGCTATAATGCCAATAATATAGACCTGAACAGAAATTTTCCTGATCCTGCAGAAGGCAATCATCCTGACGGCAATGCATGGCAACCTGAGAATATTGCTGTGATGAATTTCATAAAACAACATCCGCTTACCCTGAGTGCCAACTTTCATTCAGGATCAGAGGTAGTAAATTATCCATGGGATACCTGGCCATGGAACCACCCTGACAGTACCTGGTATAAATATATTTCAGGTCAATATGCTGATACTGTGAAATATTATGGGCCTCCTAATTTTTACACAGATGTAAACCCCGATGGAATTACTGACGGATATGACTGGTACAGGGTTACCGGCGGACGGCAGGATTATGTCAATTATTTTATGCATGGAAGGGAAGTAACTATAGAAATGGAAGAGGACAAACTTGCCCCTGAAAATGAACTGGATACTTTTTGGAATTACCATTACCGTTCGTTACTGAACTATTTACTCCAAAGTAATTTTGGAATAAGAGGGAGAATTACCGATAAAGAAACCGGTTTACCCCTGAAAGCTTTATTGACAATACCAAATCACGATATTGACAATTCTGCAATATATTCCGATTCAATTACCGGCATGTATTACAGGATGCTCAGCCCGGGAATTTATAACCTTAATATCTCTGCACCCGGATATATTGCTCAAACCTCAGAAAACATTAAACTAAGCGATACTACAACTATCCGGATCGATTTTCAGCTTTCGGTTTTAAATAAACAAACCGCAGGAAATGACCTTATTCTCTTCCCAAACCCTGTTACAGGCCAGTTTTGCCTGAAATCACAATATTTCAATGGAAGCAAAGTTAAAGTGAATATTTCTGATATAACCGGAAGAAAATTAATATCATTGTTGTTTAATAATGCTATAAATGACATTTGTGATGATATAACTGAACTTTCATCCGGCACTTATTTAATGCAAATAAAAACAGATACGTTCGAAAGGATTATTAAATTTGTGAAAATGCCCTAATAATTACAAATGACTAATTACAAATGACTAATTACAAATGACTAATTACAAATGACTAATTACAAATGACTGATTACAAATTACAAATGATATTAATTTATTATCAGAAATTTGTCAAATAAAGTTGTAATATGTCATCAATAATTAGTAATCAGTAATTAGTAATCAAATTTCAAAAATATATTAAATATGATTAAAGAGACCATTACCCTGTTTTTAACGATAGTATCATTTAATACAATATTGACTGCACAATCAGAACCCAGGATACCTGGTGAAAAACCAAAATTAATTATTGGAATAGTAGTTGAACAAATGCGGCATGACTATATTCAAAAATATTGGGACAAGTTTGGAGAAGGAGGGTTTAAAAGATTATTAAATGAAGGAACATACTGTAAAAATGCAAATTACAATTACCTGTTCACTCAAACTGCAGTTGGGCACGCAACTATTGCTACAGGGACAGCACCTTCCTATCATGGAATAGTATCAGAAGAATGGTATATAAGGTTAAAAGATAAAATTGTGAACTGTGTTTCGGACGAAACTGTAAATACAGTGGGTGGCAGTTATGATTCAGGTCGCATGTCACCAAGACAATTACTTTGCACTACTATTGGAGATGAAATCCGTCTGGCAAATAATATGAAGCCGAAAGTGATTGGTATATCTCTGCAGGGTAAGTCTGCTATATTGTCAGCTGGTGTAACAGCCAATGCTTCATATTGGTACGATGATGAAAGCGGGAACTGGGTAACCAGTTCATATTATATGCAGGATTTACCACAATGGGCCAAGGACTTTAATGATAAAAAAATTGCTGATGTATATTTAACACACAACTGGGATACCAAATTTCCTATAACTGACTATTCTGATCGCTGTTTGCCAGACGATAATAAATATGAAACCGGAATTGAAGGCCAGCATATCTTTCCTTATAATTTAACGACATTAAGCACGATCTCAAAATCAAAAAAAAAATATTATGTACTTAAATACACTCCTTTTGGAAATACTTATACCAAAGATTTTGCAATTGCAGCTATAGTTAACGAAAACCTCGGGAAAAACGATTGTACTGATTTATTAACAGTGTCGTTTTCGGGTACTGAATTTATAGGACAGAGCTTTGGCCCCGAATCAGTTGAGGTAATGGACGCTTACCTGCGGCTTGATGAAGACCTGGCACATTTCCTGGAATTTATTGACAAGGAAATAGGAAAACAAAATGTTTTGATTTATCTGACGTCGGATCATGGAGTTTCACAAAATCCGGATTACCTCGCCGATAAAGGTATTCCAGTGGGATATTTTAGTCAAAACGCCGCATTGACTTTGCTAAAAAGCTATTTGAACGTTGTTTATGGCAGGGGGGAATGGGTAAAAGCCTACTATGCCCAACAACTTTTTCTCAACCGGGATTTAATAGAAGACTCAAAATTAAATCTTTCCGAAGTACAACAAAAAGCAGCTCAGTTTTTAATACAATTTACCGGAGTTGCCAATACGGTTACAGCCACAACTTTACAATCAGAATATTTTTCAGATGGTATATTTTCAAAAATTCAGAAAAGCTATAACCAGAAGCGGTCAGGAGATGTATTAGTAAATCTCGATCCGGGATGGATCGAAAAAAATGGAGAGACTACCAGTGCAAATTCTTCATATAGCTATGATACACATGTACCTTTAATCTGGTATGGATGGAAAATAAGAAGGGCAACAATTTTTGACAAAGTTGACATAGAGGACATTGCACCAACTATAAGCTATTTCCTTAATATTGCAAGCCCAAATGCTTCAACAGGACAACCTATTCTTCAACTGGTCGGGCAATAAAAAAAAGGTGCTACCGCACCTTTAATCTTCTTCATACTGAGATTTTTATAAATCAGATAACCTGCATTATTCAATCAGAAGGTTATATCCATCATTACTTAAACTCTCAACCAGTTTGACTGCATATTCCTTATCGAAATACACTTTTGGCTTGTGCTTGGCAAAAACAGGATAGCGGCCAACAGCATCCTCACTGTTAAGGTAATTGTAACCTACCAAAAACAAATCGGAACCTACAAGCTTAATTTTATATACAGGACGGTGCACACATAAATCAATCGCTTCCTGAAGCTCATGTTTAGTTACATCAGGTTCATGTTTAAGTTTAAAACTTCTCACAATCTCATCACTAAATGGTTCCATAGTAAAATGAAGATCAAAGTTTTTAACATAACATGACAAGACAACCGCTTCGTTCAATATTACAGCAGGTTTTTGTTCATCACCAACTAAACGAACATTATATCCGTGCATAGTGAAAAAGCTTAACAGGCGCTTATTACGGCGTGCTACCATTTCCTCTAACGTTTCTTCTCTTGACATACTCTCACTTTTATTAATTTTCGACGCTCAAAATTAATCTGATTTGCGAAACCAAAAAATTATATTTAACTTTTTTACTATATTTTTTTATAATTTTATCAATACAAATATTGAACCAACCTACGTTTTATATTTTATAAATAAGAAGCGATTATTAATATTTTAATGTGGGGCACAAATTTTGGAATATTCTATATATCTAAAAATAATAAAAATTCTATCATGAAGTATCTTATTTTTATAATTATTTTTTTTTCTGGTACTTATATACTTGACGCCCAGGTTTCAATGAAAGTTATTGTAAGTGATAAAATTGCAGGATATAATATTGGTGATACCGTTGATGCTTTGGGTATTCGAACTGCAACTTTTGGGGGCAACCCGGATTACCTTGTTAAAATAAATAATAAAGAATACAGGTATTTTTCGGCCAATAAATTCAATGTTGTTAAACCTATATCTGATTTTTGGCAGAAACTGTGGTTTTTTGAACGGTCAGCCAATGTATATGGTAATGGAACCGATCCAAAATTAAAGCTTCAGCTATTTGCAGATTGTGTAAGTTACATACAAAACCTGCAGGTTAACAGGCTGTTATTTAATGATAGTTATTTAATGGATTACCTGTTACAACTTATACATAACATTTGTCCTGCCGGACTTATTAAAAACAAAGGTGAAAATGATTTTTTAAAAGTATTTGTAATGAAATCCGACGAAATAAAATCGTTTTCATTCGATAACGGAACAATTATTTTAACTACCGGTTTGCTTGCAACTACTAAAAATGAAGAGGATCTTGCAAAGATATTAGTTAAAGAAATAGCACATATTGTTATGGATTTTAATTATCAAAACGTTGTAAGACAGATTAAATCCGAAAGTTTATCCAATTTCTTCACCCTGCTCTCTGAAATTGCCTCTTCTACTTTAGTTAACAACAATGAAAATGACAATCAATTTACTTTCGATAAAACAATTGCAATAAATTCTTCATCCAACCTGCTTTCAAATAATATATTGGAAAGTCAGGGAGCTATTTACGCAACAGATCAGGATAAAAAGGCCGATGAAATATTAAATACTTATATGTCCGGATACTACGATAAACTAACCCATATTAGCCCTGACAGTTATAACATGCATATTTCCAAGGTACTTACTTTTTCAGCCTGGCAAAATTTCTACTCTTTTAAATACAGAGATGCACTTCAAATATTAAATCGTTTGGGAAATGCAGGTTGTGCCGAAGAAAATGATTATTTGTTAATGTCAAAAATATACAGGACCATTTATAATACAGAAGAATCAAATTATGAAGCATTACAGTTTATTAAAACTGCAAAAAATATTGGAATTTTAAATTTATTGGACTTAAGTAAGGAAGAAGGTCTTATTTATCTCCGCCTTAATGATAAAACAAACGCAAGAATTGCATTGGAAGAATATAAAAAAGGACTTGAAAGCCAGCCTGTTATTAATGATGATGATAGGAATGAACTGGAATGGGTAAAGGATGTGCTTTATAAGACAAATAATTAAATAGATCCAAGAACCAGGAACCAGGAGCCAAGACTTGAAACATAAAGAAGTGAGACTAAAGAAGAAAGAAAACAGAAGGCAGAAGACAGAAGGCAGATTACAGAAAAAAGATGAAAGATTATAGATTTAAGATTTGAGAATCCAGATTTAAGATTTAAGATTTACAATTTAGTAAGTCTATTAAAATCTTAAATCTAGAATCTTAAATCTAGAATCTTAAATCTATAATCTTAAATCAAAAAGTCTTGGCTCTTGGCTCTTGGTCCTGCATTTCTAACTTAAGCCTAATAATCAATAATCAATAACAAATTGACACTATTATTTGGTAAAACATTAACGGAGATACAGGATATTGTTAACAGCCTTAGCCTCCCTGCGTACACAGCAAAACAAATAACTGACTGGTTATATAAGCATCATTTAACTTCAATTGACGAAATGACTAATATTTCGCTGGCAAACAGAGAAATATTAAAGTCACAATATGAAATTGGCCTCGTTGCTCCTGAAAAGGTTGAGATTTCAATTGATGGGACAAAAAAATACCTTTTCAGGGTTAAAAATAATAAATTTGTTGAAGCCGCATTTATTCCTGACGAGGATAGGTCAACTCTTTGCGTATCTTCTCAGGTTGGATGTAAAATGGGTTGTCTGTTTTGTTTAACCGGTTATCAAGGTTTTCATGGTCATTTAACTGCCGGAGAGATCATTAACCAAATACACAGTTTGCCTGAATTAATTAAACTCACTAATATTGTTTATATGGGGATGGGTGAACCTTTAGATAACATTGACGAAGTATTAAAAAGTCTGGAAATTATTACCTCAGATTATGGTTATGCCTGGAGCCCTAAACGAATTACCGTTTCAAGTATTGGAGTAATAACAGGATTACAAAAGTTTCTAAATTTCAGTAAATGTAATCTGGCCATAAGCCTGCATAACCCATTTGATGATGAACGGGCATCATTGATGCCAAAGCAAGGTAATTTTCCTTTAAGTGAAATTTTATCGGTAATAAAATCTTTTAAATTCGGATTACAGAGGCGGGTTTCATTTGAATATATAATGTTTAAAAATTATAACGATACCTATAAACATGCAAAAGAATTAATCCGTATTCTTAATGGCATTAATTGCAGAATAAACCTGATAAGGTTTCATCAAATCCCGGATTATTCCCTTGAATGTTCCAATGAATCAGTAATTAATTCGTTTCAGGAAATTTTAAATAAAAATGGAATTGTAACAACTATACGTGCCTCCCGAGGCCAGGACATATCTGCAGCATGTGGAATGCTTTCTACAAAACTTAAAAAAATACAAATTAATTAGAATGACCTAATTTGTAAAAAAAACACCTCTCAAATTTTTCAAACTATTAGAGAGGTACCTTTTTAAGCAAAATATCTGCTTTACGAACCAGAATAGGGAAACTTATTTAGTATGGCTTTCTGTTGAAACTGCGTCTTTCGCCTCCACCTGCACCACCGCCGGCATTTGCTGCTTTTGGCCTGGCCTGGTTAACAACAATCTTTCTTCCCATTAATTCGCCTTCGTTTAATTCTTCGACGGCTTGTTTTGCTTCATCCTCGTTACTCATAGTAACAAAACCAAAACCTTTGCTTCTGTGGGTCACACTGTCAGTCACAATTTTTACTGAAGATACTTCGCCGTATTCTTCAAAAATTTCTCTTAATACTTCTTCATCAACTTTGTAATGAAGATTGCCTACGTAAATGTCCATGAAATGAAATTGAAATTAAAATAATGATTAAATAATTAGGTAGAGCCTAGCAACACGCAACTGGAAGGACTGATAAACAATGCATGTATCCTGATCAGTTAAAGAATTACCTATAAATCTACGTTACAAAGTTGCAATAAATATTTTGACTTAAAAAATATTATAGCTTTTATTATTGGTTTTTAATATAATATCTTGATTGCTTGATCAAAATTCTGCTAATAAATCACAAAAAATTGATAATTTTAAAACAGAATATTTCTGTGTATTTTGTTATTGTTCACTAGCATTTAAAAAATGGATAAAATAATTATTTTTCTATTCTCCGTTTCGTTTTGTTATTCAATCGATTCACAAACCATTGATGATTTACGCAGGTATTATAGCTATGACCCCTCCGAAGATCTTAATTATAGAGTAGTTCAAACTATTGATACCACACAGGCGACTATTTTCAATATTCAATATTCGGGAGGTAATCAATTGCTTGTAACTGCTTACTTAATAATCCCCAAAAACAATCTTCGCAGTTATCCGGCAGTGATATTTTTACATGGTTTGGGACAGGATAAGAATGCATTTTTAACTGACGCGATCAGGTTAGCTGGTAATTCTTTTGCTTCTCTGTTAATCGATGACCCTCCGGCCCGACCGGTTTCTCAAAAAATGAACTATCAAAATTATTCTGAACCGGGAAAAGAACTTTTGGTGCATCGTCAATCAGTTATAGATATAAGAAGGGGAATCGATTTATTGGAACAACATCCTAAGATTGACGGCGACCGGATAGCATTTACAGGGATTGAATATGGGGCATGGACCGGAGCAATAGTTGCCGGAGTTGAATTCCGGGTAATGACATATATTTTAATAAATTGTCCCTCCCACCCATCATCAGATATACGAAACAGCAATGAGCCGAGGATAGTCAAAATAAGAAATACATTCACATCCGATCAATTAACCCAATTTGAAGTTACTCTTAAAAAGATTGATCCGGTAAATTATCTTGCATACCACAGGAACAGCAATATATTTTTTCAATTCTCAAAAGAAGATTCAATCTCCGCCGTAAATAATCCTTTCGAAATATTTAAATCTGCATCAGAGCCTAAAACTATGGCTACATATAAAGCTCCTGCTTTTGAACTGATTAACTTGCCTGAAGCATTGCAAGCCAGGAATAAATGGCTTTACGATCACCTGTAATTGGATATGAATAGTTTTATTGAGAGCCAGGAACCAAGAACCAGAAACCAAGATTTGATTCAACTGGCAACCAACAACTAACAACTTACAACCAGTTATTGATCACTGTAATAAGTATTTATACTTACCTACATTTCGGTAGTCCTAATACCATTTTAAAGGTATTGCACCTTCTCCTTATAGTTGCGATCTTTGAAAATAAAGAATAAGGCATTAACATATTTTAATATCTTAATATTCTTTTTATTATCCTGATTATATTAATTTAATCACATTTTATTTTACAACTAATTTTGAAAAATATATTGGCCGGAATAATTGTAGTAATACTTTTATCCGGATGCACCGGACAAAATGATCATAAACAACAGGATAAAGCTTTTGAAGGAACAATCAGTGTTTCAGGAGCCTTTGCTTTATACCCCATTATTGTAAAATGGAGCGAAGAATTTAGAAAAATCCATCCCATGGTAAAGATCGACATATCAGCTGGTGGCTCAGGCAAAGGTATTACTGATGCCCTGGCTAAAATGACTGATATCGGGATGATATCGCGTGATGTGAATACTGAAGAATTAAAAAACGGGGCTTATACTGTTACAGTTGTCAAAGATGCCGTGGTTATAACCACCAGTAATTCTAATCCTCTGCTAAAATATATTTTATCACATGGCTTGAAAAAAGAAACCGCTATAAAAATATGGATTACCGGTGATTGTAAAACCTGGGGAGATGCTTTGGGTTTGGATAATATAAATCCTATCCATGTATATACACGGTCTGATGCAGCAGGGGCCGCTGAATGCTTTGCAAAATATTTAGGAGAAAAACAGGAAGACCTTTCAGGCACGGGAGTCTTCGGTGATCCTGGTCTCGCCATGGCTATTATAAATGATCCCTTAAGCATAGGGTATAATAATATTGCCTATGTATATGACCTGCATACAAGACATACTAATCCTGGTCTCCAGGTTGTACCTCTCGATTTGGATAATAATGGCAAAATAGACCAGACTGAAGATTTTTACAGCGACATTGATAAACTTAAAAATGCAATTTCAAAAGGCAAATATCCGTCTCCACCCGTTCGTAACTTGTATTTGGTTACATGTGGGAAACCATCAAAAAAAGTTGTTGTAGATTTTCTAAGATGGATCCTTTCCGATGGCCAAAAATTTGTCGATGCGTCAGGATATATACAATTACCTAAAGAAACAATTGAACATGAATTGGAAAAAATACAATAACTGATTGAATAATTTGAAAATTTGACCCTTCGACTACGCTCAGGGCAAGAAATGTGCTAATTTGAAAATGAGTTTATGAGGTTTATGATGTTTATATGGTTTATAAAATAATTTATATGATTAATTACCTCATCACTTTTATTCACCACCTAACAACCAGCAACTAACAACTAGCAACTAAATATGACCAGAAACACCAAATATATCAGAATAATCATTGATAAAATTGCTGGTAATGTAATGTTAATTCTTACGCTATTTTCAGTTTTTCTTGCTATATTTCTGGGAATAGGTCTTTATATAAAATCCATACCTGTTTTAAACTTACATTCAATTTTTTCTATTTTAACCAAGAGCAGCTGGCATCCATTAAGGGGTGAATTTGGCCTTTATGCCTTCATTATGGGAACCTTGTCTGTAACCGGCATATCTATTATAATAGCTTTGCCGGTTTGTTTGCTTAGTGGTATTTATCTTTCAGAGTTTGCACACCCATTGATAAAAAGATTTGTATACCCCATTATCGATATACTTTCAGGTATTCCTCCTGTTGTATATGGAGTTTGGGGAATTTTAGCAATTGTCCCTTTTATTTCTAATACAATTGCCCCACATTTTGTCGATTACTCTTCAGGATACAGTGTTTTGGCAGGAGGCATTGTTCTTGCCGTAATGATAACTCCATTAATAATAAGTATTTTATTCGAAATTTTCAATTCCGTTCCTAAAGAACTTAAAGATGCATCCATATCACTTGGAGCTACAACCTGGCAAACAGTTAAGTTTGTTATATTACGGAAATCCCTGCCAGGAATAATTGCAGCAGTTGTTCTTGCAATTTCAAGATCGTTTGGTGAAACAATAGCAGTTTTGATGGTTTGCGGGAATGTTCAACAAGTGCCACATTCTGTTTTTGAACCCTGCTATCCGTTGCCGGCTTTAATTGCAAATAACTATGGAGAAATGTTTTCAGCTCCAATGTACGCGTCTGTCCTTATGCTTGCAGCATTAATATTATTTTTAATAATCCTGATATTTAATACTACTTCAAGAATTATCCTGGTTCATATCGAAAGGAGGTTTGCCCTGTGAGAACATTTGAAGAACAATTTTTCAAAGTACTGATGATAATTTCCACATCTATAATTATAGGTACTTTATTTCTGATAGTATGGACTATTATTAAACGAGGGTTACCTTCAATTAGCTGGGATATGGTCACCAAAGTTCCAGGAGAAGGATTCTATATTGGTAAAGAAGGAGGATTGCTCAATGCAATTACAGGTTCCATATTTCTTATATTTGGATCGACCTTTCTGGGACTAATAATTAGTATACCCATAGTAATTTATTTAAATCTATACCTTCCGAAAAAGTCAATCCTGGCAGATATTACCCGACTTTCAGCTGATGTTTTGTTTGGTATTCCTTCAATAGTTTATGGCGTATTCGCTTTTACACTTATGGTATATTTTGGACTTAAAACTTCATTGCTTGCAGGTATTATAGCAATTACATTATTGATAATTCCAGTTCTTATCAGATCAATGGATGAAGCTGCCCGTTTATTTCCTAAAGATTTGAAAGAGGCTGCATTATCGTTAGGAGCTACCAGGTTCGAAATCATAAAAGTACTTTTAAAACAAATTGCCCCGGGCATAACAACTGCAATCCTTCTTTCAATGGGTCGTGCAATTGGGGATGCAGCTTCTGTCCTTTTTACCACTGGGTATACGGATAACATTCCGACATCTCTGCTGCAGCCTGTTGCCAGCCTTCCTCTTGCTATATTCTTTCAACTTGGCAGCCCGGTTAAGGAAGTGCAGGATCGTGGTTATGCCGCTGCATTTATTCTTACATTGATTGTACTGGTATTAAGCATTACAGCCAGATTTTATAATCGAAAATTCTCTAAAAATAAAATATGATTCTTAAAATACGAAAACTGAATGTACACATCCAAAAACAACATATCCTTAAAAATATAACCCTGGATATACCTGATAAAGCCATAACTTGTATTATAGGCCCTTCAGGATGTGGCAAAACAACTTTGTTAAAAACTTTTAACAGGATTCTTGAATCATCCCCGGATATTAAAATTGATGGCGAAATACTTCTCGATGGCGAAAATATTCATGGCCGTAATGCCGAACCAATTCATATCCGAAAAAAAATGGGGCTTCTTTCACAACGACCATGCCCGTTACCAATGTCAATTTTTGATAATATTGCATATGGCCCCAGGATACACGGCATGGGAAATAGGAAAAAAATTGCCTTACTGGTAGAACATTACCTTAAATCGACAGGACTTTGGGATGAAGTAAAAGACAGGCTCTATTCTCCTGCAAACCGTCTTTCAATAGGGCAGCAACAACGTCTTTGCCTTGCAAGGGGTTTGGCAATAGCCCCTGAAATTATTCTGGGAGATGAAGCAACATCAGCACTTGATCCTATTTCAGGTAAAAAAATTGAAGAACTTTTTATTATGCTTAAAAAACAATATTCAATTATTCTTGTTACCCATACTTTGCGGCAAGCCAGGCGAATTGCCGATTATATTGTTTTCATGTATATGGGAGAGGTAATCGAAGCCGGCCCTTCTTCTGAAATATTCTGTAAGCCTAAAAATGAACTCACCAGAGAATATATCTCGGGAAATTTCAGCTAAAATGGATATGGTAAAAAATAATATAAATCATCTGCAAGAGTTAGAATCTGAGTCTATCTTCGTAATCAGGGAAGTTGCAGCACAATTTGAACGTCCGGTTTTATTGTTTTCCGGGGGAAAAGATTCAATAGTAATGTTTCATATGGCACGTAAGGCTTTTTGGCCTGCAAAATTACCTTTCCCGTTATTGCACATTGATACAGGGCATAATTTTCCTGAAACTATCGAATTTCGTGATAAACTGACAAAAGAAACCGGTACAACTTGTATTATAAGGTACGTGCAGGAAACAATTGATAAGGGTAAAGTAACTGAAGAAAACGGTTTTAATGCAAGCCGTAATAAATTACAAACAACTACACTCCTCGATTCAATTGAAGAATTTAAATTCGATGCCGCTTTAGGTGGCGGCCGTCGTGATGAAGAAAAAGCCAGGGCTAAGGAAAGGTTCTTTTCGCATCGGGATGAGTTTGGACAATGGGATCCCAAAAACCAGCGTCCCGAACTATGGAACCTGTTTAACGGACGAAAGCACATGGGTGAGCATTTCAGGATATTCCCCCTTAGCAACTGGACCGAAATGGATGTTTGGCAATATATTTATATTGAGAAAATCGATATCCCAAACCTGTACTTTACTCACGAGCGTGAAATGATTATACGGGATGGTATTCTTTTGGCAAAATGCCCGCATATTAAGCTTAAAAACACCGATCGCCTGGAACGTCTTAGTATAAGGTTCCGCACAATTGGTGATATGACGTGCACCGGAGGGGTTAAATCACCTGCTTCAACACTTGAAGAAATAATTGAAGAAGTATCGGCTTCTCTAACTACAGAACGTGGTACACGCTGGGACGACAAACGATCCGATTCGGCTATGGAAGACAGAAAACGGGAAGGATACTTCTAGATTTAAGATTTTAGATTTTAGATTTTAATTGCAAGTTAGAGGTTGCAAGTTACAGATTGCAGGTTGCAGTCTGTATAACCTAATTACTTAATTAGTAAAATCTAACATCTATCAACTAGCAACTAACAACTAAATTATGGAAGAAACTGTTAAAAAACTTAATACTAAATTTGAAAATGGTACTGCGGAAGAATTACTGCAATATTTCCTAATGGAGTATAAAGGAAAAATTGCATTCGCTTCAAGCCTTGGTGCTGAAGATCAGGTAATCACAAAGTTGATAAACGATATAAACCCTGCAACAAGAATTTTTATGCTCGACACCGGCAGATTATTCCCTCAAACTTACAGAATTATAGAACGAACCAACCAATTTTTTAATATAAACATCGAAATATTTTTCCCTGATTATAATATAATTGAGAAGATGGTTAACAGGAAGGGCGTTAACCTGTTTTATGAAAATATTGAGAACAGGAAGGAATGCTGCCATAACCGGAAAACTGAACCATTAAAAAGAGCTTTAAACAACCTCGAAGTTTGGATTTGCGGTTTAAGGAAAGAGCAATCCGTCACAAGATCAAATGTTCAGATGGTCGAATGGGACCAACCAAACGGATTAATAAAACTTAACCCTTTAATTAACTGGACAGAAAAACAGGTTTGGGATTATATCAAGCAATACAATATTCCATATAACACTTTGCACGATGAAGGTTATCCGAGCATAGGCTGTCAACCTTGCACAAGGGCTGTAAAACCGGGCGAAGATTTACGTGCGGGACGCTGGTGGTGGGAAAACCCTGAACAGAAAGAATGCGGGCTGCATGTAAAATAGTGCTTAGTGCATAGTGCTTAGTGCTTAGTACTTAGTGCTTAGTGCTTAGTGCTTAGTGCTTAGTTACTGGATAAACCTTATAACCCTTATAAACTTTATAAACCTCATAAACATATAAACATATAAACAAATTAATGAATACCTGCCAGCACAAGGAATATTTAGAAATGGAACTCCTGCGATTTACTACTGCCGGAAGTGTAGATGACGGAAAAAGTACGTTAATCGGCAGGTTGCTTTACGATTGTAAGGCAATTTTTGCAGACCAGATGGAAGCAATTGAACAGGCCAGTATACGCCGTGGTGAAGAACAGGTTAACCTTGCCCTGTTAACAGATGGATTAAGAGCCGAACGTGAACAGGGAATTACTATTGATGTAGCTTATCGATATTTTGCAACACCAAAAAGAAAATTTATTATTGCCGATACCCCAGGCCATATCCAGTATACACGGAATATGGTCACCGGAGCTTCCACTGCTAATGCAGCCTTAATTCTTATAGATGCCCGAAATAGTGTGGTAGAACAAACTATCCGTCATACATTTATAGCATCACTGCTTGACATATCTTATATTATTGTATGTGTGAATAAGATGGATATGGTTAATTATAACCAGGCAATTTTCGAAAATATTAAATCGGATTTTGAAAAAGTACGGAAAAAACTTGAAATCAATGAAGTTGAATTTATACCTATAAGTGCATTAAAAGGTGACAACGTGGTAGATATGTCTTCCAATATGAGCTGGTATAAAGGTAATTCATTATTACATTACCTGGAAAACGCACCTTTAAACAACAACTTAAGCATGGCCGATCCCCGTTTTCCGGTTCAGTACATTATTCGTCCAAATTCTGATGAATTCCACGATTATCGCGGATATGCAGGACGAATTGAGGGGGGCGCATTTCATCAGGGAGATGAAGTTACAATCCTTCCTTCCATGCTAACATCCAGGATAAAGTCGATTGATACATTCTCCGGTACATTAGCAGGTGCATTCTCTACCAATTCAGTAACTATAACACTTGAAGACGATATAGATATATCCCGGGGTAATATGATTGTCCATAAGGATAATATTCCCCTGACAGGCCAGGTTATTGATATGATGATATGTTGGTTTAACGAAAAACCTATGACTGAGGGAGGTAAATATCTCATTCAACATACAAGCAATAATACGCGTTGTGTTATTAAAGAAGTTGATTATAAAGTCAATATCAATACAATTGAAAATGATTATTCGGATAAAATTATAAAAATGAACGATATAGCACGTATAAAGATCCGTACTTCCAAACCACTCTTTTACGATAATTATAAAAAAAATCACGTTACTGGCAGCCTTATTTTAATTGATGAAGGTACCAATGAGACAATTGGTGCCGGGATGATTGTAAAATAGTGCTTAGTGCATCGTGTTCAGTGCTTAGTGCATAGTGCTTAGTGCATAGTGTTTACATACTTTTAATAGTTTATAAGGTTTATGAGGTTATGAGGTTTATGAGGTTTATGAGGTTTATAATGAATAATATAAACTTAATCACTTAATCACTTCATTACTTTTTTCTTGGTTCCTGGTTCTTGGTTCTTGGTTCTATGGTTATTAGAAATTAAATACAAAATCTCATAATAATAATTATTTAATGTAAACCTAATGTATGCTAAATAACTTTTCCCTGGATATATTGTTTATTATGATAATATTAATCCTAAAAACTTATTTAATATGAGCTACTTGAAAAATGCACAGGAATTGTATAAGATGATCGAGGGCGGTAAAATGATGGATGCTTTTGAAAAATTTTACCATGAGGATGTGGTTATGATTGAACCTACAGGTGAGGTTTGCAAAGGTAAAAAAGCTAATCGGGAACGGGAAGTAAAATTCATGTCAGGTGTAAAGGACTTTCATGGAATGGGAATTGATGGCATTACTTCAAATGAAGAAAAAGGAATTACAATGGTTGAATCATGGATGGATTTAACTATGCAGGGCGGTATGCGCATGAAGATGGAAGAGGTAGCCGTTCAGCACTGGAAAAATGACCAGATTATTAAGGAACGGTTTTATTTCAATGTCCCTAAATAGTGTCTATATGAAAACGCCAACTTCTGCGTTACGCTCGCCTAAAAACCAGTCATTTACTGTAGTAAACTCCTGATTTTTAGGCTTCTCAAGCCTTGAATTTGGCGTTTTCTTATCAGACACTTTATTTTTTAAAAGCACTAAATAGTGCCTGCAAATTAGTTATTAGTTGTTAGTTGCCTGGAATTTAATATTTCGGTATAAATCATAAAGTTTTCATCATCATAACAAACAAAATAAATATCAATATCATAGTTATTTGATGAGCAAAAGTTTTGTACCGTATTAATGGCAATTTCAGCAGCCTTATCTTTTGGAAACCGGTAAACGCCTGTACTTATATTTGGAAATGATATAGATTTAAGCCCTTTATGTTTAGCAATTTCCAAACAACTTAAATACGCATTTGCCAGCAATGTTTCTTCGTTATTGCCGCCACCATTCCAAACAGGACCCACCGTATGTATAACATATTTTGCAGGAAGGTTACCTGCTGTAGTAATAACCGCTTTTCCTGTTTCACAGCCTCCCTGTTTATCGCGAATCTTTATGCATTCCTCAAGAATTGCATTTCCTCCTGCCCTGTGAATGGCACCGTCTACGCCTCCTCCGCCCATTAAAGATGAATTGGCAGCATTCACAATGGCATCCACAGGTATTTTTGTTATATCTCCTTTTACAAGTCTGATCATTTATCATTTGTCTTTATCAACAAACTTCAACATTAAAGTAAAATCTTTTTTAAAGCTCCAATTAGCAAGCTTATCCGGAAACCAGTTCAGATCCCCTGCAGGAAAATTGTTCATCCCCGACTGTAAAATCTGTTTATTTGAATATGAAAAATCTTCCTTTGCCGGATATATACCTTTAGAAGAATTTGTATACACAGTAGTCAGATTTCTTGCTGTAAAGGGATCTTTTGAATCAGGGTCATATCCCCAGAAAATGTCATTCTTTGGAGAAGCTGAATACATATCGGAAAGAAATTCAACAATTGATGTTCTGTTATCGGGCATAATGTTAAAAGAAGGGTCAATTCCATTAATGCAATTTTTAAATACCATATGTGGATGCCAGGCCCACATAGATTCAGTGCGTGAATTAATAACCGGCTCTGCTATTATTTTTCTACCTGTTACCGGTACCGTATCATTGTAATTTTTATAAAACGGATAAAATAATGTTGTATCAAAATAACTTACATTGTTACAATAAACAATTACCCTGTTTAGCTCCTGCGGGTCGGTCGGACTTAACGATTTTTGATCTGTAAATTGCACCGCATCTGTACCAAAGAGTTTAATGGCTTCTTCAGCTGAAATACGTGTACCAGGAGTTTTAAGAGTATCTATATTAATAGTTTGCCCATATAAAAGTGTATTCGGATCCTGATATTTGCGGTCCTTCATTCTTTCGCCCGCGAAATGGCAGTTTACCAATAAATTATTCGCTATATAAGCATTTTTATACCAACTTTCTAACCAGCAGAATTTGGCACAATTAACTACCGTGTTATGATCACATATGTAGTAATTAAGACCAATACCCTGCGACTGAACCAGTCCAAACCCAACATTTTCAACAGTATTATTAATCTCAACAAGCGTATCGGCAGGTACATGATAATATATTACACGCCCGGCCCAAATTTCATCTTTATATATTGCATTACGGAACATATTATTTGTAAGGTATACACTTGTATATTTACCGGTAATATAAATAGCAGGGCCCTCCTGCCATTCGAAAATACAACGATTTATTTTTACTATTGAGCTGTCTTTCATTTCAACTATGGGTTCCCAAAGCTGTGCACCTTTTGCCACCCAGGAAAGTATCCAGGCATTTGATAATGTTAAATTACCATGAGCTTCAATTATTCTGTCAATAACCCTGTCGCCTAATAAAAACCTCAGAGAATCAGGAGCAAGCTGAATGACGGCCTGGCCCGGGTCTTTACCTGTTTTTGGGGCCGGTTCACCTATTATCCTTAAATGATAATCCTTGCTGATTATCGTTTTACTGTTAACGTATCTTTGTCCCCTGACTAAAACATAAACCCTGTTTAAATTAATCCGGGTTCCGTCACGTGCAGTGTCGCCAGCAATTACGTTTGCAAGTGCATTAATCCCTGTATTTTTAATTATAAGAGTATCAGTATTTTTAGCCAATGCTGCAAAACTGATAAATCCTGAAATCAGAATGATGAGATAGATTTTAAATTTCATGTATGTAATGTTTTTAATTTAAATATAACTTTTGCTTAAATTATCAGTTTATGATTGGTAATCATGCCATTATTATTAATTTTTAGTATATAATATCCTCTTGATATATTATCCGGAGTTATTGAATAATCAGAGTTTGTAATTGTTAGCTTATTCTATAAATTATTAAGTCTACAATTCTCTGATTTTTATATTTCTAAAACAAACCTTATCCCCATGGTCCTGCAATAATATATGCCCTTTGGCTGCTTCGCCAAAGTTGTGCCATTTTTTATATTTGCTTTTTGCAACAAGTTTACGATATTCCTTACTGCCACGCTCATATTCCAGAACCTTAATACCATTAAGCCAATGTTCAACATGATGTTTTTTCGAGATAATGCGTGCAGTATTCCATTCGCCTATAGGATTAACTTTTTTATTTTTAGCAGTAATAAGATCGTATAGTGAAGCCATTGTCCGGTTTCCGTCGCGTCCCATTTTTGCGTCAGGGTGATTTGCATCATCGAGGATCTGATATTCGAGGCCAATTGCAGACCCTTTACCATGTTCTTTCTCAGTTACAAAATATTTAATCCCGCTATTTGCGCCTTTTGAAATCTTAAAATCAGCTGTAAGTTCAAAATCAGAATATTCACCCAGAGTAACAATATCTCCTCCATGAGCCGACTCACTACCATCGTTTTGCAAAACGCATAATTCACCATCCTTAATTTCCCAGCCTATTTCAGGAAAAGTCTTTTTATGGGCACCCCGCCATCCCCTGGTTGATTTCCCATCAAACAAAAGTTTCCAGCCTGCTTCCTTTTCCGCCCTGGTAAGGGTATTATTAATACTATCAACAGGTTGTTTACTAATTGTATCGTTTGTTCCGCTTTTTATATTGTTTGTATTATGGTTACAGGCTTGTAAAAAATAAATAGCAACTATAATCCACAAAAAATTCAAATATTTAATTCTTATATTTTTCATATTTTTCGTTTTAATAAAATTTTATATTTACATAATGTTTATCCGGTATACTTTAATACAAAATTATAACTTAAAACAAAGGAATAATGAAAATACTGCAAAGTTTAAATAATACAACTTTTTTTATAAAAACTACTAAATTAATATTTGTTTTGGTTATCGGATTTGAAACATTGCAAGGCCAAAAAAATGATACTTCATTTCATAATAAACTTGGCATAGTATCAATTACATATAAAAATAGTTTTAAGGACAATTTTGCTTTGACTTTAGATACTATAAAAAATTTAGGTATAAAGGATATTGAATTTTCAAATTTATTTGGGCAGAGCCCTTCTGAAATAAGAAAAATGCTAGACGAAAGGGGAATGTATTGTTCATCATACGGTGTTAACGATTCGCTCCTGATGAACCGTACTGATGAAGTTGCAAAAAATGCTAAAATATTAGGAGCAAAATTTGTAAGGCTGGCCTGGATTCCTCATAAGGATATATTTACCTTAGACATAGCCAAAAAAACAGTTGAAGATTTTAATAAAGTTGGTAAAATTCTTAAAGATAAATATGATCTTTCTTTTTGTTATCACAACCACGGATATGAATTTTATCCATACGAAAATGGCACTTTATTCGACTATATTGTTCAACACACTAATCCAAAGTATATTAGTTTTGAACTCGATATTTTATGGGCTTATTTTGGAGGTGCTGATCCATCCATGCTTTTGTATAAATATAGCAACAGGTTCAAACTTATTCATTTGAAAGATCTTCGTAAAGGGGTCGCAGGTAATCTATCCGGAGGAACTGCCATTGAAAATGATGTTGCTTTGGGTACCGGACAAATTAATATTCCATCTGTTTTAAAAGCTGCACAAAAGGCAGGTATTCAACATTATTATTTTGAAGATGAGAGTCCTTCATATTACAAACAGCTTCCTGAAAGTATCAGGTATTTGTCGGAAATTGGGTATTAGTTGTTAGTTGTTAATTTGTAAGTTGAAGGTATTTATCACGTTTTCTCATAATTAATTTATGGTATTAAACCAATGAATAAAATTTTGTTGATTTATATTCCTTTTTTCAAATTCATATAAATATAAAAAAAACTTTATTATTTGCGTAAGTGTGTGATATCGGATTCTAAAATTTACTTCATAAAGTTAAGAATAAAAAGCACGTGTAAATAAAAAATATATTGTACGGGTTGATATTTTTTTATAATTTTGTACGTGTGATCATAAATTGAAAAATAATATGAATACTAAATTGACATTGACAATTGAGCGGGCTATCATTGAAAAAGCCAAAATATATGCTAAAGGGAAAGGGCATAGCCTTTCCGATATTATTGAGAATTATCTGAAAATGATCACCAAAGAAGAAAAATCAGAAATTGGAAGTACGCCAATAGTTAAATCATTGAGAGGTTCTTTTAAAGCCCCATACAATTTTGACTACAAGAAAGAACTGGCCAAAGGTTTATCTGATAAATATCTGTAACATGGATAAAGTTCTGATTGATACCGATGTAATTCTTGATTTTTTCTTTGACAGACAACCATTTTCAGAATATGCCACAAAAGTATTCTCTCTTTGTGAATTAGAAAAAATTCAAGGCTATGTCACTCCTGTTATTTATTGTAATGTTTACTACCTATTGAAACAGACAGCAAAACATGAAAAGGTAATTGAAAAGCTTAACCTGTTACTGACGATTACGGATGTACTAATGATGGACAAAGAAGTGCTCGTTCAAGCTATGAATTCAAAATTTAAGGATTTTGAAGATGCATTACAAAACTATTCAGCCGCAAAGACCGGAGACATAGATGCAATATTGACAAGGAACGTTAAAGATTTTAAATATAGTGAATTAGCGGTGCTTACTCCGGAGAATTATTTAAAAACTTTAACTGTACTCCGTTAATATTAATAAGTCTTGAACTATGATTTATGTGATTTAATGATGGACTATGATTGGTATGGCTGACAGATTATTTGCTATTGGGGATATACATGGCTGTTTTGGTCCATTAAAGGATTTAATCGAACATAAAATTATTCTTACCGGAAACGATAAACTTATCTTGCTTGGGGATTATATTGACCGGGGAAAACAAAGCAAAGAGGTTGTAGATTATATTATTACTTTAATTGAAAACGGCTTTGACATTATTCCGTTAATGGGAAACCATGAATCCATCTTACTCGAGACTTTAGAAAATGAGGAATATATGCCAAACTGGATTAAGAATGGAGGAAATGAAACTATGAACAGTTTTGGAGTAAAATCATTAAAGGAACTCAGCAATCGTTATGTTTTATTTTTCAAAGGATTAAGGTTTTATTATTCATTAAATAACTTTCTTTTTGTGCATGCCGGTTTTAATGATACCTGTGAAAATCCGTTCAGCGATAATTTTGAAATGCTCTGGTCCCGTAACCAAATATATTTCCACCCTTTATTACGTGATAAAACAATAATCCACGGGCACACACCGGTAACTGAAACACAGTGTCAACAACTTGTAGTAGATCGAAATCAAACTATAAATATCGATACCGGCTGCGTCTATTCAAACAGACCAGGTTATGGTATGTTAACGGCAGTGGAATTATATTCTTATCGCCTTTTTTCAGTTTAAATTTAAAATAGTCTTGAACTTTGATTTTTGTGATTAAATTATGGACGATGATGTATCTAAATTAATTTCCGGATCCTTACTAAAAATGGACAATGATAAACTTTTTCAAATTTTCCAACCTTTTCTTCATTACTTCACACTTTATATTAAAACATATGAGATATAACTACCAAATGTAATGGTCAGGAAAATTATTGTATTTTGTTCAATTTTATTAGTCGTATTAATTAATGGATATGGACAAAAAGAAGGAATAATTAATGATACTACCTTAGTTTTAAATAATGAACATCATATTATTCGACAGAAAGAAGAAATTAAAAAAAATGATACTATTCATATTCAGTCATATCCAAAAATTTTATTAAAATTTAATCCTTTTTCATTGTTTCTGGAAACATGTAATATACAATTTGAAACGGTCATAAATAAACACACCTCATTTCAAATTGGGCTTTCTTATACATCTTTTAGTTATGATAATGATGGAGATGTAAATACTAATCAAGGTTTTTGGATCAAAATAGATATGCGAAACTACATTTTTTTAGCTGCCCCCAAAGGTTTATATTTTTCTCCTTTCATAGGAATATATAAATTCTCCGAAAATGATAATTACAGTAAATCCGACAATCCCACCGTGCCATCATTAAATGGTTCGGCATTAGGTATTGGATTTGGATTTGTATTAGGTTATCAATTCGTTACGAAAAGTAACTTTTCTTTTGATTTGTTTATTGGGCCTTCCTATTATACGATCATCTCATCAAGTGGTGAAGAATTTTTTGGTTATCCATTTAATAATTTTGTACTTCGTACAGGTTTTACAATTGGCATACCAATTAAATAAGCTCTTTGTGAATTTATTTAACCACATAATTTATATTTGCATCAGACGTAGCTATTATCGGAATTGATTTTTCCATCAATAGCTATGTGTACCTCTGACAAAATAGTCTTAAACTTTGATTTTTGTGATTTAATGATGGACTATGATTGGAAATTTGATTTTTGCTTATTTACAAATCACAACCAATAACTTTTCCCGTTAATTCAATTTCCAGATTTTCAATCATAGTGTTCATTTAATCATTTAAATCATAGTTCAGACATTTTTTTTTGGTTTCATTACCCTTTTAAATTGCAATGATGTATTTCCAAAGTTGATAAGAAGGCCTATATCTAAACCATATGCCTCCAAATAATTAATTGCCTGGGCTAAATGTACATCCTCCAATTGTATTACAGCTTTAATCTCAAGCATAATTTTACCTTCAATAAAAAAATCAACTCTTCGGGTACCAATATCATTTCCTTTATAGATAATTCCAATTTCATGTTCCCTGCTAAATTTAATGGATTGCAAAGCCATTTCAATTGCAAGGGCCCGTTGATATATTTTTTCCTGAAAACCATTGCCAAGAACCCGATGCACTTCCATAGCACATCCAATTATTTTGCCGGTTAGTTCACTTTCCGGATATTCTTTTTTTATCATAGTATTCATTTAATCATTTAAAACATAGTTCAGACAATGTTATATAATGTGGGCTCCCAAAAAAGAAAAAGATATGAGAAAGTATTTTAAAATAACGGATGCGTTTAAAACGGAACTTATGGATGATACCTGGAATAAAATTGCTATACGAAAGTACCTAATAATCCAATAGCCCAATTTTAGAATAAAATTACCATGCAGAAGGTTTACGAATAATAAACCCGTTGTCTTTCTTAATTTCATCTGGCAATTGGCTAATCATAAGTTTTTTGCGCCCAATAATCAGTGAACCTTTTGCATTTATTGCAATTGAGGCATTGTGACGTTTAGGTGGGAAGGCCACAAATACCCTTTTTTGTTTGAATAATGAATGAATCGCTTTTATAGGTGGCACTAAATCACTATCTCCTGAAATTAGCATTGCCATATCAAATTTATCCTGATATGCATCAATTAACATTTGAGTGGTAATATTTACATCGGTCATTTTTTCATTATAAATTTGCCAATTATAACTGCAACGCCTACATTCATTCTTACCTGCCTGATAATGCCCGTAATAAATATTAACATTAAATAATTCTAAAGCTTCGATATAGGTATTCTGTCTTTTTTGTTTATCTGGATTATTACTAACTCTGCTGGTAAAGTATTTTACTTCTTTAAGTTCCTGATTGGAAAGTAAAAGATTAGACGCCAATAGTTGTAGATCCAGCCATTTATATTGTTCAAAATTAGCTTCTTTCAGACCAAAGTAAAGATTAAATCCATCTAAATAAACGATGACCCTTTCCTGTTTGTCACTAATATTTGCTTCTATCATTAATTAATTATATATTTGCACAATCAATAACATCACCAAAGATAGCATCTTTGGTCCGACGCTCCGAAAGGAGCGTTTCTTATTTTAAGTAAGTTCTTATTGTTATTCACTTTAAACATAAAGAAAGCGGTTAATATACGAACATATTACAAAATAATACTTTTCAATTTTTATCGATTATTCACATTCTGACTAAACTTTTATTTTTTCTTTCACCTGCCTTACCTTCTTTTAATTTAAATGTAATTATCATCCTTTAACATTTTTATATCGGGGATTTACTTTCCATAAAGGCCGGTAAGATTTTGATTTGTTTATATTTTTCCGGAAACATATCAAAAACTTTCTCAAAAATGAAAAAAGCATTTCGGGGTTATGAAATGCAACGAACCAAGGTTACGGCTCCGGCGAGGTACGAGACGAAGCGGTACCGAAGTTGAGTGGAATGCAATAAACACTGAATGGCTTTATTACCGATTTAAAAAAGGCTTTATACCTTTTAAGGGTGGGTGGGAATTTATATTTTTATCCTTGAAATTGGGAGTTAATTTAGATGACTTCTAAAAACTTATTCAATTCGGGTTGATTCAGAAAAGGAATAACAGCAACATTTTCAAACTCATGCTGTTTGTTACTTTGAGTATGAGAAACTGCATCGAACATGGATTTAATGTTCGCAGTAAAATTAATTAAACTCCATTTACAACCTGCATTTGAGAAAATCTTTACAAACTCGTCAACACATGATCGGGATATAAATGATATTTCGGAAAAATCCAAAACATATTCATTTATGGATGAAAGATGTAATTTAAGACAATATTCCGTCATTACCTTTCTCGTTGAGATGGTTGCAGGAAAATCATTTTTTAAGATTAAAATTACCTTCATGTGGTTATAAAATAGTTAATAAATATAAGACAAATTTTATTCCAAATAGTTGGTTTGGCAATTTTATTAAGTATTAATCATTTGGGGGTTCTATACTTATCAACTATTTCTTTTGAGACTTTAAGTCCTAAATTCAATTCATTTTGAACCAAGGATATTGCTTCAATTACTTTGTTCTTATTAATAAGTTCAATTATTTTTTTTTCTAATTCAATATCAATTTTCTCCATTATTCTTATGTCTTAAATTTAATGTAATAGTAACTATATTTTCTGGAAACAACCTTCAATACAATAAACAGTAAGTTTTTCGACACTGTTTTCCTTTTCACATAAGTTTTGCATGTCACACTTGGTACAAAGTTCCTTAACATTTGATATATTCAATGTACCATGATACTCATGTAGCTGGTATAATAGTTTTAAATATTTACCCTCAGCAATCCGATTAAGGTTATCTCTGTTTTCCAATCCTTTCCATTCATATAACCTTTTTGCTCCTTTACTTGAATTGCAGGATTTACAAACCATTACAGCGTTTTCCGGAATATCCGGGCCACCTCGTTTTGTTGGTAAAATATGCTCTAATGTCATTTTTTCTTTTACACCACAATAAATGCAGAATCCGGGATTCTCATGTTCTTTTACATACTCCCGGATTGAATTAGACCAATGGATTGTTCCAGTTTGAAGTTCTTTGAATTTATTCATAATAAAACCATAGTTGGATTTCCCGAAATTGGATGATTCGGCAATTATTTTGGCATATTGCCAAAATATAACATCTTTGACTGTTTTGACTGCTGATGGTGGCATTTTTTTATGTTTTTACATAATTCTATAGTTCATGAATTTCTAGGTACATGTTACGTAGTAAGAAATAAACATTAATAATTGCCTTTTTTATGGTTTCTATTTGAATATTCATAATCCCAGGCATTATTACTTGCTAAGTTAGTTAAACAAAATGAAAAATAGTTCCAGAATTTTAGAAATCTATTAATATTCTCTTGATAATCATTTCGCTATTGATCTTTGTAACAGATCGGAACGAAGATTACTTTTGATTAACCAGGGTGATAATATAAACCAATTCTTTTTTTTCAGGGATTTACTATCCATAAAGGCTGAAGGGATTTTGATTTATTTCCAATTTCCGGAACCATATCAAAAACTTTCTCAAAAATGAAAAAAGCATTTCGGGGTTATAGAGGAACGACGTAACACTGAATGGCTTTAATACCGATTTAAAAGGCTTTATACCTTTTAAGGGTGGGTGGGTTATTTGTTTATTTATGTAAATTCTTGGTAACAAATATCATGTATTAAAAAATTAAATATACGTATAATACAGGGATAAAATTTATAAATATTTTATAACTTTGTTATACGATTAAAAATAGTAACTAACTATAAATGTTAGTTATATACATAATTAATACTTGTTATTGTATCATATAAATCAAAATTTATGACAAAAGAACAAGAAAAAGAAAATGTTGATTTCATTAAGAAATATATGAAGGATATTTCTAAATCAAAAGGAAAGTCTCAAAAATTTCTTATTGAACTTGGTACTCATGATAAAAATGGTAAATTAACCGCTCATTATAGATAATGTATTCTAAGCGCCATAATTTGACTCTAGGATTTCATGGGTGTGATAAAAAAGTTAGAGATCAAATTATTAGTGGTATAGATAGCCAGCGAAAAAGTAATAATAATTGGGATTGGTTAGGACATGGAATGTATTTTTGGGAATATAATCCATTACGAGCTTTGGAATATGCCCAACTGATTAAAGAAAATCCCTATAGAAGTAAATCAAAAATAGAAACACCTGCAGTTTTAGGTGCAATAATTGATTTAGGCCATTGTCTTGATTTATTGGATTCTTCGTTTTTAAAAATGGTTAAACAGGCATATGAAGAATTTAAAAAATCCATAGAAAGCGCCGGATTTGAGATGCCAAGAAATATTCCAATTGAAAATGAACAAGATGTACTAATTGGGTAAATTTGACTAAAACCCCGAAATGTAAATTAGCAGTCCAATTACAAGTAAATTATTGATTATATAATATTAAAAATATTCAAAATCAGTTAAATTAGAATTTGAATTACCCTAAATTATTTTTTTTAACAATCCAAATATCTTGTGGCAGCCATCCACCTTTATCTGGTAAAATTTGCATGTGTTCTAAAATTTCTACATTATAAAACAAATTTTTCATAAAATCAGTTGGTTGAAATGAAGAATATATTCTATGACCTTCTTTAACTTTTCCTCGAGTAATTAATTTTCCTTTGTTATATTTAATGAGCTCTTTCCTTGTTAGTTTTGTTTTATAATTATCTCCATGTGTTGTAAAAAACATTATTCCATTTGGTTTAAGAATTCGATATAATTCATTGTACCAATCATAATGTAATTGTTCAGATAAATGAGTAAAAATAGAAATCCCATAAATAATATTAAAAAAATTATCAAAGTATGGTAAGTTTGCTTTTAATGTATTATGATTAAATTTAACTTCAAAGATATTTTCAGTACACCAATCAATAGATATTTTATTATAATCCGTACCATAAAATTCACATCCATTTGCAACTATGCCAGGCAAATGACGAATTATTCTCCCTGGACCACAACCCCAATCTAGTATTCTTAAATTCTTTAAATCAATATGCTTTCTGAAATGATCAGCTAACCATTTAGCTGTTTCAACACTATCTGTATAATATTTTTGATAATTAATCTGAAACGATTCATATATTAAATAATCAGGAGGAAGATGAATTGTTGGATTCTCTTTAATAAATTTTATATTAATTTTTCTATTTTTAAGCTTATAAATAAAAAATCTAATCCTATCAGTTAAATGCATTAACCTAAGTTTTCGAGTAAATTTGAAATATGCCCTTTATTCATTTGATTATTATAATAATATGTAAAATCAGATTTAGATTGACCTTTAGTTCCGGGATAAACAATAATTTATATTTGTATGCTTACAAAACAAAAAATAAAATTTAGCAAAAATATAGAGAATACAATCTCCTAAATTTAAATTAGTTCTTCACCAATTTTCCTACAAATGAGGTTGAGGTTCCGGTGACTTTAATAATATATAATCCGTTTGGTAAATTTGAAATATCCAGATTTGCAATAGTCATGCAGCCCGGTAATTCTAGAACAAGTTTACCAGATATATTAAAAACCGAAACATTATAAATTTCTGTAGAATTGTTGTAAATAGTGAATGTGCCTGTTGTAGGATTGGGGTAGATATTTATTACAGTATTTGCATTTGTTTGTAAAGTATCTGCACTTATTTTCTGATTTAATAAATCTGAGTTTACCTTAGCAGATTGTATAGAGTTCGAACAAGGTACAATTTTAGCTTGAAAAGTACTACCATTTACTGAAGAAAACCCTGGATTTAATTGAACTTCTGATCCACTCCAAAAATATGTAACTTCACCTGAAGCAATATTTACATTTGAACCAGCTGTGATAGTTCCAGTAGTATATTGAAACCCAGATGCAGGTAATTGTGATGTAGCTGAATATGTAATATTTGAAGTGTTTGTGCAAGGTGTAGGGGCAATCATTATTGGTGAGGTTGTTGCTGTGCTGTTACTATTCACAGACTGAATTTCATAATAATAAACCTTTCCAGGTGTATCAGTATTATCAGTATAGCTTGTCGTTGAAGAACTTAAAGGAGTTGTATTGACTTTTGTAAAGGGTCCGTTCGGACTTGTCGCTACTAAAATATAGTAGCCGGTAGCATTTGTGGACATATCTTCCAGGTCAATGTTGGAACTCCTGAAGATCATTCGGTAACTTGAACGGAACTTACATCTTTAGGCGTTTCAGCAGAAGGCGTTGTTACACTTATGATATTGGAAGAAGAAGTACCATTATCGTCTTTTGCTTTTATCTGATAGGAATATGTTGTATTTGGACTTACAGAATAATCTGAATAACTGGTGATACTGGAAGACAAAGATACAGTTGTGCCATCAGATCGTACTAAGGTATATGTTGGAGGATAAATTAAATTTATTCCAGTTACATAATATGTCCATTGTAAGTCAACTTCATTGGATTGAACAGGCGTATTTGTAGCTGTAGATAAAGCTAAGACTGGTGAAATTGGAGGTGGAGGGGGCAGTGTTGGTACACTAGTAAACCACCCGTCACTTACACTAGTGGGTATACTATAGTTGGTAACGTCATTTATAGCTCCTTCCGTAAGAAAAACATCTGGTTTCAAAAACCTAATACATCAATTCAGCGGGATTATTTATATGGCCTAATTGCAATACATGTCCAAGTTCATGCAAAAAATCAGCGTAAAAATTACACGTATTCCCTGATTCTGGTAAACTATAATCAAAGGCTTTTGTATCTATCTATAGTTATATTAATGGGACCTTGCCAATAGGAATCCAAGTTACTACCATTAAGAAAAGCAGTTCCTTGGGTTGTTTGCATTCCTCCAGTATTATCATCAAGAGTTTCAAATTGTATTTCATTTGGAGAATCATTGGTTTGATCAAGAATTATATTGATACCAGTGTTACAACTCCACTCATCCATAGCTCTTGTAATAACATTTATTATTTCAGTATTTGTTGCATTAGGTGGTAAATTGGCTAGATTAATATTAAAAGTAAGATTATTTGGCTTATTGATATTTCCAATTTTCATTCTATACTTCATTGCTCCACTATTACTTATGTATTGTAAATAATTATGATTAATAGTAATCAAATTGAAATTATTACTATTTAAAATATCATTATAAACTATTACTCCACCACTACCTATTGTAGATTGCTTGCCTGAAACTAAGACCTCGCTTGGTAAATACATTATGATTTTATTATCTGAAAACATACATCCTGAACAGTTATAATCATAACTATCATCACTTAACATACTTTGTCCACCATCATCGGCACTGTGAAAAGTCACCCAACTATTATCCAGAGAATTTTCCAAAACCTTGACCGATTATGTTGATAGTTTGACCGATCCCAGCCGAAAGATCATTGATATTGAAATCACTTGTTATAGTCTGAATATAAGGTATAATTGTGATTTGGATTTCATCAGTATATGTATTGCCATTAGTTGATAAAACTGATACTGATATAGTTGCTGTCCCTGAAGTTGTTGCTGTAATAGTAGTTGTTAAACCGTTGGATTTATTGTCATAATAGAGGCATTATTTGAACTCCAATTTACACTTGTTGGTTTTAGGGCATTATTTGGAATAAGGTTTATAATAAAATTTTGTGAATTATAATTACTTGATAAAATCCCCAGCATACATCGTTAATTTTTTAGTCGGAGAATCTGTATAATTAATATAATTTGTATTGTCAGGTTCAAGATCAATACCTGTTACTGCGCCATCATCAGTAACGGTCACACTGCAGGAACCTGATATGTCCGTACCATCAGTAGAAGTTGCTGTAATAGTTGTGCTTCCAGCTGCAACACCTGTTACAACTCCATCAGAAACAGTTGCAATATCAATATCATCTGAACCCCAAACTACTACATTTGTAGTTGCATTTGAAGGAGTTATTGTAGCCGTTAAAGTTTTTGTTCCACCAATAGAAACAGATGCTAATGTCGGACTCACCGAAACACCTGACACAGGTATGATAACTTTAACATCTACAGTTTTTGCATCTACAGATGCATCCTCTGGATCATCACAACTACCATCATAGGCATAGTTATCGCACACCTGATAATCTACAGTTAAAGTGATAGTACCTGAACCTGTTGTGGATGTGGATAATACTCCAGCATCTGTGACTGAAACAGAACCGGTTGAGCCCCATTCAGGGGAATCAGAGCCTTCAATGAAATTTGGAGGCATTTTTGTAAGACTGTAATCGAGTTGGTATGTAGCAGTAGAAGATAAAGTAATAGGACTAACAGGTACACCCGTTATTGTTGCCGTTTGCGCATTTACGATAATAATCCGTGTTACAAAAAGGCAACAAAATATTATATATTTCATACTTTAATTTTTTTATAATCAATAATATATATTAGATTAAAATTCACATCCTGTTTATTTGGTATTTTTAATTTTAAGGCTATCTTTATTATTAAATGTTTGTTGGGATTTTATTTTAAACTTTTTATCATTTTCTATTGAATCGAGTTGCATTTTGGTAAAAGTTTTCGAATAAAACACATGATCACTGATTTTTATGGTAGTATCTTCTGCAGTAATAACTGGCATGGCAATATTTGGTAATGTACTAATATACTGATAAATTTCACCTTTGGTTTGAAATTTTTTTTCATACCATCCTAATGTTGGAGCTATTAAATTAATAAATCCTACAGATGTATTTGTAATTATCATTTTGTTATCAACAGGATGAATATTATATTTTGAATCATAAGGAAATTCTTTGTTTGACTTACAAAGAAATATTCCATGGGTTAGAGCATGATGTAATTTATAACTCTCCCTTTTTTGATCTACTACAATATTTGTATCAAATAATTCGTCCAATATTTCAACAGTTCCTGGCTTAAGGTTTCCCCTAAATACTTTTGTAATTGTAGCTATGACAGACCTCATATTATGGTTAAGTCCATTCTTATCAATACGTAGATATACATCTTCTGAAGTCATGGTAGCTTCAAAAATAAATTCAGCATCACTAATGGCTTTCTCACGTTTATAAATAATAATACTATCTCTGTTTATTCGTATATTTCTGTATGAATCATCTTCTTGTGCTACTATACTTATGATTTGTGTAAATAATAAGCATAAAAATATTAAGTATTTTTTCATTATATTTAAGTTTTAAGGTTATACAAAAATCTATTTATTGGAAATCGACTCCATTTTTGCTTTTAATGCCTCATTTTCCCTTTTCAAATTATCAATTGATGCAGTAAAACTTTTATTTTGTTCAATCAATAGCAATGTCAATTCTTCAACCTTCTGTAAAAGTTTTGTTTGCATTTCCCCTAAATCAATTCCTTTGATTTTAACTTCATCTTCGCCAGGCAAATCAGGAAGATGATGATTTGTCTTTATATATGATTCAATTTCTGGCAATTGCATAAATATGTGATTGTTATTAAAAACAAAATCAGGCCAATTTGCCACAAGTTTAACAACTACAGAGGTAGCAATAAAAGAGCCATTAACTGCTAAATTATAACCTTTAGTAGGATAATTACCCGTTGTATAAGTTGTTGCAAATCCAATTCCAACTGTACCATCTCCAAATAGTGTTAGGGCACTATTATTTATATTAAGGTTACTTCTAAAATATGCATTTTCATAATATGTAAAGTATGCATGCATATTATTCCAATGTTCTATTTTTAATAATGGAATCCCTGTAGCATAGCTAGGTCCAAATAATATATTCGTATTTGTTGGCAAATTTATTGCTCCACCTCTTAAATTCAAAGTAGCTGCTGCATTAGTAGATCCAATGTAAACGTTACCTGTACTATTTTGAATTGTCATTTGTGTTGTTCCCCTGTTTGCAATTGGCTATTTATACCCATCGCTACAAAAATGTAAAGTTAGCGATAATTAAACAGAGCTAAAAAAATTTATTATTTTTTATTAATTAAATATCAGCTATTTAGAATTTAATAAAAATAAAAGAACTATTCAAAATTATATCATATTTTTAAAATGTTTAATTTCGTAACTATCACTAAAATAATAATATAATATCTAAATATACAAAATTGTAGCGATGGGCATAAATAGCCATCTTGCAAAGCCTGGCCTGTTAAATACCAATCATTAGTATTTCTAAGGGAAGAAGACTGTATTCCTTTTGATATATTTCCCATTCTTTCTACTCCAATATTGCATCCTAAAGCGATGATTGCAGCAAAAAAGGTTTCCGGAGCAGGGCGTTTCCTTTCATGGGTTTTACTTTGATGCCCAATATGGTGCAAAAAAGGTGCTGCTTTTTCAATGTCTGACAATACGTTAAGGATAGAAACATATTGAGCTGGTTTGAAATATTCAGCAACCCTGTCTAAATCTGGTTTTTCTACTGGCGGGGTTGTAATGACTATTTTACGATTTTTGTCAAACTTCAAGTAAGGGTTTAGTCCAAGATTATAGTTTTCATTTACCTTGTGATAATGCTTATCTAAATCTTCTTCCAGCTTATTTTTAATAACGTTATAATCCTTCAGGTGTACCATTTCGGCATCAATCAATAATTGTTCCTTGTTTTCTTTCCATTCTTGCTTGCTGATAAGGTATTCTTCCAGGAACCGGTAGCGGTATGAATAGTCAAAATTGAGAGTGCCAGATTTAATGCCATCATTGATGGCTTGATACAAGAACATCTTGTAAAGATGAACTTGAAAGATCTCTTTTCCGGTGGAATCGTTAATTACCCAAAGCAAATCTTGCTGCTTCGAGTCCAACCAGTTCAAATTATCTGCAGGAGAAGTTATTTTCCCGTTCTTGCCTGTATAATCCTTGATAGCTTGATACAAGTTAGTATCGGAACTTCCAGCATTAATAATCAAGTTATTAATTACATGGTTTATTCTATTGCTCAGCCACGTGTAACTTTTCTCCCATTGACGGTAAAATTCAGTTCTTTCATCCAGGTTTATTTCAACCTCGATAGTTGTAATCAATTTTTCCTGATCTTTGGTAAGTTCATTTTCGGCTTCCAAAATATTTTGAATTTCAATAATCTTATCACTATCACTGGCATGGTTTTTCAAGATATTTTTGATTTCTTCCACCTGTTGCCGGTACTTTTGGCGCGAATTAATCAATAACTGGGTAGCTTTTTTGCGTTGTCGCTGATCTTTAAAATACTCCTCTTGTTGCAGGTTTTTCGCCTGGTTTTCAGCTGCTTTAACGCATTGCAGGACAATGTCGATCAAGAAATCATGCCGAAGCCTGACTTGACGGATCAGGAAACATAGTAAAAAAAGATATTTATCAGCGCGGTCTTCAATCTTGTCAGTATCAGCGATACTTGCCCACTGTGCATGATAATCTATTATGACATCTGGCAGGTTAACTTTTTCAATTAAATTTTTCAACTTATCAAAACGATCTTTTAATGTATTAAATAGATTTAAACTTTGTTTTATACTTTTAGGTCTAGTAGATTGGCTGATAGTTCTATATTGAATAATTTCTGCCGGGTAGGCCCAATACCAGCATCCCTGTCATGAAGTGCAAAGTAATACTATAACAATCAGAATATGTGTTAAATATAGTGTTTATTCGACAAATCAAATAATTTGGCAAAAAATAGAATGTAACTATCAGTTTGTTAAGACTTAATAAATTTTGTATAAATTAGTTTTCTAATTTATCAACAAACTTTGTAATATTTTAATATACATGTGAATATGATGCTACTTTGCGTTTGAGAGCACGGATTCTGGTACTACCCCTAATTGTAATATTTGATTATATTTTTTAAGTTTTTATATTTCATAGACTATTTTTACAAAAAATAAGTTATTTTCGGAAGTTTTATAATATAAAAAGGCATATCTAATTTTGTTAAAAAATATTAACCAACTAAAATGTATTCAGGTAAAGGTAATATACAGGTAATTTTATTCTTTATTAAAAATATTTTTAATTCATTACAAATATTTTTCAAATATTATATAAACCCAATTACAGATTTATTTTTATACTGTTGCTTGTCTCAATACTTTATGAATATCCTTCAATAGTAATGAAACGACCACAATCTGTTCATCATTGGAGGCAATCTGATTGTGCCTCAATAGCATTAAATTACTATCAAACGGGAATGCATTTTTTTAAACCCCAGACTCACAATCTTACTTCCGATAAAAATAAGAGTGGATATAATGCAACAAGTGAAATTCCAATAGTTTATTATTTCATTGCTTTTTTATATAAAATATTTGGTTATCATGAATCTATTTATCGATTATTAAATACTCTACTTTTTTTAACTGCATTATTTTATTTATTTAGAACTTTAATGCTTTGGTTAAGAAGTTATTTTTGGTCTGCAACTATTACATTATTCTTATTTACATCACCTAAATCAGTGGTATTTAACGTATAGTATAGATGAATGTAAATTTAATCTGATAAATATGACAGATATAAAGAGTTTACCAATTAAGAAATTGATGTATATGACAATTTTGTTATTTGGCATTATTTATCTAACCATTGATTTTTGTAATCATTATTTTTTCAGAACATTTGCCTGGGACTATGGCACATATAATTTTGCCTTTTATGATTTTGCACATTTAAGAATAAGTGAATGTCCTGTATATTTATGGAAAGCCAGTTTTATGCAGGATCACCTTTCCTTCACAATGTTTCTGTTTATTCCGCTATATTGGGTTTTTGGATGGCTGACAGGCACTTATACCCTTTTAATAATTCAAACATTAATTATACTTTATGGTGGCTGGGGTGTATTTAAATTAATTGAATTAAAGACTTCTGATAAATATTTGCCTATACTTGCTATGTTGCAATATTTTATTTTATTTGGGAGGTGGTCTTCTTTTGTTATGGATTGCAACCTTGCAATAATTGCATCATCCATTGTTCCTGTTTTACTTTATTATTTTGAAAAAAAGAAGTTCATATATGCCTGGTGGCGCATTTATTTTCATATTGATCTCAAGGGAGGATATGGCATTATGGACATTTTTTATTGGCTTATATTTATTGATCTCTCATTACAAAGATAAAGAACTGAGGCTAATTTCTGTAATTATAACAATATTGTCATTCCTTTATTTTATTTTAACATTCAAAATTCTTATACCATTATTTGAGACCTCTGAAAACAAGGTATTCACTTTTTACCTGTATCTGCTCTTGGACATAATCCATATGAAGCATTAATATTTATTTTTCATCACCCTGTCCATACTATTAAATTGCTGTTCGTAAATTTGGGTGGAGATCATATATATGATAAGGTTAAATTTGAGTTCTATTATGTTTACCTATTAAGTGGTGGGTTTTTATTGTTTTTCCGTCCAAAGTATTTACTATTAATAATTCCCCTGTTGGCAAAAAAAATGTTGAATGACAATCCAATAAGATGGGGCATTGAATTGTATTATTCAATTGAGTTTGTGTCTATTTTACCAATAGCCATCTTTTTAATTATTCACGAATTTAGAAATAGAAAACTTAGATTATATATTACAATTGCAGTTTGTTTATTAACTATTAGTATTACATTGATTAAATTACTTGGTCATAACAGGACTATGGATTGGTGGGGAGATTCTAAATATGCATTTTACAAAAGTTCAATGTACCATGCTTCCTTTGATGAAAAGAAAGTATACAGACACCTTGCTATAATTCTCTGAAAATGCAAGAATTTCAACCAGTGGAATTATTGTTCCTCATGTTGCTTTCCGTAACAAGCCATACTACTTTCCCCGAGTTGATGATGCAGAAGTATATAGCACTTATGGATTTCAACAATTTTCCTTTAACAGAAGAACAGTATACAAAAGAAATAAAAAAATACAAAGAAGAAAAAAACTGGAATTTAGTGGTGAATGATCCGCCAATCTTAATATTTAAAAGAAAAATGAATTAATTAACCTATAGTTTAAAATTTTATATTTTTGAAATTATATTTTTATTTAATTTGAAATGAACAGATTTTTATCATTATCCCGTTTAGTAAATTGGCTGTTAATAATTTCGGCTGTTTGGGTAATTTTAATACAGCTCTTTATAAACTACCTAATAAAGTTATTGCAAATGATGTGTTGGAATACTGATACATATCTGCCGTGCAGCATTTATCTATCATGATCTTACTTTAAAATTTGTATATAAAGACCCGGGGTATTTTTGTGATAAATTCTGGCCTATTGAAACTCCAACAGGTAGTCATGTTACAAAGATGAGTATGGGTATGGCTGTATTATATAGTCCGTTTTTTTTGCAGGACATGAAGTTGCCAAATTATTTGGTATAGAGGCTAATGGATTTACAGTACCGTATAAAATAGCACTTCAGCTGAGTTGTATTTTTTATTTTGCTATTGGTCTGTATTTTCTTCGTATAACAATGCTGAAATATTTCAGTGAGTTTGTTACTGCACTTTCCATACTGACTGTAACCATTGGAACAAATTTGTATTATTACGCAACAATTGAAGGAACAATGTCTCATGTTTACAGTTTTTCACTTATAGCTATATTTATATATTTAACAGTAAAATGGTACGAGAAACCAATGTTAAAAACAATCTGTTTAATTGGATTATTAGTATCCGTCCGGTGAAATACATATTGTATCGCAATTATAAACCATATAGCTTTGAATAAAAAACGAAGCTATGAAGAATCCAGTGAATCATAACCGCCAAAATGAAATGTTTGCCTTGGTTAAGTCCAGCCTGGGTAGTGAAACTCCAAGGGATGAATTTTTTAAGCGACATGGCATCACAGCACACACCTATTATTATTGGTACCGAAAATATATGAATTCAAAAAATATCACCGAAGATACCTTTATCCCGGTAGATATTCCTCAATCAACACCTACTCATAAAAAAATAAAAGAACCTGAGCAAAACATCACCGTTTCAAAGAAAACAGAACTGGAAATTTCCTATCCAAACGGAGTTAAGGTAAAACTTACCCAGGAACTGGATTTAACAATGCTCCGTTCCCTGATCAGTATAATGTAAGGAGAAATGTTTTCTCTAACATCTTCGCATCAGTATTTTTTATATTCCACGCCTACAAATATGAGGTGTAGTTTCGATTCCCTATGCGGTATTATACAAGACAAGCTGGAACGAAAACCAACAAGCGGGGAAGTATATGTTTTTTTAAACCGGGTCAGGAACCAGGTTAAACTTCTGCATTGGGAAAGCGGCGGTTTTGTCCTCTACTATAAAAGACTTGAAAAAGGAAATTTTGAGATGCCATTAATGGAAAATGGCACTTTAACATGGGCTCAACTGGTTATTATGATTGAGGGCATATCGTTAAAAAATATAAGGTTTAGAAAGCGATATCGTGAGGAAAAATGTGCGTAATTACATATTTTCTTCTTTGCAAATTGGATAATATTTATTATCTTTACTACATAATGGAAAACGAATTAGACCATATCAATTTAATAAATACTTTAAAAGAAAGGATTAATCTTTTAGAGGAAAAAGTCGTCGATTTGACCGGTCAGCTTCAGGAAAAAGATTATAACTTATTGTATACCAAGGAAGAACTGGAAGAAGTTACGTCGTATACTCTTCGGATCCAGAAGTGAATCCTTTAAGAATGAAGGTAATTTTGCACACCCAACCCTGGGTTTTGATTTTGGTGAAACAAAGGAAGTTTTGGAGCCTAAAACTGAAACCGAATCAGAAATAATTACTTATCAGCGTATTAAGTTGGCAGAAAAAGACAAACAGATTACAGTTAATTGCCGTATGCCTTTACCTGCACATCTGCCAAGAATAAAAGAAGTGATTGAACCTGAAGGTGATTTAAAGGGTGCGGTAAAAATAAGAGAAGAAATTACAGAAATACTTGAATATAAAACTGGTGAATTATATGTTAGACAGATAGTTCGTCCGGTTTATGCATTTCCTGGCAAGGATGAACAACCTATTGTGATTGCTGATATTCCATCACTTCCAATTCCAAAAGGCATTGCAGGAGCAACTCTGATAGCATGGATTTTAGTCTGCAAGTTCGTAGATCATCTCCCATTTTACCGTATAGCTAAGATTTTCAGGAGAGATGGTATTAAAATATCAGAATCAACTATAAATGATTGGTTTAAATCTGCATGTATATTACTTGTTGTTCTTTATGACAGACTTGTAGAAGTGGTTAGAAGTCAGGATTATTTGCAGGTCGATGAAACAACAATAAGGGTTCTGGACAGAAACAAGCCTGGAACCACTCATCAGGGCTACCATTGGGGGTATCATGCTCCAATGTTAAAACTAATTTGCTTTCACTATGAAAAAGGTCGAGGGAGGGAAGGACCAGAAAACTTTTTAAAAAATTTCAGGGGAACACTTCAAACAGATGGGTATGCAGGCTATAATTCTTTTGAGAAACCAGGCAAAATAAAATTGTTGAGTTGTTTAGCCCATATTCGCCGGAAATATAAGGAAGCAATGGATAATGATACTCCACGGGCAACCTATGTTCTGCAAAAAATACAACTGCTATATGCAATTGAAAGGGAATGCGAATTATTAAATCTGGATTTTAATGCCATAAAACATATGCGTCAGCAGAAAGCAGTACCCATTTTGCAGGAACTGGAAATATGGCTTAAAGAAAACAAGCTACAGGTACTTCCTAAAAGTGCCATTGGAAAAGCAATAGATTATACTTTGAACCTTTGGGAAAGGCAAAAAAGGTATGTCGATGACGGTCGTTACAAAATCGATAACAATTTGATTGAGAACCATATGCGCCCCATAGCGTTGAGTAGGAAAAACTTTCTATTTGCCGGATGTCATGAAGCAGCCCAGCATGGAGCAATACTTTTTTCCCTTTTTGGATGTTGTTTAAAAAATAATGTCAATCCTTACCATTGGCTTGTTGACGTTCTTAATCGTTTACCAGATTGCAAAAAATCTGAACTGGATGATTTACTTCCTCACAAATGGAAACCACTTTTCAATAATCAGCCTGTATTTGAATCGACATTATCTTGATTATTAATACTTTAAATTTGATTTTGATAAAAAGGAATTTTATATTATTTTTAAATCATAATTTATCCGTAGGGATACCGTTGATGTTCTAACCCGCTTACCGGATTGTAAGACATCGCAATTGGAAGAATTATTGCCACATAACTGGAAAAAGGTTACAAAACTAATTAAACTTTAGGCTAATTAGTTAAAATTTTTAGCTCAAAATACTTTTGAGTTTTTAAAAATGGAATTATACCAATTAGGAAATCATATTCTGCTTTTTTGTATATTATGAATTTCAAATTTGATCGTATGGCAATCATTACTCTGGATACAGCAATTCACCAAGGGAAACATTTATTGTTGTTAAGGTTTGAGTACAACGAACAACTCATTAGTATTTCAAGAAATCTCGACAATGCTAACTGGAGCAACACTAATCATGCATGGACTCTTCCTTATTCAACCCAGGCATTCCTTCAGGTAAAAGAAAAATTTGAAGGAATTGCTACCATTGATGCAACGGTATTAAAGGAAAAACTGCATGATCTGAAAAATACAACCTTCTATATCAAAACGCATATTCTAAGTGAGGATCGGTTACAAAATATTACAAAATTTAGAAACTGGATGAGCTCTCGTCGTTATAGCGAAAATACGATTGCTACTTATATAAATGCATTGGAGACATTTTTAAAATTTTATTATAAGAAACCAATCCATGAGATAAATAATGAGGATATTATAACTTTTAACAACCAATATATTCTATCCAATAAATTTTCTTCTTCTTACCAGAACCAGGCAGTGAATGCTATAAAATTATTTTTCAAAACAATTGAAGGTACTACCATGGATATTGATCTGATCCATCGTCCAAAACGACAACAAATATTACCCAATGTTTTAAGTAAACAAGAAGTTAAAAAAATACTAGAAGCACCTAGTTTTATAAAACATAAGGCTATGTTATCATTGATATACTCCTGTGGATTGCGATGTGGGGAAATATTAAGATTAAAGCCTGAGCATGTTGATTCGAAAAGGAATATACTAATTATAAAGCAATCTAAAGGAAGCAAGGATAGAATAACACCGTTAAGTGATAAAACAATTGAAATGTTGCGAGCCTATTTTAAAGCATTTAAGCCGAAAGTATATTTATTTGAAGGAGAGAAGGAAGGAAGTCCATATACAGAAAGAAGCTTGCAGAATGTACTTAAACAATGCGTTGCAAAGGCAGGTATTAAAAAACCTGTAACGCTGCATTGGCTAAGGCATAGTTACGCCACTCATCTATTGGAAAACGGTACGGATTTAAGGTATATTCAAGAGATATTAGGACATAGCAGTAGCAAGACAACCGAGATTTATACCCATGTAAGCACAAAAAGCATTCAAAAAATTACTTCACCATTTGATTTATTATGATATTATTTAGTATTATTGATAAAAAAATAAACGCCACGCTATGGCGGTTATCTCCGGTAAAATGGTTGTTAACCCGCCATGCCATGGCGGGTATAAGTAAGTTGAACTAAACCGCCAAAAAAGGCGGTAACTTGCCAATAGAGGAATAATTTTTTAATATGGTAATATGTAACTTAAAAACATATTACCATGACAACACTTAGACAAAGGATGCTGCAATATATGCAGATAAAAAATTACAGTAAACGTACAATTGAAACTTATCTTAAATGCCTTACAGCTCTATCAAGGTATTATAATAAATCACCGGATCAAATAAGCTCTCAACAGGTTGTTGATTTTCTTCATTCCTTTCTACAGGAGAGAAAAATTTCTACTGCAACTATTAATCAGTACATAAGTGCATTTAAAGTGTTAAGAGTTGATGTTTTAAAAGAAGTATGGACTGAGATTAAGATTTCCCGACCCAGAGGTGAAAAAAAATTACCCGTGGTATTTTCAAAAGAAGAAGTATTTCAACTTTTAAACGCTACACGTAATCTAAAACACCGAACTATATTAGCCCTTGCATATTCTACTGGTATGCGGCTAGAAGAGGTATGCCATGTAAGGATTTGTGATATAGATTCACAACGTATGCAAATAAAGGTTTGTTGTGGCAAGGGTAAAAAGGACAGGTATACAATATTATCTGGAATGTTAGTGGATATGTTACGTGAATATTGGCGCTGGTATAAGCCATACAACTATTTATTTGAAGGGCATGATAATAGAGCTCCTATCAGTAGTCGTACAGTGCAACATATATTTGCAAGATGTATGAAAATAACCGGTATAAGAAAAGAGGCCAGTTTTCATACCTTACGTCATAGTTTTGCTACGCACTTATTGGAACAAGGAGTTAACCTTCGTATCATACAAACGCTCTTAGGTCATACGTCATTGAAAACGACTACAATATATACACATTTAGTAAATTTTAGTCCGGCAATGGTTAAAAGTCCATTGGATTCATTAACCCAATAAAAGATGGAAAGAGTAAAAAATAATAGGATAAAGTTGCAAGACATCTTTGTCCGATACGGAGATGATTTTCTAACCCATCATAATCTTACCTATGTACAATTAAAAGCAATGAAGGCCATTGCAGGTTGCTCAACAGAGGCAATGGGCTATCATAATTATTATTGCGATCAATGTGGACATCGTGAAATAGCTTACAACTCTTGTCGTAACAGGCATTGTCCCCATTGTCAATGGATAAAGCAAGAATTATGGATAGACCGGATAAAATCACAATTACTTCCGGTTCGGTATTTTCATGTGGTATTTACTTTACCTGAATCACTAAATCCGTTAGTATTGATAAATCAAAGTCTTTTATATAATATTTTGTTTGAATCGGCCTGGCATTCGCTTAGGCAGGCAGGTAAAAATTCAGCTTTTTTAGGAGCAGATGTTGGGGCAGTTGCTATTCTACATACATGGGGACAAACCCTTAGTTTGCATCCACATATACACCTGTTGATTCCAGCTGGTGGATTAGACAGTGACGGTTGGCAATGGGTAAGGACTTCAAAGAAGTTTTTTGTTCCCGTAAAAGCATTATCGAAAATGTTTCGGGCAAAATTCATATCATTATTATCTCAGGCAATTGACCAAAAACAACTTGTTATACAAGGTAATAATCATAGAGTAAATGATTGGGAAAGTCTTAAAGAAAAACTTTATAAAACAAATTGGGTTGTATACTGCAAAAAGTGTTGTGCGGGACCTGCACAGGTGGTTACCTATCTTGGCAGATATACTCATAGGGTTGCTATATCGGAAAGCCGGATTCTTAATATGGAAAATAATTCAGTTTCATTCAGGTGGAAAGATTACCGTGAGCATAACCGTAGTAAAATTATGGATTTATCAGCACAAGAATTTATAAGAAGATTTATGTTACATATATTACCTCAAGGATTTTATAAAATCAGATATTTTGGAATATATGCAGTTGCAAACCGGCAGAGAAAACTAGAGCAATGTTTTCGCCTTCTCGGTTACACTCCATCAAAGCCATTGTTTGCAGGAATGAGTGCAGAATTCATATTAAGCCATATTACAGGACGTCAAATTAATCGCTGTCCCGTTTGTAATCAAGGGGTAATGAGACTTCTTCGACCTCCTGGCGAGCTATTTTGAGATACGTTCTTTGAATGATTTAAAAATTATTAACAGTAACTATTTTACTGTAACAGGATTATTATGTTCAATATGAAAGGATTTATTAGTAATTATTTAATTATGGAGTTGAAAATATCAAACCAAAAAGCTTTTTTGGCTTCCTTAGGTGTAAAAATCTTACATTATATCAATATCAGTTATATTAAGAAGTCCATGCTAATTTCATGTTGGTTACCGGGCGGCTCAGTCCAACTCAATTTTATGTGCAATTCATTTATCGCTATTTGATTATACCTTAAATAATTTTTTTACTTTTGGTATTAACTTAACTGTAGATGAATCGCGCATAAAATCCTATTAAGTTATGGGCAAGCCTAAAAAACGGCTCTCGGACAAAAACGGATTTGAAAAGCGACAATTAGGCTCGGCACTTATTGACAGTTTTGACTTTAGTAAGTAACAAACATAACGTGGAGTCCAGAAACCACTTAAAAAACGGGGCGAAATCGAAAAGCCAGAAGAGTAGAACCAAAAATTTGAAATTATGAGTAAATGTAAATTTTGCGGAAGCAGTAGTTTTGGAAGTGGTTGTTCCTATAGCCCAACAAGGAATCATGAACATTCTGGCGTTGGAAACAAATGTGTTTATTGTGGTTCAAGTTCTTTCGGAAGCGGTTGTTCCTATAGCCCAACAAAGAATCATAAGCATGAATCAGGTACAGGTAAATGTATTTATTGTGGTTCTAGTTCTCGTGGAAGCGGTTGTTCCTATAGTCCATCAAGGAATCATGAACATTGATTAATGAAGCAACTAATTTTAAAATACCTACTATGAGTATAAATGAATTTATGGAAACCAATTTGGTTGTGATAAGAGATGAAATAATCAGAAACATTCCTACTGATAGATTTGATTCTCATGAGCTAATTAGAAATTTCGCAAAGAGATTTGAGATCGAATATGTAGAATTCTTAAGTACATATAGACATGAACCATTCAGAAACGTTCATGCGCAAATTGGTAAGTTTCTATTAGAACATCAGATTTTATTACATATAAATGATGATGGTATTACTCAAAGTCCAAACATTTTTGGAATTGAATCACAAAACGAAAGATGGATTAAAACTGCTTAAAAAACCCAGCCCATAACAAGCGGTCATAAAACATTGGGGTTTAAGTGGTATATCAAGCTTTTCGCTCGCTGGCAAGTTCAGTAACGGCGGATAGTTTCGCTTTCACGGTTTCCCCAACGTTTCATACCGCCAACCGTTAGCCCCAACCGTAAAAAAAGGCTCACGGTTCCATAAAAAATACAAAAAAGAATTGTTTTTGTTGCCTAAGTTGGTAACTTTGTAATAAAAAATGCCGACAATAAAAATTATTGATTCTGTAAAGATCGATTTATATTCAAGAGAGCATCCGCCACCACATTTTCATGCTATTTTTGCCGATTTTGAAGCTTTAATTACGATCCAGAATTTTGAAATTTATGCTGGCAGACTTCCAAAACCGCAATTAAACAAAGTGATTAATTGGGCTAAGGATAATCAAGAGATGCTTTTGGACAACTTTAAACGATTAAATCCAAGATTATGAGAAAGAGTATTAAAATGCCAAGGATTTTAAAAATTGATAAAATCGATGGACTTAAGATATATGTGATCTTTAATAATGGCGAAATTCGATTATTAGATTTCGGCAAAATATTAAACGACTGGGATATAAAAGAATCAGATATTGAGTATAAATTATTTGATTTATCAGAGATTAAAAAGGTTAAACTTCGCAATCAGACTCTTTCATGGGATAATTTGACCGTAAAAATGATTGACGAAAAAGGTCAGGAAAAGGAATATCCATACGAGATTGGTCCAGATGTATTGTATAAACTAAGCCTGGATTCAGATATTCAGGCTCAAGGATATGGTGATATTGTCCGCAGGGCAAGGATCAAAGCCGGATTGACACAGGATGAACTAGCACATAGAGCTGGAACAACTAGATTTTACATATCCAGATTTGAAAATAACAAATCAGACATTGAATTATCGACTTTTAAGAGAATAATTGAATCTGGACTTGGAAAACGATTGACTTTAAATATAAAATAAAAACGGCAGGGGCTAACAAACGGTATAAAATATTGGGGTTCAATGGGTAAGAAAAGTGAATCGCTCGCAAGAATGGATTTTAACGTAAGAAAGGTTCGTGTCCACGATTTCCCCAACATTTCATACCGTCAAACGTTAGCGGTCAGGCTAAAACAAAACACAGCACTTTGATAAATGATAATAAATTTTAAAATATGATACCTGATTATCAATCATTAATGCTTCCACTTCTTAGTCTTGTTTCGGATAGGCAAGAGCATAAATACCGTGATTTAATTGAAGATTTAGCTGTTGAATTTCAAGTAACAGATGATGAGCGTAAGGAACTTTTGGCAAGTGGGAATCAAGCAATTTTTGATAATCGAGTAGGCTGGGCAAAAACATATTTAAAAAAGGCTGGACTTCTGGATTCTCCTAAGCGAGCAACATTTATAATCACACAAGTTGGACTTGATACATTAAAGAAAAAACCTGATAGGATTGATGCTAAATATCTGAAACAGTTTCCATCGTTTCTTGATTTTCAAAATTCAAGCAAGCATGACAATGACAGCGAAGAGGATATAATAAATACTGAGCCAAATGAGCAAACACCAGAGGAGAATCTTGATAAAGCATATCAAAGGATTAGAAAATCGTTAGCATCTGAATTACTAAATAAAGTGGTTGATTTATCACCAACTTTTTTCGAAAGACTTGTTGTTGAGCTTTTAGTTAAAATGGGATATGGCGGATCAATTAAAGATGCTGGCAAAGCCATTGGTAAAAGCGGTGATGAAGGAATCGATGGCACAATAAAGGAGGATAAATTAGGGCTTGATATTATATATATCCAAGCTAAGCGATGGAAACCCGGGAATGTTGTTGGACGGCCTGAACTTCATAAATTTGTTGGTGCGTTGGCTGGACAAGGTGCAAAAAAAGGGATATTTATTACGACATCAAATTTTACAAAGGAGGCGTTGGAATATACTCCTAAAAATGAAACCAAGATTGTGCTGATTGATGGAGAACAACTTGCACAACTTATGATTGATTACAGTCTTGGATGTACAACACAGCAGACTTATGAGATAAAGAAAATTGATAGTGATTATTTTGGAGAAGATTAATAAACATAAATAAAGCCCGAACCGCTAACAACGGCTCATACCCAATGCGGGTTTCAGCGGTTTGCGAATGTCGCTGCTTTCTATTATATTTGTCCTCGGTGGATAGGTCAGTGCTTCTAAAACCCGCACTGGGCATAGCCGCGAACGTTATGCGCATTTTTAAGAAAAGCGTCACTTCTAATTTTAGTGAAATCTTATGATTACAATAAACAATCTTTGGGAATCAAATAATGGGCATGATTGGAAGATTGCTCTTGAACATTATTGGAGCTTATTTACAACCTGAAAATATAGAATTGGAGCATGAGTTAAATGATTTGAAACTTGACAAATTAGCAATTTAGAGCAACTTGATTGGTATAATTTTCTACATGATAAATACTTTGGTTGGAAATATACTGCTCCTAATAGATACGCCTCAACTACTTTGGTATTAAAAAAGTACAAGGATTCAAATCAACTTGATAGTTTGTTGATATAAAAAGGAGATTACTAAATCTTAATGTTTT
>CAWJWO010000003.1:0-366358 GCA_963846585.1 uncultured Bacteroidota bacterium
AAAAATCGGTCAAAATGACCACCTAAAGCCGGAGCAAAAGAACCACCCTATCGCCGGAGTAAACTGACCACCCCTGGCCGGACTAAATTAACCACCTTTCGCCGGAGTGATTGACCACCCCTTTTTAATTTGCTTTATTACCTTGATTTGTTGGGTTGAATGATTAACGTTGAAGGTATTATGTAAATACCAATCATTCATGTCTAACAATTTAATTATTATGAGTAAAGCAAGAAGTATTTTGAAGATGTACACCGAAGGTGTAAGTAAAAAATCAATCAGCGTCCGCACAGGAGCCACTAGAAACACAGTTAAGAAGTATATCCGGCAGTTTGGTGCCATGGATATTACATTGGCAGAAATTGAAGAACTAAGTGATACCCAATTGGAATCGCTTTTTTCATCGCCTAAGCCTGAACCAGACAAAGATCAACGAATGGCAGACCTGTTAGCTTTCTTTCCATCAATGGAAAAGGCCCTAAAACGTAAGGGTATGACACGAGAAAAGCAATGGGAGCTATATTATCAAAAACATCCGGATGGATACCGGCGATCTCAGTTCAAGGAGCATTATAATCGTTGGCTTAAAAAAGTTAACTCTTCAATGCATCAGGAACACAAGAGTGGAGACAAGATGTATGTAGACTATACAGGGGATAAACTTTCTTATGTGGATAATTCAACAGGAGAAGTAATTACAGTGGAAGTTTTTGTTGCCATCCTGGGTGCAAGCCAGCTTACCTATGTAGAGGCGTCCATGACACAACGAAAGGAAGAATTTATCAGTTCATGCGAGAATTCTCTGCATTATTTCGGTGGTATGCCATTGGCGATTGTTACCGACAATTTAAAATCAGCAGTGATCAAGAGTGACCGGTACGAACCTACACTCAACGAGATGTTCCGTGATTTTGTAGAACATTATCATATGACAGCTCTTCCGGCAGGTCCATATAAACCAAAACATAAAGCATTAGTAGAGGGAGCTGTCAAGATCATATACCGGACTATTTTTAGCACGGTAAAACAAAGCATTTATCTGAGCTTAGCTGACCTTAATAAAGCAATTAGGGAATTACTCGAGGAACACAATAATAAACTTCTCACAGGGCGTCCTTATAGCCGTCGACAATTGTTCGAAGAAATTGAAAAATCAGAACTTCAGGCACTACCTCAATACCGGTACCAGGCCAAACGGGAAAAAGTAGTTACTGTAATGAAAAATAACCATGTGTGCCTTGCAGAAGACAAGCATTATTACAGTGTTCCTTTTCGTTACATGGGAAAGAAGGTAACCATACTTTACAATCAACAGCAAATTGAAGTTTATTACCGTTACGATTGCATAGCAACCCATATCAGGGATTATAAACTTTATGGTTATACAACGAACCCGGATCACCTGGCATCCAAACACCAGTTTAAAAGCGACTGGACACCTGAGAATTTCATTCAGAGGGCAACCTTTATTGGCAACTACACCAGGGATTATATTGCCAGAATTCTTGAGATAAGACAACACCCCGAACAAGCCTATAAAACATGTCAGGGTATACTTAGTTTTGCTGTACGGGCAGGCAATGACCGATTAAACCGTGCCTGCCGCAGAGCATTATATTATGGAGACTTCAGTTATAATGCTATTCGCATCATACTCGAAAAACGTTTGGATATTGAACCTTTCGATATAGAAGATGAAAACAAGAAAATGCCACCACACGGTAATGTCCGGGGAGGAGACTATTACAAATAAATAATTTATCTAAAAGTCAGCTACGTCAAGAGCGTGGCTGACTTAATCCTGGTATTAACATTTAAAACTAAAATTTATGAATGAAAAAACATTGCAGTATCTAAAACAAATGAACTTCCATGGTATGGCCACAGCTTTCAAAACTACCCTGGAAGATGGTCGTATGGCTAAGCTGACAGCTGACGAAATGGTCGCTTTCCTGGTTCAAGCGGAATGGGATTATCGTGATAATCGTCGTATTGAAAGACATATAAATCAAGCCCGTTTTCGTTACAAGGCAAATATTGAACATATTGACTTTGATACTGACAGGAACCTTGATAAAAACCAAATCATGCGCTTTGCAGATTGTAATTTTATTGACAAATCTGAAACTATAATCATTACCGGAAGTACAGGTATCGGAAAAAGCTTTATTGCTTCGGCCATTGGCAACCAGGCAGTGCATGTTAGGTCATAAAGTTTTATATGCCAATACCACTAAGCTTTTCGCTAAACTAAAAATGTCCAAAGCTGATGGGTCATATATCAAAGAAATTGCACGAATTGAAAAACAAGATTTATTAATCCTTGATGACTTTGGCATACAACCTTTAGATAATCAAAGCAGATCATCACTTATGGAAATTATTGAAGACCGACATGGTAAACGTTCAACAATTATTACAGCACAACTTCCGGTAATGAAATGGTATGAAATTATTGGCGAGCAAACTATTGCAGATGCTATATTAGATCGTATTGTCCATCAGGCACATCGCATAGAACTTAACGGCGAGTCAATGAGAAAAAGAAATAGTAAAACATTATTATCCTTTGAAGAAACAAACTAAAAAAATATATTTGTATAATAACCCTCCAAATTAGGGTAAAATTTAAGCAAAAAAGGACGTTAACTTTGGGGTGGTCTTTTCTACCGGCGAAGCATGGTCTTTCAAAATCGGCGAAAGGTGGTCAATATGTCCGATTTTTCCACCTGGAAAGGAAAAAATGATTTTCCGAAAAATGACAGATGGGAAATTATTATTAATACGGATATTGAAATTGACGAATGATACCAGCAAACGAAATAAAAGCCTGGAGTAATATTGTACCCTGGATAACAGATGAACAAGTTGAACAGGATTTGGTCATTTGCCGTTCATTAGTAGAAATTTTCTCAAATGAATTTTTGGCCGAGAACCTTGTATTCAGAGGAGGTACAGCTTTACATAAGTTGTTCCTGTCCCCACAACTCAGATATTCAGAAGATATCGACCTGGTACAAAAGAAAGCAGGCCCTATTAAGGATATTATAAAACAATTGCGGTTATGTTTAGCATTTTTATGAGAACCAATTATTAAACAAAAAGCTAATAATAATACCATTTTATTCAGGTTTGAATCTGAAAATATAACTCCAATATCATTGAGGTTAAAAATAGAAATAAACTGTCGGGAATATTTTTCAGTTTTAGGATATATATTTAAAGAATTACAAATCGAAACAGGTTGGTTTAATGGTTCCTGTAATATCCCTACCTACTATTTGGAAGAAATGCTTGGTACTAAAATCCGGGCCTTATATCAGCGTAAAAAAGACCGTGATTTATATGATTTGTACAAAGCTCATACAATGGCAAAACTTAACATCAATCAAATTTCCGACTGCTATAATGAGTACATAAATTTCGCAGTCGATAATCCTCCAACTAAAAAGCAGTACTTACAAAACATGGAATTGAAAATGAAAGACAAGGAATTTCTGGGTGATACGGTTTCATTGCTTCGTGTTGGAGATGAGTTTGATTATAATACAGCTTATGAATTGGTTAAAGCTGAAATTCTGGATAGAATCTGGCAATAAAAAACTTTGAATTGTCCGAAAAAATCGGACAATTGAATATAGCAGAGGTTGGTAATTGAGTATTTCCAATTAGGTAAGCTTAAATGGTTTGTGGCAATTTTTTGAAGAACAGTCAGACGAAATTATTAATGAATTAATGAGGCACTGGCAGCAAAAATGTCTGAACCGGGATTTTTGTGATTTCTTGGATATTGTGATTTTGCTTAACCAATAAAAAGTTTAAGCCCTGATTATTAAATCCCAAAATCCTTTAATCCAAAAAATCACAGTTCTGACATAATAGGTTGTTTAAATAATCCTTTCGCGAAAATGGCGGAAACAGCTAAAATTTAATATTCCCGAAATTTTTCCATAAATGTTGTAACTTGCTTGTTAAGATTAAAAATTTTTTGATAAAAAATAACTAATGAAGCTTTCAAAATATTCAATAGGTATCGGCGACAGATTTGGCCATGAAGCAAAGGCCCAACTTAAAGCGATAATTGATGCGAACGATAAATTAATAATTATTACTCCGGTTTGGAATAAATCATTTAGAGAACATAACATTATTCATACAAAGCCATCAGATACCCGAATGGCTGCCAATAAAGCCGTACAGGAGCTCAACTGGAGAGAACAGTTTTTTGTAGATGCTGACCACATTAATATGTCAAATGTTGCTGAATTTATTTATCATTCTGATTTCTTTACAATTGATGTTGCAGATTTTATTGGCAAAAAACCTGATGACGGGAAATTAAAAAAATCTATAAAACAGAATTCCGGGTTTATCGGAGAGTTAAACATTCCAAAAATTTCACAGCCGTTTATATTAGCTGAAAAGGAATTAGAGAACATAATACAAAAATATTTGTCTGCAATTACAGAAGCAGGCAAGATTTACCGCTTTATTGAAGGAAAGAAGGGTATCAATAATTTTATAACAGAAATTTCAATTGATGAAGTTCTTGAACCTCAATCTCCAATTGAATTATTAATAATTCTTTCATTATTGTCAAAAGAAAAAATTCCAGTTCAAACAATAGCTCCACGGTTTACAGGCCGATTCAATAAAGGAGTTGATTATGTTGGTGAAATATCCAAGTTTGAAAAAGAATTTGAAGAAGATATTTTAATTATCGATTATGCCATTAAAAAATTTAGTTTACCTGATAACCTCAAATTAAGCATACATTCCGGTAGTGATAAATTTTCAATTTATCCGGTAATTAAAAGGATCATGTATAAGCACGATAAAGGAATTCATCTTAAAACAGCCGGTACAACCTGGCTTGAAGAAGTGATTGGACTGGCTGTGGCAAGTTCAGAATCATTAGAGTTGGTGAAAAAAATTTATAATGAAGCACTTTCACGCATGAACGAACTTTGCGCACCTTATGCTCAGGTTATTGATATTGACATAAAAAAATTACCATTAGTAAATGAAGTTAAGCTTTGGAGTGGTGAAAAATTTGCAAACACTTTGCGACATATTCCCGGCCAACCGGATTACAATCCTGATTTTCGCCAGTTAATTCATGTTGGTTATAAAGTTGCTGTTGAGCATGGAGATCAATTCAAATCATTTCTTTGCAAGTATTCAGATATTATTGAAAAACAGGTTTATGAGAATATTTATGTAAGACATTTATGCAGATTATTTAACATTAAATAGAAATTACAATGGTTAAAAAAATGTTCTTTGCTATAAATAAAATTATTCTGGCAGGAGTAATTATCATGTTATCAGGCATACGGTATCTGGTTTTTCAAACTAATAAATGAAGTATTGGATATTCCAGAATTCTCATTTTAAAAGTACTATTATTTTAGTTGTGGCAAACACGGCATTATTCATATTTAATTGAAGCAAATAAGTTCCATTGGATATATTTTCAGGTAATTGCAACACTCCGGTATTGTTATTTATATTGTACCGCATAATTTCCTGTCCGTTTATCTGAATAAGATTGATAAAACTATTGGAAGGAATATCGGTCGTACTTATTTCATAATTAAAGGTATTACTATTTAACGGATTAGGTGATGTTCGAAAAATCACATTCTGGTTATTCATAACGGTATTAATATCTGTAAAATCGCTTAAAATATGTATATCCATTAAAACAGATGTATCAGGTTCCAATGTAAAGTTCAGGGAATCTATGTTAGCGTTGTTTATTATGCCGATAACTCCGCAAGCATTATTCCCACAAATATTGATTGTGCCAAAATGATATATTAATGACAATAATTTGGCAGAATAAGAACCATCGTTATTAACAATAAAAGTATCCGGAAAAATATAACTTGTATTTAAACACCAGCAATAAGACCAGGCTAAAAATGGGTTTATTGATAATGAAACGTTAGTAATTAGTTTATTGAATTCATTATATACATGTCCATGAATACTTCCCCGGGTATTGCCCGATGAATCGGCAATACAATTTACCATTTCCTGTAACAGGGGAGATATTTGAAAATTAGATATACCTGGAACAATCGATTGTCCATTTCGTGGTTTAGGTATTGTTGCATTTCTATAATTTCCGAATACGAATTGATCGCCTTGATATCTATTTACAATACCATTTATTATAATAGTATCTATTGAATTTGAATAAAATAAAATAGTAACTGAATCTCCTTCAGGTTTAATAATTACATTGGAACTCAGGCTGTCATAATTTAAAGTAAAACTGTAAGGTATAGTTTGTGCATTTTTGATATATTTTTTACAGATTGACTTTCCTGTTGAAGAACATACCAACACACTATCAGGAGGGATGGTATCACGATTACTGGAAATATTAATTACCCAATGCTGATTTTTATCAAAGAAGAATTTATTAACAGAATAATATGGAAGAAGTATAACCGGAATAGCTGCACATTCCAGGGTGGAATCCTGCACAGCTGCATTTGAGACAAGTGAGAATAAGATAAAAGCAAATGATGCATAAATTTTTTTAATGGTTATTCTTTTTTGATTAAAGGTATTCATGGCTTTTATTTTTAGTACATACATTAGATGTAAAAATTGTAAAATGGTTGCGTTCTATAAAATAAAAAACCAAATTGCCTTTAATATTCCAAATTGCACTTTTAACTCCTGCTTCAATTCCCCATGTCAGTCCAAAATAATTTGACATTAAAATATTCATTGAGTTTTTTTTAGCATAACAGCATAATAAATTATGTGCTCCATGCATCCCTTTTATGTATTTTGAACTAATGTTATAATTAAACACTTACAATAGATAAAGTCCCTGAAATCATTTTTAAAATTCCGGTAACGCGATTTACCCGGTAAGCGCCTGTTTGATTAAATTTACATATTATTAATTAATTTGCTAAATATCTGTTTTACTGTAATTATAAATTTTAATTACATATGAACAAACAAACATATTAATTCGTTATTTTAAAAGGGCATTACTAAATTACTTTATATTTAATACTTTAAGGAGGTAAATTATGAATATTATATTATGGGTTCTTCAAATTCTTCTCGCCTTGCATACCATCATGGGTGCGGTGTGGAAGTTTTCCAATTCTGAGCAAACTGTGTCTGCACTTAAAGCTATTCCACATGGAGGTTGGCTTGCGATGGGTGTCATTGAATTGCTTTGCAGCCTGGGCCTGATACTCCCGGCAATTAATAAGAACTTTGCCGTCCTGGCACCGGTTGCTGCAATTTTGATAGCCGCAGAAATGCTGCTCTTTTCAGGGTTGCTGATTTTTTCAGGTGACAAGAATTACAGCCACATGATTTATTGGCTTGTTGTAGCTGCTATATGCGTGTTTATTGCTTACGGCAGGTTTGTATTAAAGCCATTATAGCAATAAATTACTTTATCGTAAAAGTATCGGTTGAAAGTCCCGGAGCAGTGGCTATAACATGTATTTCTCCTGATGTTGATGTACGTTGTATAGTCACGAGTAAGCGACCCTGGTACGCGTTGCGCGTATCTGTTTTATAAGGGCCGACATATTTAAGTTCTCCGTTGTCAAGACCAATGAGTTGGCCTTCGCCCTCCACTTTTACCGTAATAGGATTGTTTGCATCTGTCACGTTTAATCCGGCTTTGTCATTAACTTTTATCTCGAATATTTCAAGATCCCTGGAAAATGGCAATTTAACCGGCATTATTTTAAGCTTTGCGGCTATATTAGTAGTTTGTAATTTTGATGTACTAACCTTATGTCCTTTGATGTATCCTACTGCCATAATTTCGCCCTGCTTATAGTCAACAATCCAATCATTAAAGTATATATTATGGGAGATTGTTTTTCGTCCGAGTGAATGGTTGTTAAGAAACAATTCAACTTCCTCACAATTTGTGGCAGCCCTAACTGTGACTTTAGATTTTTCAGGCCAGTTCCACTTTAGTGATGCCGGTGCGGAACGCCATTCGTACTTTGGTTTCTCTCCGGTAAGTACAAAAATTTGTAATACAGGGTCTTCTCTCCAATAGGCAGCACGTTGGTAATAACTGGCTTTCTTACCTCCGGCAAGATCAATAAATCCTGCAAAACTACCCCTTTCTGGTAATTTTCCTGTTTCGCCCAAGTAGTCGATACCTGTCCAAATAAAATCACCTATAACATAGTCATTATCGCGAACACCCAGCCAATTATGTACCATGCTACTTACTTCGGTACCTAAACACAGGCGGTGAGGAAAACGCTTGTGGTCAGGTGCATAAGTGCTATCACCATATAGACGGTCGATATAATTATACCCGGCAATGTCAAGTTGATCCATAAACCCGTTGCGCGACGAAACAAATGACTGATCGCAGGCTGAAGTGGCAGGACGAGTGGAATCTTCGTCATGACAAATGGCAATAAGCTTTTTAGCTAATTTCCAGCCATCATCGTTGAACTGATCGGGTACCTCGTTACCAATGCTGTATAGAATTACGCTTGGATGATTGCGATCGCGGCGCAGCATCGCGCGAAGGTCAGTTTCATACCACTGGTTAAAATAGAGGTGATAGCCAAATTTTGATTTGCCGCGTGTATTTTCGGTGAAGTCGAGAGTCCAGTCGCGTGTCCATTCGTCAAACGCCTCATCAAAAACGTAAATGCCCAGATTATCACAAAGGTCGTAAAACTCCGGAGAAAATGGATGATGACTTGTACGGACTGCATTGCAACCCATCTCCTTTAAAAGTCCAAGGCGATAAGCCCATATTGCAGTAGGAACGGCATTACCAAAGGATCCGGCGTCCTGATGAAGGCAAACTCCCTTAAGCTTGACTGACTGTCCATTAACCAGTAGTCCAAGATCAGGATTGTATTCCAGTTTACGAACACCAAATGTTGTAACGGTTTCGTCAAGTACATGTCCATTGAGCATAAGAGTGCTGCGTAATTTATATAGGTCAGGAGTTTTATCTGACCAAAGATGAGGATTAGGTAAGTTAACCATCTGAGTGACATGTTGGCCGGGATGCATACTTTCAAGGGTTATCATAGACTCTGTGTTTGCAATAGTTTCATCCCTGGAAGAAAGCACACTACTGCGTAATGTAATATTTAATTTTTGAGGCTTTACTTTCCAGGGATCCTTAGTCCATGCTTGTAGTTCCTGATCTGTAAAAAAATTAGGGTCTATAATATAATCAGCCCTTACCAGAGCCTTATCCGATGTAATTTCGGGAGTGGTAATTTTTATTCCACCATCGAGCCTGAAATGTGTATAACCGGTTGTAATTAATCGCACATGCCTGTATATACCGGATCCTGCATACCAGCGTAATGAAGGTTCCGCTGAATCGTCGACACGTACTGCAATAACATTTGGTGAACCATCTTTTTTAAGGTATTCGGTAAGATCGTAGCGGAATCCGATGAAACCATAAGGCTTGCGGCCGAGGAACTGGCCGTTGATCCAAACGTCACTGTTCATAAAAATAGCATCAAATTCAATAACTACTTTTTTCAGGGTATCAACCGGAGATATAAAGTGTTTACGGTACCAGCCAATACCATGAGTAAAGTAACCGCCATTATTATCTCCGTCCGGGGGAGGATTTACGGGACCTTCTATACTCCAGTCGTGTGGTAGGCTAAGGGTACGCCAATGAGTATCGTCGAAGTCGGGTCGTTTGGCAGCCGGGTCATCGCCCAACCAGAAACGCCAGCCATTGTCAAATGTAAAAACCTTCCGTGGATTAATGGAATCAGATTTATCAAGTCCTTTGATGATTTTGGATTGGCTGTAGGTTGTGGTTACGAACATATTTAATTCTATGAAAAATAGTACCAAAAAAATAAATGATCCCAGTTGGCAAAATTTACCAAAACAATTTTTTTCTTCCATAATACTTTTCAATTTAAATTTACATATGTGAATTAATTGGTGTTTACTGGAAATGGTATTTGTTAAGTAAATATATTTCAGGGCACCTGAGCAGAAATTCTTGCAACCCAACCACCACCATTCATAAGTTTCACGTTAAGTTTGTCACCCGACTTAACAGTAATTATTTCTTTTACATAATCCGTTGCATCCCTGTCGGCATTAATTCCATCCTTAAATATCTCAGCTGTATATTCACCGGCACCCAGGAATGAAAGATCTATTGTCAGATCTCTTGGACTCCAGTTGGTCATAGCACCTATGAACCACTCACTACCTTTTCGCCGTGCAATAGTCACAAATTCAGCTACTTTTCCATCCAGGGGAATTGTCTCGTCAAAAGTAGTAGGAACTTTTGTAATAAAATCAGTACATTCATGCTCTCTCATGTATATGGTAGGATTATCTGAAAGCATTTGAACAGGTTCTTCAAAAACAATGTATTGTGCCATTTGATTAACCCTGGTACCTTGGGCCATTGGCATATCATTAACAGGCCTGTAATTTGCTTTATTTGTATTCCTCATGGCTCCGGAGGTATAATCCATTGGTCCGGCCTGGTTTCTGATAAAAGGAATAGTAACACAATAGCGGGGTGCATCTAAATTTAGTGCCCACTTAAAGTTTTCCAATCCGTATACTCCTTCATATCCGACAACATTTGGATATGTGCGTTGCAGTCCGGTTGGCTTGAAAACTCCGTGATAATCAACCATTAAATGATTTTCTGCTGCCAGTTTTGCAATATCATAAGTAGAAGCAACAGCTAACTGATCATCCCGATCAATGAAGTCAATCTTCATACCTTTTATCCCCAATTTTCCAAAAAAAGGAATAGCTTTTTCCTTCTGCGACATCATATCCTTCCATGAACACCATAATATCAGCCCAACCCCTTTTTGATTACCATATGTAATTAATTGCTCAAGATTTATGTCAGCAATTGGTTTTGTAAGGTCACCTTCAACATTCCAACCTCCGTCCAATAAAATATATGGAACCTTATATTTTGCAGCGAAATCTATAAAATACCTGTATGTTTCAGTATTCTTTCCTGCTTTGAAATTAACATGGGAGATATTCATTGCGTTCCACCAGTCCCATGCAACCTGTCCGACTTTTATCCAGGACAGATTTGTTATACGACTTGCTGAAGCAAGTTTCTGTACTATTGAGGCACTAAGAAGGTCTTTATCTTGTTCGCTAATAACAATTGCACGCCACGGAAAACTTCGTGTGCCATTTGTTTTTGCAATATAATCGGCCCTCTTTGTGGGTACAAGATTTAAGTGGCCATATCCGCCAACTTCAGTTTCCAAAGGATATGGAGCAAATACTCCTTTAAATCCTTTACCAGTCTGGTTAATATCAACATACATACCAGGGTAATCTTCAAGGTCCACTTCGAACAATTCAGCTTTCTTGTTTTGTCCAACATCAACTAAAACAGGAAGAAAAGCAAGTGAATCTTTCGGGAACCGGGAGAGCTTTATTTCTTTGTAAGTGTTTTCAAATGATGAGTTGAACATCTTCCCCCCACGATAATCCCATTGCATTGGGATAAATGCCTTGTGATCATCTGTAAAATTAAAATTTGCTTCTTCATTTTTAATTATGACCTCTCCGGGCATTTTTGTAAAGAAGCGATAAGCGATGGCGTCATCATATACTCTGAAGATTATACCATAGTTACCTTTGCAGTTCAATGTCAACTGATTATATATATCATTTATTACAGACTTTACGTAGTTTATCGTGTTAATTGTATTCTTTACACTTACTGTTTTAGGCGTAATCTTTGCATTATCGCCAAGAACCCCGCCACTTTGTAATGTTAAGGATATTGCAGATGGAGCAATAATTTGCTGGCCCTTTTGTTGAACCGACCAAAGTAACTTGGCACCGGCTTCAATTTTCACAACAATAGTACCATTCGGTGATTTTACTTCATAAACCTTTGCTTTTTGTCCATAAATAGCCACAGAACACAATAAAAGCAGGATAAATAATGATATGTGTTTATTTTTCATAGTTATTTAATTTGTTAAAATTTTGTTAATTGAACATATTACTTATTCGCTTATTAACTCTATCGAAGTATCCGGTATGCCTTGCGAAGTGGCTGTCAGCTTAATAGAGCCACCTGTGCCGGCAGACTGGATTATAACAATACACCTGCCATGGAAAGCTTTCCGTTTGGGTGATTTGTAATTTTCAATACTTGAAAGATCTCCATTGTCAACTCCGATAATCTTACCTTCTCCGCTAATTTTAAAATTTACCCGGTTATCAGCAAAAAGCGCCCTGTTTCCATTTTTATCCAGCAATTGAACTTCAACAATGGAAATATCCTCATTGTTGGCCTTTAACTTTTTTGAATCAGTTTTGAGTAGTAATTTTACCGGTTCAGAAACAACATTTAGTTTAGCAGTAAGCTTTTTGCCGTCAACACTTTTCGCTATAGCATTTAATTCACCGGTTTCGTATTGGACATTCCACCATACGCAGGAATTGGCCGGATCAGATTTCTTTTTACCAAAAGACTTTCCGTTAATAAACAATTCTACTTCTTTACAGTTGGTAAAGGCCATAACCACCACAGAATCCCCATTTTTGTAATTCCAGTGTTCATCCTGACCGGATGAATTTAAAAAACCTCTTATATTTAACATTGGATCTTTTGATGGATCATCTGAAGCTTTCTTTTTACGTGCTATAAGATAAAGCACCGGTTTTTCCGTCCACATTGCCTGGCGCCAATAATATATTGGTTTTTCCATCGAGGTCAGATCAAGTAATCCGAAATCTGCAGCATGATTCGGAAATGGGCCGGCTTCACCCATGTAATCAACACCTGTCCAGAGAAATTGCCCACTAATGAAATTGTTGTTTTTAACAGCAACCCAGGCAGCATAATCATGAGAGTTCTCGCTTCCAAATATAATTCGTTCAGGATATTGTTTATGATCCTTTTCGTAAGCCCATTCGGTATAATTATACCCTGCAATATCCAATTCAGCGGGCAAATTAAGTTTGTTTGAAATTGCGTTAACCGCTATTGCCATTGTCACAGGTCTCGATGTGTCGATGCTTTTAACAATACCAGTTAATTTATGTGCGATATCAACCATCCTGGTGAAATCAGGTTTTTCAGTACTGTAGTCTTTAGCCGTTGGATCTGTATAAGGATCTTTGTTGTAGTCGAGTTCGTTTCCGATACTCCAGAGTATAATACTGGGATGATTTATATCCCGAAACACCATACCGGATAAATCTTTTTCACTACTTTGTTCAAAAACATCTCCATATCCATCCAGTCCCGGTTTACCAATTGTCCATCCCTCAATCCATTTGCATTTGTTGTATTCCCATTCATCGAATGCTTCATCCATTACAAGAAAACCCATCTGGTCACACAGATCAAGAAATTCAGGGGCAGGAGGGTTATGGCTTGTACGAATGGCATTACATCCAACTGCCTTTAACTTTTCAAGCCGTATTCTCCATAATTTTTCCGGAACTGCTGCACCTAAACAACCTCCATCATGATGCATGCAAACACCTTTGAGTTTAATATTTTCCCCGTTAAGAAAGAATCCTTTATTTGCATCGAATTTTATAGTACGGATGCCAAATGGTGTTTCATATTCATCGATGACATTGGTACCCGATATAATTTTTGTTATTACCTTATAAAGATATGGATTTTCGGTATCCCACAGTATAGGATTTTTTATGCTGAGATTCTGATTTACAGATGTTAAACTGTCAGACAACTGAACATTGGTTTCGCCGCTTGCCACTTCTTTACCATACATGCCAACCAGGGCTGATAAAAGTTTGACTGGTTTGTTGACTTTGTTATCATTTGATATAATGGTTTTTACTTTTACGTTAGCAAAAGAAGGAGAAACGTCAGAAGTAAAAACTTGTGAACCCCATTGTGCCACATGAATCTTATCCGTGGCAAAAAGCCATACATGGCGATATATCCCTGAACCGCTATACCATCTTGTATCTGCATATTTCATATGATCAACACGAACTGTAATTACATTCTTCTTTCCAAATTCTAAATATGGAGTAATGTTATAATAAAAACTTGTGTAACCATAGGCATGTTTTCCGACATATTTTCCATTAACCCAAACCTCGCTATTGCAATAAACTCCGTCGAATTGAATAGTTACAGTTTTACCGGAATAATCCTGAGGGATATCAAATTTTTTCCGGTACCAGCCAATTCCGGCGGGAAGATAGCCTGTACAACTGGCATACTGTTTATTAAAATCACCTTCGATATTCCAATCGTGAGGTAGATTAACAGACCGCCACAGGGAATCGTCAAACATTGGATCTTTAGCCTTGTTTAAATCACCCAGGTGAAATTTCCAACCCAAATCAAACAACAATTTTTCCCGTGTAATTGACTGTGAAAAAGCCATATTACTAAATACTGTCAGAAGAATAATTACCCATAATTTATTTTTCATTGTCACAGATTTTATATTTAATAATCCATACTTTGATAATTTATTTTTGATAGGTCAGCTTCAAGGCTGCTTTATAACCATTCTGCCTGTTTTGGAAAACACTGATTTGTTCGTATACTGAGATATGTGCAATTTTATTTGGATGGTATTCCAGCTACTTGTTGTTAAAAGATTTAATCAGTATTAACGCTGAACATCATTAATATCCGGCAGTCCCTTTTTATTTAGCATTTGTATGGCTGTACAGGTGCCCAGATCCGGATTATCCCATGCCGAAAGAATCCAAACCACTTTTTTATCAGGGGTCACTTCAAAGGCTTGCACCGAACCTGCCCATTCCTCAGTATTATGGTTGCCGCCAACCCAGTTGCAAATGATGGTATTTCCATTAGTAAGCCGGTTAGCTGTTTGGCTGTTATATAATTTAAAAGGCACGTCGGCCTGAGTAAGCTCCCAGACAGTTTTACCCGAATGATCCACCTCCCGTGTATATCCGGCACCATCGCCCGAGAACATTACATCTCCGTTGGCCAGTTTCATGGCAGACCAGGGTGATTGCGCATCAACCGACCATAGTTCTTTGCCATCCATGTCAAATTCCTTCACCTTACCTTCTTTCATAAGCCCGACCATAATGGTCTTGTCCTTCGTCCACCTGACATGGCGGAACTGTCCGTGAGTATTGGTGGAGATGGTTGGAATAATAATTTCCTTAAGCGTTTGGCTGGTGAGAGTGTTTATAATAAGTACCTTTGCAGGGTTGCCGTTAAGTACCATCAACACGCTGTCTTTACCTATAGGTTCACAGGAATGGGTCTCGGTTCCTTTGGGGCAATCAAATTTCCAGATAATTTTCTTATCAGGGGTCATCAATCCTGCCCCGGACATTTTCGCATAGACGATATTACCGGTGGGCAGCATGGTCACATCGTCGAATTCCTGGATTATATCTTGCGAAGGTCTCAATGAAATCGTATACTGCCATACCAACTTACCATTTCTGACAATGGACATTTTCTGTGAATCCGGATGACGGGTATCCCATTCTCCCACCATTATAAAAGATTTGTGCTTAAGTCCATTTTCTTTAACAGAATGATTGGTTTGAGCGAAGCTATTTTTCCCTGGTGTGAGTAGGGCGGCTATTAGCAGGCAGCTTAAAGGTATTATTTTTCTCATTAATGGCTGTAATTTAATCTTATTTCACTTTGGTTAACCTAAGTAATAATACATCATGTGTTGCTAAATCCGTTTTAAGTACCTGAGATGTTGTACCCGTTTTCTTTTTTTTCCATAAATCTAATAAAGCATAGGTATCATGTCCGGTGTTTAGGGTACGTTTTGCAAATTTATCTTCAATAAGATATTCTTTCCAGTTAAAGCTTAACAATTGCGGTTTTGAAGAACGATTAAAAAAGCATATCGCCCAATCACCGTTCCAAAGTGGTTTTACCCAGGTTTCGACACTATCTTTAACCGCATATTTGAATGCTTCAATTCCCAAAGAATCCTGATCGATAGCTATCACTTCTTTATTTGTAAGCACTTCCAGGGTCTCCTTGCTCATTTTACGAAGGTCATTGCCTGCAATTAATGGTGCGGCTATCATGGCCCACATGCTGAAATGTGCACGGTTTTCTTCGGGTGTGAGATGGCCATTTCCCACCTCCAGCATATCCGGGTCGTTCCAGTGGCCGGGACCGGCATATTCCCTCAGACCAGCCTGCATATCCAGAATCCTGGTAATTGAATTCTTAATGTAGGTACTATGCTGTTCATCCACATCCCATGAGTTACAAATATCACCTGTTGTGCGCCAAAGGTGGCCTACATCGGCTGCCCAAAGCCAGGGTTTGTTATTGCCCCATTCGCACATGCTAAAAACCATTGGCCTTCCGGCGGCATGGATGGCATCACGCATGGTAGTATAGGCGCCAATGGCGTTAATTCCGTCACTCTCGCACCAGTCATATTTAAGGTAATCGGCTCCCCACTTAACGAACATGATCGCATCCTGGAACTCATGACCGCGGCTGGCGACATAGCCGCCACAGGTACGATAGCCTGCATCCGAATAAAGGCCGAGTTTTAAGCCCTTTGAATGTATATAGTCCGCCATGGCTTTCATTCCACCGGGAAACCTTTTTTTATCTACGGTGAGAAAACCCAGGCTATCCCTTGGTCCAGTCCAGTTGTCGTCAATAATGACGTAAGTATAGCCTGCATCTTTCATTCCGGATGAAACGATAATATCGGCCATTTGCCGAATCAATACTTCGTTGAAATTTCCGGCAAATGTATTGAAGGTGTTCCAGCCCATCGGCGGTGTTTTTGCCAGGTTGTCGAATTTCTGGGCGTGAGCAGTTAAAAAACTGCCAAACAACAGCGCCACCAAAGTATATCTGATTGATTTATTATTGAAAAAAACCATGATTAGAATTGAGTTTTATAGTTACGTAATCGATTAAGTAAAACTAAAAATTAATTTTAAATTTTCTATTGGTTTGGCAATAATTTTTTTAATCCAGTTTTGTAATTAAATAATCGATTTTATACTTTTATCGGGAAATATTAATTTATTTATATACATTAATCTAACTGACAGTTAGGAACTAACTTAATAACTCAATATGGAACTTTCCGGTAAAATTATTCAGATATTACCTGCCCAGCAGGGTCAATCATCTAAAGGACCATGGCAAAAGCAGGACTTTATCATCGAAACACAGGACCAATTCCCCAAAAAAATTTGTATTGCCGTATGGAACAATAAATTTACTGTAAATGAATTGGAAGGATGCATCGTAAATGTTTATGCCGATGTTGAGAGCAGGGAATTCAACGGGAAATGGTATACAGATATAAAAGCCTGGAAGATTGAAAAACTAATTGAAAGTCAATCCCCTAAGAATAAGGAAATTGATATCAGTGCAGGCACAGTTAAAACTGATCTTCCCTGGGAGAAGGATAATTCTGATGTGTCAGACGACCTTCCCTTTTAAACGAAGTCTGTAAAAAAACACCAATTTTTTAACCTGGGGCCATGGGCCAGGGATTAGTGATTAGGGATTAGTGACTAGGGATTAGTGATTTTAGATTCTAGATTTGAGATTTAAGATTTGGATATTCTGATCCTGCAAATTTTATTAATTAAAATCTCAATTCTTAAATCTTTTAACCTAATCACCTAATCACTATTTCTATTTTTAAAACCTCTACAACCTTTACAACCTCTTCAACATCTACAACCATTATTTCCCACCCGGAGGGCAATGGGCTTTTAAATAATTTGTATATAAAGCTGACAAATGTTCAAATGTGTTTTCGCCTTCGGACAGACTATGAGTCCGGTTTGGGTACGCCATAAACTGAAATTGCTTGTTTTGTTTAACCAACTCATTTATTAACATTTCAGCATTCTGATAGTGCACATTGTCATCCCCTGTTCCGTGAATATACAAAAGGTTGCCCGTTAGGTTTTTAGCATAGGTAACAGGAGAACCGTTAATATAATCCTGCATATTTTCATCAGGCAATCCCATATAACGCTCTTCATAAATGTTGTCGTACGTAAGTAAATTGCTTATAGCTGCAATTGCAATTCCTGTTTTATATATATCGGGATACTGAAATAACAGGTTTAATGTGGCAGAACCACCACCGCTCCAACCCCATACAGCAACTCTTTCCGTATCCACAAAACTCCATTTCAGTATTTCTTTAGCAGCCATTGCCTGGTCGTGAATATTTAAAATGCCTATTTTCCGGTAGATTGATTTCCTCCAGTCTCTGCCTTTAGGTGATGGTGTACCACGATTATCCACAGAAATGTATATATAGCCGTCATCTGCCATATTCCCATTATACAGCTTGTTTTTGCCCGCTCTGTATGTATCATAAACTGTGGATTCCCAGGGTTCAGAATATACATAAAACACTACCGGATACCTTTTACCGGGATCAAAGTTGTTTGGTTTAACTATCCATCCATCAAGATCGATGTTATCACATGTTGTAATCCTGAAAAATTCAGTTTTTGATTCTGACATCGATGTATCAAGGTGAGAGAGTATACTTTCATTTTCTGTTAATGGTTTATAATCAGTCATTGATATAAACTCACCGGCGTTTTTTGTAAAATGGTTTGTAAATGAATGAAAAGCATACTTGCCGGTAATTGAAATGGAATAATCGTGAAATCCCTTTAACATTGACGGACTAAGTAATTCAAGATTTCCTTTGCCATTTAGCTTTGTCCTGTACAGATATTGCTGAGTTGGATTATTGGGTGAAGCTGTAAAATAAACATAACCTGCTTTAGGATTTGTATATTTTAATTCAATAATATCATAATTACCTTTAGTTATGAGTTTTTCAGGCTTACCCTCCAGCGAAACCTGGTAAAAATGCCTCCATCCGTCCTTTTCTGATGTCCATAAAATGCTCTTATTCCCATTAAGCCATGTAAACCCGTTGGTATAATCAGTAGAATATGGATTACCCTGGTAATAAATATCAACCCAGGCAGAATCCTTTTCTTCTTCAATTAATTTAGCTTTGCCGGTAGCAATTTCTGCAGTAAATAGTTTGCTATCATCCTGTTTACGGTTCAGCTGCTGAATAAGTAAATTTTTGGACCATGGTATAAATTCCATCCTGACTATATAATTTTCCTCAGGATTTCCGGGTATTTTCATCCAGGTGATTTTTGTATCTTCAACATTTACAACACCCACTTTGCAAATTGAAGGGTTTTCCCCTGCTTTTGGATATTCTACAGGTATTATATGTGGATAAACAGAATCGGTATTGTTTATCATATAAAATTTCCGGATATTTTTAGCATCTATCTGCCAGAAAGCAATAGATTTGCTATCACCACTCCATCTAAAACCATCACGGCAGAAAAATTCTTCTTCGTAAACCCAGTCAAAAGTGCCATTAATAAATGTTGTTGACCCATCTGACGTTAATGCCTTAATTTCTGAAGTTACCAGGTTCTCAACATAAATATTATTTAAGCTGACATATGCAACAAATTTTCCATCAGGAGAAAACTTAGCAAACATTAAGGAAGATTCTGGTAAAGATTTGCCTAACTTAAATAGCGTGTCATTTGTTAAATCCATTATCCAGTAATCACCTCTTGTATTGAGCCTCCAGACTTTGGATGTATTTGTAAACAGCAAAATTTTTTTCTGGTCGTTTGAGAAACTGAAAAGGTTTAACTTAAGCGGAGTATTGCCCCCGCGGGGTATTAATTTTTTATTTGGGACAATTACCCTGGGATTGTTATTTGGCAATGAATACTTTATAATTTCATTATTTTCAATTTTGTAATAAGAACTGCCGTCAGCCGACCATTTTATTTCTTCACTTTGCGAATTTGCATAAGGTGAAATAAAAAGGATTAATAAAATTAGCAGTCCTTTTAGTATTTGTTTTAATTTTAGTGAATTAATATATTTACACATACACTTTGGTTTAATTAATCTTTAAAAATTACTAATACAAAAATATATTTAACTCAAACTATAAACCCAATGAATTGTTAAAATGTTATATAGAATTTTAACGCAATTTTTAATTGACGAGTGTCAAACTTGAAATTAGTGAAAATTTGTTAATTTTAAAAAGTTTTAGTGTTTGGATATTTCAAATATCAATATTTAACCCTCTAAATTTTAATTTATGTCAAAAAATATTAATTGTTTCTGAAAAAATGAGTTATTCCACAGTTGAAAAGAAAATCCGGATTGACAAACACTATGCCTGGTTAAAGTTAAAACATTTGTTCATTTTCATTCTGACCTTTTATTGGATTATGAGTTGTTACTCTCAGGGGGAAAAACCTGCAGATACTATTCAATATTTTAACCTGGACCAATGCATAGTTTATGCAATGCAACATCAGCCGGCAGTGATTCAATCGGACCTTGGCATAACAATTGCCAGAAAAACAAATGCTATAAACCTGTCGGCCTGGTTACCACAGGTTAATCTGAACGGAATGCTGACGCATTATATTCAGTTACCTACAAGTTTTGTTACAAATACACTAAATCCGCCCCCACAATTTTTAAAGGAAAATCAGGGTTTTGTTAATACCCTGGTACCACAGTTGTCAGTTACGGAAACTATTTTCAGTCCTGATGTTTTAAATTCAGCCAGAAGCGCACATTTGATCGTAGAACAGGCAAAGCAATCCGGGGATAGTACCAGGATTAACCTTGTTGCATCAGTAAGTAAATCATTTTATAATCTTTTATTTACCCTGGAACAAATGAAAGTATTGCAGGAGGATACCGCCCGGCTTAAAAAAAACCTGAAAGATACATATCATCAATATATTGGAGGTATAGTGGATAAGACTGACTATAAGCAAGCAACTATTACTCTTAACAATTCCAAAGCACAATTAAAACAAACTTATGAGAGTATAAAACCAGAGTATGCCTCGCTGAAACAATTAATGGGATTACCGCAGGAAACAAGGCTTAACCTAATTTTCGACACTTTAAAAATGATGCAGGAAATAGTTTTTGATACCACTCAGCAATTACAAATAGAAAAACGTATTGAATACCAACTGCTTCAAACTAATAAGAAATTGCAGCAACAAACAGTTAATTATTACCGGTCGCAATTCTTACCTTCCTTATCAGCATTGTATAGCTATAATTATCAGTTCGAAACTAACCCATATGGGAACTTCCTGAACCAGGCTTACCCCTATTCATATATAGGCGGAACGCTTAGTATTCCATTATTTACTGGTTTCAGGCGGTCAGAAAGCATACAAAAGGCCAAACTTCAGCTTCAACAACTCGATTTGGAAGAATATAACCTTAAATCGGGCCTTTATATTCAATATTCCAATGCATTGGCAACTTATAAAAGCAATTTATATGACCTTTCGGTTTTACGTGAAAATGTCACTATGGCAAAGGATGTTTACTCTGTAGTTTCTTTTCAGTATAAACAAGGCGTTGTGCCTTACCTTAATGTTATAACTGCAGAATCGGATCTGGTATCCTCTGAGATAAGTTATATCAATTCATTGTTTCAGTTATTACTGAGCAAGGTTGATCTGGAAAAGGCATTGGGCAGTATACAACCTAAATAGTGTATGTCCATAAAGTCCGTATCCTTCGTTACGCTCGCCTAAAAACCAGTCATTTACTTTAGTAAACTCCTGATTTTTAGGCTTTGCAAGCCTCGGCTACGAACTTTATGATCCAAACACACAACTTTAAAGACTGATTCTTAATAAGAACTAATAACGAATAATGAATATAATTAGCAATTGCCTTGTAACAAAATACATATATTAAAATAAATATTTTCACACACATGAGAAGAAGAAATTTAGCATTTGGAATAAGTTGCCTGATTTTATCGGGTTGTTTTCATATGCCGGGACAACCTTCCGGTCCCACATTTGTAAACCTGTTGACAATAAAGCAGCAAAAGGTATATTATTATGATAAATATCCGGCTAATACGGTTGCTATTAACCAGGTTGACCTTAGGCCACAGGTACAGGGTTATATTACAGGGATAAAGTTTACAGAAGGTGACCATGTTCATAAAGGACAAGTTCTTTATGAGATAGACAGACAATTGTATCAGGAAGCATATGACCAGGCAAAAGCAAACCTGGATGTGGCAGAAGGTAACCTTAAACAGGCACAACAGGATGCTGACAGGTATACATATCTTAATACATACGATGCTGTTGCTACCCAAACACTTGATCATGCAGCTATTGCCCTTACAAATGCCAAGAACTCCGTAACTGCAGCGGAACAATCTTTAAAAATGGCAGCTACCAATCTTAGTTTTGCAGTTATTTCCGCGCCTTTTGACGGAACGGTTGGGTTCAGCCAGGTAAAACCAGGGAACCTTGTAACGGTTGGACAAACAGTTCTAAATACTATATCCAGCGATAATCCTATGGGAGTTGATTTCTATATTTCGGAAAAACAATTATATCATTTCGAGGATCTTAAAAATCAAAAATCGACGATCGATTCACTTTTCACTATTATATTGCCTAACGATTCATTATATCCTTATTCCGGGAAAATCTCCATCATAGATCGTGCTGCCGATCCACAAGCCGGGACCATTCATATAAGGGCTGAATTTCCAAATCCTCATTATTTTTTAAAACCTGGAATAAGTTGTGTATTAAGGGTTCACAATCAGGAAAAAGGTCCGAAAATCCTTATACCTAACAAAGCTATACTGGAACTCATGGGAGAATATTTTGTATATGTGGTAAAGGATACAGTAGCCCCAAATAAAGAAGACTCTACAAAAACTCATCCTGTGCTGATGGCTATCCAGAAAAAAGTTCAACTGGGGCAGACAATAGCACCTAATGTAATTATTAATAATGGTGTCCATCCGGGAGATAAAATAGTTGTAGATGGGGTACAGTCCCTACATACCGGTTCAATCGTAATGGTCGCTAAGAAACCTGAAAAATCAAAAAGTGAAAATCATGGGATGTGATATTGAGAGCCAAGAACCAAGAGCCAGGAACCAAGATCAAGGGACAAGGGACATGGGACGTGGGACGTGAAAAAAGGACGTGGAGACTTTTTTTTTGTTCTCTGTTTTCTGTTCTCTGTTTTCTGTCTTGGTTCCTGGCTCTTGGCTCCTGGTTCTATAACTAAAGTGATTTACCAAGTAATTGAATAAATACTATTTTACGCAATGATCGCCAATACATTTATAAAAAGGCCTGTTACCGCAATAGTAATTTCGCTCGTATTAGCAATTATAGGTGCTATTTGTATTATTAATTTGCCGGTTAGCCAGTACCCGGATATTACACCACCTGTAATACAGGTATCAGGCCAGTATACGGGGGCAGATGCAACTACGGTGGAACAAACCGTTGCCACACCTATTGAAGAACAGGTTAACGGTACCCACGGAATGGAGTACATGCAGAGCAACAGCGCCAATAATGGTTTAATGACTATTAATACAACTTTTAAAATTGGTACCAACATTGATGTAGCCACTTTGGATGTGCAGAACCGTGTAAGTATTGCAGCTCCATTAGTACCGGCTGCAGTTAGCAGGCTTGGTATTACAGTAAGGGCAGTAAATCCGAGTGCCTTGATGTTAATAGCCCTGTATTCCCCAAAAGGTACACATAATATTACTTTCCTCGATAATTACACCAATATCTTTATAATGGATGCCTTGCTCCGTGTACCGGGAGTTGGGGCAATAACTACACTTGCGGATAACTTCAGTATGCGCGTATGGGTAAATCCCGATAAAATGGCTGATTATTCCCTTACCGCCACAGATATTATTAATGCGCTTAATGAACAAAATTTACAGGTTGCCGCCGGTTCTGCAGGCGCTCCTCCGCAGCAAAAAACACAAACTTTTGAGTTAAGTGTGCTTGTGAACGGACGCCTGAATAATGTTGCCGACTTTGAAAAAATAATTGTAAAAACCATCCCCGCTACCGGCGAAATAGTATATCTTAAAGATGTTGCAAGGGTTGAACTTGGTAAGTTTACATATTCAAGCAATTCGTATGTGGATGACAAACGTGCCTCAATACTTACTTTATACCAGACACCCGGAAGCAATGCACTTCAAACGGCAAGCGGAGTAATGAAGGAGCTTGAGGTGCTGAAAAAATCGTTCCCTGCCGATGTGGATTATAAAGTTCCTTTCGAAACAGTCACTGTGGTTAAAGTATCTATGCAGGAGGTTGTCCAGACATTATTGATAGCTCTTTGCCTGGTTGCCTTAGTTGTTTTTATATTTCTTCAGAATTGGAGGTCTACATTAATTCCTGTTTTGGCCATTCCGGTATCTATTCTTGGCACTTTTGCCTTTTTTGTCCCGTTAGGCTTTACAATTAATACCCTTACGATGTTTGGATTTGTTCTGGCTATTGGTATTGTTGTGGATGATGCAATTATAGTAGTCGAAGCGGTACAGCATTACCTTGATGTAGAAAAATTGTCAGTGAAAGAAGCGACTTACCGTGCTATGAATGACATATCAGCTCCCGTAATAGCTATCGCGCTAATATTGGCTTCTGTATTTGTCCCGGTAGGGTTTATTCCGGGAATTGTCGGAAGGTTATACCAGCAATTTGCCATTACTATTGCCGTATCAATATTACTTTCAGCATTTATAGCATTATCCCTCACGCCTGCTCTATGTACATTATTATTGCAACCACAAGTACCGGACGAAAAGCCTAAAGGGTTGAATAAAATATTCTTCAGGTTTAACAATTGGTTTGGAGATATTACAAAGAAATATTCCAACGGTGTTAATACTGGCATTAATAAATCAAAATATGTAATTATTTTATTAATATGTATTGGTGTAGCTGCATTTTTCCTTTTTGAACATAAACCTGTCGGGTTTATTCCCAGTGAAGATGACGGACTTTTATATATTACCTATGAATTACCCGAAGCTTCTTCTACTGCACAGAGCGTGGAAGTTATGTCTAAATTAATGGACGTGGTTACCAAGGTCCCCGGGATTGATCATTATGCGGCCCTTGCAGGGTTCAATGTTATAACCGGCGCTACAAAATCGAATAGCGGTACTATATATTGTCAGCTGAAACATTGGGATAAGCGGAAAAAATCCAGTCAGCAAATACCTAAAATTATCGATGTTTTTCGTTCGCGAATTGCAAAGGCGAATGTTAAAAATGCAAATATTGTTGTAATTCCACCTGCTCCAATTCCCGGAATTGGTCAAACTGCCGGTTTTAGCTTCCAGATAGAACAAAGAAATACCACCGATGATGAGCATGCATTTGAGAAAGTAGTAAACAATTTTGTGGCCGAAGCCAATAAAAATCCTGTAATATCGAACGCTTTCAGTTATTATTCGGCACATACGCCCAGCTATAACTTAACGGTGGACAGAGAAAAATGCAAAAAAATGGGGGTTAATATTTCTGATGTATTTACTGCTATTCAAACATATATGGGAAGTATATATGTAAATGATTTCACTTTATACAATCGTACTTTCCATGTAGTTGTGCAGGCGGATACTACCTATAGAAAAATGATCGGCAGTATGGATAAATATTATGTTCGTAACCAGGCTGGAGAAATGCTCCCTTTAAGTTCGCTTATCAGCTATAAACCCACTGAAACTGCACCCCTTCAACAGCATTTTGATATTTTTCGTTCAGCAGAAGTGGATGGAGGCGCAGCTGCAGGTTATAGCAGTGGTCAGGCTATTAAAGCACTCGAGGAAATCGCGGCTAAAGTGTTGCCTCAGGGTTATGGATATGACTTTTCAGGGTTGAGCTATGAAGAAATACAGGCAGGATCACAAACTATGTACATATTCATATTTTCCCTCACTTTTGTTTTTCTTTTCCTGGCGGCATTATACGAAAGCTGGTCAGTACCTTTTGCCGTGTTGCTTGCCGTTCCTGTTGGAGCTTTTGGAGCTATCCTTACACTTATGTTTTTTCCAAAGCTTACTGATAATGTATATGCTCAGATAGGTCTTATAACTTTAATAGGCCTGGCGGCTAAAAACGCGATTCTTATAGTGGAATATGCCAAAGTACGGGTGGATAGCGGACAAGATCTTATAAAATCGACCCTTGCTGCAGTTAGCTTACGTTTGCGACCTATCCTGATGACTTCGCTTGCATTTATTTTAGGTGTAACTCCATTGGCAATTGCATCAGGGGCAGGAGCTATGGCACGGCGGACAATTGGCTTAACGGTTATGGGTGGGATGGTTGCTGCTTCTTCTATTGCTATTTTTGTTGTACCTGTTTTATTTGTTGTAATTGTTAAAATTGCATATGGGGAAAAGGGACTTGCCTTTCTGGCGGAAAAAGGTAAAGAAGTCGTAAGTCGTAAGTCGTAAGACAGAAAACAGAAGACAGAAGGCAGAAAAAATGAAAGGACGTGAGACATGGGATGTGAGACATGGGACATGAGACGTGTAGGACTTAAAGACATGGTAACTGCAACCTGCAACATATAAAAAAATAAACCTCATAAACCTCATAAACATATAAACAATATTCAATTCCAATGATTGCTGATACTTTTATAAAAAGGCCGGTCACCGCGATGGTTATTTCCCTTGTAATAGCAATCCTGGGATCTATATGCGTATTTACACTCCCTGTAAACCAATATCCAAAAATAACACCTCCTGCCGTTTCAGTTTCAGGAACATATACAGGAGCAGACGCTATTACCGTTGAGCAGAATGTTGCAACACCTATTGAGGAATCAATAAATGGCGTTAAGGGTATGGAATATATCCAGAGCAACAGCACCAGCACAGGACAGATTAATATAAATACAACATTTAAGGTTGGGACCAATACCGATGTTGCAACCCTGGATGTTCAAAACAGGGTAGGAATAGCCGAACCATTAATACCTTCTGCTGTTAGTCGTTTGGGATTAACGGTGCGGGCAAGAAATATAAGTCAGATTATGATGGTTGCTTTGTTCTCTCCTAAAGGAACCCACAATATAACATTCATCGATAATTACGCCAATATATATTTGATGGATGCGCTTTTAAGGGTACCCGGAGTGGGAGATATCAATTCCCGTTCCGATAACTTCAGTATGCGTATTTGGCTAAAACCAGACAAAATGGCTTCCTATTCCATTACTCCCAAAGATGTAACAAATGCCCTTAATGAGCAGAATGTGCAGGTGGCAGCAGGAGCAGTCGGATCGCCTCCCCAGGAAAAAATTCAGGCACAGGAATTTTGTATCCTGGTGAACGGGCGCATGAACAAAGCTTCACAATTCGAAAAGGTAATTGTGAAAACAATACCTTCAACAGGCGAAATAGTATATCTTAAGGATATTGCCAGGGTAGAACTGGGTAAATTCACATATGCCAGCAACTCTTTCGTTGATGGCAAACGTGCATCCATACTTATGGTTTATGCACTTCCGACAAGTAATGCACTTGAAGTTGCAAATGGGGTTTATGCAGAACTGGAAAAATTAAAAAAGTTTTTCCCTGAAGATGTCGATTACATGGTACCTTTTGAAGCCGTTACTATTGTAAAAGTTTCAGTGAGCGAGGTAGTTCATACCCTGTTTATAGCTCTTGGCCTGGTATCCTTTGTTGTTTTCCTGTTTCTTCAGAATTGGAGAACTACACTAATCCCGATATTAGCAATACCGGTATCTATCCTGGGTACATTTATATTTTTTGTTCCATTCGGGTTTACCATAAACACCCTTACTTTGTTCGGTTTTGTGCTGGCCATAGGTATTGTGGTAGATGATGCTATAATAGTGGTAGAAGCTGTACAGAGATACATTGATGTTGAAAAAATGTCTGCTAAGGATGCAACCATTCATGCAATGAAAGACATTACTGCCCCTGTAATTGCTGTGGCGCTTATATTAGCCTCAGTATTTGTTCCTGTAGCATTTATTCCGGGAATTGTGGGACGATTGTACCAGCAGTTTGCAATTACAATTGCAGTTTCGATCCTCATATCGGCATTTGTTGCTTTGTCATTGACTCCTGCCTTGTGTTCCCTGCTGTTAAGACCACATCGGGCAGAGGATCATCCTAAAGGCCTGCATAAATTTTTCTTTTGGTTCAACCGGAATTTTAACAGGTTTTCAATTAAATATTTTCATGGTGTAAAGCGGGGTATAAACAAATCAAAATATGTCATTATATTATTAGTATGCATAGGAATTGCAACATTTTTTCTATTCAGGAATAAACCAACAGGCTTTATTCCAAATGAAGACCTGGGGCGATTAATGGTTACTTACGAAATGGCAGAAGGCACATCGACAACCCAATCTGTTGAACTGATAAAAAAACTCATGAATGTTGTTGGAAATGTACCGGGAGTTAAGCATTTTTCCGGTATAAGCGGTTTTAATGTTCTTAACGGGGCACAGAAATCAAACAGCGGTACTATTTTCTGTCAGCTTAAACCCTGGGACCAGCGTACCAAAAGGAGTGAGAGGATGCCGGGAATAATCGAGCTGTTTTACAAACGAATTGCCCAGGCAGGATTAATCAATGCAAAAGTGACAGTAATGCCACCAGCCCCCATTCCGGGTATTGGACAATCTGCAGGTTTTACCTTCCAGATTGAACAACGTAACACCTCTGATGATGTTCAGACTTTTGAGAAAGTAGTTAAGAAATTTGTAGCTGAAGCAAATAAAAATCCTGCTATTTCAAGAGCTGTAAGCTATTATTCTGCACATACTCCCAGCTATAATCTTTCACTCGACAGGGAAAAATGCAAGAAAATGGGTGTAAATATTACAGATGCATTTACTACTATTCAATCCTTCCTGGGTAGTACATATGTAAATGACTTTACTCTTTATAACAGAACATACCATGTAGTTATTCAGGCCGATACTGTATTTCGAAGGTTAGTTTCAGATATTGATAAATATTATGTACGTAACCAGGCAGGTACAATGTTACCACTTGGCAGTCTGGTTACTTATCAGCCAATTGAAGCAGCACCGGTAATTGCCCATTTTAATATTTTCCGTTCGGCAGAGGTAGATGGCGGTTCAGGGCCAGGTTATAGTACAGGGCAATCTATCGAAGCTCTCAAAAAAGTGGCAGCCAAAGTTTTACCATTTGGCTATGGATATGAATTTTCAGGTTTGAGCTATGAAGAAATTGTTGCAGGTGGGCAGACTATTTATATATTTCTGTTCTCACTGACTTTTGTATTTTTATTCCTTGCCGCCCTGTATGAAAACTGGTCGGTTCCGTTGTCAGTAATGCTGGCGGTACCTATAGGTGCGTTTGGTGCCATCCTTACACTTACTTTTATTCCTTTCCTTAGTAATAATGTTTATGCCCAGATAGGATTAATAACACTTATAGGGCTTGCGGCCAAGAACGCGATATTAATTGTGGAGTATGCCAAGGTACGTGTCGACAGCGGGGAGCCTCTTATCCAATCAACCATTGATGCTGTAAGCCTCCGTTTACGTCCGATTCTTATGACCTCATTTGCATTTATATTTGGAGTATTACCGCTTGCTTTTGCATCCGGTGCAGGTGCAGTAGCCCGTATGACAATAGGTTTTACCGTTTTGGGCGGGATGATTGCAGCCTCATCTTTGGCAATATTTATTGTTCCTGTCCTTTTTGTTGTGATTATAAAAATTTCCTATGGCAAAAAAAAGCTCGAATACCTGGTTCAGCACCGTGATGAGCTGTCACACGAAGTACCTAAAACAGTGATAAATGATTAATTTGAATTTAATTAGTGACCGATATATTTCAAAAGCAAATTTTTAAGTTCAGGATAAGTCTTTACTACAGGGAATTGAGGATAGTCATTTTTAACGTTTTCGGGTGGGCAGAATAATATCCCCTCATCAGCTTCCTTTAACATACTAATATCATTATAGGAATCTCCAAATGCTATTACTTTGTAATTAAGGCCTTTTAATGCTTTTGCTACTTTCCGCTTCTGGTCAGGTTGTCGCAGGTTATATCCAATTACCATACCTTCATCTGATATTTTTAGCTGATTGCAGAATAATGATGGCCGGCCAAGCTGAGCCATTAAAGGTTCCGCGAATTCAACAAAAGTATCCGAAACTATGTGTATTTGTGCTACCGACCTTATCCAGTCCAGCAATTCCCTGGCACCGTCAAGTGGCTTTAATGTACTTATTACATCCTGAATATCCTTAAGTTTAAGATTGTATTGCTTTAGTATTGAAATTCTTCGTTTCATAAGGACCTCGTAATCGTTTATATCACGGGTTGTAAGCTTTAATTCATCGATCCCTGTTTTTTTTGCAACATTAATCCAAATTTCAGGTACCCAAACGCCTTCTAAATCAGAGCAAAAGATATTCATGTAGTAAATAGGTTTATTAATAGTTTGATATCAAGTAATTTTTAAATTGTTGATAATCATTAGGTAATTGTACTGATTTCTCAGTTTTTTTATCAAGATTAATCATACTGGGTGGCAAATCAGGATCAACAGAAAGAATTTCATTTATTTCTTTGGGAAATTTTGCCGGATGGGCAGTTTCCAGGGTCACTGTAAGTAAATTAGAATCCCTGCCGGTTGGCAAAGTTTCAAAATATTTGTGTAAACCTGCCCAGCCTACTGACCCATGTGGCTCAATAATGATTGAATATTTTTGGTATATATCTTTAATGGTTTCCCTGGTTTCCCTGTCAGTTACAAAAACTGCAAACATGTCGCTTTTAAGCCGCGTTTTATCAGGTTCCTGAATAATATTGCCTTTTTCGTCCATCATGCCACCATACAAATCGATAATTCTAGCCATATTACTAGGATGGCCTACATTCATTGCACTTGAAATACAGTTACGTGATGGAACGATTGTTTTGTATATGCCATCCCTGAAATAAACCGGCACCTCATCGTTTTCATTTGTAGATATTACAAACTTATTTACAGATAATCCCATATGTTTGGCCAACAGACCTCCCATAAGATTTCCAAAATTCCCCGATGGAACCGAAAAAATTATCTTATCATTAAAATCGTTCGCCAATCTTGAAAAAGCGTAAAAATAATATAATGATTGTGGCAATAAACGGCCAATATTAATTGAATTTGCCGACGAAAGGTTAAGATTATAAAGTTCGGGGTCAGAAAAAGCTTTTTTCACCAACGCCTGGCAATCGTCAAATTTTCCATATACTGAAAGTACGGAAATATTTTTATTAAGAGTTGTCATTTGTTTACGTTGCCTTTCAGTAACTTCTGTTTCAGGATATAGTATCACCACCTGAATATTTTCCAGTCCATAAAAAGCGTTTGCAATGGCACTTCCGGTATCTCCTGAGGTTGCAGTAAGGATAAGCATTTTTCTGTTATCTATTTTAAGAAAATATTGCATCAACCTTCCCATAAGGCGTGCTGCAAAATCTTTAAAGGAAGCAGTAGGGCCCTGATCAAGGTGCATAATATAATTCCGGTCGTAAACTTTATTGACAGGGATATTAAAATTGTAGGCATTTTCTATAATGGAAAACAAATCATCAGCTGGTATTTCATCATTTACGAACCTGTTGATAATATTAAAACCTATTTCATGATAAGCCATCCCGGAAAATTCAGTTATTTCAGATTGGGTTAATAACGGAATACGGTCAGGCATGTATAAACCATTGTCTGGTGCCAGTCCTTTTAACAGGGCCTGGCGAAAACTAACTTTTGGCGATTTACGGTTAGTGGAATAGTAGAGAACAGGTTGATCCATTTTTTTGATAATTGTTTAGATTTTTGTAAAGTTTATAAAGTTTATAAGTATATTAATTATTCCATAAACCTTATGAACCTTATAAACCAATTAATATATTAATCAGTATTGTAATCATTTTCAAATTTGCAAATCTTCAAATTTTCAAATTGTTTTCATACATTCGCCACCCTGATTATATCAGAGAAGACACCGGCAGCGGTTACTTCGGCTCCGGCTCCGTATCCTTTTATAACCATTGGCAATTCTTTGTAACGTTCGGTTGTAAGAATAATTATGTTATTGCTTCCCTCCAAAACATATGCAGGGTGATTTGCCTCAAGTTCAACAAGTTGAACTATTGCCTGAGAATTTTCAAAACTTGCAACAAAACGCCAGCGTTTTCCTTGTTTTTCCAATTCTTTGCGTCGTTGTTCAAATTCGTCATCGTACGTTTTAACCTTTTTCCAGAAATCGTTCAGGGTACCATCAAAGCAATTTTTTGGCAAAAAGGTTATTACCTGAATTTGTTCTTTTTCAAGGGTATATCCGGATTCTCTTGCTAGAATAAGGATTTTTCTGACTACATCAATACCACTAAGATCGATTCGGGGATCAGGTTCACTATACCCTTTTTCTTTTGCCAATTGTATAGTTTTGCTCAATGGAATTTCAGAGCTTATATTATTAAAAATAAAATTCAGGGTACCTGAAAGGACGGCCTCAATCTTCAATATTTTATCTCCACTCATTACCAAATCATTAATGGTATTTATTATAGGTAATCCTGCACCAACATTAGTTTCGTATAGAAATTTAATACCACGTTTTTGAGCTGTATCTTTAAGGTGCTTATAATGTTTATAATTTGAGGAACAAGCAATTTTATTTGGTGTTACTACTGATACAAAAGAGTCGATCAAATCAAGGTAATGAGAGGCCGGCGCTGAATCAGCAGTGCAATCTACATATACACTGTTCCCCAGGTTTAATTCTTTAATTTTGGCAACAAATAAATCAAGGTTAATTGATTCGCCTTCTTTTTCAAGTTTATGTTTCCAGTTATTAAGATTGATGCCATCCGCATTGAAAATCATTTTATCAATATTGGCTATACCCACCACATTTGCTTTCAATCCTCTGGTTTCAAGTAATATTGACTGTTGTTGTCGTATTTGTGTCAACAAAGCACTACCAACAACACCCGTACCTACAAGAAAAATATTTAGTTCCTTATATCCGGAAAGGAAAAAGTCTTCATGAATTGCATTTAAAGCTTTAAGAAGGTTATCTTTTTTAATTACTATTGAAATATTAAGTTCCGATGAACCCTGGGCAGTGGCAATTACATTTATTCCATTATGGTATAATGATTTGAATAATGTTGCCGAAACACCGGGAGTATTCTTCATTTGTTCTCCGACAATAGCAATAATTGACAAATGATTTTGGATAGCTACTTTAATTTCGTGCCTGGAAAAAATTTCAGAATGAAATTCATCTTCGATAGCTTTTCTGGCGATTTCAGCCTCCGATGGAACAACTGCTATGCAAATTGAGAATTCACTTGATGCCTGCGTTATAAGAATTACATTTATTTTGTTAACAGCCAGAGCTTTGAATATTCGCATTGAAATACCTGTTACTCCAACCATTCCTGTTCCCTGAACTGAGATAAGAGATATATTTTCAATAGAAGAAATTCCTTTTATAAGGGTTTTGTCGTCACGGTTTTTCTTATTGCTTATAATTGTTCCTTTTGCAGATGGATTAAAAGAATTCCTGATTAGTACAGGAATATTTTTTTTATATACAGGTTGAATTGTAGGGGTATAAACTACTTTTGCTCCAAAATGGGAAAGTTCTATTGCCTCTGCATATGTAAGATAATCTATAGCAAATGCTTTTGATACCCTCCGGGGATCGGCAGTCATAAATCCATCAACATCAGTCCATAATTCAAGAACTGATGCATTAAGTACTCCCGCTATTATCGCTGCAGTATAATCAGAACCTCCACGCCCCAAAGTAGTTGTTACTCCCGCATCTGAACTTGCAATAAATCCGGTCACAACAGGAGTATAGTTTATAGATTCGAATTTTTTAAGGATTAGTGTGCTGGTTTTATCAAAATTAACTGCTGCTGACCCAAAATTTGAATTAGTGCATATAAAATCTCTGGCGTCGCATAATTCAGCATTTTCTATGACATTACTAAGTATATATGCAGACATACGTTCTCCAAAACTTAAGACAAGATCAAGAGTTTCAGGTGACAACTCACTAAGAAGAAAAACACCTTTCAGGATATTTTCCAATTCACCTGACAATTGATTAATCCTCTCAAGAACGTCTTTCTGTTTATTTCCTGAAATAAGGGTTTTAATAATATTAACATGATAGCTGACAAGAAGGTGAAAATTGTCCATATAAGATATATCTTTCAGCATTGCAGATTTGGCGAGAATAATAAGTTTATCCGTAATGTTATGGAATGCCGAAAAAACAATTATACATTTTTCCTGTTGGGATTCAATTATATTTTTTACCTGAATTATTTGTTCTGCAGATCCTATAGACGACCCGCCAAATTTTAAAACTTTCATTTTATTAGGTATTTAGGTATTAGGCTATTAGGCTTTAGGTTTTAAATTGCAGGTTACAACCTCTATAACTTTTACAACTATTTTGATTTAAGATTCTAGATTCTAGATTTGAGATTTAAGATTTGGATATTCTGTATTTGCAAATCTTAAATCTGGATTCTCAAATCTTAATTCTTAAATACATTAACTTCATCACTTCTTCACTAAATTCCTATATTTCTGCACTACCAGCAGTCACACCCTGTTCAATTTTCTTTACCAACCCCTGTAAAACTTTTCCAGGGCCAACTTCAATAAATTCCGTGGCACCGTCGTGTACCATGTTTTTTACAGTTTGTGTCCATCGTACCGCAGAAGTTAATTGTTCTACCAGGTTTTTCTTAATTGTTTCCGGATCGTTGGCAGGCAAAGCATCAACATTTTGATAAATTGCACAAAATGGTTTGGCAAAAGCAGTTTCGTTTATTGCCTTTTCAAGTTCAATTCTGGCAGGTTCCATTAACGGGGAATGGAAAGCGCCACCAACAGGTAAAATTAAAGCACGTTTAGCTCCTGCGCTTATAAGTTTTTCACTTGCAATTTCGACGCCTGCATAACTTCCTGAAATAACTAATTGGCCGGGACAGTTATAGTTTGCAGCAACAACTATCTGAGGAATTTCGGCACAGATATTTTCAACTGTTTTATCGTCAAGGCCAATTACAGCTGCCATTGTTGAAGGTTCAGATTCGCAGGCTTTTTGCATTGCAATAGCACGTTTTGCCACCAGACGCAACCCATCCCCGAAAGATAAAGCCCCAATAGCTACCAAAGCAGAGAATTCACCAAGCGAATGTCCTGCTGCCATATCAGGTTTAAAGCTTTCGCCAAGTATTTTAGCAAGTATAACCGAATGCAGGAAAATTGCAGGCTGAGTAACTTTAGTTTTTTTAAGGTCGTCATCAGTGCCTGAAAACATCAGGTCTGTAATTTGAAAACCCAGAATGCTGTTTGCTTCTTCAAATAAATCACGGGCCAATTTATATTTATCGAAGAGGTTTTTGCCCATTCCTGTAAATTGCGCACCCTGACCTGGAAATACATATGCTTTCATGTAATAATTATATTATATTAGTATTAATCTTTAAGTCTTAAGTCGTAAGTCGTAAGTCGTAAGTATTTTGTTGCAAGTTGCAGGTTACAGGTTGCAGGTTACAGGTTAAAGGTTCCTTGTCTTGGTTCCTGGTTCCTGGTTCCTGAGCGTAGTCGAAGGATGGTTCCTGGCTCCTTTTTCTATTTTCAAATTTGCATATTTTTCTTTTGTCTTACTACTTACGACTTACGACTTACTACTATTAATGCAATTTTACACCAATAAGATGAATAAATTCTTCACGCGTTTTTGTTTCACGCAAAAATGCTCCTGTAAATGCCGAGGTAGTAGTAACTGAATTTTGTTTCTGAACACCACGCATCATCATACATAGGTGGTGGGCTTCTATTACCACTGCAACACCGAGTGGGTTAAGTGATTCATGAATACAATCACGTATCTGCATGGTTAAGCGTTCCTGAACCTGTAATCTGCGTGCGAAGGCATCCACAACCCTCGCAATTTTACTTAAGCCGGTAATTCGGCCATTTGGGATGTACGCTACATGTGCTTTTCCATAAAATGGAATCATATGATGTTCACACATCGAGTACAATTCTATATCTTTAACGAGCACCATTTGTTGGTAATCTTCTTTAAACGTTGCAGATGACAACAAATCCTGCGGATTAATATTATAACCATGTGTAAGAAACTGAATTGATTTGGCAACACGCAGGGGAGTATTTGATAAACCTTCCCTGTCAGGATCTCCATCGGAAATTTGTAAAATTTCTTTATACAAGGCAGCCAGCCGTTCAGTTTTTTCTTTATTGAACCGTTCATATTTACTGTAACCGTCATCGTCTATCATGCCGGTACCTTTAACAATGTAATCCATATTGTAATATATAATTATTTCATTAATTGTATTTTTATGAACCAGGAACCAAGAACCAGGACTGTATGATTTAAGATTCCAGATTTTAGATTTGTGATTTAAGATTTTTTTGTTTTGCTATTGACTAAATTTTTAAATTTTAAATCTAAATTCTAGATTCAAAAATCTCAAATCATTTATCATTCTGTCTTCTGTTTTCAGTATTCCGTCTTGGTTCCTGGTTCTTGGTTCCTGGTTCTATTTTTTATTCGCCAAAATATTCCACAAAATTATTTTCAGTCTCTTCTATTTTAACGCAATGCAATTCAACTCCCAACTTTTTTACATGAGGCAATAGTTGTTTCCAAATTGCAATGGCAAGGTTTTCAGATGAAGGGATAATTCCGTTCATGAAATCGACTTCTATATTAATGTTTTTATGATCCAAAGGTTCAATTACATATTGATTAATTATTTTGCTGAGTGTTTTAAGGTTAACCGTGTAACCAATCTCAGAATCCACATTGCCCTTTACTGTTACAAAAAGTATATAATTGTGCCCGTGCCAATTGGGATTTGAGCATTTTCCATAAATTTGCATGTTTTCCTCATCGCTCCAACCGGGCCGAAACATCCTGTGGGCGGCATTGAATCTTTCACGGCGGGTTAGAAATACTTTATTCATGATTTTCAATTAGTTGTTTAATCAAAAGGAATTTCAAAAGTACAAATATTTCGATAACGAAAATAATTTGATAATTTGAAAATTTGAAAATTTGAAAATAATTGGGACAAATTACTGATTATTAATGCAATGTTAAGGTTGAAAAATCATATATTTGCTTTTCCTTTGTTTCATATCGACTTTAATTATATTTTTACATTTATAAGGGATTAGTGGTTAGCAGCCAGGGATTAGGGAAAAGGATATTTACTAAAAACTAATAGTCTAATTACCTAAAACCTAAAACCTAAAGCCTAAACCCTAATATATTTCTAATTAATATATTTTATAATGATTGTAGTAACAGGTTCAGCTGGGTTCATTGGTAGTTGCATGGTTGGAAAGTTAAATAGTGAAGGGTTTAAGGATGTTGTCCTGGTTGATGATTTTTCAGACCCTGAGAAGAATGGCAATTATCAGGATAAAATATATTCAAAGAAAATAGACAGACGGGAGTTTATACCGTGGATAAAAGAGAACCAAAGATTTATACAGATTATAATTCATCTGGGAGCACGCAGCGATACTACAGAGTTTGATATTTCAGTGTTGAACGAATTAAACCTTGAATATTCCAAACAAGTTTTTGATAAATGTGTAGAGTACGGAATTGGTATGATTTATGCATCATCAGCATCTACATATGGTATGGGTGAATTTGGTTATATCGACAATCACGAAACGTCATTTAAATTAAAACCCTTAAATCCTTATGGAGTATCGAAAAATGAATTTGATAAATGGGTGTTGAGCCAACCACGTACACCATATTTTTGGGTTGGATTAAAATTTTTTAATGTTTACGGTCCTAATGAATATCATAAGAATCGAGGTGCATCAGTAATATTTCATTCTTATAACCAAATTAAGAGTACCGGAAAGATGAAACTTTTCAGGTCGCATAACCCAATGTACAAGGACGGGGAACAGTTACGTGATTTTATTTATGTGAAGGATGTTGTTGATGTGATCTATTTCTTTATGAATCACCGTAAAAATTCAGGAATTTATAACCTGGGAACGGGCAAAGCCAGGACATTTCTCGACCTTACACGCAGTACATTTAAGGCAATGGATATGCGGGAGAATATAGAATTTATTGATACTCCGGTCGATATCCGCGACAAATACCAGTATTTTACTGAAGCTGACATGTCCAAATTGAAATCTGTTGGCTATTCCCGCCGGTTTACCACTCTTGAAGATGGGGTGGAGGATTATGTGAAGAATTATCTTTCAATAAACGGATATTATTGAATTTGTTAATAATTGTTAAAAATGGATATTCGGATAAAATAATCCGAAAATAATTTGGAATAATTCTATATAAGAATTATATTTGTACTAGAAAATAGGAATAGAATATGTCTTTTGAATTACCCAAATTAGCTTACGAATACAATGCTTTGGAGCCTTATATTGATGCCATGACTATGGAAATTCACTATAGCAAACATCATGCTGCTTATTTAAATAATCTTAATAATGCTATAAAAGGAACTGAAAACGAAAAATTAAATATTAATGAATTGTTGACAAATGTATCTAAATTTCCGGTAGCTGTTCGTAATAACGGGGGTGGATATTTTAATCATTGTTTATTCTGGACTGTAATGAAACCAAATGGAGGAGGTAATCCTTCGGGAGATTTGCTTGATGCGCTGAATAAATATTTTGGTTCATTTGAAAAGTTTAAGGAAGCATTTTCTCAGGCTGCAGCTACAAGATTTGGTTCAGGCTGGGCATGGTTAATTTTAAATCAAAAAAAAGAATTGGTAATAGAATCAAGTCCAAATCAGGATAATCCATTAATGGATATTGCAATAGTAAAAGGGACACCTGTTTTGGGTTTAGATGTTTGGGAACATGCATATTATTTAAAATATCAAAATAAAAGAAATGATTATATTTCAGCCTTTTGGAATGTAATTAATTGGGATGAAATTGGAAAGCGATTGAAATTAGCGATTCATTGATAGTTTGGATTTGTTGGTTAGAACTAAGGCCACGTCGTGATGACATGGCCTTTTTTATTAATTTATTTTGCAAAATATTTGTTTAAAGTTAAATTAATGTTAAAAAATAATTAAACAATCAATTCAATAATTTCATAACTTTATACACATTAAAATCAAAGACAATGTATAAAGAAGAAAATAGTAATCTTTATAATTCGTTACGTGAAGAAATAATTAAATATTCTTTGTTGTTTTGCAGGAAAATTACAACTTTTGCAATGCTTGAGGAGCTGAGTGACCTTCATGCAAGTTTTTGTTACTCTGAACAAGAGTTATCAAAAGCCAACGATGATAAACTGATAATTATATCCCATCACATCATTAATAAATTGAGAGAATTTGTTGATGATATGGCAGAATATGATGTTAATGACGATTCTTTGAACAATTTTTTTGAACTTATTAAACGATTCCAATCAGTTATTCAAAAAGATACAACTGTTTCGCAAAAAATTGATTTTAATCATGCAAAATTGATTATTGATTAAAAATGCAGTGAAGTTAACCTTCTAAATTTTTCCAGTTAATATTTTAAATGGCAAGAATAAAATTATATATTTGCACCCACAAATTTTAATTATTTTAATAAATAAAAACGTAACGTATGCCTGTAAAAATCAGATTGTCACGTCAAGGTAAAAAGGGATATGCATTTTACCACATTGTAGTAGCTGATAACAGGGCGCCACGGGATGGCAGATATATTGAACGTTTGGGTATATATAACCCAAATACTAATCCGGCAACTATTGAATTTGATTTTAATAGGGCTCTGGATTGGCTGCTTAAAGGTGCTCAACCAACAGATACTTGCAGATCCCTTTTATCAAAAAAAGGTGTCCTAATGAAAAAACATTTGATGGAAGGTGTTAAAAAGGGGGCATTTACTGAAGAAATAGCAGAACAAAAATTTAATTCCTGGACCGAAGAAAAAAATTCTAAAGTTGAATCAGTTAAAATAAAAGTGGTAAAGGATAAAGAAGCTGATAAACTAAAACGGCTTGAAGCAGAAACGAAAATAAAAGAGACAAAAGCACAGGCAATTGCGAAACGTCTTGCTGATGAAAAACTTGCTGATCAACCTGTTACGGAAGATGTACCGGGAGATATAGCGGGAGATGCTGCTGCCGCTGAATAATAAAATTATTAATATGAATGGATAAATCCGGTTGCCGGCACATTGGTACTCTTATCAGATTATATGGGTATAAGGGTGAAATGGTGTTAGCATTGGTTACAGCCATTGGAATTGATATAGAAAAATGGGAATTGGTATTCATTGAAATAGATGGATTGCTGGTTCCTTTTTTTATTGATAAAATACTCATATCAGGCGAATTGACGGCTATTGTTGCATTTAATGGAATATCCGGTGAAACTAAGGCAAAAAAAATTCTGAATTGCGAAGTATACCAATTAAAATCATTGGTACCGGAACCAGGCCTGGTAGATTCTGACAGGGTGAAAGGTTATAATGTAATTGATATAAATGCTGGTAATGTTGGAAAAATCGATAGCATTTTATATTATAACAAGAATCATTTATTAAGGATATTAAAAGGGGAAAAGGAAATCCTTATTCCTTGGGTTGAAAATATAATTATTAATATCAATCATAAAAAGAAAGAAGTAATTATATCTGCTCCTGATGGCCTGCTTGATATTAATTAGTTTATAAGGTTTATGAGGTTTATGAGGTTTATGAGGTTTATGAAATTATTAATAACGAACAAACGAATAACAGAATAATATTACTAAGCACTATGCACTATGCACTATGCACTATATACTATATTATTCCCGGATTATTTCAATTTCACCCTTTAATCCCAATTTTATAACTGATGAAGGAAGTGACCTGTGAAGGTCGTCTTGTCGCCATTTTACGGCATAATCGACATTATCTTTAATTTTCCGGGAAATATCATTGAAGATTGAAGGAGTTGCCATTCCACTTATGTTAGCAGAAGTTGATACTATAGGCCGGCCTAAAATTGAAATTAATTTTTTGCAGAATTCATCATTTGTTACACGGATTCCAATTGTTCCATCAGTATTAATTAAGTTAGGTGCGAGGTTTTTTGCTGAAGGGTAAATAATTGTCATAGGACGGTTGTTTAATTCAATTAGTTGCCAGGCTATTTCTGGTATCTCTTTTATATAATTAGCAATCCGGCCGGGACTATCTATCAATAACAACATGCTTTTAGTTTCTTCACGCTGTTTGAGTTTATAAATTTTAGATACTGCCATTTCATTTGTTGCATCACAACCGATACCCCAAACAGTATCAGTAGGATATAGAATTATACCTCCTTCTTTCAGGACTTTAAGTGCGTTCTGTATATCTTCGGTCATTTTGTTTTCAGTATTGAAATAGAATCAAGAATCAGAAACCAGGAACCAATATAAGGGGCTAGGGGTCAGGGACTAGTGAATTAAGATTCTAGATTTTAGATTTGTGATTTTAGATTTATATTATTATGCTATAACGCAATTTAATAAATCTTAAATCTAGATTCTCAAATCTTGAATCTTAAATCTGTTTTCTGTCTTCTGTCCTCTGTCTTCCTTCTTTTATCTTTTATCTTTTATCTTTCATCTGCATGTCTCACATCAACATTAAGTCTTGCACCAGCTCATTACTAAGCGTTCCTGATGCAATTTCTTTCGCTTCTCCTGTCATTTTGATATTCCAATAATCATCGATGCTTATTTGCAATTTTCCACCCGGCATTTTAATAGTTAAATCGCGGTTGGTTAGTTTTTTCCTTACCATTACTGACGCGACTGCAGATGAAGAACTGCCTGATGCAAGGGTATATCCTGCCCCACGTTCCCAAATTAATATTTCTACTAAAGATGGAGATAATACCTTAGCAAATTGAACGTTGATACGATTAGGAAACATTGGATGGTTTTCGATTAATGGTCCGTATTCCATTATCTCCTTTTCGTTCAGGTTATCCATTAAAATTGTACAATGCGGATTTCCAACTGATAAGCAATGCATTAAAAATTCTTTATCCTTAATAGAAATTAATTCTCCAAAGCATTCTTTTTTATTAAAAATCACAGGTATATCTGAAGCTTTAAAAGTGGCTTTTCCCATGTCAACACGTATCATAAAAGCCTTTGAATTAATTTCCTCAATTATTTCTGATGAAACAATTCCCCCTAACGTTTCTATAGTGAAATATTTGTTCCCGGTAAAGCCATAATCGTGAAGATATTTAGAAAAAATTCTAATTCCATTTCCGCTTTTTTCAGCCTCCGAACCATCAGGGTTAAAAATCCGTAATCCAAAATCAGATTTGGATGAAGCAACTTTTAAAAGGATCCCGTCAGATCCGATTCCATAATGAACATTGCAAATTTTTTGTATTGCTTGTTTAGTCAGTTTAAAATCAATTTCCTGTCCGTTAAATACAATATATTCATTGCCAAGACCTTGGGTTTTAACAAAAAAATTTTTCATCAGTTAATTGAGTTTTTCCACGTCTCACGTCTCATCTCTCACGTCACATTTAAATGCCTCTTCTTTTCAGGATTATTAGAATTGTCCGAACTAATATTTGAAAATCAACATACAACGACATATTTTCCATATACAGCAAATCATAACGCATCCGTCGTACCATTTCATCAATATTTTCAGCATAACCATATTTAACCTGGCCCCATGAAGTAACCCCCGGTTTTACCTGTAACAATCGTTTATAGTCAGGTGCTTTTACAATAATCTGATCCATATAAAATTTTCGTTCAGGTCTTGGGCCAACTAATGACATGTCTCCTTTTAAAACATTTATGAAATTTGGAATTTCATCTAACCGGGACCGTCGCATAAATCGTCCGACTTTTGTAATCCTGGGATCATTTTTTGAGGATAATCGTGGTCCGTTTGCTTCGGCATTTTTTATCATTGACCTGAATTTTAGAATTTTAAAAGACTTGCCAAATCGTCCGATACGTTCATGGCTATATATTACCGGACCAGCAGAAGTAAACCTTATAGCAATTATTAACGCGATACTAATTGGCAGAGTAATTATAAGTCCAAAAATTGCCCCTGTTATATCTAAAGTATTTTTTAATATCGACTGCCAATATGGAAGCAAATCTCTGGAAATTTGTATTAAAGGATATTGAAACAGAGATGCAATAGAGACTTTTCCTTTAATTATAGGATAAAGTTCTGTATTTATTTTTAATTCAACCCTTGAGCTGTTTAGTGATATTTTAATTTGCTTATAAATTTCTATATCAGTTTCATTTAAAATAATAATGACATCCTCAATTTTGTAATCAATTATAATCTGATGAAGGTCATTTATTTCACCTAACTGAGACATACTTTTTTCATCCGTATTATTTGATGTGCTGTCAACCGGAACATAACCTACAAACAGATGACTATGGCCCGGATATTTTTCGTCAAGTTCTGATTTCATTTGAAATATCCGGTTTACACGCCCAATCATAATTGTACGAAAGAATATCTTTCCTCTGAATTTTAACCTCATTATGTGTGAAGTTAATCCTAACCTGGCCAAAAATGTCACACCTATATGGATAGCCAGGTATAAAAAAATCAAAGTGTAATTGCTATGAAATTTACCAAGGGAAACAAAAAATACAAGGATGAAAAATAAAAGACAAACTCCTACCAGTGATTGAATTATAGTATCCCGTAAATCCTCAAGAATGGTTTTTCTGAGTGGATTGTTATAATATCTTGAACAATAGTAAAGCAATAGCCATAATAATGGAATCAGGAGACTACTTACTAATAATGTAGAATGGTACCATTTGGGTATATGATACAATGATAAATGGCCCTCAATAAATGCTTTATGTAAAGCACAAAATATATGCCAGGCAATAAAAGCACTTATAAAATCAAATGCAGGGTATAAATATTTAAATTTTTTAATTTCCATTAAATAGTTTCCATGTAAATAACTAACATCCTATAATTATAATTATTGTTTACAGGCTTAAAAAAATTTTCAATAATATTTCTTAATTTTTATAAATTCATAATATTAATTTCACGGGCGTAAAAATAATGTGCAAATGATGACTAATTACAAATGACAAATTACAAATGAAAAGGGAGCCAGGAACCATCCTTCGACTACGCTCAGGAACCATCCTTCGACTACGCTCAGGAACCAAGAACCAGGAACCAAGACGAGGAAAATGTAACCTGTAGCTTATAACCTGTAACCTGTAACCTGCAACTAACAACTAGCAATTAAATTATATTAAAGTGAACATTCACGATTCATATCGTCATAAAGGGCTTAGGCTAAAACTGATTGAAGAACTTAAATCTAAGGGTATAAATGATATTGACGTTCTACAGGCTATTAACAGGGTTCCACGTCACATTTTCATGGAAAGCGGATTTATTGATTTTGCTTATAAAGATCAGGCCTTTCCTATTGGTGAGGGTCAAACTATTTCACAGCCTTATACTGTCGCGTTCCAAACCCAATTACTTGATATAAAGAGGCATGAAAAAATTTTAGAAATTGGTACAGGTTCAGGTTATCAATGTGCCGTACTTATGGAAATTGGTGCTGACGTTTATTCAGTAGAAAGGTTACATAAACTGTATATTAAGGCACAAACAACACTTATTAATTTAAAATACAAGCCTCATTTATTCTTTGGTGACGGGAATGATGGAATTCCGGCATTTGCTCCTTTTGATAAAATCCTAATAACTGCATCTAATACTGTAATTCCGGAAAAGGTGCTTCAGCAATTAAAAATTGGCGGTAAACTCGTTATGCCGGTTGGGGATGTAAATATCCAAACAATGATCCTTGTTGAAAAATTGTCAGAAAATGAATTTGAGCAAACCGAACACGGATCATTTATTTTTGTTCCTTTACTTAACGGGAAAAGTTTTTAAAATGAGCACGTTTTTTAAGCTCAAACATAGATTGAACTAAATTATGATAAAAATTAAAATATTTGTTTTCAATCCTATACAGGAGAATACGTTCGTTTTAAGTGATGAAACCGGATCCTGTATAATAATTGATGCCGGATGTTATACACAGGCAGAGAAAAAAATGCTTGAATTTTATATTACGTCGAATAATCTTAAACCCAAAAAGCTGATTATGACACATTGTCATTTTGACCATGTAATGGGTAGCAGTTTCGTTTATAAAACTTATAATACTTCTGTTGAAGCTCATCAGATGGATATTCCATTACTTTCAAATGCACATAGTCATGGATTGCTTCATGGACTTGATGTTGAAGAACCAGCTGTTGTAAACGAATTTCTGGATGAAGATAAGGATGTCAGGTTTGGCAATTCCATTTTAAAAATTTTCCATGTCCCGGGCCATTCGCCTGGAAGCATTGCTTTTTATTGCAAAGAACAAAACTTTGTAATTGTTGGTGATGTGCTGTTTAGAGGGAGTATTGGCCGTACAGATTTACCAGGTGCCAGTTATGATCAGCTTATGAAAAGTATTTTTACTAAATTAATGACGCTTCCTCCCCAAACTGAAGTATATCCGGGTCATGGACCCTCAACTACAATACATGAGGAAGCGCTTTCGAATCCTTTTTTAATTGGATAAAAGAACCAGGAACCAAGAACCAGGAACCAGGACAGAAGATAGAGAACAGAAAACAGAAGACAGAATGATAAATGATTTGAGATTTTTGAATCTAGAATTTAGATTTAAGATTTAAAAAATTTAGTCAATAGTAAAACAAAAAAATCTTAAATCACAAATCTAAATTCTGGAATCTTAAATCATACAGTCTTGGCTCGTGGTTCTTGGCTCCTGGTTCTATTTTTATAATTTTAATAATACAAAAACATGCCAAACAAAGAGTTTATTGCACGTCACATTGGTCCAAGAGCTTTTGAATTAGATTTTATGTTAAAGAAAATAGGGGTATTATCATTGGATGAATTAATTGATAAAACCATTCCTGAAAACATAAGATTGCAGCGACCGCTTGACTTACCGGAACCATTTAGTGAGTACGAATATCTAAAGGATTTACGTAAAATTGCTGAAAAAAATAAAATTTTCAGGACATACATCGGTCAGGGATACTATAATACAATAACTCCATCCGTTATTAAACGCAATATTCTTGAGAATCCAGGCTGGTACACATCCTATACGCCATACCAGGCAGAAATTTCACAGGGCCGATTGGAAGCATTGCTTAATTTCCAGACTATGGTAATTGATTTAACCGGCATGGAGATAGCCAATGCATCTTTACTTGATGAAGCCACAGCAGCGGCCGAGGCAATGATAATGCTTTACAATACCCGTTCAAAAAAATCCAATAAGAATGAAGCTAAACATTTTGTTGCTGATATAAATATTTACCCACAAACATTAAGTGTTTTAAAATCAAGAGCTGAGGGTATTGGGATTGAATTAGTTATCACCGATATAACATCTTTCAATTTCGACGAAAAGGTATTTGGGATTTTAATTCAATATCCCAACAGCAATGGAGCGGTTTGCAAATATGAACAACTTACCGGTAAAGTTCATGAGATGGATATAAATGTAGTGGTAGCGGCCGACCTGTTATCGCTTGTATTATATACGCCTCCTGGGGAATGGGGTGCTGACGTAGTTATTGGCTCTACACAACGTTTTGGTGTCCCGATTGGTTTTGGAGGCCCGCATGCGGCTTATTTTGCAACCAGTGAGTCATTTAAGCGATATATTCCTGGCAGGATTATTGGAGTATCTATAGATGCAAACGAAAAAAAGGCGTTGCGAATGGCTTTACAAACAAGGGAACAGCATATTAAAAGAGAAAAAGCTACTTCAAATATTTGTACCGCCCAGGCTCTTCTTGCAATCATGGCCGGAATGTACACGGTATACCATGGTCCTGAAGGTTTAAAAAATATTGCATTAAGAATTAATTATCTTACAGGTTTATTATCAGAAATACTCGAAAAACTTGGTTGTAAACAGTTAAACAGGAATTATTTTGATACATTGGATATATTGCTGCCCGCAAATATAAAATCCAATATTGTGGAAAAAATGGCATTAGCCCATGAAATGAACTTCCTATTTAAAAATGACAATAAAATTGGGATTAGCCTTGATGAAACCACTACATTACAAGACGTTATCGAAATAGGATCAGTATTTGCCGAGGCTTTAGAGAAAAATTATGTTGATATAAAAAATAATTCAATTTCGACCACTTTTGATAAATCTTTAAAAAGAACGACATCATATCTTCAAGCCGGAGTCTTTAACCTTTACCATAGCGAAACTGAAATGATGCGCTACATTAAAAGGCTGGAAAGGAAAGATTTTTCATTAACACATTCAATGATTCCTTTAGGTTCCTGTACTATGAAACTTAATTCGGCTACTGAAATGTTTTCTAATAGCTGGCCCGGTTTTGCAGAAATTCATCCATTTGTTCCGCTGAATCAGGTTACCGGATATATTCAGCTAATAAATGAACTTGAATATTATTTGAAAAAAATAACCGGGTTTGAAGCAGTATCTTTTCAACCAAACTCTGGTGCAGCCGGAGAATACACAGGTTTACTGGTAATTAGGGAATATCATCGATATCATAATCAATCTCAAAGAAATGTCATTTTAATACCTTCTTCGGCACATGGTACAAATCCGGCAAGTGCAGCTATGGCAGGAATGATTATTGAAGTTATAAGTTGTGATGAACAGGGAAATATAAAAATTAGTCATTTAAAGGAACTTGCTGAAAAACATAAAGCTAACCTTGCCGGATTAATGGTGACCTATCCTTCCACACATGGTGTATTCGAGCCGGGCATCAGGGAACTTATCGGTATTGTCCATCAATATGGCGGCTTGGTTTACATGGATGGAGCCAATATGAATGCACAGGTAGGATTAACTAATCCTGCTTATATAGGAGCTGATATATGTCATCTTAATCTTCATAAGACATTTGCAATACCCCATGGTGGAGGTGGACCAGGCATGGGGCCGATTGCAGTTGCAAAACATCTGGTTGATTTTTTACCAACTCATCCATATAACAATACGGGAGGCAAACACGGAATAGATGCTGTTTCTGCTGCTCCCTTTGGTAGTGCAGGCATACTGTCAATATCACATGCGTATTGTAAATTGTTAGGAGGTGAGGGCCTGACTATGGCTACTAAAATTGCTGTACTTAATGCTAACTATCTTGCAGCATGCTTAAAAGATTATTACCATGTACTTTACACAGGGCAAAATGGTTTTGTAGCTCATGAAATGATCCTGGATTGCCGTCCGTTTAAGCAATTTTCAGAAATTACCGAAACCGACATTGCAAAACGTCTTATGGATTATGGTTTTCATGCACCAACTTTATCATTCCCGGTTCATGGCACTTTGATGATTGAACCTACTGAAAGCGAATCACTACAGGAACTTAACAGGTTTATTGAAGCCCTCGTTTCAATTTATAACGAAATCATGGATATTTCTTCAGGAAAATCAGATAAAACTGATAACGTGCTTAAAAATGCCCCGCATTGTCAGGAGGTGCTTTTGGAAACCAGGTGGGATCACAAGTACGAAAGAAAAAAAGCTGCTTTTCCTCTTGATTGGGTAAAGGAAAATAAATTATGGCCGGCTGTCAGCCGTATTGACGATGCTTATGGAGACAGAAATCTTGTTTGTACCTGTTCCTGAAAAAATGCAGAGGACAGAAGGCAGAATATAAGATTTAAGATTTAAGAATCTAGATTTAAGAATTAAGATTTGGGAATTACAACATTGGTAAAACTTTTTAAATCTAAAATCTAAAATCTAGAATCTTAAATTATAAGTCCCTGGCCCCTATTATGATGAGCGAAATGTAATGCTATTAATGAAATACAATAATCAGAGCTTTTTTATTCTATCCATAGCTTCGAGGACATTTTCCCTTTCAGTAAAAGCTGAAAGCCTTATATAACCTTCCCCTGAAGGGCCGAATCCTGATCCGGGAGTAGTTACTATATTAGCTTCATAGAGGAGCTTATCAAAAAGTTCCCAGGATTTCATTCCGTTTTTTGTTTTTATCCATACATATGGGGCATTTTTACCCCCTGACACCTCAAATCCCTCATCTTTAAGATTTTGAGATATAATCCCTGCATTTTCAAGATAGTAATTAATAACATTTCTTGTTTCAATTTTTCCCTGATTTGTATAAATAGCTGCAGCTGCCTTCTGAACTGGGTAGGACACTCCGTTAAACTTAGTAGTTTGTCTTCTCAGCCACAATGGTTTTACAGGCTGCGCATTATTATTTGAGTCAAAAGCAACCAGCTCATGAGGAACAACTGTATATGCACATCTGGTACCTGTAAATCCTGCTGTTTTTGAAAAACTTCTGAATTCAATTGCAACCTGTTTAGCTCCTTCTATTTCAAAAATCGAATGTGGAATTTCCTTATCAACAATATACGCTTCATATGCTGAATCATATAATATAATACATTTATTGGCAATAGCATACGCAACCCATTTTTGAAGTATTTCCTTTGAGGCTACTGACCCTGTGGGGTTATTTGGAAAACATAAAAATATCAGGTCAGGTTTTTCCACGGGGAAATCAGGGATAAATCCATTTGCCTTATTACAAGGCATATATATAATATTTTCAAAATAACCATTTTCCAGACATGCACCCGTTTTCCCTGACATAACGGTAGTATCGGCATATACCGGGTAAACAGGATCGCATATGGCAATTTTGTTTGATAATCCGAAAATATCCTGAATATTTCCGGTATCGGACTTTGCCCCGTCAGAAATAAATATATCGTCATTTGGAATATCGACACCTCTTGCTTTATAATCGTTTAACCTGATTAAATCCCTCAGGAATTCATATCCCTGATCAGGACTGTATCCTTTAAAAGTATCAGCTTTTCCCATTTCTTCAACTCCCGCGTGAAAAGCCTTTATAACAGAAGGCACCAAGGGTTGCGTAACATCTCCTATTCCCATATGGATAATTTTTTTACCAGGGTTCAATTTTGCAAATTCCTTTACACGTCGCCCAATTTCGGGGAATAAATAACCAGCTTTAAGTTTCAGATAATGTTCGTTTATTAATGCCATACATTTTTGATTATTTGGGTTTGTCCCTAAAGTCCATAGCTTTCATTATATTAGTTATTGTAATGGGTTAGGGGCTAGTGGCCAGGGACTAGTGAAATAAATATAACTTATAAACTTTGTATTTTAAGAAAACATATTAAATGATTTACTATATCATGCCACCTACAAAGTTAAAATATTTTACAGCGTCAACAAGAAAATATAAATATTACATTAAAGTTGTCTAAATTTCAGGGACTTGCCTCTATTCCCTAATCCCTGGCCCCTAATCCCTGATCCCTGACCATGTTTTGAACACAAATACAATTACATTGTTCTTAAGATAAATTATTGTAAATTATTTAATAACATTTAAAACTATTAATTATGAGTAAATTTTTTCGTTGGACAGGATATGTTTCTACTGCTATCGGATTTGTATTAATTGTCCTTGGGGTTGTCGGACATATTTGTCATAGATTTTGTAATGCGGCTGCCTGTAGTATGCAACATGGTGATAATATGCAACATCCCTGCAGCTGTATGCAACATCCCGGATTATTCGGTGCTGCAATAAGTTTTCTTGTACTTGCAATTACATTATTTATAATTTCCGACCTATGTTGTAGTAGTGGCTGTCATGACCATAAAGGCAGCTGCGGATGCGGAGAAAAAGGAGAATGTGGATGCGTGCATGATCATGGGCATGAGCATGAACATAAGGAAGAAAATAAATAATTTTCTCGCTTAAAAATCAATCATTTACTTTTAGTAGTGACACGTCATGACGTGTCACTACATCTGAAGATTTCAAAAGCAGTTTAAAATTGATATCGATTATTTCTTTTACCTGGACCATTCCAAAAAATTTTTTCGGAGGTTCAAGGTTAAAGTCACGGATGTTCACTTTTTGATGTCCTGAAGTAATAAAATCATTGCCATTATTTGTGGTATGAAAACGTATCGCGTAATTCCGGTTTACACCTCCAATAGTAATTTCTACTGCTGTAGAACTATCTGTTACATTTTTTGCTGACTCAGTTATACTAAAATGTGTAATATAAATATGCATATCAGGGTAACGTTTCCCTTTTACAAGGTCGATAAAATCGCTTTTTATTCCCGGATTATCCGATTCAAAATATTTAACCGGTAAAGTCATATCAACTTTGTAATCCTGTACATTTCGAACGCCAGTCAGAGTAATATCGGGATATATCTGAATTGAATTGTTTTTAGCCAGACAGGTAAGGCTGAATGAATTAATATTGGTAAATCCGTCTATTTTTATTGTACATTCTGGAATTAATATTGATTGATTACAGTCCTGGCCTTTTGACGGCAATAACCAGGTAATTAAAAAGGTTAGACAATATAAATACTTATTTAGCATAATTATATATTCTCTTTATTTCTTACCTAATATTTAATAGGTTGTAAATGTTGTATAGGTTGTAAAGGTTGTAAATTTTGTATTAGTTGGAATAGTTGCCGGCTGCTAACAACTAACAACCAGCAACTAACAACTATTTTAGAATGATATGCCGGCTTCAACCATTATACCACTAAATCCGGCACTTGAACCATATGCATTAGAGCCAAGGGTTGGACCATAAAAGTTGTTATATACCTGGTTAACATATTCTATTTTGCTTACGATATTAGGTGTTAAATACCACCCAAGTACAATTTGAACACGATCAACAGACAAGTTATAATCCATTTCTTTAACAGCGTCATAACGTACACCGCCATAGAACTGGCTTAATTTACCAAAATGATATATACCTTCAACGGCAGTTTGTTCAAAATTGAAACTACCCGTTAAACCGGTCCCATTACTGCTTATACCAATAGCTGCTGAGCCGGGAGCTGTTTTACCTGTCGCATTTTCAAAAGTTCCGAAGAATTCCAGTCCTTTGTATCGTAACAAAAGGCTTATAACATAAGAATTATCCTCATCGTACGTAATAGCAGTAGGGAAGTCGCCTGAAAAGAAATTATCTGCTATATTAACATCATTTGCAGGGACACTTGATGGACGGTTCATCACTAGGTAATATCGTGAACCTGCCCTGTCGCCTCCATATAGATAACCGCCTCCCTGGTTCTTGCCCTGGTGATATCCGGAAACTGTTAAACGTAATCTGAAATCCGGAGTAATTTGTTTATCATAACCAATTTTACCATAAGCTGCTAATTGACTTAATACATTCCAAGATGAGTATGTGGTTATAGCCGGGGTTGTTTTGGTTGCTGGTATTGTTACTTGAGAAGAAAACACCTGGTTAACAGTACCTGTACCTACTCCAGCCATTGCCAGCCACCCGTTATTTCTGAATAAAACTTCAATTGCAGGGCATGTGGTAAAAGCATCCATAATATAATTACCTATAAATGCGTTTCGAACGAGCCTGCCATTATCTGTCCTTCGGAAATGTTCGTCACCGTAATTGATTTCCATTTCGCCAACTTTTATTGTAAGGTAATCCATAATTTTATCAGCTACCGGACTATTAATAAATGGCAGACGGTCGATTTGTAAGAATCCCCCTTTAACAATACCAGCATCATGATGCCTGGAAGATAGATAATCAACCAAATTGACCCTTATACCCTTAGCTAAATAGGCATCTATATTTAAATTAGCTTCAGGTAAGTTGAAGCCTCTTCCTACAGGAACAAGAATTGAATCAGCATGTTGAGCCAGGTTTTGATACTGAATGCCAAAATCGGCACCGATTTTAACTTTTAAAGTGTCAAATGTGTCAGATAATTTTGACTCTTCAAAGGTTTGCCCAATTTGTCCGTATTGTCCAAACGAATATTGTGCAATTAGAATTGTTGTGAGAAGTGTAAATAAGTGTTTCATAAAAAAAAAGTTAGGTTAATATAATTATGGTTTAAATAATACTTCAAAATTTATATCTGTTTCATTGCCGGTTGTTAACATTCCCATCATAGCCGTAGGTGGTTTAACGGCAAAATCGGACATTTTAATTTTTATTTCCCCTTTAATTGTAACTGATCCGTCTTTGGATATTATATAAGTTCCAGAAATAGTTTTTGGTTGTGTTACTCCGGCGATAGTCATCTGCCCAACGGCAGAAACATTATTTTTTCCTGACAGGGTAACTGCTGCTGACTGAAAGGTGATATACGGGAACTTATCATTTTTAAGAGCATCCATAGTTTTTGAATCCATGAGGCTTTTACCGCTTTTTATTGAATTTACGGTTATTTTAACCGACACTTTGTCAATTTTCGTTAAGGAAGTACCGTCCAAAGTTGCTGACATGTCCCCATTCACTTGCCCGACAGTGCTTTCCCAGTCGTGAAGGTTCGATGTTCCTTTAATGAGGACTTTATTTGCCGTGGATGGTGCCAATTTATAGGTATTCTGTCCTATAACCGGAACAGCAATCAAAAACAAACAAATTATCAGGCACTGAATTTTATTGTAAGCATTACTTACAACTAACCCGGATTTGAATGGAGAAAAGAAATTTTGTTTAACAAGTTTATATCCAGACATAAATATATTTAAATATTAATACAATAATATAAAAAGATTTTAATATACTAAAATATAATTTAAAAATTTATAAGTCGAACCAGGAACCATCCTTCGACTACGCTCAGGAACCAGGAACCATCCTTCGACTACGCTCAGGAACCAGGAACCATCCTTCGACTACGCTCAGGAACCAGGACATAAAAAATTTTCAAATGATAAGAGAGACGATAAATAAAAGGCAGAATGCAGATTATTAAAGTGATTAAGATATTTTTATAATTATTTAACAACTTACTAATAACTTTTGTTCAATCATTGTTATTCATTCATTTATTGCCGTCGGTTAAAACCGACGGCAATGATGAGGCAATGATGAGGCAATGAAGTATTAAGTAATTAATCATTGAATGGCAGGGTTTTCCATGATTCCTGCAAATAGTATTGTATTGGTGGTGTTTTCCTTTATGAAATATACAAAGGGTTTATTGGCTGTTAATATAGGTTCATAAATAGGGGCTACTGATGCAGTAACAGTAGTAATTGTAACAGCAGCAGCTTCAGTGCCTGTTTCATCAACATCTATATAAGTAAAGTGTTTTACATCTGAAATATATAGGTCTGTCGCCCCATCAATACCTGAAAAGTTTGCAACCAAAGGACTAAATGCATCAGTTATTCCTAACTTTTTGAGGGGGTTAACTAATGAAAAGTTATTGGTCCCGGTGAATTTTGGGAGTGTTACCTTAACATTTTTTTGCAATATGAGAGAATCATTCCAATTGTTCCAGTTTTGCACAGAAAGGCTGTTAAGAATTGTCAGTGGTGTGTAACTGCCGGCAGGAACCAGGACTACCATACTAAAATTTCCATTACCATAAGGAAGTTCAGCTGCACTGAACAATGAATTCTGCAGGTATTTTAAATTACATATCTCATACATAAATGGTGTACTTACAGTATTTCCGTTTGACAGGTAAAAATTTTGATTATTAGTATTGGCGGTTGGAAATGTATACTGCCATGTACCTTTAAAATAAAGTGCATTAATAAGGTACATCATAGTTGTATGATCAATAGAAGTAATAATTTGGGTGATTTTATTATCAGTATTGCTGGCAGCCCAATTATTAATTTCTCCGACAGTGGAAGGATTATTGAAATCAGCCGCAGTTACCTGGGCATAAAAATATGTTTTGTTCAGGTTAATAAAAGAATCTTTTACAGTCATGGTATTCCGGTACCATATAGAATTGGCAATCAAAAAGGTAATGTTAGGATCGGCGTTTTCAAGCATTTGAATTAAAGACTGACAGTCCTCGTTAATGGTAATATTTGATAAATTCCCGTACCCAAGTACCTGCTGCATTTGTGATGCAGTGTTTGCTTTAGCTCCATTATAAACCATTGTAAGATCAAGCGATACACTTAAAGGTGAAATGAACAAATTTGACGTAGCTGTATCTCCAAGTTGTTTAAACAGGTTAATTCCGAAACTGTTGGTTGATTGTAACAGGGATTTTTCGGCATCCGTAAATTTCAGGGTATTGCCATTACTCAAGTTTGGTAATGTTTCCTTATTGCATGACAATGTAAACATTATAAGAAGTGACAATGTAGCAATTTTGATTACAAGAGTTTTCATATTTTTCATAATTTAATTTATGTTTGTCTATAAAGTCCGTATTGAGAATGGCACAATTAGATTCTAAATTATAGACGCAAATTATGTTTAATGGTTGCGTAAAAAATATCAGAAATTAAAATTAAGGCCGGTATAAATTCCAAATGAGTATGGATGCACACTATTACTGTTGGTTGTAATTGAATTAATAAAATATTTATAAGTGGGTTCTATTACCAAAACCGCCTGGTTAAGCAACCTGTAATTTATACCTATTCCAAGAGAACTGCTTAAATTGAGAGTGTGGAACAGGGAAAGCCCCTCTGTAATATTGATGGCCGAACTTCCAACGTTAACGGATCCATTTGAGGATACCAGTAATTGTGTACCCAATCCCCCGACGATTTGCAGGGAAACTTTGCTGTCAATAAACCTGTAACGGACGAGAAAGGGAATTTCCACAAACTTCATTTCCTGCTCAAAATTGCCATTTACATTATTGCTTGTACTAGGGAGGCCTAAGCTATGTTTAATCTGAATATTCTGGCTAAAAGCTGAACTGTGAATTATATAGTAATTTTGTGAACTATTATTAATTAAGGTATTTGGATTGACTGAAAAATACTGAAATTCCACATCATTATTGGAGTACCCCAACATCGAATAACCAAGGCCTGACTGAATGGAGAAATTTTTATTAATCTTATAATTAACTTTTACAAGGGCGGAGTAAGCCAGTATTCCTTCTTCTTCATTGTTATATTCATTTATGCTTGCGTTTGCTCCTGTTTGGGTGACATTTCTGTAAGCATAGGTCGGAGCAACCTGACCCTGAATGCTCCAATGCCTTATTTTTGGTTTTTCAGGCTTTTCATCGTCTGGCATTAAATTATTAACAACAATTATTGGCTGAGTAACTTTCTCATTATTGAATTCTATTTTGAATAGCTTTTGTTCAAAACGAAATCCTTTGGGAACTAAAACTGACAGGTAATTTTCATTATTGATTGTATCAGGATTTTGTTTAATGCTTTCTTTAATTCGGGGAAATACTTTGTTGTTACTTACTGAAATATTGTTAACAGATATTTTAGAAGATGAGTTAGATGATTTAATTGCCGGGTTTTCAAATCTCGCAGTATTATTCGGGTATGTTTTAGTTAAGCTTTCCTTTATATTTTGACTGGCATTATTTTTATGATTTTGAGCAATAGCCTGATTAACTTCAGGGTTTGTTTTTTTTGTCTGAACCTTTAAAGCAAAGTCGTTGTTATTTTTATTCTCAATTTGGAATACCCATGTTAACCCTATTATGATGGCAATACCAGCTGCCATAGAGCTAAATATAATAATTGCAGGGATACGTCGTTTGTTGTCAAGTTTTCGCTCCACTCCCTGCCACACATCCTGAGGTGCTATTTTATCAAGGTTTGTTAAATGACCTTTAAAATAATCGTCAATATGATTTTTCTTTTCCTCCATTTAACCGGTTTTTAAAACTTTATAGGCTGTATCCTTTAATTTTTGCCGCAGGATACTCCTCGCTCTTGATAAGTCTGATTTTGAAGTCCCCTCTGTTATAGAAAGTAAATTAGAAATTTCTCTGTGTGTCATCTCTTCAAAAACGTACAGGTTAAAAACTAACCGGTATTGAGCCGGTAATTCCTGAACCAGGTTCAATATCACATCTACATTGATATCAGTTTGAGGTTCATATTCTTCATCTTCGGGCACATCGGGCAATTTTGCAACAAGGATCACAGGATTTGATTTCCTGAATTTTTCTATAGCTGTGTTCACAATAATTCTTCTGATCCAACCTTCAAAGCTTCCCCTGTGTTCAAATTTTTTTATATTTTCAAATACTTTAATAAACCCTTCCTGCAAAACATCTTTAGCATCGTTGTAATCCCTGCAATATCGAAGGCATACGCCGAACATCTTTGCAGAAAACAAATTATAAAGTTTTTCCTGCGCTTTACGCTTTCCAAGGACACAACCTTCCAATATGTCATTCAGTTCATCCGTCAATTTTTCCAATCTTATCGCCCCATAATTAAGCATATAAAAATACAATAAAATTGAACGGACAATATTATTAAGTTATTAAGTTATATTACTTTTAAGATGTGCAATTATAAAAAAGGTTGCGTACAAAATTTATTTATTTTTTACGCAACCTGAAAGGCATCATTTTCATCTATATATAAATGCAGAATAAAAATAAAACTAAAATCAGAGGTTGCAGGAAGATTCTGTGCCTGATAATATTTCTCGGGATATTAATTTCCACACCAGAACTGAATGCACAGTATTTTGGGAAAAATAAACCATCGTACATGTCATTTAAATATAATGTATTTGAAACTCCTCATTTCGAAATATATAATTATTTAAAAAACGATTCTTTCCTCATCAGGCTGGGGCAGTTGAGCGAACAATGGTATACTTTGCACAAGGAACTTTTTAAAGACACTTTCAGGAATCGAAATCCTATAATTATTTATAACAACCATGCGGATTTCCAACAAACCAATGCTATTTCAGGGTTAATTGATGAAGGAACAGGAGGCGTAACAGAAGCACTTAAAAACAGGGTCGTATTCCCGTTAGCTCCAACATATGCTCAAACAGTACATGTACTTGGACACGAACTGGCACATGCATTTCAATATCATATTTTAGTGCATGGTGATTCAGGGAATTTAAACAGGCTTAAATTACTACCGTTATGGATGATGGAGGGAATGGCAGAATATTTTTCAGCCGGTAGTTTGGATGCACATACGTCTATGTGGATGCGTGATGCTATAGTAAATGATGAATTCCCATCAATTGAAGAAATATCCCGGAGCAGCAAATATTTTCCATACCGTTATGGACAATGCCTGTTGGCAATGATTGGGAAAACCTGGGGTGATTCGGTGATTGTACCAATAATGAAGGAAACATCAAGGGTTGGGTACAGGAAAGCTTTACAAAATAAACTTGGTTTCGATGAAAAAACCTTGTCGCGAATGTGGAAAAATACCCTTGTGAGCCATTATCAGAAATACCTGGACATTGCTCTGAAAAAACCGGTTGGAAATAAACTTTTATTTTCAGGCAACGCCGGTGATATGAATATTTCCCCGTCAGTCAGCCCAAATGGTAAACTTGTTATATTTTATTCAGAAAAAGATATTTATACGTACGATCTTTATCTTGCAGTTGTAAATACCGGTAGAATTATCAGAAAACTTGCAAGCACGGTAAATGATAGTAAAATAGATGCGTTCAATTTTATTGAATCGTCCGGATCGTGGTCACCTGATAGTAAATACTTTGTATTCGCTGTTTATGCAGATGGAAGGAATAAACTGGCAATGGTTGATATACATAAAGGTCGGATAATTTCAAAACAAATAATTCCGGGAGTGCCATCCTTTAGTAATCCAGTTTGGAGCCCAAATAGTGATATTATTGCCTTATCCGGAATGGTGGAAGGGCAGTCCAGCCTTTTTTTATACAACTTAGGGACAAGGCAAATAATTAAATTGACAAACGATTCGTATTCCTATATACAGCCTGCATGGTCGGCCGATGGAAAATACCTGGCTTTTTCGACTGATAAACCTTTTACAGGCAGTAAAATTGATCCAAATGGAGCGATGAACCTGGGTATAATAAATATAGAAACTAAAGAAGTGAGGCTCCTTAAAGTTTTTACCGGGGCAAAAAACTTAAACCCGTTATTTTTACCGGACAATAAATCTATTTGCTTTCTTTCTGACAGGGATGGCTTTCGAAACTTGTATAAATATTCTCTCTTTGCAGGGAAATCATATCAAATGTCGGAATTATTTACCGGCATTTCAGGAATATCAGACTATTCACCTGCAATAAGTATAGCAAAAGATAATGGATTATTGGCATATTCGTATTTTCAAGGTGGTAAATACTCTGTTTATGCAGCTTATATAAAAGATTTCGATTCTATTGAAGTACCGTGCGACAGTATAAATTTTGATGCAGCAACATTGCCTCCTTTTAACCGAAAAAGCCCTGATGTTGTTGATAACAACCTGAAGGAAAGAGTAAACCAACACTTTGAATCTAAGGATAGTTTTAGGATTAAAACTTATCATCCTAAATTTCAATTAGATTATATTTCGGGTTTAAATGCAGGATTTGGAACAGGTCAGTTTGGTGCTGGAATAGAAGGTAGCATATATGCAATTTTCTCTGATATTACCGGACAGAATCAAATTTTTTCCAGTGTATCAATAAATGGAGAAATATACGATTATGCCGGAGTTGTATCATATATTAATTCAAAACATCATATAAACTGGGGAGCATCGATATCTCATACTCCTTATTTATATGGTTATCAGGGTTCAGTTAAAGATACTCTTATTATTGGCAATGTAAAAACGCCGGTAAATAATTATCCTTTATATGTTGAACGGGTGTTTGAAGATAAATTTTCTCTTTTCATTTATAAAGCCTTCACCCAAACAAGGCGCATAGAAGCTGGCATTTCCAGCAGCTGGAATTATTACAGGCTTGAATTATACAATAATTATTTTACTGAAAATGGGAATCCGGTTGAAAGCAACATGCAGGTTGCACCGGTGCCTAACGGTTATATACTTCATTCTCTCAATGTGGCTTACGTTAATGATAATTCATATTTCGGGATGACCGGGCCTGCGAAGGGATCCAGGTCAAGGTTTGAAATTGAAACATATTTTGGGGGTATAGATTATTCCACGGTTTTAATAGATTACAGGAAATATTTTTACTTAAAACCCTATACAATTGCCATTCGTGGTTTATTATATGGCCAGTACGGAAGTGGTTCAGAAGACAGCCGCCTTCCAGCTTTTTATCTGGGATATCCCTGGTATTTACGTGGTTACGATATTAATACTTTTAAGGATATTTCTTCCTCCGATACAGGGAAATTATCTATAAATGACCTTGCCGGTAGTAGAATTGCCGTTGCAAATATAGAGTACAGGGTTCCTTTTACAGGTACCAAAAATGTGACATTAATAAAAACAGGGTTTTTAAATAGTGACCTGATTTTCTTTTTTGATGCCGGAATTGCCTGGCAGAATGGTACTACCCTAACTTTGAAATGGAAACCTGGCTCTCCGGTTGAACGTACGCCACTTATGAGCACAGGTGTTTCGATCAGGGTTAATATTCTTAACTATGTGGTTTTAGAGCCATACTTAGCGTTTCCATTGCAATTTGGGGGGTTAAAAAATCCTGTTTTCGGGTTAAATTTTTTACCGGGATGGTGAAATTAGTTCTTTACAATTTTTTTTGTGACTACTCCATCGGAAGTGTTAAGTTTTAAAATGTAAATGCCAGCCGGATAATTATTCATGTTTATATCAATAATATTGCTTTGAATATTTGTACTGAATATTTCTGTACCTGAAACCGAATATACATAAATACTATAAGAGTTACCAATATCTGGAATTGAAATAAATAAATGGTCATTAACCGGATTTGGATAAACTGTAACGCCAAATTCTGTAATATTTGATAAGCCGGCACCTGAATGAAGTGTCGACTGATTAATTATGAGAAAGTCAGAAAGTCCCAGTGATTGAATATAAATAGTATCCGACCTTTTAGCCGAACTGCCATTTGCATTAATATTAACTGTTATAATAGCATTATTTGTTCCTGTATCAGCAGACAGGGACAACCATGATGCAATACCTGATATTTGCCAGGTAGTGTTTGATATAATTTGAAAGTTCACAATTTGTGACATTGAATTAACATTAATAACTTTGGAATCGTTAAATTCCAACAAACCTGTAAATGTCGGGAACCATTTGTTTCCCTGGTTATCAATAGCAATATTATTTCCAACTGAAGCACTTTTGGAATAGATTGTCCAGTTGGTGCCATCAAATTTTGATATTCCCTGATCATTTGTGCCAACCCAGAGATTGCCTATATTATCAAATGATATTGCTGCTATAGTATCATTAGTTAGTCCGCTATTTGAAGAATTATAATTAGTCCAGTTCTGATTATTAAATTCAAATACTCCGTTGTCAGTCCCCAGCCAAATATTATTAAGTGAATCAACTGCAATTGATGAGACAAAATCAGTAACTAATCCGTTTGATGCACCATAGGTTGCCCAATTATTGCCATCAAAAGAAGTTACTCCATAATCTGTTGCAAACCATGCAATTCCATTTAGATCAAAAGCTATTGTATAAACATTATTATCACTATTATTACCTAATCCGCTGTTAATTGAATTGTATGTTATCCATTTATTACCATTAAACATTGACACTCCATATCCATCAGTTCCAAACCAGGCATTTCCCTGATTATCAAATGTAATATCCCAAACCCAATTACCAGCTAGTCCGCTATTAATGCTGTCATAGTTAATCCAGCTAGTACCATTAAATTCTGAGACTCCATTTCCTGTACCAAACCAAATATTCCCTTGTGAATCAATGGTAATTGAATTAATATTATTATTTACAAGGCCGTCAGCTTGCGTATAGGTGGTCCAGTTTATTCCATCAAATTTTGATACTCCATCCAAAGTACCTATCCATATTACGTTATGTGAATCAATTGCTATTGCATCAGCCAAATTGTTTACAAGGCCATCGGAAGTTGTATAGTTATGACGGTTGGTAGCAACGGTAATAAATGGGGACATAGAATAGCCAGTGTGATTAACCGTCATTGTTTTAACCTTTAAATTGGCCGTATGGCTGAATTTATTAAAAAGTTTATGGTTTGAAGTCAGATTTGAAGCTTTGGCGAATGAATCAAGACATAAAGCAAGTGTCAGAATTATAGTAATTGTTCTCATAATAAAGAATTGATTTATAAACTAAAAAAAAACATATTTTACTGTATGTAATTTATATATAACCTTTATACGACAGATTGAAAATTTTAGTAACTATTATTACTAATATACTAACAGATGTGATTTGCGATTGTTGCTGATAATTTAATAAAAATGGTTCTTTTGATAGATTTAATTCCTAATTAAAATATATGTTAGATAATTAAAAAAAATCTAACATTTAAGAAACTATTTATATATGTTTTCGTAAAATATATTAATTATAATTATTTAAATAATATTAACCGAAATATTCTAATTATGGAAATCATGAAAATTGAGGCCAGAAAGCATACACCTGCGGTGGAATTGGATCCGGAAGGAGTTATTAAACTTGAAGGGCGTTCGATTATGGACGACCCGTTAGTTTTTTATAATCCTATCATTGAGTGGATATCTAATTGTAATTCAAAGACATTTACGATTGAAATGCGGCTTGAATACATGAATACCAGCAGTTATAAAATGATGTTAATGCTTTTTAAATCAATTAAAAAGCATTATAATTCTACTAACATATTGATTAAATGGTATTATGATAGCGATGATGAAGATATGCTTGATTTAGGCAAAGATATTGAATCATTGATTAATGTACCGGTTGACTTTTATGAATTGCAAACGGAGGAGGAGTAAAACTGCCAACAATTGTTCTTCCGACTTACCATCTATGTTTCCGTGAAAATATTAATATCAGGCACTTTTAAACTTAGCGTTATCATATCATACGCCAGGATTTCTATCAAATAAAAGAAGGATTTATTATTTTTTGAGAGGATAACCTATAGTCTGGCCAAATATTACCCGCTGGTCAGCCCTTAAATTTAATTTTGTTGTAAGAGCAGGCTTGTTACAATTATGAAACCAGGCTGCCAAACCCTGTGAGGCAGCAAATATGTATACGTTGCCTGCGATTAAACCTGTATCGGCAAAATAATATGATTTTTGAACTTCTGTGTTTTGCAGGCCTGGTTCCTGGTAACCTGACGTATTTTCAAGTTTATTAATATCAGCAACATATATTAGCCGGACAGGAGCTTTATCCCCTAAACTTACCTGGCCTTGTCCAATTGCCAAAGTCCGTAGATCTTCTGAAATAACCGGAACCAGTTCATGTTGAACAGGGTCGTACAAATAAGTTCCTTCCTTCAAAGCAACATAAACATCAATTTCCTGAGAGTTGCTGGCTGATGCGGCCGTTCTGCCCGGAATGCCAAACGGTCCTTTTTTGCGATTTACCCCGCAAGCTGCCCATAACAGGTTTGAAAGCAATTGCAATGTTAATTTTTTATCGCTTATTTCCCTGATTGTTCTTCTTTTCTCAAAGGCTTTCCGAACCGATTTGCCTTTATCCAATCTGGGTTTTAAAAGTACAATAGTTTGTTGGGCCTGATTATTTCCTGATTCATTATTAATTTTCTTATTTGCCATATAATTTTCTTTTTAAATTACATGTTAATAATACTATTTGGTATATTGTGTTTTATATTACGAATTTAATCATTCTGCGCAACCATAACTATAATTTTGCATCTTATTATTATAAACTTAAAATTTAGTACTATGAAAAAACTAATCTATTTGTGTATAATAATATGTATGTTATATAGTTGTAATAAAGATTCAAAACCTTTGCCTGCATCAAATTCTCAAACAAATTCTGTAAGCGATACATTGCTGTTACCAGGGAAATGGAGTATAATTGCGGAATTTTACACTTTTACTCTTTTGCCGGACGGGGTTCCGAAAACTTGGGAAAACTACGTTGGATGTCCATCCGATTATTACAATATTTTATCAAATGGAACTATTTTTGAAAAGGAAGGGAATAAAAATGATACGTTTACATATAAACTTTTATCAGGCAATCAGATATTGATAGGCGGACTCAAGGGGACTATTTATAATCTGACGGAGCATGCCGTAAGTTTAACTTTATTTGAACCAACTCCGGGTGGACCGTTATATGATAGTATTAGTTTACAAAGATAAACGTTTGTTTTTTGTAAGATTTGTTTATAGAGTCTTTAGCTTCATGTGTGCAATAATCGTTGGGATTGGCGGTTTAAATTATTCCAAATAGTTGACGCCATAACTTTTATATCATATATTATTATTAATTTCGTAAAATTATTGCTTAGCATTATATGTTTAATCCAACAGCAGACATATAATGAGATTGTCTCAAATCTGGCCAAAAACAATAATAAACAGTCGGATATTTTTATAGTTGCCTTATATTATGCAATATAAGTGTCGAATAATTTCAATTATTTTAAGTAGAAACCAGTTTTTCAGATAGTTTTAAAATTTTAGAAATAAACAACTTCTTAAAGGGTCACGGGTGAATAAAGATACTTTAATTAAGATAACCTTACTATTTGTATTTGCTTTGTTCCTTTACAGCCTTATTGAGAGGATTCCTAACATTGATGATGCCTGGCTTGGAGAACATGCTTTCTGGATGTCAAAGCTTGGATACGTAAAATCGGAATTAATGCGGGGCATAACCCATCAGGAAATCCGTTTTTTATGTCATCATAAATTATTCACGCTCCAGGGAGCTTTATTTATTAGACTTTTTGGATTTTCCGTATATACACTTAAACTATTGTCCTTATTATATTTAGCTATTTTTATTTTAATTTTTTTTCTGTTTTTTTATAAAAAGATTTTTTCAGCATTTGAGTGTTGCCTTTTCTTGTTGTTATTAATTTCAAACGCTTGGGTATTTGAACAATCGTTTATTTTTCGGCCAGAAATTTCATTAATGACATTAGGCTTTATTTCTTACTTATTCATTGACAGTATATTAAAAAATAGCAAGAATTCCATTACCTATGCAATAATCAGTGGCATAATAGCTGGTCTATGCGTGTCTACTCATTTAAACGGAGTTATCTTTCCAATTGCAGGATTCATATTGTTGTTATGGAACAGAAAATTTTTGTTGGGTATTATTTTTGGGATATCATCCCTTCCTGCAATAGCAATATATCCACCCGACCAACCCCATCTTGGGTAAATTTGACTAAAACCCCGAAATGTAAATTAGCAGTCCAATTACAAGTAAATTATTGATTATATAATATTAAAAATATTCAAAATCAGTTAAATTAGAATTTGAATTACCCTAAATTATTTTTTTTAACAATCCAAATATCTTGTGGCAGCCATCCACCTTTATCTGGTAAAATTTGCATGTGTTCTAAAATTTCTACATTATAAAACAAATTTTTCATAAAATCAGTTGGTTGAAATGAAGAATATATTCTATGACCTTCTTTAACTTTTCCTCGAGTAATTAATTTTCCTTTGTTATATTTAATGAGCTCTTTCCTTGTTAGTTTTGTTTTATAATTATCTCCATGTGTTGTAAAAAACATTATTCCATTTGGTTTAAGAATTCGATATAATTCATTGTACCAATCATAATGTAATTGTTCAGATAAATGAGTAAAAATAGAAATCCCATAAATAATATTAAAAAAATTATCAAAGTATGGTAAGTTTGCTTTTAATGTATTATGATTAAATTTAACTTCAAAGATATTTTCAGTACACCAATCAATAGATATTTTATTATAATCCGTACCATAAAATTCACATCCATTTGCAACTATGCCAGGCAAATGACGAATTATTCTCCCTGGACCACAACCCCAATCTAGTATTCTTAAATTCTTTAAATCAATATGCTTTCTGAAATGATCAGCTAACCATTTAGCTGTTTCAACACTATCTGTATAATATTTTTGATAATTAATCTGAAACGATTCATATATTAAATAATCAGGAGGAAGATGAATTGTTGGATTCTCTTTAATAAATTTTATATTAATTTTTCTATTTTTAAGCTTATAAATAAAAAATCTAATCCTATCAGTTAAATGCATTAACCTAAGTTTTCGTAGTAAATTTGAAATATGCCCTTTATTCATTTGATTATTATAATAATATGTAAAATCAGATTTAGATTGACCTTTAGTTCCGGGATAAACAATAATTTATATTTGTATGCTTACAAAACAAAAAATAAAATTTAGCAAAAATATAGAGAATACAATCTCCTAAATTTAAATTAGTTCTTCACCAATTTTCCTACAAATGAGGTTGAGGTTCCGGTGACTTTAATAATATATAATCCGTTTGGTAAATTTGAAATATCCAGATTTGCAATAGTCATGCAGCCCGGTAATTCTAGAACAAGTTTACCAGATATATTAAAAACCGAAACATTATAAATTTCTGTAGAATTGTTGTAAATAGTGAATGTGCCTGTTGTAGGATTGGGGTAGATATTTATTACAGTATTTGCATTTGTTTGTAAAGTATCTGCACTTATTTTCTGATTTAATAAATCTGAGTTTACCTTAGCAGATTGTATAGAGTTCGAACAAGGTACAATTTTAGCTTGAAAAGTACTACCATTTACTGAAGAAAACCCTGGATTTAATTGAACTTCTGATCCACTCCAAAAATATGTAACTTCACCTGAAGCAATATTTACATTTGAACCAGCTGTGATAGTTCCAGTAGTATATTGAAACCCAGATGCAGGTAATTGTGATGTAGCTGAATATGTAATATTTGAAGTGTTTGTGCAAGGTGTAGGGGCAATCATTATTGGTGAGGTTGTTGCTGTGCTGTTACTATTCACAGACTGAATTTCATAATAATAAACCTTTCCAGGTGTATCAGTATTATCAGTATAGCTTGTCGTTGAAGAACTTAAAGGAGTTGTATTGACTTTTGTAAAGGGTCCGTTCGGACTTGTCGCTACTAAAATATAGTAGCCGGTAGCATTTGTGGACATATCTGACCAGGTCAATGTTGGAACTCCTGAAGATGATTCGGTAACTTGAACGGAACTTACATCTTTAGGCGTTTCAGCAGAAGGCGTTGTTACACTTATGATATTGGAAGAAGAAGTACCATTATCGTCTTTTGCTTTTATCTGATAGGAATATGTTGTATTTGGACTTACAGAATAATCTGAATAACTGCTGATACTGGAAGACAAAGATACAGTTGTGCCATCAGATCGTACTAAGGTATATGTTGGAGGATAAATTAAATTTATTCCAGTTACATAATATGTCCATTGTAAGTCAACTTCATTGGATTGAACAGGCGTATTTGTAGCTGTAGATAAAGCTAAGACTGGTGAAATTGGAGGTGGAGGACATGTTGGTACACTAGTAAACCACCCGTCACTTACACTAGTGGGTATACTATAGTTGGTAACGTCATTTATAGCTCCTTCCGTAAGAAAAACATCTGGTTCAAAAACATAATACATCAATTCAGCGGGATTATTTATATGGCCTAATTGCAATACATGTCCAAGTTCATGCAAAAAATCAGCGTAAAAATTACACGTATTCCCTGATTCTGGTAAACTATAATCAAAGGCTTTTGTATTATCTATAGTTATATTAATGGGACCTTGCCAATAGGAATCCAAGTTACTACCATTAAGAAAAGCAGTTCCTTGGGTTGTTTGCATTCCTCCAGTATTATCATCAAGAGTTTCAAATTGTATTTCATTTGGAGAATCATTGGTTTGATCAAGAATTATATTGATACCAGTGTTACAACTCCACTCATCCATAGCTCTTGTAATAACATTTATTATTTCAGTATTTGTTGCATTAGGTGGTAAATTGGCTAGATTAATATTAAAAGTAAGATTATTTGGCTTATTGATATTTCCAATTTTCATTCTATACTTCATTGCTCCACTATTACTTATGTATTGTAAATAATTATGATTAATAGTAATCAAATTGAAATTATTACTATTTAAAATATCATTATAAACTATTACTCCACCACTACCTATTGTAGATTGCTTGCCTGAAACTAAGACCTCGCTTGGTAAATACATTATGATTTTATTATCTGAAAACATACATCCTGAACAGTTATAATCATAACTATCTAAGTCACTTAACATACTTTGTCCACCATCATCGGCACTGTGAAAAGTCACCCAACTATTATCCAGAGAATTTCCAAAACCTTGACCGATTATGTTGATAGTTTGACCGATCCCAGCCGAAAGATCATTGATATTGAAATCACTTGTTATAGTCTGAATATAAGGTATAATTGTGATTTGGATTTCATCAGTATATGTATTGCCATTAGTTGATAAAACTGATACTGATATAGTTGCTGTCCCTGAAGTTGTTGCTGTAATAGTAGTTGTTAAACCGTTCGGATTTATTGTCATAATAGAGGCATTATTTGAACTCCAATTTACACTTGTTGGTTTTAGGGCATTATTTGGAATAAGGTTTATAATAAAATTTTGTGAATTATAATTACTTGATGAATTGCCAGCATACATCGTTAATTTTTTAGTCGGAGAATCTGTATAATTAATATAATTTGTATTGTCAGGTTCAAGATCAATACCTGTTACTGCGCCATCATCAGTAACGGTCACACTGCAGGAACCTGATATGTCCGTACCATCAGTAGAAGTTGCTGTAATAGTTGTGCTTCCAGCTGCAACACCTGTTACAACTCCATCAGAAACAGTTGCAATATCAATATCATCTGAACCCCAACTTACTACATTTGTAGTTGCATTTGAAGGAGTTATTGTAGCCGTTAAAGTTTTTGTTCCACCAATAGAAACAGATGCTAATGTCGGACTCACCGAAACACCTGACACAGGTATGATAACTTTAACATCTACAGTTTTTGCATCTACAGATGCATCCTCTGGATCATCACAACTACCATCATAGGCATAGTTATCGCACACCTGATAATCTACAGTTAAAGTGATAGTACCTGAACCTGTTGTGGATGTGGATAATACTCCAGCATCTGTGACTGAAACAGAACCGGTTGAGCCCCATTCAGGGGAATCAGAACCTTCAATGAAATTTGGAGGCATTTTTGTAAGACTGTAATCGAGTTGGTATGTAGCAGTAGAAGATAAAGTAATAGGACTAACAGGTACACCCGTTATTGTTGCCGTTTGCGCATTTACGATAATAATCCGTGTTACAAAAAGGCAACAAAATATTATATATTTCATACTTTAATTTTTTTATAATCAATAATATATATTAGATTAAAATTCACATCCTGTTTATTTGGTATTTTTAATTTTAAGGCTATCTTTATTATTAAATGTTTGTTGGGATTTTATTTTAAACTTTTTATCATTTTCTATTGAATCGAGTTGCATTTTGGTAAAAGTTTTCGAATAAAACACATGATCACTGATTTTTATGGTAGTATCTTCTGCAGTAATAACTGGCATGGCAATATTTGGTAATGTACTAATATACTGATAAATTTCACCTTTGGTTTGAAATTTTTTTTCATACCATCCTAATGTTGGAGCTATTAAATTAATAAATCCTACAGATGTATTTGTAATTATCATTTTGTTATCAACAGGATGAATATTATATTTTGAATCATAAGGAAATTCTTTGTTTGACTTACAAAAAAATATTCCATGGGTTAGAGCATGATGTAATTTATAACTCTCCCTTTTTTGATCTACTACAATATTTGTATCAAATAATTCGTCCAATATTTCAACAGTTCCTGGCTTAAGGTTTCCCCTAAATACTTTTGTAATTGTAGCTATGACAGACCTCATATTATGGTTAAGTCCATTCTTATCAATACGTAAATAGTACTCTTCTGAAGTCATGGTAGCTTCAAAAATAAATTCAGCATCACTAATGGCTTTCTCACGTTTATAAATAATAATACTATCTCTGTTTATTCGTATATTTCTGTATGAATCATCTTCTTGTGCTACTATACTTATGATTTGTGTAAATAATAAGCATAAAAATATTAAGTATTTTTTCATTATATTTAAGTTTTAAGGTTATACAAAAATCTATTTATTGGAAATCGACTCCATTTTTGCTTTTAATGCCTCATTTTCCCTTTTCAAATTATCAATTGATGCAGTAAAACTTTTATTTTGTTCAATCAATAGCAATGTCAATTCTTCAACCTTCTGTAAAAGTTTTGTTTGCATTTCCCCTAAATCAATTCCTTTGATTTTAACTTCATCTTCGCCAGGCAAATCAGGAAGATGATGATTTGTCTTTATATATGATTCAATTTCTGGCAATTGCATAAATATGTGATTGTTATTAAAAACAAAATCAGGCCAATTTGCCACAAGTTTAACAACTACAGAGGTAGCAATAAAAGAGCCATTAACTGCTAAATTATAACCTTTAGTAGGATAATTACCCGTTGTATAAGTTGTTGCAAATCCAATTCCAACTGTACCATCTCCAAATAGTGTTAGGGCACTATTATTTATATTAAGGTTACTTCTAAAATATGCATTTTCATAATATGTAAAGTATGCATGCATATTATTCCAATGTTCTATTTTTAATAATGGAATCCCTGTAGCATAGCTAGGTCCAAATAATATATTCGTATTTGTTGGCAAATTTATTGCTCCACCTCTTAAATTCAAAGTAGCTGCTGCATTAGTAGATCCAATGTAAACGTTACCTGTACTATTTTGAATTGTCATTTGTGTTGTTCCCCCTGTTTGCAATTGTAAATCACTAGTTGAATAACTACTAAATTGATTTGCCATAGAATAAACCGGTTTATTGAAAATGAAAGATGGTCTGTCAGTGTATATATGACACCAACTAGTATTAGCTGGCCCAATAAATACTGAACCATTAGTATTTTGAATGTTAAACACTTCACTTTCCCAATTCCAAAGTGGACAACCACTACCAGAACATGGCCCCAACGGTGATTGGGCTTGTAATATACTAGTAGTTAAGAAGATTAATAAGTTGAAAGAAATTTGAATAATGATTTTTTTCATAATCTAAATTTTAATGTTAAATTTTATTTAAAAAATACTCTTTAACCTGCTCAATAAAAGCAGCAAAGTACTCTTGCTTTTCATTGAATTAAATATTTTCGAAAGGTAAATTAATTCAAAAATAAAAAATTATTATATTAATCATATATTATTGTCCAAAGAATATAATAACATTTCATTCTTTTAAATTATTTCTGAAGTATTTACAATTTTAAGAATTTCTTAAAAATAAATAATATACTTATCTTTCTTAGGAATGCTAAAAGCTAATAATTGATATAACGAACATAGAATCTGTCTCAATGTACTTGTGACATATTCGCAAACAACTGCCAATTGATTGAAAATATATCCATTACATTCATATTTTAAGGAATGATCATTTACGGTTTGTTTAGTAATATGACATATTGTACATTTACGTATTATATGTCATTTTAAGATGCAGTAATATTTATGGAGTATGTAGAACCAATTCGGGACAAAAAACAAATTGATAACATGAAGCGCTACCTTAAAGAGCGAAATATACGTGACTGGATGCTTTTTGTATTGGGTATTAATAATGGTCTGCGAATTAGCGATTTATTAGCACTACAGGTAAATGATGTAAAGGATTTTGGCAGAATTGTAATTAGAGAAAAGAAAACTGGGAAAAAAAAGGATTTTCCAGTAGGAGAAAATTGTAAGAAGGCTCTTGTTGAATATTTAATAACTACTGGTTTAACTGCTGGTCCTTTATTTCCAAGTCGCAAGAGTTCCGGCTCAAAAGGAACAGGGGCTATATCCAGGCAGCAGGCTTATGCAGCAATAAATGCTGCAGCCAGAGCTGTTGGAATTAAGGAAGCAATAGGAACACACACATTGCGCAAGACATTTGGTTACTGGGCTTTTCAACAAGGCGTTGATGTAACTAGGATACAGCATCTACTTAATCATTCCGCACCTTCTGTAACGCTTCGTTATATAGGTATAACCAAAGATGAATTGGATCAGGTTTACATCAATCTCAACCTGTAAGTTTATGACTATTTTAATTTTATGACAAATAAGATAAAAGACAGTTTACAAGATAATGATCCATATAACAAACGTATTCGTATTCTGGATGAACAGGAGATTGATGAACTTTATGGTCTTCCCAGATTTAACACTGAAGAGCAGTCATATTACTTTGATCTTACAGAAGGGGAGCAAGAAATAGCCAAAAGTTCCCGAACAATAGAAAATCATATTCTTTTCATCTTACAAGCAGGCTATTTTAAAGCCAAATCAAAGTTTTTTTCTTTCGAGCTCAAAGATGTAAAAGACGACGTTCGTCATATCTTGAAACAACATTTTTCAAAAATACCTGAAATTCAGCTGTCAGATACATTTCAAAAAAAAGCAAGGTACGATCAACAATTGAAAATAATGGAATTGCATGGCTATCATACATGCACCACGGAAGTACGTGCCTTTCTTTTGGAAAAAGCCAGCCAGTTTGTTAAAATATCATCAAAACCTATTTACCTGTTCCAATCATTGGTTCATTATATGGATACCCATAAAATAGTTTTACCCGGGTATACCTCTATGCAAGATATCGTTAGCAAAACATTGGTCATAGAACGCAAGCGACTTTGTGAGATTATTGAAAATTTACTAGATGAAAATACTAAAGCACGCCTAAACAAACTGTATGTTAATCGTGATGTTTTTTATGACATCACTTTTTTAAAACATGAACCTAAAGACTTTACACCAAAGCAACTTAAACGAGAAATAAACAGAAGAAAAACATTAGCTGATTTATACCATTCTATTAAAATTCTGATTCCACAATTTGGTCTTTCCAACGATAGTATTGCTTATTACGCAAATCTTGTGGATTATTATACTGTCCAGAAGTTACAGCAGATGCAGACAGGTATGGTATATTTATATTTATCATGTTATATTCTACACCGTTTCAAAAAGATCAACGACAATCTGATTAACGCCTTCATTTACAAGGTTCATAAGATAATGGATACTTCAAAAGATCTGACTCAGGCAAAAATGCTCAATTACCAGCAAGAAAATAATGAAAGTATCCGCCATGTTAGTCAGATTCTTAGCTTGTTTCTGGATGATAATATTGCTGACCATGTTTCCTTTGGGGAGATAAAAAAGAAAGCGTTTTCTATTCTTTCTGCGGATAAGCTAAAAGAAGTTTCGCATTACATGAATAACAAATCTTTAAATATCACTGCTGTTGAGTGGGATTTTATTGCATCCTTATCCTCAACATTTAAGCAAAATATCAGGCCATTATTTATGCAACTTACCTTTGCCGGGCATAAAGGTGATAGTACACTGATTGAAGCGGTAGAGTTTCTAAAGAAAAGTTTTGAGATTGGAAAAAGTTTGAACAGGTATAGTATTGATAAAATCCCTAAATTTTTTATACCTCAAAGCCTTAAGCCATATATTTATGAATATAGAGAAAAAGGAGAAAAACATATCAATCCGGATAAATACGAATTCCTAGTATATGTTCAACTTCGTAACCGTATTGAGGCAGGTGATGTTTACATTAGTGATTCCATAAACTTTCGCAGTTTCGAAGATGACCTTATTCCGATTCAAACATGGCAAAATAATAAAGCGAAAATACAGAAGGAAATCGATATACCGGGCTTAAATAAACCAATGGAAGAGCTTCTTAAGGACTTGGAAACAGAATTGGAAACAAAATATGAAGAGGTAAACCAGCGGATACTTTCTGGAGAAAATACACACATAAAGCTAAATAAACAAAAAGGAGACACTATCTGGACTCTACCATACGTCCGAGATGAAATAAATATTAACAATCCATTCTTCGATAATATTCCACAAATCAGTATAGCTGACTTGTTAAAATTCGTTGATTCTCGCTGTCAATGTCTCAATTCCTTTACTCATGTACTTAACCGTTACGTTAAATCTGCTATGGATCAACAATCAATCATTGCCTGTATTGTAGCATGCGGAACCAATGTTGGACTTGGGAAAATGGGAGAAATATCTGATCTAAATTACCAGACCCTTTATTCGGCTTCCAACAACTTTCTACGCCTGGAAACATTGCATGATGCCAATGACAGGGTAAGCAACGCTATCGCCAAATTACCTGTCTTCCAGTATTACAATATTGATGAACAAATTCATTCATCAAGCGATGGTATGAAATTAGAAACACGGTTCCCTACCATTGAGTCACGTCATTCACCAAAATATTTTGGTTTAGATAAGGGAATTGCCGATTATACTTTGGTTGCCAATCATGTTCCTATAAATGTACGCATATTTGGAGCAAATGAACATGAAAGCCACTATGTGTTTGATGTACTATATAATAACACAACTGATATTAAACCTACGATACACTCAACTGATACCCACGGTACCAATCAGGTAAATTTCGCCATTTTAGCAATGTTTGGTTACCAATTTGCTCCTCGCTATAAGAATATTAGAGAGAATACTGATAATCTGGTTGGTTTTAAATCCCCGGGTGAATACAACAAAACGTTTTTATTAAGGCCTATCAGTAAAGCCAATACTCGTTTGATTATTGAGGAAAAGGACAATATTCTACACATCTTTGCATCGCTAGCTTTAAAGGTAACAAGCCAGAGTGTCATTATTGGCAAGTTGAGTTCTTATGCAAGGAAAAATCGTACAAAAAAGGCATTATGGGAGTTGGACAATATCTATGACAGTATTTACAAACTGAATTACATTGATTCGATGACCATGCGCCGTTATGTGCAACGGGCACTTAACCGGGGCGAATCGTATCATAAATTATATCGTGCAGTAGCTTATGCCTATTCCGGTAAGCTCCGTGTAAAAACAAATGCTGAGCAAAAAATTTGGACCGAATGCTCCAGATTATTGGCTAATTGCGTAATATACTATAATGCATGTATCCTATCAGAATTATTGAAACGAAATGAATTGCAAGGAAATGAAAAGGTTACATCTCAAATAAAGAAAGTCAGTCCGGTTAGTTGGAAGCACATTAATTTTTATGGGGAATATAATTTTAGTACAAATTCTGAAGAAATTGATTTGAATAAAATTGTAGATTTGATTGAGGCATTTAATGATGAACTTAGAAATAATGTTGCTTAATAATGTATAATGTTAGTATTCACATATTTAAAATAACCATACAATTCCTACGATACTTTTCGGGGGTTTAGTCAAAAATACCCTAATTCGAAATTTGGACTGCGCTGTAATATAAATTTTACATAAAATACAGAAGGAAGGTAAAAAAGAAAGATTTGATTCGGTGAGAAGTGTGTTTTTTGAAGGAGACAGTTTATACGAGAATGCAGGATTTAAGGAAAAGAATCATATTCAAATTTGTGTTCGAAACCCTAATTGCATTAAAGGTTATTTCATACCTCGCGAACCCAACGAAAATTGGGAATAATAAGAATAGGTTTTTATGTAATCTTATTTGTATAGTATCCAAAATCAAAATAATGCCGTTTATTATGTTCCCAAATCTCACCGATTATTCCTTTTTCACATTTATCAACTGGAATTGCTTTACTTCCATTTAATTCTTTCAAAGCACCGAAATAAATAGAAAATGACTTTTGATCAAATTGAATTGCTATCCAATAGGCAGAAGCATTGTATTTTTTCTCAGCAGAAAGTGCCTTTTCATAAACGTTTGCTCCAAGTTTATATCTAGTGTTTAATTTACCGGCTTTTTGGAATTTATTTCTAGCTTTAACACTAATAATAAATTTTCGTCCATCCTTTTCACATTCGATATCTGCAAATTTTTCATTCATTAAATTGTCATTCAAATTTCTGATCTTGTCAAATTTTTTATCTACCAATGCTTTAATTGCAAACAGCTCTCCTAATTCTCCGAGAGACTTTTTTCGTGCCGCTTCCTTTTTATTTTCTAAATCCATAGCTTACAATTGGTAGTTATAAATATTGATATAATAATAACTATTAAATTTTTGGAAATTCGATAATAATCGGACAATGATCACTGAAATTTTTCCAAAAGGAATAATCACCAATTTTAAAATTAAAACCTTTATCCAAAATGATTTTTGAGGCAAAGCAATAATCAATATGATAAGATTTCGTAAAATTGCGATTCATGTAAAATGTTGGCGTGAATTCCTTTCCCTGATCTTGATTATATTGATCATGATAAAGACTATTTATATTGTAATCATTCAGCATGTTTACAACATCAGAATGATCCCCTACCCTGCTTTTGTAATCCCAGATTTTGTTACTATTAAAATCTCCAAGTAAAATAGTTGAATCATTCAGTAAATCTGGAAAAATCGGTCAAAATGGTTCTTCATCACTTTTGATGATTATCCTGACTTAATTAGTACCATGTTTCTTAGCATATGAAAGCCAGCTCTGCCATACATTCTTCTCTTTATATTCTTTAGTCGATTTACCTGGCCTTCAACTTGTCCATTACTATATGAAGTAATTACTGCATTATTAATCGCATTAAAATCTTTTTTCAGGTTCGATGCAAAATTTTGCAATACAGATTCCGGATGCATTGCTTGCTCAATCCAGATTTTTAATTGACCATCCTGTTTATTAATGAATAAATCTTTGAAGTTCTTAACCAATTGTTCTAATCGTTTAATTTCCGGATATTTATCGAATAACAGATTAAGGAATTCATTATCATGTATGTTTAATTGTTTTGGATCTATATATAGCATCATTGATAACCTGGCTGGTGACCAGGTTCGTATTGGAGTTAATTGTGTAATACTTCTACCGCTGGATAATCCCGGGTATTTTTCTTCGGATATCCTATTTAAATTAAAACAGAACTGGGTATATTTACCTTTAAAGCCCATATTTACAATAGCTTGATGTAATTCTTTTTTAGTCTTACCCTGGTTGCTTTCATGTAATAAATACTCAATGTAACTATCAAATTGTATATTCTGTTTGTATTCTCTTTTAGGATACTCATCGGCATTAATGTATTTTTTAACTGTTTGTCTATGTGCTTTTAATGTTTTAGCGATTGCTTTTATTGATTTACCAGCCTGACGAAGTTCTTTAACTTTTTCAAAAATATATTGCCGTTTGATATTAGTTGTTGTAGGAATAATTTTATGTTCTTCGATAGTAATAGCGGTTGTTTCAATGAGTTTTTTTTTGGATCTTTAACAATTAAGGGTGTATTATAAATTTTGTATGCCTCTTTAAGCTCTTTTCGTTTTGACTGAAACACTCTCTTTGTTGCTTCACCAAGATTCATAAGTAAATGAAATCTGTCTGCCACCTGAATGGCTTGTGGAGCGCCAATTTTTGCACCTAAAGCATAAGGGCCAGCCCTATCCCTTGATATAACGGTGACTTCAGGATGAACACGTAACCAATTTGCCAACGTATTAGATTCTCGATCTGGCAACAGGTCAATAACTTCTCTGCTTTCCAAATCAACTACAACGGTACCATAATTATTACCCTTCCTAAAGGCCCAATCATCAATTCCAATAATTCCGGAAGTTACAGGTATTGAGATAATTTCAATTTGTTTTATTATTCTTAGAACTGTGGATGGGCTGACAGGCATTCCCATATATCTGCTTATTTTAGATCCTGTATTAACACCTAATTCAAGAGCTATTCTTCTCAAAAGTTCTATGGTACGGCATAGCCTTCTTTTATAAGGGCTAATCTCAACTCGGAACCGTTCGGTAAAAATCTTTCTTTTACATTTAGGGTTATCACAAAAGAATCTTCTTGCCATTAATTCCATTCTGGATTGGTGTCCTGAAACTGGTAAATCTGCAAGCATTCTTGTATATTTACTGTGAACTCTATAACTGGTTTTTTTGCATAAAGGACACTTTGAACCAGTCTGTCAGGCAGAGACATTTAAATAAAGATGACCTTCGGTAAAGATCATATTCACAGCTTTTAGCTTTACATTTGCAGGAAGGATAAAAGGTGGAATCATATATTGCAAATCCAATTGAGATAAAGAAGCTTTTGAATGATAATGAATCATATACTGTAGGCGTACGGCTCAATTTAGTATACCTGGTTGCCTTAGGCCATTCAAGTAGAAAATTAGCTGAAATACATAATATTAGTTTTAAGCAAATCACAAATTGGGTACATCGTTTTGAAGAAGAAGGTATTGACGGTTTAAAGGACAGGAAAGGAAGAGGTAGGCATAGTACTTTACCAGAAAATGTTCTTTTAGAAATTAAATTGTCAATAATCAATCAAAAGCCAAGCTATTATGGGTATGGTTCCGAAAAATGGACTGGTCCAATAATAAAACAATGGATAAAAAGTACATATGGAGTAGAGTTTCAAAAAGCTCAGATATATAATATTATGAGCAAAATTGGAATTTCCTTTGAAAAGAAGCAAGGCTTAGTTGCAGTTTAGATATAGTGTACTTTATTCTTAGACTTTCATCAAAAGTGATGAAGAACCAATATGTCCGATTTTTCCAGTTACTCATAAAACTGAAATCTAAAGTTCAATCCGATGAAAGTTATACCGAAAAGGAAATCTTAAACCTACTGAATACCGAAGCACATTTACGTAGTAAACGAGAACTGATTGAGAAATTCATCCTGGAGAATTTACCAGTAATAAATGAAACAGAGGATATTCCCCAGGAGTTTGAAAAATTCTGGAATGCTGAACGACTGAAAGCATTTAATCAACTGGTAACAGATGAAAAATTGTCGGCAGATAAAACCCAAACTCTTATTGAAGATTACCTGTATGCTGAAAGAGAACCCTTACGTGATGAGATATTAGATTTATTGGAAGGTAACCAGCCCTCTGTATTGGAACGAAAGAAAACGGGAGATAGAATTTTGAAAAAGATATTGAATTTTGTGGACACCTTTATTAATGGGATAACATGACCCTACTTATTGTATATAAGATTAAGTATTGGTTATTTTCATTGTACGCATTCAAAATTTATATATACTTTATGATATACAGAAGGTTAAGTTTGAATAATATTTTATCAAATGAAAGTAATAGGAGATATTAATTTTTGCATAAAAACGGTTTGGAAATGGTAAACAAAGTCATTAAATTTAGAAATATTCTATAATAAAAATAATAACAGGCTCCGTTACTATAATATTGGCAACCATGTTAAATTAAGACACCGCAAATAATTATAATATCATATAATATATGAAATTACCCGAACCAATATCCAGAACATTCAGTGGCTTAATCACTGAAATTGAACAAGGACAAATTAAAATACCTCAATTCCAAAGAGATTTTGTTTGGGATATAAAAAAATCGGCAAAACTTATGGATAGTATCGTAAAAGGATACCCTATCGGAACTTTCATATTTTGGCGGACAAAAGAACGATTACGAACGATTAGGAATGTTGGTAATTTCAAATTACCTGAACCTAAAGATGGCGAATTTATTGACTTTGTTTTAGACGGACAACAAAGATTGACAACTTTGTTTGCAAGTCTCAAAGGTCTGACAATAGAAAGAGAAAATAAAGAAGATGATTATTCTGGAATTTATATCAATCTTAACGCAACCGAAGATGATGAAATTGTAACTATTGATAAGGAATATCTTGAATTAGGAACTTATATAAAACTGACTGACTTACTTTATGGTGGACTAACTTTATTAGCAAGTTATGACAAGCAGCATCATAAGATAATTGAAGAATACAAAAAGCGTATTGAATCCTATAACTATGCAATTATCCAAATTAAGGAAGCCCCCATTGAGACAGCAACTGAAATTTTTACTAGGATAAATGTGGGAGGTAAACCATTATCATTATTTGAAATAATGGTCGCCAAAACATTCGATGCGGAAAAGGATTTTGACTTATCTGAAAAATTCAATCAATTAGTAGACAATTTGCGCCCTTTTAATTATGAAACACTTTCTGATGCAACTGTACTCCAGACAGTTTCAATGCTTCTTACTAAAGAATGTACTCGAAAACAGATTTTAAAACTTGAAAAACAAAGATTCATTGATACTTGGGAATCAGCAACAGACTCTATTGAAAGAGCGATTGAATATTTTAGAGGATTTTATAGAATTCCAGTTTCTCAATTATTACCTTATAATGCTCTGATAATACCATTTGCCTATTTCTTTTTTAATCATAAGGACAAACCAACTGGCGATAAACAAAAATTTCTTCAGGACTTCTTTTGGAGAGTTAGTTTAACTGGACGTTATTCATCAGGTGTTGAAGGAAAACTTGCTCAAGATATTAAACGAATTGATTTGATTCTTGAAAATAAACTGCCTAAATATGAGTGGTCTGTTAATGTTTCTTCGGAATTTATATCAGATAATGGTTGGTTTAGTGCAGGTCGGAGTTTTATAAAAGGAATTTTATGTTTATATGCATATCATCAACCTAAATCATTCAATGATAATTCACTCGTGAATATTAGTAACTATTGGTTAAAGCAAGCTAATAGTAAGAATTATCATCATTTTTTCCCAAAAGCATTTTTAACTAAGTCAGGTGAAGAATATTTCTATATCAATCACATAGTGAATATTACAATTGTCGATGATTTTCTTAATAAAAGAGAAATTAGTGCAAATCCACCTTCAAAATATATGTCAAAATTCAAAAAAGTTAACGAGGATTTGGATAGCACAATGAAAACTCACCTTATTAAGGATTTAGAGAATTTCGGAATATGGGATGATGATTATGATAAATTTTATAATGCTCGTTTAAATGAGATTAGTAAAGAATTGAAAAAAAGGATAATTGAGCAAGAAGTTGATAGAGAACTTGAAACTGTTTTACATGATGATTACGAAGAAAACGGACAATAAAGCTTTATTTGACAAGGAGTGGTATAGGTAATTTCCGTTTCAGTGCTGGTTTCAAGGTTTAACTCTCATTATACATATTTATACTTTGATAAGTAATTGATTTAAAATAGACATCCTTGGCATACCACCAACCTTTAATGCGTTTTACAATATTATAGATAACATGAGTGATATAAATGAATTAGAAAATAGAATTGACGGTTGCATTAATATCCTTAATAAGGCAAGAACTTTTTTTTCACATTGTAAATCTTTTTTAAATAAGGATTTAACCAAGGAAGAAAAAGAATTGATTAACAGATTACAAATAGTTAAAGATACTGTACACTCAAACTGGGTAATTACAATACTTGAGTTAAGTAAATTAATAGATGATAGACCCGGTCATAAGTATAATTTATTCAAATTATTCAGATGTATTCGGAATGAATGGCAAAATCTGGAACTTACAAATAGAATATCTCTTGATGATTTCAGTAAAATTGAAAATCAACTTAATACTACAATTATTTCAGATAGAATAATTTCAATTAAAACATTAAGAGATAAGTATTACGCACATACTGATAAAGAAAATCCTTACCCTGAATTGGAACTAATTCCAAGTTTTGACAAAGTAGAATTACTAATAAATGATTTAAAAATAGTACTTTGTGATTTAAAGAGTAAGATTATAAAAGTTGATTATTTTTTTGTACCTGTAATTCAGTCTGATTATTTGATGTTAAAAGATTTGTATATAGGTATAAAAAGTCATGAATAAAATGTAATATACTATTAGATAGAATCGTACAATATTGGCAATTTACAATACCGGCAAGGTATCTGGTCAAGACTAAAATAACCACATAGAAATGGTTAATAGAGAATATACAGGTGAGTTTTATTTACCGGATAGAGAAAAAAAATATCCTGGACGCATTGTCTGTGACGAAAAATCAAATGAACTAATTCTAGAAATCTTCGGAAATGAGTCAATTGAAGGCAATAACTTAATTCCCAATACACCAAACAATGTTGCCTTTTATCATAAGATTATTCTTGGAAATTCCTCCTATTTTCAAAAAATGACCTTAATTGAATGCCATTGGCAAGGTACAAAGCTAATTGGTGAAAGTTTGTTTCAAATAAAATATAAAATTAGAACTATTCTGAAACGAGCACTAATTAAATCATATGATAATATAAAATTTGATTCTATTACCGTTTGTATCCCCTATGTAGCAAGTTGGTATGATGGCGATCAGTCCCTGAATAAATTTGATGAATTTTTTGAAAATGTACCTGATGAATCTTTTAAAAAAGATCTTGATAAATTATTTGAAATCAATAGAGATAAGGTTCAATCATTATCTATTAATGAAAATTTAGCCATAAATTTCATAGACAATTATTCAAATAGTCCGAAGATAATTGGCAAATCTTATGAAACAAGTTATCAAAAATTTGTTCAGTTTGCGTATAATACTGAAATACATATAGATAAAATTATTTTTGATATTATCTGTTTTACTAAATTATTAGGATTTTCAATATCAAAAAGAATTAATTTTAAATTAATAAATGCAACAATTAAGAATAAATATATCAATTCGAAAGAATTAACAGTGAATACTTCTGAGAATACAATTATTCTGTTTGAAAATTTTTCTTATATGAAAAAACAGGATGTTTACAAAGATAGTATTCACCAGAATTTTATGATATTCAGCACTTGGGTACTAGAAAAAGAACATCTTAATAATTTAATAATCAAATGGTACGAGAATAAGGAGTATTACCACATTTACGATTTTTACTTAGACTCTCATAATTGGTTTGAAGGAACTGAAGCTTTATTGTCAAATGTTATGTTCAATAATCGATTTTTAAATCTAATTCAAGCACTTGAAGATTATCACAGAAAATTAAATGATTTCTCAATTCCGGAAAAGATGGAATTTGAAAATAATAAAAAAGATGTGCTGAATTTATTAAATAAAGACAGTAATTTAAAGAAATGGGCAAATGATCATTTAAAATTTAATAAATATCCTGACCTTAAAGGGCGACTGTCTTACTTAGTTAATTATTTAATGGAAATATTAACCGGTCTATTTAAAGACAATAACTATTTTAAAAATTTTCCAGATCAAGCCAAAAACTACCGGGATATGTTATCGCATGGCAAAATGAAGGGTACATATCAAGGAAAAGAACTTAATCAACTATTTTTAATGGCACAAATTTTATTGACAATTTGTATATTAAAGAGCCTTGAGATAGATAATCAGACTATTATAAAAATTATCATTCATAATACTGACTTTAGAAGGATAATATATGAATTAAATTTAAAGGGTCAGATCATAAAAGTTCCGATAAGTAGTATCAAATGAGCAAATTATTTTCTTTTCAAAAAGAATAAAAAATATGATAAAACACTTAGAAGAAAAACTATACGAAAAAACTAAAGATAAACAGAGCGAAATATTATTTGCTCAATGGAATTATGATAAAAAAATTATTCCAACTGCATTAAATGCTGTATCATCATTATTTCCACACTATAGTTTGCATGATGTAACCCATTCAATTACCATTATTAATAATATTGTAAGAGTTTTGGGCATCGATAATATTGATAAATTATCGGCAATAGATATATGGTTAATATTAGAAGCAAGTTACAGTCATGACATTGGAATGATAGTTTCAAGTAATGAGTTGGTCATGTCTATATGCATGCTTACATTCTGAACCTTTTTCCATTTTTCAAAATGGTAGCAAAACTGGCTGTACAAATAACCTTGAGGATTTGTATTAAGATATTCTTCCCATAATAAATGAAGGGCAACTCCCTTACGTTTTAGTTCCTTTTCAAAATACTCAAACTTCATTGATAGTGCCTGATAACGGTCATTCTGTGTAACTTTCTTCAGATCCAAAACGCCTGCTAAATCAGAGTCTGATAGAGCCATAGCCTCTTCTAATGTCAAGCCACTGGATGTAAATCCAGCTATATATTCACTTGAAGCGGTTTTACCTATTCCTAAACGTCGGGCCGCTTCCCTGGTACTGAGGCCATGCGTTAACTTTAACTGTAATAAATTACGAACTTTTTCCATAGCGATATAATTTCTGCCCATCTTTTAATTTTAAATGAGCCTAAATGTACCACAACAAAAGTGTCCGTTTATTTCCGGATTGACTGTCCGTTTATTTCCGGAACAGCTGTCCGCTTAAAAACGGAATGATTGTCCGGCATAAAACGGAATCACTGTCCGTTTATTCCCAGAATCTTTGTCCACCAATTCCCGGAATCAGTGTCCGTTTATGTCCGGAATACGCAATAATTTACAGAACGATCTTAACAAGGATTTAAACAAAGGGAGAACTCGACAATTAACCATTGGTAACAATTAACTTAATATGAAAGAGGAAGTTATACGGCAGGTAATCACTGAACTGATTGAAGAGATAAAAGAATTGGGTAATGAACAAAAATGGTTCATGTTGCCTTGGAAAACTATAATAGCCGAATTAATGAGTTCCAGGATTCAATCTCAAATATTACGATTGAAACTCCCGAACTTGATTTAAGTGTTTTGCATAAAACATTAAGTAAACTTCTGATAGAATTAAAAGAAACCATTCAAAAACAGCCAAAAGAAGTATTGCATGAAAAACGTATTCTGTTTTATCCGGATGGCGATAGACGTAACTTTTTTAAATTCCTTGCCGATCGATTTTTATTATATTTCTTAATAGCGGTCTGTATTTTTGGCTTGAGTTGGCTGGGCATGGATTATTGGAAAAGTAATAGCGAGAATGAACGCTACAAATACGCATTTCATTGGGTTTATCAATTTCAAACTGCTAAAGGCGGTAAACAAGTCCTTTATAATGCATATAAAGAATTTCAGAATGATAGTATTTTTAAGTTAAGAAAGGAAAATATTAATCCCACTTTCTCCAATAATTGAATTAATAATCTCTTCTGTAAGCTACTACGCACAAAATCAATTTAGATTGGTAGTCCGTTCCAATAACGTCTCAGTTCTAAAATATTCGAATAACCGCTTTTTACCCTTCCTTTCTGCCAGGTTGATTGTTTTGTGCGATTTGATATTTTCCTTTTGATTAATTTTTTTTAATAGAAAACCCTTAAAAACTGATAATTTTTATTATTTTGTAAGTTTAATTCTTTATAATATAATGAGTTCAGATAATCCCATATTAAACAGTCCTTATGATGAACCTAATTTACACTATGCAACCGATGCAGATGGTTCTCTGAATTACAATGATATTAGAAAAGGAAGGAGAATATTTTCATCAGACATTCAAGTTATACCGTCCAAACAGGGCCATCAAGGTTCTCTGTTTGAGATTAACGATTTCAGTGATGAATATGGTATTCATATAATTAATCTTTGTCGTAAAGAAGTTACTAAATGGAGGGAAGAAAATTATCCGAAAACAACAAGGGTTACCCAAGAGCTTTTAGAATATTGGTTCAATAATCCTGATAGGTTTATTCATCATTATTTGTTTTTTGCCCAAAGAGAAGCAGTAGAAACAGCCATTTGGATAAACGAGGTTGCAGGAAAATCAAATGCTGGTCAACACATTTTAAATATACTTAGACAAGGCCAACAAACTGTTAGTAATGATAAAGCCGATCAATTACCTCGAATAGCATTTAAAATGGCTACAGGTACTGGTAAAACAGTTGTAATGGGTTGCTTTATTCTTTATCATTACTTCAACAGGCAGGAATATAGAAACGATACACGTTTTGCTGACTATTTTTTAATTGTTGCCCCTGGAATAACTATTAAAGACCGTTTAGGCGTTTTATTTGTAGATACAAAAACTAAAAACCCTGCTGAGATTCAAGATTATTATCATGTCCGTTCACTTGTTCCAATAAAAATGGAAAATCGGATAGAAAACCTTAATGCTCGTTTAGTTATAACTAATTATCATACGTTCGAGCCAAAAAGATTGAAAGGCAATAAACGAAGTCCTTTTGATGGAAAAGTAGATTTAGAAGGAAATAAAATTGACACCGGAAATATTGAAGATTTTACACAGGTAATCAAACGCACTTTAAGTAAATTCAAAACAGGTGCTCGTTTGTTGGTTATGAATGATGAAGCTCATCATTGCTATTTGCCAAAATCAAAAGGGATAACGTCAGATAACGAAGAAGCAGATGAAAATCAAAGGGCTGCTGTTTGGTTCTCCGGATTAAAAGAACTTGCAAAAAAATTCAAACTTCAGAATATTTATGACCTTTCAGCAACTCCTTATTATCTGACAGGTTCAGGTTATACACCTTACAGTCTTTTCCCTTGGGTAGTTTCCGATTTTGGATTAATTGAAGCTATTGAATCAGGTTTGGTTAAAATACCATTTCTTCCAGAAAGTGACAATACCCAGGAATTAACAATGCCAGTTCTTCGTAATTTATACGACCATGTTCGGGAGGAACTACCTCGAAAAGGACAGCGTAAACAAAAATCTGAGGCAGCGGCCCAAGGTCAAAAAATTAAAGAATTGCCTCCCCGTCTACCTTCATTGGTTAAAGCTGCTTTAGATCAATTTTATGGTCATTATGTTGAATATTATACCGGAGCCAGAAAAAATCTGGAAGAAAAAACAAACTTATTTTCATCACCTCCGGTTTTTATAGTTGTTTGTAATAACACATCGGTTTCAAAAGAAGTTTATAAATACATCGCAGGTTATGAATATCTTGATGAAAACGAAGATTTAATAACAGTTTCAGGTGCAAAAGACCTTTTCAGTAATTATGACCCAACAACCAAAAAGCCTTTAAAAAGACCTCCTACACTTCTAATCGATAGCGACGCTTTAGACAATGGTGACCAGATTAATGATGAGTTTAAAAAGATATTTTCTTCCGAAATTGAAGAATTTAAAAAAGATTATGCTCGTATACATGGACAAGGAAGTACTGAAAACATTGCAGAAGCCGAGATTTTACGTGAGGTAGTTAATACTGTAGGAAAACAAAACAAATTAGGTTCGCATATACGTTGTGTTGTATCAGTTTCAATGCTTACCGAAGGTTGGGATGCTAATACTGTAACTCATATTATGGGGTTACGTGCTTTTGGTTCTCAATTATTATGCGAACAAGTTGCTGGACGTGCATTGAGAAGAATGAGTTATTTTCTGCAAGGTTATGATAAAGAAGGAAACCCAACAGATGACAAAAGAAAAATAGTAATTTATAAATTTCCGCCTGAATATGCCCATATTATTGGCGTTCCTTTTAAAATGTTCAAAGCAGGAAAAGCAGAACCACCGCCACCACCAGTTGACTTAATACATATTGCAGCCATTCCGGAACGTCAGGCGAAAATGGAAATTATTTTTCCAAATGTGGTTGGATATAGAATTGAACATTATGAAGGTGAAATAAAATTCGATTTTACAAATATCGAAAATTACGAAATTGTATGTTCACAATTCCCGCATACAACAATTATGGCTTCTGCTTTTTCTTCAAAAGAAGACAAAATGGAAGTACAAGCAGTATTCGAAAAACGGGAAAAAGAAATCTGTTTTCTCATAACAAAGGAACTCATTAAGTTTCATTTTTCAGATGATGAACACAATGCCCAATTCCAACTTTTCAATAAACTAATGACTATAGTGAAGTACTGGTATGAGCATAAAGTATTACTTATTGGAGAATCCGATTTGAAATACAAAAAACTTTTGTTCTTTAAAGACAGTAAAGAAATTGTTGACCATATCCGCAGGGGCATTAACCCGCATTTGAATACAGTTGAACATATACGCCCTGTATTTAACTATTACAATAAGTTCAACAGCACTAGGTATGTGAATGGCAATACTATCAAAGAAGTTTATGCAACCCATAAAAGCCATGTAAACTATGTCATCATGGATAGCGAATGGGAAGGCATTGCAGCCAAAACATTAGAGGATTTGCCTCAGATAATCAGTTATGTTAAAAATCAATTCCTGGGCTTTGCTATTCCATATGTAAAAGGTGGGAAAGACAAAATTTATTTTCCCGATTTCATTGTACAATGTAAAAGTGGAAAAGGTGTTACAATAAATCTGATTATTGAAATAAGCGGTTTTAGCAAAGATAAAGCCGAGAAGAAATGGTTTGTCGAAAATCGTTGGTTACCAGCGGTTAATTCGCTTAAAGACAAGTACGAATATCCCGAATGGCATTTTATTGAAATTGCAAATGATATCCGTAACATTAAAAATAAATTGAGCGATGCAATCAAAAGCTTATAAAAATAAACGACCCCAGTCAGAGGCCAGGGTACGTCAAACGAATTAAAACTCCACAACTTTTTTAGAACTATGAATAAAATTAAAACTATACAGATTGATGGAAGCGAGATATCAATCATGTCACATAACCAGCAGGATTATATCTCTATAACAGACATGGCAAAAAGTCAAATGCAGGAAGCCATTATAATAAAGTGGTTAAGTCTTAAAAGTACTATTGAATATATTGGTGAATGGGAATCATTGTATAATTCGGATTTTAATTATACCGAATTCGGTACAATTAAAAATTCAGCAGGCAGTAATAATTTTGTGCTTTCTGTAAAACAATGGATTGAGCATACCAATGCAATAGGTTTGTCTGCAAAAGCCGGCAGATATGGTGGTACATTCGCCCATAAAGACATAGCATTCCATTTCGGGATGTGGATTAGTCCTAAATTTCAATTGCTTTTGGTAAAGGAGTTCCAGCGTTTGAAAGACGATGAAAACGACCGTTTAAAACTAGAATGGAACTTTCAGAGAATGCTTTCAAAAGTGAATTACCATATACATACCGATGCGATTAAAGAAAAACTTATACCTCCTAAACTTACAAAACAGCAAATAAACTTTATTTATGCCAGCGAAGCCGATGTACTTAATGTTGCACTATTTGGCATAACTGCCAAAGAATGGCGCGACAACAATCCCGGCGAAGACGGAAATATTCGCGACCACTCTTCTATTGAGCAGTTAGTAGTTCTTTCGAATATGGAAAGCATAAACGCTGTATTTATTCATCAGGGTTTGTTACAACCCGATAGGTTAATACAATTAAACGAAATCGCCATTGCTCAAATGAAATCGTTGATAAACAATAGCTCAATAAAAAAATTAAAATAATATAACCTTTAATGGCAAAGAAAATAGATAGTATAAAGCACAATAAAGAAACCCGTGTGCACATTCCCAGCAATGAAGAAGCAGGGTACGAAGATGCAAACGAAAAAGTACAATCAGGCAAAAAAATATTAGAAATGACTAAGAATCCTGTGGTTCATCGTGGTCAAGACCCTGAATTATTTTGGCTCAACAAATATGGCAATGATGACCGAGACGATTTATTGCGTGTGGATATTCGAAGTCTTTACCGCCACGAACATATTGCGCCTGAAACATTAATAAAGAACCTGTATAAAGTTACTGAAACCAAAAGCGCGCAACTCGATCTTTTTAGCGTAAATGAACTTTTTGGAAATGCCCTTGATAAGGACGAACTCGACAAAGTTGGTGAATATTATTCACATCACGATAGTTGGACAAATCGACTCATACAAGGTGATAGCCATTTGGTTATGGCATCGCTGCTCGAACGTGAAGGCATGGCAGGGCAAGTGCAAACCATTTATTTCGACCCTCCTTATGGTATTAAATATAGCGGCAATTGGCAGATAAATATTAATGATACCAAAATGCCTAATAGTGATGTAGATGAATCAATAAGTGGAGAACCAGAAGTAATAAAAGCATTTCGTGATACTTGGATGGATGGTATACACTCATATTTATCTTATATCCGAGATAGATTGTTAATAGCAAAAGAATTATTAACTGAAAGCGGATCTTGTTTCATTCAAATAAGTGATGAAAATCTTCATCTTGTAAGAAATGTGATGGATGAAGTATTTGGAAGTGAAAATTTCATTTCATTAATCCCATTTCGGAAAAAAACTATGCCTTTTGGGACAAATTACATTGAACAAATGGCCGATTTTATATTGTGGTATGGAAAGAATAAAATGAGTAGTGATGGAAAACCAACTATGAAATACCGTCCACTAACAAGGCCAGCAAATATAGAAGGCGAGTTTCATCATTGTTGGTATGAACTTCCAGATGGTTCTAGACATAGAATGACTCTTCAGCAAGTAAACAACCATTCTTTACTTCCAAATAATGCAAGAGTTTATAGATTGAAATCAATTGAACCATCTGGTTTAATGCAGTCAGGTATGTATAATTTTGAGTTTGAAGGTCGAATATTTAAACATCCTAAAAATGGTTATGCAACAAGTCCTAAGGGTCTTGCAAGGCTTGTTGAAAAAAGAAGGATTCAACCTGAAGGAAATAGACTTACATTTATAATGTATGCTGAAGAAAACACTTCAGCAAGTCTTACTACTCCCTGGTATGATACCGTTGGAGCAGATAACAAAGAATATGTAGTTCAAACAAATACAGAGGTAATAAAACGCTGCATACTAATGTCCACTGACCCAGGTGACCTAGTTTTAGACCCAACCTGTGGTAGTGGAACAACAGCTTATGTTGCCGAACAATGGGGACGGCGTTGGATTACCATAGATACCAGCCGTATTGCATTAAATATTGCCAAACAACGTTTAATGACCGCTACCTTTCCGTTTTATAAACTTTACGATGATATCACAGAGGATGTTCGACTAGGTTTTATTTACAAAACTGTACCACATATTACCCTTAAAAATTTAGCTAACGACGAACCCACTGAGGTAGAAACCCTTTATGACCAGCCTGAAATAGATAAAAAGAAACTTCGTGTAAGTGGGCCTTTTACGGTAGAAACTTTGCAGAACTTCGAACCTGTAAGCCCCGAGGAATTAGATAATGAAATACGTGTAAACGAAGAAGAAGGCGCATTCGAAGAAGTTATAAAACAACACCTCATGGGTGCAGGAGTTAAAAATGGTCGCAAGGATGAGCATGTTATTTTTACCCGTATCGAATTGTTAAGCCACAGTTACCTCCATGCTGAAGGGTTTTATCAAACAGCCAAAGGTGAGGCAAAAGCATATTTCCATATCGGTCCCAAATTTGGCACGGTGAGCAAAAAATCGGTAAGTGAGGCAGTAAAAGAGTGCCAGAGCCGGGGGGATGCCTCATGGCTAATAGTTCTTGGCTTTAGTTTCGAAAGTGACATTCAGGGCAGCACTCAAACAATGAGTGTTGGAAATTTCGAAGTGACAAAAGCCCGGATTCATGATGATTTATTGCAGGAAGGTTTAAAGAAGAAACCAGGTAAATCCGCAGCATCATTTGTAACAATTGGTGAACCGGATATTGTTATTCATAAAAAAGGCACATCCGTTTCAATTGAAATACAAGGCCTCGATATTTACGACCCTATTAAAGATGAAGTAAAAGCACGTAATGTAAACGACATTGCCTACTGGATGGTTGATGACGATTACGATGGAAGCAATTTTGTTGTAAAGCAGCTATTCTTTTGTGGTGGCGAAAAAGACGAGTTCGATAAATGGAAAAAAGGCTTAAGCGAAGCATCAAAGCAGGATACTAAAAAGAAAGCAGAGAAAACATTAAAAATAGAGATTGATGATGAAGCTTTCGACCGTTTATATGGACATATTTCGCATCCAATCGAAGTTTCAGAAAATGGTAAAAAAATTGCTGTTCGAATAATTTCTCAGTTTGGTGAAGAAGTTACCAAAGTATTGGAAATAAAATAAATCTGATGATATAGCCTCAAACTTTAATACAAAAATCTTTAATATCAGTAATTGCAACTTCTTGATCTGAAAGAGTGATATTGTTGTCTATAACTGTATAATAATTTGCAATTTTGTAACACATTTACTATCAGAATTTCATTCTTTTTCGGAATGAATATCAGGAAGACTTTCTGGTTTTTTTAAATTATTTGAAATTTCTTCATTTTTTAAATTTCTGAAATTTCTTCAAAACTTTTTCTTAAATCATTATGCATCTCAATCAATTTATTACTCAACAATTCATTTTGCTTGTCTTTTTCAAGTGTTGTATATTGATCAAGTATGTGAGAAATTTGGTCTAATGGGTACATGAATAAAACACTGTAAAGCATAAGTACTCTTTCATATAATATTCTTTTAACCGCCTTATAATTATCAATATAATCAAGAATACGATTAAATTGTAAAACTATGTATGTCAGTTTTCTAAGTTGTTTTGTTTGCTCAACAGTCTTATAATTTTTATTTTTAGAAACCGTTAAAAAATAATCGTAAATATTATCTATTTCAAACTTATAACCTTCTATTTCAGAAATAAAATCTAGTATTTTATTAAAAGCATGTTGATTTCTTGTTTCTTCTCTTTGAGTCCCCATTTCCATAACCTGCTTAGTCATTACCTCTTTTTGTTGATTCATTGCCTCAATTTGTTTATTCATTGCTATTAAGGTACGAATTACAAAGAAAATGCCTATTATTGATATAAATGGAGTTAATGTGTTTAAAATATTGTTTGCATTCTGACAAGCTTGATTACTAAAAGGTAGTTTAAAATTTATTATGAAGCTATTAATCTATAATATAAACAAAATAGCAATTATAATAAAAAGAAATATTTTAACAGGTATATTTTCAAATTTCTTTAACATTAACTAAGTTTGAAAAGTTGTGCCAAATATATAAATAATTTAAATATCAATAATTTCGTATTTTACTATAATACAATAGTTAAAAAATAATAGTCCGTAGATTCAATCAACTTATTTCCCGTGCAGGTCATTTGTATTATTTGAATATCCCGGGTCGCCAGAGAATAACTTAATTGGAATAAATATGTGCTTGTGATAGTTCAGAGCGAAACAATACTAAGAAAAATTATTCCCCACCCGCCCATTAATGGTATAAAGCCTACTTTTAAAGGAATTAAAGCAATTTCAAATTTATTTTGTCATGACTTCATAAATTCGAAAACGCTTTTTCATTTTTAGTGAAAGAAATCCGGAATTAAAAAATCAATTCCGGAATACTTTCAGGCTTTATTAAAAATCTATCCGAAAATATTCTTCAAGCACGGTAATTTTATTTCCTTTGTTCTAATGTATAACTTCTTGTTGAATTGCAACTTCCATAAGCCTTTTCACATTATCAAATGGCATAACCCAAACTGATTTTGATTTTTCATTAATTGAACAGAGTACTCCTACACAATTTCCGTTAATATCAATGACAGGTGAACCGCTCAATCCATCCCAATCTTCTCGGCTAATTATTATATCATTTGTATTGAAAAGAAAATAGTCTCCTATTTGATTAATAAATATCAAGTCTTCTTTGAGGGTCGGTTCACTTTTAAGTATTATTCCTTCAAGTTTTGTTCTTATTTTGCCAAAAATAAAATATTTATTTTCAACATTAGGCAAAGTAAAACACTCCTTTTTAATTACCCATTTTTGTTCACCAGCATTTATAATTTCTCCTGTAAAAACAACCTCATCTGTCAGAAACGGATATTGGAAGTTAATAGGCTTCATTATACATAGGGTTATATCAACCAATTCACTTACTTGGTCAGGTTTATCTAAATTAAACTTTTCCATATAATAAAATCCACCGAGAGGTGTGATTATCGTTGAAAGAAATTCGTTCTCAGGTCGTACATTATTAAATATCGAAACAACATTGTCAATCCAATTTCGCTGCTTAATCCCTTCAGTATAATCATCCAGATGTAAAACATGGTCCGCTGTGACAAAGAATGACTTGTCATAAAAACTAATGATGAATCCCGAGCCAAATGCAACAGGATTAGTTAAGTGCAAATCAGAAGGTCTATTTACCTGTGTTTGATAAGAAGTTTTAACAAGAATTTCATGGAGTGTAACTTCTTTATTTTCTAATTCTTGAATCATTTTTTTTATTAAGTTTAGCCCTATTAATTGCCATTAATCAGATATCAGCAACCGATTATGAATGTTAGTAAATAGTAATACTTCATTTCAATGTAATGATCGGATTCTTAAAAATTACCCCTGAAACTATCTCTCACAAAAAAATTAAAACTTGACAATCATTAGATTATCAAGCTTTTCCGTACCCGGGGCGGGACTTGAACCCGCACAACCGCAATGGTCACAGGATTTTAAGTCCTGCGTGTCTACCAATTCCACCACCTGGGCAAAATCAACATTTAAAAATTAAATAGAGCCCAATTTTAAATGAGCGTAACGAATACTACGGACTTTATGGACAAACACTAATCAAAAAAAAGCCCGATTAAATCGGGTATACCAGAGCGGGAGACGGGACTCGGACCCGCGACCCTAACCTTGGCAAGGTTATGCTCTACCAACTGAGCTACTCCCGCATCATTCTGTTTTTAAGCGGAACAAATGTAAGTTTCCTTTTTTAATGTGCAAAATTTTTTAGTAAAAAATATTAGGATTAAAGGATGTAAGGATTGTAGGATATTAGGATAGTATTAATGTAGAAAGGAATTATTGTTTATTTTAAATTTAAAATTCTGGATTTTAGTAGTCTTAATAATAGTAATCTCAAATCTTAATTATGGAATCACCAATCAAGTCCTCTGTCCTCTTTTATCTTTCATCTGTCTTCTTTCTTCCTTTTCTTGTCTCACGTCCCACGTCTCACGTCTCACGTCTTTTTTCACGTCCCACGTCTAATGTCTCACGTCTTTTTTCACGTCCCACGTCCCACGTCTATTTTCACGTCCTGGCTCCTGGTTCTTGGTTCTTGGTTCTAAATTCTATATTCCAGTTATCTTCTTAATCTCATTCAGCTTATTTAAAGCCTCAAGCGGTGTTAGCCTGTCAATATCCATATTTCTGATCTGATCGCGGATTTGCTTTAATACCGGATCTTCCAACTGGTAGAAACTTAACTGGTAACCTTCCCTTTTATTCCCAATATCTGCAGGTGGACGCGATGGTATTTCGCTTTTTTGTGAAGCCTCCATTTCTTTAAGTATTTCTTCTGCACGTTGCACTATACTCTTTGGCATGCCAGCCATCCTGGCAACATGTATCCCGAAACTATGTTCGCTGCCTCCCCGTACAAGTTTGCGAAGGAAAATAACCCTTTTATCAAGTTCTTTAATTGATATATGGTAGTTTTTTATTCTGCTGAAAGTTTTCTCCATATCATTTAGTTCATGATAATGGGTTGCAAACAATGTTTTTGCATTTGCTGAAGGATGTTCATGAATATGTTCTACCATTGCCCAGGCAATGGAAATACCATCGTAAGTGCTGGTTCCGCGCCCTATTTCGTCCAAAAGAATAAGAGAACGATGCGATAAATTGTTCAGGATACTTGCCGTTTCAAGCATTTCAACCATAAAGGTCGATTCCCCCAGCGAAATATTATCCGAGGCCCCAACACGCGTAAAAATTTTATCGACATAACCTATTTCCGCACTATCGGCAGGAACAAAACTTCCGATCTGGGCTAATAGTACTATTAAAGCTGTTTGCCTGAGCAAGGCGGATTTACCCGACATGTTGGGGCCGGTTAAAATTATGATTTGCTGATCGTCACAATCCAGACATACATCATTAGCTACATAGGGTTCATCTATTGGCAGCTGAGCCTCAATTACAGGATGACGTCCATTTTTTATATTTATAACATCAGAGTCATTCACCTGAGGACGGATATATTTATTTTTAAGGCCACACTTGCAAATGACTGTAAGCAGTCGAGGTTTGCCAGAAGTACAGCATTTAGCTGGATAGCAGGAATGAACCCTGCAATATCCAGTATCAGTTCATTGAACAACCTCGTTTCCAGCTCCAGAATTTTTTCTTCTGCGCCTAGTATTTTACTTTCGAATTCCTTTAATTCTTGAGTAATGTACCTTTCTCCATTCACCAGTGTTTGTTTTCGTATCCAGTTTGAAGGAACTTTATCCTTATGGGTGTTCCGGACTTCTATATAGTAACCGAATACATTATTAAAATGTACCTTAAGAGAAGGTATTCCGGTACTTTCGCTTTCACGCCGCTGTACCTGGTTCAGATAATCCTTTCCTGAAAACTGTATATACCTTAACTCGTCAAGCTCGTTATTCACTCCTGATGCTATTACATTCCCACGCTGTACCTGGGCTGGTGCTTCATCATTTAATTCCTTTTTAATGCGGTTGCTAATTGAATAACATGGATTAAGTTGTTCTGCATAATGTTTAAGAGTTGGTTCATCCGATTCCTCACAAATTTGTTTAATGGGGACAATGGCTTCGAGGGCATATTTCAACTGTAATACTTCTCTTGGATTTATCCTGCTCATTGCAACTTTTGAGATAATACGTTCCAAATCGCCGATCTTATGCAGGTCAACCGATAATTTTTCATGAATTTCCTCATGTTTATAGAAATATTCCACACCATTTAATCTTTCATGAATAGGTTTAATTTCCTTAAGTGGCATAACTACCCAACGTCTAAGCAGGCGGGCCCCCATTGGTGAAATGGTTTTATCAATCACATCAATTAACGTTTTGGCGCCTTCATGTACTGTTCCTATAAGTTCCAGGTTACGGACAGTAAAACGGTCGAGCCATACATACCGGTCTTCTTCTATACGTGAAAGCCTGGAGATGTGCTTTATGTTTTCATGTTGAGTAATATCAAGGTATTGCAGAATCACCCCTGAAGCAACTATTCCACTTCGCAGGTTATCAACGCCAAATCCTTTTAAAGTGGGTGTCCCGAATTGTTTTGACAGCCTTTCAACGGAAGAATCTTCTGTAAATGCCCAGTCATCGATCAATGAAATGTAAAACCGGTTTCCGAATTGTTCTTTGAATAAGGTTTGTTTACCACGTTCTACAAGCACTTCTTTTGGAGCAAAGCCATTCAATAACTTGTCAATATATTCCTGAGTTCCTTCTGCAGTGAGAAACTCTCCGGTCGAAATATCCAGAAAAGATATTCCAATAGTAGGTTTCACCAGGTGTACGCATGCCAGAAAATTATTTTCCTTTTTCTCCAATACGTTATCGTTAAGCGTGATACCAGGCGTAACCAGTTCGGTAATACCACGTTTTACTATATTTTTAGTTAATTTGGGATCTTCAAGTTGTTCGCAGATGGCAACGCGTTGTCCTGCCCTTACCAGTTTGGGAAGATAAGTATCCAGGGCATGAAAAGGGAAGCCGGCAAGTTCTACAAATTTAGCCGATCCGTTTGCCCTGCGGGTAAGAGTAATTCCAAGAATATCAGAAGCTTTAATTGCATCGCTCCCGAATGTTTCGTAAAAATCGCCTACCCTGAAAAGCAATATAGCATCGGGATGTATCCGTTTAATGTTGAAATATTGCTTCATCAGCGGCGTTTCAACCGGCGTTTCAAAACTTTCAGAAATTTCTGGCATTTTCCTGATAATATAAATTGTTGTTAAAATTAAACTATTAATTGATTATTTGTAATTTTTTGTCTTGGTTCCTGGTTCTTGATTCCTGGCTCTATTTTATGACAATTTTTTACATAATGTAATACAGCCATTTAATTAAATTTTGTTCCTTTACACAAGAAAATTATCCGGTTTTTGGTTTTAGATACAATTTTCAAATCCCCGTTTTGTATTCATATAAAACGGGGATTTATTTTTTAGAGGTACCCAAATAATATTCTGATGTAAGACGTTTATAATCCTCAGTATAAGTGCCATCCTCTTGTCTGATTATTACTACATTTTCTTCCATCTGCTGACTTAAACGGGATAATTCTATTACAAGCCTGTTTATTTCCCTTTCAGGGCCAGGCTTTATATTTAATATTGCTGAACAATATAATCCATAAGTAACACTTTCTAATATAAACGCTTTACCTTCATTATATGGTAAAATCAATGCAAACCTTCCGTTTGCTGATAAAAGTTTATTTACTCCGGCAAGTAATTCAGTTTGTGACAAATAGTCGTTATGCCTAGCCAGATTGCGTTTTACATTTCCTGATTTAAGCGAATTTGAAAAATATGGCGGATTACAAACGATAAGATCATATTTTTTCCCACACTTAACATATTCCTGTAATGATGCATTAATTATTCTTATACGGTCACTCCATTTACTGTTTTTAGAATTTTCATAAGCCTGACGGAATGCTGAAGGCTCAATTTCTATTGCATCTATTCGAGCTAATGTACGCTGGGCCATCATCAAAGCAAGAAGTCCGGTTCCGGTTCCAATATCAAGAATACTTGTAACATCTTCAACGTTTGCCCATGAACCAAGAAGTACCCCGTCAGTACTTACTTTCATTGCACAGTTTTCCTGGTTAATTACAAAATGTTTAAATTGAAAATAGTTGTTAGACATTGTAATGGAAATATAGGACAATCCAATTTTACTAATTATTTAACAATATGTTAATATAAAATTAATCTGCAAGTATTTTTTTTTGTTTAAATTTTCATTAATTTAAATATCACAAATTTTAATACAAACTATCATGGAAGAATCTGATTTAAGAAATCCTGTATGGAAAAATCTTGTTTTAAAAAATAAACAAGTTAACCTGAATTTTTTACCTGCAAAAATTTTATTATCACGTTTGCAATTTTCTCTCAAGAATGAATCGTCGGCAGAGGTAATTCAGCAGGCTGCAAATGAAGTTTTTCGACTTTACCTTAATAACAAGGATTTGCCCAATGCTAAGAAAGATATCTTACTTCTTTTGAATAAATAAGTAAGTTATCAAAATTTGAAACTACACATTTATTAGTATTAATATTAAATTTTATAATTATGAAAAAAGTAATGTTTAAGATAGATGAAGTTATAAGTTTGATAAAACAGGATAAAATATTATTATTAGCCGGTGACGAAGAACTTCTTAAAAAACTTCCCAAAGGTAATTGGATTGGAGGCTCAATCCCTTATTTTATGGCAGAGGATGGTGGTATGGTTACACAGGAATTAATCCAGGTAACTGAGATTAATTCATCAGTTAAAGATATTTCATGTAAAAGTTATGATATTGCTACAATTAAAAATGTATATAAGGACGGCTATGATCGTGGTTTTTCATTTATAATTATTCCTGGTACCAGTGAGACTCATCTTTCTTTTGCTATTCATGCACCAGACTATAAGGAATTTGCATCAAAACCGCTCATTGGTTGGATTTCAGGTGTAATGTTAAACGATTTAGGTAAAAAAACACCTAAAACGTTTATTGGTTCAGGTGACTCTATAAGTGATAAAAACGCGGTTGTGATGCATGTTAATTTGTCTGCAGGCAAATATGCCGACTTGAACATAATTAACATATTTAAACAGGGCAAAGGTGATATAATTGAATTCCCTGAATCAGGCTTTCAGGCTAAAGATGCATTGATAAACGGTCATAATCAAAATTTTGCCGAATATGTCACTCAAAAGCAACTGGATATCAGATTACCTCTTGTTGCAGATTATAATGACACAATGATTAATATTAGTTTTCAGGAAGTTGATAAAGAAAATAAAATTGTTAAATTTTATGCTCCCGTTTTCAAAGGAGTTTCATATAAACAGGCTGCACCGGTTAAGGATTATATCAAGGAATTTACTCAGTTCATACCTGTTGATGAAAAAGAAATTACATTTTCATGCAATTGTATTTTAAATTATTTGTATTCAGAGCTTGAAGGTAAAAAAACGGGTAATATTACCGGGCCTATTACTTTTGGAGAAATCGCATATCAATTGCTTAATCAAACTATGGTAAATCTTGCAATAAAGAATTTGTAATTCTGAATAGTTGTGAGTTGCTGGTTGCTGGTTTTTGAAACCTGCAACCTGCAATTAAAAATTTTCAAAAACTCCAAGACCAAACAAAGCAAAATCGTATTTAACAGGATCTGCAGGATCGAACTCCCGTAACCTGTCAGTAATTTCTTCCACCGCCTTCCAGTCGTTTTGCTTCCTTGTAAGCAACCCAAGTTTTCGTCCCACATTTCCTGTGTGAACATCAAGTGGCAAATAGAGTGCCGATGCAGGTATACCTGACCAAATTCCGAAATCCACACCCTTATCATCTTTTCTTACCATCCACCTTAAGAACATATTTAACCTTTTGGCTGACGCTCCCTTGGCTACATTAGAAATATGTTTCCCGGTACGCTGTAAACCGGGCAGTTCAAAAAATATATTCCGTAATTCTATTAATGCAGCAAATATATTCCCGTTAGTATGGTACGATTGCTCAAAAATATATCTCAATCCACCGTGATGGCTGTAAATGTTCCTTAACGAATGCACAAAGTAATAACAATCCTCTCCCTGAAATGTCCTGTGCCTGAATCCAAGTAACCTTTCAAGTTGATATTCGGATGCCTCCATTACGAAATCATAAGGATTATTTCCCATCATTTGCATCAACCTTCTCGAATTGTTTATAATAGACTTACGCTGACCCCAGGCAATGGTTGCAGCCAAAAATCCCGAAATCTCAATATCTTCGGTAATGTTATAACTATGAGGTATTTGAATAGGATCAGATTCTATAAAACTAACCAGATTGTACTGGTGATATTTCAAGTCCAGAAGTTCTTTTATTTGAGAATTGTCCATTTTAGTGCTTAGTGCATTTTGTAATTATCCTCTGCACATTTTCAAATTTTCAAATTATCTAATTTTCAAATTGTTTTATTATCCGGCTATAATCCTGCCATCCTCCATCTGCAGCATCCTGTCACTCATCTCAGCGAGGACCTTATCATGCGTTACAATAACGAATGTTTGGTTAAACTGATCTCGCAAGGAGAAAAAAAGATTATGAAGTTCCTGTTTATTTTTTGAATCCAGGTTCCCGGATGGTTCATCTGCAAAAACTACCATTGGGTCATTTATAAGTGACCGTGCAACCGCAACACGCTGCTGTTCACCTCCAGAAAGTTCATCCGGCTTATGTGTCAGGCGATCCTGAAGTCCAAGGAAGGAAAGTAATTCTCTGGCCTTATCAAATGTTTTTTTCCGGGATTGCCTTCCTATTAATGCCGGTATGCACACATTTTCCAAAGCTGTAAATTCAGGCAATAAATGGTGAAATTGAAATACAAATCCTATATTCTGATTTCGGAATCTGGCAATGTTACGTTCGCCAAGTCCATGGACTTCACTTCCGCTAATCCATACCTTTCCGGTATCCGGTTTGCTCAATGTACCTAAAATCTGAAGAAATGTCGTTTTACCGGCTCCGCTTGCACCAACTATCGTTACTACCTGCCCTTTGTCAATTTCGGCATCAATTCCTTTAAGTACCTGTAACGATCCGTACGATTTTGTAATGTTCTCGGCCTTAATCATAGTCTATGTGAACAGGGGTTAGGGTGGCTAGGGATTAGGGGTTAGGGGTTAGGGGTTAGGGGTTAGTGTTTAGTGTGTTTAAATATTTATTCGTTTATAAAGTTTATGAGGTTTATGAAGTTTATGAAGTTTATGAGGTTTATGAAGTTTATGAGGTTTATAAATTTATATTTAATTTAACTTTATCACCTAATCACTAGTCCCAAGTCCCAGCCACTAACCCCTAGTCCCTGGCCACTAGTCCCTGATCCCTTTCAAACTTGAGTGCTTTTAGTAATGTCATCTTTCACCTCATCAATATCTTTTCTTATATTATCGGTGCTCTTGGTAAGTTCTTCCTTAATTTCATCAGATGCCTTTTTAAATTCACGAATAACTTTCCCAAGTCCACGTGCTACTTCAGGAAGTTTTTCGGAGCCAAAAAAAATAAGTGCCACGAGTGCAATTAGTAATATCTCTCCTCCGCTTATTCCCATTTAATCACATCTTATTTTTTCTTATCTTTTTTCTTGTCCTTTTTATTTTCCGTAGCCATTATAATATCGTAAGCTACAGGAGTAGCATTAAATACTGACGAGTAAGTACCGGTAATAACACCTACCAGCAATGCAAAAATGAAACCACGGAGAATTTCACCGCCAAAAATGAAAATAACTACCAGTACGACTATAGTAATACCTGAAGTATTAATGGTACGCCCCAGGGTGTGGTTAATAGCATCATTAATATTTACATCCAAAGGCCGTGCCGGATATAATGTTTTATATTCACGGATCCTGTCGTAAATAATAACCGTATCCATTATGGAATAACCAATAATTGTAAGCAGGGCAGCTATAAACGATTGGTCGACTTCAAGGCTGAATGGCAATATTCCCCAGAACAGGGTAAACATTGTAATTGTAACCAGGGTATCGTGGAAAAGTGAAACAACACCCCCTACCCCATACTTCCAGTTTTTAAAACGTATGGCTATGTATATAAATATTATAACTAAACCAAAAAACACTGACATGAATGCCTTCCAAATCAATTCATTTGAAATAACCGGGTCGACCCTGTCGGAACTGAATATCCCAATTTCTTTCTTATCGTCCTGACTTATAAATTGTTCATAAGTAATTGCTTTATGAAACTGAGGTTTAATTCCTGCAAAAAGTTTAGTTTGAGCCAGAGAATCTGATTTAGATGATTTATCATCAATTAAATACTTTGTGGTAATTTTTACCTGGTTATCATTACCAAAGGTTTTAACTTCAGGTGCCTCACCAAAACTTTTAGTCAATTCAGATCTGATTACCGATGTTACAACAGGGTGATCGAAGCGTACCTGGTATGTACGCCCTCCCTTAAAATCAATACTTGGATCCAGTCCTCTTACAAACAAAGATATAATCCCAATGCCAATTACTATACCTGAACAAACATACATTATTTTCCTAAGGCCGATAAAATTAATCTTTGCCTTAGTCATTGCATTAATGGTAAACCTGTTACCTAACGTTATTTTAATATTCCTGTTGAGCATCCACTCGAACATCAGCCTCGCAATAAAGATGGATGAGAATAATGAAAGTAACAAACCTGCTATAAGTGAGGTAGCAAATCCTTTAACAGGCCCTGTCCCAAACAGGAATAATACTATCCCGGTTAATATAGTGGTTACGTGGCCGTCGATAATTGCCGAATAAGCATGCCAGAACCCGTCCTTTACCACCATACGCTCACCTTTACCAGCACGGACTTCTTCACGCATACGCTCGTAGATGATGACATTACCGTCAACCGCCATGGCAAGGGTTAAAATTATTCCGGCAAATCCGGGTAAGGTTAATACCAAACCCATGGAAGCAAATACCCCGAAAAGGAAGAAAACGTTAGTAAACAATGCAACGTTAGCAACCATGCCGGCACGGTTATAATACAGCCCCATGTAAAGTAATACCCCGATAAAAGCTATTATAAATGATAGAAATGCATTGTTAATGGATTCTTTACCCAGAGACGGACCAACAACATCGTCCTGGATTATATGAGCGGGTGCTGACATAGTACCTGATTTTAGTACAATGGCAAGGTCGTCAGCTTCCTCTTTTTTAAATCCTCCTGTAATTTGTGAACTTCCGTTAGGGATTTCACCATTAACCCTTGGTGCCGAACGTACTGCATTATCAAGTACAATTGCAATAAAGTGCCCTACATTTTCTTTGGTCAAACGGTCCCAAATTCTTGCACCTTCACTGTTCATATTCATAGAAACCTGAGCTTCAGCTCTATTTTGACCAAATTCCCCGTAGGCATTTGTAACAACACTGCCATCGAGAGGTGCCTTTCCATCACGGGTATTAGCCCTTATAGCATATAAATAATATAATGATGTGGTTTTGTCGGCTCTCATGGGTTTTGAACTCCATAAAAATCGCATGTCACTTTTAAATAAAGCACGTATTGGTTTCATGCTCAGGTATGCATCTATCTTTGCAGTATCTCGGGCATTGGCTATTCCGATTTCAGCTCCTGGTATAAGTGATTGGGTATTGGCATTAGGATGCAATAATGAATAGGATACAGGGCCAAAGAATGGAAATTCTTTCCCTGCTTTTAAAGCTAAAGCAGAAGTATCTTTTTTTAATGTATCTTTCTTTTGTATTTGTTTTAACAGGGAAAGTTCACTTTCATCCTTGTTTTGTTGTTTTTCAGCCTTTTTTTCGGATACAGTAACTGATTTAATGTTTTTAAGAGAATCCTTTTGCATTTTTTCATTCTGAAGCATTGCACTTATCTTCTTATTAGCTTCAACTAAACGCGGGTATAAATCCTGATTTTCATAAGTTGTCCAGAATTCAAGGTTTGCAGTTCCCTGCAGAAGCTTGCGTACGCGATCAGGGTCCCTTACGCCAGGCAGTTCGACAAGAATCCGGCCTTTGGTCGACAATTGCTGTATATTCGGCTGTACTACTCCAAACTTGTCGATACGTGTACTTAATATATTAAAGGAGTTGTTGATAGCATCGTTAGCTTCTTTACGGATAACTTTCAAAACATCATCATTGCTTGAATTAAAATTCACCCGGCCTTTGAGCTGCACCGTAGAAAAAATACCCGCTAACTTTGCATTAGGATCTATTTTTGTAAATGCCTGTCCAAATAATGTTACAAAATCTACCCGGGGGGATGTGACCTGCATTTTCTTAGCTAGGTCTATTGACTTCACAAATGTGCTATCTGTACTATAATTTGCTAATGAACGAATTACTTCAACTACCGAAACTTCAAGAATAACGTTCATCCCGCCTCTAAGGTCCAGCCCAAAGTTAATTTCGTGCTCCTTGCATTCCTGGTAAGAGTACTTGCGTAATCCCATAAAATTATATACTATCTCGCTTTTCATAGAGTCGAGATATGTTTCATATTTTTTAGGATCACCCTTTGAATATTGTGCTGCCGTTTTTTCTACCCTGGCTGAAAACCAGTTAAACGAAAGCTGGTATAAACAAGCTAATGCAAGGGCAATAGCAAATAACTGAACAGCTCCTTTATTTTGCATTTGAAGATATTTGTTTAAAGATTATTATTTTTCAAAAGTCAAGAGCGCAAATATAAAAATAATTTTAGTTCTATGTATTAAGTATAAAGTAAAAGTAGAAAAGTAGATGAGTAGGAAAGTAGGAATGTAGGAAAGGAAGGCAGAGAAGGTAAGTGAACATAAAGAATAACAATTGGTTTATTCTTTCATCTTCTGTCTTTTGTTTTCTTTTATCTTTTATCTTTTATCTTTCATCTTCTTCCTATGCACTATGCACTATGCACTATTCACTTTAATAGTGAGTATCTTTTTCCCATAATCAATCCGGGCTCTATATTTCAATAAGAAATCACTGCCGATTAATCCCCAGATTATTTTAGTACTCACAGTTTTATATAATTCGTTAATTGATGAAAGATCGATAAGGACTACTTTCATTTCATTAATCAGGAAATCACCAAGTTTAAAATCCCTTATTATACCGTGAAGGCTTTCCATAACAATCGCATTTATTCCTGTGGATTGAATATCAGGCTGTATTTCCGGACTATGGTCAAGAATTTCTCCTACCAGGTCCATTGCAAAAACCGATTTTGAAGCCCCCGTGTCAATAATGAAATCACAGGACTCTCCATTGACAGAGCCTTTTACGAATAAATGAAAGCTACTGTCGTCCAGTTTGATAATCTCTATAGGAATTTTGTAAGTCTTGATTGTAATATAATTTAGGGGTTAGGGACTAGGGGTCAGGGACTAGGGATTAGGATTTTTTTTACGCAAGGAATTAATTAATCCATTAATCATTTTCCCAATGTTATCTGTTTGCTTTGATAATAATTGATAATTGGTTTCGGTAATATAAGTCAAATCCTTTGAAAGTATAAGAAAATAGTTGACTTCCTCCAAGGAACCTCTTGCTATTATTAAAAATTGAATATATTCTTTAGTTGAAAATCTACCAAACCCTTCAGCTATATTAGCAGGAATTGAAGATGAAGCCCTTCTGATTTGGGATGTTAACCCATATAATTCTATCTTGGGAAATTCGGAAGTTATTTTGTAAATATTTAAAACAAATTGGTGAGCTTCTTTCCATACTTTCAAATCTCTGAACGATCTTATATTATCCATTATAATTGTAAAAATTGTTGCTAATTCGTATTTTTGTATTCCACTGGCCCCTAGCCCCTAGCCCCTAGCCCCAAGTCCCTATAATTATATTAATCCACTATTAAACAATTTACCTTACAAATGACAATATTTAGCAATTCCTTTTCAATCATCTCAAGGTTTTGAAGTAATAATTTATTAATGCTACCGCCATTTAATGACAAATTAGTAAACAGGCTTCTGTAATATTCAATCCCTTTAAGTAAATTGTCCCTGAAAGTTATAAAATATTCAATTTGTTTATCCGTCATAGATTTTGAAATTTCATCAGCCTTCTTTTTCAGAAAATCGACATACATCGCTAACTCTTTTATAAACATGTGGGGACGATCAGTCCGTACGATTAAATTAATCCGTTCATAAATGTGGCTTACCATTTCCTTAATAGTTGAGACTTTTGAAAAATATGCAAGGTTTGGACCCGGACAAACAGATACGCCATTGCCTTCGATGTTATGATCAAGTTTATTGCTTAATAAGGCCGATGTGCCTAATCCTACACAAATGCATGATTTATCTGTAATATTATTATATTCACTATTGTAATCGTCAAACGGTAAATTCATTCCGGAAAGTTGAGCTATTTTTAGGTTCTGGTACTGGCGTGAAGCAGTACAAATCGGACGATCAGAAAATTCCGTATTAGAAACAAGATACTTTTTAGTACAGGGATTGCCTGGTTTACCCTGTTTCAGGTAGGTTTGTTTTTCAATATCTTTTGTATTTCCCCGAACGCTGTTAAACAACACTCCTAAAGGTGATATGTTGCTTAAATATAAGTCATTTTCTCTTGCATTTGATAGTAATTCAAGAGTATGTGGATCAATGTTTACCGCCTCAGGCACTAAAAGAAACGGAGAACCCCATCCAACTGAATCAAGGTTATAATAATTAAGTAAAAATTCATGTTCCATTGAAGTGCCTACCCCTCCTTGAGCTGTAATCTTTAAATCAGGTGGTTCTGCAGGTGATATTCGTTTTTTTTCTTTTAACGAACTTGCAAATAATGAATATGTAGTTTGAATCAACTCATCACGGTTTACTTTAAACTCCTCTAAAATAGGCCCCATTAAGTAGCCTTGTGTTGCAAAAGCATGACCTCCGCAATTTAATCCTGATTCAATACGGTATTCTGAAACCCATAAACCTTTTTTTGCAAGAAACTTGCCTTGTATAAGCGCAGACCTGTAATCGCTCACCTTTAAAATTATTTTTTTACAGAGTGTCCCATTATTATCAGGGAAAAAGTCATTAAAATTTTCTAAATAACTGTACAACCTTGGACTCATGCCGGCCGACAAAACTATGGATGAATTCAGGTTACTATTGGCAAAACCCCTGAGGGCAGAATGTGCATCGTTATATTCTATGGGAAGTTTCTCTTTATGATGATAATTCTCTTTATCCAGCTTGGTCATGATATTAACATCGATACTTCCTACCTGAATATTATCTTTCAGCCAGTTAACAGCATCATTTTTGTTTTGGCCTTTACATATACGATCGAACTTTTGTTTTAAAATTGATGTATCAGGGAGCATTTCAAGATAAGAATCCAGTGCATTATCATTCTTCTTAACTGATTTCTTTAATTCATCTACTTTTGTTTTAACAATATAATTTATTAAATTCAGATAGGCTGTAATCCGTTTTGCCCTGAAATCGTCAATTTTATCGGAAATTGCCTCAAATGGGATAGTAAGCTTTATGCTGTAAAATTCTCTCATTTTCTCCATTAAAAGGTCATCCACCAGAGAAATTACCGAGGATATTCCATAAGGCGCAACTTTAGCCGGAGTATCAATTGTAAAACCAATTCCCATCACGGGAATGTGAAATGTGTGAGCATTAAATCTGTCATTCATTCTATTAAGTTCTGATCAAGCCCGCAAAGGTAGCAATATATTTAAAATATGTACTTAATCATAGTTGCAGGTACTTGTACCCTGAGCTTAGCCGAATGGTGCAGGTTGCAGGTTTTTTTGGGAAATATTTTTTAATTTTAAAAAAATTCCTTTCATTTACAACTATTATTATTAACTACTAATCATTTGCAAATTAAATTAACTTCTAATCAACTATGAAAAAAAATCCTATAATAATTATTTTAATACTGTTATGTATTGAAATGTTTAACAGTTATGGACAAGACAGCATAAAAGCAATGCATCGTAATGTATTAACTGAGCTAAATGTAAATTTATTTCAGGGACAATTATCCTTAAATAATGCTATAAATCAGATTAAATTCCGATACATGCTCTCTGATGTTTATGCCATCCGTCTTGGAATTACAGCAGAATCAGAACAACAGACAAATAATTCTGATCTAAATTACGGGACTAACCCATCAATGGACAATGAGACTGGAAAATCATATGCTATTGGTATAAATTTGGGACTTGAGAAACATTTTAAGGGAACCAAACGATTATCCCCCTACATCGGAGGAGAAATAGCTTTTGGTTTCAGATGGTCTAATTATGTTATCAACAATGAAGATTTAACTACTACAATTAGTGGGGCCTGGCAACAAACTCAAAACTTACAAAATGTAAACGGATATTATTATACTATAACTACAAATTCTGAAAGAGGTTATTTTTCAATTGGTTTAAATTTAGTTACCGGATTTGATTTTTATGTTGCAAAACATCTTTTTATTGGCTATGAATTTGAATTTGGCTTCACTGAAATAAATTACAGTAATATAAATTATACTTATAGTGGCATTAATAGCTCTAATTATAGTACACAACCAACTCTATCAACCCAAACGTTTTCATTTGGACCTAATCTTATTAATGGTATCCGTGTAGGATATGTTTTCTAAAATCTTATTATAGTAAATATGAAAAAGTTAAACATTATTGCATATATAGCACTTTTAATTAATTGTGCATGCCAGAAAAAAGAATCGGATCCAAGTTTGACAACTATTAGTGCCACACCAACATCTGTTTACACTTGTACTGCCATTGCCAAAGTTAACAGCCTGGGCAGTTACAACATTCTTGATCATGGTTTTGTATTTTATTATTCTAATGCGGATAATTTATACAATGTTAATATGTCAAATAGTGTTTCCCTAGGTAAGATGATTGCAAAAGATACATTTGCTTCGAATATTATCCTACCGGAAAATAATTATTCTTATACAAATTATAAATGGTATATAAGGGGTTATATTACAAACGAAAAAGGAATTATTTATGGAAATTCAGCTTCATTTTTTCCTCTTACACCTTCATTATTAAGTGTATATCCTACTACAGCTAAAATTGGGGACACCGTAACCATTACCGGGAACAATTTTGATTTAAATCCAATAAATGATGTGGTTCAATTCAATAGTTACAGCAATTACACTGCTAAGGTAATTGCCTGTTCAAAAACTACTTTGACAGTTATTGTACCTGATTTTACATCCGGGTATTACTATGGTGGAAGTGTCAGCATTAGTGTAACTATTGGAAACCAAACTTATACTTTAAATAATGCTTTTACCCCTGCATTTTCAGTTACCGGCTTTAATCCGAACAATGGTACTTTTGGTACAACAATTAATATATTGGGTTATTATTTAAATAATGTATCAAGTGTCTTGTTAGGCAATGTATCAGTTTCCTTTTATACTTCTTCCTCATCAGATATAATTTTAAATGTACCAAGCAATATTACTTCCCAAAAATTTAATATTTATGTTATTAACGGAAATACAAAAAATCAGGTTCCAGGTGGTTATTTTATAATGAATAATTTAACAACATCATCTATTACTCCTGCTATGGTAATCCCGGGAACTTTAATAACTATCAATGGAACAAACTTCAATAATGTATTAAATTATAATAAAATATACATTGGTTCAACAATGATTTATGCAAATAGTTATGGTGATGCTAATAATTTTATAAATGCAAACCTGCCAACAACAATTACAGGAGGTTCTTATAAAGTTTCAGTAAGTAACGGGCTTGATTCGGTGACAGTACCTGGTAACCTGACTGTTGTTATTCCAACTATAACCGGCATATCCCCAACCAGTGGATCATGGGGGACAAACCTGACAATAACCGGGCATAATTTTAATATGAATGGTGGATATATTTTATTTAATGAAAATTATTGCTATCCCAATAGTTATGATTCAACATCTTATAATATAAATGTACCATCAACATTATTACCGGGAACTTACCAGGTCAATATAATGAATAATTCGTATCAAATTATATCTTCTCTAAATTTCACGTTACTTCCGCCTACTTTAACATCCCTGACTCCTTCAAGCGGATCGGCAGGTACTTCCGTAATTATTTCAGGACAAGGATTCAGAAGTAATACTAATAATGTTTATGTTTCGTTTGGAAATTTAGTTGCACAAGTTACTGCTGTAAATAATACTGAAATAAATGTTAATGTTCCTTCAGGGGTAACTTCAGGAGCTTATTTAGTTTCAGTAACTGTAAATAATTATACCATTACAAATTCATTAACATTCACCGCTCCTTAATCCACTATCAACTATACTTCTTTTAAAAATTAATTATTAATAATCAACAATTTGCACATTTGTACATCTTCTAATCCACATCCACACTCTTCTAAATTCCAAAATAAAAAATATTTTAAAAATATTTGACAAAATATTTGGAGATATCAAAATAATATAATTATATTTGTACTTCACTAGTTATGTAGTACACTATTTAAATATTCAACTATGATAGAAATTAAAAACCTTACATTCAGTTATCAAAGGAAAAATATCCTTTTTGACCATCTGAGCATCGACATTCCAATGGGTAATATTTATGGCTTATTGGGAAAAAATGGCGCCGGTAAAACTACATTGTTAAAACAAATTACCGGACTTCTTAATCCTACCCTTGGAGAATGCCTGTTATTTGGCATTCCTTCACGGCACAGACTCCCTTCTGTACTTGAAAACCTTTATCTGATCCCCGAAGAATTTGAACTTCCGGCAATAAAGGTCAACGAATTTGTCAGTATCCACGCCCCGTTTTATCCAAAGTTTGACAATGATCTCCTACAAAAATACCTTACTGAATTTCAGGTATCAGGAAATCCAAAACTAACAACTTTGTCATACGGCCAAAAGAAAAAGTTTTTGATAGCCTTTGGGCTTGCAACATGTACCCAGATTTTATTGCTTGATGAACCAACCAATGGATTGGATATTCCTTCCAAAAGCCAGTTCAGGAAAATCATTGCATCATCTATGAACGAGGAAAGGATCATTATCATATCGACTCATCAGGTACGTGATTTGGCAAGCCTGATAGACTTTATAATTATTCTGGATAACGGTAAGGTAATTTTTAACAGGAGCATAGAAGATATAGCTTCGAAAGTTGCCTTTACGCAATCAAAAGATATTTCTAACCTGGATGTAATATACAGCGAAGATATCTTAGGAGGCAAAGCGGTTATCTATAGAAAAAAAAGCGAAGAAACAGAAGTCGATATTGAATTATTGTTTAACGGAGTTGTCTCCGGCGCTAAAATATAGGGCTTAGTACTTAGTGCATAGTGCATAGTTATTATCACTTAGTTAATCAATTAATAACTTAATCACCTATTCACTTAATCACTTAATCACATAATTATTTAATTACTTAATCACCTAATCACTTAATCACTTTAAAAAATGGAAAAGAATAATTATTTTAATATAAATCGGGTTATACATTTATTCATCCGTCAGTTACGTTTCAGCGCCAATGGACTTTTAATAGGTTTTGGAGCTGTGTCGGGAATTATTGTTTTTATATTATCCCTTACAATTATATTCGGTCATGTAAGTATGAACAGTAATATATTTTTGAGTAATATAATGCCATCTTTCTTTATAATGGGATATATTTTTACAAGTATGGTTTATTCCGAATTGCGTACACCTCAGCGTGGGTACATTTTTATGATATTACCCGCGTCAACACTCGAAAAACTAATTGTTCCCTGGATATTATCTTCTGTACTATACATAATCGCTTCTGTATTTGCAATGATTCTGATAAATATCCTGCTTATTGGAGTGGCAATTTTATTTTCAGGGAACCATGTTCCGCTATTTAATCCGTTATCACCTGCAGTGTTAAAAATGTTTGCCATATACCTTGTAACTCAGTCTGTTTTTCTCCTCGGTGCCATTTACTTCAAAAGGTACCATTTCTTAAAAACAGTATTATCTCTTTTCGTAATATGCATGATAATATCATTTTATGTTGGGATTACCGCCAGGTTGATTGTATTTCACAATTTTCAAAGTATCAGTTTTGATAATAACAATATGCCTGATAATGTGCAGAATTTCTTTTCCTACACTTTTACCCCGATTATAAAAGTTCTGTTTTGGGGCTTTTTAGCTCCATTTTTCCTGTTAGTTTCGTATTTCCGTTTAAGAGAAAAGGAGGTTTAAAAATGGATTTTGTAAATAAACAACCAATATACAAGCAAATTGCGGATAATTTCTGTGAAACTGTTCTAAAGAAGGAATGGCAGGCAAATGAAAAAATACCTTCGGTGCGTGATATTGCCATTCAGGCAGAGGTAAACCCAAACACAGCAATCAGGGCTTATACATTTTTGCAGGATCAGGGCATAATCTACAATAAACGAGGCTTAGGGTATTTTGTATCAGAAAACGGATACAGCAAAGCGCTTGAAATGCGCAAGACTGAGTTTATAGAAAAGGACTTGCCTTATATTTTCAAAACAATGAATTTATTAGGGCTTAAAATTGAAGACATAATTCAATCCTATTCTAATAGCAAGACAATATGATAGTAGATAAGTATTCAATAATCAATATTCAATAATCAATATTCAATAACTAAATGCTATGAAAACAAGTAACAAAATCCTATTAGGCTTATTCGCTTTAGTATTAATAATAATTGGTATAATACTTTTTGCACTTCGTAATGAATTTATGGGAAAAGAATCTTATAATTATCAAAAATACAAATTAAGCAGTAATGATTATTCGTTTATTCAGGACTATAAGGCATCGTCTCCTGTAAATATCGAAATATCCACTTCCGGTGGAAACATTACCGCTAATGGTTATGAAGGTGATACAATTGAAGTATCTTTTATAGTTAAAAAAAGAAACACAGTACTTGATTTAAAATTAGACGATCTTAAAAAAATAGCAGAAGTGGAAATCTCGCAATCTGGTTCAAATCTAAAAATTAACATTAAAAGATGTTATGAAAGAAAACTCAGCGTTGGTTTTATTATTAAAACCCCTTCTAAATCGTCGGTAAATTTAAGTACCAGTGGCGGAAACATTTCCATAACGGGAATAACAGGAAAGCATTTTACCAATACTAGCGGCGGAAATATCGATATCGATAAAATTAACGGAGAAGCTGATTTAGTTACATCCGGCGGCAATATATCACTTAACAATTCTGTTGCTGACATAAAAGCCAACACTTCCGGCGGTAATATAACAATGAATAAAATCGACGGAACACTTGATGTATCAACTTCCGGTGGGAATATCGATGCCGGGAACATCAATAAAGGATTACTGGCACATACAAGTGGCGGCAATATTGATGTTAAAAATGCACAGGGCACTGTAGATGTTAATACTTCCGGAGGGTCAATAACACTGGATAACCTCTCGGGATCGGTTAAAGCATATACCAGCGGGGGTGATATTAATGCAAATATCAGCCAGGTAAAAGAAAAACTTGAACTCGAAACTACGGGAGGGTCTATAAATGCAACAATTCCGGATGGTTTAGGGCTCGATCTTGATTTGTCAGCCGATCAGATAAAGACTCCATTGACACATTTTTCGGGCACAGCAAAAGAGGACAGGATAAAAGGCAAAATTAATGGTGGCGGAATTCCGGTCCGTCTTTCAAGTTCGGGGGGTATAGTATCTCTCAATTATAAGTAGTAACAAAGGACAGAGGACAGAGGACAGATGAAAGATAAAAGATGAAAAATAAAAGATTTAAGATTTACAATTTTAGTAAGACTATTAAAATCTTAAATTTGGAATCTTAAATCATAAAGTCTTGGTTCCTGGTTCTTGGCTCCTGGTTCTGTTACGACTTACTAAATAAGTCATACTTATTACTATAAATTAATGTTTATAAGAACTTTAATAATACTTTCCGTATTTTTAATAATTGATTTAATTGGCTTTCAGGGATTCTGGGTATTGACTAAAAATTATTCATTTTTAACAACACAATGGCCATATTATTCTTACTGGATTGTTTCTCTTTTTTGTTATTCACTTATTTTATATGCCCAATTTACCAAATGGTCACGATGGAATAAATATTTCAGATCATATAGTATTTCCATGCTGTTTATAATTATTGTCTCAAAACTTGTTTTGGACATTTTTGTCCTTACCGGTGATGTAATCGTTTTCTTACAATGGTTATTGACTAACATTTTGCAACTGTTTTCAAAATCGGGACTTCATGCTTTAACATTAAATTATTCGGTATTTATAATCAGGATTGGGTTTATAGCTGCTTTACTTATATTCTTCACCATGATATATGGGATGCTATTTAATACTTATAAATATCAGACGAAAAAATTGAAACTGATTTTACCCGGTTTACCTGATTCATTTGATGGTTTTAAAATAGTTCAGATTTCTGATTTGCACTCCGGAAGTTTTTTAAATTCAAAACCTCTTACCCGGGCTGTGAACATAATTAATGAGCAGAAAGCCGATGTTGTTTTTTTTACTGGTGATATAGTAAATGGCAAATATGAGGAATTACTGCCTTATATGGGTGTCTTAGAACAAATTAAAGCAAAATACGGCGTATACTCTGTATTCGGAAATCATGATTATGGTGATTATAACAACTGGCAAAATATGGAAACCAAACAAAACAACATTCAAAAACTTAAAGAATTTCAAAAAAAGCTTGGATGGGATTTGCTTTGGGATGAGCACCGCACAATTGAGCAAAACGGGGAACGTATAACTATAATAGGTGTGCAGAATTGCCGGTCACGCAGTTTAATCAGTTATGGAAGTTTGAAAAAAGCTACTGAAAATATTAATTATAGCAGTGTAAATATATTGCTTTCACATGACCCGTCCTTATGGAAAAAAGAAGTAATTAAAAATTTTCCTGACATCGACCTTACTTTATCAGGTCATACTCACGGAATGCAGTTTGGTATTGATATAGCCGGTATTAAATGGAGTCCAGTCCAATATTTCTATAAAGAATGGGCTGGTTTATATCAAAATAATAATCAGTATCTGTATACAAACAGAGGCCTTGGATTTATAGGTTATCATGGCAGAGTCGGAATCCTGCCTGAGATAACTTTAATTGAATTAAGAAAAACATAATATCAGCAATGATATTACATTTACAAACTAATTTTTCTGAACACTCTTCTGGCTCAAATCAGTCTCAAATTCTATTTCTAAATTATTTTTGAACCCTATTCCCTGCTCTTGTACTTTTATACTTACGACTTATGACTTCCGACTAATTTTTCTATATTTGGCAATAATTTTAAAAGTATGGCCGCATTAGATTATTACCGCCTCGAGTACAATGAAAAACAAGGCGAATTTAAATATGATGCTTTTTCAAAGCGTAAAGAAAACCCCTTTGGCTGGGAAACAATAGCCATGGTGATTGCCCTGGATGATATTCATAAATTTATTGAATTGGTACAAACAACCTATCCTCAAATAAACTCCGACCAGGCAGACAGTTATCCAAAGACAGATGTTATCAGAAAAATGTTCAATTCTTATGTCGGTATTAGTGAATTATAAAAATAAGAATCAAGAGCCAGGAACCAAGAATCAAGACTTTATTATAGATTCTGGATTTAAGATTTTAATTGTCTTACTAAATTGTAAATCTTAACTCTCAAATCTGGATTCTCAAATCTTAATTCTTTTATCTTTCATCTTTTATCTGCCTTCTGTCTTCTATCTGCCTAATTTATTTTTCAGCAATGGATTTCCAAACTGGCAGTAAGATAGGTAAAATGTACAATATAGGTACTATAGTATACAATACAAGGCTCATTCTGCAACTGATAAAACTTATTAAAATAGCTGACAGATAGGCTAAAGGAGCAAATATAGTCCTTATTTTCGCGTACCGGATAATCCATGTTGGCAATTCTTTATCGATTAACCTGAAATTATATGTTGCATAACACCATTGAAGGTACATTGTAGTACCGATTGCTATCAGGTTTATTCCGTAAATTATTATGGCAACCTGATCATAATAATATTTGGCAATCAGGGAAGCAGAAAAGGGGACGATTGAAACAAACATTAATAACATAATATTAAACCAGTGAAAAACATGATCCCCGTGTTTAATAAAATGAAATGCGGTGCGATGCCCCAACCAGTATACTCCCAATAAAACAAAACTGCCAAAAAAAGTAACCAGGTTCGGCCATATATTGATAACCGCATTTAATACTGACTTATCAATCTTATCAGGTATTTTCAGATTTAATACCAATAAAGTCATGGCTATGCCAAACACTCCATCCTCCAGAGTTTCTATTCTAAATGTACTTAAAGTACTTAGGTAAGTATGGATATTTGATTTACTTTCTTCCATAAAATATCTTATTAAAATGTTTATGTATTTATTCGTTAATGCCTTTTTTCTTCTATCTTTTTTCTTTTTTCTTTTTTCTGTCTTCTGTCTTCTGTCTTCTCTCTTCTGTCTTCTGTCTTCTGTCTTCTGTCTTCTGTCTTCTCTCTTCTGCAAATCTGCACATCTGCACATTACTTTTTCCTTTTCCCGAATCCCTTTTCTTCCAGTTCATCTGTAACTTTAATCTCAAACTCGGGAAAAAGCCTTTCCCCAATGGGATTTAGCAGTTCCTTACTGTTGTTCTTTGGATTTTTAATATCCGTTGAGATTGGATAAGCATTCATAAGATGTGCAGGATAAGGACGCAGTAACCCGGTTATATTACCTAAATCAGTATTTGTATCCAGCCATGCATGATAATTCTCTTCCGCCAGTATAACAGGCATCCGCTGGTGGGGAAGTCTTTGAAGTATTTCGTTTGCAGTTGTTGTTATAATACTAAAGGAATTTACAGGTACATCTCTTTCCGGATGATTCCATGTATCCCATATACCTGCAAAGGCAAACGGATGCTTTTTTAAATATATAAGATATGGCTTGTTTAACCCGTCGTTGGTTGTACCTTCAATAAAGGCACTTGCAACTACTAAACATCTTTGTGAACGAATAGGCTTACGGAACGAAGGTTTTAAGATAATTCCCTTTGAGCCGGAGTAGCCGGTATTGTTATCCTTATTATAATCTCCTTCGGCACGGGCATTGAATAAATACATTTGTTTTTTTGCCCAGTATGGGGTCAACCCAAATTGAAATAATTGCAATTGAGATTGATTTTCTCCGGTTATAACAAGTGCATTTTTACCAGGAGAAATATTATAGTCAGGTTGAAAATTTCCATCGAACCGGACATTAAATTCCTTTTTTATAACCTCAATTTTATCGACTAAAATGAATCTTCCGCACATATCAATATAGGTGTTAGTTGTTTGTTGTTTGTTGATAGTTGATAGTTGATAGTTGTTAGTTGTTAGTTGTTAGTTGTTAGTTGTTAGTTGCTGGTTGTTAGTATAATTATTACAATTAAACAAATAATAATAAATTAAGGACAAAAAATTATGGTATAAATTTTGATAAATACATGTTAACTTTAATAGGTTTAATTTAATCATAAAACAAATTGTTTTATAATAATTTAAGTTAAAATTTGATTAAGCAATACACCTCTGGAATTATAAAGATAATTCCTTAATATCAAGAATTTAACTTCATTTTAATTTGAACAGTTTTTTTTTATTAAAAAACATTATTAAGTTTGTAAATAATATAACCCGGAATTAATATTTAAAACCAATAACCACGTAAAATGAAAAAAAATAAATTAGCATTGTACGCAGTAACCTTGGCAACAGTTGTTCTTAGCAGTTGCGGAGGCTTAAACAAGATGAAGGATACATCCAAAACAGTTGGATATACCTTGACACCAAGTCCTCTTGAAGTTAAAGGAGGTGAAGTTGAAGTTAATGTTCAGGGAACTTTCCCGGCCAAATTTTTTAACACTAAAGCAGTAATTACAGCAACCCCTGTGTTAAAATTTAAGGGTGGCGAAATTGCTCTAAAATCAGTGACTGTGCAGGGAGAAGATGTTAAGGCCAATGATAAGGTCATAAAATATAAGGAAGGTGGAAGCTTTTCCTATTCTGATAAAATCCCTTACAAAAAAGATTATGAATCATCTGTGCTTGAAGTCCGTGCTAAAGCAACTTTAAAAAAGGATAATGCTGATTTCCCAGCTGTTAAAATTGGTGATGGAGTAATAGCAACTGAATTGCTTGTTGTAAAAGACCCCCGGCCAATTCTTGCAAGTAATCAATATATCCGTCAAACTACTGAAAAACTCGGAACTGAAATCAAGTATCTTATTAACCAATCAGTTGTTAGACCATCTGAAATTAAAAAAGAAGATATCGTTAAATTTGACGAAGCATTAAAAGCGATTGATGCCGATCCTAAAAAAGAAATTTCAGGCGTACAGCTTTCTGCTTATGCATCGCCCGATGGCCCTATGAAATTAAATGAAAAACTTTCAGTTGACAGAAAAGAAAGTGCCAATAAATATTTTACAACTACTTTCAAAAAGGAAAAATTAGCCAAAGTTAAGGACGATCTGTTTACATATTTAACTACTGCTGAAGACTGGGATGGTTTTAAAACCCTGGTTGAAAGTTCAAATATTAAAGATAAAGAATTGATTCTTCGTGTTCTTTCGATGTATTCAGATCCGGAAGTACGTGAAAAAGAAATTAAAAATATTTCTGCTGCTTTTGAAGAATTAAAAGTTAAGGTTCTTCCTGAATTAAGAAGATCTAAACTTAATGTAAATGTAACTGTTAATGGTAAATCGGATCAGGAACTTCTTGCATTGGCCCAAACAAAACCTGATTCATTAAATTTGGATGAAGCATTGTTTATTGCAGGCACTATTGATGATTTGAATTCAAAATTAGCTGTTTATCAAGCTGCTGCAAAGAAATATCCAGGTGATTTTAAAGCTATAAATAATTGTGGGTTTGTACTTTTGAAACTTAATCGTGTAAGTGAAGCCAAAACTGCTTTTGAAGCTGCAAAAGCTATTGAAAACAACAGTATAATTAAAAATAACCTTGGTGCAATTGCTTTAATTGAAGGTGATGTTGATAAGGCTCAGGAACTATTTACATCTGCTCTGGGTGCAGGGGATGTTGTAAATTATAACCTTGGAATAATCAATATTATTAAAGGTAAATACACCGAAGCAATTAACTATTTTGGCAATACATTCGAAATTAATACAGCCTTGGCAAAACTTCTTAATAAAGCCAATGATCAGGCTCTTTCTACATTGAATGGCGTAAAAAGTGAAGATGCAATAGTTTATTATCTTAGAGCTATTGTTGGAGCCAGAACCCAAAATACTGATTTACTTTTCACAAACCTTCGTACAGCTGCAGGAAAAAGTGCTGATTTAAAAGCTAACGCTGCTATAGACCTGGAATTTGCAAAGTATTTTCAGGATGCAACCTTTAAATCCATAGTTCAATAATGTAATAAAAACTATATTTTGCATTAATAAGGCGATCTCCAAAAGGTCGCCTTTTTTATTTACAATTCCCGTTATGTGGATTTTTTCTACACGTAGTTATTACGAAAATGAAAAATGATATTATAGAATAAAGGAAATTACAAAAATTGTAAAATAATACTTGCAACCTGCAACCTGCAACCTAACAACTAACAACCAGCAACTAACAACCAACAACTAATTACCAATCTGGCATAAAATTGGATATGATAATTATTACATTAAATTCTATTCAATTATGAAAACAATTAATTATTTTATAATCGTAATACTTGCGATGGTTGCATTCGGTTGCAACCAAAAAGAAAAACAAGAGATAGCAAGACTAAATCTTGAAAATCAATCCCTTGTTAAAGCCGCTCAATTAAAGGATTCATCCGTAAACAGCATTATGATAAGCCTTAACGATATTGAAAGCAATTTATCTGAGATTAAATCAAAAGAAGCAGTAATTGCAGTTAAATCAAACAATAATCAGGAAATGACACCTGATGTAAGGGCCAGGATTAATGATGATATTAAATCAATAAATGTGCTTATAACCAAAAACAAAATAGAAATTGGTTGGTTGCGTAAGCAAATGAAAGATTCGAACCTTAAAATTGATGAATTGAATAAGATGATTGATGCATTAAATGTTCAGATCGTTGAAAGAGATAAACAAATTGCTTCTTTAAAAGAAGATCTTTCAAAAATGAATTTTTCTATTGCCAGCCTAAATGCTTCCCTTGATACTGTAAAAGCTGAAAAAACACAATTGCAGTCAACTATCCAGGATAAAACAAATACATTAAATACAGCCTGGTATATTACAGGTAACCAAAAGCAATTGCTTGCCGATAATATAATTTCAAAAGAAGGTGGAATTATTGGTATAAATTCTACTACTGTATTGAAATCCGACTTTAATAATTCCAAATTTAGCAGGATAGATATTACTCAGTTAAAAAATATCAATATTAACAGCAAAAAAGCTAAATTAGTTACATCACATCCGGCAGATTCTTATCAGCTAAATCCGGATAAGGATGGTTTAATAGAAAAACTTGAAATTACAAACCCGGATAAATTCTGGAGTACTTCCAAGTACCTCGTAGTTTTAGTAAATTAGTGTTAGTCAGGAAATTCAGGTAACAATTTATCTGCTTTATACTCTTAAACGGGGACATTTTATTTGTCTCCGTTTTTTTTTGTAATTTGTGCGAAATCAGAAATGTCATGGTTCCTGAGCGAAGTCGAAGGATGGTTCCTGAGCGAAGTCGAAGGATGGTTCCTGAGCGAAGTCGAAGGATGGTTCCTGAGCGAAGTCGAAGGATGGTTCCTGAGCGAAGTCGAAGGATGGTTCCTGAGCGAAGTCGAAGGATGGTTCCTGAGCGAAGTCGAAGGATGGTTCCTGAGCGAAGTCGAAGGATGGTTCCTGAGCGAAGTCGAAGGATGGTTCCTGAGCGAAGTCGAAGGATGGTTCCTGGTTCTATTAGAATATTAACCAATTTAAACTTCTTTATACATGTCAAAAAAGCAGGGTCTTTTTTTGTTAAAACAAAAGATTACACTGAGTTATTTTATACTGGTTCTGGTAGCTTTGATAGCCGGAAGTTTCCTATATAAGGGTATACACAATTTACTTTCAGTAGAACGATTAGGATCCACACCAAATCAAAAGCTTTACGTCACCAATGAACTATTAACATTAATTTACGATGCTGAATCCGATGCACGTAGTTATTATCTGTTTCGTAATAAAAAAGATTTTGATAACTACATAATTAAACTGAACGAAATAAAAAATTATATCAATTTATGCTTTACACTTTGTAACGATAACTATCAGCAATTAAAATCATTGCAAAGCATTAGAGAGCTATCCGCTAAACAACACGATGTTATTCAAAAGCTTATGGCTATTGACCATAAAAATCAACAGGATTTAAATTATCAAAGAGCCCTTGACGAAATTTATATACAGGCATATGAAATAATGCCACCAACTCAGTTAATAATTAAAAATACAATTATCCGGCACGATTCAATTTATCAACCTAAGTTAAAAAGCAATTTTTTTGGAAGATTTAAAAACCTTTTTTCAAATTCAAATACAAATCCTGATAAGGATAATAATATTCAGGAAGAAAAAGTTATTACATTCGATACTGTGTTGCAATCAAGGCCTCTTCCGGACAGTGTCGTTAAAATAATGAAATCATCTCTTGATAAATTAAAAATGAGGGATAATTATTTGGAATCAGAAGTAATATCTACCGAAACTCAGCTTTTGCATAGTGATAGGATTATACTTAACAAAATAAGGGAAATAGTATCGTCACTGGAAAATGAAGAACTTAAAATCACAACCGGAAGCATCAGCCAATCCAAAGAGATAATAAAGGAAACAGCAAAATATATTATTTGGCTTGCAGCTATTTCGTTTGTGCTGATTATAATATTTTTAATTTTGATTTATCGTGATATTACAAAAAACAGGCACTACAATCAAATGCTTGAAACTGCCAAAAAAAATTCTGACGAACTTGTCCATGTTAAAGAACAGTTTGTGGCTATGATGAGTCACGAAATAAGGACTCCTTTAAGTTCAATTATAGGCTTTTCAGAGCAATTGGATAAGTCAGAACTTACTGAAAAGCAAAAGCAATACCTTGGCAGTATCCGGATGTCATCAGATTTTTTATTAAGCATAGTTAATGACACGCTTTATTTACTAAAGATTAACGCCGGTAAAATCAGGCTCGATAATGTAAGGTTTAACCCGGCGGATATTATCAGAGATGTTTATAAAAATTTCTTATTATCAGCCCGGAATAAACATATTGAATTAATTTTTGAATGTGATCCGGTTCTTGAACAGGATGTTTACGGCGATCCTCTTAGATTCAGGCAAGTATTGATAAACCTGGCAGGTAATGCTATTAAATTTACCGACCAGGGTACCGTTAAAATAAAAGCAATATCCTTGGGTCAAGAACAGGATAAATTGAAAATCAGAATAAGTTTTAGCGATACCGGAATTGGGATACCCAAAGAAAAGCAATCCTTAATATTTGAAGAATTTGTCCAGTCTGACGGTAGCGTAACAAGAAAATACGGAGGTTCAGGCCTGGGATTAGCTATAGCTAATAAAATAGTTCAAATGTCAGGTGGGAATATTACCGTAGATAGTACTCCCGGAGTCGGGAGTGAATTTATTGTTTCACTCGATTTTTTAATTGCAGCAAAACCCAATGAATTAAGTAACCTTAAAAATATTTTAAAACATAAAAAAATATTAGTGGTGGACGATGATGAGACTTTATTGTTACTTATTTCATCTATGCTTTCTGATTTAGAAATAACATCCGATACTGCCATAAATGGAAAAGAGGCACTGAATAAATTAACTTCTAACAGGTACGATCTTATTTTTACTGATTTAAATATGCCGGAAATGAACGGTCTTGAGTTAATGAAAAAAATTAAAATTATTGATCCAATTGTACCAATTGTATGTATTACAGCCAATTCTACAATTAATGATAAAAATCAAAACTCAAATACTATAAACTATTTGTATAAGCCATTTAAAGAAGTTGATTTTATAAATAAAATTACAAGCGTTTTGTCTCCCCAATATGAAAAATTAATTTATCCTGATACAACAAATGGTAATATAAGCCCACATCCTGAAGAATTAGAAAAAAAACCTTATATACTGGATGAAATTATTGAGTTTGTAGGTAACGAACCCGAAGAAATAAAAAAAATAGTTAAATCATTTGTTGCCAATTCTTTGATTACTATTAATGAAATTCAGGAATTATTGCCATCAGGCAATTTTGAAGTCATCGCAGGTAAAGCTCATAAACTGATACCATTGTTTAAACAATTTCATCTCTTTCAGGTTGTAACAAACCTTGAACTGCTTGAACGCTATCGGGAACTAAATTTAACAGATAATAATCTGGCAGATATCACAAAGACAGTAATTTATGATTCTCAGAAAATAGTGCGTATAATGGAATATGATTTACTATCGTAATAGTTGTTAGTTGTTAGTTGTTAGTTGTTAGCTGTTGGTTACTGATTGTTGGATAAAAGTAATGAAGTGATGAGGTAATTAATGATATAAATTATTTTATAAACCTTATAAACCTTATAAAATCATTTTCACATTTTCAAATTATCTTGGTTTTATTTTACATTTTTATATTATAATTCAATGTCAAAGTTGTTTTTTATTGTTATAATATATTATTTTTCAATTGCTGTATCTAATGGCCAGAATAATCAGGACTCCTTATCAGGACATAAGCTGCACTATGAAGTAGTAAATGGAGATACTGTAGCCATTGCCGATTTTGAAAATGTTATTTTATATCCTCCCCCGGTATTTAAAAGTAAAAAAGATGAAATGAAATACTGGCGCCTGATTTACAACCTGAAAATAGTTTATCCCTATGCAAAAGTGGCTGGAAATAAATTTAAAGAGATGAATCAACATTTCCTGACATTAAAAACAGAACATGAACGAAAGATATATACAAAACAAGTTGAAAAAGATATAAGGAAACAATTTGAAGCTCAACTGGTAGATTTAACCATTACTCAGGGCAGGCTGTTAATAAAACTTATTCACCGCGAAACTGGCAAGACATCATACGACCTGCTGAAAGAATTCAGGGGAGATTTTTCCGCCGTTTTTTGGCAAACAATGGCCCGGTTATTCGGCTCCAATCTTAAAACTACTTATGACCCAACCGGCGCCGATAAACAAATTGAAGATATACTGAATGCTATTGATGCCGGAAACTTATAGTGCTTAGTACATAGTGCTCAGTAATTACATTAATACGTAACTTATTAGTTAATAGAGCCAGGAACCAAGAACCAGGAACCAAGACTTAAAACAGTAAAAATAATTTATTTTTAAAATACAATACCTGATTAAGAGCCTAAGCACTATGCTCTATGCACTAAGCACTTTAAGCATTAAGCACTAAACACTATTCTTATTGGTCAAAGAAGAAATCCTGCAACTCATATATATCTTTTGTCGTTAATTTTGATGAAGAGTCAAAAAAATCGTCAATAGCTTTTATGAGTTCATCAAACGAAATATAACCATCTCCATCCAGATCCACTTGTTTAAACTTTTCAGGCAGTGGGATTGACGGCTTTCCTTTATAACGGCTTTGTGCTCTGTGCATCAACAAGAAAGCGTCAACATCTTTACGGTCAACTGCATCAATATTGATTTTTTCTGCCAACACCTCAGGCTTTATTGTAACTCCATCTTCATCAACCATAGCTCCGGGAGCTGTATTAGGCTCCTTGTCCAAATAATCCGGTACCCCGTCATTATCTGTATCATAAGGGCAGCCGACACTATCCACAGCTACCCCGAATGGTGTACCCGGACATTTGTCATATATATCATAAACCCCATCGTTATCCTCGTCCCCGAACATAGCATAGTCGAAATTATCAACCTCGGCAAAGAGTTTGTGAACCAATATAGTTTTGGCGGAGGAGAATAAATCGAAATGCAGGCTAATGTATGAGTATGTAAACTTATCCATCATCTTGTTGGCATGTCCGGTTAGCCAGGCCATGTTATCGATATTTTTGGTGAAAGTATAATGTAACTCTTCCCCTATCCGTAAATTGATCCTGTCAGTTATTGTAAAATCTATGCCAATGCTTATTGGTATGGAAAAGGTAGAACTGGCATAGGTACCATTATTTAAGGCCCGTAAATCAGTAGGATAGTAATTGTATGAACGTTGCAGAATTTTACTGGGCATAACCCCTGCATCCTTTTCAGGTATATTACGTATTGTCCCGTCCGTCCAGTAATAGTAATGATTTCCGTGAATATCACTTGTATCTGTTTTTGAATTAAACTGAATATCTTCAATTCCAAGCGATACAAACGGATTTATTTTAACCTTGTTCTTATTCTCTTTAATAAAATTCTCAAAATTAAACTGCAGGTTTAATCCAAAACTGGTGATATTTGAACTAAAGTTCCTGTTAAGTGCCGTGTCTGTATATGATCGTTGGTTGGCAACCAAAGTGCCTAACATGAAATAAAAGTTAGCTCTCAGGAAGTGCTTATTATCAATAAAAGTTGCAGCATTGACTCTATATCCGGGAGTCCCGACAAAAGGATTGCGAACGTTATTGTGAACATCACCGTAAAAATTTAAAGTGCCGAAGGATATCCCCAAAACGGGTAAATACACGGGGTTTTCAACTTTTACTTCTTCATTCAGTAACGACTCATAATAAGCTTCATCATCCTGTGCAAGGACCTGCTGAACGAGTCCTAAACACAAAACTACAGATAAAAGTCTTATTAATTTATTCATTTCACTTAATCACTTAATCACCTAATCACTTTAATTCATCAACCAACAACCAACAACTAACAACTAACAACTAAGCTACTGGTACCAGTGCTGGTTTGTAACCATTAAAGCCTCCTGAACCGTTATTCTTTTACCATCGTTATAAGCCGCAACAAACGCATCGGCAATTGTGGTGGTATTCCAAATATGTACCCTGTAATCCCTTGCGTCCTTATAAACATTGAATGTTCCCACAGAATATTTGATCCAGCCTTCGTGATTTTCCTTATAAATAGTGTTATCCAGCTTATACTTTTGAAAATATCTCTTAACATTTATAGGACGGTGCCCGGCAGCCAGCTGAACACTAAAATATATACCATTTCTGGGTTCCAGCTCTGAGGACTTTTCCATTGTAGTTGCCTTTTTAACAGCAACTTCCCGTGATGTTTGTTTTTTATTTGAATAAGTTACATTCTTAAGTGTATCAGTTTCTCTATTTTTTAGAATTTGTTGATTATCAGAAGTCATTTTTTCGGGAGTTTTAATTTCATTTTTTGTGACCTCAGTTGTTTCAGATTTTTCAGGCAATACGTTCCCTGCAAAAATGCCAGGAGCCTGAAGGATTGATTTAACCATTTCAGGAGTCAGGTTAGCCAGGCTGATTTCCTTTTCAATTACTGGGATGCTTTGTGTTTTGTCATCATTTATATAAGAGAATGTTCCTTTTATTAATGGTTGGTTAACATAGGATTCAGCCATAGGAATCAATTTATATGATACGGTAAAAAATGGCTCTGAAGGTAAATTCATCCATAAAAATTTAGCTTTGTTGTCTTTAAACGTAAAGATGCCCTCCTTGCTATCAACATTTAATGCCGTATAACCTTTGGGAATTAATTCTTCAATTTTCGCAAACTTCTTTAATTTTTCCTTATTAAGTAAAAGATTAACAATATATTGATGGTTGGGTTCCGACCATTCAGGTTTCTGACGAATGCAGGCCACATCGGTAAGAGAAACAGGCAACTGTGAAAATATTGATTTTCCAAATTCGTTAATATCAACAATCAGTTTGGGATCTATGTCCGGAGAAGGAATTATTGCAATCTGCTGAGGCTGCAGATCCACCACCTTTTTTTCATTGTCCTGAATATATGAGAATTTTCCGGTTATATCAAAATTTCCTTTCAGGTGTTCATCGCAATGAATAGTAAAATTAAATGTAATTACATCATCATTAGGAACCTTAAGCCAAATTAACCGCACTTTCTGATCTTTAAAAGAAAAATCAGCATTTGCAGAATAACCATTTAATGCGGTGATCCCCGGAGGAAGTTCCATCTGGAACCTGGCAAAACTACTGATATCCGATTTATTAAGTGTAATCTGAACTTTTAAATCACTGCCGGCATTTATTTGTCCGGGTACATCAATTGTCATTGAAACATTGGCGGAAAATGGAAGATGAAAAAAAAGTACCCCGTAAACATGAAACATAACAATTAAAAAACGGATAGTATTCATATATGGTTACACGATTATTTTTGTCAAAATAAACAAATTTATAAAAATGACAATACCAATATCTAAAAACTTGTTTAAAGATACTACCATTGTTGATAAATATCTATAATGTTAATAATTAAATTACAATTTTAAGTTGCAGGTTACAAGTTACAGGTTGCAAGTTGCACGTTGCAGGTTACAAATTACCGGTTGCAAACCAATAATAAACAATTAAATTTGCAAGCTTATTGGTTTATTAAATAGTTAACAATGAACATAAAATTGATAATGCACACATTCTTTAGAAGATATTTATCATTCCTGTTATTTATATCTGGAATTTTTGTTATTTATATTTTTGGAACCTCTTCTCAAAAACCTGATAAAGACGAAACTCCAAAGGCATTTATTCCGGCTGTATCTGGAATAACTATTCCGGATAAACTTGATTTCGCGGGAGAAAAAGTTCCTTTAAATTATTTTGATGTTAAAGAGGCTCTTGACCGTGAAATGTTAATTAATACATATTGGCAATCACAAACTTTATTAATTATTAAAAGGTCGGCCCGTTATTTCGAAGAAATTGAATTAATTTTGAAAAATAATAATATCCCTGATGATTTCAAATACCTTGCCCTGGCAGAAAGTGGATTTTTAAATGTAACTTCTCCCGCAGGTGCTGTGGGATTTTGGCAATTTGTGCCATCAACAGCCAGGGAATATGGATTAGAGATCAACAGCGAAGTTGATGAAAGGTACAATCTGCAAAAATCTACTGAAGCTGCCTGTAAATTCCTGCAACAGTCATTTAATATTTACAAATCATGGACAATGGCAGCTGCCTCTTTCAATATGGGACGCAAAGCACTTGGAAAACAAATTCAACGTCAATTAACAGGCAATTATTACGATATATTATTAAACGACGAAACTTCCCGTTATGTATACAGGATATTAGCTCTTAAAATTATATTAAACAATCCTCTTAAGTATGGTTTTTATGTAGCTAAAGCTGATTACTATCAGTCAATCCCTTTTACTGTAATAACTTTAAGCAAATCTGAAAATGATCTGGCTCAATTCTCTTTTAGCAAAGGCACAAATTACAAAATTCTTAAAATCCTAAATCCGTGGCTTCGGGATAATTCATTAACCATTAAAGATGGTAAAAGCTATATTATCAGGATACCGGTACAAGGGTTCCGCCAACATGATTTATTATTACAAAAAGATGAGTCAGATACAATTGCCAGTCAGAGTCAAGACTAATTACAAATTACAGATTACTAATGACAAATTGGTTTATAAGGTTTATATATTTATTTATTTATATGTTGCAGGTTGCAGGTTCCATGTCTTCACGTCTCACGTCTCACGTCTCACGTCCTTTTTTACTTCATCACTCCATCACTTAAACCTGCAACCTGCAACCTGCAACTAATTTTATGAACGATACTATAATACAAAATATTGACACACATGAATATTCTGACACCGAATACATAAACGTACTGGGTGCAAGGGTACATAACCTTAAAAATATAGATGTTTCAATCCCCCGGAATAAACTTACTGTAATTACAGGTTTAAGCGGAAGCGGAAAATCATCCCTGGCATTTGATACAATATATGCCGAAGGCCAGCGGCGTTATATGGAAACCATGTCAGCTTACGCACGTCAATTTTTGGGCGGTATGGAACGACCTGATGTGGATCAGATCACAGGCCTTAGCCCCGTAATTTCAATCGAACAAAAAACTACTAACCGAAACCCACGCAGTACAGTTGGGACAATTACTGAAGTATACGATTTTCTCCGATTGCTTTATGCCAGGGCATCCGAAGCATTTTCTTATGTTACAGGTGAAAAAATGGTTAAATATACTGAGGAACAAATAGTAAACCTGATTTCCAAAACTTTCAGCGAAAGCCAGGTATACATTCTCGCACCATTGATAAAAGGCCGCAAAGGACATTATAAAGAACTTTTTGAACAATTTCGCAAGAAAGGATTTCTGAATGTAAGGATTGATGGTGTGATAACAGAAATAAAATACGGCCTGAAGGTTGACAGGTTTAAAACACATTTCATTGAACTGGTAGTCGATAAACTTACTATAAACGATGATCAGTTAAAACGCCTGAAGGAATCAGTTCATACTGCCATGTATCATGGAAAAAATATTATTCTAATCCTTGATAAAAATTCAGGAAATGCAAGATATTATTCCAAAAATCTTATGTGCCCAACTTCAGGCATTTCATATAACGAACCTGCACCTCATTCATTTTCATTTAATTCTCCACAGGGAGCTTGCTCGAAATGCACTGGATTGGGAGAAATAGCCGAAATCGACCTCAATAAAATATTCCCTTATCCCAAACTCAGTATTAAAAAAGGTGCCATTGAGCCCCTGGGCCCTTATAAAAACTCTTTGCTCTTCATGCAAATTGAAGCCATTTTGCATAAATCCGGCAACGATTTAAATACACCTTTAGAAGAAATATCGGAAGATGCTTTAAATACAATTCTTTATGGATCAGACGAATCATTTAAGCTATTACACTATATTCCGGGTAGTTCATCTAATTATTTTTTGAATTTCGAAGGCATAGTGAATTACATAACTGCCCACCAAAATGAAAGTACATCGAAGAAAGCACAAAGTTGGGCCAATCAGTTTATCCGTCATGTTACATGTCCTGACTGTAAAGGTGCAAGGTTAAAAACTGAAGCTTTGCAATTTCGTATCAATGGAAAAAACATATCTGAACTTACTGCAATGGATATTGGTAACCTTAAAATATGGTTTGATAACCTGGAATATAATCTTAACGAACGTCAAAAAGCTATTGCAAGGGAAATTATTAAGGAGATAAGGACACGTCTTGGGTTTATGCAGGATGTCGGTTTAAATTATCTTTCACTGAATTTGAATTCACATAGCCTTTCAGGAGGGGAGAGCCAGCGGATAAGGCTTGCCACACAAATAGGGTCTCAACTGGTAAACGTGCTTTACATCCTCGATGAACCAAGTATTGGATTGCATCAGAGAGATAACCACAAATTGATAGAATCACTTAAAAAACTGAGGGATGCAGGTAATTCAGTAATAGTGGTAGAACATGACCAGGAAATGATATTGTCAGCTGATCACGTTGTAGATATTGGCCCGCTTGCCGGTATGAAGGGAGGAAACATAGTTGCCCAGGGATCTCCTGATGATATAAAGAATTCCTGTTCTCTTACATCTCAATATCTTAACCATCAAAAAATTATTGCCATACCTGAAAAAAGACGCTCAGGATCGGGAAAAAATCTTATAGTCCGCGGAGCGAAGGGAAATAACCTGAAAAATATTACAATTAAATTTCCTCTTGGCATATTTATTTGTGTTACTGGCGTTTCTGGCAGCGGAAAATCTTCTATAATAAATGAGACTTTGCAACCCATCTTAAGCAAACACTTTTATAATTCTGTACTTGACCCGTTGCCATATGATTCTGTTGATGGTTTGGAACACGTGGATAAAGTTATTCAGGTGGATCAGTCTCCTATTGGACGTACCCCAAGATCAAACCCTGCTACTTATACTTCCGTATTTAGTGATATCCGCAACTTGTTTGCAATGACGCCCGAAGCTAAAATCAGGGCTTATAAACCGGGCCGGTTTTCCTTCAATGTAAAGGGCGGTCGTTGCGAAACCTGTTCCGGAGCCGGATTGCAAACAATAGTAATGAATTTCCTGCCGGATGTTTATGTTGTTTGCAGGGATTGTGAAGGAAAAAGATATAATCGTGAGACCCTCGAAATAAAATATAAGGGAAAATCAATTAGTGATGTGCTTGATATGACTATTAACCAGGCTGTTGAATTTTTCGAAAACATCCCATTCATCGCCACCAGGCTTTTAGCCTTAAAAGAAGTAGGCCTGGGATATATTAAATTGGGCCAACCATCTACAACTTTATCAGGAGGTGAATCACAACGTGTTAAACTTGCAGCTGAACTGTCTAAAAGGGATACAGGAAATACAGTATATATTCTTGACGAGCCTACCACCGGCTTACATTTTGAAGATGTAAGGGTTTTGCTCGATGTTTTGCAACGACTTGTAAACAGAGGCAATACCGTTATTGTTATTGAACATAACCTTGATGTTATAAAAGTTGCCGACCACATAATAGATATTGGAATGGAAGGAGGAGGCGAAGGAGGTGAAATTATATGCACGGGGACGCCGGAAGAGATAGCGAAACATAAAATAAGTTATACTGCGGAATACCTTAGGAAAGTGCTTAGTGCGTAGTTGCTGGTTGTTAGTTTTTGGTTATTAGTTGCTGGTTGCAAGTGATTAGGTGATGAAGTGATGAAGTGATGAAGTTTATAATATATTACTTAAACACATAAACCTTATAAACTATATAAACTATATAAACTATATAAACTCATAAACGTATAAATAAGGCCTCATTATTAAGTAATTTGTAATTATTACACAATGTCAACTAGCGAAGAAAAAATCAGAAACGCCTTTCAGGAGAAAGCATGGAGTGAGATAAAATCAGAAGATTCCTGGAGGATATTCAAAATCATGTCAGAATTTGTCGAAGGTTATGAAAAAATGGCCAGGATCGGACCTTGTGTTTCCATATTTGGATCGGCCCGGACTGAACCCGATACCAAATATTACAAATTAGCAGAACTAATAGCATTTAAGCTGACCCAGTTCGGTTACGGAGTAATTACTGGCGGAGGCCCTGGCATAATGGAAGCCGCCAACCTTGGAGCCAAACGAGGAAATGGCCGTTCTGTAGGCATGAATATACATTTGCCTTCCGAACAGGAACCAAACTACTTCATCGATCCGGACAAATTAATAACATTCGACTATTTTTTTGTACGTAAAACCATGTTTATGAAATATTCGCAGGGTTTTATAGTATTACCGGGAGGTTTTGGTACTTTCGACGAACTATTTGAAGCACTTACTCTGATCCAGACTGGAAAAATAGGACGGTTCCCAATTATCCTCGTAGGAAAAGAATATTGGAAAGGCCTGGTGGAATGGATAAAAAACGTAATGTTACAGGAAGAACAAAATATAAAACCTGATGATCTCGAACTGTTTTCGTTAGTTGAAGAGGCAGACGAAGCTGTTGAAATTATAAATCATTTTTATGCAAAGTATATGCTTAGCCCTAACTTTTAAATAGTCGTGGGACTTGGGACGTGGGCCGTGGGACGTGGGCCGTCGGAAGAAAGATGAAAAAAAGGAGATGAAAGAAGAAAGATAAAAGGAAGGCGGGATTACCAAATATTTATAATATTACAGATAGTTCAGCAAATGTGGATATTCAAATTACAAAACAATCAAATTCAAGTGGCGATGAAACACTTGAACTGTTTGTTGATTCAGTTTCTTTTTTAAGATTATTTGATTATCAATATAATAACAGTTTTTAGCTAAATATTAACTGAAAACAGCCCGGACTTTTTTCCTGTAAATTGCTTATGGGATCGTTTGTGGATCACTGCAAGCCCATGAATAAGAGTGGGCTGCGATCCATAGTTTAGACATAAGTATTTAATAGAAAAAGAATTTTATATCTTTGTAAAAAGTATAATTATGAATTCAAAAACTGTGAAACCCACTAAAGGAAAGAGTTGGGTTTTACCTGGTGTGAAGCTTACTCACAAAGAATTTATTGAAGGTATAAAAAAAGCTGAAGAAGGGCCGTTTTATACTTTGGAAGAAGCGCAAGAACGCTTAAAACAATGGAAGAAAGAGAACGGTCTTTAAAAATTTCTGACGAGTTTGTACTCGACCTGGGACAAATTTATGCTTATGGTTTAGAAACCTTTGGATTAAATCAAGCTACAAAATATGAAAGCTCCGTATGGAGTCTTGTATTTAGATTAAGGCATGAGTATGAAATATATCCGGAATGTAAATGGATACTCACAAAAGGCAGAATTTACCGAAATATCATCCTTGATTCACATTTAATCATTTATCGTATAAAATCCGAACGAATAGATATATTGCGGATATTTCATTCTAAATCAAGCATTACCCGGATCCGGTCAGCACGAAATATTAAAATTTAATGATTGCCCCCTTCAATTTCTTTCGTAATAATAATTCTATCGAAATAAAACGGCTGTGTTTGATATAGCTTGTTAACTGTTTTTTTCTCCTTTAGGGTATTCCGGTCGCCAATTTGAACATAATAATTTGATGAAAACCTAATAATTTTGAATGTATTTTATAATTATGATTGCAAATAAAACAGCCATCTTTTGGGATAACGACGGTATACTTGTGGATACTGAAAAATATTATTTTGAAGCATCACGGCAAATACTTGGAAAAGCAGGTTTTCTGCTTACTAAAGAATTATACATTGATCTTTTTCTGGTACAATCAAAAGGAGCATGGCACCTTCTTGATCAAAATATATATTCAACTGATTCTATACATAAACTCCAGCAGGAAAGGGATAATCTATTCCTTGAATTACTAAATACCAAGGATATATTGATGGACGGAATTGAAGATATTGTGCCTTTGCTTGCAAAAAAGTATAAAATGGCAATTGTAACCAGCTCCAAATCTATACATTTTAATGCTATCCATTCACGCACCGGTTTACTTAAATATTTTGATTTTGTTATCACTCCTGACGATTATTCTCAATATAAACCAAGCCCGGAACCCTATCTGGCTGCATTAAAAAAAATGGGTGTTAGTTGTACCGAAGGTGTTGCTGTTGAAGATTCGCGCAGGGGATTAATTTCAGCCAAAGCAGCCGGATTGGAATGTATAATAGTTAAAAATGAACTAACTGAAACATCAGATTTTAAAGAGGCAGATTATGTTTTAAACAATATCCGTAGTTTGCCTGAAATTCTTTAATATCAACTAAAGCCAGCCGGACCAATAAAACATGTTATTAAAAGTATCTTTTAACGATATCTCATTTTCGAAAATACCAAAAACTGCAGACCCACTCCCTGTCATTGATGTATAAATTGCGCCTTTATTGTACATAATATCTTTAATGCCTTTAATTTCCGGGTGATTCTTAAAAATAGTCTTTTCGAAATCGTTCACTATATTATTTTTCCATTGGCTTATCGGTAGCTTTATCAGGTCACGTATCTGACTTTCAGGTTGAAATGGAATAATTCCTGAATAAGCCTCAGCTGTGGAAACAGTTACATTCGGTTTGGCTATAACAAGATAACATCCTCTTAGGTTTACATTTATATTTTTTAACCTGTTGCCTTTTTCAATACCTATAGCTGGTTTATTATCAATAAAAAACGGGCAGTCACAGCCTAATTTTTCAGCGTACCTTACTAATTCTTCTGAACCTAAGCCGAGTTGAAACATTTTATTTAACAGGGTCATGGTATAACCACCATCCGATGAACCACCACCAAGCCCCGACCCTGAAGGGATTATTTTATGCAGAATGATTTTTACTGATGGTAAAGGAAAATCTTCCGAAAGGATTTTATACGCCCTGTAACATAAATTTTCTTCAATTTTTCCGTCAATTTTCATTCCTGTTATCTTTAGAGTGACTTTTGGCTCATCATTATTTTCAGAAACAATAATTTCAAGAATATCGGAAAGAGAAACGGGATAATAAAAAGTTTCTATATTATGGAATTTATCTGGCCGCTGTTCAATAATATTCAACCCTATGTTAATCTTGGCATTTGGAAAACAAAGCATGATACAGTTTTTTACAAAAATAAGTTTTTTATTAACAACTGTTAATAAACCGGATTGACAGATTGTTTATAAAACATCCTGAAAAGAATTTTTCAACGGATCATCATTTCATATATTTGGACAGGAATAAAATCAAAATTATGGCTGGTAAACAATACACTAAAACTTACCCTGTTCAGCAGGATATCGCCGGAAAAATTCCACCACAGGCAATAGATATTGAAGAAGCAGTACTTGGCGCAATTATGTTGGAAAAAGATGCGGTAATTTCTGTTTTGGATATTCTTAAACCCGAAAGTTTTTACAAGGATATCCATCAAAAGATTTACCAGGCTATTGTTGATCTGTCTATTAACCAGGAACCTATCGATCTTTATACTGTAACCCAGCAACTTAGAAATAAAAACCTGCTCGATGAAGTTGGTGGCCCTTATTATATTACTCAACTAACAGGTAAAATTGCTTCTGCAGCTCATATTGATTTTCATGCAAGGATTATTGCCCAAAAATATATTCAACGTGAATTGATAAGGGTTTCAGGTGAAATTCAAAACAGGGCTTTTGACGATGGCATGGATGTGGATGATTTGATTGATTTTTCTGAAAGTGAAATATTTAAAGTTGCTGAAGGCAATATTAAAAAAGATATGCAACCTGTAAATGTGCTTATTAAAGAAGCAATTCTTCAAATTCAGGAAGCGGGCAAACGGGATAATCATTTAAGTGGAGTTCCATCCGGCTTTACTAAACTGGACAGGATTACTTCGGGTTGGCAGCGTTCTGACCTTATAATTATTGCTGCCCGCCCATCGATGGGAAAAACAGCCTTTGTCCTTTCAATGGCCCGGAACATGGCAACAGAACATAAACGGGGTGTAGCAATTTTTTCACTGGAAATGTCCTCATTACAGCTAGTTAACCGATTAATTTCTGCAGAAACTGAGTTGTCATCGGAACGAATCAGAAATGGGAAACTTAATAGTTCGGAATGGGAACAGCTGGAACGTAAAATTAAAAGCCTGGTAGATGCACCTATTTATATTGATGATACCCCTGCCATAACAATTTTTGAACTGAGGGCCAAATGCCGGAGGTTGAAACAGCAGCACAACATTGATGCTATTATTATTGATTATCTGCAATTAATGACTAGTAATATTGATACCAGGGGAAGCCGCGAACAGGAAGTATCACATATATCCCGCTCACTTAAGGCCATTGCCAAAGAATTGGATGTGCCTGTGCTGGCTCTGTCTCAGCTTAACCGTTCAGTTGAAGTACGCTCAGGGACAAAAAGGCCACAGCTTTCTGATTTAAGGGAATCTGGCGCCATTGAACAGGATGCTGATATTGTTTTGTTCATTCACAGACCTGAAAAATATGGTTTTACAGAAGATGAAGAAGGAAATTCGTTAAGGGGAATGGCAGAAATTATTGTAGCCAAGCATCGTAACGGGGCATTGGATGATGTCCGTCTTCATTTTAAAGACGAGTTTGCAAAATTCGTCGATTATGTGGATGTAGATCCTTTCCTTTTGGAAACAGCAGATATGCACCCTGTAATATATGGTTCAAAAATGAACAGCGATAACAGCAGCTCCATGAATCCTCCCGGATTTGACATTGGACCAAATTTGGGATTTGATACTGTGCCATACTAATAGTTAGTCTTAAGTAGTAAGTAGTAAGTAGTAAGTCGTAAGACAGTGGAAAGAAGAAAGAAGGCAGAGGACAGAGGACAGAGGACAGAGGACAGAAAACAGAAAACAAATGAAGGATGAAAAATGAATGAAAAATAGTGTGTAAATTTGAAAATGAGACAATGAGACAATTTGAAAATGTGAAAAATCCTTAAATCCTATGACCTTAAAATCCTAATCATAATCCTAAAATCCTGATCCATGAGCGATACATTAATTTGGAAAAAGAAACCCTCTCAGATTTTAAATCTTGGAACATTTTTTAAAATGGCATTACTGATAGTAGTATCCCTGGTATTACCACATAAGTTTACCGGTATAGATCTGTTTCCAAATATACATATCTATCATGTACTGCTTTTGTTCAACCTGATATATATCATTTACACACTTTTCGTAATCCTGTCTGTCCTTTCTAAACGTTACGAATTGACAGAAGAACGACTATTAATTTATAGCGGATTTTTAAGCCAGCGGCGTGAGGGTGTTGAATTGTACAGGGTCAATGATTATGAAGTTGTATCTCCGTTTTATTTACGAATATTTGGCTTAGGCAACATTAATATTTTTTCAACTGACGTAAAAACTTCCAACAGTACTTTGCTTGCTCTTAAAGAACCTGATAAGGTTGCTGATTCAATTCGCAGCACTGTTGAAAAAGTGAAAGTCGATAAAAATATTCATTTTGTAAAATACTAATTGCCCATTTCTGACATAAACTTGATCCTCATCAACCGTATCTCAGCCTCTGAATATTCGTCCTCGCCAAGCACCCTGAGTGCATCTTCAAGGTTTTCCGTTTCAGCTTCTTCAAGAAAATAATTGTAAATTTCTTCCTGATGGTCTTCATCCAGCACCTCATTTACATAATATTCAACATTCAGTTTGGTCCCGGAATTAACTATAGCCTCTACCTCTGTAAGCAAATCGTTCATTTCTATGTTTTTAGCCTGACAGATATCAACAAATGACATTTTACGGTCGATGGCCTGAATAATGTAAACTTTGAGGCCCGATTTATTGACCACCGATTTTACGACCATATCCTGTGGACGTATAATTTCTTTCTCCTCAACATAAGATTTAATAATATCGATAAATTCTTTCCCGTAACGTTGGGCCTTACCTGTCCCGACTCCAACTATATTTTGAAGCTCATCGGTATTTACAGGATATTGGATGGCCATATCTTCAAGGGAATTATCCTGAAAAATAACAAAAGGAGGTATATTTTTAATTTTAGATATTTTTTTCCGCAGATCTTTTAAAACATTAAATAATTCAAGATCTACAGTACTGGTCCTTCCTCCGGCCATGGCTCCGTCTTCTTCATCATCGCCTGTATATTCCCTGTCCTGTGTTAATAAAATAGGATAAGGGTTATTAAGGTACTCCAGGCCTTCAGGGGAAAGTTTCAATAAACCGTAATTTTCAATATCCTTAAGCAGAAAATGTGCAACTAAAGTTTGTCTGATCACAGACATCCAGAATTTATTGTCCTTTTCGCTACCTGATCCAAAAATTTCAAGTTTGTGGTGATTATACGATTTTATTGCGCTATCGACATTACCGGCCAGTATATTAGCAACATATTCAGATTTAAATTTTTCTTTTACAGCTAAAACTACCTCCAGTACCTGGACAATATATTCTTCTCCCTCGAACTGAATTCTCGGATGACGGCAATTATCACAATTCTCGCAATTATCAGGAGTATAATCTTCACCAAAATAATGTAAAAGCATTTTACGCCGGCACAAAGCTGATTCAGCATAGGCTGTAGTTTCCAATAAAAGTTGCCTGCCAATTTCCTGTTCAGCTACCGGCTTCCCCTGCATAAATTTTTCAAGTTTCTGGATATCCTTATAGCTGTAAAAAGTGATACAGTTGCCTTCTCCCCCGTCACGTCCGGCTCGTCCGGTTTCCTGGTAATAACCTTCAAGGCTTTTTGGAATATCATAGTGGATAACATAACGGACATCCGGTTTATCAATGCCCATACCAAATGCAATTGTAGCAACAATCACATCACATTCCTCCATCAGAAAATTATCCTGATTTTCAGCACGTGTAGTAGCATCCATCCCGGCATGGTATGCAAGAGCTTTAATACCATTTACGACTAACATCTGCGTGAGTTCTTCAACTTTTTTACGGCTTAAACAATAGATTATTCCTGATTTACCCTGGTTACCTCTAATGTATTTAATAATCTCCTTTGTAGCATCAATTTTTGGACGAATTTCGTAATATAGGTTTGGACGGTTAAAAGAAGATTTAAATACCGTGGCATCGAGCATACCAAGGTTTTTTTGAATATCGTGTTGTACTTTTGGAGTAGCGGTGGCTGTGAGAGCTATTATCGGAGCATTCCCGATTTCACCTATTATAGGTTTAATCCGCCTGTATTCGGGACGAAAATCGTGTCCCCATTCCGAAATACAATGTGCCTCATCGACAGCATAAAATGAAATTGTAACTTGTTTTAAAAATTGAATATTCTCATCTTTAGTAAGTGATTCCGGAGCAACGTATAATAGTTTTGTTCTCTCGTCAATTATATCTGCCTTTACCTTTGCAATTTGGACTTTTGTAAGTGACGAATTTAGAAAATGTGCCACACCATCATCTACACTGAAACTTCGCATTGCATCAACCTGATTTTTCATGAGTGCAATCAACGGTGAAATAATTATTGCGGTACCTTTCATTATTAAAGCAGGCAGCTGATAACACAACGACTTTCCACCACCTGTAGGCATTAACACAAAACTATCCTTGCCATCAAGAACATTTCTGATTATTTCGTCCTGTTCTCCCTTAAAAGTTGTAAAGCCGAAGTATTTTTTTAATTGTTCGGCCAATAGATTTTCATTACCTGATCCCATCAATTTTCAATCTTTTCTGCCAAATATTAGTTGTTAGTTGTTAGTTGCTGGTTTTATCTGAAATCTGAAATCATTTAAGTACATTTGTACATAAATTTAACATTTTTTTTTGCAAAATCTGTTATGAAACCCAAATGTATTTCCACATAATTTTTGAAAATAAGTTTTAATGCCAGGAAATAAGAAGAAAGGTGAAATGTCGTTTCTCGATCATCTTGAAGAATTAAGATGGCTGATTATACGATCAGCTGTCGCAATTCTGATATTTTCGATATTAGCGTTTCATTATGATAAATTTATATTCAACAATTTATTACTTGCCCCTAAAAGCCCTGAATTCTTCACAAACAGGGCATTGTGCAAATTAGGAGCATTTCTAAACAATCATGAGCCATTTAGCAACCTGTCAGGACTTTTTAATTGGAATAATCTGTGTATTAACAAAAAACCTTTTCAGATTATTAATACAAACATGTCTGGCCAATTTCAGGCAGATATATGGATATCTATTATTGCAGGTATAATAATAGCTTTCCCATATATTATTTGGGAGATATGGAAGTTTGTTGCACCTGCATTATATCAAAAGGAACGTAAAAATGCCCGCGGCGCTGTTTTAGCTGTTTCAGCATTATTTCTTACCGGCGTTTTGTTTGGCTATTATATAATTGCACCTTTATCAGTAAATTTTTTAAATTCATATTCAATCAGCACTCAAATACAAAACCTTATTAACCTTAACTCATATTTCTCTACCGTTGGTTCTGTAACATTGGCCAGCGGTTTAATATTTGAACTGCCTGTCTTTGCATTTTTTCTTGCTAAGATAGGAGTTATATCTGCCGCTTTTATGCGGAAATACAGAAGGCATTCCATTATTGCCAATATGATAGTTGCCGCCATTATTGCACCACCAGACGTTTTTAGCATGACATTGGTTGCATTGCCGCTAATTTTACTTTATGAAGTAAGTATTTGGATCGTAAGGATCATTGAGAAAAAGAAAGCTAATGACAAATTACTGATTACTAATGACTGATGAAAAAGACATGAGACATGAGACATGAGACATGGGAGGTGGGACCTGGGACGTGCGTGGTACATGAAAATATGTGAATTAAAATAAATATTTTTGATCACTTCATTACTTCATCTCTTCATCACTTCATCACTTTTATCCTGGTTCCTGGCTCTTGTCTCCTGGTTCTATTAAACTTAATATTATTAAATAATATAACATGATATTACGCACTGACAACCTGGTTAAAAGATACCGTTCACGATTGGTAGTGAAAGGAGTTTCAATTGATGTTAACCAGGGAGAAATAGTAGGGCTGCTTGGCCCGAACGGAGCCGGTAAAACTACTTCATTTTATATGATTGTCGGATTAATTCCTCCCAATGAAGGTAAAATATATCTGAATGATGTTGATATAACCAGGGAACCTGTTTACAGGAGGGCTCAGTTAGGAATTGGTTATCTGGCACAGGAAGCAAGCGTTTTCAGGAAATTAAGTGTGGAAGATAACATCTTTGCAGTTCTTGAAATGACTAAAATGAATAAACATGAACGAATAGAAAGAACTGAATCGTTGCTGACAGAATTTGGCCTCTTAAAGATCCGCAAGAGCTTTGGCTATCAGTTATCGGGCGGGGAAAGACGTAGGACCGAAATAGCCAGGGCACTGGCAATCGACCCTAAATTTATACTTTTGGATGAACCTTTTGCAGGAGTTGACCCTATAGCAGTAGAGGATATACAATCAATTGTTTCAAAATTAAAGGAAAAAAATATAGGTATATTAATAACTGACCACAACGTTCATGAAACCCTTTCGATAACTGACAGAGCCTATTTGTTATTCGAAGGTTCCATCCTTAAGGCCGGAACTTCTCACGATCTTGCAGAGGATGAGCAGGTCAGGAGAGTGTACCTTGGCAAAAGTTTTGAACTAAGAAACTATTAGTATAGTTGCTGGTTGTTAGTTGTTAGTGGATAAAAGTTTATTCGTTTAATTAGAATTCCATAAACATATAAACCTTATTAACCTTATTAACCTTATTAACCTTATTAACCTTATTAACCTTATTAACCTTATTAACCTTATTAACAATTTTCAAATTATTCCCATGCATTATTCTATTGTCTCCTATGCACCATGCACTAAGCACTATGCACTATTTCTGTTTTCCTTTGAGAAAGTAAATTACCTATTACCATTATAAAAATTGTTATAAATATAATCTGAGTAATAAGCCCTTCACTCATGAAAGGCAATTTCAGGCCTGCCGGAATACTTAAAAATAATAAAATGGTGATGAGTCCCCGTGGTGCAAAATAAAAAAGCGGAGCAAAAGGTTTATGCAATATAAATCTAAGGAATAACCCTCTCAATAAAAATATTGAACAACTTATCGATACTGAAAAAATAAGGTTTTGAAGGTTAAGTAAAGCTACTATTGAAGTATAAAAGCCGAATATAAGAAAGAAAAAAGACCTGACTAAAAATGTTAGCTCTCCTGTAATTTGTTTAAATGCCCTTAAATTAATGTTGAAAGTTTTAAAATCAACATGATTTTTTATGTAATCATTTTGAAAAAGAATGTTGTTGTTCATTATTAAACCAAATATCAGTACAACTATAAGTGAAGGCCAGTGAATAATGTTAGCTAAAACATAAATCAATACTACTAAAGTTATAATAATTACATATTTAACATGATGCCCTATTTTATGTAACATGTATGCAAGTCCAATACTTATTAATAATGCAAAAACAACTGATACAATTACTTCAAAAATAAAGAGAACAAGTCCTTTCCCAATTGTTAACTCATTAAATAATAGAAAATTAAATAAAATAATACCAAATATATCGGAAACTGAACTCTCATAAACTATAAACTCCCGGTCATTATTGTTAAGATTTGAAGCAGATGGAATTGCTACAGCTCCGCTAATAATACCGAAAGGTATAGCATTTATCAAAGCCATTTTAAAAGGGTAATGCATAAATGAATAAAGAAAAATAGCAAATAAATCTATAAAAAGCACTAATAATATTGCTGCAGAGGCAAATGATGTTTGTATTAAAGATCGTTTCTCCCTGCTTATAGTAAGATCCAAACTTCCTTCAAGAACTATTAAAATTAAACCCAAAGTACCCATTAACTGAAGCAGGATTGAAAAATCAGGTATTTTCAGGTTAAGATGAGCTGAAATATATCGTAACCCAATCCCCAGGGTCATTAATAATATAACTCCCGGAATTTTAGAAAATTTACTGGTTACCTCAAAAATATAAGCAAGCAATACTATAAAACAAAGAATAGCAAGTATATAGTAGTCCACATTATTTTAAATTAGTTTAAATACACCCTATAAAGTTATTAATTGTTTTTTATTGCAGGTTATCCCTATATGAAAAATGCAACCTGCAACCTGCAACCTGCAACCTGCAACCTGCAACCTGCAACCTGCAACCTGCAACCTGCAATAATTAAATTCATATTAAAATAACATTTATTATATCAAAAATCCGGATAAAAAGTTATAATTTTAACAATTAACCAATTAAACTTTAAAGCCATGCTAAGAAAAATAATTATTGGTATTGTTTCATTATTGGTATTGATTATTGTGCTTGTTTTAATTTTTGTATATCCTATGTTATCAAAAATGTTAAAAACTGAAACACACAAATATGACAGTTCTTTAACTATTGTTCTGGGAGGCGGGGGTAACAGTGGTATCCTGGTTACTGACAGTGCTGTAGTAGTTATTGACACTAAGATGAGCAAACCTGCTGCAGAATTTTCAAAAATGGCCAAGAAAATTGCTGGAAACAAGAAGATAATTGTGATTAATACACACTACCATCCTGATCATATAAACGGAAATAAATATTATGCAGGTTCAACAATTTATATAGGAAATTATAACACAGATTTTCTTCATAAGAATGTTAAGCCGGAACTGATGCCGAACATGTTTGTTAAAGACAGTATTACACTTGCTTTGGGAAAAGATACTGTACTACTCTATAACCTTGGCCAGGCACATACTATGGACGATGTGGTTGTTTATTTAAAAAGCAGGAAGCTTTTGTTTTCAGGCGATCTGGTTTTTAACAGAAGGAATCCAGCAATTATGAAATCAAGCGGTGCCAATATCGATAAATGGATAAATGCACTTAACTTCATAATAAATAAAGATATAAAAACTATTGTGCCGGGACACGGAGATATAGGTGGAAAGGAACTTGCATCTTCACAGAAACAATATTTTGAAGATATGAAAATTGCCGCCTCCGATCCGGCCAAAGCTTCAGAATTAAAAGCAAAATATAAGGATTGGCAAAAAATGCCAATGATGGCTTCACCTGGTAAAACGATATCGTACATTAAGGAAAATAGTAAGTAATAAATAGAGCCAGGAACCACGAACCAGGAACCAAGACTTGAGTTAGAAGTTTTTAGTTAATGAAAAGTTTATGCATTTATGCGTTTATCGGTTTATCGGTTTATCGGTTTATAAGGCTTATAATCTAAAATATATAACCAACAATCCGTCATCAGTAATCAGTAATTGGTAATTTTCATATACACATCTGCACATTTTCACATCTGCACATTTTCAAATTTATTGATATCGTCCGTCAATTAAAAACTTCAATCTGTCAAATTTCTGAAGGTCAAAAATATAGCATAATATATTATATATTAGTTATTTAAAAATATTTGTTAGATATTTAAAAATAATCTTCGTAAAATAAAACTTATTATATCAAATTTTAGTATACAATACTGAAACATCACCCGTAATCTCCAATTACCTCCCCGGGAATTAGCTAAATACAAATAGATTACAGAATTGCACATATAGCAAAATAATTGATTGATACTATAAACTTATTCTAACAAATAATATCTAATTGGATAAGATGGAGAAAAAGACAAAACATAAAATTCAAAACAGTAAAAACAAAAAGCCATTTTTTATATCAATAAAGGCCTTTACGTTTATTGTTTGTTTTTATTTTTTGTCACTTCCGGTTTTTCCGTTCAATTCTGTATCAGTTCACTCAAACAGATCAGATAGCCTGATGGATAATACTGTTAATACTAATTTGATAAGCAGTGGCGATCCAAAAGATTTATTTGATTTATTCAGAAAACCTAAAAAAATATACAAGGAAAATGTTTCAGACAGTTCAAAAAACAATGGGTTAGGTCCGTATTTTGCATTTTTACCAGCTGTTGGATATGCAATAGCTTCAGGATATATAGGAGGGTTAGCCACCTGCGTTTCATTTTTTACAGATGAAGAAAAATCAAAGAACTCTTCAATCCTGGCCGGAGCATATTACACGCAGTTTAACCAATATTGGACAATTATAAATTCAAATATCTTTCTTGAAAAGGAAAAGTATAATTTCATAGGTGACTGGCGTTTATACAAATTCCCAACAAACACTTTCGGTTTAGGCAGCAATACCTTTCCTGATGAAGCTGATTCAATTACTTATAATTATCTCAAAATATATGAGGTAGCACTTGAGGAAATTCTTCCGAATTTATATATAGGAATAGGTTATCATATAGACTATCACTTTAATATATCTGAAGTGAATCATTTTTTTAAAATAACTGACTTCCAAAAATACGGATTAACCAATAACTCATTGTCTTCGGGTATTTCAGCAAACTTATTATACGATTCACGTGCTAATAATATTAATCCATTAAAAGGAACATATGCCAATTTACAGTTTAGACAGAATAGTACTTTATTGGGAAGTGATAAAAACTGGAATTCTTTACTAATAGATGCAAGAGAATATATAAATCTCCCCGCTTCTTCGAATAATGTACTGGCTTTCTGGAGCTATAACGATTTTACATTTGGCAACCCTCCATATCTTGATTTACCAAGCATAGGGTGGGATTCATACAATAACACCGGAAGAGGTTATGCACAGGGAAGATTTCGCGGCAAAGAACTTGTTTATCTCGAATCGGAATACAGGTTTGCCTTAACACAGAACGGATTGTTAGGTGGTGTAATATTTGGAAACGAAGAGTCCTGTTCCGGGTGGCCATCAAATGTGCTTGGCAGCTTAAAGCCAGGCTATGGCATTGGTATCCGGATTAAACTAAATAAACATTCCAGTACAAATTTAGCCATCGACTATGGGTTTGGAACCAAAGGTTCGAGAGGGTTTTATTTTAACCTGGGAGAAGTGTTTTAGTAGAATATAGTGCATAGTGCTTAGTAATCAGAATCCTATACAACTTTTACAACTTTTACAACTATTAATTCAATTGCATTTTATTTAGTTGTTAGTTGCAGGATAAAAGTTATTAAGATATTAAGTGATTATTCTACTGATAGAACCTTAAACTCAGTTCTTCTGTTTTTCTGGTGTTCCTCTTCAGTGCATTTCACTCCTTTTGCACATTGGTTCAGCAGCATTGTTTCGCCATATCCTTTTCCAATAATCCTGTCCCTGGCAATACCTTTAGAATAAAGGTATTCAGCAGCAGATTTAGCCCGTCTGTCAGAAAGTATCATATTTGAGGCTGCAGTTCCGCGTGAATCAGTATGTGACCGTAACTCTATCTTCATTTTTGGATATTTATTCATGATATCCAATAACTTGTCAAGTTCTTTTGCGGCATCGGGACGAATATTCCATTTAGCCAAATCGTAATAAATATTCTCCAACTTTATAACATCCCCAACACAAAATATAGGGAAAGATTCGTTAATATCTGCATCTTTAAACATTCCGCGGGTTGTAAGTTCAATTGTATTTGAATTACATTTACTGTCTTTAATATTAACATTCACATTAATTATATAATCTTTTTCAGCTTGTAAATCAAAAGAAAAGGCACCATTTACATCGCTGGATATTACCTTTTTTGAAGTGTCGGACTTATTAATCAGGGAAGCAGTTGCATTTGAAATTGGCTTATTATTATCTGCAGAATAAACCTTCCCGTTCAAGTGAATTTTTAGTGCCCGTTTATTCATAGGTATATATATAGTATCTCTTTCTTCCAATTTTTCCCGGGTTATTTCAATTTTAGTTTCCTCATATTTTTCTCTGTTTACGTCAAACCTGAATAGTTTCATTGGTTTTATCACTAGGTTTGCTATACCTTCTGTATTACTAACATTTCTTTCCTGTTCAGTTCCGTCAGCAGAAATAATAATATTGGCAGAAGAAAGCGGTTGCATACTATTTGCATCATATACCTTAATTATATAATTCCGGGAAATCCGCTTAATACTAAAAATATCATCATCACCAATGGCATTATACCTGTCAGAGCTTATGTAACCGTCCCTGCCTCCATTTTGGGTAATAAATCCGAAATCATCAAAGCTTGTATTTATTGGATAGCCAGGATTAACAGGTTTTTCAAACCTGCCGTCCTTTGCCCGTGCTACAAAAATATCGAGCCCGCCTAATCCCGGTAAGCCATTAGATGCAAACCAAAGGTTGCCTTCATTATCGATAAAAGGAAACATTTCATTACCCTTTGTATTAATATCAGAGCCCAGATTTTCAGGTTTTCCCCAGGTTTTTTTACCAATGGAATCAATTATCTGATGAGATACATAAATATCAGTACCACCGTTTCCTCCCGGCATATCGGATGCGAAATAAAGATCCCTGCCATTAGAGCTAAATGCCGGGTGACCCACAGAATACTGATCGTTGTTAAAAGGCATTGGGGTCACATTTACCCATTTATGCAGGTTATTATTCCAGGTGGCCTGAAATAATTTTAATTTATTTATTCCTTCATTACTTTTCCGAAAACGCCAATGGTAAAAATTGCTTCGTGTAAAGATTATTGTATCCTGATTTTTACTGAAAGTAACAGGCCCTTCATGATAAATTGAATTAAGCTCTTTGGAGAAAGGGATCGCGTTTACAGAATCAGGATAAGCAAAATAAAGATCAAGAAAGGATGTATACGTCCAGTTATAAAAAAGCCTTATCATTGAGAACTGATTCCTGGCACTAACAAATACGAGCCCTTTTCCGTAATAAGCAGGACTAAAATCAGAAACATCAGAACAAAATGGCTCCTTTTGAATAATATAGGAAGTTGAATCCTTATAAAAAGATGATAAATTCCGGTAGGCCATAGTAAACTCTTTACCCCTGGGATCACTTGGTTCCAACTCATCGTATTTCTTATACCAGGTTATAGCTTTTTCATATTTACCATTACGCGACAATGCTTGTGAATAATACAAAACATACTCGTGTCTGACATTTGCAGTATCAACCAGAACAGCATAGCATCTCTCTGCATTCTTACTGTCGTTAATCCGTCTGTAGGAATCTGCCAGTTTCCCGTAAATTTCATAACTATGAGGATAAGTGTTTAAAAGCTGCTCATACATTGGAATAGCCGTATGATAGTCGAACCGGTTATAGTATCTGTCAGCCAGTTTCTTTTTCATTACAAAATCCTGGGCTGAAATGTATGAACAAAGAAGAAAACATATAATTGTTAAAGGAATTTTCATAATCATCTTATTAATCAGAAGAATCGTGGTGTTATAATTCTGGCATGCGAAAAATCAAACAAATATTGCAGCATTATTTCGTGCGAACCACTGCTAAAAGTACTCAAAGCCGTAGTCGGATATTCATAAGCATATCCGAGGTATAGCTGGTCGGTAATTCTGACTTGCGCTAAAAAATCAATGGAGGCAAGACTCCTGTATGAAAAGCCCAATGCAATAAAATCGTAAAACCAAAAGACCCCGTTTAAATCCATTTCAATAGGTGACCCATTTACATATTTCAGTAATACAGAAGGTTTAAATTTTACATCGGGTGAAAGGTTTATAAGGTAACCCGTATAAAAAAAGAAATGATTGGATAAATCAAGATTAATATTATCTGAATTACCATATAAAGCTTTTTGAATTGAATATCCTGCAATTTCAGGTATTGAAACTCCTGCAAAGAACTTATCGGAATAATAATATATACCAAATCCAAATATTGGAAGCGCCACATGATAATTGCTTTGGAAAGCAGGATCTGATGGACCTCCTCCATTGTTGTATAATACAGAAGTAAGATTGGAATTGGTGAAACCAACACCTAATTGAATACCAAGATTAAGAGAACTATTAGGAAATTTAAGTTTATATGAATAATCGCCTGTTACATTTGTAAAACTGGTAACTCCGATCACATCAGATTCCACATTCAATCCAATTCCAACCCTCTGGTTCCTTAACGGTGCATCAATTGACAACATTCCGGTTTTGGGAGCGCCGGGAATATTTAACCATTGATCCCTGAATAATAAAGCGGTATTAAGGAAATCACGCGTTCCTGCATATGCCGGGTTTATTATTAATCCGTCGAACACGTATTCCGAGTACATTGGGTCCTGCTGGGCAATTGAATTTAACGATATACCCAATAAAATAATAACAATATAAATTGTTTTAGTCATGGTAATTACCGGTTTATTGTGATGTATCCTATTTTTTCCTTTTCACCGTTATTGAAATTTATTATGTAGAAATAAGTTCCGTTTGGTAAATTATTGTTAATCAGTATTCCGGCATTTGCAACTCCATTCCAGTCGTTTTGATAATTTTTACTTTCATATACCTTATCACCCCATCTGTTGAATACCTGAAGTGTAATTTGGAACTGTTCAGCTCCTTTTATAACGAAATAATCGTTTATACCATCACCGTTGGGCGAGAAACCTTCAGGAATGAAAACCTTCTGTGGCGTAACTATTATATTAACATTGGCCGCTGATGAATAAACTATCCCATCCGATGCAGTCCAGATAAATGAAGTCATACCTGTAAAGTCCTTTAAAGGAGCAAAAAATAAAATATTAAGGTTATCCTTCAAAATTTCCTGACCTATTGTAACATCAAGGCTATTAAGGGATAATGTACCATTAGCAGGTAATGAACCGATCTGAATTTTTACAAGTGTGTCATTATTAACATCTGTGAATTTTGAAGTAAACTGTGCAGACTGGAACTGAAGTGTCGTATTTTCTACTATTGTATCGACTATATCCGAAATAACCGGTACGTGCATGATTGAATTATAACCTGTGTCATTTAATACCACTTCTCCCGTTACACATTGTGGAGGAATGGCATTATTACAAACCTGGTAGGTGATGGTATCCATGCCAATATAGGTTGAGTCAGGAGAGTAAACCAGCAGTCCGGCCCCACTTATACTTGCCTTTCCATGGTCAGGCCCGCTTATGATTGAATAGGTTAACGTATCTCCATCAATATTGGAAATATTATTTACAATATTGATTGTCTTTGCTCCTCCTTTTGATGGAATGGTGTCAATAATTGTTGGCGAAATAAGAATCGGAGTATGTTTTACCGGGATAACAATTATATTCACACTTGCATTCGATATGGAATAATATTTTCCGTCATAAGCATTCCATGCAAAGTTTGTACTGCCATACCAGTTATTATTTGGAACAAATGAAAGATTACCGATATCATAAATATTTATTGCTTCGGATATAACTACAGGGGAACCGGATAACAACAGTTTACCGTTTTCAGGCAAACTCATAATTTCAATACTTACAAGACTATAGGCATTCGAATCGGAAAATGAAGATGTAAAGTCATTGGAAACAAATTGAAGTGTATCGTTTTCCAAAATCGTCCTGGAAATATTTTTCAATGTAATACAAGGTAAAATTGAATCTTTCATAGCCAACCTGGCAGCAGATTCGCACCCTCCAATTGTTTGGCCCGCGTAATATGTTAAACCGCTTATAAGGACAGTTGTATCCGCAATAAAAGTCCCGCCTGCAGAGGACATGTACCAGGTAATATCCGATCCAAGTACAACAAAATCTGATAATTTTGGATTAGCCTCACCGCAAAATGTTTGGGGCGATACGCCTGTTGGTGCCGCCGGAGTTAATGGTTGGGCATTAATCACTGCATTATTTGATGACAAAGAGCTACAACTGCTGTCATTAGTTACTTTAAAGGTATAAGCCTTATTGGCTGCCAAATTACTAAAGATTGACGTCGGGCCTGATCCTGTAATCTTTGTTGATTCTTCCGATTCTGTAATTGTCCATGCACCGGTAGCTGGAAGTCCTACCAATCCAACACTACCTGTTGAAATAGTACAAGTAGGTTGAATTAAAGTATCAATAAGTGGAATTCCCGGTGTTTGTTTAACATTTATGGTAACCGAATCACATGCCGAATTATATTTACATGGCGCTCCATCTTCATATCGGCCATAATATGTTGTCGTTGTATCAGGATTCACTGCGACATTATTGCCAGTGCCGGTAAGTATGCCTCCACATGATTTAGTATACCATTTTATAGTTTCATCTGCTCCTCCCCCACCTCCATTTAAAGTTAAGGTGGTTGTATCTCCTTGACAAATACTGGTTGAACCGGCAGTGGCCGAAGTTGGATCGGCCGAAAGGCGATTAACTGTTATAGTTACAGTTTTACATTCCGAAGAATAATTACACAAGGTAGTATCCTCATAACGACCGTAATAGATAGTATTGGTATCAGGGTTTACAAGCAGGTTATTCCCTGTACCAACGAGTATACCACCACATGATACAGTGTACCAAGCGATTATTTCGCCAGTACCACCACCGCCACCTTGGAGGTTTAGGGTGGTACTTCCACCAATACATATAGTATCTGCAGCAGCCGTTGCTGCGGTTGGGTCGGCCGATTTCTGATCAACAGTTATAGCAATAGATTTACAGGCCGAAGCATAGTCACATTGGGCCCCGTCTTCATATCGTACATAAAAAATAGTTGTAGTATCAGGGCTTAAAATCACAGTACGACCTGTATCTGACAGTAATCCCCCACATATACCTGCATACCATTTTATGGTTTGGTAGTTACCGCCACCTCCGCCTATCAATGTTAGTGTTGTATTGCTTCCATTACATATAGTTGCTGAACTTGCAACAATTGATGCAGGGTCAGCCGATTGCTGATTTACTGTTATTGTTACCCGGGCACATGCCGAACTATAATTACACGGGGATCCGTCTTCATATCGTCCATAATATGTAGTAGTCGTGTCAGGAGTTACCAAAAGATCATTACCTGTCCCCACAAGTATGCCACCACACGATACAGTGTACCATTTGATTACTTCACCGGTGCCCCCGCCTCCACCGTTAAGTGTTAATATTGTAATGTCGCCAGTGCATATAGTGTCTGAACTGGCGGTGGACGATGTTGGATCTGCAGAAATCTGATTAACCGTTATGGTTATCGTGTCACAGGCTGAAGCATAGCTACACGGTAAACCATCTTCATATCTTCCATAGTATGTAGTCGTTATGGTTGGGCCAACCACCAGGTTATTCCCCATACCTGCCAGGTTACCACTACATGAACCAGTATACCATTTGATTACTTCTCCGGTACCTCCACCTCCCCCATTCAGGGTTAAAATGGTGTTATCCCCGTTACAGATAGTATCCGCGTTGGATGTAGCCGAGGTGGGATCAGCCGATGTCTGGTTTACCGCGATAGTTATTGCTGCACAGGCCGAAGTATAGTTACACGGGATTCCATCTTCATAACGTCCAAAGTAGGTAGTATTAATAGTCGGACTTACAACCAGGTTATTACCTGTACCGGCCAGTGTACCTCCACACGATCCGGTGTACCATGCAATAGATTCGCCAGTGCCGGCTCCTCCACCACTAAGGGTTAAGACAGTGTTATAACCGTTACATATAGTATCAGCGCTTGCAGTAGCAGAACCGGGATCCGCCGAAGTCTGGTTTACCGTGATTGTTATTGTTGCGCATACCGAATTATAATTACATGGCGTGCCATCCTCATAACGTCCATAATATGTAGTTGAAATAGCTGGGCTTACTGTCAGGTTATTTCCAGTGCCTGCCGGTGTACCTCCACATGATCCGCTGTACCATTGAATCACTTCACCGGTTCCACCTCCTCCACCGTTAAGTGTTAATATTGTGGTTCCTCCGTTACAAATCGTATCAGTACTTGCACTGGCAGTACCAGGATCTGCCGAAGTCTGGTTTACCGTGATGGTTATTGTTGCACATGCTGAATTATAATTACATGGGGCACTATTTTCATACCGTCCATAGTAGGTAGTTGTTACAACCGGGCTTACCTCAAGGTTATTGCCTGAACCTGCGAGTGTTCCGCCACATGAACCTGTATACCATTTTATTGATTCAGATTCTCCACCACCACCTCCGTTAAGCGTTAACACAGTGTTTCCTCCATTACAAATAGTTGTCGAACTGGCTGTGGCTGAAGCCGGATCTGCAGATTTCTGATTTACAGTGATGGTTATTGTTGCACATGCTGAATTATAATTACAAGGTGCGCCATCTTCATACCGTCCATAATAGGTAGTTGTTATAGCAGGATTTACGTTCAGGTTATTCCCTGTTCCTGCTAATGTACCTCCACACGATCCAGTGTACCAATGAATTATTTCGCCGGTACCTCCGCCTCCACCATTAAGAGTTAAGATAGTATTACCTCCATCACATATAGTGGTTAAACTGGCAGTTGCAGAAGTTGGGTCAGTCGATTTTTGATTCACTGTAATAGTCACTGTGGCACATGCAGAATTATAGCTGCATGGAGAACCATCTTCATAGCGTCCGTAATATTTAGTTGTAGTGATTGGGCTCACTATTATATTATTGCCAGTGCCGGCCAAAGTGCCTCCACACGATGCTGTATACCAGGTGACTACTTCACCGATACCACCACCTCCACCATTAAGTGTTAATGTAGTGCTTCCCCCATTACAAATAGTTGTTGAAGTTGCAGTTGCAGAAGCCGGATTGGCCGATTTCTGGTTTACAGTTATAGTTATTGTTGCACAAGCTGAATTATAATTACATGGTGCACCATCTTCATAGCGTCCGTAATATGAAGTTGTTACAACCGGATTTACTACCAGGTTATTCCCTGAACCAGCGAGAGTGCCACCACACGATGCTGTATACCATTTTATAGATTCAACTGCTCCACCACCGCCTCCATTTAGAGTTAAGGTAGTGTTTTGTCCATTACATATTGTTGAAGAGGTTGCAGTTGCCGAGGTTGGATTGCCCGATTCCTGGTTTACAGTAATAGTGGTTGCCGAAGAATTCGCCGATGCACATCCACCACTTGTTACTACGGCACGGTATTGTGTAGAAGTATTTAAATTGGTTGCTGTAAGTGTATTAGTTGTATTTGCAATATCCACCGGTGTAACCCAATTATCTATGCTTGATTGCCATTTGGTTACAGAGCCTGTATTACCTGACAATGTTAAACCTGTACTATTAATACCTGCACAAACGGTTGTACCCCCGGTCACAGTTCCGCCAACTGATGCAGGGCTTACTATAAATGAAGCTCCCGGGCTGGTATAATCGCAATTGGATGAATTGCTCGTGTTAAGACGATATTGATATGTTCCGGTAGCAGTAGTACCTGAGATTGTCATACCTGAAGTTGTCGCGTTGGTATAAGTGGTTCCTGCAGGTGTTCCGTTTACTACATTTCCCCATGCAGATCCGTTATAATATTGCCACTGGTAAGTGGGAATACCTGTTCCTCCGCTTATATTACTGCTAACTACCGTGCTCCCACCGATACATATATTACTATTCGTGAATATTGGTGCAGTAAGTGTTGGATCTGCATCTACAGTGACAATAACAGTATTGGATGTTGCAGTAGTGCATCCACTCCCGGCGGCTTTTACCAAACATTGATACTGATAGCTTCCTGCATTTGAAATACCTGCTACAGAAAAAGTAGTACTTGTTTTTCCTGTATAAGTACTACCGGCCGGAGTACCATTAACCACATTACCCCAGGAAGAACCATTATAATATTGCCATTGATAAGTCAGGGAAGGTGTACCTCCATTGCCTGCAATTGTCATGTTGGCTGAAGTACCTCCTGTACATATACTTGCAGGGCTTAGAGGTTGGGTTGAAACGGATGGGTCGGCATCAACAGTAATTGTTACAATATTTGATGTTATTTGTGTACAAACAGGATTAGTAATTTGCACCACCAACTGGTATGATTGGGCACCTGTTGCTGTAGTTCCACTAACGGTCATACTTGCAGTAGTACTGTTGGCATAGGTGCTACCGGCCGGTGTACCATTAACTACATTTGCCCATGTTCCGCTATTATCATACTGCCATTGATATGTATAGCCAATAGCTGGTACACCAACAACCGTCGCTGCTGTTAAAACAGAACTTCCACCGGCACAGATTGCAGAATTTGATGCGGAAGGCTGGGTTGAAATAAGTGGAACATAAACTGTCGCGCAGCTGGATGTTGCCGGATTACAATCGCTGCCAGTTGCAGAAACTATTACTTCGTAATAAGTTGTTTGAGTTAATAAAGCAGTGGTATAATTACTGCTTGTTGCGCCAGCTATAGGAGTCCATGAGCCTCCGCAACCCGTCGTATTGGAATACCATTGATAATTAAGTGACGGGGTACCACCTGTTGCTGTTACAGATAATGTAGTGGTAGTGCCACTGCAAATGGTTGTAGATGTAGCAGGTTGTACAGTTATTGTTGGTTCAGCTATAACACTTACTGTTACCGGATTAGATATATTTGTTATACAACCGCTTCCAGAAGCCGTAATAACACATTGATACTGATAATTTCCGGCTAATGTAGTACCGGCTACCGAAAAAGTTGTACCTGTAGCTCCTGTATAAGTACTCCCGGTTGGTGTTCCGGCGGATACATTAACGAATGAAGTGCCGTTATAATACTGCCATTGATAAAATAGTGAAGGTGTGCCTCCTGTTGCTGCCACTGTCATGCCGGTTGTAGTTCCACCCACGCAGATACCTGCCGGGCTGGAAGGTTGTGAAGTGAAAATGGGATCAGCAAGTACGGTTAAAGTTGCCGTATTGGATGTAAGTGGTGCACAAACAGGTGATGTAACCTGGATAACTACCTGGTATTTTTGGGTACCGATAGGGGTAATTCCATTAACAGTCATGCTATTTGTTGTTGCATTAGTATAGGTACTTCCTAAAGGTGTGCCGTCTGCAACATTGTTCCAGGTACCGCTGTTATATTGCCATTGATAGGAATAATCAATTGTACCGCCACCAGGATCGGTAGCGACAGTAATTGTAGATCCCCCGCTAACACAAATGTTTGTATTTGCTGGTGTCGGTTGTGTAGTGATGCCCGGTACATAAACTGTTGCACAGTTAGATGTTACCGTATTACAATCGCTTCCGGTAGCTGAAACCTGAACCCTGAAATAAGTAGTTTGAGTTAGTGCCAAAGTAGTATAACTATTGCTGGTGGCTCCGGGAATACTGGTCCAGGAACCTCCGCAACCTGTTGTATTTGATTGCCATTGGTAATTAAGTGAAGGTGCTCCACCTGTAGCTGTCACCGACAATGACGTGGTGCTGCCATTGCAAATAGTTGTTATGGCCGCGGGTTGCAATGTAATAGCTGGATCATCTGCAACAGTTAAGGTTGCTGCACCAGATATAACGGTATTACAATCACTTCCGGTTGCTGAAACCAGACATTGATACTGGAAGTTTCCTGCTGAAGAAATTGACGCGACGGTTAATACCGAAGTTGTTGCATTTGTATAAACAGAACCTGCCGGAGTACCATTCACAACATTGTTCCATGAAGTTCCGTTATAATATTGCCATTGGTAAATTAATGCCGGAGTACCTCCCGTGGCTGTTAAACCGATATTGGCTGTACCTCCTATGCAAATAGCCGTGGGGTCAACCGGTTGTACCGAAATAGCCGGTTCAGCCGCAACAGAAAGTGTTACGGGGTTTGAGGTCGCTGTTGCACAACCATTGCCTGCAGCTTCAACCAACGCCTGATAATTATAGCTACCCGGAATTGAAATCCCTTCAACTGAAAAAGATGTGCCGTTTGATCCTGTATAAGTACTTCCTGCAGGTGTTCCGTTGACCACATTCTCCCACGTACCACTATTATTATATTGCCATTGATAGGTAAGTGAAGGTGTACCGCCTGATGCTGAAATATTCATATTGGCAGAAGTACCACCGATACAAATAGCGGCCGGAGTTGAAGGTTGAGAGGTAAAAGTTGGATCAGCTACTACAGTATAGGAAGATCCTGCACTGGTATAGTCGCAACCTGATGAATTACTGGTATTCAAGCGATACTGGTAATTCCCCGGGGAGGTAGTTCCGGTAATAGTCATCGACAAACTGTTTGCATTAGTATAGGTAGACCCGGCAGGTGTTCCGTTAACAACGTTATTCCATGCCGAACCATTATAATATTGCCACTGGTAAGCCGGAGTACCTATCCCGCCACTGATTGTACTGCTAACAACAGTACTTCCTCCTGCACAAATAGTAGCAATTGTATATATTGGTACAGTAAGAACAGGATCTGCTACTACATTTAATGTAACTGTATTGGATGTGGCAGTACTGCAGCCATTACCTGTTGCTGAAACAAGGCATTGATATTGGTAACTTCCTGTATTTGATATTCCTGATACTGAGAAAGTTTCAGTTGCAGCACCTGAATAGGAAGCACCTAAAGGTGTTCCATTTACTACATTATTCCATGAACCGTTATAATATTGCCATTGATAATTTAGTGCCGGAGTGCCACCTGTTGCTATAATGCTCATATTGTCTGAAGTTCCACCCGCACATATGTTTGCAGGGCTCACAGGTTGAGTGGTTATGCCAGGAATATCAACAACAGTAACAGTAGCAGGTGTTGACGTTGTTAAACATCCTCCATCACCTGAAAGAACCTGATCAGTCACAATAACCTTGTAAACATAATTCCCTGTAATGGCTAAGGAAGGAGTACTATAATTATTGGTATTTGTTCCAAGATTATTCCATATTCCTCCCGTGAAATACTGCCATTGATAGTTATATGAACCCGTTCCTCCGGAAGCAGAAACATTCAATGTTTGTGTACCATTCTGACAAATTGAGGCATTTGACGGTCCTGTCAAAATAATTGGCACACGGTTTGTTACGGTAACTGTTGACAGGGAAGCAGAACATGTGCCATTTGTTATATTCCATTGGAGCACATATGTTCCTGGAATAGTTCCCGTGATAGTAGTTGCAGGAGATCCAGGAGTAGTTATACTCGGAGAATTCGGCCCACTTACTAAACTCCATGTGCCGGTACCATAAACAGGGGTATTCCCTGCCAGGGTAAAAGTTGTGGCATTGCAATAACTTTGTGCCGGACCCGCGTCAGAGGATGTAGGAAGATTATAGTTTATAACCTGTAAACTATCCGTTGAAATACATGAACCATTTGCAATGGTATACATGAATACATAAACACCAGGCACTAAACCATTAACACTGGCAGGATTTGATCCGGTTATGGTTGGTGAATCAGTACCGCTGAGCAAGGACCAGGTTCCGGTACCCGAAGAAGGAATATTTCCTGTAAGTGATGTATTTGAAGAGTTGCAAAGATATTGGTCAGCTCCTGCAACAGCCATTGACGGAATATTATTTATTGTTATATTCACAGTGGAGCTGCTGGAATCACAAATTCCATTAATAATAGTCCATCTTAACACGTATGTACCCACTATAGTACCCAAAAGTTCTGTATTTGGATCATTAGCATTTACGAATAATGCGGAACTGGGTCCTGAAACCTGTGTCCATGTTCCTGTGCCGACAACCGGGATATTGGCGGTAAGTGTAATATCAGTGTAGTTACAAACTGATTGATTAGTACCTGCATTAGAGGCAGTGGGTGCCGGATCAATAATTATTTGCACGGTATCACTGGCAGAACAGGAGTTATAGGATGACGTCCATTCAATTAGATATGTGCCTGCTATTAAGCCTGTTGCTGTAGTTACAGGATTATTGACGTTGGTAAACGAAGCTGTATTTGGTCCGCTTAGCTGACTCCATGTGCCTGTACCAGTGTTAATAATATTACCCGCCAGCGAAACAGTGCTGACATTACATTGTTCCTGGTCAGGTCCTGCATCAGGGGCAGTAGGCGGAACATTGGTGTTTATTGTTAAATCTGCTGTACTTGGTGTACATACTCCATTTGATATTGTCCAGCTAAAAACATACGATGATGCTTCGGCACATGTTACAGAACTGGAGGGTGAAATAGGTGATTCTATTGTTGCACCACCCGGGCCGCTGACCAATGACCAGTTTCCAACCCCTGTTGCAGGTGTATTACCTGATAAGGTAGTGGTATATCCGCATATATTTTGAGTAGCTCCAACAGTGGCTGTTGTCGGGGTAGCATAATCTTCAATTGAGACCTGATCTGTAGATGAACAATTACCATTTGTAACAGTCCATTCCATTATGTAAGTTCCTGCCCCACCGGTGGGAGTAAATGATGTGTTGTAAATATTACCATTAGCAAATGTACCTGCAGGTCCGCTTACTTCACTCCATGTACCTGTTCCAACTACAGGATTATTGCCATTCATGTTAAATAAGGCGGCATTGCACAATTGTTGATCAGTTCCTGCATCAGGTACCGAAGGCACAGCTGAATTTACAACAGTTATATCAGCATAAGAGGAACTACAGCCATTTGAAATGGTAAAACGAAAATCGTAACTACCTGGTGTCATTCCGGTAACAACAGCAGTGTTTATTCCTGTTGAAGTAATAGTGCATGAAGGTCCTGATATTTGTGTCCAGATACCTGTAGCTTCTGAATTTCCAGTTAGATATGTTGTTGTTTCATTACATAAATTTTGGTTTGAGCCTGCATTGGCTGCAGGTGTAAAGTTAATTACCACTGTGTCGCTAGAGGAAGGACAATAAGGTCCATTCTGTGAAGTCCACAGCATTTGATATGTTCCATATATAAGGTTGGATAATACCGCTGCAGGAGAAGTGATGTTTGAAATTGCCGGGTAGTTTGGGCCTGATATGTATGACCAGGTACCTGAACCTACAGTTATTGCATTCGCGGCTAAGTCAGCTGTAGTTGCAGGAGGGCAGATATTCTGATTGGGACCGGCATTGGCAGTAGTTGGCGGACTGGAAACATATAGGTTAACATAGGAATAGTTTGATGGGCAGGCATAATTTGTGACATTCCACTTAAAGGTATAAACTCCTGTAACCAGATTTGAAATAGTTGGCGTTGACGATAGTGTATCACTGATTGTTGCAAGGCCCGGACCTGATATCTGCGACCATGAACCTACACCTACTGATACAGCATTACCTGAAAGTGTAGTCGATGTTCCGCAAATTTGCTGTTCTGAACCTGCCAAAGAGGTAGTAGCAGGTTGTGAAATTGTTACCATAACAGTATCAACCGTCGAAGAACAACCATTCCAATTAATTTCCCACTGAAACAGGTAGTTCCCCTTAGACATGCCGGTAACGGTAGTAGCCGGTGAATTAACGTCTGTAATAGAACAGGCAGGTCCGGAAATCTGCGACCATATACCTGTTCCTGATTCAGGATTATTTCCTGATTGTGTTATAACGGTAGTTGAAGCACTCTGACACTGATCGGGACCAGCATTTGCTTGTACGGGACCCTGAATACCACTAGTTGTTATAACAACTGTACTTGAATCAGCACCGCAGGCATTTGCAATTTTCCACTGAAAAGTATAAACTGTATTTGCAATCAAACCTTTAACAATAGCATGCGGAGTGTGAATATCACTGAAAATAACACCTTCACCCGGAGTAACTGACCATGTACCTGTTTCATTTATTGCAGGAGAATTACCCTGCAAGATTGTAGTTGTAGCGTAACAAACAGTAGTAGAGTTTCCGGCAGCAGAAGTTGTAGGTGTAGGCGGTGAAACTATCACATTTACATCATCTTCACTAGTTGTACCGTTAGCACCGGCAGTTATCGACCAGCGAAACACATATTTTCCCGGTATTAAATTACTAATAGGTGAATCGTTGAAATTTGGATTACTTATTACTGCATTATTTGGCCCGCTTACCTGGTACCATACACCTGTTCCTACAGATGGAATATTTCCGGCAAGTGCTGTGCTAAAAACATTACAAGCAAGATCCTGAGCAGTTCCTGCATTTGATGCCGTAGGCGTTTGGGAAATAAAAATATTCATATCAGCATCAGCTTCCCCGCAACCTCCAATTCCACCATTGGTATATCTTCTGAACCTTATCACATATTGACCTTCAACATTGGGTACAGCCACTAATTGCGGGCTCTCGCTGTTAATCCAGGATGGATTGGATACGGTACCTGAAGGAGTTTCAACAATAGCGTATGATGTATTGGTACCACCTTCAAATGTATAAGTTACAGTTGTGGATGTATCATTAACAGGCAGGATAACGTTTGTTGATGATGTTATAGAAATGGATGGTGGATCGAGTGTTGAATAACTAAGAGTTACAACTCCTGATGTAGATGAGCAGGCAGTAACAGAGTTTGTAATATTATATTCAAAAGTTGATGAAGCAGGTGGATTTAGTCCTGTAACAGTTGTTTGAGTATTGTTGGGACTTATTATAGTTCCTGCTCCGGATAATTTTGTCCAGGTAACCACTTCGTTCGCATATGTCGGGTTATCACCAATAAGAACTGCTTCAACCCGGGAATCACAAAATGTCTGACTGCCCTGGGTAACGTTTGCTGCAGAGTTAGATCCTACCGGGGATGGAATAGTTACATTTACTGTACTGCTGCCACTTAAACAAGGGCCGGATACTGTCCATCTAAAAATATATGTCCCGCTTATAAGGTTGGTAACACTTGTTGTATTGGAAGAAGGGTTAGTTATATCAGGTGTATTTGGCCCGGTTACAACCGACCATAATCCTGATTGCCCTCCCGTTCCATTGCCTCCATAGGAACCTGAAAGGTTACAGGAAGTGGTGGTTGTAAAACAATGTGAAATATTCTGGTTTGTACCGGCGCTGACAGGGCTTACTCCCCCCCTGTTTTTTATCACTACATCACTATATGATGAACATCCGTTTGTACTGGTCAATGTCCAGCGCAGGGTGGTAGCACCAGCCGAATTTTCTGACAATGTTATTGTACTTGTAGAAGATTCAGGTGAATTGATAGTTATACCATAATTATTTCCAACAATAGTCCATAGACCTGATTGTCCTATTCCCGGTGCATTACCTGCAAGTGAATATGTGCCCGGGCAATATGTTTCCGGTGTACCGGCCGTGGCAATAGCAGCGGATTTTACAACTATACTTACATCATTGTACACTAATGTTCCATCCTGGCAGGTTGAAGATATTCTAAACTGGTAAGTGTTGCCGCCAGTGAACCCGGTGACAGTTGTTACAAGATTTTCAGGGTTAGTTATAATACAGGAAGGACCACCGATCTGGGACCAGGTTGTAATCCCGGAACCTTGAAATAATCCGGCTTTTGAGCCATGTAATATCATGGCTTCATTCGCACAAATTGTATCATTAATGCCGGAATTGACCGAGCAGTTCTGACCTTTGGCAGTATGTATTATAATTATTGATAAAAGCAGACAACTAAGTAACCTGATACTAATATTTTTATAAATAATTAATAAATTCACATTTCTCCAACTTTTAAAATTCATCCAATTAATGTATTAAATTCAAATGTACAGATTAGAGAGTTACTTATTCTTTTATATTTGATTAACGATAATTAGTTATCAAAATAACTATTCAAAAATAAGATTTGCCTTACTTTAATAAAGTTAGGTATTTAATTATGTTAATTACCTAATTAAAGATGATATATGTTTAATTTATTGGTGATCTGTATCAATTAACAATCCGTTTTATGACTTATCTTTGTACGGTACCATAATTACTGTTTTTTGTTTACAGTTTATTTTTTACTGTTAACTGTTTACTGTTTACTGTTAACTGTTAACTGAATTGGTTAATATATTACTCTAAAATTTTAAATATAAATAACATTGAAGAATCTATGAATAAAGTCTTAATAACAGATGGTAAAATAAAAATTCTAAGATTACTGATTTTTAAATGTTGCATTATATCAGGGCTATTATTAATTATTAATACCCATAAAATATCATCCCAATATGATAATTCAGCCTTTTGTATTTCTCAGTATATTAATCCTAAAGACAGCAATTCCCTGCATCTTACTATTGAAAACGGGAACTACTTCAAAAATATGTACTATACTGATAACGCTTTTGAAGCGGGATACAAGGAAATAGGGTATTTTGTTCAGCCACAACTGGCTTATTACCCCAATGGAAGGACTAAACTTTCGGCAGGTATTTACCTCTTAAAATATTCAGGTCTTTCAAATTATACACAGGAGCAACCGGTTCTTTCATTTCAATACCATATCTGGGATGGCCTCGATATGGTTTTAGGAACACTCTATGGCACTACTAATCATAATCTTATTGAACCTGTTTTTCAATTTGACAGGTATATTAACGAACATGTAGAAAACGGTTTACAGTTTCTACTTGATAAAAGCAGGATTAAATCCGATTTATGGCTTAACTGGGAACAATTCATTTTTAATCTCTCCCCTATACAGGAAAGATTCACAGTCGGATCATCCAATACTTTTCAACTGACAAATTCCGATAGCAGGTTTCAGCTTAAAATACCTGTTCAATTTCTATTCGCACATAGGGGGGGTATGAATACAACTCAGTCAGCCCCTGTACAAACTCTTTTTAACCTGGTATACGGTGTGGATGCTGTTTATAATATAAACGGAGCCTTATTCCGCAGGATAGGTATAAGAGGTTATGTTGCCCATTATGCTGATTTGTCAACGAAAAAGGAACAACCCTTCGTTAATGGCTATGGGCTGTATCCAAACTTTATAATGGAAGGCAAACATTGGGATATAATGCTTGGATACTGGAATGCATGTAAATTTATCGCTCCAAGGGGAGATTACCTGTTTCAGTCGGTTTCAGAATTAGATAGTTCCTATACTGAGGCCAGAAGACAATTATTGAATTTTAAATTAACTTATCATCATACAATAAAGAAAGGCATAGAACTTGGTACCAGATTCGAATCATATTATGATTTAATGAAAACCAATTTTGATTATACTTATAGTGTTTACATTATCTTTAACGGTGATTTCTTTATATCAAAAGTTGTTGCCGGAAATTAGTTGTTTATAAATCAAAAGTTTATTCGTTTATAAAGTTTATGAGGTTAATATGGATTATGGAATTACTTAATCACTTTTATCTTGATTCCTGGTTCTTGGCTCCTGGCTCTCATTATCATGTCTTAATTTTGAAGTTTTCAGTATGTCTTATAGGCGATTTGCTCTAACTGTGAGCTTAATGCCAAACCATGCCTGACTATATTTGACCTTTTAATTTCAAATTTGATAGTATTGTTCCTTATCACAAAGTTAATCCCCGAACCAGCATCGATAAGCCCATCTTTTTCACTAATTATCAATGTATGGGCATCACCTATTTTTTCCGCAACTACATGCATATCTTTACTCTGCCAAAAACCAACAAAAAGTATCTGGCATGGAGATATATTATTGCATGATTCAAGATAGCGCACTATTATAACTCTTGTACCTACTTTTTTCCCGACTGTAAGTTCCATAAGTTTATCATAAACTGATTTATGGCCAATTATATCTATATAAAAGTTTGTTGAGCCGTCATCCGGCCAATCAATATAACGTGTAAAATTATAAATTGCCGAGGCTATAACATTTTCTTCCTGTGCTTTGGATCCTGCAATGCTTATCCATAAACCAATAATAATAAAACAAATTTTTCTCATAAAACATAAGCGTTTATGACATAATCTTAATCCTCTATAGAAAACCTTAAAGTTTCAACTGATTTGTTCCTTAGCATGTCATAAGCGGTTATTTCAATATCATAGTTTCCGGGAACAAGCCCTTTAATAGGGATAATATTCTGAGAAAGTTTTCCATTTATACGATATTCAATCAAATCGCTCCCAACTGCATTGTCAGTAGCCGCGATATATAACATGGTATTGGAAGGATAAATTGTATACTTTTCATCGCGTATAGTCTTTTCGCCTATTGCTTTAATGCTAAAATTATAATGAATCTGAGGGGGGGTATTATCAACAAAAAACGAAAATTTCTTAATAGCTTCAGCGTTATTAACCTTATCTGCAGCAAAATATTCAATTGTATGTAAGCCTTCTTTATTAACTGAAATTGGCGCAGAATAAGCTGTTTTAACTTCACCGTCAATGGAATATTGAACTGATTGAATTCCAGATCCCGTTTCTTTTGCAGTAAGTACAATCTTTGTCTGGCTTGTAATAAAAGAAGTATCACGGTTTTTATATATGAGCCCGTTAAAAGACAGAGTAGTATTAGGTGTAATTTTATCCATATAAACCTGTTGAGATTTTGGCAGGGCAATATTCCCAACATTATCCGATGCAGTGAAGAAAATTGTTTGAACACCTTCGCCATTGATTGCAAAAGGGTCGCTATATATTTGATTTACCAGGGTATTGTTGATGGAATACGTAACTTTGTCCACTCCCGATTTATCATCCTTAGCATTGATTTTAAAACGGCTGCGGGAAGATAAGTACAAATATTTCCCGGTGTATTGGTCTCCAACTATTTCGTAATTAACCTCGGGAGGTTCTTTATCTATATAAAAACTAAATGCTGATGATTCGTTTTTTTCATCCGGTTTGTCTGTAGATGTGGCAATTACCTTTGTTGCTTCCCTGTTGCCTGCATTATCTACCGCATAGTATGAAATTTTCGATTTACCTTCCTTTAACCACGATATTGGAATAGGAACAGTATATATATTTTCAGGACCATCATTAATTGAATATATAATCCTGTTAACCCCGGAAAGACTGTCTTTTGAGTTAAGTGAAACAGAAGCTTTGGAAGATAATACCTTTCCTTTGCTCTCTCCTATAATTTTAAAGTCGGTTTTTGGAGGAGTGTTATCAATAAAAAATTTCGTCGTTTTAGGTTTTTCAACATTTCCGACCCTGTCAACAGAATAATAAGCAATAACATATTCCTTTTCTTCATCAAACACCGGATTTATCTTTGTCAAATCAGTGTATACCCCATGGTTAACAGAAACGTAAGTGGCTTCAACACCAGATACTTCATCATTTGTTAAAAATTCCAATTTTACATCCTTGCCATAATATACCATTCCGTTTTTAATGAATTTATGGCTATATTTAATTTTAAGATTAGTTACCGGAGGTTTACCGTCAGCAAATACTTCGTATATTATTTCGATTTTAGGTTCTACCGGCATTTTGGTAACAGTATCAACTGCCCACGGTGACCTCAAAGTATTGCGACCTTCAGTATCAAAATACATAGGGTTGGCATACTTAGCAGTAACAATGCTTGGAAGGGTAAAAGACGGGGATTTGTCATCCGGAGATGTTGAAATCTTAACATAAATGGGAAGATGCTTGTTTACAAAAACCTTACCCTCAGGACTCACAAATATCTTTTTAGCATGATTTAACTGGGTTTGTGCAAAAGATAGGGAAAAATCCAAAACAGCTATTGAAATTAAAATAAAGTATTTAATAGACATAACCTTTAAGTTTAAAGAGTTGATAGTTTAATTGTAGTTATGCAATTTAATAATATTATATTATATTTATTATATTACATTTAGTAATTTTTAACAACTTAAATTAGAATAATTTCAATAGTTTCTATCAATGATTTAGAAAATTTGCCTATTTTGCTATAATTTTTAAAATATTAATTGTGTAATAACCATCTGCTTAGAAACAACCTGATGAAGAAATTTAAAAGAATTAATAACATTGCGGGCTGGGTAATCTTTGCTACTGCTGCAATAGTTTACATGTTTACCAGTGAACCCACTGCCAGTTTCTGGGATTGCGGCGAATTTATTTCGTGCGGGTATAAACTTGAAGTAAGTCACCCCCCGGGATATCCGATGTTTGCGATGATTTGCCGTGTAGTAGCCATGTTTGCCGGTGGTGACGTCCATAAAGTCCCTATGGCCATGAACACCTATTCCGGAATGGCAAGTGCATTTGCTGTGTTATTCCTGTTTTGGATTATAACTCATCTTGCCATGAAGATAGTTGGCAAAAAAGATGAGTATTCGCTTAAGGAAATAATTATGGTTATAGGTAGCGGCGCGGTTGGGGCACTTGCTTTTACCTTTTCCGACAGTTTCTGGTTTTCGGCATCTGAAACAATTGTCTTCTCATCATCTACAATGTTTGCTGCATTAATTGTCTGGTCAATCTTAAAATGGGAAAATTGTGCAGATGAGAAGTATTCCAACCGGTGGCTTGTGTTGATTGCATATTTAATGGGATTAACAATTGGTATACATTTACTTAACCTTTTATCTATACCTGCCCTGGGACTTGTGTATTATTTCAGGAAATACAAGGTATCCCGCAAAGGCTTAATTATTGCCATTTTAGTTTCAATAACAGTTCTTGGGGTTATTATGTACGGGATAATTCAGGGCACCTTCGTGGTTGCCTCCTGGTTTGAATTATTGTTCGTAAATGGATTCGGACTTCCATATAATTCAGGATGGATTTTCTTTATAGTAGCCCTTATTACATTTATTGTATGGGGAATCAGATATACCGCCAGAAATGGTAAACCGTTATGGAACACAATTCTTTTGTGTTTTTCTATGATAATGCTTGGATATTCGTCATATACTATGACAATAATACGCTCGAATGCAGGGACTCCATTAAGTGAAGGCAGTCCTTCAAATTTGTTTTCTCTTATCGCGTACCTGAGCAGGGAACAATATGGGGACAGGCCATTACTATATGGTCAATATTACAATGCCCCTGTTACAGATCAGAAAGAAGGCGCAACAATCTGGGGTCAAAAAGATGGCAAATATGTTGCAACAGGACATAAACCGGTTTATGTATACGATCCGCGATTTTGCACATTATTTCCGAGGATGTGGAGTGCCGAGAGCAATCATGTGGGTGAATACAAAAAGTGGGCAAATATTAAAGGTACTCCCATAGAGACAACCAACCAGCAAGGCGAACCACAAACACTTTACAAACCGACTTTTGCTGAAAACATGTCATTTTTTCTTCAATATCAGGTTGGCTGGATGTATTTAAGATATTTCATGTGGAACTTTTCGGGCCGTCAGAATGATCTTCAGGGATATGGAGATAACTTAAACGGAAACTGGATTTCAGGAATAAATTTTGTGGATGAATGGAGGTTAGGCCCACAAAATAATCTGCCTGAGATAAAATCAGGCTATAAATTTAAACACAACCCGGCACATAATACTTATTTTATGCTTCCCCTGATACTTGGATTGATAGGGTTGCTTTTCCATTACCAAAAGCATAATAAAGATTTTTGGGTTGTATTGATATTATTTTTAATGACCGGATTAGGTATTTTACTTTACCTCAACCAATATCCTATGCAACCACGTGAACGTGATTATTCATATGTAGGTTCATTTTTTGCATTTTCAATCTGGATAGGTCTTGGCGTAATGTCATTGATTTACTGGGCTGGTAAACACTTACCCGGAGTATTGGCCGCAATTGGAGTTACTGTAGTTTGCCTTGCATGTGTACCGATACGAATGGCACAACAAAACTGGAATGATCATAATCGGTCGGGTCGGTTTACAAGTACCGATTTTGCATTTGATTATCTGAATTCGTGCGAGAAAAATGCTATAATTTTTACCAATGGTGACAACGATACATTTCCTCTATGGTGCGTGCAGGAAGTATTCGGGGTGCGTCCTGATGTAAGAGTCGTAAATTTAAGTTATCTGGGCGCAGATTGGTATATTGACCAAATGGAGCGCAAGGTAAATGATTCTGATCCTTTACCATTCTCAATGACTCATGAAAAATATAAAACAGGCACCAGAGATGCCCTTTACGTTGTAGATCGACTTAACGGACAGTATGCCGATCTAAAGGAAGTGATGAAATTTGTGGCAAGTGATAATGAAGAAACTAAAACCCTGCCAAATGCAAGGGAAAAGGTGGATTATTTACCTGCCAAAAACTTTAGCATGAAGGTTGACAAACAAGCAGTAATTGATAATAAGGTTGTTAGTGAAAAATTTGATAATTATATAGTACCTGAAATGAAATTTGAGCTTACCAATCCAAGGTCACGTGAAAAAAAATCGTACCGGTCAGTTATCTTTAAAAACGATATGATGGTGCTTGACCTGATAGCTCAAAATGATTGGAAACGCCCTATTTATTTTGCCATTACAGTAGGTGATGAAAACTACCTGGGCCTTGAAAAATATTTCCGGCTCGATGGCCTGGCTTATCGCCTTGTACCTATCGCAAGTCAGGGTGATAGACAGGATGGCCAATACGGTATTATTGATACAAAAATTTTATATGAAAATCTCATGAATAAATTTAAATGGGGAAATGTTGCCAATCCTAAAGTTTATATTGATGAGAATAATATGAGAATGCTTTCAAATTTCAGGAATAATTTTGCACGGCTTGCCCAACAACTTATTAATGAAAATAAGGTTGATTCTGCTGTGAAAGTACTGGATAAATGCTTTAAAGTTTTGCCTGTTGACCAGGTGCCGGTAAACGTTTGGACGCTTCCTTTAATTGAGCAGTATTACAGAGCTAATCAAATTGCAAAAGCAAATAATTTAACTCAAAAGCTTTACGATAGCATTAATGATGAAGCGCGCTATTATTTCAGGCTCAAGGGAAACAAGGCTAAAAACATTGACTCCGAAAAGCAGATGTGTTTGTATACATTAAATCAATTGGCCAGATATACTGAAGTTTTTAAACAAAAAGATTTGAGTGCCAAAATACAAAATACTTTGCAGGGCTATGTTCAAAATATGGCACCAAACGAACAATAAGTGTCAGTAAGAAAACACCAATTTTTTTGTTACGCTCGTCAGAAAAATGCTCATTTGTTAAATTAGGGACACGCACAAGGCGTGTCCCTACATTTTCAATCTTTACAACTATATTAAATTTAATTGTCTCAGATTTTTAATCCTGGTTCCTGGCTCTTGGCTCTTGGCTCTTGGCTCTTGGTTCCTGGTTTTTGGTTCTTGGTTCTTGATTCTACAAAACTTTCATTTCATACAGGACATTATTCATACTCCGCACTGCTTCGGCACTTTTATTAAAAACGGCCTGCTCCTCAGTATTCAGTTTGTAATCAATAATTTTTTCCCAACCGCTTTTTCCTATAACTACAGGCACTCCCATACAAATATCTTTTTGTGAGTATTCTCCCTCCAGGAATATGCAACAAGGGATGGTTTTCTTTTCATCACGCACAATGGATTCAACCAATGCACCACAAGCTGCACCGGGGGCATACCAGGCTGAAGTACCCAATAATTTGGTAAGCGTGGCGCCCCCTACCATTGTGTCATCTGCTACTTTTTTTACAGTTTCCTTGTCAAGTAATGTTGACACAGGAACACCCTGATAAGTGGCAAAACGCGTAAGAGGTATCATAGTTGTATCACCATGTCCTCCAATAACAACCCCTTGTATATCGCTTGCCGGTGTATTTAATGCCTGGCTTAAATAATATTTAAAACGCGAACTGTCAAGTATACCTCCCATGCCGATTATCCGGTTTTTAGGTAACCCGCTTGATTTAAGTGCCAGATAGGTCATCGTATCCATAGGATTACTAATAACGACTATAATTGCATTTGGGGAATATTTAAGAATATTTTGCGTAACATCTTTTACAATACCGGCATTGATGCCAATTAAATCTTCTCTTGACATACCAGGTTTACGTGGTATTCCGGATGTTATTACTACTACATCGGATTTTGAAGTTTTGCTGTAATCGCCTGTAACCCCAATTATTCGGCTATCGAAACCAATTAATGCAGAGGTTTGCAACATATCCAATGCTTTACCTTCGGCTATTCCTTCCATAATGTCGAGTAATACTATTTCGCTCGCCAATTCTTTCTGTGCTATTACATTTGCACAGGTTGCACCGACGTTGCCGGCACCTATCACAGTAATTTTACTCATATATTTTTATGTTTTATCAGATTTAAAATTGCGCTAATTTAGGAAAAAAACCAAATATTTAGCAACTTGCAACCTGCAACTAACAACTATCAACTATCAACTAAATTTAATGACAACTACAAGATTTCAATCAGAAATAATAAGCATACGGTTTTTAACTGAAAGCACCTATATACTCAGATTTGATCGCCAGGGACTGGAATTTATGCCCGGTCAGTATATTGTTGTTGGCCCTCAAGGTACTAAACAAAAAAGGGAATATTCAATATACAGCCCCGTTAATGTACCTTACCTGGAAGTACTGATAAAGGAAGTTGACAATGGATTTTTATCTAAAAAGTTAAAACAAGGCCATCCAGGTGAAAATGTTGAAATAGAAGGACCCTTTGGATATTTCGTCCTGGATGAAAAAATAATAAAAGAGAGAAAATATTTATTTATATCCAGTGGTACCGGCATTTCTCCATTTCACAGCATTATATTAAGCTACCCCGATATTGATTATAAATTGTTGCACGGAGTACGTTTTGAAATAGAAGGATACGAACAGACAGATTACAAAAAGGGGCGTTATATACAGTGTACTTCCAAAGAACCAGGAGGTGAGTTTCACGGAAGGGTTACCGATTATTTACTGAATTATTCAATCGACCTTAACAGCTTGGTGTACATATGTGGTAACAGCTCTATGATTGACGATGCATATAGTATCCTTGAAAAAAAAGGTATACAACCGAACAGGATTCATGCTGAAGTGTACTTTTAATAGAACCAGGAGCCAAGAGCCAGGATTTGAGATGTTAAAAAGAGGACAGAGAACAGAAGACAGATATAAGATAAATGATTTGAGATTTGAGATTTGAGAATCCAGATTTAAGATTTGAGATTTTTAATTCAGTAAGACTATTAAAATCCTAATTCTAGAATCAAAAATCTAGAATCTTAAATCATAAAGTCTTGGTTCCTGGTTCCTGGTTCCTGGTTCTAATTTTATTTATTCCGGCGTAATGCTGAATTTTTCAAGATCGTTGTAAAAATTTAAAATAAAGTCATTAATATAGTCTACGAAATAACTCTGGTTTGACCCGCATTTAAATATAATTTTACCGCCTGAATAACTCAGGGAATATTGTATTTGGTTCTTACCGTTAATGATAAGATTGTTCCCATCAGAAAATTTAAAAATACTTTTATTTACAGGATCTATCCAGGAAGAATTACTTATCATTCCATTAATAATTTCAGTGCTCATGGCCTTAGAATTTAAAATTATTTCTATTGTATAATCCTTTAATAAATTTAACGATTTTTACATAAAAAGTCAATTAGATTTGTAATTAATATTTACTTTGATACAAATTATTACAAGTATAACCAATATAAAATTATAACGTATAAATCCAAGACTTCTAACTAGTTATTAAAATATATGAATCCAAAATTATTATTGACCTGTCTTATCTTATTATTAATTTATTACGAGAAGGTTTCATCCCAGAAATATGATGCTGAAGTAATTAAATATTCAACCACTTGTAAAATTGAAAAAGATAATTTAATTAAAACTGATTCCGTTACAATTAAAATAAATAACCGTGTAGGTGACAAATATGCTGTAATAGAAATACCTTATTCTAAAAATGAAAAATTATCGAACGTATCTGGATGGATAGAAAATATGAATGGTACAAAAGTCAGGATCCTTAAAAAAAGCGATATGGTTGACAATAGTGCTATATCCAATATTTCCATATATGAGGATAATTTTAAAAGATGTTTCCAGTTAAAGCACAATATTTACCCTTATAAAATTACTTATTCTTACACGACAACATATAGGGATTTCATTACAATTACAGAGTGGGATCCTGTTTTACATTACGCAATACCCACTCACTTAGCTACTCTTAAGGTAATTTTGCCAAAAAATTATCAGTTTTTAAAATATGAAAGAAAAATAATTAATTGTTTGAAAGACTCTTCAGATAAAAACGTAGAGTTATTTTGGAAGTCAGCTTATGATAAACCATTTAAAAATGAGGTTTTTTCGCAGAGCTTTAATGACGAACCTCTTGTAATTATAACACCATTAATTTTTAATTATGGAATAAAAGGACTTTCACATGACTGGAATAGTTTCGGCAACTGGCAATACGAATTATTACAAGGATTAGATATTTTGCCCGATGATGAGAAAATTAAAGTTAAATCTCTGATTAATGGCATTACAGATAAAAGGGAAATTATAAAAATTTTATATCATTATTTGCAGGACAATACGCGGTATATAAATGTATCAATCGGTATAGGGGGCCTTAAACCATACCCAGCTTCTTACGTTGCCCATAACAAGTATGGCGATTGTAAAGCATTGACCAATTACATGAAAGCATTATTGCAATTTGCAGGAATTGAATCTTATTATACAATAGTTTATGCCGGTGAGCAACCGGTAGATTTAATAAAAGAACTTCCATGTCAACAATTCAATCATGTTATTTTAGCAGTACCAATTGAAAATGACACAATATGGCTGGAGAATACAAGTAACATCAACCCTTTTGGATTCTTTGGAACATTTACACAAAACCGGTATGCTCTTCTGGTATCAAAAGATAATAGCCATATAGTTAAAATACCGGCATTAAAAAAAGATGATTGCCTTGAATCGGAAAAAATGGAATTTAATCTTAATACTTCCGGATGTGCCACTTTAAAATTAAACAGTGCATTTAAAGGATGGTCATTTGAATTGTTCAATGAATTAAATTATTTATTAAATGGCTATGATAAAAATAAATTTATACAGGAAAGAATTAAATTTTTTCATAAAATAGTGCCTTATGACAATTTTGATATTATTGACTGGAATTTGAAGAAACAAAACAGAGATTCTATAAATATAGGATTAAATTCAACAATAACGCTGAATAAATTTTTAAACCAATTGGGAAACGAATTATATTTCAATACTACTTCTATTGTAATTCCTGACTTTACTGTTCCTGCAACGAGGACACTTCCGGTAAATTTGCCGTATCCAATTTATAATGTTGATACACTTATTTATAACGTCCCAAATGGATATGAAGTAAAAACCATACCTGATAATGCAATTATTAAAACTCAATTCGGAGAATTTCGTACAAGTTATAGTTCTACAGGTAATAAGGTATTAGCATCAAAAAGCTTTGAACTGTACCCGGGGCATTATATGCAAAATGAATATCCTGATTTTTATAAGTTTATAAAAACAGTAAAAGATACTGATGCAAAAGGTGTAGTTATTAAACCAGACAAATGACATTTTACTAACCATCAAATAATAAATATATGTACAAAATCCTTTTTTTTATTGGGGCTATAGGAATTTCAGGAATATCCATTGGTCAGGAATATTCACATGAATTTGGAAAAATAAGTAAAGAAGAATTACAGCTTCAAAGATATGATAAAGATACATCTGCTGAGGCAGTAGTAATTTATGATATTGGGCAAACAAGTTTTGCTCAGGTTGAAGGCAATTTTGAATTATTGTTCGAAAGAAAAATGAAAATTAAAATTTTTACCAAGGCGGGATTAAATTGGGCATCTTTATTAATACCATGTTATAAAGGGAAAAATGGTTATAATGAAAAAATTGAAGAAATTAAAGGAAATACATATAATCTTGAAAATAGTGAAATAAAAACAACTCCTTTAAGCAATATTAATGCATTCACTGAAAAAGAAAGCAAGAACTGGTCAAATAAAAGAATTGCCATGCCTGACGTTAAAGAAGGTTCGGTAATTGAATTATCCTACACAATTAGAAGTCCTTATGATTTTAACTTAAATGCCTGGGAATTTCAACTTAATATTCCTGTAATTTATAGCGAATATACTGTTAAAATTAACCCATTTTACGAATATGTTTCAATTCTGAAAGGTACAAATAAAGTTGACCAATATAAAAGCTATGTGGAAAAAGCTGCGCCAAATAGGCTATATACTGATATCCATGATATGGTATATTTTTATGCAATGAATAATATTCCTGCTTTTAAAGATGAGTCATTTATCACCTCAATAAATGATTGTAAAATAAGGCTTGAATTTCAGCTTGCTGTTATACGTTATGATTATAAACCACCCCGTGAAATTATAAGTACATGGCCAAAACTTTGTAAAGATATGCTTAATGAAGAAAAAGTTAGTGAATATTTAAGTGATTCTAAAAAGGCAGGTAAAAAAATAATAGATGATCTTAACCTTATAAATAAACCAAAAATTGAAAAAGCTAAAACTATATACAATTATGTAAAAGATAATTATAATTGGGGTAATAACTATAGTATTTACCCAACAAAAAGCTGCAAAGAATTTTTATTGGACAAAACCGGTAATTGCACAAATATTAATCTGTTTTTGACCGGTTTATTAAATGCTGCAGATATAGAAGCATATCCTGTTCTGTTAAGTACCCGTGACCACGGGAAAATAAACCTCAAGTATCCTTTCCTTGATTGCTTCAATTATACGGCAGTATTTGCTAACATTGACAGTTTTATGGTATTGCTTGATGCTACTGAACCATTATGCAATTTTAATCAAATCCCGACACGATGTTTAAATGATAATGGTTTAATAGTTAATAAAAGTAAAGAGGATCAATGGGTAAAATTTAGAAGTAGTTTGGTTTCTGAAAAAAAATACGACTTTATTTTACAGCCAAATGCAGCTAATGATAGTATATACAATATCATTAAATTACAAACTACGGGTTATGAAGCAATAGGATACAGGAAAAAATTATCAGCTTCCTATGATAATTTGAAAAAAGAGTTAATTGACAATAATGCTACTTCTGAAGATTCATTGCGATTTATTAATAAAACACAAAACGACAAACCTTTTGGAATAAACTATAAGGAAATTTTACGTATAGAAACAATCGATAACAAATTAATTGTTACACCTTTCTGCAACCAAACAATAGCAAGTAACCCTTTAAAAATGAAGGATAGGACTTACCCTGTTGATATGACCTATAAACAATCCGTCAAATACAAATCCATAATAAAAGTACCAAATGGTTACAAACTACTCTCAATGCCTTCTGATACGGTCATTACCAACAGCCTGGTAAATATATCTTATAAGGTATTGCCCCCAACTAATGGTGTAATGATGATTTTAGGGTATTATGAATTTAAGAAAGATGTGTATGATGTTACTGATTATGCTGACCTGAAAAATTATTTCGGTATTATAGTTGATAAATTTAACGAAAAACTGGTGTTCGTTAAGAGTGAACAATAATAAAAAGTTAATTGTTATACAGCCGTTACTTTCAAAATCAAAATATGCGGCGCGTTTATATAGCTCTTATACTTTTCTTTATAGTATGGAAGATAAATATGGCACAGGTATCCGGTTCGGATAACGTTCCGGTCATGAATTTCAACCAGTTTGAGCCAAATCTTCATTATGTCAATGACAGTGTTTACCTCGTAAATTTCTGGGCTACATGGTGTGTGCCATGCAGAAAAGAATTGCCTGCAATAGAACAGGTCGGTACAAAATATTCCAATAAAAAATTCCGTGTAATCCTGGTTAGTATGGATTTTCAATATCAACTCGAAACCCAGTTATTGCCATTTATAAAGTCGCACCAAATAAAATCAAAGGTAGTTTTACTTCACGATCCTGATCAAAACCGGTGGATCGACAAAGTTGATCCGGGATGGTCAGGAGAAATTCCATTTACAGTAATATATGGCAGAAATTTTCGTAACTCTTTTGCTAAATCGTTTAATTTTAACGAATTAGATTCAATTATCAGTAATAAATTAAATTCTTTATAAAAACTATATTCTTATGAAAAAAATCACTTTAATAATAGGCATGCTTGTGTCATTAAACACAATAATGTTTTCAGAAGGTTATAAAACCGGTGATAATGCATCCGACTTTAAACTGAAAAACGTAGACGGAAAATTTGTTTCCCTGGCAGACTTCCCCAACGCCAAAGGTTTCGTGGTTATTTTTACGTGTAACCATTGTCCGTTTGCAAAAGCTTACCAGGACAGGATTATAGAAATAGATAGAAAATATAAACAGTTAGGATATCCTGTGGTTGCAATAAATTCTAACGATCCGGGTCTCTCGCCTGAAGATTCATATGATCAGATGATTGTAAGGGCCAAAGAAAAAGGTTTCACCTTCCCGTATTTGTTTGATGAAACCCAGACTGTATATCGTACTTATGGCGCTACAAGGACACCACATGTATTTCTGCTTCAAAAGCAGGGTAAGAATTTAGTTGTGAAATATATTGGTGCAATAGACGATAATTACGAGGATGCAACAAAAGTGTCCCAACCTTATCTTGCAAATGCTTTAAATAGTGTAATAGCAGGCAAATCTCCCGATCCGTCATATACCAAAGCTATAGGCTGTTCCATTAAAGATAAAACTGCTTCTAATTAATTGTCAGCAAGAAAACACCAATATCTTCGTTATGCTCATCATAAAAATGCTCATTTACTAAAGTAAACTGCGCTTTTTATGATTTCGCATGCCTTGATCTTGGCGTTTTCTTATCTGACAAGATTTAAGTAAATAGATTTTTATATTGTAATTTGACTTTAATGGCAATAGTTTGGATCATAAAGTTCGTAGCCGAGGCTTGCGAAGTTTAAAAATCAGGAGTTTACTTACGTAAATGACTGATTTTTAAACGAGCGTAACGAAGGCTACGGACTTTATGGACAAACTGTAATTATTCGAATTCCAATGCCAACCCTATAGCAATGGGGTATAGCAAAGGACCTTTATTCGATTCAAATAACGGTGTAAGGTAATAATTTGCAAAAACCAGCAGGGAATGATAGCCAACCCTTGCCGTTACTCCATATCTGAAAGGATTAAGGTTGAAATCGTCATAATTTTTAGCAGTTTTTTCATTGCCATTGGCAGTATATATAACTTTAGTGTGATCACCAAGCTTCAAGGCCCCAATAATTCCTGCTGAAAAATTAATCCCGTCATTAAACTTAATTTCAAAAATTATTGGAATAGTAAGGAAAACCGTTGCCAATTTGCTCTTTTCTATTGCAGTATCTTTTAAGTTATAATAATATCCAATTGTATTGCCGTTTATATCTTTACCCAAGGTATTATTATTCTCAAAATAGTAATTGCATAATTCAAGACCTAACCCGGTAACTGCTCCAAATTTATCAGAAACAATACCAAAACTGTGCTGGAAAAAATTTATATTAAAATCCAGTGATCTGCTGGTCCTGATATTCATAAAACTGTTTGATGAATTCCGCACGATTGAAAAATTATTGTCCGCAAAATTATTTAATGCCAACTCAATTCCGGCATATTGACCCTTGAACCTGTGATGTTTATCATAATTATTCTTGTTATTATCTTCATAACCGTTATCTTCAAAATCGTCATTTTTAATATCAGAAACGGTATCATTTTGACCCTTTGTTTTAATAGTAATAACCGTTCCATTGGACGTTTTGGTTATAATTACCATTTTATTACCAATCCTTAAACGTGTGGTATCTTTTTTATGTTCAACATTACTAATCGTATTATTATCAACTATTACTCTTGTACTGTCTTTATCTTTAACTACTGTAAGAGTATTATCATCAACTTTAACCGTTGTAGAGTCAGCCTGACTGTATAATGTTATCATATACAGCATTAATCCTGACAGAATTAAGTATGTTTTTTTCATATAATCTTTTTTAAATGGATTATTATATAAACTTTCAGGAATAGGACGGATATGGGAGATTAAAAGTTACAGGTTACAGGTTACAGGTTGCAGGTTACAGGTTACAGGTTGCAGGTTGCTGATTACAGGTTATTGGGTATTTTTTGATTGGTAAAAACCGATCAGAGGCGTTTCAAAAGATATTATTTTTCTTGATTTTCCCTTTTTATTTGAAAATTTCAAATAATTACCAGTTATATCGTTGATTTGTTGAATTTTAGATTTAACAAATGCCATTATTACTGAACTCGCATAATTGTTAATTATTGAATCAGGCTTTGACCTTGCCAATAAATTCATAGGGTCTATAGTATCTCTTGTAGAATTTATCAGTTTTATTGTCCTGGCGGGAATTATATTTAATTCCAATACATAAAGGGTCCTGTCAGGATTCAAATCATTATCGGACGATAATTTATCCACGCTATCTGTTAAGTTTGTTATTCCTGTATCTTTAACAGTCCGAATAATATTCCTTTTTGTATATTGCTGATATGCCTGACTGAATATGACTTTATTTGAGGTACTGTTTTTAGTTATGTTTTGGCTGATAGCTATATGTTTTTGATTCTTAGGAACTGAAATTGATATTTTATTAATATGGTTAATATCACTTTTATTATATCGTGAAAAAACCGATGCTATCACCAGAAAAACAACTATTGATGCAGCTATTCCCAATAAGCCGGCAACCGACACTGAACCTATATTATGCCTCTTTAATCTTCCTTTATACTGGTACCGGATTGTATTATCGGGCTGAAACCTTGATTTTGTAAACAATTCAAAATCTTTTGATTTAGAAGGATTGTTAATGATAAACTTTTTTAACTCATCTTTCTGGATATCAGAAAGGTCATCTTCAGTATAAGCAATGCAAAAGTCATTAAAATTATAACGGTTTACAGGTAATTGCAGTTTTTTACCTTTTTTCAGGTATTCTTTATCAGCAAATGAAATATTATCCTGATTTACAGGCTTAACTTCCATTTCTTCCAGTTGCTGCTTAATATCAGGATTTTCAGATAAAAACAATAGAAAGTATTCCATCTCCGGTGGACTAAGTTTGCCTTCGAGGTAATCTATGCAATATTGTTCGTAATTATTTCTATTTATGATCATTGCATTTGTTTAATTTAGAACCAGGAACCAAGACCTGAAAATAGTTGTTAGTTTTTAGTTGCTGGTTGTTAGTATATAGATTTTAGTGCATAGTGCTTAGTGCTTAGTATTTAACAACCTTTATAATTTATATAAACATTATAAACTTTAAACGAATAAACAAATAAACGAATAAACTAAATAAGCACTATGCATCAAACACTATGCACTAAGCACTATGCACTATGCACTAAATTACCGCCTCAGGACTCCCGATATAATTCTTTAAAAAGAGCCTTGCCCTGTAAATGTATACTTTCACCTGAGATTCATTAAGTTCGGTTATTTTACCAATTTCTTCATATGAATATCCTTCATAATCCCTGAGCAATACAACAGACTTTTGAATTTCAGGCAGCATTTCCAAACCCTTGTCGAGAACTTCACTAAGATCGGAATACTGATTGTTATGAATTAAAGCTTCGGGTTTAACCTCATTAAAGTTACCTTGTTTTTTTTCATGTCGTAACAAGTCAATAATCAGGTGATAAGCTGTAGTAAATAGGTATGATTTTGATTTTTCGAATTGCACCTCATCAACCCTTATCCATAATTTTTCAAAGCTATCCTGCACAATATCAGATGATTTATCTTTATCCTTCAGATTTTTAAGGATAAATCTGTAGAGATTATCAGAAAATAAATCAACACATGTATTGAATTCCCCGGTAGTCATTAAAAATATACACTCATTTTTACTATGACGGGTATAACATATAAAAAGTTACAGCTGTTATTGTAACATTTTGGTCACTTAACCGTCATACGATTAACAATTTTAAAATTAATTTCATTACCATCTCCAATTTTGCATAATAAAATTTTATTATGATAAAAACAAACAACAGACATTATTTACAAGTGTTGATTTTAAATTATATTAAGATATTGGGTTCAGTATAGGTGCCGGATACAATTTCAGCAATAAAATGAGCTTATATAACAATATTGCTAGCTAACAACCTAACATCCTCAAAAATCTCTTTGGATTTTAAAACCCGATAATCAATATAATCTTGCTTTGTGCCAGGCATTATAAATAAATCCCCTCTCTTTTAATATTTTGATAAAGAGGAGTAATTCCATGTTTTTGCTCCCACTCACTTTTTGAAAATACAAATGTTGAAATAGGTTCTCCTATTTCAAGCTCAATATCAAAAAGTTCATCTCTATATTCTTTCTCTATCATTCGAGTAACATCGGTTTGATTAAGAAGTATCAATATATCCCAATCTGAATCATTATGGGATTGTCCACGAGCATGTGAACCAAAAAGAATTATATCAGCAGAAGGATTTTTCTTCTTAATCCTTGCCTTAATCAATTGTGTGATATTAATTTCCTTTGTATTCATATAGCAAATATAACCTGAACTATGTAGATTCGCAAATAACATGATACTTCAAATTATAGCCCGGGTTTATTTCCCGTGCATAGCTTATGGGATTGTTTGGAGATCCCCGCACACCCGGGATTAAGTCCGGACTGCGTTCTATAGTATAGCTTATATAGAAAAAGAATTTAGTATCTTTGTGAAAAATATGCATATGAGCACTAAAACTGTAAAACCAACCAAGGAAAAAAGTTGGGCTCTTCCTGGAGCAAAGTTTACACATGTAGAATTTGTTGAGAAAATACGCAAAGCTGAAGAAGGCCCTTTCTACACGCTTGTAGAAATAAAAGAAATGCGTAAACAATGGAAGAATTCAAAGAAAGACCTGTAGCGTATTCCAAACAATATGCAATAGATACACTTGAAATATATCTCTACGGTATAGAAACTTTTGGAGAATACCTAGCCAATAAATACGAAGATCTTATAGATAAAATTACATCCGAACTTTCTCAAAATTATTGGATGTACCCTGAATGTAGACATTTACCCACAAAAGGACATATATATCGGAATGTCATTCTTGAATCTCATTTGATTATTTACCGTGTAAAGACTGAAAGATTAGAAGTGCTGGGTGTTTTTCACTCCAAATCAAGTATTACCAGGATAAGAACAGCCCGCAATCTTAAAATTTAATGCAGGATTTCTTTAACCCTCCCAATTTCTAAAAAACTTCTTGCTATAAGCCACACAAAATACCAGTATAATTGCTGAACTTATAAAAGGCTGCCAATGCATAGCCGATTCCTTTAAAATACATTGAGTTTCGTCAGGTAAATGAGTCGGGGAATATAACCCGGCTTTACCGAGCATAGAAATACCCACTGATAAAAAGGTAGTACCCAATGCCAAAATACCTGCTAATAAAGAAGTTTTGACCAAAATGCTATAAAAAATAGTAATAAACTGAATGACTATTAAATACAAAAGTAAGACAAACACAATTTTAGTAATAACAATAATTGGAAATGATCCAAAAAAAACATGTGTGTACAATACTATCGTAATATATCCTGCAAACATGGAAACAAAAAGGGAAATCAATTGAGATGAAAACTTGCTAAAAATAAACAGATTTCTTGAAACAGGTTTAACAAGCAAAAAAACAGCCGTTCCAGTTTCCTTTTCCTTTGCGACTGTCCCCATATTCAGCAGAATTAATATAAAAACACCCAGTTGAGAAATATTTTTTGTGTATTGCGCGATTGCATCTTTCCATGTACTTTCAGGAACTTTTATATAGATATTTTGGTCTTTCATCGTGGAAGAAAGCATTGCCGGTAAATATTTTGCAAGAAGAGGAGAAATGATTCCAAAAAATATAAATACCACAACTAAAATTATAAAACGCCCCGACCTTATTTGTTCAATCAACTCTTTATGGATAAGCACCCCAAATTGGTTTGTTTTCATTTGATTGGAATTATTGTAACAACTTCACAAAAATATCTTCAAGGTTGGCATCTAAAATTTCAAACTTGCTGACAGAAAAATGTTTTACAGAAATAAATTCAAAAATTTCATTCTTAATTTGCTCAATATTCAATGCATTTATCCGTAATTTATTATTTTCATCATTAGAAACAATATCCCAATTCAGGTCGCGTACAGAATTTATAAATGATTGCATTGACTCACCGGTTTCAAACACCATTTCGATTTGCCGGGACGAATACTTCTTTTTCAACTCCTGCATGGATCCCTGAATCACCAATTTTCCTTTATCGATAATGGCAACTGCATCACATATTCTTTCAACATCAGAAAGAATATGTGTAGACATAAAAATGGTTATGTCCTTTTTAAGATGCATGATAAATTCCAATATTTTTTTTCTGCCCATTGGATCAAGTGCTGAAGTCGGTTCATCCAAAAACAATACATCAGGTTTGCCCATCAGTGCCTGTGCTATCCCCAACCGTTGGAGCATCCCCCCTGAATAAGCTGAGATTTTTTTATTTGCTGCTTCACTCAAACCTGCAATGTCTAATAATTCACCGGCCCTTTTTTTGCTTTCAACATGGGAAAAACCAAATACCTTTCCAACAAATACCAATAGTTCCATGCCTCTCATAAAACCGTACATCCTGGGTTCCTGACCAAGATACCCGATTTTTTGCCTCAGCCGGATTGAGTTTGCTTTTACTTCCTCGCCGGCTACAGTGGCTTCACCACTAGTGGGTTTCATCAATCCTGTTAAAATCTTTATTGTAGTAGTTTTCCCTGAACCATTGGGACCCAGAAAACCAAATACAGTATTCTCCTTCACAGATAAGTCAAGGCCGCTTAAAGCAAACAAGGATTCACCCGCATACCGTTTTTTTATGCCACTACAGTTTATTATCATCCGGGGTTTTGATTAGGACAATATAAAGGATAGACCCGATAAAGGATATACAGATAAATAAAGCCAGCCATAACCATTTGCTCATCCATCTGAATTGTTTTCTTTTCAGCCAGTCGAAAAGGCAATACAGAATCAGTCCGAACTGTATAATAACTATAGGAATGATTGCCCACAAATTCATCATCTCATTTTTCATATTATTTTATATTATAAATCCTTATATTATCCTTCCGTTTATAAAGTTAAATTTTTCATAGGTTACATTATTTTAATATGAATTGCGATAACACTATAATTAATACAATACAAATAAATAATATCCAGGCATATGGACTTGTAAAATTTACAGTCCAACCCAATAGTGGATAAATTTTGGGAACAATTAACCCAGGGTCTTTACGATTATAGTAAAATGGGCCTTTCCAATTACCCGGGTCTTTCCTCATCGTATCAAGGATTTCTTTTTCAATTTTAATTTTCATAATAAGTGCGTGTTGTATATTGAAATCAGATACAGAGAAAACAACAAAGTCAGAATTATTGAAATTATAAATACGATGATAAAAAGTACAACTGATTTTGTTCCTTTCAGGTTTGCAGAAAGTCTGATCGCGTTAAACATAAGTGTGATCATCCATATTGTAGTTAATAAATTAAAAATCATCAAGGAGACAGCAATTATAACATTACCTGTTGTTAAATTAACCGGATTACCGTAATGAAGTCCTTTCCAAAGTATATATTTTGAAAATAGATTATAGGAATTTGAGAAGAAGCCTGTAAATGAAGCAAAGAAATATGGATATCGTGCCAGTGCCTGTGTACCTATGATATCGATAAAACGCACCGAAGATGCTGAAAAAATGATGGTCCCTAAATATAATATTATAGAAAAAATAAGCCAGTTCGCGAGACTTTGAATTATAAAATAGCAAAGTGGAAAGGAAGGACAAAGTTTTACAGAAATTAAATCAGGAAAATGTGTATGGCTTAAAAATCCTATACAAGCTGTGGCCAATATGATTAAAATTCCTGCAATAAGAGATTTTACACCTGCAATAAATTTAAACGGATTAAATAAAATTGAAATCATTGGTTATCTTTTTTAAGTTTAACAATTTTATATATAAGGTCATCCAACATATTACGCACAGTCGGATAACTTAATTTTAACTTTTGTGACATAATTTTTAAGCTGCCGCTGCACTGGATAAAATCCATAATAAACTCCTGTTCCTGCTGCTCCAGTTGCAGCAGGACAGGTAACTCATAGGTTCCGCTTATGGTGGTTTGACATGAATCACAAACGAGGCTTTGCACATTTAATGATGATTTGCAACTTGGACAAATCACAGGCAACTTCTTATCCATATTTTCATTTTAATTTTCACAAATATAAACACGAAATTCATAAATACAAATAAATTATTAATATTATTTAATATACATTTAATTATATTTATATATTACTAAATAAATTTGAAATCAGACCGGTTTTTATATCATTTCCAATAACTATCAAGAAACAACTAACTCTTAAGTATGATGTCTATCGCCTTAAAAATAAGATCGGCCTCGAAACCTCTTCCCGCTGCAAATCGGAACAATTTTGCCCTTAAAGTATAATCATCCTTATCTTTTAAGGTATTTTTCTTCTTTATTATTTCCTCCTTCAAAATCCTTATATATTCTTCCGGATTTAACTGTTCCAGGGCAGCTGTAATAGCAACGTCATCTATTTTTTTTTGCTGTAACATAATTCGTATTTTTACTTTGCCCCATTTATTAAAACTTAGTTTATCGTTTGTATAAAACCTTGCCATCCGGAAATCATCAATAAATTTTTCTTTACGTAACTGCTTTGTCACCCATTCTATCTCAGGTAAAGGTATCCCCCATTCATTAAGTTTTATCTCAATTTCTGAAGATGCATATTCTCTACTGCTACAGAGTTGCATTGCTTTAGATAATGCCTGGTATTTATTCATTGGAATATTGCTTTAATCATTCGTAACCTTCCATTTATATCCTTGCGCATTTCGGTATAAAATCCTGAATTAGTAAGGTAATCTTCGGTTAAATCTGCTATTTCAGAGTTAATTTCCAAATACACGGAACCTTCTGTTGAAAGCGCTTTTTTTGCAAACTGAAAAATAGCCTTATAATATAAAAGGGGATCGTCGCCAGGAACAAATAAAGCAATATGAGGCTCGTAATCCAGTACGTTTTTCTCCATAACTGTCTTTTGATCACGTGTAATGTAAGGAGGATTACTTACAATGATTTTGAATTTCCCTATATCCGGCAACGAATTGCTAAGAATATCAATTTTTCTGAAATCAACATTCACTTCATTTAAAATAGAATTCTTTTTAGCTGTCGCTAATGCATCTTCTGATATATCAATTCCAAAAACTTTGGCATTTGGTAGAATTTTAGCCAATACCACTGCAATGCAACCACTTCCTGTTCCAATGTCTATAATTCTGTCTGAACAATTCAAATTTTCATCAAGTACCCATTTAACAAGTTCCTCTGTCTCGGGACGGGGAATAAGTACTGAATCGTCAACCAGAAACTTTAGGTCATAAAATTCTGTATTTCCGATTATATATTGTATTGGCCGGTTTTGTTTCAATTGTTCAATTATATTGTAAATTTGTTCCTGTTGTTTTTCAGTCAATACTTCATTGGCATGAAGATATAAATCATGATGTTTATAACTGAGTATTGCCTTAATGACTATAATTATAAAACTCTCAATTTCTGATAAAGGATACTGATTGTTTAGTTCTTTTTTGAATATAGCGGATAATTCTTTTATTGTCATGACATAAAAATACAAAATTACAATGAACCACGAACTATACATGCAGCGATGTTTCGATCTGGCCCTGGCAGGATTGGGAAATGCAGCGCCAAATCCAATGGTAGGTGCAGTAATTGTGCATGACCAATCCATAATAGGAGAAGGCTACCATCGTAAGTTTGGGGAATCGCATGCTGAAGTAAATGCTGTTAATTCTGTAAAAAATAAATTTCTTCTTGCCGAATCTACACTTTATGTCAACCTTGAGCCTTGTATTCACTTTGGAAAAACACCACCTTGCACTGATTTTATTATAGAACATCACATCCCAAGGGTGGTTATTTCAAATCCTGACCCTTACTCAAAAATGAAAGGAAAAGGAATTGAAAAATTAAGAAATGCCGGTATTGAAGTAATCACGGGAATACTAAAAACAGACGGCGAAGTACTGAACAAAAGGTTCTTCATGTATCATAATAAAAGCCGGCCCTATATTTTCCTGAAATGGGCACAGACAGAAGATCATTTTACAGATATTATCCGCGACCCGTCGCATCCACAGCAACCCAACTGGATTACAAATGAAGAAGCAAGGATGCTTGTTCATAAGTGGAGATCCGAAGAACAAGCCATAATGGTTGGCACTAATACTGCCTTATTTGATAATCCTAAATTGAATGTAAGGTACTGGAAGGGAAGAAGCCCTCTCAGGATAACAGTTGACAGATCACTGCGTCTTCCCAATAATCTTAATATTTTTGACGGAACGCTTCCTACTATCATTTTTACTGAAAATGAAGCTGAAGATGAGAACAGCCCAAATATAGAATACATTACCATCCCTTTTGATGAATACCTGCCGGAACATATTCTCGGGCAACTTTATCATCGTCAGATCACATCACTAATAATTGAAGGCGGAACAAAAATGATAAACAGCTTTATTGAAGCCAATTTATGGGACGAGGCAAGGGTATTTACAGGCAAAAAATATTTTACCGAAGGTATTCCTGCTCCAGTAATAAAAGGGCCTCCGGTATTGACTGAACTTTGGGATGAGTTTAAGCTGGAGGTATACCGTAATAATTCATAGAAATTTAAAGCAAGCAATATTTGATATCTTAGATATTTCAATTAAATTCAACCACTTAAAAAAAATATTTATGACTGCAATATCCGAAAATTTCTATCGCTTATATTCCGAAAAACCGTTGCTTGTAATCATAATGCTTGCTCTGATTGTACGTCTTGTGGCCGTTGTATTGTCGCAGGGATATGGTATGCATGACGATCATTTTTTAGTAATAGAAACTGCACAAAGCTGGGCAGACGGAACTGACTATGATTATTGGCTTCCACAAAATCAGATTAATCCTGTGCCTGGCGGACACAGTTTTTTTTATCCGGGAATACATTATTATTTATTTAAAGGATGCCAATTATTTGGAATTACCAATCCGGTTCATAAAATGTACCTGGTTCGCCTGTTACACGCACTGCTTTCATTATTGACTGTAATTTATGGCTATAAAATAACACTCCGCTTATCTAACCAAAAAACCGCTAACCTTGCAGGTTTATTTTTGGCACTTCTTTGGTTTATGCCTAATCTTAGTGTTAGAAACCTTGTCGAAGTAGTTTGCATTCCCTTTTTATTGATAAGTACCTGGCAGCTATTGGTAGCTGATGAACGCAAATACAAGTATTTTAATTATTTAATTGCTGGTTTTGTTATCGGCGTGGCAGTTTCTATAAGATATCAAACCATGCTTTGTGTTATTGGTTTTGGGCTTGCCTTACTAATATCACGTAAATGGAAAGAAGCACTTTTTTATGGATTAGGTTCTGTTATTTGTATTTCCCTCACTCAGGGAGTTGTCGATATGGTAATATGGCACAGGCCTTTCAGTGAACTTCAGGAATATATCCGTTACAACATTGTAGCACGCCATGTATACGGAACCGATAACAATCTTATGTACTTCGAAATAGTTCTGGGTTTTCTGATTCCTCCTGTAAGCTTATTTCTGTTTTATGGTTTCTTGCGAACCTGGAAAAAATACCTGCTGATATTCCTGCCAACTGCCATCTTTTTTCTCTTTCATACCTTTTTTTCAAATAAACAGGAACGCTTTATAATGTCAATAATTCCGTTTATTGTTATCCTGGGATTTATTGGATGGAATGAGTATGTTGCCGGTTCATCCTTTTGGAGCAAACGACCAAAAATATTAAAAGGATGTTTCGTTTTCTTCTGGATTGTTAATATTCTGGCATTGATTATATTTTCAACTTCATACTCAAAACGTTCCAGAGTTGAATCCATGGTATATTTATCCCGGTATAAATCAACATTGAACAGTGTATTGGTTGAAGACTCCAATCGTAACGATGCTACTTTCTTCCCATGCTTTTATATGGGAAAATGGATTGAATTATATAATTATGCGAAATATCCTCAAAAGGATACTGCTAAAATTGATTCCATTATTAATTTCGGACGATTCCGTAAAAAAATTATTTCATTGAAGGTATTTTTACATAATTCAAATTTAATCCCTCCCGGATATGTTCTTTTTGTTGATGAGAAGAACCTTAAACCAAGAACTGAATATGTAAAAACTATATTCCCTCATTTACAATACGAAACAACCATTGAGCCCAGTTTTCTGGATAAATTGATGCAAAAATTAAACCCGATTAATAAAAATTATCCGGTGTTCATATATCGGACTAATGTGAAGAATTGAAGATGTGCAGATGTGTAAATTTACAGATGGTGAATAATTACTTATTACTAATGACAAATGAAAAGAGAGCCAGGAACCAAGAACCAGGAACCAAGACTAGGAACATGTAACTTGTAACCTGTAACCTGCAACCAGTAATATATTAATACATAAACCTTATAGACCTTATCAACCTTATCAACCTTATCAACCTTATAAATTGAATAAACGAAAATACTTTATAAACTTCATAAACGATTAATAATAAGCTATGAAAACTATCCTTCTATCTTTATTGACTGTTTTATTTATTGGATCAGTAAATGGCCAAAATGCTAAAAAATTTTTTAAAACAGGTGACGAGTTTTATAAAGCAGGAAATTTCAAGGATGCTATTAATCAATTTACCAATGCAATAAGCGTAAATCCGGAATATAAGGAAGCTTATTTCATGAGAGGCAAAGCTTATATAATTTTGAAAAATTTCGATAAAGCTGTGGATGATTTAAATCGTGCAATAATTTTCGAACCACAGAATGAAGAGATATTTTATAACCTTGGGGTAACTTATAACAATCTTAATAAATATAAGGAAGCTCTTGATGATTTAAATCATGCAACATTCCTGAATAAAAAATATATTCCGGCTTACCAGGAAAAAATAATCAGTTTGATGGCCCTGGATCAAAATTACAGTGCTTTAAAAGTTAGTGACACTGCTCTTGCTCTTGAAGGAAGTGCCCGTAATTATTACTTATACGGATTGGTAACACAAAATCTGAATTCTGCGCAAAAAGCAGAATGGGCCTTTACAAAAGCAATAAAGGAAGATAAAAAATATATCGATGCATATGTTGCATTGGCCATATTGCAGGCGAATTATCTGAATAAGCCGGAAGAAGCTATGGTGCATTGTAATGAAGCACTTAAAATGGAACCAAATTCGATATCAGCCCTTATTGCCCGAAGCAAAGTATATATAAAAATACTTGATTACCGTAATGCCATTGACGACTTATCAAAGGCAATAGTTATTAATCCAGACAACGAAGATTTATTCCTGCTTCGTGGAATATATTATCAGGAATTTAAGCAGCATCAGAATGCAATAGACGATTTTAATAAAGTGATTGATCTGGATCCTAAAAATGCCGAGGCCCTATACAAACGTGCCAATTCCTATGAAGAAATATCTGATTTTAAAGGAGCTATAAAGGATTATCAAACACTGGTCCAACTATCCGAATATGATGTAAAAGCAAAAAAATTATTAAAACAATCAAAGGATAGGCTATATGAACTTAAAAGAGAATCTAACAACCCTGTAATAACAATACAGGATCCGGCTCCAAAAGACAAAAAAATCATTGAAATACCTAATAATAAGCATGTTGTCCAAATAAAGGGTTATGTAACAGATGAAAGTGATCTAAGCTATATAAGGATTAATAATAAAAATATAACCTATAAAAATATTGACGGACAGAACCAATTTATAGCCGGTTTAAATATTGACAGCCTTGAATCAATATATATATCTGCCTCTGACGTTTATAATAATGTTGAAAAGATGAATTTTATTATAAAAAGAACTGAAACTAATCCGCCTAAAGTAACAATATTAGCACCTTTGGCTTCCGATAACGGTGAAATTTATCTTGACAACAATGATGCCGTACTTTATGTGGAAGGGAAAATAACTGACGAAAGTCCTATAAAATCAATAATAATCGATGATGTTTCTGCAAGTTTTGCAATTGATGAATTAAATCCAAAGTTTTCCGCCAATATAAATATTTCCAACAAAAATAAATTCACTGTAACAGCAACTGATATTTATGGAAACGGAATACCGGTCACTTTCAGGATTAACCGTGAAAATGCCTCTTTATTCGGATCAAACCCTATGGGTAAGACCTGGGTGATTTTTATCGAAAATTCCAATTACCGTACATTTGCAAGCCTTGAAGGGCCAACTAAAGATGTTACCCTTATGAAAACTGCACTGGCTAAATACCAGGTTAATAACTTTGTTCACAAAAAAGACCTTACAAAGGAACAAATGGAAAAATTCTTTTCAATTGAGTTAAGAGACCTGGTTAAAAGTAACCGCGTAAATACTTTATTGATATGGTATGCCGGCCATGGTAAGTTTATTAACGAAACAGGCTATTGGATTCCAATTGATGCTAACCGCGACGATGAATTCACATATTTTAATATTAACTTTTTGAGGGCATCGTTACAATCCTATTCAACAGTTACACATAAACTTGTAATTTCAGATGCCTGCGAGTCGGGACCGACATTTTTCCAGGCTATGCGTTCCTCCTTAAAGGAACGAAGTTGCGATGACTGGCAGGCAACCCGGCTTAAATCGTCACAGGTATATTCCTCAGCCGGATATGAACTTGCCCAAGACTATTCTAAATTTACGAAAGCAATTGCCAATTTATTAGCTAGTAATCCGAATGCTTGTATTCCAATAGAAAGCATAGTTTTAAAGGTAAATTCATCATTACCCCAGGATAGCCAGCAAAAACCAAAATTTGGCAAAATCGCGGGCCTTGCTGATGAAGACGGAACTTTTTTCTTTATTGCCAGGGAAAGAAGATAGTGCATAGTGAATAGTGCATAGTGCATAGTGCATAGTGCATAGTAATTTGTGCTTAGTATATACAATATAACATTTTAACTGATGGCATTTATTGCTTTGGCCCCAGGCCTCTGGCCCCTGATCCCTGGCCCCTGGTCCCTGATCCCTGGCCCCTGGTCCCTAGCCCCTAGCCCCCGACACTCTGACGAGCATAACGGAGAAGTTGGCTTTTTCTTATTGACACTAATTAAGGCTTGTAGTAAAACTTTTATTATAAGTATAGTATTTACTTTTTTATCTGTTACTTCAAAATCCCAGTCATATTTTTTTGATAATTATTCACTGGAAGACGGGTTAGCACACTCTAAGATTTATTCTATTATTCAGGACAGGAATCATCTTATTTGGATGGGTACTCCAGGCGGAGTAACAACCTACGACGGGGTTAAATTTCAAAAATATACATCCGGAAATGGTTTGGCAGAAAGCGGAGTATGGTCTATTTATCAGGATTCAAAAGGTTTATTGTGGTTTGGTCATCTCGATGGCAGTATATCGCGCTGGAATGGCAGTAAATTCGAAAATATTCCGGGAGGCATTATATTTAAAGAAGTAGTGTATTCATTTTGTGAAAATGAAAAAGGTGAACTTTGGATTACTTCCTATGGATCAGGAGCTGCTCTGATTTCAAACCCCACTGCTCAGCTGACTAAACTAAAATATGAAAATTATAAAGGAAAACGGCTTGGAGACCGTGTTTATGGATGTTTCAGGTTAAGTGACAATAAAAATTATTTTATAACCGATGCAGGAATAAAGGTATTCAATGACAATAATAAAACTTTTGAAAATTTTTTTATTGACGGAATGCCTAGATTTTTCCCTATCACTACTCTTTTTGAGGACAAAAATAAGAATTTGTGGTTTGGAACAATGCATGGAGGACTTTACAGGTATAATAGAAAATCAGGAAAGTTTAAAATATTTGATATCCGTGATGGATTATCTTCTAATTTTATTACCTGTATTGCTGAAGACCGTTATGGGAAAATATGGGTTGGAACTGAAGCTGGTATTACAAAAATATACGGGGATAATTTAACAGTTTATAACCAAACCAATGGTTTCCTTGGCGGTATGGTAATTTGCATAACAATTGACGCCGAAGATAATATTCTAATTGGCACCTTTGAAAATGGGTTATCTATATATAAAGGGGAATTTCTTATCTTTTCACAACCTTGTAACCTTCCTGATCAACAAATTTTCAGTATTTTGGAAGATTCTAATAAAAAAATATGGTTTGGTACCGATGATGGTATATTTTTATATGATCCAAGCCATAAGAAGAACACTCATTTTGAATGGATTAAAGGAGCTATTGACAAACCTGCAAAGATAAGGTTTATAAAGGAAGACAGGCAAAAGAATATATGGATAGGGACTTATAACAACGGACTTTTTGAATATTTTTCAAAAACAGGAAAGCTTGAATCAAATTTCGATATTTTTTCAACTCTTCCATCCACCAGTAAACAAATTACGGCTCTTGATACAGATAATAACGGATCACTTTGGATTGGAGCAAATGATCGTCTTTTAAACTATAATATATCTACAGGACATATACATGGTTATTCACAGTATGATGGACTTTCAGGTAATATTATTACTGCTGTACATACCGATGTGAAAAATATTAAATATATTGGATCACAAGATCGCGGAATTACAGTATTTAAAGACACATTAACACCCCAATCATTAAAGTTTCCCTTGCTTGGCAATACAACGCCAACATGCATTACTTCCGATAATTCAGGCAATATTTGGATAGGCACTGAAGGTCAGGGTGTAATTTGCTTTTCAAATGGAAAAATTAAAAAAAGGTTTCAGGAAAAAGATGGCCTGATTTCTGACCTGATAAGTTTTATTGCTCTTGATAAAACAGGCAATATTTATGCAGGTACTAATCAGGGCCTGAATGTAATAAATTCAAAAACAAATCTCATTGCCACTTTTTCTAAACGAAACGGATTTATTGGAATAGAAGCAAAAAATAATGCCGTTTTTAAAGATTCAAAAGGATTTTTGTGGTTTGGCACAGCAAAAGGAGCAATACGTTTCGATCCACAAATAACTCAGTACAAACCTGGTGAACCCTTTACTCATATAAGGCGATTCAGGGTAAATTATGAAGACCGCCCTTTAAAAAATGGTACAATACTATCTTATAACGAGAATTTTATCATTTTTGATTATATAAGTGTTTGCCTGAAAGACCCTGAAGCTGTACTTTACCAGGTAATGCTTGAAGGAGCCGACAAAGACTGGCATCCGGTTACCAGACAAACCATGGTAACATATTCGGCACTTCCTCCAAATCACTACATATTTAAACTACGTGCCAAAAATAGTTCTGGAGCATGGAACACTAACCCCGTTTGTTTCGAATTTCAGATACTTTCAGCTTTTTATAAAACCTGGTGGTTTATTAGCAGTTGTATAGGTATTATTTTAATTGCCATTTATACATATATTAAAAGAAGAGAAAGAAACCATATTAAAGAAAAACAGATTCTCGAATTTAGAATTGAACAGCGTACAAAAGAAGTTTCTCATATCAATTATGAACTTTCATTAAAAAACAAGGATATAACTGACAGTATTTTATATGCAAGCAGAATACAAAATGCTTTGCTTCCCCCAAAACTGCCATTTGATAATTCATTCGTGCTTTTTTTGCCAAAAGATATTGTCAGCGGTGATTTCTTCTGGTTTACCATTAACGGGGATAAAGAGTGGCTTGCAGCAGTTGATTGTACAGGACACGGAGTACCGGGAGCATTTATGTCCATAATTGGCCACAATTTATTAAATAAAATTGTAAATGAGCTCGGAATTGTAAAACCATCCGAAATATTAAATCATTTGAATACAGAAATTTCTAATACCCTGCATCAATATCATCATGACGAAGAAATTCATGACGGAATGGACATATCCCTGATAAGTTATGATAACGTTACACATATTATTGAATATTCAGGTGCATTTAACCCCTTGTGGATAATCCGTAAAAATGAAATTATAGAGACAAAAGCCAACCGCTATGCAATAGGTATTGCCCCGGGACTTGAAAAAGATTTTGTTAATAATGTTATTCCATTACAAACAGGAGATACACTTTACCTGTTTACTGACGGATATGCCGATCAGTTTGGAGGAACAGCCGGGAAAAAACTTAAACTTTCATATTTCAGAGAAGTAATTTTAAGTGTTCAGGGAATTACAATGGAAAAACAAAAAAAGGAATTAGAGGCTTTTTTTAATACCTGGAAAGGAAATAACGTTCAGGTGGATGATATTTTGGTTATAGGACGTAAATTCGATTTTTGAATAAGGGGTTAGGGATCAGGGACTAGGGATTAGTGTGTTATTGTAACTTTATTTAGATTGTTACAGTTATTATTGCATTGCAGTAATAGGATTTACAACTAACAACTTTTATTGGCAGACACTGAATAATTGGGATGGAGTGTCAATAATATGCCACAAATTCCTGTTTTTATCCTGCATGAATTTTTTATTTATCAACTCATTAATAAATAACATAAATGTGTTATAAAAACCATTTGTATTCACAATTATAATAGGTATATCAATCCTTCCCAATTGTTTTAAAGTGGTTACTTCCATTAGTTCTTCCAATGTCCCTATTCCTCCAGGTAAAGCTATTACTGCATCAACATTTTCAATCAATCTTTTTTTGCGTTCATGCATATCTTCAACCAATATCATGTCCGCAACATTGCTGTGTGCCCATTCCAAATCCACCATGAAATTTGGAATAACACCTGTAATTTTGCCATTAAGTTTTAACACCCTGTCTGCAAATGCTCCCATTAACCCCTTAGCCCCGCCACCAAACAAAACATGAATTCCATTTTCAACACAAATATCAGCCAATTTGACTGCAACATCAAGATATATTTGATCTGCTTCACTACTTGATGCACAAAACAAACATATTGTCTTTAACATGTGGGGGGGGGTAGGGATTAGTGGCCAGGGGTTAGTGGTTAATTGCAGGTTACAGGATAAAAGTGATGAAGTGATGAAGTGATGAGGTGATGAAGTGATTAAGTTTATAAGATTTCCCATAAACTTTATAAACCTCATAAACCAATTAGTAATTTGTAATCAGTAATTTGTAATTTGTAATTTGTCATCTGCACATCTGCACATCTGCACATTTTCACATCTGCACATTATTTTTTACAGTAAAGCTTCCAGTTTAGAAGAAATTACATTTTTTGGGACTGCCCCAACCTGTTTGTCAACTATTTTTCCATTTTTAAAAAATAAAATAGTAGGGATGTTACGAATACCAAATTTGGCAGACACTTCAGGGTTACTGTCTACATCAAGTTTAGCAACTTTGGCACGTCCTTCATATTCCTGCCCGATTTCTTTTACCAAAGGTCCAACCATACGGCAAGGGCCACACCATTCTGCCCAAAAATCTACCAGAACAGGCACTTCCGAATTAATAACAACTTCATCAAAGTTGCCATCAGTTACTTCAATAGTCATATATTAATTTTTAAGTTATTATTTATTCATTAATAGTTATTGTCTGTAAAATAACCAAAAATAATCATTTTTTTTACTAACAACTAATTTAATCTAAACTCAATATCTTCACGATTTTGCAGGTAGGAAATAAAATCTTCAGAAAGATCGATACGTTGGTTGCGGGAAAACATATCAATGGTTATGTTTTCGGACCTGTCTATTATTTTAAATTTTAATTCAACTTTTCCTTTTTTATTGTCAGTAAATGATTTGATTTCAGTAATTAATTCGTTAGTAACCAGTTGTACAGGCAACATAATGGAAATGCTTTTAACTGTATCACTTCGTATGTTAGCAAGCATATCAATTGATTTAATTTTAATTTCCAGTTCGGAGATATCTCCATATGCCTTTGGTTGTACTTTACCTTTAAAATACAAGGCATATCCCATGTTGAAATATTTATTGAATTCAAGGTAATCGTTCGAGAAAAACAGTAATTTTATTGAATCGCTGTAATCTTCAATAGTAATTGCACTATACGGTTTCCCGTTTTTTGTAGTACCATTTTTAACTTCTTTAATAATGCCTGCAAAAGAAATATCCTTACCTTTTAAATCCGGAAGATTTTTTAAATCAGATAGCTGGTGATTACAAAAGTTATTTATTTCAATCCGGTACTTATCAAGAGGATGTGCTGAAATATACATGCCAATCAATTCCTTTTCACGATTTAATTTCTCAAGCATTGACCAGTCTTCAACAACTGGTATTGCAGGACGCGTAATTCCTATGAAATTATATCCTCCAAAAAGCGAGCTCTTTACAGTTACCTTGTCATTCTGAAATTTACTGCCATACCTTATAAGGTTATCTATGAATGATATCTTATTTGCATCCTCTGCTAAATATTGGCTACGCGCTAATTCAGTAAAACCATCAAATGCTCCGGATAAGGCAAGAGCTTCCAGGTTTTTTTTGTTTATTGCTGCAAGGTTTACCCGTTCCACAAAATCAAAAATACCGCCAAATGAGCCGTTATTTTTACGTTCCTCAACAATAAAATTTATAGCGGCCTCCCCTGCTCCTTTTATAGATCCCAGTCCAAACCGAATATTCCCCTGACTGTTTACAGCGAAAGCGAAGTTACTTTCATTAACATCCGGCCCAAGAACCTGAATTCCCATACGCTTACATTCATCCATAAAAAATGTGATTTTTTCTATATTGCTTGCGTTATTAAGTACCGAAGCCATATATTCAGCAGGGTAATGTGCTTTCAGGTATGCTGTTTGAAATGCAACATAGGCATAACAGGTTGCATGCGATTTATTAAATGCATAAGATGCAAAAGCTTCCCAGTCAGTCCATATTTTTTCATTTATTTTTGAATCAAAACCTTTTGCCTGGCATTCTTCCATGAATTTTGATTTCATTTTGTCCAGTACGGCAATCTGTTTTTTGCCCATGGCCTTACGCAGGATGTCGGCATCTCCTTTCGTAAATCCGGCCAGTTTTTGCGAAAGTAACATCACCTGTTCCTGGTATACTGTTATCCCATAAGTTTCTTTAAGAATTCCTTCCATTTCAGGCAAGTCGTATACAACTTCTTCCCGGCCATTCTTGCGGGATATATATTTTGGGATATATTCAATAGGTCCCGGACGATACAAAGCATTCATTGCAATTAAATCATCAAATTTATCAGGCCGTAAATCACGTAAATACTTTTGCATACCGGGTGATTCAAATTGGAATGTTCCATTAGTATCACCTCTCTGGTAAAGTTCAAATGTTTTCTGATCGTCAAGAGGAATATTATCAATATCAATTTCAATGCCGTGATTCTGTTTAATAAGTTCAAGAGCGTCCTTTAAAATGGAAAGAGTTTTTAAACCCAGAAAATCCATTTTTATAACACCTGCATCTTCAATTACTTTTCCTTCATACTGGGTGACAAGTAAATCAGAATCCTTAATAGTTGCCACAGGAATAAGTTCTGTTAAATCCACCGGGGCAATAATTATTCCTGCAGCATGAACACCGGTATTACGGACTGATCCTTCAAGTAAACGTGCTTCTTTCAGGACTTGTGCCTGTAAGCCATTGCCATTAATTATTTCACGAAGGCGCTTAATATTATTAATTTCATCCGAATTTAAGCCCTCTTTTCCCTTAAGTCCCTTTTCACCATCAAAAGGTGCCTCGAATACACGATCCAGCTTTATTCCGGGAGTTTCAGGAACCAACCTCGTAAGTTCATTGGATTCGTTCAATGGCAGGTCAAGAACCCTGGCAACATCCTTAATGCTCATCTTGGCTGCCATTGTTCCATAAGTAATAATCTGTGCTACCCGGTTTCTGCCATATTTTTGAGTAACATATTCAATTACCTTTTGCCGGCCTTCATCGTCAAAATCGGTATCGATATCAGGCATACTTTTACGGTCAGGATTAAGAAACCGTTCAAAAAGAAGGTTGTATTTGATTGGGTCTATATTAGTAATCCCAATCGCATAGGCAACTACAGAGCCAGCTGCTGAACCCCTGCCGGGTCCTATAAATACTCCCATATTCCGGCCTGCCTTAATAAAATCCATTACTATTAAAAAATATCCTGCAAAACCCATGGATTCAATAGTTTGCAGTTCGAAATTAATCCTTTCCTCAATTTCCGGTGTTATTTCGTCATATCTTCTTTTTATGCCTTCAAAAGTTAAATGGCGTAAATATTGATCCTGTGTCAGAAATTCCGATGGAACAGGAAAGTTTGGCAAAAGAATATCTCTTTTTAAATCGAGGAGTTCAATTTTATCTACAATCTCGTTGGTATTGTCTATAGCTTGAGGCATATCGGCAAACAAGCTGATCATTTCGCCTGTGGTTTTGAAATAAAACTGATCGTTATAAAATGCAAACCTCTTGTTTTTCTCAGTTGAATCGTCATCTTCAGCATAATCTTTCCTGGTTGGGGTATTCTTCTTTTCACCGGTATTAAGACAAAGCAATATGTCGTGTGCATTATAATCACTCACATCTACATAATGGGAATCGTTGGTTGCAATTGTTTTCACCTTGTATTTACCGGCCCACTTACTGAGAATTTCGTTTACTGTATCCTGTTCAGGAATTCCATGACGTTGAAATTCAATATAATAATCCTCGCCGAACATGTCGAGCCACCAGCGAAATTCAGTTTCACCGTCAGATTCCCCTTTTTTCAAAATTGTTTTTGGAACCGATGCCCCCAGGCAGCAGGTTGTTGCAATAAGCCCATCGTGGTATTTTTCGATTAATTCCTTATCAATCCTTGGATATTTACCATACAGGCCTTCAATGTAGCCTAACGAACATAATTTGGTAATATTCCTGTACCCGGCCTCATTCTTAGCAAGCAATACCTGATGATACCTGATATCCTTCTCATCACGTGTAAACTGACGTTTATGCCTGTTTTGAACAAGGTAGAATTCACATCCTACAATTGGCTTTATTTTCAAACGTTTATCGTTTTTATCCCCGGGGTTTAATTTATACTTATATGCCTCTGCAACAAAATCAAACACTCCGAACATATTACCGTGATCAGTAATGGCAATAGCAGGTTGACCATCATTTACAGCCTTTTTAAATAATTGTTTTATATCAGCAGCCCCATCAAGTAATGAAAACTGAGTATGTACGTGTAGATGTGTAAATTGCATTATATTGTTAATTGGTAATTGATTATTAAAACTATTACTTCATCACTTCATCACTTCATCACTTTTATTTCATTTGTCATCAGTAATTAGTAATTAGTAATTACCTAACAACCAAGAATCAGCACCTGACAACTAATCCCCAAAGTTACATAATAAAGCGCCTGTATTATTCATTGTTAATAAATAAAGACTGTAAATTTGTTTGGTTTCTGATTAGAAAATATAACATAATCATAATATAAATCTTAAATCATTTTGTTTTATATTTCGTATCTTAGTGGTCACAAAATCAGTTACATTTTTTGCCTATGAAAATTCATATCATTGCTATTGGAGGTAGTGCGATGCATAATCTTGCAATAGCTTTGCATGAAATGGGATATGACGTTACCGGCTCCGATGATGAAATATTTGAACCCTCATTTTCCCGATTGAAAAAACATGGTTTGTTGCCTGAACAATTAGGTTGGTTTCCGGGCAAAATTACAAGTGATATCGATGCAGTCATTTTAGGAATGCATGCCCTGGAGAATAACCCTGAACTAATAAAAGCCAGGCAGTTGTGGCTTAAAATTTATTCCTACCCTGAGTATCTCTTCAACCAGACAATGGATAAGAAGAGGGTGGTTATAGCGGGAAGCCATGGTAAGACTACCATTACATCGATGATTATGCATGTGCTCAAACATTGCGAAAGGGAATTTGATTACATGGTAGGGGCAAGTATTGAGGGATTCGAAACCATGGTAAGAATTTCTGATTCATCTCCGGTTGCAATTTTTGAAGGTGATGAATACTTATCTTCCGCCCTGGACCGACGTCCTAAATTTCATTTATACAGGCCGCATATAGCTTTAATTTCAGGTATTGCATGGGACCATATAAATGTTTTCCCGGATTTTGACAGTTATAAACGGCAATTCAGGGAATTCATTGAATACATTGAGCCAAACGGAACCTTATATTACTTTGATGGCGACCCGGTGTTAAAGGACATTGTCGAAAGGAGCATAAACCCCATTGATATAATTCCTTATAAGGAACACCTTCATATGATCCGTGACCATCATAGTTACCTTCTTACACAATCAGGATCATATAAGTTTCACTTATTGGGCAAACATAATTTACTAAATGTTGAAGGAGCCAGGTTAATCTGCAAACAACTGGAAGTTACGGATGTAGAGTTTTATAAAGCCATTTCGACTTTCCAGGGAGCTTCAAAACGGCTTCAGGTAATTCATTCAACTGATAATTCATCTGTATTTATGGATTTTGCCCATGCTCCTTCAAAAGTTAAAGCTACAGTGGAGGCATTAAAGACCCATTACCCTGAACGTAAACTGATAGTATGCCTTGAATTACATACTTATAGCAGTCTGAATAAAGATTTTATCGGTGAATATCATGGTACTCTGACGGGTGTTGAGCATGCTGCAATATTTTATAACCCTGAAACCGTAAAACATAAACGTTTGGAAAAAATATCCTCAAAAGACATTCAAAAAGCATTTGACAGGGATAATCTTGATGTAATAACGGAAACTTCTGAATTGGAAGCATGGATAAAAAAATCAGCTTTTCAGGATTCGAACCTTTTATTTATGAGTTCAGGAAATTTTGGAGGGCTGGATGTTCATGGTATATTAAAGGGACTAGGGGCTAGGGACTAGGGGCTAGGGGCTAGGGACTAGGGACTAGGGGCTAGGGACCAGGGACTAGGGACTAGGGACCAGGGACTAGTTGTTGGTTGCAGGTTACAGGTTGCAGGTTGCAGGTTTTAGATTGGTTTAATAAGTTACTATCAAAAAGTAACCGTACCCTGAGCGGAGTAGAAGGGTACAACATTTACAAACTAATATTCTCTAATAACATTATAGATATTAACACATACAACTAACAACCAACAACCAACAACTAACAACTAAATTCAACAAAGAATAATATCAAAAACAAGAGCAATATTTTTGAAGAAAAAAATAATCGTTTACCTTTGCACTCTCAAAAATAAAAAATGGCCTGTTCGTCTAACGGTTAGGACGCAAGATTTTCATTCTTGAAATAGGGGTTCGATTCCCCTACGGGCTACCATCATAGCATAAGGATTGGAATCAAACATTCCAATTCTTCTCGTTTTAAGGGGGTTACGAAGTTATTGGAAAAAGGATTTTAATCAAATATTTCGCTGTTTCAAGCTTTTTGTATGACAATTGTATGACAATTTAAAAACAAAAAGACTATGAACACTTATGCCAAAATAATTCTGCGACAAAATTTTACAAAAACAGATGGTACTAAACCCATATATCTTAGGGTTACCATTGGGAGAATACAGAAGTATTTTAACCTGAATGTTTCGGTGCATCCAGATTCCTGGGATACGAAGAAATTTATGGTTCGTAAAAATTATCCTAATGCCAATAAAATAAATTTAATAACAAAAAATGCAATTAATAAAGCTGAAAAAATCTTATTCGATTATTCAATTCAAGGCAAACAAATATCGGTAGGAGAATTTGAGAGAAATTTTCTTCAATCGGAAGTACCCAATGATTCATTTTACGAATATGCTGAATCTGTAATTCAACAATCGGAAAAAAGATTTTCATTTTATACACTTAAATCGCTAAAAAGCCATTTACGAAAATTTAAACGATTTTCGACTGAACTATCTATGGCCGATTTAACCTATAGCTTTATTAAATCATATGATAATTACATGTTAAAACAGGGTAACAGTGAAAATACCCGGTTTAAATCAATGGCAGTGTTGAAAAGTTTTATAAATAAGGCTATTAAGGACGGGCATATCAAGGAGAACCCATTTAAAATGTATCCAATTGGCAAGAAAGCTGGTAATAAGGAATTCCTCACCATTGAAGAATTAAAAATTTTGGAAACCTATTTTAATAATGGTGTATCAATTGGTTTAAAGAATACGTTAAGGTATTTCTTATTCTCATGCTATACCGGGTTGCGTTACCAGGACATTAAAAAACTACGCCATTGTGAAATAAGTGATAATATGATTACTTTGATTATAACTAAGGAAATTGATTTTTCAATATTTTTTCCAAAATCTTTGATTATTTCTTCTGGTATTTTTCTGTATTGTATTTCAATATTTTTAGTCATTTCAGGTTTTTTAGTTGGTCTTTGAATATGCAGAGAATATCCTCAAGTTCTGATGCTGTTAATTTATTTTTATGCAAAGCAACAGGTATTTCATCAATTAGCAAGTATTCTTTTTTTCCAAGTCGTCCAAATAAATTTTTCGCACCAACCCTTGTTCCACTATGAAGGTAAACTTTGTCTGGATTAATATTCAAGTATGCACCAATACGAGTTGCAGTGTCGTATTTAGTAAGCTCTCCTATACCCTCACATTTTGTTCTTGAAACAATAGCCATAATTTCGTCAAACGATTTAGCAATTTTAATTTCATTCTCATGCTTTTTAAGTTCTTTTGAAAAATTAATTAAGTTTTTATTGCTTATTCGTCTTTGATGATTATGCCGTTTATTACATTTGTCTATTGCCTTTGCTGCAATTTCTATAACACTCATCAAATCCGGTTGGGATTTACTATATTGTATATGGTTGTCAGGTTGTTTTTGACGCATTGCATTATATTGTCTAATAATTGTGTCAAAAGAAATATGATTTCTTGTCTTCATAATGTTTTCACTAAATGAGGTATTTAGATACTATTAATATTCAATACAAATGATTATATAAATCAAATACTTAACATTGAATAATATTTATTTTTCCACATTCTCCAGGTCTTCTAAAAACAAATGTAGAAGAGTTGAAGGATTCTCGAATGGCTCATTTTTTTTTGATCTATTAATAGCCTGAATCTTATGGGTTGCCAACTTTTCCTTCAATTTAAAAGACAGCTCTCCTTTCTTATAATTTGGACATAGGGCTTGAAGTTTCTTCTTACAATTTTCTGAACTTATTTCAGCATTTAGATTGATAAAATGATAAATGTACCATAACTCAAAACATGGATTAGACACAATCAATTCTGTATGGATCTGTTGTTGAATTTGATCCTGAATTAACTTTAATTTTTGCAGAAAGTCCTTAACATCAATATCATACATGAGATAAATCTTATCTTTTTTGTGGGTTGTTGAATTTTTAATATTTTCCCTGATTTTACGTACACTTACCTGGTTTCGGGTAATTTTAGAAACTATTTCAACCGGTACCCGGTAAGTTTTTCTTAAAAGTTGAATATATGTTTCCTCAGATTCCCCTTCACAAAACACAAAGAAGGTTGGTTTGATTTTTTTCCCTTTAGTTTCCCTTTTACGCCTTGCCATGTATGAGAGATTTTAGAGTAGCTAACGATGTGTCAATATATGGTACTGCGTCAAACCGACCTTGAAGATATCCTTTCTCAGCATCCATTGTCTCTCTGAAGTCCTTATAATCAAAAAGAGAATATAAATCTGTGGATGCGTCCGGTTTTTTATTGACAAAATATAATTGGTCTTTTCGTAACTTTTTTAAATCAATTAGGTTGGTATTATGAGTGGAGAATATAAGCTGTGCTGAGTCACTTGAATGAAAAAGTGCTATAATAAATTCCACAATATTATTATGCAGACTTGCTTCCAATTCATCCACAATTAATATTTTATTTGTTTTAACAATATCAATGATTGTTAACAGCATAACAAAAAGCCTTGTGGTACCAACTGATTCCTCTGTTACCAGGTCGAATGGTATTTCTGGAGAAGCTTTATGATAAGTAGTAAACCTTAATTGCTGGAGTTTTTGATCCGGAGCTGTTGTCGTATTTTGTGAAAATGTTACATTGACAGCTTTTAAAATCACTTCCTCCTTTTTCATTGTAACATTTAAAATATCGCTATCTGCTATTTGTAAAGCTTTCAAAAGTAATTCCCGGTTCCCATTATATAATTCTTCAATTTTATCATTATTAGTAAATAATGGAAACCCGAGTAAAAATGTACCAGCAAAGAAATTAAACACGTTTTTTGCAATTTCCCGGTCCATTTGACTTGCCCGGGAAATAAACAAAGTCTTGTTTGAAGTATTAAGTGCAACATCCAATGGCCTTTTAATCGGTGACCCAAAACTATATTTATCTTTTTTATCTCCCTTTTTACGTTCATCTCTATCAAAAACGAGAGCTCTTCGGCCATTTGGATAATAGAATAAAGTTTCTGTAATGATTTGATCTCGTGTTAAAGAAAAAGAATATTCATATTCAACTCCATTGTGAACGAATCGGATATAAAAAGTGCTTGGCTTGTTTTGATAGCCATTAAATTTAAAAGGAAAGAAATTTAATGGTATATTTTCAACATGATTTTGTGATTGAAAAACCATAACACAACAAAATTGAATGGCTTTGATAATATTGCTTTTCCCTGAAGCGTTGGCACCGTATAATGCAACAGTTTTTAATATTCTGTCCCCATTATATTCAAAGGTGTTTTGTTCTATGTCTTTGGCAGCTTTAGATTGAATTTTTCCAGCCAACATATTAAGGCTTATTTCATCCCTAATGGAGAAAAAGTTGCTTAAACGAATTTCAATTACCATTTTAAGTTCTATATTTGTAAAAACGTTACAAATATAATCAATAAAAACGTATTGTCAACATTTTATTAACAAAATATTCTATATTCTCAATTTTTTTTGTAACTTTACACAAGAATTACCTGATATAAAAATGTAGGACAATTGTATGACAATTCACAAAAAACAGGTCATATAAAATACTAGATAACAGCGGAATAACAAAAAATGATACGATTCCCCTACGGGCTACGGAAAGCACCTTATAAACGATTGTTTTGTAAGGTGTTTTTGTTTTAATAGTAAAAACTTTTTCTTGTCCCTGTCCTCATTGCAATACGACCCTTTGAAGTAATACTCCGGATAAATTATGATTTAATACTATAATCTAAGTTTTTTGAAGCTTCTCCAATAATCTCAAAATTCCTTATAACTGCATCAACTGTCTTATAATCTCTTTTAAAATTTATAAAATCATATCCTTTAATATACTCTGCAATCCTACTGATAGCAGTTTGGATATCATCAAGAATCATTAAATTGTTACGTTCTTCTCTTATCACATTAAACGTATTTCACTTGATTTAAAATCCTATCCCTTATTTGTTCCTTTAGTGCATTTTTTGTTACTAAATCAATCTTGCGTCCGAAGATATCCTCAAGATATATTTCTAATGAAAAATATTTCCATCCTATAGGTTTTTCAAATTCAACGAGTAAATCTATATCACTTTCTTCAGTATTTGTATCATCAGAAAAGGAACCAAACAATCCAATCTGTTTAACCGAGTATTCCTGATATAAAATCGGCTTTAAGTCATTCAACTTGCGTAATATGTCATTTCTGGTCATCATCCTTCCAAAGATAGGGAATTTTTAATTTATGACAGCCATTAATTTCACTTCGAAGCCGTCCGGAGGACACAAATATAATACCTTATCAGGCGTGGGCCGTCTGTAGGGTCAGCCCTTATGGCTTATCTAAATAATTCCGCACCTAAAGATTTGGTAACAGATTGAAGCCGACGTGTGCCTGAGCTGCGTCGAAGGCAGGAGGCGGCACGCGTTTCCGCGCCTAAAGATTTTTTGGGTTACTTTTTTCATCGATTGGAAAAAAGTGACAAAAATTTAATTAGATAATATAGTAACTTTGTAAAAATTGATAGTTATGACAACAATTGAATTAAGAAATCAAAGAATTGGCAAAATTGCCCAATTGACTGATAACCATAAACAAGCTATAGACATTGCAATATAATCAAATAAAAAACGGAGAATTTTTAACCAATGAACAAGTCAATAAAGACTTCAGTGAATGGTTAAAAAAATAGTTAGGTTTCATAAATTTAAAATCCTTTAATCCATAAATCCAATTAATCCTAATTCAGACAATTTACGACGATTTATCTAAATATTTCGCATACTTACATGGTTTCTGATAGTTTTAAATACTATCTCAGTACCTTTTCATATGCTTTTCTTGAATTTCCCCTAAAATATACTTCGCCACAATAGGTGTAGCCCAATTTTTCAAAAATTTTCAACATTGCAATGTTATCAAAATTTGTATCTGCTTTGATACTAAATATATTGATGCTTATTGCAAACTCTTCTATCCACTCGAAAATTTTTTTGGCATAGCCTTTTCCCAAATATTTTTCTGAAACCGTTAAACGGTGAACAACTGCAAAATCATCCCGGGTTAGCCATTTCCCTTCAATTTTTGCATAGGCAGGTTCGTCATTAACCAATACTGCACAATATCCGATGATAGTATTACCATATGTCAATACAAATCCCGCGTCTTTGTTAATGTCATTTTGAATGACAATCAGATTGGGATAACCATCCTGCCATTGTTCACTGCCGTCCGCTTTTCTACGCAGGATGGCTTGGTGCAGAATGTCCCATATTTGAAAAATATCTGCAGGTGTGGCCTTTCTAAAATAATCATACATCATTTCAATTAAATTGATTATTTCGTTATTCTAAAAATTACAGGAAGTATGAAATAAGATGGAACTTCTCTTCCTACCAGTTTGGCTGGAGTCCACTCTGGCATCTGTTTCGAAATCATACAATTTGTCTTGCATTTTCAAGAGTCAACTCAGTCACTGACTTAAAAATTTAAATTTTACATTTTATACAAATGTGTGAATCATATAATATTTACTAGAAGTTATGTAATAGATAAACTATTGTAAGTAAATATCTTTACTAAACAAATACAAAGCAGATTGAATGAAAATCACTTTTATATAAATTTCAACTTTTAAAACTCAAAAAATGAATTCAACAGAATTAAAAGATGAAAAAATAAAATTAACCAATTATGTATAAAAAAATTGAAATTATTAATGCTTCTGATGCAACCATATTAAAACAACAATTAGAACAAATGGTAAACGTTGGTTGGCAGATTAAGGGTGTAGTAGGTTATAATATGAATGATGCCAAAAGTGAGCCATTTGTAATTTTGGAACGTGATTCTGATAATGATCCTACCACAAGTGAAAATTTGTATTATAATAAAGAACCTACAATAGAACAATATTCCAAACCGGAGCCTCGGGAAAAGGAAATATCCATTAGCATGGGAAATTAATTTTATTGAAAAATAAATTAATAAACATAATAACTAATTGTTTGTTAGCATGAGTACAAAATAAACATTTTAAAAGAGTATTGATTGCCTTTAACTATTTATTTTCTATGGATGCAAGAAAAGGAATTAAAGAAATCATTTTACAAACCGGAAATGACAATAGGGTTATTCTGGTAAGATTAATTATTGGCCTCATATTCTTAACAGAAGGAATGCAAAAATACTTATTCCCGGAATTATTGGGAACAGGTAGATTTTTAAAAATTGGATTTAGTGACCCTTCTTTTTGGGCATATTTTACAGGAACATTTGAAATTATTTGTGGTTTGTTGGTATTAATTGGCCTGTTAACCAGATTGGCTGCAATTCCTTTGTTAATTATTATGATAACAGCCTTTGTTGCTACCAAATGGCCAATACTGATGAACAAAGGTTTCTGGATAATGTTCCACGAATATCGTACTGATTTTGCTATGACAGTACTTCTGATTTATTTACTTATTTCAGGAGGGGGTAATTATTCCATAGATTTAAAAATTAGCATCGCTAAAAAATAATATTATATGATAAAATCTTATATAAGATTTATTGTATTATCCGGAATTCTAATTCAATGTACTTTTCAAAATAATTATGCTGGCCCGCCTTTTTTAACTGATGATCCTCAGCCGGTTGAATATCAACATTGGGAATATTATATTTCATCGATTAACACCTGGCAACCTGCTTTTTGGACAGGCACTAGTCCCCATTTAGAAATTAATTACGGCATTATTCATAATATGCAGGTACATATGATATTACCAATGAATTATGTATATATTGTTAATCACAACACTAATTTTGGTTACGGATATTCTGAATTTGGAATAAAATACCGCTTTATTCAGGAAACTGAACATAACCCGCAAATTGGTACATTCCCGATAATGGAAATTCCAACTTTAAACAATAAAAATTTTAGTAACGGTAAAGTTCAGTTATACCTACCCATATGGGCCCAAAAATCATGGGGGAAATTAACATCTTATGGTGGTGGTGGTTATTGGATTAATCCAGGGACTGGTAATAAAAATTGGATTTTTTCCGGTTGGGAAATACAATATGATTTTACACCGAATATTACCTTAGGCGGAGAATTGTATTATCATTCCTCAGAATCAATCGGCAATCAATCAGCTATTGCATTTAATTTGGGCGGATTGATCAATTTTACCGAAAAATTTCATGTCATTTTCTCATTAGGTCATAGTTTAACAAATAATAGCTTCACAACCACATATTTTGGTTTATTATGGACAATTTAATAGAATAAGTTAGTTAGTCATACAAGATTGTATATATAATAAACCACCCTATAAAACATCTCTGAATGAATTAATATTTTGATTAAATGGTTAATGAACTTAGATATGCTTTGTTATATTATAGTGTTGCCAATCAAAAAGTTTATTTAAAAGGTTTTTAATAATAATAGATAAGTAAATTATTTATTATTAAATAATTATCTAAAAAGTTGAATTAATTGAATTTTCAGTTTGTGACACTGGTATTGGGATTCACAAAAATAAATTAGGTTCTATTTTTGAAAATTTTCAGCAAGCTACCACAGATACTTCCAGGTTATATGGCGGTACCGGTTTAGGGCTTGCAATTGCAAAGCAATTAGTAGAATCGCAGGGTGGCAGCATTTTTGTTAAAAGTAAAGTTGGGGAAGGCACAGCCTTTAGTTTTATCTTAAGTTTTCAAAAAACAAATGATATTATTGAATTGGAATCCAAGAAATTGGAACTGGACAACAATTTTAAAAATATAAAAGTATTGGCGGCAGAGGATGTCACACTCAATCAGCTCCTTATAAGAACCCAGTTAACAGATTTTGATTTTCAATGCGATATAGTTGAAAATGGCAAAGTTGCAATTGAAAAATTAAAAGCAAATTCATATGATATAATTTTAATGGACTTGATGATGCCGGTAATGAATGGATTTGAAGCGACTGAGTTTATTCGTAATACAATGAATTCCAAAGTACCAATTATTGCATTAACCGCAGATGTAACAACTGTCGATCTTGCAAAATGTAAAGCATTTGGTATGGATGATTACATTTCAAAACCAGTAGATGAAAATATTTTATATAATAAAATTGTTTCGCTGCTTAAAAAACCAACTACCATTGAATAAATTGAAAAATCCAAAAAGCTACCAGTTATCAGCAGCTTTTTTTGGTTCGTCTTTAATATATGTATACAAGGAGGTTAATAATTTATTGATTGATGTTTCCAGGGAGGCTTTCGATACTATAAATTTCTTTATTACAGTTTTATCTGAATTGAACCATACTTTGTATTTTTCATCCGGAGATTCGAATGTTACGCGGCATTTGCCATCTTTTATTTCAATGTTTAAAGTATATTCCATCTGATACCAGTGGTCATAATTATTTTCGTTGATTTTCCAGGCCTGTTCTATATATCCGCCATATTTTAATTGTTCGTTCTTTTTATCAATCCGGGTTGCAGATTCCGGATATTTGATAACAGATGCATTCCAGGTTTTGGCTTTCGAATAGATTTTATTGGCTGAGAAGCTGGCATCAAATGTAAGTACTACCGGTTTAATACCATCTTTGCTAACATTGAACTTAACCGGTATAGTAGCTTGTGGGAAGCTGAACCCAACTAAAACATTTATAAAAATTAATGATAAAAATATTGATTTCATAGGTTATCATTTTAAAAAGTTTAACGTTATAAATGAAAATTTGTTGTTTTTCTTCAACCCTAATGACAATTTGTGTTTTTTTTTTAATTTTGAAATGACAATATTTTAGGAAAGTCTGCTAATGACAAAAGAAGAACTTGAAATAATGGGAATTGTTGACCAGGTAAAAAAACTAACTAACTAAAAAACTGTTAAATATGAAAAAAAATGCGTTGTTTATTTTACTAATATTTATTGCAATTGGTAATAAATTATATTCTCAGGACCTTATTGTACTTAATAGTGGCGAACAAATTAAATCAATTGTACTTGAAGTTGGCCTCACAGAAATCAAATATAAGAAGTTTGATAACCGAAGTGGCCCGGTATATGTTATTTCAAAAGCCGATGTATCGTATGTGATTTATGAAAATGGGTCTAAGGATATTATTAATAAATCATATAACAATGAAAATCCCGATAAGTCTGCAAACACTAATAATCCAAAAGAACAATTTAAAAGCCCTGTAATATCAGGTAATATAGCCCCAAATCAATGTATTAATCCTTTCAAAGACCGGTTTGGTATATATATAGGTGGTGGTGGCGGGTTTCAAAATATTAACGCTGTAACTTTAGCAAATGGATCGAATGCAACAATTAGTTTTGGAGGAGGTACTGTAGTAAATATTGAATATGGCCACGAGTTTAATAAATATTTTGAACTGGCAGTTAATTTTGGTGGTCAGTTTAGCGAATTATCCCAAACGATATCAAACGGAAGTGTAGAATTTGACAGAAGTGTTTTTTCATTTACACCGTCATTAATATTACCATTAACTGCCAGAGATAATATTCGATTAAAATTAGGAGCCGGCTTAGATTATATTTTTGGCGGCGTCTTAAATATTAACTTAAATCAGGTTACAAATGGTGGCAACGCCGATGTCTCTTATAATAGTATAATTGGCGAACACGTCAGCGTTATGTTTGAAACAATTTCACGTTTTCAAAGATTATCTTTTGATTTTGGAATTATCTGGCTAAATACAGGTAATTTTTCATACCAGTCCACCTCGAATAGTAATTTTATAGCAGGTCCTGATTTAATTAATCCAAATGGATCAGGAATAGATTTCGTGGTTGGGATATGTTATCGTTTTAAATAAATTTTTATTTTTTCATAAAATTTCAAAATTTAAGCAAATTTTTTATTAATTCGTATATTTACGAAATATATTTCGTATATTTGCGAAGAACAATATTGATTTTTCATTTACACATTAACAATTAAATAGTATGGCATATCCAATAAGTATTGATTACAAAGAAGATGATATTGCATTGGCACGCTTTGCCAAAGCATTGGGCCATCCGGCACGCATTGCCATAATGAAGCATTTGGCATCCATGACTGATTGTTGCTTTACTGACATTCATAACGAATTGCCTATTGCACAATCGACCGTTTCGCAACATTTAAGTGAACTGAAGGATTCGGGACTAATCCAGGGTAATATAGAACCACCAAAGGTAATGTATTGTATCGACTCTGTTAATTGGGAAAAAGCACAGGAATTGTTTTACAATTTTTTGGGTAGGCTAAAACCTGAAACCGACAATTCAAAAAGTTTTTAATCATTTATTTTTAATAGTATTAATAAAATCTTATAGTATGGAAACAAAAAAAGTCTTCAATTATAATACATCCACAGCAAAGAAAATAGTATTAACCTGCTCTGGTGGTTCCGATTTAGGAGAGCTTACAGATAAAGTTGCCCGCAAACTAAGAAATCAAGGTATTTACAATATGAAATGCCTTGCTATGGTCGCAGCCAATAATAAAGAATTGATTGAAACCATAAAATCTACTGAAACTTTGGTTATTGATGGGTGTCCGGTAGATTGTGGCAGGAAAATAATGGAAGAAGCCTGGATTACCAATTATCGATATGTACGCCTTACCGATTTGGGACTTATAAAAGGGCAGACATCAGTAAACGATGAAACCATTGATATGATTTACACAAATATTATTGATAAAAAGAAAGTCAATTAAAAAATATTGTGCTATGAACATTTCAATAAACGTACAATCTTTAAAGCCTTCATTTTATAATATCCCTTCTGTTTCAACAGTATTGGATATTAAGGATTATATTGGCGCAATTAAAGTCAGATGGGGAATTGGGCGTAATAATTATACTATTGTCCCTGGTATATATAAAACAGGAAACCCAAATAATAAATCGGATGTATTTGTTTCTGCAAACTACAAGTTATCATTCGATACTTTGAGAAAAAACCTTACGGGCATTGACGCCTGGATTTTAGTAATCGATACAAAAGGTGTCAATGTATGGTGCGCAGCAGGGAAAAACACTTTCGGGACCAACAACATTATTAAAAGTATTAAAGACACTTCACTGGAACTTATTGTAAAGCACAGGAAAATAATATTGCCACAGCTTGCAGCCCCGGGTGTGGCTGCACATATTGTTAATGACCAGACAGGTTTTAAGCTCATTTACGGACCAATTCATGCAAAAGATATCAATCCGTTTATTCAAGCCGGGTACAAAGCCACCCCGGAAATGAGAAAAATAACTTTCCCTTTTAAAGAACGGGCTAAGCTTATACCCGTTGATTTTATATCTGGTCTATATAAGCTTTTATTCACGTTATGTATTTTTTTTCTATTATCCGGCCTCGATAAAAGTGGTATTTTGTTCTCTAAAATGCTTGTCACTAGCCCTTTCCCTATCATAAATTTAATATGTGCTTATATAGCAGGCATTGCAATAGCCCCCTTGATGCTCCCCTACATTCCTTTCCGGACTTTTTCATTAAAAGGGGCTGTTTGGGGTATTGTATCAACAATTATCCTGTATCCATTTTTTCATGCATCGACTTTGGAAATGATTTCCATTTCAATTCTAAATATAAGTATTGCATCGTTCCTGACAATGAATTTTACCGGTTCTTCAACATATACATCTCTTTCAGGGGTCAAAATGGAAATGAAATGGTCAATACCTTTTCAAATTGCATTTGCCATAATTGGCCTGTCGACCTATATTATTACTAAATTCAACTAGTATGAAACAGATGCAATATTTAAGAGATGTTGTTACCCTGAAACTTGACACAAATTTATGTACAGGTTGTGGAATGTGTGACATTGTTTGTCCTCACGGTGTTTTTATTATTAAGGGTGGTAAAGCTATATTAAATGACAGAGATTCGTGCATGGAATGTGGCGCATGTGCCAAAAATTGCCGGTTTGGGGCTTTATCTGTACGTTCAGGTGTTGGATGTGCTGCCGGAATCATAAATGGTATTTTAAATAAAACAGGTCCCTCATGTGGTTGTTCTCAGCCAAAAGAAAAAGCCTGCTTCTGATAAATAGCAGTCGACCACATTATTTGTGAATACCTTACTTTTCTGGAAGTATTCAAAACTGCCGATTTAAAATTTTCCTTACAATAATTAATATTTCAAAACAAATTGCCAGGTTAGAAATTTAACAATTAATTAATATCAAATTTTTGCATTCTACTAATTAGTGTCGTATTTTTACGACATAAAACATATAATGATTAAAAAAATGAACATTAAACAACTTACAGAAATCCCTCAAGAAAACAAAGACGGCTTAATTTACTTGTTGCTTGTAGGTGTACCATCGATGATTTTTGCAATGTGGATATGCCAATTTATGGATTTTTCACACTTATATTAACTAGTTGGTTTTATACTTAAAATTAATAATATGATTAAAACAGAAGCTTTTACAACCGAACTTCAGAACCTGGCTCGTTTTGCCAAGGTGATATCACATCCTGCAAGGTTGGCTATTCTGCAATATCTGGCTGAAACAAAAACATGTATTTCAGGGGATATATCAGACTATATTCCACTTAGTCGTAGTACTGTTTCACAGCATTTAAAGGACTTAAAAGAACTGGGACTTATTCATGGCGAAATTGACGGACTTAAAATCAATTACTGCCTTTGCAATTCACAAATTGCAAAATTCAAAAATATGTTCGATGAATTTTTTAAGGATATGACTTCAATTGATAATAATTGTGACATAAACTGTAAATAAAACTATTATGGATAAACTTAAGGTATTGTTCGTGTGTGTACATAATTCAGCGCGCAGCCAGATGGCAGAAGCATTATTGAATCATATGGCAGGTGATGAGTTTTTTGCTGAAAGTGCAGGGTTTGAACCAGGAGTAATCAATCCTTTGGCCGTTGAAGCTATGAAGGAGGTTAGGATCGATATTTCGAATAACAAGACTAAAAGTGTATTTGATTTCTTTAAGGAAGGCCGGATGTTTAATTATGTCATTGCAGTATGTGATGGCGCAAATGCTGAACGTTGTCCAATATTCCCCGGGATGACAAAGAGATTGGGATGGTCATTTGAGGACCCTTCTTCTTTTACCGGGACTCATGTAGAAAAACTGGCTAAAACAATTGTGGTTCGTGACCAAATCAAAAATGAAATAGAAAAATTTATCAAAACACACCATCTGGTTAATTTCTAAACACTAATAAAAGAGATGCAATGAAGGTATTGATATTATGTACAGGCAACAGTTGCCGTAGCCAAATGGCCGAGGGAATTTTAAAATCCTTTGACAAAAACATTGAGGTTCATTCTGCCGGCACGGAACCGGCCGCAATGGTAAATCCATTGGCAATAAAAGTGATGAAAGAAATCGGTATTGATATAAGCAATCATAAACCGGAATTGGTTGACCAATATTTGAAAGATAAGTGGGATTATGTAATCACGGTGTGCGACCATGCTAAGGAAACCTGTCCGGCATTTTTTGGAAAAGTGAAGCACAGGTTGCATATGGGTTTTGAAGACCCATCCAATACCACAGGTAATGAAGAATTTATCCTGAGGGAATTTAAAAGGATAAGAGATGATATCAAAAAGCAGTTTTATGAATTATATAAAAAAACTTTACAAAATCCCCTTTAAGAGTCATAGAAGTAAAATAATATTTAATAGTTGACTCAATTTTCAAATTTTCAAATTCACACATTTTCAAATTAATTATTATGAAAGCAGAAGAAATCAAACAAGTTGTAATGGAAAAATACAGTGAAATAGCTTCGCAAAGCAAGGCTCAAAACGAAACATCCTGTTGTGGAAGTTCGTGCGGATGTAGTGATTCAACATATACTATAATGAGTGAAGAGTATAATACACTGGAAGGATATAACCCGGATGCTGATTTAGGATTGGGATGTGGACTGCCTACACAATTTGCAGGAATTAATAAAGGTGACTATGTACTCGACCTGGGTAGTGGTGCCGGTAACGATTGTTTTGTTGCACGTGCGATTGTTGGAGAAAGTGGTAAAGTTACAGGTCTTGACTTTACTGATGCTATGCTTTCCAAAGCCAATGAAAATGCAAAGAAATTAGGCTTTACTAATGTGGATTTTGTAAAAGGAGACATTGAAGACATGCCGTTGCCGGATCAATATTTTGATGTGGTAGTGTCCAATTGTGTATTAAACCTTGTACCGGACAAAAACAAAGCTTTTTCCCAAATAATGAGAGTTATTAAACGGGGTGGTCATTTTTGTGTATCGGACGTGGTTATTAAGGGCAGTTTACCTGTAAATCTGCAGAAAGATGCTGAAATGTATGCAGGTTGCATTTCCGGAGCAATTGATATTGATGAATATCTTGAAATAATCGGTAACCAGGGTTTCAAAAATGTTACTATTCACAAACAAAAGGAAATTAAATTGCCTGATGAAGTACTTGAAAAATATTATACAAAGGACAATATGGCGAATCAGAAAAATGGTGAAAAAGGTATATTCAGTATTACTGTATCAGGTTATAAAAACTAAGCCTTTTCAATAAATTTTACTTAATATTTGAAATTCAAAAGTATGAATGTAATAATTATTGGTGATTATAATCCTGATTATCCTCCACATCCGGCAACAACTATATCCTTGAAACATATAAGGGAAAAACACAAGCTAGACATTACTATTGAATGGCTTGATTCTGAAAAATTACATGAACCATTTGGACAACTGTTTTCATCTGCAAATGCAATATGTCTCGGTCCGGCTCCTTATAAAAATTTGGATGGCATTCTGAAAGTAATAACTTTCATCCGGGAACAAAACATTCCGTTTATAGGAACCTGTGGAGGAATGTATCAGGCAATAAGTGAATTTTTTACCATGCAATTAAACTATGATAAGTCTCTCATTGAATTAGACAGCGATAAGAATAACAGTTTATTTATAAGAGATTCGGATTGTGCAGTGGATGGTTTTAAAGTTGTTCAGTTTAAAACGGTTGATAATACCATTGCCCGTTCAATATATCCAGCCATTGATTGTGAAGAAGACTCGAACTGTGGATTTGCTGTGAACCAAAAATACCATTCTGTTTTTGCATCCAATAATTTTATTATTTCCGGTATGGATGAATATCAGGAAGCCAAAATATTTGAATTGACTACTAATAAATTTTATGTCGTGACTAAGTTTTTACCACAAATGCGATCCAGTGCGGATATGCCTCACCCATTAATAGAAGCTTTTGTAAAGGCAGGTATGAATTAAGTTATAATTCGTCATTAGTAATCAGTAATTAGTCATCATTTTCAAATTTTTAAATTGACAATATGCCATCTAAAAAACGATTAAAATTTCTGGACAGATATCTTACCGTATGGATTTTCCTTGCCATGTTTATAGGAGTATTTGCCGGTTGGTTATATCCCAAATATCGCTAAATTCTGGAATAGTTTTTCATCCGGAACAACCAATATACCCATTGCCATTGGGTTAATAGTAATGATGTTTCCGCCATTAGCAAAAGTAAAATATGAAGAATTGGGTGATGTATTCAAAAACACTAAAATCCTTGGCTTGTCATTGGTTCAAAACTGGATTATAGGTCCCGATATTGATGTTCTTTTTGGCAATTATATTCCTTCAGTTCAATATCGACTATATGTACGGAGTGATACTCATAGGCCTTGCCCGATGTATAGCAATGGTAATAGTTTGGAATGATCTGGCAAAAGGAGATAGCGGAATATGCAGCAGGATTGGTAGCTTTTAATTCCATTTTTCAGGTATTGCTATTTTCAGTATATGGTTACCTGTTCATCGCTATATTACCAGGTTGGTTTGGATTACCAGTGAACGATAGCGTGGCTCAAATAACCATAAGCCAAATTGCAAAAAGTGTATTTATATATCTTGGTATACCTTTTATTTCAGGCTTCCTGACAAGATTTATACTGATCAGGGTAAAAGATAAAAAGTGGTACGAAACCAAATTTGTGCCTAAAATTAGCCCTTTAACTCTCATTGCGCTATTATTTACCATTGTTGTCATGTTTTCCCTTAAAGGAGAATACATAGTAAAAATTCCGCTGGATGTAATTCGAATAGCTATTCCTTTAACTATTTATTTTGCTGTGATGTTTGTATTATCATTTTTCATGAGCAGGAAAATCGGAGCGACCTATGAACAAGCCACAACCTTATCATTTACTGCGGCAAGCAATAACTTCGAATTAGCAATAGCAGTTGCAATTGCTATTTTTGGGATAAATTCAGGAGAAGCTTTTGCAGCAGTTATTGGCCCTCTGGTAGAAGTTCCGGTGATGATAGCTTTGGTTAATGTGGCCTTTTTCTTTAAAAGGAAGTATTTTGTTATTACCTGATCAAAAAAGACGTTGCAGGATAGAAAAACATTTAATAAAAATCTGAAATTAAATTCATAATTATTTTTAATTTTCTGTAAACTTTTTTTAGAACGAGTCAGATTAAAAACTATGAATATAACTAACATATTAGATGATAAGCTATCAAAATCTAAAGAAAAAACTGATATTTTAAGTAAATTAATACTTAATCAGGAATTAAGTATTGATGAATTGATAAAATTTGCCGAAAATTCTAAAGATCCAATAAAGGCTACCTGTATTGAATCAATGCAAATTGCAACTAAAATTAAACCTGATATTTCTACTTTGTCATGTCTGGAATTTGTTTCTAAAACTCTTTCGGATATAGCTCCCAGAGTAAAATGGGAATCTGCCGAAGTTATTGGGAATATTGCTCATCTCTATCCGAATAATTTGGAAGAGCCCATAACCAATTTACTAATAAATACTGAACACCAGGGAACCGTTGTCAGATGGAGTGCAGCTTTTGCCCTGGGACAAATATTAATAATAAATACAAAACTAAATCATGATTTGATTCCGGCAATTGAATCAATTTGTTTGAGGGAAGAAAAAAACAGTATCAAAAAAATTTATCTTAAAGCATTGAAAAAAGTAAAAAAATAAATCTGTTTAAGGGATACTAACTAAGCACTATACACTAAGCATTATGCAAAATCCACTATTTACCCAGTAAAATTATTTTCCCTTTTGCCACTCCTTCATTAGTAGTTAGTACATAAATATATAAACCGCTTGTTAATCCGGCAGGAGCATATTCTATCAATTGTATACCATCCGGCATGTTTCCATTAATAAGGGTTGTAATAACATTGTCCGCCAAATTGTAAATTGTTAAATTTACATGTGTCGGAACCGGAAGTGTAACCTTAAATGTTGTAGTGCTGCTAAATGGATTTGGGAAGATACTTACATTAACAGCAGATGCCGCTTTAGCTTCGTTAACACCGGTACCTGCCCCTGATTCAACATCCCATGCATATTCATCTAAATCTCTTTCTAATCCTTCATTATAAGTATTTGTCCCCCAAATAAATGATCCAACCGGTAAACTGTCAAGAGATGATATAGCAACTGTTTGATAGAAGTTTTCCATTAAATCGGTAAATGCGATAATACCACCTGTAGCTGAAGTATATGGATATTCCGCACCACCAGGACCAGGTATTGTTGTGGGATCAGCATCTCCAAAGGTTATCCTGCCTGAGAAAGGAGGTGCCTGAACAGTAGTATCTGAACCTGCCTTGATTGGAACTTCATATGCAGCTCTGTTCCATTGTATCCAGAAATTTACCTGTGATGTATCCAGGCAGGATGTTTTCATATTAAGAGCCTGGGTTGGCATTGTATCTACAGCGTTTACATGTACAGAAGAAATTACAATTTTTTTATCATTATTTGCCAGATTAACGCCTCTTGAATTAATAAAGGTTTCAGGGTAGTTAATAAGTCCGTAAGGACCAGGTTTTGAAACTGCCAGTGTTAAGTATGAATAGGCGGAATCTCCGGTACCGTCTATTGGATTTATACCATGCCAGTAATTATAAAAAACATAATTTGAGTCATTTACCAGATAATTACATGCTGCATAAAATTTGATATGGCCGGGACCAACCAGGGATGTGTCAAAAGTCGATGTACCTGAAATTTTGAATGTATCTTGAATTGCAGTAACTAATCTTGTATTAATACTATCAATTCCTATAACACCCCTGCGTGAATCAGGAGGCCCATAAAGCTCATCCTTGATAAAATTAATTGAATCATCTCCGGCTAAATTAGAATTTACAATCAGGTTATTTGTAAAGAAGCATGTAAGATAAAATGGATTAATAAATGGATATTTAATGTCGTCGATGATTGTGTTATGATCAATAAAAGCCCATCGTGTAAGTGAATTCTGCTGAAAACTCATCAAACCCGTAAGAGTTGCAGTATTATTCGTAAATACAAAAGTATCTATCGGAACTTTAGCATAAAGAACCCTTCCACCCCACCACTGGCTACCATTAAAGAAATTACGGAAATAATTGCCTCTGAAGTAAACTTTAAGTCCTTGCGGACATGATTGCCCATTAATTAGTGAAATATTATCAAATTCAAACAGGCTATTTTCAATATCTAATGTTAAGTTTGACCCACTAAGGATAAAATCTCCTTCTGTATTGGAAGAGAAATTACCCTGTAAATCTTCACTTTCATACTGAATGTTTTTAATAGTAAGACTGGCATTGATTTCACTTGATGTAACCGGTGCACCATTATTTTCATTATGCAAAATCACAGGCCTCTGATTTTTACCGCCAGTAGGGAGACCAATGATTGTAAGGGTACCGGCAGAGTCCTTAACATTTAACCCTGCCTGCTGAATATATAAAGTATTTGCTGCCAATACGTAAACAGTGTTTGGTGAATTACGGGTTCCATGTCCGACACCAGGAATAACGGTATCACCATTAATTACGGCTTCGAAGTTCCCCGGATTTGCAATACCACCGGTAATCCATACTGTATCACGTGATGAATCTCTCGTGGCAATACCATTTAACATTGGTATACTATCTGGTTTTGTACCTGCTGCATAAATTATATTTACCGTTAAAAAGAACCCAATGACAATGTTAAGTAAATATTTGATTTTCATTAGTTATGGAAATAAGATAATAGTTTAAATTTTATATTACCCGTGAGTTCTGGTAAATTTAACCAATTACAATCAGACTTTATTAATCTGTCGCAAAATTTAAATACGTTCCCGGGAATTATTTATTGTTTAAATTTAAATTTAAATCAATTGAATTCATAACACATTTCCCTTTACCAGCCTGTAATAAGGGATATTGCAGGTAAAACTATTACTCCCACACGCCATTGATGTTATAACCGCAAAACGAACATTTCCCCTTAACAATATTCATCGACAGGGTAGCAAATCCCTTTCGTTCAACGATCAATTTTTTACAATTAGGGCAAAAGGTATCTTCGGTACCGTTTTGCGGTACATTGCCTATATAAACATATTTGCATCCGGCTTTCTCTGCAATTTCTTTAGCCTTTATAAGGGTACTGACAGGAGTTGCAGGTAGTTGTGTCAATTTATACAACGGGAAAAAGCGGATAAAATGCAAAGGATATTCTGCAAATCCATTTGCAACAAGCCATTCACACATTTGCTTTATCATTTCAAAATCGTCTGTCCATGAGGGTACTACAAGGTTTGTTATTTCAAGCCATACTTTATGTGCCTTCAATGTTTTCAAGGTGTTTAACACAGGTTTCAATTTTCCTCCGTTGAGTTTCAGGTAAATAGAATCACTGAACGATTTTAAATTGATGTTTGCTGCATCGAGATAAGGAGCAAGCTTATTCAACGGCTCATCGTTAATGTAACCATTTGAAATAAATACGTTTTTAATATTTTTTGAATGGGCCAGCTGTGCAGTATAATAAACATATTCGTAAAAGGAAACCGGTTCAGCATAGGTATATGCAATAGAAGGACAATTATTACTGAGGCATTCATCTACTACTTTTTCGGGCATTAAATCAATATTATGGGTTTCCTTCGGACTTATTTGAGAAATGTCCCAGTTTTGGCAATTCAAACATGCAAAGTTACAACCCGCAGTTGCAATGGAATATGCCCTTGAATGGGGCATAAAATGCAACAGGGGTTTCTTTTCAATCGGATCAATATTAACAACGCAGGGATTGCCGTAGGCTATAGTATAAAGTTTGTTGTTATAATTTACACGGTTGTGGCATACGCTGGTCTCACCAAGCTTTAAAGTGCATTCGTTCGGACATATTCCGCATTTTACACCCCGGGGAGTAATTGAATAGAAAATGGCTTCACGACTCCATTTCCATAATTGGTCATTATTTGCTAATCCATGCATTATTAAATAATTTAGCACAAAATACACCTCCCATACATAATGCGCTTCTTTTAATAAATTCCCGTTTATTAATCGTTTTCATTTCTTTATTATTTAAATCTAAAATCATTAAGTCTTGGTTCCTGGTTATTGGTTCCTGGCTCTCTTAAGAAATAAGTTACATAAAAGAATGATAGGTATACACAGAATGTTTCAGTTTTTCTTTATGAAATTATATATTGCCGGAATTAGATTAATACCGGCAATAATAAAACAACTGTTGAAAACTCCTATCAAGGGCAGAAGAAATACCGAAATAACAATTGCGCCAAGCGAGGAGCCTATCAAATCGACTGCATATAAATATGGTGCAGTATGATTGAAACTGCCAGGTAATAATTTTGTTCCGACAACGTATTGAAAACCGGTAATTGTCGAAAGAAATAACGTAATTATAAAAAACAAAAACAATCCGGTATAACTGTTGCCAGTTTCTTTCTGCAAGTTCCAGAATACCGGAAACAATAAAGCATACGATACCAGTAACATTTGTGCCAGGGCAAAATGTTTCTTAGTTGATTTAAACCGTTTGCCATAGGTTGAGCCTAAAGCGAGACCTCCCATAAATATTGCAATTATTATTCCAATGGCTGAATAAACATAACCGAAAAAAGTCTGAAAGGTAAAGATAATCAGTACCTCAAAAGAAGAAGCAGTAAATCCGGTTATATACATACCGGCAGCAACTGATCGCATAAAAAATAAAGGAATCAAAAGAATGATCACCGGTATGGCAATCAAAACGGATCCTTTGGAGGTAAATTCAGATATAAATTGTAAAATATGATAATATACAGGTAATGGCTTTTCATCAAGGTCTAATAATTTTTCCTTTTTGAGGTTATCCTTAATAAATGTTCCTCTCTGTTGATTGGAAATATCGTCGATATAATATGGATTAACATATTTAGTGTCTATTGATTTTGAGGCCGAGAGTTCCCCAATATCCGTTCTTAGCATTGAATCGGAAGCAACAAAATAATCTCTTTCACCGGGAATAATTTCAACATGCCTGAAGTTATTCTTCAGGGTTTGATAAACCGTTGTTTCAATCCCGATTTTTTCAGTACTCATATAATTACCTGATGCAGAAACGCTGTATAAAACAACAGCTCCCGGAAAAAGCTTTTGTTTAAGAATGGCAATAAATCCGTTCGTGTAAAACCGGTTAATTTGAAGACTCGATGGATCGGGCACAGCAAAAATAACCACATCATATTTTTTCCTGGCATGTTCAATGTAATGTCTTCCATCATCGAACAAAATATGTACCCTTTTATCGGCTGGCAGAGGCTTATATTTAGCTGCCATGTTTATTAACTGCGGATTTAACTCAACATAATCGGCATTTTCTATGGATTTATATTTCAAAATTTCCGAAATCATACCACCAATGCCGCCCGAAACAAGCAAAACATCTTTTGGATGTGGGTGCTGCATAAGCGCATAATGTGTATATTCTTCATTTATCATGGTATTGTCGGTAGTGTATAGTAGCGACCCATTTCCAAAGAAATTATATTGCCCGGCATTTTCAGTAATGGTAATATTTCCGAAATAAGTTTCTTTACTATCAAGTACATGCTGGTTAATAAATATAAACGATTTTAACCTGTTGTTTAACGAAAAAACTCCTGAAAGTATGATAATAAATGCTATAGCTATCACATAATAATACCAGGTTTTTTTATGAATAATGGCAAAAATAATTACAGCCAGAAATAGTAGTACTAATAGTGACTGAAAAACTGATATCCATTGAACCAGGACAAAAGAAACCACCAATCCTCCTGCTAAACTGCCCACCGCTTCCAATGCATATACCTTAGTAAAATTTTCATCAACAGAACGATATGTTTTTATAAGAATTGAATAGATGAAGCCACATAACAGACAAACTGGAGTAAGAAAAATTACCTGTATTAGCAGAAAATATGCAGGATTTACCATTATACCCGGGAGAAATAGAATCGGCTTCAGGATATAGAGTAATGGAACTAATACTAATGGAATACATGCCAATACTATAAGAGCCTTGTCAGGTATTTTTGCAGCCTTGTCAACATTTATTTTTGAACTCCCCCAAAAGGCTCCTATGCCTGTCAATAACATCCATGTACCTAACATCCAACTCATCATCAACTCATTGCCCTGAAATACAGTAGTAAACTCGCGAATCAGGAGAACCTGAAATGCCGTTGACAGAAAGCCGGAAAGCAATACCACTGATTTCAGATGAGCCAGATTTACCGGTTTGGCAGTTTCAGCAACCGTTTCTTTTGTGGATTTGCCTTGCTCAGGTTTAAACATTTTTAAAAGATACCTGCTGTGCCATAAAATATGGAATGTGCCAATAATAGCAAGTGCAATGCCGAAATTTACATGCCATTTGAGAAGAGCTTTTACAATTGGCCACTCAAGTTTATAGTTTATTTGTATTGCAAGCAAAATACCAAGTATGCCTGTTATCAGGAAAGTAATCAATAATAATAAATTCCATAACTTTCGGTGAAATACTTTAGAAATGATGTTTAACCCGGTAAACAGCCAGCTTAACAGGTAAAGCATTAATGTTAAAATACTAATTTGAATCAATAAATACGGAGTATTCATGATTATAAATTTGGAATGTTTAAGGATTCATACGTTCATTTTAAAATTTGCAAATTAATACTCTCTTTTAGAGGTGCCCTAAGTTTTATTTTTCACCAAATACCAAAGCCTCATATGTATAAATGTCAGCATCCTTCCATCCGTCCCAACCAATAAAGGCTTTGTCCTGAGAGCAATGCCCCAGGAACTCTTCTTTGGTCCAATGTGTTTCGGTTGCAACCTGCGGGAGGAAAGTCCCGCTTTGGTTTCCCTTTTTTATATAAATACCATGTTTCCCAAGCACAATTTCATCTATCGATTTTATTTTTTTCATGGGTGTAAGAACTGATATTTCAATTTTAAGTTTATCGATATCCGAAAGTTTTACTGCTTCAAACCGGGGATCTTCAGTAGATGCAGCAACAGCCATAGATTGGACGATGTCAGCCAAAGGCAGGGTTGCCAGAAAACTACCAATACAGCCCCGAAGCTCACCATTTTCGATTAAAGTTACAAATGCTCCGGCCGGGATAATTAAATTCGGTGATAGCAGCTTTTTGTCTATTTGTGGTACTTTCCCGTTTTTGATATATTCCTCTATGGTGTTTCTGGCTATCTTTAGTAAAATAGTTTTATCATCGCCGGACAGATTGAACCTTACAGTATCTTCCGGTTTCTTTTGTATAAGCCCGATAGCATAATATCCAACCACCCGGTTCATTTGGCCATGTTCCGTATCGCCCGAATTTTTATGAAGTATTTTTTGGAACGAAAAATCCGGATGATTTCCGGTAATATCTAGCAATGTTAGTACTGATGTCCAGCCACACATAGCTGTTACAAGGTTGGACACATTTTTTGCCTCATCAGCTAATTTTGCTTTTAAAAATACTTTCGGGGAGTTGGTCAGAATGGCATCAGCCATTATGCTGTCGGAGATATTTGAATCGGAATAATTGGGATAATGTGAAAAATCGGTGCTGATAATAAACAGGTTGTCACTATTAAAGAATGGTTCCAGTGCAGAAGCCAAATGGCTGCATGTTTCGGCGGATTCGCCCCCTATAATAAGCGGTACAATTGTAAAAGGTTTTTTTAGCCAATATTGGAGGAAAGGCAATTGTACTTCAATACAATGCTCATTTTCATGGGGCCTGGTATCATTGGAAATGAAACTGTACTTTTTTACAAGCCAGCCTGCTAAGGTATCTACCACTACTTTTCCCATGGGTGTTATAAAATCGCCGATGGAATAAGCGGAGGCTCCTTCAAAATACATTGTATGACTGGAACCTATGATAAAAACATGTTTAAATCCGGCATTCCGGTCTATTTGCTTGTAGCCCGCGGCTGCCACACCTCCTGAAAAGATTATGCCTGCATGGGGAACAATGATAGCGAGAGGTCTTTGTTTTAAGATCACCGGCGCTTTGTCAAAATATTCTGTTATTAGTCTTAACAACTCACCTTTGTCAGCAGGATAAAATGATCCTGCAACAGCCGGTTGCCGGTCAATTTTTACAGGCTGTACGGTATTTGTCTGGGCATTACAGGATGACATCATACAAATAATGCCTGCAATAATAATTATTCGGTTTAAATAATTTTGCATTGGCTTTTTTACCAAATTTACAACAAATTCAATCCAATGAAAACATCCAAATTGATTTTATACCTATTTGCAGGTTTGATTATTTGCAGCTTTTTCTCGTGTAAAAAAAAATATAATTTTTTATTTCAAAATCCGAAAATAGATATTGACACCCGTGTGAACGATTTAGTGTCTAGGATGACGCTGGAGGAAAAAGTTGGCCAAATGGTTAACGATGCCATTGCAATTCCACGACTAAGAATTCCCAGGTATAACTGGTGGAATGAATGCCTGCACGGAGTGGCAAGGGCAGGCAATGCCACTGTTTTTCCGCAATCAATAGGTTTGGCTGCTACCTGGGATACAGCATTAATTTTGAAAGTTGGTACGGCTATTTCCGATGAAGCGAGGGCCAAAAACAATCATTACAAAAGTCAGGGAGACGTTCAGATTTTTCAGGGTCTTACATTTTGGAGCCCTAATATTAATATTTTCCGCGATCCGCGCTGGGGCAGAGGTATGGAAACATATGGAGAGGATCCATATCTTACCGGTAGTATCGGAGTCCAGTTTATTAAGGGGCTTCAGGGCAACGATCCTGTTTATTGGAAACTTGTTGCCACATCCAAACATTATGTAGTGCATAGTGGCCCGGAAACTGAACGCCACAGGTTTGATGCTATCGTAAACAACAGGGATTTTATGGAAACATACCTCCCTGCATTCAGAATGACGGTTGAAGAAGCTAATGTACATTCGGTTATGTGCGCATACAATCGAACCAATGAAGAAGTATGCTGCGGAAGCAGTCATTTGTTAACGGAATTATTAAGAGATACTATGGGTTTCACCGGTTATATAGTATCGGATTGCGATGCAATTTCCGATTTCTCTGCCGGTCATAAAATTGTGCATACAAAACCGGAGGCTGCTGCCAAAGCAGTTAAAGCCGGTACTGATCTTAATTGCGGAAGAACTTACGAGGGTTTGCTTGAAGCTGTTAAAACAGGGCTTATTTCTGAAGCAGAAATAAATCTCTCCTTAAAAAGGTTAATGAAAGCGAGGTTTAAATTAGGTATGTTTGATCCTGACGAAATCGTCCCTTTTTCAAAAATTCCATTATCGGTTGTAGAATCAGCTGAACATGTGCAGGCTTGCCGGCGAAACAGCCAAAGAATCAATGGTTCTGTTAAAAAACAATGGAAATTTGCTCCCACTTAACAAATCAATAAAAACATTGGCTGTAATTGGCCCCAATGCAGATGATATTGACGTAATGTACGGCAACTATAACGGATGTGCAAAACATCCTGTTACACCTCTTAACGGCATAAAATCCAAACTGCCGGATACTAAAATTTTATACGCCCGCGGCTGCGACCTGGCAAAAAATTTACCATCTCTCGGAGTTATACCTGCCGAAATGCTTTATACTACAGTTGACATGAAAGAACATGGATTAAAGGGAGAATATTTTACAAACCGGGATTTTAATGGCCAGCCTAAAATGACACGTGTTGACGATAAAATTGAATTTAACTGGTGGGACCGTACACCCGGAGATGGTTTTGAAGACAACAATTTTAGCGTTCACTGGAGTGGTTTTATAAAGGCACCTTACAGCGGAGAATATTATATAGGTGGTGAGGGAGGGCATAAATACCGGATGGAATTTAATGGTGAACAGATAATAAATTTTATTACCAACGATAATCCTTCTAAAGTTTATAAAAAGGTGAAACTGCAAGGCGGGAAATGTTATCCTGTGCAAATATATTTTACTGATACCTTTCGCATGGCGTCAATGAACCTTATATGGCAGACACCCTCCGCAGATTTGACCGAAGAAGCTGTGGATGTTGCATCAAAAGCCGATGTTGTTATTATGTTTATGGGCCTGTCCCCCAGGTTAGAAGGAGAAGAAATGGATGTAGATGTAAAAGGATTTAAAGGTGGCGATCGAATTAGTCTCGATCTTCCTGAAATTCAGTCAAATCTAATTAAAAGGATATATTCCACAGGTAAACCAATTGTTTTAGTGTTATTAAACGGCAGTGCGGTTTCTGTCAATTGGGAAAATGAAAACATCCCGGCTATCCTCGAAGCATGGTATCCCGGACAGGCTGCCGGATCAGCCGTTGCCGACGTTATTTTTGGTGATTACAATCCTTCAGGGCGCTTACCGGTTACATTTTACAGATCAACTGACGATCTTCCGGCTTTTACCGATTATAACATGGAAGGGAAAACATATCGTTATTTCAGGAAAAAGCCACTTTATGAATTTGGCTATGGTTTAAGCTATACTACTTTTACATACAGCAATCTGCGTGTACCTAAAATAGTTCCAATCGGAAAAAATGTTAAAGTTGAAGTTGAAGTAACAAATTCAGGAAAGACAGATGGCAATGAAATAGTTGAGTTATATCTTTCCGACAAAACCGCAACGGTACCTGTACCCATAAGGACTCTGAAAGGATTTACAAAAGTTTTCTTAAAAGCAGGCGAATCAAAAGTTGTCGAGATGACTCTAAAACCTAATGATTTTTCTGTAATAGACAATGATGGGCACAGGATCATTAAACCGGGTTTATTCCTCGTGTCGATGGGAGGCTGTCAGCCCGGAGAAATAGCATTGTCGACAAAAAAGGCAGTTGTTGCTGAAGTTAAGATACAGTAATGAGCTATAAAATTAGTATTGCCCGTACTTCAAGTGAAAATAAGGATTTTCATAATTTAATAGTGCAACTTGATAAGGAATTGCTTGATCAGTACAATGATGCACAATCAGAGGTTGACGTGCACAACATTGTCGGATTATTAAACACCGTTATTATTGCATATTATGACAATATACCTGTTGGATGCGGATGCTTTAAAATTTATAATGATAACAGCGTGGAGATTAAAAGAATTTTCGTAAAGCCGGAATACAGAGGTCGGGGAATATCAAAATCTATTCTTGTTGAACTGGAAAATTGGGCTATGGAACTTGGATTTGGTAAAGCAATACTGGAAACGGGTTACCTGCAAACTGCCGCGATAGGGTTGTACAGCAATACGGGATATGTCCGGACAGAAAATTACGGGCCTTATAAAAAAATACCAATCAGCGTATGTTTTGAGAAAATACTGTTATCTTAATAAATTAATTGTATGCCCGAGCAAACGCAAACTCCCGATCATTGGATAACAATTGCAAAACGGATTCATTCAATTGCACAGACAGGATTGTCCTTTTCAAAGGACCGGTACGACCAGGAACGGTATTCCGAACTTTTGGATATGAGTATACAGATTTTACAGGATATCACCGGAATAGATACCAAAAAACTTGAATTTATTTATAACCGTGAGATAGGTTACGAGACACCAAAAATAGGAATACGGGCTGTAATATGCAAGGAGGATAAAATACTGATGGTAAAAGAAAAAATGGATGATAAATGGTGCATCCCCGGTGGATATGCTGAAACAGGATTGTCTCCAGGCGAAATAGTAATCAAGGAAGTAAAAGAAGAATCGGGATTTGATGTAAAACCAGTCAGGATTTTGGGACTAATAAATTATAATAAACATCAGTCCAAACCATTTCCGTTTGATATTTATAACTTATTTATGGAATGTGAGATCATTGGAGGCATAGCAGCCCCGGGTGCTGAAACTTCAGATGTGGGTTTCTTCGACATCAGTGACTTACCGGAGTTATCTGTACGAAGGGTTACCAAAGAGCAATTGGAAATGATGTATGACTTATATATGGATAAAAAATCTATTCCAGTCTTTGATTAAACTGTTTTATATTTCATAATCAACCATCCGCCGTTCACTTTCTTGTCTAATACTACCAAACTGTATTCCTATAATTTTTTTTAATTATTTTGTCTTTGCTAATTAATTTAGAATTATTTATTAAAGCATCAGCAACAATAATCCTGTCAAACGGGTCACGTGTAAAATCCAAATGAATTGCCTGGTTGACTATTCTTTCAAAATTGTTTTCACTATAAACCAAACCAATTTCATTTATCAGTGCATCAATTATAATATCCGGTAATTGCTTTATTCTGCCAATCTCATTAAGGTATTTCATTTCAAGCCTTACTATATGAGAAATGCAAACCTGATTTTCATTAATTAGATTTAGCACCCTGGGTTTAAACAGGTCAAGCTGCCCTGAATATAACCAAATGGCAACATGGGTATCAAGAAATATCAGGTTTTCCATTCCTTTTCCCAATTGTTATATATTATTTCATCAGGAGCACATTTTAAAACATCCCTTTTCTTTAGGTTATCGAGCTTTGTTTTTGGTGGTTCAACAGTAATTTTAAGGACTTTATTTCCTCTTTTTATTTGAATTGGTTTACCTGTAAGTATTACCTGGTCAAGTAAATTATATAAGTTCTGCCTTAATTCGGACGGTGTTATCATAATTTAATTATTTATACAAATATAAATAAACGTACTATAAATACAAAATTTATCGTACGTTTATTTGTTAATTGGCATAATTTTTCATAGTTGTTAATTTCTAAAAAAACAGTATTTTTAATTATCAAACAGGCTATCAAATGAGAAGAAAAGATCGAAAAATAAATGATGAAGAAGCATTGAACATTCTCCGTAATGGTGAATACGGGGTTCTTTCAATGATAACTCCGGACCAGGAAGGTTATGGCATCCCATTAAACTATGCATATGTAAACAACAATATATATTTTCATTGTGCACCCGAAGGTTCTAAGCTTAATTTTCTTCGAAAAAACAACCGTGTTTCATTTTGTGTGGTTGGAGAAACAGAAATACTGCCATCAAAATTTGGTTCCCGGTACCAAAGTGCCATAGTTTTTGGAACAATTTCCGAAGTGGATGACGATGAAAAAAGAGAAGGGTTGATGCGGCTTGTAGAAAAATACTCCGGTGATTATATTCAGGAAGGCATCGAGACTATTAATCAGTATTTTAATAAGGTAATTGTCCTTAAACTTTCTATAGAATTTTTATCAGGTAAAGCACGAAAATAGCAAATAGTATCAGTAATAAAACGCCAATTTTTTCGTTCCGCTTGACAGAAAAATGCTCATTTACTAAAAGTAAACTCCGCTTTTTCTGTCTTCGCAAGCCTCAAAATTGACGTTTTCTTATCTGACACTAAGTATCTTATTGTAAATCGTTGACTGCATTTTACAGAGGTAAATTGAATATTGACTATTGATTATTTTTCCCAATATTCAATTTTCAATTTTCAATATTCTTTAATTGAATAGTTAAAATATCCATTAACTCATTATTATTATTTACAAAAATAATTGTGTTGTTGCTTTTTACATATTTATCAAACTCATTTATAAACCCGAGATTAACAAATTCTTTTTCTATTTTAACCGGGGCATTTATTATAACGCCTGAATTCTTAAACTTTAATTTATCGATTACTTCTTTCACTTATATTTCTATTACATTTGTGTAACTTAGTTATTGACTTAGTGTAACATTGTGCTAAAAAATTATTTCCCCTCCAATAGTAAACGGAAAGCCGCCATTTCCTCAGAATTGCGGACAACAAGGATATTACCAACAAGCACAGGGTGGTTCCAGGTTTTTCCCTTAATAGCCGGAAACTTTGATATTTCCGTGAACCTTACAGGTGATGCCTTTACCAACACCAGGTCTCCTTTTTCTGAAATCACAAGAAGAATGTCCTGATCGGCCAAAAGTATAAGCTGGCCACCATAACGGCCTCCTTTCCATTTTCTAATGCCCTTTTCTATATCTATACAGGCAATACCGGAACCGTCAAAACCATAAACATAACCGTTATGTATAACAAAATCATTAAAGTTGGGTTTTATTTCGTTTGCGAAAACAATTTGATATTTTAAAAATTATTCATTCAATATTTTTTGATATGCCACAACATCGAGGATTCGATTAAACTTTTCACCAACCTGTTTAAAATGTGCACATTTTTCGTATCCGCATTTTTCAAATAATCGAATGCTTTGTTTGTTTTCTTCGGAAATAATTCCTATTAATACCCTTAAACCTGAATTTTTAGCACATAACTCAATTTTTTCAATAGTTTGTTTCCCGATCCCTTTTCCTTTAAAGACCGGCTTTAAATATATTGTAATTTCTGCCGTTCTATCGTATGCCTGTCGTTTCTTGTACTGAGAAATATAACAATATCCGCAGGTGTCGTTATTATTTTTTATTAAGAATGATTTATACTTTGGATGATTTATAAGAATTGCTTCTTTTAATTCCTGAACCGATACCATATCAGTATGAAAAGTTGCAGTTGAATTGATGATATAATAATCGTAAATTTCTTTAACGAGTCCGAAATCACTATCTTTTAAATCAATCAATTCAATATCCATAGCTATAACTTATTCATATCAAATATAAAAATAAAAAATGTTGGTATATTATTAGATAGAAATAATTATTTTTAAGGGGTTAAAGTCAAATTGAACCGAGTAAAAGATATTAATATATGAAATTAAAAATATTAACTTTTTTAATTTTAATTTTTGGAGTCTATAGTTGTATTGCGCCAAAATATTTTGCGATGCGAACGAGTGAGTTGATAAACATGGATTTGGACAACTCAATAACAAATTACATTCCGGTATCTGATGAAATCCTTAAAAATTCAGGGATATTGGATTCAACACTTAACATGATAATTAATAAAGAATATCATAAATTGTCAAAGTACTTAAAATCCATGGAAAATTCAGGGAAACACTCACCTGATCTGTATTTATCAAAAGCACTTTTTTTTATAACTTGTCAGGATTATAATAATGCAATGTTAAGTTTAAATAACCTTCAAAAAAATGAATTCCCTCTTTTGAAACGTTTATTAACGATTGATATTACTTACGAATTATCAAGAATAAATAATGTTTCAGGATTTAATAATTTTTTAAATGATTATCAGGGCTTAATTGATACTTACCCTGATGATATAACTTTAAAAAAAATAGTGTCGATCCGGTTAAGGTATTTAAGATATAACTATTAATAACTAAAACATGCGACTATTCATTCTATCAATCATTGCATTAATTACTATATCCTGTTCAGAAACAATAACATTACAAACCAGCTTAAAACAATACAATGCTCCTATAGGTTATTTACATGATTCTAAAGTTACGGATTTTATAAAAAACGATTCCTTAATTGTAAGGTTAAATTTTTATCCTTTGGATTCAATAACTACGGTATCAAAAACCAAAGGATTATTTCTACCTCTAATATTCTTTTATTATCGTGAGGTTGATATGAATATACTTCTTGGTCAAAAATCAATTCAACAGCTTTATGATGAATTCTTTTTTAATTCCTTTACTGATGAAAGTAGACGAACCGGTTGTTATGCAGTTAGTAAACTAGATTCCAGCGATTCACTTTACACTCTGGAAATAACGATTGATACGTGTATTACAAATTCAAAATACCAGATTACAGACGCATTTTTTGTTTCACCTTTTGGATATTCATACAGTTATCATCAAATGGGGTTCCCATCCGAAACAAATTTATTTGTTTCTATCAATTTAACCAAAGGGAATAAATTACTAGACCAAAGATCATATTCCATAAGAAGAACTCAACCATTTTTAAATACATTCAATAATAACGTAAATGGCTTGAGGGCTTCTTTTACGGCAAATATGGTTGAATCACTTTCACTAAGTTCGAAGGAATGTATAGAAGCTATCATTAGTGATGTGAATGGTTATTTCCAAACTATAAATAAAGATTCAGTAAAATTGAATAATAAATGCCAAAAAGATACAATTGATGAAGATGCCATTAACAATTAATCATAACCACCTGACACTAGCTTTGTTTCTGGCTGGAATCCTAAAATAAGGATATTTTGGATATCCTATCATCAAGGTTGCATGAATCGTATGGTTATCATCAAGTCCGATAATTTTTTTCATCTCATATGAATGCTGAAAGGCCCTCATCAAGTATCCTGCCCAGCATCCTCCGAGGCCGAACGATGGCAATAATAAATCGAGGTACGAAGCCGCAATTACAGCATCTTTTACTCCTCCGGGATAAGAAGTTAAAGTATAAGTAACAGCCAAACAAGGTGCATTTCTGCTAATTACATCCATCCCTCTCTCAAATGCTGCAATCAATCTTGGTATACCCATTCTGTTTGCCATTTCAACATCGCTGGAGCTGATCAACCGCATCCACTGAATAGTTAGTTCTGACAATTTATTTATAAGATTATTTTCTGAAATAATGACCCATTGGTTCATTTGTCTGTTACTTCCTGTGGGAGAATAACGTACTGCATCCATTATTTTTTCTAAAGTTTTACTGTCTACCGGCTTTGATTTGAATTGACGGATGGATCGCCTGCTTTTTAAATAAATACTCAATTCTTCTGAGCTGATGTTTCGAACAACACTGTCATCAGACCGGGCGGCCTGTTCCGAAAGCTTATGCACAATAGCATTTGATGGGCAAACCGATTCGCAATGGCCGCAATACAAACATTTGCTTTCATTAGCTTCGCTTATTACCGGGTACTTATGATCTCCGACAGTATATTCAAAAAGTGAAACAGGACAGCTTTCTATACAAGCATTACATTGTGTACATTCATTTATGTTAACCGAAATTATAGACATATGCACCTAATTAAAAATTTAATGTATTAACAAATTTAATGTATTAACAAATTTAATGTATTAACAAATTTAAAAATAAAATAAGAATTAGCCTAAATTAAAATGATAGTGATAAGAATTGAAAATTGAGTATTGAGTATTGATTATTGATTAATAGTAGGAAAGTAGGCTGGTAAATAAGTAGAAAAGGTATAATGATACCAATCTTGAAACTTAAAATCTTAACAATTGCAAAATGAACCTACTCTCCTACTGTCTTACTCTTCTACTCTCCTGCTTATACTAATTAAACAACTGCTTTATCAAGAAACTCCAGTTCATCCACATTACATTGCAGTACACCTTTAGGTTCTTTGGTATCCTTCGGAATATAAGCAGATACTGAAGGTTCCCCCTTAATAAGTACATGTTTCCCCTTTGTCAGGAAAGTAGAAACATTATCAGTTTTTCTCCACATTGAACAATCAATCCAGGTGGTGGTACTCTTTTTTTCTCCGGCCGAATCAGTAAAATTTTTAGATGTTGCAACTGAGAAATGAATCACTTTCTGATCGTTCACTTTTTTTACCTGTGCATCGTTACCTATGTAACCCGTTAATGTAATCTCATTCATAATAATTGATTTTTAAAGTTAATAAAAAAAAGAAAAATAAATATATAGGACATCCTGAAAATAAGATGTTTTGAGGCAGGCAAAAGTTTTGCCTTAATGTTTTTCGTATTCTGAGAAATTTATTCCATATACTTCCAAATCGCTGAATTTGCCATCTTCACAAGAATCTACAAATAATACTGCCTGCTCTTCCAGTATATCTAAGGGAACATTGTGTTTTTCAGCATATTGCAACACGATATCAAGCATATCGTTTGCATTTGGTTCGTTCTCCTGTTTCCATGCAAAGGAAGGATAAGATGGATGGGATATTTCGTAAACCAATTTTATTTCATATATTAACATAGGGTATGATTTTTAAAGGTTAAAATTTTTTCCGGTATTTAAATTATCTCTTGTTGCAAATGAATCCCGCTGGTAACTTAGTTCCTGCCAGCATTGAATATTACCTTTATCAGCACCTATACCAATTTCTTTTGGTAAAATAGTTGGAATGTCATGTCGTTTAGAAAGATTTTCTGTTACCGTTATGTTAAAACAGTTATTTTTAGCATTATCATCAAAATACCCTGAAAATTTAATGTATCCTTCTTCATTTGCCTGCATTGAAAGTACTTTCTCTTTATCCAGGCGAAAAATGAATTTGGCTGATTTATCGTTTTTATCTTTTGTTACATAAGCAGCCATTTGCTGAGGATTGTTTTTAACAGGAATAATATTAATATATATATATTGCTTATAATTTGAAGTTGTTTCCAATAAACGTTCTTTATTCGTTTTTACAGTAAGAGCCTGTCCCCGGGAATAATTATCATCCTGAACAATAAATCCTGAGCCAATAAACTCACGCTCAATCCTTCGTTCATAAATGTGTTCCCTTTTATAATCCTTTTCATGGTCAACCCGGTGGGCATAACCTATGTAAGACTTTTCCTGAAGTTTTTCACCTTTTTCGTCTGTAAGATATGTACGGTAATCCAAAAGATTAAAGTCGCGCCCCGTATTTTTATTATTTAATTCGGCAGTAACATAAATGAGGCCGTTTCTATCAACTTTAGCAGCAGATATTTTGCCTTTGTCCAGGTGAAGGTTTACTTCCACGGAGTTATCTTCTATCCTGTTTTTATGATAGAGGCTATCCGTTACCAGATGTGTGGGAGAAGGTACCTGATCATTTAAAGATTTTAGTGACAGATTTAATACCTCATAATCTTTGGCAGTTTCCCGGTTTTTATGCACACGCCTGGTACATTTTAACAGGTCATTTTTATTTAATACGCATCGAAAGTGTTCTTTATCGGTGCCTTTTTCAAATTGTACAGCACTTCCAACTTTCTGTACAAAATATTTGTTCCGTGATGTTTTAAAATTGTCTTCCATAATCATTTAATTTATTAAACTAAGTTAAGAGGAATAATTGCATTTTAATATATTTAGCCCTTATGGGATAACTTTATTTGTATTACAATTTTACATTTCTTTATTATATAAAAGGAATTTAAGTACTAAACTAATCCGAGAAAATTGAAGTATTATTGATATTTACTAATTCAATGTTTATTAAAAATTTTTTTATCAACCACTTACAGCACAATAATGTAGTTTCAACCTTAAGGGGAATATCAAAAAAATATACATTATTACCCCCTGTTTTTAAATGATGCAAATTATAGCAATTTTCTTTAAGAAAATTTATATTATCTATCACACTATCAATTATAACTGAAGTATCATTCTTACCGGAAAGCTCATTTATATACATATCTTTAACTTCAGCAAACATTTCAGTAATATCCAAAATGTTAATTGATTCCGGATAACGTGTAATGATTAGTGTAAAATTATTTTCAAATGAATAGTCATATTCAAAATAATATTCCTTTTGAAAGAAATTTACAGCCTTAATTAAAAATAATAATACATTCAAAAGATCCCTGTAACAAAATTCCTTTTCATTTGAATAAAGGATTAAAATTTTTTCGAATAAAAAAGGATTTACAAGATTATTAAACTCGAGAAATTTTAACGTGGTTATATCCGGTTCCAAAAGTACAGGGTAATAATTGATATTTAAGGACTTAAATATTTTCCTCGATTCAATTAGCAATATGGGGTTGAAACTTATAATTAATTGGTTTTCAGTTAATATTGAAGTATTATTATCTGGTTCATCGTCAGATGTCAAAATGGGTTTATAGGCAATAGAAGGGGCAACCGGGTAAAAAATCGAGAATGGCGTTTTAAAACGAAATTTATATTCATAATCAATAAAATCGACGAAATTTGCTACTCCAAATGTATTATTATTAAAAAGTGGCAGTGAAAACCGTTTTAGTTTTTCATTATAAGTAATAAATTTATTAAACCAGGTATCAGTTGTTAATGAATTAAAAGTCATATATTTTTCCGGAAAGCGTGAACGTGAATAATTACCAAAATAAAGTGCCAATATCAGATCTAACCTGTAAGGTTTAAAAATAGTGAATTCATTTTTTATAGCTATATTGTTTAACGCATCGCAGTATGCTTCATATCCTGTTAAATGATAATATTGTATAAATAACTCATCTTTCTTCAACAATTTTCTTAATGATATATCAAATAAGGCAAGTTCGTTATTATCAGAATTTAAAAACAAAATAAAATTACTCTCTCCCTTTTGAAGAACTATAAATATTTCATTCCTGTAGATTTCATTTATTCCCAAAAAAACAGTTAACTGTTTAAAGGAACATTGTAAAATCCTGTTAAGGATGTACTTATAATTATATTTGGCAATTGCTTCCATGCCCTTATTTTAATTTGTGACTCCCAATGATTTCTGTAAATTTTCTATTATAGCCTTTTTCTGTTCATCACTATAACCTGATGAGTACTTGTGAACCTCCTGCAGAACAGTTGCAAGGTTTTCATCATTATCTGTATCATCAAGCAGTTTGTTTATTTCCTTGTAAATTTTTCTGTAATTATTTTGCACGTCAGAATAAAAACATTTGCGTACATCCTCTTTATCGTCAGATTTAAAATAATTGGCAAATGAAGGTATTTCAGTATTTTTCAGGTATAATGGATCTTCTTCCTCAGTTCTGAAAAAATCAAACTGAAGGTTAAAATAGTTTGGTTCCCCTCCTATTATTTTACCCATGAAATGGCCTATTGGTTGTCCCATTATTTGGCGTGGCTGTACTTCTTTTTCATTTTGCATCCTTTCTGACGACGAACTGGAGTTATCGCCTTCCGTGTAACTGATATCTTTTTTCTTAATGGTACCGATAACATTCGAAAAGTATTCTGCAGTTTTTATATCTCCTGTGGAACCAAAAAAGAAATTTCCAAGAGTGTTACGTATTACGTCAGCTGACTTATCACCATAATCCCTTTTAAACTGCTCATGGGTTTGTAAGCCGAAAATTGAGCAAACATGATATTTACGGCATGTGGCTATAAAATCATCAACTTTATATAATATTACTGAAGGTATTTCATCAAAACAAAAAATAGATTTTACCCTGCCAGGCTGGTTCATATTCATCATGCAAATATAAGTCAGCGCGGATATTACCGCCGAAAGAGCCTCCGATAGCATTGGATCGTTACCTATGCAAAGTAGTGTAGGATGTTCCTTATTGGTGATATCCATGTCAAGTTCATCCTTTGAAAGAACCCAGAATATTTCGGGAGTATCGAGTTTTGAAAGCGGGCTCTGAGCGCTTGATACTGCACCTGCAAGCTGACCTTCAGCATTATTTAAATAAGCAGTATAAACAGGCATGAAATCCCTGCACACTTCTTCATCCCTGGCAATGAATTTAAGGAATTTGTCATGGCGTGAAAGAACTATAGCTACAGCATGCGGTATATCATATAAATCTTCATAATTTTTTTGTAAAGTATGTAATGCAGCTGTAAAAATCTGAACCGCATTTTGACCCCAGAAATCCATTTTTTCTTTCCATGATTTGTCAAGGTTTTTTAAAATGGAACTCGATATATTAATCATATCCAGTTTGGTAGTAACATATTTGGGTAAAGGGTTTACACGAACCGTTTTAGTTAAATCGGTAAAATTTAAAAAGGCCAGCTTGGTATCTGCCCCGTTTTTAACATTTTCATTCAGTCTTTTATTTATTCCCCACATTGCACATCTTGTCAGGACAGGGTTCGATTCGAGGTTAGGATTGCCATTGTAGTCGTATACCAGGCCGGCATAACCATTTTCTGCCGCACTTATAACTAGAGGTTTAATTATGGATGCTGATTTTCCGCAACCGGTACCTCCTTCGCAAATAATGCCATAATTTGCATTTGGTATTACCAGATGAGTCATTTTTTCATTTTGGGATAAAGCAAGCTTGAATATTGCTTTTCCTTTATTGCTCTGATTTATACCAAAAATTGCCGTTTCATTGAAATTCACTTTTATGAAGGAAAATGCTTTTGCTGTTATAATAGCCTGTGCTACTAATACAAGCGGATAAATAAATATATCGTAAACAGGAATTTTTAAAAACCCGATAACAAAAATGATTGTTAATATAATACTGGTTACAATATAGTAGTACCTTGTTTCTTTCGTCATACCCCTGGACAAATGCATTGAAGGACCAACATTTACAAAACATATAAGCGATATAGTGTAAATTATGCGCAAAAGGTAATCCTTTGCCATTATCGGATGAAATTTAGTACAGAACATAATCAGGTATTTATCATTCGCTGATTTTGGATACAGAAACCGGTTATAAACCAGGTAATCCAGTACAATTATCAGGAATAGGATTGTAAGCAGCAATACTAAGGTTGAGGAACTGTTTTTACGGTCACTTTGTAACATCTCAGAAAATTAAAATATCCGTGAATAATAAATTGTATCAGGTTTTTCTCCTTTTTTTGTTTTACGGGTCACAAGCAAATAATATAATTCTATATTCTTGTTTTTCAGGCAAATATTAGTTGAATCGCAATTACAGAACAACTTTTCTTTGCAATTTGTGAAGTTGAAAATTTTAACTTTCCATTCACTTACTGCCAGGTTACGGTTTAAATCGTGAAGGTGAAAATAATACACAAAGGCACCTGAAGTATCGAGTCTCATTGATAATACTTTCCCTGCTGAAAAAAATATTTGTTTTGGAACCCTTAAGTTTATTGAATCGATAATTTCCTTTTGGTTAAGTGCCCGCTCACCCATTATGTTTTCTAATGTCAAAATATCTGCCTGTTTTAATACTATTTGTTTTTTTGGGTTATACATGGAATTATAAAAATAAAACCCTGCTCCTGAAATGTTAATTATTATATATAAAATTGTCAAAAAGCGGATAGGTATAAAAAAGAGATCGACATATTTTTCCTTTACCTCAATGCCACGCTGAACTTCCTGAAGAACTACCGGTTTCTGAACTTTATTATCACTATCGGTGTCTTCGGTTGTTTTATCCGGAGTTTCCTCCTCATCCTTTTTCTCATAGGGTTTTATAATTCCAAACTTAAACTTTTTTCTGACGGCCAATTTAAAAAATATGTATATAAAACAACAGAACAAGTAAATACCCTGGGTAAGATGGTAAATAACAGAGGATACATTATTACTAAATATATCTGTAAAGGAATATACTGCAATCATCAGCAACCCTGTCAATAAGGTGACCCATTCTTTAATACCGATGAATGAATGCCATTTGTTTGTAGTATTTTGTTGTTCCTTCATAATTTAGGGGCCAGGGGCTAGGGGTTAGGGGTTAGGGGTTAGGGATTTTACCTTTTCTACTCGTATTATTTTAAATAAGGTTTTGGTTGAATCCGACTGTATTTCATCACTTATTTTATAGTTAAGTTGAATTGGCCGGGTAATTTTAACCAAATATTGTGTTATGTTACCTGAACCGGATTTATTTTCTATAATACCTTTAAATGGTAATATTTCGTGTATTTTGTACTTTGGTAAAACTATATAAATATATACACTGTCATTTTTATTAAGATTTGCTTTCTGATGTGTGCTGAAATAAACAGGAGATGTAATCATTATATCAGTACCTTTAAGGGTCTGATAATATAAAACAGTAATTCGCGGCAAATTTAGTGCCGAAAATAACCAACTTATCAGCATTATAATAATAACTGATATAAGAATTATCACGTATACCCTGACCGATAAAAATAATCCTTTTCTAATTGAGAGCCGTGTCATTTAGTTGTTAGTTGTTAGTTGCAGGTTGCAGGTTCTATTTTTCGTTTTCAAATTGTCACATTTTCAAATTTTCAAATTAATTTTCATTTCCGATGTAAATATAGAATGAATATTTTATTATTCCAAATGGGATAACAATTATTTTTAAAATATTTTTGTTTTTATCTCCATTCTCTACCTTCCCCTTAAATTTTGTGTAAATTTAAAGTTGAAACTTTTATTTGCACAAAAAATATTATCTTTGTGTTATGATAACCCGCGATATACAGCAAACTTTAATGAATCTGGCTAAAGTTTACCCGGTAGTTACAATTACCGGGCCAAGGCAAGCCGGTAAAACTACACTTGCAAAAATTTCGTTTCCAGGATTTGGTTATTGTAACCTTGAACATCCTGATACAAGATTAATTGCCCAACAGGACCCAAAAAGCTTTTTCCTGCAAAACCCTCCTCCCCTAATTATTGACGAAATTCAGCGTGTACCCGGACTTTTATCCTATATCCAGGTGATGGTTGACGAAATGGGGAAAAATGGCATGTTTATACTTACAGGAAGTATGCAATTATTGTTAAATGAGTCTGTTTCGCAATCATTGGCCGGACGTACCGCTCTGTTGACACTCTTGCCATTTTCTTTGCATGAACTGGAAGTAGCTGAGATTGGAAACTTGTCACGCGACGCATTCATGTTCAAGGGGTTCCTTCCCAGAATTTACGATCAGCTTCAGGAACCTGTAACTGCTTATCGAAATTACCTGCAAACATATGTAGAACGTGATGTAAGGCAATTAATTAATCTTAAAGATCTTACATTATTCGAAAAATTTTTACGGTTACTTGCAGGCCGGGTTGGTCAACTGATTAATTACACCTCTCTTGCAAGCGATACAGGTATTTCAGTAACAACAGTATCACAATGGTTATCAGTGCTTGAAGCTTCGTATATAATTTTCAGGTTGATGCCCTATTATGAAAACTATGGTAGAAGGGTCATTAAGGCACCTAAAATATATTTTATTGAACCCGGATTGGCAGGTTATCTGTTAAGTATTGAAGATGAAAAACAGATTGCACGCGACCCTCTGTTAGGAGGGTTATTTGAAAACATGGTAGTTATAGAAGCACTTAAAGCAAGAACAAACAGGGGTTTGGACCCTAACCTTTATTTTTTCAGAGATAACCATCACAACGAAATCGATTTACTATATAAAAAAGGTAGTATAATAATCCCTATAGAAATTAAATCGTCACAAACATACAATCCTGATTTTACAAAAAACCTCAAAAAATTTGCGTTAAAATCTCTTAATAATCCGGATGGTTTCCTGATTTATGGAGGAGAACAGAATTTCACATCCGATGATAAAATTCATGTAATAAGTTTTAAAACAGTTTCCACAATTTTTGAATAATAATCAATTAATTAATTATGAACAAAAAAATATTAACTGCAGCATTAAGCATGCTGATTTGTTTACCTGCCCTGCCGCAAGCCAGTTTTAATGGTTTGGAGACTAATATGGGTAACCTTTACAGGTTATCGGACGCACAATCACGATCAATTAGTCCTGAAAACTTTACAGGTGATAAAGGAAAGGGAGGGACAGCACGGTTGGAAGACAAAGGAATACCTAATAAGGCAAATTCGGCTGATTGTGCAAAAGATCTCGGGCAGGGCTGGAAATTGAACCCGAATATTGTAATTAAGCCTGGTGAAGTTTTTACTTTAGCTGAAATTGATGGCTCAGGAGCAATAAAACACATTTGGATGACCCCGACCGGCGTTTGGAGGTATTCTATAATCAGAATTTATTGGGACGATGAGCCGGAACCTTCTGTAGAATGTCCGGTTGGAGATTTTTTCTGTATGGGATGGAATGAATATTCTCCGCTAAATTCTCTGGCTGTTTGTGTTAATCCGGGTAGTGCTTTTAATTGTTACTGGACTATGCCTTTCCGTAAAAAATGTAAAATTACCATGGAAAATATTAATGATACCGATCCTGTGACCATATTTTATCAAATAGATTATATTCTTGCCGGCATACCTGAAGATGCCGGTTATTTTCATGCACAATTCCGGCGTTCAAACCCTGATGAAAGCTCCATACATACCATAATTGACGGCGTAAAAGGAAAAGGTCAGTTTGTCGGTGTTTATCTTGCATGGGGAGTTCATAACAACGGATGGTGGGGTGAAGGTGAAATAAAATTTTACCTGGACGGCGACAGTCAATTTCCAACCATTTGTGGGACAGGTACAGAAGATTATTTTTGCGGTTCATACAATTTTGACAGGGGTGGAAAATATACTGAATTTTGTACTCCCTATTCTGGTTTGGTGCAGGTAATCCACCCCGACGGAACTTATTTTTCACAACAAAGGTTTGGTTTATACCGATGGCATATTACCGACCCTGTTAGGTTTGAAAAAGATTTAAAAATTACCATCCAGGATTTAGGTTGGAGAAAAGGAGGAAAATTCCTTCTGCAAAAATCAGATATTTCTTCAGTTTGTTTTTGGTATCAGTCAAATCCGCACAGTAAATACCCAAAATTTCCGAATTTGAAAGAGCTGGAAGTAAATTAAAAATTATTATTGAGGAAAATCAATCAAATTCTTGAACATTAAAACATTTTTTTTTGTTTAGTGATTTTGTGGGTAACAATTAATAAAATATTAAACTAAATTAAAATGTCTATCATTTTAATTTATAATTGAAATATTTTGCTGGCTTCTTATTAAGGATATGTGTATCCTTTTATCTTTATTTATGTTGTGATAGCCTTATTATTAACTAAAAATTTAAACCTATGAAAAAAATTCTACTTTCATTAATCTTATTAGGTTGCATGGGATTGATTATTGCACAAAAGCAAAATAAAATCGATATACCTAACCATGATAGTTTTATCCTGAAAGATTCTTCAGGATTTAAACAAATTGACGTTCAAGCTAAAGGACAAATTAATAGTGTTAAAGCCGTTAATACCAATAATCAATTAACTAATAAACTATTACAAACCGGCTACCTGAATTTATATTTAAGAGATTCAATTGTTTTGTTTGATTTTTCTTCACCTACCGATTCTGTCCGTTATGAGGAAAATATATTTGCTTTCAATTCAGGTAACGTAGATACTTTACAACAATCAAATTATTGGAGTTCAGTAATTAATAATTGGGTCGGCAGTTATAAAACTGATGTTCAATTTAATGCAAACGGATTAGATACTGTTATCGGATACTATATGTGGGATACTATAAATAATATCTGGGTAGGAGTTTATAAGGACATTTATAAATACAATTCCAAAAGTAAAGATACATTGTCTACTAATTATAATTGGAACTCAGTTACAAAAATGTGGCAATATAGTGATAAGACCGAATTTAATTATAACGGCACCGGATTGGATACATTGCGGACATTTTATGACTGGGATACTATTAATAACCAATGGGTTGGAGTTTATAAATATAAGTATGAATATAATGCAACACTTGATACGATAGAGGAAATTTTCATATTGGATACCACTTTAAAACAATGGGTACCATACACAAAAACTGTCTACTCATATAACTCTGATGGAACAGATACTATGAATGCCAGTTACTTTTGGAATACATTAACAAATAAATGGATTGGAAGCTCAAAAAATGTTTATGAATTTAATGGAAGTAATTACGATACATTGGAAGAAGTCTTTACATGGAATTATATTTCCAATCAGTGGTCCCCTTCCTATAAAACAGTTATTGGATATTCATCCACGGGATTGGATACAATGAGTGCATCCTATAGCTGGAATTCCATCTCAAATCAATGGGTTGGGAACCAGAAACAGGTTACAAAATTTAATTCCATGGGTTGGGATACTGTAGATATTTATTATCAATGGGCTACGAGTCAATGGGTTTATACCAACAAAGAGTCATATGAATATGATTCAAATGGGTATGATACTGCTGATTTGGCATATACATGGAATACTATAAAAATGGCATGGGTTGGAAGCAGAAAAAGTACCTATATCTTTAATTCAAACAATCTGCTATCAGTTACATCCGATTACACAGGGGGTAATTCCGGCTGGAACATTACTGACAAATACTATTTTTATTATACACAAGCTGTAGCCGGCGTCAATGAAGTTACAAGCAATGGTATTTCTGTTTATCCAAATCCTGTAACAAATATTTTGAATATTTCTTTATCTGCAATTCCCATTCAGACCAGTGTTTCAATTTATAATGTAAACGGAGTTGAAATTTACTCGTCAAATATCACCGGTAGCCTCACCGAAATTGATATAAGCAGCTATTCTGCGGGTTTATATATTGTAAAAATAACTTCTCCTGATAATGGCGTAATTACGAAAAAGATAATTAAGGAATGATGTTGATGTTGTAGAGGTTGTAGAGGTTGTAAAGGTTTTTGGGCTTTACAACCTTTACAACATTACAACCTTTACAACTTATATATAATATGTTTTCAATACTAATAACTATACACTCAATACTTAGATGGCTGCTATTATTTAGCATGCTTTATGCTATTTCCCTGTCATGTAAAGGATGGATTTTTAAAACCTCTTTCACTAAATTGAACAATTTAACCCGGCTTTCAACTGTAGTATTTGCACATCTGCAGCTAATAATAGGTCTGTGGCTTTATTTTAGCAGCCCCGTTATAAAATTTTTTCTAAATAATTTTGAAAAATCAATGAAAATCAGAGATGTTCGTTTTTTTGCAATAGAACATTCTTTTATGATGATTATTTCTGTAATAATAATTACCATAGGTTCATCTGTTTCAAAAAGAAAAGTTTCTGATATTGATAAGTTTAAAACATTGACAATATGGTTTTCCATTGCCTTACTTATTATCTTTTTTGCAATCCCATGGCCATTTTTACCTTTTGCGGCCAACAGACCATATTTAAGATAATCGCAAAATAACTAAACCATCAGTCATAAGCATTTGTAATTCCAATTTCCATCTCTGCAAATCTGGATTTCTGCACATTTTTTCTACCCTCTGCCCTTTGCCTTCTGTTCTCTGACCTCTGTCTTCTGTCTTCTTTCATCTTTCATCTTTCATCTCTTTTCTTCCTTCTGACCTCTGTCTTCTTTCTTTTTACGTCACTTTTTCACGTCCCTTAACGTCCTTTCATGTCCTTTTTTCATATCCTCATTTAAACCCCATTCGTCAACATATATTACCTTCTCATCAATAAGTACTTGCATTACTTATTTTTATCGGATAAATTAGCCGAAAGTTTATTTGCCAGACTTCCATTCTATGAAATCTATAATAGAAAATAACTTATATATTTTAACCAATTTAACAAATCCAACATGTTAAAAAAAACTGCTATTTCAATAATCCTTTCCTGGCTGATGGTAATTGCAAATGCACAGTATACGGAAACAGCTAATGTTAATACCCCGGGTACATTAAATATAGTGGCAAAAGCGTATTTAAGCACAGTAACCAACCTTACTGTTACCGGCACTATTGATGCACGCGATTTTAAAACCATGAGGGACAGTATGCCTGTACTGTCTGTTCTGAATTTAAGCGGCTCTGCTATTGCTGCCTATACAGGAACGTATGGTACCTGGAATACAACTAGCAATACCTATGCAGCAAATGCAATCCCTCAAGCTGCTTTTTGCAAAATAGGGACGGACACAAGCAAAAAAACATTAACTTCTATAACTTTACCAATTAATATTACTTCCATTGGAGATGATGCTTTTTATAATTGTACCGGATTTACAGGTACTTTAACCTTACCTTCTTCAATTACTGCTATTGGAGAAGATGCTTTTAGTTATACCCGATTTACAGGATCATTAACCATTCCTGCTTCAGTTACTTATATTGGACCAGATGCTTTTTTTAATTGTCGCGGATTAACAGGTTCATTGACTATTCCTTCTTTGGTAACTAATATTGGAGATAATGCTTTTATGTTTTGTTCCGGATTTACGGGTACTTTAACCTTACCTTCTTCAATTACTGCTATTGGAATTTCGGCTTTTTGGGAGTGTTCCGGATTAACATCAATTATATCATTAAACACTACACCATTAAATGGATTTACTATGGATAGTTATGTTTTCTTTGGTGAAAGTAAGGTTAAATTATATGTGCCTTGGGGTTCAGTTGACGCATACAATGCTGCTCCGCAATGGAATTCATTTAATATCCTTCCAATTATTCAAATTTCTGCAAGCAATGACACAATACATATAGGCAAATCAGCTACTTTTAAGGCAAATACGGATTCTATTGGTGTACATTTATCATTAATATGGCAGGTAAATGGGAAAAATGCAGGTACAGGTGATAGAATATTCAGTTATATTCCTGAAAATGGTGATATAATTTCATGCAAAGCTATCATTGATAACGATACGGTAACAAGTAATACCATTGTTATGAAAGTTACAGGAGAAACTTTATCAATTTCTCCGAAATTGTTGGATATTGCAGCTGAAGCTAACAGCACTGCAAACTTTAATTTAATTTCAAACATTAGCTGGAAAATAAATAACAATCAGACATGGCTTAACCCAAATGTAAATTCGGGGAATAACAATGCCGTTATAACATTAACTGCTGCGGCAAATCCAAACTTTTATCCGCGGACTGATACTATTATCATATCCGGTACCAGAGTTTTATCTGATACGGTAATTGTTACCCAGGCTGCAGTAAAAGGTGCTTCATTATCACTTATGACCGACTCCCTGGCATTGGTGGATTTATTTAACAGTACCAACGGCCCCGGATGGAATAATCATACTAATTGGCTAACAGGGCCGGTTAGTACATGGTATGGCATAACGATAGACACTAACAGAGTAACCGGGATATATCTTGTAAGCAATAATCTTACCGGAACTATTCCTAACAGTATTGGAAATCTTTCAAAATTAAATACTCTCGACCTTTCCAATAATCAACTTAATGGATTGATACCAACTACTTTATCTTACCTTTCGAATCTTAACTATCTTTATCTTTTTAAAAATCAATTATCTGGTTCTATTCCTGATAATATTGGAAACCTGTCACAATTAAGAGTTATTTATATATTTTCAAATAAATTAACCGGTTCTATTCCTGCATCTGTTGAAAATTTAATAAACCTTCAACAATTAGCTGTTAATAACAATCAACTAAACGGAAATATTACATCCTATTTATGTAATTTACCTGACTTAAAAATGCTGGACTTGGGAGACAATCAACTAAATGGCAATATCCCGTCTTCAATAGGAAATTTAACCCAACTTCAGTATTGCTATTTTAATAATAATCAATTAAGTGGAAATATCCCATCTTCAATTGGGGATTTAATAAACCTTATACAATTAGATATTTCTACAAATCAACTGGATGGGACTATCCCGTCTTCAATATCGAACCTTGCCAATTTATCATGGCTTGCCTTAGAAGACAATAAGTTGAGTGGCATTATTCCATCATCGACCGGGAATTTAACCCTTCTTCAATATTTTATTATTTCTTCGAATCAACTTAGTGGGCCAATACCATTTTCAATAGGTAATCTTACAAAATTAAACTGGATTTTATTTGAAGACAATCAGTTAAGCGGCATTATACCAAATTTTATAGGTAACCTTACTAATTTAACTGAAATTGATTTATCTGACAATAAGTTTAGCGGCCCCATACCATCTTCAATTAAAAATTTATCTGATCTTGAATATTTTTATATTTCCGATAACAATTTTACCGGTTTACCGGAATTACCTGTATCTGCATATTCAAATCAATATGCAAAAGTTGATAGTAACAACCTTACTTTCAATAGCATTGTACCTAATATCACAAAATTATCAACTTATAGTAACCAGGCCGAAGTAGGTAATACAGACACAGTAAACGGAACAATTGGCAACAGTATTGCCATTAATTTGGGTATTGACTCAACACTTACCACAAATGTATATACCTGGTATAAGAACGGAACCTTTTACAAAACCACTGCGGTAAATAATTTAGTAATTAATAATTTTACTGCTTCTGATACAGGAGTATATACTTGTACAATAACAAATTCATCAGCACCTCAATTAACACTTTACAGCTATCCAACAACGTTAGTAATTCCTAAACCAAAATTATCGGTATCGACAAATGAATTAAATATAGCCTATACTGCTAATAGTACTGCAAACTTTAATATAACATCGAACGTAAGCTGGAAAATTAACAAACTCCAGACATGGCTTAATCCGAATGTAATTTCCGGTAATGACAATGCTGCAATAACATTAACTGCTACAGCAAATCCAACTATTTTTCAACGCACCGGCACTTTAATTGTGTCGGCTGCCGGGGTAAAATCCGATACTGTTTTCGTTACACAGGCTGCTGATTCAATTGCAGTGCTGGCAAATGAATTGAAAAGTGATTCATTGGCTTTGGTGGATTTATACAACAGTACAAATGGACCCGGATGGACTAATTATAGTAACTGGTTAACAGGGCCGGTTAATTCATGGTTTGGCATAACTATAAAAGATAGCAGGGTTGTTTCGATTGATATGGGAATCAATAATCTTCGTGGTACAATACCATCTTCAATATGTAATCTGACTAAATTAAATGGTCTTGGCTTAAATAGCAATCAATTAAGTGGTACTATTCCAAATATGATAGGTAATCTTACTAATTTAACTTTTGATCTTGATTTATCATATAATCAATTAAGTGGAAATATCCCATATTCCATTGGAGATTTAATCCTTCTTCAAAATTTTAGTATTAACAATAATGACTTAAGCGGTAGTATTCCAAATTCAATAGGTAATCTTTCTAAATTAACCTGGCTTAACTTTGGAGAAAATCAATTAAATGACAATCTTCCATCTTCAATTGGTAATTTAACTAATCTTGCATTTTTAGATATTTCGAATAATCAGGTAAGCGGGAGCATTCCTGTTTCCATTGGAGATTTAACCCAACTTCAGGCTTTAGTTTTAGCCAATAATGAATTTAACGGTAGTATTCCTAATTCTATTGGTAATCTCAATAAATTAACATTTCTTGAATTAGGAGGCAATCAGTTAAGTGGTAATATTCCAAATTCAATATGGAATTTAATTCAACTTCAGGGTTTGTATTTTAACAATAATCTCTTAACTGGCAGTATTCCTGATTTAATAGGAAATTTAATCAACCTCCAGCAATTCGATATCTCTACAAATCAAATGAGCGGGATAATCCCATCATCAATATGTTATCTTACTAATTTAACCTTACTTTTCCTGGAAGATAATCAATTAAATGGTAATATTCCAAATATGATAGGTAATCTTACTAATTTATATTATGGTATTGACTTATCATATAATCAATTGAGTGGCTCAATCCCATCTTCAATAGAAACTTTAACCAATCTTCAGACATTTGATATATCTTATAATAATTTCAACAGTTTACCTGATTTACCAACATTTCCGGCTAACAGTAACCTTGCACAAGTTAATAACAACAACCTCACTTTCAATAGTATTATTCCAAATTTAGATAAATTACAAAGTTATGGCCCTCAGGCCAATGTTGGTAAAACAGACACAATAACCGGAACAGTTGGAAAAAGTATTACTATTAATTTGGGTATTGACTCAACTCTTACAACAAATGTCTATTCCTGGTATAAGAACGGAGAATTTTATACTACAGCATCAGTAAATAATTTAGCAATAAATAATATTACTGCATCTGATGCCGGCGTGTACACTTGCACAATAACTAACCCCGGAGCACCACTTTTGACTCTTTATAGTAACCCTGTAACAGTAATAGTCCAATCAAATGGCAATACGACAGATGTTTTAACATTACAAAATTCTGATGTAAATCTATACCCCATACCTGTAACCGGCTATTTAAATGTATCATTGCCATACACTTCTGTACAGACAAGCCTTTCAATATTCAATATAAGCGGAGTTGAAATTTACTCGTCAAATATCTCCGGTAACCTCACCGAAATTGATATGAGCAGCTATTCTGCCGGTATTTATATTGTAAAAATAACATCGCCGGATAAGGGGGTAATTACTAGGAAGATTATTAAGGAATAAAGTTGAGTAGAGATGAGAGGAAGGTTAAAATATTTCCAAACCTTCTTTTCGTACTAATTCTAAAATTATTGAGCTATCGTTATTTTGAAATTGTTTTGTCCCAATAGCAATCGGTTCTATTCGAAAATCATTACGGAATTTTGGAGACCATGGCTTAGCTAATATTTCATCGTCATCAGTATCAAATAAATCAGATATTAAAAGAACATCAATATCGCTGTTTTCATTTGCCTCATTCCTGGCATAACTGCCAAATAAATAAGCTTTTTGTATAGCAACTCCACCATTATTAAGGTTTATAATGTAATTACGAACAATATTTATAGCATCTTTCTGAAACATTCCATTAAATTTTTTGTAAGATAAAGATAATCATTAATTTTTTCAGATGATGGGATTCGGGGATAATATTCGGGATATCGACCTTCTAACTGGTATTTCATAAGTATTTGCATTATAGCTGATTGCTCTTGGTTAAAATCTATTTTAGCAATATCAATTAAATAAAATAAATCATGTGATTTTGGTGGAATATTTTCAGTCTGCTTTACTATTAGCGCTTTAATAATTTTTTCAATACTTAAATGACAGAAAAACAATCCTTCTAAATACTTGTCAGAGTTAATCAGTATGGTGGCTGTTTCAATATCATTTTCTGCAGCCTTATACCAGTATTCTATTTGCTTTATGATGTTTATCATAGTCATTAATAATCAGTAATTAGTCATCTACATTTGTAAATCTTTTCATTTTTTTTCTGTCTTCCTTCTTCTCTCTTCTCTTGTCTGTCTTCTCACATCCTTTTTCACGTCCTTCCACGTCCTTTTTCACTACATATCATGAAACAGGTTTTTAAGACTCATGGCAATATGCCTTTTATTATAGCTTCTGCTAAAATTATTACCCAACCTCGAAATTTTCGGCTTTTCAGTTTTGCCCGAAGTCAAAAGTAATTCGGATGAATTGTTTCTGTTCCCATTAACTTCTCTTTTATTCAATGAATTATCAGGCATCGGATCAATATTAAACACTGCCGCAACCATCCTTTTATCACTATCCTTAAGCCTGGAGTTTGCATATATAAGGCGCCTCAGCTCCCAGGATGGCTTTACGCCATTTTCGGCCAGGTAGTTTAATGACTTTACATCCCTTTTATCCAATGAATCCATTATCTGTCTGTCTCTGTGAGACAAATCCCCTATATTAAACTTTTGGTCAGTTTCTGTATAACTTTCCTGGCCCTTTTTCTTTTGTGCCTTTATTTGAATTGTCAACCGGTTGATCTCACCAAATTCTTTAAGTAATATATCTCCTGTGACCATGTCACCCGACACAAATGTAAAATTTCTGCAATGAAGTGTTTCGCCATTTTTAAGATGTGTTATATCTTCACCAGAAAATGTATCTTTAAAGAGTTCCCGTGGTAATCCTTTATTTTTCTTTATATTGAGCGTAATTAAATTAAATGTATTATTACGGTAAAGGGATACGTCCTTATTTTTAAGTTCCTTTCCCATTGCTTCATTATCAAACGGGTAATAGGGGATGGGAACATTTTGCAACGCTTTTCTTTCAGGTGGGGGAGGAATAAAAAATATCTGCTTCTGAAGCTCGGTTAATCCTTCAGGTTCATTTTCTTTCTGAGATTCATTGTACCTTGGAATAAGATTTAATGCCTCCCTTTTGGATAATTCTTTATCATAATGAGTCTTCCACATGTATAAATCATCCTTTTTATCTACTGAGAAATGCCCGATAAAATAATGCCCGTCAGCGCAAAACACTTTGGGCCCGATAGTATTGCCCCCATCAAGCAACCTTTTTTCAAAGGAGGAAAGCTTATAACCCATTATTTCATCCGGGATACCTATTTTATTGGGAGAATAAACAGCTATTGTATTTGAAACATTGTCCAGGTGTAAATATATTTCCTGGTTTCCTATAATAAAAGGTCCGATAGCCTCACCCCTCATGAGAGCAGATTTTTCGACTGAACTAAGCTTTTTCCCATGTACTTTATCAGGAATTTCAATTTCAACCTTACACTTTTTAAAATGTAAAATATGAGCTTGGTCCTGGTCTTCTATCAATTGGAATGTCCCATCCCAAACCTTGCCTTCATAATGAACATTATTAATTATAGAGGTTGGCTCACCCCGGTTAAGGCGTTTTATGTTTTCCCCGTCAAAATATTGCAGCAATCCTGCCTTTTTAAGATAATTTATTAAAATTTCAGTATCCGGAATTATTTCCCTATTATTCGGCATGTTTTTTGTTCCCATATTTTACAACTCTAAAATATTGCTTATCAGAAATATTATATTCAAACAAAGTAAGCATCTTGATTACCAGATCGGTATACTTTTTACTGTTTTTTTTATTGCGAATCTGACTTAATTTAATATATTGTGACTTCGTAATCTTATTATTATCACAAAATTTCTTAAGATTTTTTACATTATCAAGCTCTTTGACCAATAGATCTTCCAGCTGCGTATAAGATAGTATATCCTTATATATTATTTGCATCCCTTACTTTTAAAAAAATTCTTTGACAAAAATAAATAAATTATTCCAATTGGGGTAATTTTATATCAAAAAAAATATATTTTTGTAAAAATATTTCATAATGAAATTTTGGTCTTTTATAAGCGATCACTATGCAGTAATCTCATTAATAGCACTTGTATGGATGTTCGGGGTATTTGCAGGCAGAAAAATAAACGGAATAAAAAAGATATTTATCAAAAATCCCTTTGCAGGCAAAAAAAGCTCCATTATGGATAACAGTCCGGTTGGAATTGATCACCTCCGCTACAAAAGGGAATATGTTATTAATCTTATTGTAAATAAAAACCAGGAATTGCCATATGAAGATATAAGTGCCTTTACTATCCGGCTTGACGATATTATTGATAACCACAGGTTAAAGTCATTTACTGAATTAAGTACAAAAGAAAATAATAAAGCAGAAAGCGCTGATGAAAATACTGAAAAATCAGATTCCAAGGAAAGCGACAATACTATATCAGAAATGGTATTTTCAGAAATCGATCCAAACGACATTGTATTACTAAACTTCTATGGTAATGGACAAAAAGATATGTCTTATAATAATGATGGTTAGTTATGCCCTGCCAATATTTTGCCAGAACCTGCAATTCCAGGATAATGTAAATTCGGCTGACCAGCAAGCCCTGTTCAACGGGGTGAATAAAATAGCTTATGTACTTATAAACCTCGGATTGGCAATTGGTGCTATTCCCACTGTAAAAAGGCTTTTCATGGGAGAGCCGGGTTCATGGAAAGCTGCCCTCGCATGGGGAGGGGCATTCCTGACTGCTAACATGGCAATAGCTCTTGTTAGTTCTTATGTGGCCGGACAGGCACCACAATAAAGATGAAAGAAAAGAGATGAAAGATGGCAGAAGACAGAAGACAGAAGGCAGAGGACGTGGGACGTGGGACGTGGGACGTGAAGACGTTTTTATTATAAACTTTATAAACCTTATAAACGCATAAAAATATTAACTGAATCTACTGGTTACAAATTACAATTTACTGAAAGTAGAAATATTATTCGGTTGTCACCAATAATTAGTGTTTGGTCATCAAATAATAGTAATTAGTCATTATTTATCTTTTCTACTATACTACTATCCTACTTCAATATACTACATATAAATATTTTTATTATAATTATAAATTCTAAAACCATACTACTATGAAAAATGATTACTCCAAAAAATTAACTGCATTGGCCCTTTTGCTCTTTGTTGCAGGAACATTATTGACTTTTGCCCAACCCAGTATTCAAAATGTAGCAACTCAAACAAGTACATGGGGGGCGCAGGTTAAAATTATTCTTACATGGTTATTATCCCTGGCTGCCGCAGCAGGTGGTGTAGTCATTGCCTTCAAATTGTTCTCAGGGAAACCGGATGCCAGGGAAGGCATTATGATGTGGGTTGGGGGCGTATTATTCTGCGCAGCCGTTGCTTTGGCCATAAATCTGCTATAAATTATTAAGAAGGCAGAAGACAGAATACAGAAGGCAGAAGATAGAAGACAGAGGACGTGGGATGTGGGACGTGGGACGTGGGACATGAAAAAGGACAATTTGGACATGTAACTTGCAACCTGCAACCTGTAACCTATAACCAGTAACTAACAACTAACAACTGACAACTAACAACTAACAACTATCAATATGGATAACCAACTGTCCTTTCCCAGGGAGGCGGAACCCCTGAGGTACAACACTTATGTCCTTATGAACAAACCGGTATATTTCTGGGGGTTTACCTCATACCAGCTTTTAGCCTGCTTCGGCCCTATTTTTTTCATTGCCATAATCTCATTCGGAATATTTCATATTTTATACGGAAGTATCATCCTTGGCATACTGGTAACTCCTGTGATCTGTTTAATGAGGATAATCCGGAAAGAAAACAGTAAAGGCAATCCAAACTATCTGGCATCATGGTTCCTGGCAAAAAAAGCTCCCGGTGCTATAACTGACAGGGATAATGTAATGGCAAAATTATACAGGAATAATAAAAAATATAAGTATACATAGTGCTTGGTGCATAGTGCTTAGTGCTTAGTATTTATTACATTAAATATTATGCCTTACGAAAAGAATAACTACTTAATAATCTTAGTAAAGTTTGTATCAGTTATAAATCCTTACTAAGCACTAAGTACTAAGCACTATAAAAAGTACTAAGCACTTTGCACTAAGCACTATGCACTAAATATATAACACTATGCACCAAAAAAAAATCAATGGGGAGAAGAATACTACAATTTAGCGAAATTTGTCCAATTGTAAATGTCGATGAAAATTTTATTATCAACGGCGATGGAAGCGTTACAGTAGGGATAAAAGTCATTAAGCAGCCCGAAGTTTATACTAATTCCATTGAGGAGTACAACAATATTCATTCCCGTTTTATAAGCGCCATTAATCTCTTACCCCCTAACACCATATTTCATAAACAGGATTACTTTTATATCGACTCATATAACAGCCATTATAAAGAAAATGACGGCCTTATATTTAAGGAAAACCTAATACTTTATGACAACCGGCCAATATTGAAAAGTTATTCACGAATATTTTTAACATTTTGTGTTTCACATTCTTTAGTACGGTCGTCCTGGTCATTCAATACCAACCTGGGCTGGCTGGATACTAAAAAGTCGTTCAGGTTCCTTTCTTTTGTTGAACAAAATATTGATAACTACTCCTCCGCCTTTATATCAAACATAAATTCTGTTAAAGGCTTTAAAGTAGCCCGTATGACCACTGATGAGCTGTATTGCGCTTTTTATGAATATTTTTCTCTGTCGTATAAAAAAAGAGAAACAGATGCCGAAAAAATAAAGAAATCTGTTTTGCCTGATTATATTTTTGAAGACGCCTCTCTTAATGTTGGTGGTGAATATGTTGGAGTAGTAACCCTTGCTACCGAAGGTGAAAAGCTTTATGCCGCTATTGAACCTAAAGTGTCCAACGCTCAACATATATCAGGTGTTCAAATGAACAGTGAGATTGAAATACCACAGTCGTTCGTGTTTCCCCTTGGATTAGGATTTGCCTGCAACCATATCCTCAACACGGTAATTGAGGTAATGGATAACGAAAAAGTAATAAATTATCTTAAATCGGAAAAGTTTAAGCTTAACCTTGGTAAAGCCCTGAAAAACGATAATGCAATAGCCAAACAATTAAATATTGACCTTTTTACCAAGGCTTTAACTGAAGAAAATCTTCGAAGTTGCCTTACAAACGTGAATGTGATACTCCACCACCCTGAACAGGCAATGTTATCACAACTTTGCGAAATGGCGCTCTCATCTGTCTCACGCATGAAAGAAAGTAAAGGCTGGCGCGAAGTTAATGGCAATTACTTTGCATTCATGAATTCTTCACCCGGAAATGCCAAAACACTGGGCGATTTTATAGTGTCAACAACTCATCAGTCGGCTTGCTATATACACTTGGAAGGTCAGTATTACAGCGATAATGAAGGCCTTTTATATGTCGACCGTTACGGATGCCCGGTTGTGGTAAACCGCTGGAACTCCCCTCATATCGTAAACCGGAATGCGGTACTCATAGGACCGTCCGGAAGCGGAAAATCCTTTTTTATTAACGGGGACGTAACACAAATATTAAACCAGGGCAACCATGTTTTTATGATCGATATAGGGCATAGCTATCTTCGAAATTCAAGATACGAAAATGCAAAATATTTTGATTCTTCTAAAATTAGTGAATTCCGGCTTAATATGTTTTTATGCGATAAAGACGAAAACGGCCATTACCAGGTCTGGGGTGACGATGAAGAGTCAAAATTTGATGTGATAAACAAAGTATTTGCAATTCTTTCGGTTATATGGAAGGGGACAAAAGAATATTCCGATGGAGAGGATATTATGTTAAAGGATATTATTAAATATTTTTACCAGTATATTAATGATAACAGGATTTTTCCTGATGTTGACGCTTTTTATGATTTCATCGGTTATTATGAAAAAGAGGTAATTAAAGAAAAAGATAGGAAGTTTATTGACCTCGATTCTTTGCGCTTGTCGTTGCGCGATTATTTAAAAGGCTCTATGTACGGCGATTTGCTGAACTCAAGGGAATCAATAAACATTACTTCCGACAGGTTTATAGTATTTGATATGGAATCTGTCAGCAAATCGGACAAAAAGCTTTTTTCAATAATATCAGTCATTATTATTGATATAATATTGAGTAAAATAAAAAAACTAAAAGGCGTACGAAAAACACTGATTATTGACGAAGCTCTTGATTTTCTGCTCGATCCGCGCATGAGCGAATTCATTGCATACCTGTACAGAACTGTGCGCAAAAAAGATGGCCAGGTTATAATTGCCACACAGGATGCGGGTTTTTTCAAAGGGCTCCCCGAGATCATCCGAAACTCTATACTGAGGCAAAGTGATACTAAAATTCTTTTAAACCATAACAATTCCAGGGACTCATTCAGGGACCTGATTTCACTGGGCATAATTGCCCCAAAACATTTACCTCTGCTAAAATCGTTGAAATCAAATGCAAATGGAAGGGAATTCCTTATTATCCAGGGCGATAAGCCTATGGTGCTTCTTAATGAAGTTTCCTGGTATGCCGGCCTGGTTTATACCTCCATTCAGTGGGATGTTGTAAATATTGATAAACTAATCGCTCAGTACGAAAATATTGATGTTGCTATCAGGGAATACCATTACCAAAAATTAAATAGTAGCTAGTTGCTAGTTGCTGGTGATGATGTAATGAGTTGATGAAGTGATGAAGTGATGAGGTGATGAAGTAAAAGGACGTGAAGGGACATGAAAAAAAGGACGTGAAGACATGGGACGTGAGATGTGAAAGGACATGAAAAAGGACGTGAAGACATGAAGAAGTAATTATTATATAGATGGATTACTATGCACTATGTACTTAGTACTATGTATGTAAGCACTAAGCACTAAATTCAGATTATTAATTTAACATTAACAATTGCTATGGAAAGGATCATTCTAATGCTGGTTTTTTCACTTGTACTATCCGCAAACATAAAGGATGCGCCTGCACAAACCCAGCTGATATCGGCAGGTATTTCATTGTTTTCAAATATATCGGGGAACCTGAGCGGGGAAGCTACTGCCGATGCCCGGGAATTATACAACCTGATCACAAACTGGAAATGCCTGAAGTCAAGATTTAATTTTTATATGAGCTTTATCCGTAATAATAACGATTGCAATTTTAATATCGACAGGCAAAAAACACAGGATCAAATGAATAAATTAGATGCCCAATTGTCTCAGGCAGGCCAGAGTGCATTTTCTATGATAAAAAGTATGATCACTACAACTACCGGCAGCAGCTCAGGATCCCAAACTACCAGCCAGCAAATAAGCTCAGCATTAAAATCGGCTGTAGCCGCTATAAACGATATCCAGCAATTTGTTGACCTTATGTGCGATGAAATCAGAAAAGCAAATGATAATCAAATTACTATTGTTATAAGCGGCTCATATTCCGGACACGAAATCAGCCAGTCGACAAATAGTGTATTGTAAAAAGGGATTAGGGACTAGGGACTAGGGAATTCGATTAGTATAAATATCTGTTATTAAAACTAAAACACCAGCCCCTGGTCACTGGCCCCTAACCCCCAAAAATGAAGTGTATTATGAAAAATTAATATTTTAATACTGACACAAAAAACAAAGGAATGGTTTTACTACAAATGAGCCAGGGCCTGCAAACCCTAAACAATACGGTAACTAACGCACTTACAAACCTTGGCGAATCAAAGGCAATTGATTCTATTGTAGGTCAGATATTAACTAAAACTCAAACTCTCGCTCTTCTGCTGGGTGTATGTTTTTACATGTTAATGCTGGGTTTTAATTATTTAAAGAGCGGTATAAATAAGTTTACCAATCCGGGAAATAACTTTTTTATCGACCTTAACGAACTTACCCGTACCATCGGATTATTATTTCTTATAGGCTCATATCCTATTATAATGGGTGCCGTGGCACAGTTTGTAAATGTTTCTTACAGCATGACCAGGATGACCAGTGACGAATACCAGACTATGATTAATACAACCAAATTAATTAACCAGCAATATGCCCAGGCTGCTGTATATCCTGAGCTGGCCAAAAATCAAAATATTGTAAAACAATGCAACAGCTCAAATAATGTTTACACACCCGAACAATGTAAAATAGCACAGGATTATATAAATGAAATTTCAAACAGCGGATCCACACCTGTTAATGCAAATAATACCGGCTGGTTCGATATCGTCAGGAAATTATCCAATGCAATAATTGAAGGAATAAATTTCCTTGTTTCTTCATTTTTCCTGTTTATTATAATGTCGTTAAAAACTATAGTCTTTACTATTACAAAAATATGGCTAAAGATTTTATATGTAACCGGCCCCCTCGCCATCGCCTTTTCCATATTGCCATTTTTCCGGCGACAGGGTGAGGTATGGTTCGGGTATTACCTCAATACATGTTTCGTCTTTATTACTTTTAATATACTGGATTGTATCTTCTTTGGAATTATGGCAAACCAATCCGCGTATGATATTGCCGGCACCCAGAATCCTGCTGTCACTCAAACCACTACTGTTACTTTTTACCTGATTTTAATTATCGCGTACTTCTCTGCATTCAGAATAACTTCATATTATGTAGGCAGCGCTGAAGCAGGACGTGCCGTGAGCAAAGCAGTTAATTTTGTAGCTGATCTGGCAATGATTGGCTTCACGGGAGGGGCTGCAGCTGCAGGAAAAAATACATCCAAAATTGTGGATAGTATGGCTAAGAGCGCTAAAAAGATAAAAGATAATGATGAATAAACAGTGTAAAAAAGAAAATGCCAACTTCTGCGTTACACTCATCAGAAAATTGCTCATTTACTAAAAGTAAACTCCGCATTTTCTGACTCGCAAGCCTTGAATTTGGCATTTTCTTACTTGACACTGAAATATTTTATTAGAATAACTATGGAGATAGGTTCATTACGAAATTATAAAAGGGCATTTGAAATGCTTAAAATCATTGTAATAATGATTATTATCTGTGGCTTTGCTTCTAATATTGCCATATACCTGTTATGCCGGAAGCAATTATCCGACCAAAAGAAAAGTGTTTATTTTGTCGACAATACCGGCAATACAAAGTTCGGGAAGGAAGTCCCCATGTCGTCAGTCAGAGAAATACAGGTAAAAGCTGCGGTAAAAAAAGCTTATACTTTGTGGTACCAGATCGACGAAGGCAGCTACCGGTCAAATATCGAAGAGGCATTATATTATTTTGGCGATTGCGGCAAAGTTATGCTAAAGGATTATAATGACGACAGGGTTGGATATAATCTCAAGGAAAAAAACCTCATCCTCACCATAGTTATTAACGACATTAAAATTGACATGGCAAGCCATAAGGGATATATTGAAGGGGTACAGACCATACGACGCGATGAAGGAAAAGTGAGACGTAATATTTATGCGGGTTTCACCTTTACTGATATCTCACCTAGTGATATGAACCCCTTTGGAGTAAAAATTGAAAATTGGGAAATATTTAACAAAGAAATTCTAAACCAATAAGATATGGATAGCAATAACAAAAAAGCGCTGCTGTTCCTTATTCCTGCGGCATTAATTCTTATACTGGTTGTAGTGGCTAAGATAATAAACAAGCCCCGTGTTGCCAATGATAATAAAACTGCAAGTTTTATCGACCCTAACCTTCACCGCATGGAGGATACAATAAATTCCAAACAAGGGGTATACGCTCATGGACAACAAGTTGAAGAACTAAAAAGCAATGAAAAAAAGGTGAATTTTGAGGACCTGGGCGAAATGGCTAAAAATAATGGCAGTAAATTGGGCTACAAACAGGATTCATCTGTAAGCGGGAATAATTACTCAGGCAATGGGTCTATTTACGATTCAAAAGTCCTCCAAAAGAATGAAAATATAACTGCCGGCCAAATGTATTCCCGTCCGAAATATTATAAAGGCTCCTCTGTAAGCGGCCATCAGCAGGCAATGCCGTCAACTTTATCTGCGGTAAATCCTGCACCTCCTGTAAACCCGGCTGATTCCAAAGAATATTCCGATATATGTGTATATGGGGCTAAAAAATCAGTTGCCAATAATAATTCAAAGAGCCTGAAAGATGACTTTTACCCGGCTTACCTCGAAGAAGATACAAAAATTACTGATAAGGCTTCAGTAGTATTTATCCTCGATAAAGACTGCATAATTAATGGCAACCAGATATACAAAGACGCATTATTATTCGGAACGGTGATTAATGCTTCCTCACGGTTCGATATTTACATCCATAATATAAAAAACACTGATGGCATAACATTCGGTTTTAATAATGTTGTCGTTTTTAACGAGAAATATGGCCGTGGCATAGTGCCTGAAGGTACCGTTCCCAAAGCCTTGCAACAAAGTGCCGACCAAAGTGCCAATAATGCAACAGGCGATTTGGGTTATAGCACCAATGCTGGTGTTAACCTGGCTCAACAAGGCTTAACTAATACGGTAAATGCCGTTACAGGAAGCCGTAACCCTTCCATTTCACTCGCTCAGGGGTATAAGGTGTTTATAAAGGAAGTTGGAAAGTGATGAAGTGATGAAGTGATGAAGAAGGAAGATAAAAGATAAAAGATAAAAGATGAAAGAAAAAAGAGGACATGGGACGTGAAAAAGGACGTGAAAGGACAGAGGAGATGTAACCTGCAACCTGCAACCTGTAACCTGTAACCTGCAACTAAAATTAATAATTATGAAAAAATACATTATACTGACATTTTTCCTGATATATGGAAAAGTTGCGCAATCACAAAACGATATCGGGACAATAGAACTAAACCAGGACTATACTGCAACTCTTAATTTTTCAAGCAATATCGAGTTCGTGGTTATAGGCAATAATCCACAGGTTGGAATTAGTGCCGACTCCACCCCAATATATAAGTACTATGGGATTTTTAAATCGGGAAAAACAGTCGTGTTAAGAGGTAAAGACCCTTTATCGCCAAAAACCTCGCTCACAATAAAACTTGAAAACGGTGTAATATATTATGGAATTTTAAAATATGGCGACACCTCAAAGATATTTTATGATTTTTCGGGCTTAAACAAACCCCTGCAAAAGGATTCCATCGCCGAAAAGCCAAAAGATCAGAAGGTCATTTTAAATAATATGAAATCGGTACTCGCCCTCGAAAATGAATATGTTGAAGGGATAGAAGAAAACCTCCTCGAAGTTGTGGTTTCAAATATACGTAACGACGACAGGTACACATATTTTAAGATTAGTATCAAAAACGAGTCTGGCAATGATTATGTAATTGATAATACAACCTTTAAGTATGTGGAAGGCAAGAATAAAGGCTTGTTCAAAAAAGGTTCTAAAATTGAAGAAAGGGAAATGATAGTGTACCAAACAGAAAATAAAACCATTAAAGCATATTCAACGGCCGACCTGGGTTATGTTATTCCCATATTTGCAGTTGGCACTTCCACCGGAGTGCTTAAAATCCAGTTTATTGAAAAAAAAGGCACCCGCAACCCGGGCATTGAATTAAAATCAAAGACAATGTTAAAAGTGAAAACCCTGTAACCTCAAATATATTTATGCTAAACCAACCTCATGTCCTTTCTAAAATAATATTCCTTGCAATCTTAATATTAAGCTTTGTTAACAGGCTAAATATAAATGCACAGTCAATTTCATATGTGAAAAAACAACTGGAACTGCAGAAACTTGTGCACAAAAAAGGCAATGAACAATACTCCTTAGGCTGCGGTATAGTAAAGAACGGCTGGAATATAGATGCAGCCTATGGAAAATACATTACAAAAGACTGGCTTTTTCGGACTGATTTTATTTACGAGACTGTAAACCTTGGAATAACAACCATAAATGCATATTATGTTTCTCCTGAATTCAATTATTGTATCGACAAGGTGAGTAACCGTATTTATATCAACGCCAAAGCCGGGGTTATTCTTGGAGACGAAACGGCAAAGAACAAAATAATGGTAAACAAGGACTTAGATCAAATAGTTTATGGAGAAAAAGCAGGCTTTAAGCTTGAATATTTTATAACAACCGACATTTCTGTGAATATCGATGTGGAACAACGATTTATAAACAACAGCCAGATAGGTACTCTTACAAGGAATGGTTATTTAAGTCTCTCATATAATTTTTAGAAGAAACTGTAATGCCGGCAAGTGTCTTATATTAATTATTTTTTGAAATGGAAGAAAAACAAACCTTACTACCTGATGAAGTAATTATAAATAAAATATACCTTATCCGTAGTCAAAAGGTAATGCTTGATTCTGATCTTGCTGAACTATATGGAGTTGAGACAAAAAGATTAAACGAACAAGTAAAACGAAACATAGAGCGTTTCCATGAAGACTTCATGTTTCAATTAACGGAAGAAGAATTTGATAAAGTAAATTCGTTAAGGTCGCAAAATGCGACCTTAAATGAAGGCCGTGGAAAGCATAGAAAATATCTTCCTTATATTTTTTCAGAACATGGAGTTCTTATGTTATCAAATATTCTAAATAGCAAACGGGCTATCAAGGTAAGTATTCAAATTATCAGGATATTTACCCGTATGCGTGAAATATTATTATCACACAAGGACATTTTTCAAAAACTTGAAGAATTACAACGAAATGACATTGCGCAAGATGAAAAAATAAAACTGATTTTCAAATACCTGGATAAATTTGAGAAAACCAAACATGAAGAACTTGAGCAGGCCAACCGCCAAAAAATAGGATTTTTAAACCAATAAACTTAACATTCAATCACAATGAAAAAACTACTCATTCCCAATTGCCTTGTTGTTTTACTCGCTTTAGCTTTTTGGACTTCACCATCCTGCACAAAGGATATATATGAACCTGCAAAGGTGAAGGATTCAATAGTTTATGTCACAAAATACGATACCATAAAGATTATTAACAATAACCGCGATACGGTATTTATCGGGCAGGATTCAATACATGCCGGTTTTACATACTCTTTAAATTATGCAACTGATTCTGTTGGCGATGCAGAATTAGTTGTTAGTACAACAAGTACAAATGTTCCATCTGATGCTACTTATAGTTGGCTATTTAGATAGTAATTCTTTAAATAATATTACTAGGTCATAATCCTTCTTCTGAGACTACATTAAATTATAATTCTCCAATCAAATGGCATACATATGATTACCATGATACTTACCTGCCCGGATACCAAAAAGGTATACACTGTTGCCAAAACTTTCACGCTTAATTTAAAAAACTAACAAATCCGATTATGAGAAAATTTTTACTTCTATGCCTTGCAGGTATAATTGCGTTAAATATAAAAATATCTTCTCAGACAGGCGAGCAATGTTATGGCGAAGGTATCGGCCTGGGCACCCTTATTGATGCAATAAGCTACGACCAGTTCGTCGGATGGACGGGCATTGTTATATACAATGGCGCAGGGGAAACTATGTTTCAGGTACTTGCCAACGGCGGATCGGTTAATCTGTTAAACCTTACTGCAACACAGGAATTAAATAAGGATCTGTCATTAACCATGGCACAGATGTTAACGGCCGGGGGCATAAAAAGCCCTGTTGACGGTACAACATACGAAGTCTGGGTACAGGCCGGAGGCAGCGGGACCAACGGGCCGTGGATAAGGGCATGGTCAAAGAAATATATATTCAGAACAGGAAACCCCGGAACAATAGGCCTCGGTACTTCCAATGTATGTTACGGCACAACTGCCTGCCCTGTAATAAGTATTACTGACACCAGCCAGTTTCCACCTTCCCCAACCCGTCTGTAACCTGGTATTATTCTGATGGCAGCGTTATACCGGGCGCAGGAAGCGCCATGACACCTGTTCTTAGTACCCTTGTTTCTTCAATTTCAGTTTACCGCTCGGTGAGTGACGGTACAGTTTGCCCGACTGTTAACAGTAACACTGTAACCATAAATGTTTACCCTCAGTTTAACCAGGGTTCGATAGCACCGGCCAACCAGACTGTTTGCAATGGGGTATCCCCTGCTATCCTATCATTCTCATCAAAGCCAACAGGTGGATCAGGTAACTACACTTATGCTTGGTATAATGATGGATAATAATAACGGCCCAACATCAAATCAAATTAATGGTCAAACAGGTAATACATATAACCCAGGCTCAAGTAACACATCAGGCACAACATATTATCATGCTGTAGTAACTGATGCGGCAGGTTGCACATCCTCCCCGGCCTACACGAATGAAGCTGCAATATCGGTCGACGGGAAAATAGTGCCTGGCGCCATATCTGCAAACCAGGATATCGGTTACAATACCAGCCCGGCCACCATTACCTGCGAGGAAGCTACTGGTGCCGACGGAAATTTTACTTACCAGTGGGAATGTACAGCAAGTTTGTCGGCAGGCCCTTCAGTTATCCAGGGTGCTAAAGCTCTTTCATTATCGCCCGGCAACCTTACCCAAACAACTTATTACCGTGTTGCGGTTACCAGTGCATCTTGCGGTACCGCTTATTCGGGCTGGTGCGAGGTTTATGTCTACGGCATCCTCGAACCCGGCCAGCTAACGGGTAACCAAACCATCTGCAATGGCACTGTCGTACCGGAGGCAATGAACTGCGAAGCTCCGTCGGGAGGCTCAGGAAATCCGGCTTACCAATGGCAATATTCAACAGATGATGCAAACTTTTTTGATATTGCAGGAATAAACGCTGTTTCTTACACTCCTTCCGCAGCATTAACAAAAACTACCTATTACCGGGTGAAAATCACCGACGGCAGTTCTGCTGTTTATACCAACATAGTCACAATTACCGTTTTGCCATTATTATCCGCGGGTAATGCAGGCTATTCCCAAACGATATGCAACAACTTCTCACCCACTGCTTTTAGTTTATACAATAAGCCGGCAGGAGGTTCGGGCAGCTACAGCTACCAGTGGCAAAGCAGCACTGATAACCTGAATAACGATTTTCAGCCTTGTCCGGGCCTTGGCAATAATACTACTTCTTTTACTTCCGATCCTCTTCAATCTACAACCTATTTCCGTTGCCTCATAACTGATAATTACTGTACAACGGGAGCTTACCTTAACGTTTATACCAATAGCTTTATGGTTACCGTCCTTGAAGCTTTAAATGAAGGTACTGAAACATCGCAATCCCAAACAATCTGTTATGATGCAGTTCCTTCCGCGATGAGTGTTTCAGCAGCAACAGGAGGAAAAGGGACAAGTTCATATACTTATCAGTGGCAAAGCTGTACGGACAATTTTTCGTTCGGGGATATCCTTGGGGCAACCGGGACTACTTATACCCCTGCAAATGAGCTTACACAGACAACCTATTACCGCAGGTCAGTTACTTCCGGCAGCTGTGGTACTGCTTATTCACCATCCGTTACGGTAACAGTGCTGCCTGAGCTTATAGCTGCTCAAATAACAGGGGATCAAACCATTTGCTACGGCACTACACCCCCGCAGCCTGTTTCCGTTGCCGTGGCCCCAACCGGCGGAAATGGCAACTATACCTATGCCTGGTTGGAAAGTACCAATGGAGGCGTAACCTGGTCAAATATTGCCGGCAGTGTGCAGGACTCTTATCAGCCGGCAGTTTTAAATAAAACAACTGTGTACGAAGTTGTTGTGACTTCCGGGACTTGCGGTTCTTCCACGTCTGGTCCTGCAACTATTATAGTGCCCGGACCTTTAGAGGAAGCAACAATATCGGAGGCACAAACGATTTGTTATAACAGCGCCCCTCAACAGCTAACCGGACCCGCCGCCACGGGGGGAGACAATACTTATGCATACCAGTGGCAATCAAGCCACGATAACCAAACCTGGGTAGATATAAGTAGTGCAATTTCTGAAACATATCAGCCCGGGATACTCTTAACAGATACTTTTTTCCGCCGCTCTGTTACTTCTGAACTTTGCGGTACAGCATATTCAAACAGCCTTAAAATTACAACAGGTGCGCCGGTTAATGCCGGAATTATTTCATCGTCAGAAGAAATTTGCTCAGGCAACACCCCTTCCGCTTTAAAAGGGACAAACCCCACAGGGGGCAGTGGCTTATATTCATATTTATGGCAAAATAGCCCTGATAGCGTTGTTTTTAATAATATTGATAACGGAACCAACAGTGCCTGTGCTCCCGGGGTACTAACTTCCACAACGTATTACCGGAGAATAGTAAACACATCCTGTGGAAGCGATACTACCAACGTGGTTGGAATTTATGTTTTACCTTCAATGTCACCAGGCACTGTGGCAGCCGATCAGTCCCTTTGCTACGGTGCAATCCCTGCAGAACTTTCGGGCTCAACACCTGCCGGAGGCAATGCAACCTACAGCTATCAATGGCAATGGTCAGGTGATAACACACTTTTTGTAAATGTCGACAGCCTCGGTAACACCTCCACCTACATACCTCCACCTGCAACAGCAAATGTTTATTACCACCGTATGGCCTGGTCATCTTCCTGTAGTCCTGCCGCCAGCAATAGTGTTTTTATCAGCGTATTGCCTGCAATAAGCCCTGGCATTATAAGCGCTAACCAGGCTATTTGCTACAACACGGCGCCGGATAACCTTACCGGCGGAGTATCAGGCGGAGGCACGGGTAACTATATCTACCAGTGGTACGGCAGTAATGCTGCCGATACCGCGTGGAGCTATATACCGGGTGAAACATCACTTAATTATCAGCCGGCAACATTAATCAATACATCCTGGTATAAAAGAATTACCTCTTCCGGGGCTTGTGGTTCCGCAGCATCCAATATTATCACCGTAAATGTTCTTGACAAGGTTAAACCAGCCGTGATAACAGGTTCGCAGACAATTTGCTATAACAGCATCCCGGGTGTTCTTTCCGATTCCATAATGCCTGACGGAGGTACAGGTTCATTTTCGTTCCAATGGCAAAACAGCGTTGACAGGAATATCTGGAAAAATATAGCCAATTCCTCTGCTACCGTTTATTCGCCGGGAATACTTACGAATGATGAATATTACCGGGTGGTTTCTGAAAATGTTTGCGACACCGTAACATCTGATATAGTAACGTTAAGGGTAATGCCTTCCTTTAACGGCGGACAAATAACAGGGCAGCAAAGTATCTGTTATAACATGGCTCCGGCTACCCTGTTTGGCTCAACAGCTTTTGGCGAAGATGGAAATTATACTTACCAGTGGCAAAGCAGCAGCGATAGCCTGTCATGGAGCGACCTGTTTTATAAGGGTTCAGGTCTTGATTATTCACCCGATAGCTTGCAGTCCACCACCTGGTACCGCCGTATGGCAACATCAGCCACGTGCAATGCCGACAGCCCGTCAAACGTGATAAGTGTCAGGGTAAGTCCTGCTGAAACACCGGGAAATATAATGGCAAACGAGGTTATTTGTTATAATGCAAAACCCGGAACAATTAAAGGTATACCGGCAGGCGGAGGCACCGGCAATCCGGTTTATACCTGGGAGAGTTCAAATGACGGCATCAATTGGACACAGATTTATTTTTTTGGCGACAGTTTAAATTATTCGCCTGATAACCTTACCGATACAACTGTTTATCGAAGGAAAGTGTCAATGACCGGTTGCAGGGACTTATATACCAACAGCGTTATTATTACGGTAAACCCTCAGGTGCCTGATCCTCTCGTGAACCTCGACAGCGCTTACTGCAGGAATTCTATGATAACCCTTACGGAAAGCAGCGGATCAAAAAATACTATATTATGGTACAATTCAAACAATAACCTTATCAACGAGGGTGAAGCATATACAATTGACACCTTTAAAAATAATACCCAACTATTTGTTAAGGCATTGCAGGCTTCTGATAATTGTCCCAGCTACCCGCTTCAGCTTCTTCTTAAACTGGATATGGTACACGCGGCATTTACGGTTTCAGATGCTGATACACAAGTAATAATAGGTACCGGTGTAAACTTTTCAAATAAGTCAGTCTTTGCAGAAAATTATATTTGGCAATTTTTCGATGGCGACCCTTCCTTTGACGTTAACCCATGGCATTTTTACAACGCCGTTGGTAAATACAACGTTCAACTGGTGGCTGAAAGCAAGGACAATTGCAACGATACCGCTTATACCGCCAACCTTATTGATGCAGTCCTTGCCCAGGGAATGCCTGGTTACGCCAATATAAATTCAGCTGCAAAGGAAAACCAGGTAACTGTATTTCCTAACCCTGTAAGTGAATACCTTACCGTAACCAGGGGCAACAACGAAATCGAACAATTAAGTATTTGTGATTTGCAGGGCAACATAATAATTTACAAAGAAATTACAGATACAGATGATATTACCGTGAACGTAAGTTTCCTTCCTGATGGATTATACGTACTAAAAATTAAAACATCCAACAACATGCTTATATTCAAAATTATAAAAATATGAGACCAGTACTATTCATTTATAAAGCCTTTAGCAATATCACATATTTCTTAAGAAAACACCAAATGCAAGGCTTGCGCAGTCAGAAAAAGCGCAGTTTACTAATAGTAAATGAGCATTTTTCTGACAAGCATAACGCAGCTGTTGGCGTTTTCCTGGTAATGATTAGTTTGTTTATAATGAATAGTTGCGATAACCGCAAAGACCCTTACATAGGCCTAGACCAGGCACCGGTAATAACCCTTCAAAAACTCGACTCTTCAAATACATGTACCTCTTTGGTCGATTCCATGAAAATTGGTAAACCATATGTGTTCAGGTACAACATTATAAGTTTTGAAAACCTTCAGTTGAATATTGTAAAGAATACAAGCACCGATAGTGTGGCCTCAGGCAACAACCTTGTATATGTAAGTCGTTTAGAATCAGGCATTTCAACATACATTCTAAAAACGGCAGATCCGTTCGGGAAAACTGCTACGGCCAAAGTACAGATAACATATTTTATAAATCTTCCCCCTGTTTGTGATTTTACAGTTACACAGGCCGGCCTTTCAATTCCTTACGAAATTGATATCAATGCTGACGCTTCATATGACGGGGATGCCAGATGGGGAGGCGAAGTTGTTAATTTTGAGTACATTATAGGTACTGATTATGCTATTAAAACTGTATTATCCGATATTCAGTACGTTTGCGATGGCCCGGGACAAAAAAAGATAACAGTGTTGTGCCAGGATAATAATGGCGCCTGGAGCCAGTCTAAAACTGTATACTTCATGGTAACAGCTTCTGATAAAACACAAAATCTGGCTAATATAAGGAAATAAAAGAATTGCAGTAATATAGATTCTTGTGCAAATTGTGAAGAATATGCACTAAATAACTTTTTGAACCTTATTTTTGTAATATAAATTATTAGCACTTAAAGAAAACTATTTTTGTAAAATATTAATACAATCAACTATGGAACAAATAAAAATAAAGTCATTTGGTCCTATTAACGAGGCTGATATTTCATTTGGTGACCTTACATTATTAGTTGGACCACAGGCAAGTGGAAAAAGTATCCTCCTTCAATTGGTAAAGTTGATAATAGACAGGCATAACATACCATCGGTGCTAAAACAGAACAATTACGAATGGAGTAAAAAGAATGAAAATTTTCTCGATCTGTTTTTTGGTGAAAGTATGTCAGGTATTTGGAAACCGGAAACAAAAATTGAATATAATGGAAAACCATATTTGTTATCATCCTTCTTGAAAAAACAAGGCACGAGGGAAGGGTCACGGACTGAAAAACTTTTTTATATTCCCGCTCAGCGGGTTGTAACTATGAGCCAGGGTTGGCCCAGGGCATTTGGTTCTTTTGATATTGGTGATCCATTTGTATTGAAACAATTCAGTGAGTCAATCCGTGTGATGATGGAAAAAGAAATAATAAACAATGAGTATAATATAATATTTCCAAAACCGAACCGGATAAATGAACCTTTGAGGAAAATACTGGACGAAAGCATATTTCACGGAGCTAAAGTTGAATCAGATAGTTCAAGTTTAAAAAGAAGATTTCTTTTGAAGGTAGGTGACAGTAAATTACCATTTATGACATGGAGTGCCGGTCAAAAAGAATTTATGCCACTTTTACTTTCACTATATTATCTGATGCCCGCTTCAAAAGTGAAATTGAAACATAATATTAAAACAGTTATTATTGAAGAGCCTGAAATGGGGTTGCATCCTAAAGCCATACAAGCATTACTGATAGTTTTTCTTGAACTTATTACAAGAGGATATAAAATTATTATCTCAACACATTCTCCCGTATTGCTGGAATTACTCTGGGCACTTAATTATATCAAAAAATTTAAAGGTACATCTGATGATTTATTTGAATTGTTTTCACTTAAAAAGAATGCTTCATTGGGGAAAACTTTTAAGACCGTTATCAATGTGAAAAATTTTGCAACTTACTTTTTTGAACAGAATAATGAAGGTGTAATTATTAAAGATATTTCATCACTTGATGCAGGCAGCGAAGATATAGCCATATCAAATTGGGGGGGTATAACTGATTTCGCATCCAAAGCAGGAGAAATTGTTGCAAAAATAGTAGCCAATGAAGAAAAGCAATAATAAATTAAAAAAGAAGGCATTTAAAGAAGCAGTTGAAGCTACTCCGGAGGTTCAAAATTGTTATAAAAAAGGTAAACAGGCAATCCTGCAAAAAGAACTAAATAAGGTAGAGTTAGGTAATCCTCAAAAATGCGGAGGAAGCTTATTTATTGATCAATGCCTCAGTAAGCAAAATAAATATACTCAGGATAATCGTTGGGATTATGCAATTGATTATAATGGAAAAGTATATTTCTTTGAAGTGCACACAACATCCACCAGTGAAGTAAGTACAGTAATAAAAAAACTTATTTGGTTGAAGGAATGGCTAATTCGACAAGCTCCTGAAATAAATGCTTTAAGAGCAAAATCTCCATATTATTGGGTACAATCAAAAGGATATCATATTCTGCCAAATTCAAGGCAAGAAAGAGCCGTTATTCAAAAGGGTCTTAAACCTGTTTCAAAACTTGTATTAAAATAATACTGAATTTATAGATCGGGGTAATTTAAGGTTTTGAAATATTCTTATTGTTGATTTTAACATTTTAAGTGTAAATTTTTGCAATTAAATTAAGATTTTTTTTGTAAATTGTCATGTAATTGATTAATATTTACTACTTATCAGTAAAATCAGCGGCAATAATGAAATTCAGGTTATCGTTAGAAATAATTGGCCAAAACAGTGTATTGCCCATAAATTACTCCTACGAAATTTCGTCCTGGATATATAAAACCATTCATTCTGGAAATGCCGGATTTGCTGAATGGCTTCATTCGCATGGATATACGGATGGTAATAAACAATTCAGGTTATTTACATTTTCAAGGTTATACCCCGATAAATACAAAGTTCAGGGCGACCGTCTCGAATTGCAGGGTAACAAATCAATTATATTAATTTCATTTTATGCCGAAGAAGCTGTTGAACCATTTATCATAGGATTATTTCGAAACCAGAAATTTACTATTGGAGATAAAGTTAGTAAAGTACAATTTCATGTAACAACCATTGAAAAACTACCTGAACCCCTATGGTTGGCAGTGATGACGTTTAATACTGATACTCCATTGGTAATTAGTATTAAAAGAATCAGAAAATTCCAAAAGCGCTAAATATCTATCACCGGAAGAAGAAGGTTATGAAAGTTATTTTTTTAAAAATCTTATAACAAAATACACCGCCATGCTAAAGCAACAAAACAAGCTTCCGGTTACTTTCGGGGATTCTGCAGGCATGAAATTTGCCTTGTTAAATAAGCCCAGGTCGAAGGTAATAAGGATAAAATCCGGAACATCCGAAGAAACATCAGTTAAAGGATACTTATTTGACTTTTCCGTAAATGCTCCTGTTGAACTTATGAGGCTCGGATATTATGCCGGTTTTGGCGAGAAGAATAGTTTGGGGTTCGGGTGTTGCGAAATTTTGAACCTATAAACCTTTCAGCGTACGCAGTACCTGAAAGCGTTTATAGCTCCTGAAACCGTTTATAGCTCCTGAAACCGTTTATAGCTCCTGAAAGCGTTTATAGCTCCTGAAACCGTTTATAGCTCCTGAAACCGTTTATAGCTGGTTTAAAGGGAAAATACCTGACAGCGTTTATAATAGATATAAAAGAAATACACCTGACAACTTTTAAGTTTTATCTTATTTGATAAATGCTTGATTATTAAAAAATGGAAAAACTAATAAACGGAAAATTCTACCACATTTACAACCGGGGAAACAATAGCGAAAATCTTTTTCGTGAACCCCGAAACTATCAACATTTTCTGGACCTTTACGACAGATATATCAGACCTGTAGCAGAAACATATGCGTGGTGTTTAATGCCAAATCATTTTCATTTGCTTGTACGGATTCGTGAAAATATAGTGTATAAATATTCATACGAAGTCAAGTCTATTGACCCTGATCTGTTTGAAGAATATAAATGGGAAACAATGGAAATGTCATCTTGCGTGAAATCTGACGATTTATCTGCAGAACATAAATCAACAAAAATACCCCAACCACATCTGCATTTTTCGCACTTTTTTAATGCTTATGCCAAATATATAAATACCCTGTATGGACGCACAGGCAATTTGTTCCAGAGACAATTCAAACGAATAGAGGTAACTTCTGATAACTACTACCGTCAATTGGTGACTTATATCCATAATAATCCTGTTCATCATGGTTTTACCGACGATTTTAAAGATTATCCATGGACAAGTTATAGAACTATAATGTCACCGGAACTAAACAAACCGGAACTAAATAAGGTATTGGGCTGGTTTGAAGGTAAAGAGAATTTTGTTAAGGTTCATGATAATAAATTCGAATATAACTTGATTAAGGACCCCTTTATGGAATAAATAAAAAGAATTAACATAATTAACCAGGCACTATTAAGAATGAAAGTACCCATTAAAAATTAAACGGGGATACATAGAAGAATAAACGCTGATAGAAAGATTAAAGACAGATAGAAAGATTAAACGCCGATAGAAAGATTAAACGCTGACGCGATCAGGAATAAACGCTTACAGCGTCTTGCAGACGCTGTAAGGTTTGGATACGAACTAAATCTATTTTAGATGAAGCAAGATATTTATACAATCTATTACGAATTGTTCAACTACTTACTTATGAGTTATTGATAAAAATTTACTTTTAAACAATAAGTACGATGAGCTTAGACACACTTATTAACATAGGCCATATAATAAGAACCGAACTTAACAAAAAGGAAAGTCTTGCATATCATAGGTATGTAAAGAAAGCCCATTTGAGTAATTCTAAAATTCAATATTCTTATTTTCAGTTTGATGTAACTGAAGATTATATGATTGATAAAACCTCATTTTTAACAATTGTCTTATACATTTCAACCCCTAATGTCAAAATCTTTACTTAAAACCCACCTCCAATCTCTCACAAAAGAGCAGATCATTGAGCAGGTGCTCGATATGTATGAAACTTATAAACCGGCTAAAGAATATTTTGATTATCTCCTTAACCCTAATGAGAAAGAACATTTCAATAAATATAAGTCTGTTATCATAAATGAATTTTACCCCAAAGGAAAAAATTCCGAACCCACTACCAGATTTTCTATAGCAAAAAGGGCTATTGCCGATTTCAGCTACCTGAAACCTTCTCCTCAATTAATTGCTGAATTAATGGTTACACTTTGTGAAATGGCATGTAAATTTACTCATGACTATGGCGATATGTCTGAAAAATATTATGATAGCACGATATCCAATTTCGAAAAAGCATTAAAATATCTTCATAATAATGGATTGCTCGATGAATTTAAGCTTCGTTGCCAGACATGCCTTGATTATGCCTCAAATTGTGGTTACGGATTTCCATATGATATGAGCGATTTATATATGGCATATTATGAAGATTTACTTTAAAAAATAATATATATTCATGGTTACCGGTACCCACTTCAATTATTACATTGTTTGTCACCGTAAACTCTGGCTCTTTGCCAGCGGCATGCAGATGGAACATACAAGCGAACTGGTTGAAATGGGTAAGCTTATTCACGAAACAAGTAACCCTCAGCGTTCTGAAAAAAACTCCGAAATTGAAATTGACGGTATTAAAATAGATTATTACGATGCTAAAAACAAAGTTGTCCACGAAATTAAGAAAAGCGACAGTCATGAGGAAGCTCATGAGCGGCAGGTAAAATATTATATTCACGTGCTGGAACGTAATGGTATAGAAGGAGTGACCGGGATTCTCGAATATCCGAAACTCCGCGAAACTAACAAAGTAATACTAATCGATGCAGACCGGGAGGCTATTACAAAATTTGAAAATGATATCGGACAAATTATTTCATCCGATAATTGCCCACAAAAATTGGAAAAAATGAGGTGCAGGAATAGCAGTTATTTCGATTTTTGCTGGAGTGGAGAAGAATAAGCATTTAGCTTTAAGTTACATTTTGTAAGTTACATTTTGTAAGTTACATTTTGTAAGTTATAAAATGTAACTTATATTTGTATTGTAAAACACAACCATATGGCTGCCAAAAAACTTGAAAACCCATTTCCGGTTACAACCTATCATGGAAGTGAATATTTTTGTGACCGGCAGGAAGAAACAGCTCAGCTCATTCGCAATTTGCAAAATGGCAATTCAACCACTCTGATTTCAATCAGGCGCATTGGGAAAACAGGGTTGATACATCATGTGATGTCGCGGTTGCCATCAGGATGGAAAGGTATCTACACTGACATCCTGGAAACAGAAAATCTAAACCATTTTTTGAATATCCTTGCAACTTCAATAATAAACACAATACCTGAGAAAAGCAGTTTGGGAGGAAAATTCGGAGATTTTATAAAATCGCTTCGCCCTGTAATCAGTTTCGATTCCCTAACAGGTGCGCCACAAGCTTCTTTTCACATTAAGCAGAAAGAAGTGGAGACAAATATCGATTCTGTATTTAAATTTCTCGAAAAACAGGAATTCAGGACAATAGTTGCCATAGACGAATTTCAGCAAATTCTGAATTATCCTGAAAAAAATACTGATGCATGGCTTCGAACCAGGATACAACAGTTAAGAAACGTAGTATTTATATTCTCCGGTAGTCAGCAACATTTAATGACCGAACTTTTTGCTTCTCCCAAACGCCCATTTTTCAGGAGCACGCAAATATTGAAGCTCGAAAAGCTAAACCATGATGTATACCGGGATTTTATAGTAAAATTGTTCCAAAAATATAATAAAGAGATCAGTCCATCCATTGTAGGCGACATCCTCGAATGGGCAAATACACACACTTTTTATGTACAGCAAATTTGTAACCTTGTTTTTTCAGCCACTGCTAAAAAAGTAACCGATGCCAGCTGGAAACATCAGGCATACCTGTTGTTAAAAGAGCAGGAATCGTTGTTTTTCGGTTATCGTAACATACTTACCAATCCTCAATGGCAATTGTTAAAAGCTATTGCACATGAAGAAAAGGTTTACCAACCTACCTCGAAAGAATTTTTAGATAAATATCACCTGGGCACATCGGCAACCGTATTACGGTCACTCAAATCCTTACAGGGAGACGAACTAATTTATAGCGAGTTCGATAACCGGGGTGTTCCATATTACAGTGTTTATGATGTTTTTTTTCAACTATGGAGTAAAGAAAGATGAAGAAAACATATTACCTGTTTAATCCAGGCCGGTTGAGCCGAAAGGATAATACACTTAAGTTTACTCCGGAAGATGAAGATGGTAACGAACTGGATCCAAAGTATATTCCGGTAGAAGCGACAGATGAACTTTATGTATTCGGTTCGCTCGATGCCAACAGTGCCCTTTATAATTTTTTGGGCAAAAATGATATTCCTGTTCATTTCTTCGATTATTACGAAAATTATTCCGGCTCATTCATGCCACGGGACCAATTATTATCTGGTCGAATGTTGTTGGCTCAGGTAGCCAATCATACCGACAAGGCAAAGCGTATGGTTGTTGCCCGAAAGTTTATTGACGGAGCTGCTTTTAATATGGTAAAGAACCTTAAATATTACACCAACCGTGGAAAAGACCTGGAACCAATTATCGAAAATATTGAAAAGTATATATCCGGCATTGAACAAACCAACTGTACAGAAGAGCTTATGGGCATTGAGGGAAACATACGGCAAATGTATTACGAGGCCTTTAACCTTATTATCAACGATTTTGAAATGGGAAACCGTACCAGGCAGCCGCCTCAAAACGAAGTAAATGCCCTTATTTCCTTTGGTAATATGATGTGCTACAGTCAATGCCTTCGGGCTATTCATCAAACCCAGCTAAACCCTCAATCAGTTACCTGCATACACCCGGAGAACGTCGTTATTCTCTATCACTGGATATTGCCGAAATATTTAAACCATTATTAGTGGACAGGGTAATATTTAAAGTATTGAATAAAAAAGAAATACAGGAAAAACATTTTGACAGGAATTTAAATAAATGCTTGCTTAACGAATCAGGAAAAAAAATTTTCGTAAAATCATTTGAAGAAAAACTCGCTGAAACTATCCAGCACAGGACATTAAAACGAAGCGTCAGTTATAAACACCTGATGAAACTGGAATGTTATAAACTTTCAAAACATCTGTTGGGCATTGAAGAGTACAAACCCTTTAAAATGTGGTGGTAATGTATATCATTTTAGTTTATGATATTGGAGAAAAGCGGGTAGGAAAGATGTTGAGGCTATGCCGGAAATATCTGAACTGGATACAAAACTCGGTTTTTGAAGGAGAAATATCAGAAGTAAAACTTGAAGAACTTAAAATAAAAGCATCATTGATTATTAAAGAAGAAACAGACAGCATTATTATTTTTAAGAGCAGGCAGGAGAAATGGTTGGACAAGGAGATACTAGGACATGAAGGCAATACACTCGATAACATTCTGTAAAAAGTTGTCGGTGTGTAAAAAAACAGATTATTAAAAACAGGCTTCAGTTATATATAAATTAAAAATGTTCTCTGACATATTGGGAATTAAATCCTTAATGATTGTTGTCGAACCCCGGGTAATTTTATATCTTTACCGTTCGACGACTTTCTATAGTAAAAATTAATTATAGTTTTATTATAATAAATTGATAATTAATTATTTTTTTAAGTAGTCGAACGACCTATAATCGAACCACAGTGGAATTGAAATTAAATTATTTCGAATATTTTCGCTAACCCTTTTTTAAACAATTATCGCCTAGACCTGCCAGGTTTTATAAACCTGGCAGGTCTAGTAACAATTACGTCATTAAATTTTTAATTTCAACAATTTAACTGTAATTTTATTAATACAATAATTTTTATAAAATAGGCAGAATATTAATATCCTATTTAATTTCCGTATAATAAAACATTTAAATAGCCTTATTCGTATTATCTTTTATAAAAACAAAGGTTATAAAAGTTGTAAAGTTGTACCCTTCGACTCCACTCAGGGTGCGAGTACCTGCAACCTGTAACCTGCAACTGACAACTGACAAATTTTATTGATGAAATACGTAAACAAATCAAAAAAAGAACTCATAGATGAGTTGAAGGAATTACAACAAAAATACAATTCCTTATTGGCTACAAATGCCGATGAATTAGCAGGCCAAAACAGGGAATTGCAGGTAATAAATAAAGAATTATTAAAAGCTAAATTAACAGCTGAGGAAAATGAAGAACGTTACAAAAGGATTATTATCGGTATTACGGGATATATATATACAGCAGAAGTAGTAAATGGTTCTCCGGCCAAAACATATCATAATGATGCTTGTATAGCAGTTACAGGATATTCTGCAAAAGAATTTGAATCAGACCCGTACCTGTGGATTAATATGGTTGCACCCGAAGAAAGAACCTTAGTAGCCGACAGCTTTCTAAAGCTACTTGATGGTAAGGATGTACATTCCATTGAACACAGGATAATCCACAAGAATGGCAGTACCCGATGGGTAAACAATATCCTTATACCTAAACACGATCCTGATGGAAATTTGATTTCCTATGATGGAATTATTACGGATATAACTGATCGCAAACAAGTTGAATTAACCCTTATCCTGCGTGAATCATACATGATTGCCGTTTTGGAAAACCAACCGGGCCCATTATGGCTAAAGGATATTAACGGTACATTTATTTATGTGAATACTGAATTTGCAAAATCATGTTGTGAAATTGACAATCCATTATTAATATATGGCAAAAATGATTTTGATATATTCCCACCCGAACTTGCCATCAAATATGTAGAAGATGATAAAGAATTTATTAAATCAGGAAAACCATTTATAATTGAAGAGTATGTTAATGAAAATGGCGTATTTAAATGGTACGAAAAACATAAAACTCCGATTTTTGATGATAAAGGTACTATAATAGGTTCAACAGGATTTGAATATGATATTACTGAACGAAAGCAATATGAACTTCTTCTTAAGGAAAAGAATGATGAAATAAAAGAACAAAATGAGGAATACCTTCAAATAAACGAAGAACTGCAACTTACAAACCAGGAATTAAAGCAGGCAAAAGAACGTGCTGAAGAAAGCGATTACCTAAAAACCGCCTTCCTCCAAAACATGAGCCACGAAATACGCACACCGATGAATGCCATTATGGGATTTTCCGATTTAATCAAAGACAACTATGATAATAAAACAAAATTGGAAACATTTTCGGAAATCATTAAACTACGTTGTAATGATTTGATGGATATAATTAACGATATACTCGATATTGCAAAAATAGAATCAGGCCAATTTCCTGTTAACTTTGAGGAATGCGATCTTAAAGAATTATTTGCTGAACTTTCGGCTTTTTTTGCAGAATATAAAACACGGATAGGTAAAGATAATATAATGCTCTCTATCCAAACATATTGTAATCCGGAAGATTGCATAATTATTACTGACAAGGTTAAACTTAAACAAATTTTCATAAATCTTATAAGCAATGCCTTTAAGTTTACCGATGAAGGCAGTATTGAAGCCGGAATAAAATCAGATGAAAACCAAAAAAGCTTTTTCTATGTCTCAGATTCAGGTATAGGAATTCCTAAAGAAAAGCAAAACCTGGTTTTTGAACGTTTCACCCAATTACAGCAACGTTCATCAAAGAACCTCGGGGGCACAGGGCTGGGTTTGTCTATTGTAAAAGGATTGGTAGGTGTTTTGGGAGGTGAAATATTCCTTAAGTCCGAACCAAAAAAAGGAAGTACATTCACATTCACGATACCGCATAAAACAATAAAAACATTACATAAGGAGACAAATAGTATTGAACAACTAAACAATAATGATTTTAGCAATAAAACAATTCTTATTGTAGAGGACGATTTTTTTAACACCGAATACCTGAAAGAAATACTCCTGGGAACAGGTTTAAATATTTTACATGTTGATAATGGAAAAGATGCAATTGAAATTTCTTTATCACAACCGGTCGATCTGATTTTAATGGATGTAAGGCTTCCGGATATTGATGGTTATGAAGTTACACGACAAATCAGGTACCATAAACCATTTATTCAGGTGATAGCCCAAACTGCATATGCCACACTGGACGAGCGTCCAAAAGCACTTAATGCCGGATGCATCGATTATATAAGCAAACCTACTAAAAAGGATACTCTATTAAAGATGCTAAGAAAACATCTTTGTTAAAGCTAATGCCAGTAACCTGCAACATGCAACATGCAACCTCCAACCTCCAACCTGCAACCTTTATTACCTTACAAAATTCGTTATCGCTTTTTTTTCGGTTGCCGGAACTTCAATCCTGCCATCTGTTGCTTCTTTCATTCTTAAAAGCCATGCCATATTTTTGCCAAGAACTCTCATGATTTGCCTGCCTTCATCATCCTGAACCACTTCACCCGGAGTTCTTCCATGTATTACATTCCAATAACATGATGTTGCAATAACCATTTCAGAATAAGTAAGATAATGATTAAGGCCGTCAAAAGTTGAAGAGCCTCCTGTCCTTCTCACAACTACAACTGCCGCTCCAACCTTATGCCTGAATAATCCCCCGTTTGCACCGGAAACATAAAACAACCTGTCTAAAAAACTTTTCATGGTACCGGGGATACCTGAATAATGTACGGGCGATCCCAATATAATACCGTCAGCAAATTTAACAATCTGTATCCATGTGTTTAAATCGTCTGTTTTAATACTGCACGTTTCATCCCTTGTTTGAGAACATGTTCCGCATATAGTGCATCCGCGGATAAGTTTATGCCCTATATGTAAAATTTCAAAATCAATACCCCCGGCTGTAAGTTCTTCCCCTACCATGCTGAGTGCATGAAAAGTATTTCCCTTTTTGTTTGGGCTTCCGTTTATTGCTATTACTTTCATGTATTATCAATCTTATCTTATTTTTATTGCATTAATATGGAGGAACAAATATATAAAATTGATTACTTATTATTTTTTTTCATTTTTTTACTTATTCGCTCAATTACTGTTTCTATTGCTTCTTCAGGTATTATTACATTATACGGGCCCCAAAAATCTTTATCATAATAATTGCTTACCTGCTCAATGAATACTCCATCCTGTTTAATAGTTTCATTATGTTTGAACCTCGTTACATTAAGAGTATCCTTATCTGTAATAACAAAATCAGATGATATCGTATATAATCTGCTGAACAAATGCCTCTTTTTATCAACTTTAAATTTCACTTCAATATGAATATGGTTTAATGTCCATTTTCCGTTCATATATCGATAGTCTGCATCATACATGCCACTCACGGTTTTAATGTTCATTCCCGATGGTTTTTTTAAAATAAGCATTTTATCTGCCCAATACAAGGCAAAAGGACTTATACTAAATTCAACCTTTTTAATTGCCAATGTATTAATATCAATATAAATCTTTCCATTGTACATTGCATCAGGCATTTCTTTCTTAGCTTCAAACTCAATGACATAGGCTTCATCTCCATCTAAACTTATTAATGTAACAGGTTTATAATTGTATGATTCAAAATTTTGATCGTCCAAAAATAAAGGTAAATTCTTAACTACATCAAGTTGGGCATCACCCTGAATGCCTCCTCGCAGTTTCATAGTAAGTGTATCTATATATTTTTTATCTTCACTTTTTCTCCCTTTAAATAATTTAAACCTGTCAGAATCATATTCCCTGTTATAACTTGCCTTATAGATGTAAAAAACTCCTTCGGCCACACTAACGTACCTTTTATTTTGTTTAATCGATTCCCTGTAAAAAGCCGTACATTCGTATGGTTTTTTCCCATAGTTTTCAGATATTTTGCTTACAGCTTTTTTTATAATCAATAAAGGGTCATTAGATTGTATAATAACTTCTTTAAGTAAAACGTCTTGCGGATTAAGCTTAACTTTATTATCCTCCTTATTTAGTTCAATCATATCTATATATTGTGTTTGATATCCCAGATACGAAAATGAAATTTTATTTGAAATAAATGACGCAGGTACTTTCAAAATAAATTCTCCTTCACTGTTTGCAACAATGCCAATTCCGGTGTTAGTAAGGTAAACATTGGCATAAGAAAGTGGTGTTTTAGTGTTACTATCAATTACATGGCCCTTAATTATTCTGACGCTATCAGCCGGAAGTTGTGAATAAGCAGAAGGTACTATCAAAATGAACAATAACCTGAATATTACTCCTGAAATACTAATAAAAAGTTTATTTGTTTTCATAGTTTTAAGGATTAGTAAATATATTTTAACTCTTAATGCGGAATATTTATAAAGGTAAATACAAAATTTGATTGGAAAATATTTAATACAAAGAAAAATGAAATTATAATTTTAATAGTCCTGAATCTTGTTTCAGGACTAATTTTATTTAGTTTGAGATTAATCAAAATATAAATATTTTTTTTAAACAAACTAAAGTTTATTGTCAGATTAATCAAATTATAAATCTCAATAAAGAAATATTTAGTATATATTTGAAATATCTGCCTTTGTAACTTTATTTAAGTAAATAAAATATTATATTTTGAATACCTTATGAGAAAAATACTAACTCCTAAATATAACCTGTTTGTGGTTATGTTTTTAGTCGTTGTTGCTGCAATTTACTGCAAAAACACAGGAACGAAAGAAACTTCAACAACGCCGGAAAACCTGATTACAGGAAAGTATATCATCCCTGATTGCCCGGAATGGGCTAACCACGCTGTATTCTATCAAATATACCCGCAAACCTTTTACGATTCGAATGGAGATGGAATCGGTGATTTGAAAGGTATTATCCAGAAGTTGGATTATATTAAAAGTTTGGGCGTTGATGCTGTCTGGATCAATCCCTTTTTTGAATCTCCTTTTTGCGACGGAGGTTACGACATATCCGACTACTACAAAGTTGCACATCGGTACGGTACAAATGAAGATGCCAAAAAACTCTTTGAAGAAGCCCACAAAAGAGGCTTAAAAATCCTGTTCGACTTTGTGGCAAGCTATACATCCATTGAACACCCATGGTTTAAAGCTGCTGAGGAACAAAAAAAGAATAAATATTCGAATTGGTACATCTGGACCGATAATATTTGGGCGAACCCTCCGCGAGAATTCGAGGATGCCTTTATAAAAGGTATGGGCACCCGGAACGGACAGTACATGCGTAACTTTTACTATTGTGAACCCGCTTTGAACTATGGGTTTGCCTTACCGGATACTACCCAAAAATGGCAATTACCAACGAATAACCCGGATGTAATATCCATGCGCGAAGAAATGAAAAAAGTAGTACGCTTTTGGATGAATCTTGGCGCCGACGGTTTCCGGGCCGATATGGCAGGAGCACTAGTTAAAACAGCCAATATTAAAGGCAATCAACAGTTTTTCAATACACATGAAGACAACACCAAAAAATTCTGGCAGGAAATACGCACCATGCTTAAAAAAGAATATCCACAAGCATTTATTGTTTCTGAATGGTCCTGGCCAACCTCGGCACTCGATGGCTGTTTTCATGCCGATTTTCTGCACTGGTTCGACGGGTATAACGATTTGTTCCAAAAAGAAAGCTGGCGAATCCTTAACGGCATTTCCGAAGGACACAGTTATTTTGACGTGGAAGGGAAAGGCAACATAAGGCATTTCCTCGACAAGTATATGGAACAGTACACCCAAACCAAAGGTAAAGGGTATATTTCTTTACCATTGGGAAACCACGACAATGCCCGATTAGGAAATAAACGCAGCGCAGACGACCTCGAAATTATTTATGCCTTTGGATTAACCATGCCAGGGGTAACCTTTCTTTACTATGGAAATGAAATAGGAATGCGCCAGTTACCAGCAGATTGGCCTCAAATTGAAGGTGCCTATAAACCAAGAAATGGCGCTCGTACGCCAATGCAATGGTCGGATGAAAAAAATCTTGGTTTTTCTACGGCTCCGAAAGAAAAATTATACCTGCCTGTGGATACCGCTAAAGATGCTCCCAACGTGGCAGCTGAAGAAAAAGATCCAAACTCTTTGCTGAACCGCACCCGAAAGCTTATCAAATTAAAACATACGGAACCGGCTTTTGCCGCTTATGCTGAATTCATTCCATTATTTGCCAAAGAAAACACCTATCCCTTTGTATATGCTCGTGCAAAAGATAAAGATGTGGCATTAGTTATGCTAAACCCGTCAGGAAAAGAAGCAACAGCAGATTTCAAGCTGAATATAAGCTTTTCAAAAACAGCATTGCTGGCAGGTAAAGAAATAAAACTTTCCAGAAACGGCAATAATGTTTCAATAACAATGCCAGGACAGACATATTCGATTGTGAAGCTCGAATAGAAAAATAATTTTTTTTTCTAAATTTAATGTACTTTTAACATCAAAAATTGAACATTTCGGTTTCAATAAAAATTTAAATTCATCGCTAACTAATAAAACTAATGAAAATGAAATTAATATCTTTTAACCTTTGTATTATTATCTTCTTATCCATTTTGATCTCACCGGCCTGTAAAAAATCTGAAAAAAACAATATTACTACTGCAGATACAATTGTTAAAGCTCCTGTAGTACCTGCAACTGCAGCGACCATCGGGTTTTTTTTAGAAAACTGGCAACCCAAACAATATGTTGCACCTTCCTTTACCGCGGCTACCATACCGACTAGTTCAGTTACGTCAACAGTGACGGTGGATGCATCTAATGTCATCACTAAAATTCCTGTAACTATTTTCGGGCACAATGCTAATATATGGATGACCCCCATGGTTAACCAACCTCAATTCCTTAGCCAGACATCCGACTTAAATCCCCATGTTCTGCGTTTTCCTTCAGGAAGTGGAAGTGATTGCTATTTTTGGAACGATTCAATACAGCCACCTGCCGATGCCCCTCAATATTTAATTACTTCAAGTGGCACTCAATCAAGCTCATATCCATATTCTTATGGCAGGAACTCTGCTAGTGGGGAAGCTACCCTCGACAATTATTATTCGGTACTTAAAACTACCAATTGTGTTGGCATGCTTACTGTAAACTATGGCTATGCAAGGTATGGTACAGGGCCGACACCTGCTCCCACGGCTGCTCACCTCGCAGCTGACTGGGTACGGTACGACAATGGCCGTACAAAATACTGGGAAATAGGAAATGAAAATTACGGTACCTGGGAATGGGGATATGACATCAATACGGCAACTAACCAGGATGGCCAGCCTCAATATTTAACAGGCCAGCTTTACGGACAACATTTCCAGATATTTTATGATTCTATGAAAAATGCTGCCGCCTCCATCGGCCAAACTATCTATATAGGTGCGGTTGAATATGAATCCGAACCCCAGTCCTGGAATGTTAACACGACAAAGACATGGAATTCAGGGATGATACCTGCTGCCGGCAACAAACCTGATTTTTACATCGGGCATAATTACTTTACTCCATATAATGTTAACTCATCCGCTTCTGTTATTTTAAACTGTGCTGATTCGGTACCTGCCACCATGATTAAATACATGACTAGCCAGGTTATTCAATACGGAGGGATCATTAAACCCACCATCATGGGTGAATGGAATTTGCAAGGCAACTCAACCCTGTCTAATTTTTCTCTTATCTCCAACGTGAGCGGATCCTTTGCTGTTATTGTACAGGGAGAGGATATCAAAAACCTGTATGGCCTTTCCGCACGCTGGGACCTATATAATGGTTGGGGAGCGGGTGGAAATGACATGGGACTTTATAGTGATGTTAATCAACCTGGAGTTCCGCAATGGACACCTCGTCCATCTTTTTACTACATGTACTATTTCCAGAAAACCATTGGGGATATGCTTGTTGGGGACTCTATTTCAGGAAATAAAGCTATAAAAGTTTATGCCTCTACCTATAGTACTAACGGTCAGGCAGGTGTAGCTGTTGTAAATACTTCAGGAACAACACAAGTTGTGGAGATAAATTTTAAAAATTACAGGATGGGAACACGTTATTACTGGTGGGAACTTGCCGGAGGAACTGATAACGGCAATTTCTCACTTATGACTTATATTAATGGAAACGGCCCTACTCTATCTGCTGGCGGTCCGTCCAATTATTCTTCCATTTTAGCCAAATCAGCATTAACGTCCGGGGGAATAAAGGTTTCTGTAGCTCCCTACAGCGCGGACTTTATTCTGGTAGATGCTTCCAAGTGAGCCGTATTAATTTGTAAAGCCTGCAGACATAATTCAAGTGTTTGATCTATAAAGTTCGTAGCCGAGGCTTGCGAAGCCTAAAAATCAGGAGTTTACTACAGTAAATGACTGGTTTTTAGGCGAGCGTAACAAAGGCTACGGACTTTATGGACAAACACTATTATTCAAATTTAAATATCCTGAACGAATGAGGTTTCAGCGTAATACTATAAGTATTTTTGGCCGGATTTTTATGCCTGAAATCATATTGAGCTTGTGTGCGGGCTTCACCTTTTATAACCTGGTTTGAGCTTAAATCGGTAATTTGATTAAATTTTTGTGAGGTCACAATTTTAAGTAGTGTTTCTGTGTCCAGGAACGATTCTACAATGAATGTGTTGTTGTCGTACAGATACAGGCTTATATCTGATGGCCCCTCAATAGACACATCCAATCCTCCACAAAGTATTTCCCTGATTTTATTTAATACTTTTGGCGGCAGATTATATAGATCGGCAAAATTATCGGGAATGGTCAAAACATACATCTTTCCTTTGGAATAATCCGCCATATGTAAAATTGGCCAGCCATTTGCGCCTGAAATGCCGGAAACTATTTCCCATGAATCGTTGGTTAAATATTGTAACTGCTGCATTAAAACAGGCTTTTCCGAATGCACCAGCTGATATTCTCCAACTGAGAAGTCTTGTACAAAAGCTTTCCTGTCAGTATACCTTAATTCGGCTATATCATTCAAACCTTTATCCTGTATAGCACGAAGCAAACCTGAGGTAATAACTACAGTTTTTCCTTCTGTTAACTGATTTTTTATTTTTGAAACAATGTCAGCATCGTATTTTGCTTCTTCTGTTAACAATATCAATTTATCAGCTTTAGGAAACTCCGGCCTTTCGTCCATAGGTAACCCAATCATGCCTAAATAATTCTGTAAGAAGTCCTCCCCTATCGAATGATATGGTTTATAGCTCTTTATACCAATTGGATTCCCCGTTTTACCCATAATTTTATCTGCAGTTTCGAAAGAATAACCGGCAACCCGGGCTAAAGAAGTCGGTTTTAATGGAGTATTGCCATTATAATCAACTGGCTGCATCATTTCGTTAAAATCAAAACTGGTGTTTTGCCCCTGCCACGACGAGCGGTTGGAAAAATTTACAGGACTTGTCATTTCACCAAAGTGAAACAAAATTATTTCAGGGGCTTTCGCAAATGCCGTAATCCATAACTGTTCGGCATACCTGTCGAAGGTACCCATTCCAAAAGGATCAACCCAACCGCCCCCATTGCGGCCTGGCGCAATATTGCTAAAATAACGCATGATGTTATAACCCAGGTAAGGTTGAAGGTGCTGGGGACTCAGAACTGCATCCCTTGTTTCAGTACCTGTATATATTCCATCGAAAATCTCCGGTTCTTTTTCTAAGTTAAATCCGAGGCCCTGAAAATGTTCGTACCAATTGGGGTATTTGATAATAACCTTCACTCTTGGGTTTACCTTTTTAGCTGGTCCTACTACAAGGTTCCTGGATGCGTCGGCCATCAGATCCAGCCGGTATTGGGTCCAGCTTTTCAGGCCTTTATCTTTGATTGCACCATCGTCTTTGCAATTTGTAAAGAAAAAGTCATCGAGAATAATTTCATCGAAATTCTTAGCTGTATATTCTGATATTTCTTTAACCTTTTTGCGATCTTCAGGATCGCTATAGCAAAAAGTCCTGAAATTATCGCCCTCTTTGACGGTATAGCAAATACCCCCTGCAATTTGTAAATGCCTGTCCGTAAAAAACTTCTTCGCTATATCCAATGTTTTTTGGTCAACAATTAATAAATCGCGGTGAGTCTCTATGTATACCTTATCTACTTTAAGTTGCCGGCTTATTTCATTCCACTTAACGCGCAGGCTTACCGTATCACCCATTTGGCTTACATCAAAAGCAGTGCAGTAAATTGACACTTTGAAATTCTGATATTTCTGGGAATAATTGGTTGTAAATAATGCGAGCGTTAAAATCAGGCAGATAATTTTTTTCATGGTCAGTTGTTATTTGATTTAAATATAAATAATATTTTTGATAAGAATATTTCTTTCCGACAATTTTTAAAACGTTTACAACAAAATATATGTCAGCAATTATTAATCCCGATGAATTAAAATAAAGGTAAACATTTAAAAAATCTGGGATAAGCCTAAAAAGGAATAATTAATGATCAGAAATATCGAAAATATACTGTTTGACTTGGATGGTACTTTAACCGATTCAAAAAAAGGTATAATTAATTCACTGATATTTGCGCTTAAAAAACTTGATATAGAAGAAAAATCTATCTATGAAAACAATAGCAGTTTTATACGGATATGGTTCACCTGAGGAACTTATATTACAGAAACCTGATTATATTGTAAGTACTTGCGATGAACTTAGAAATTTATTATTTTAATATTTTAATCTTTATGTCGGGGTGGCCGCCCAACCGATCATCTCAATAGATTAATTACTACCAGGGTTATTCTCCCAATATTCGATATAGTTCTAAATTCAAATAATAATTGTTCCCTTGTATGTTCCTTTTTTCCATAATACCCATTTCATCCAATTTATCTAAATATTTTCTGGCTGTATTTTCAGCATAAATCCCTTGTTGGGTAAGGTGTTTTACTTTGGTATATGGTTGTGAGAATATTGCATTTACTATGGATTCTGGCCTTGATATTTCTGTATCTGTAGCTACAGTGTGTAATATTGCATCTTTTGCGGTTATAATATCATTAATTTTATAGTAAGTAATTGATGCAGTCATTTCAACCGCTTTAAGCATATATAAAAGCCAGGTTTTCCAATCACCCCGTTGTGTAACACCTGCCAGTGCATTGTAATATTCATCTTTATTATCTATAATATATTTACTTAAAAATAGTATTGGATAATCCAATAACCCTTTTTGTGTAAGATAATGAATATTTAATATTCTTCCTGTTCTACCATTACCATCTCTAAATGGATGAATTGCTTCAAATTGTAAATGTGCAATAGCCATTTTTAAAACAGGATCCATGGGATGGATATCATCATTATTTAAAAAGTTAAGCAGATTGTATAATTTTGCCTCTACTATCCCTTTTCCTCTTGGAGGAGTATAAATTGCTTTCCCTGCGTTAGGTCCAGAGCCTCCCTGTTTAATATAAATTTGTGCTGTTGGATTGCGTATTCTATCATTCAACTGGGTTATATCATGATAAATTAATGTCAAATAGGATTCATCAAATTGCCCATTTTTTTTTAAGTAGTCGTATCCATGCCATAAAGCTTCACGATATTTTAAAATTTCTTTTGATGGACCATGTATTTGTTCTATATGTTGATCACTATATGCTTTATACAGATCGTCATCTGTTGTGAAAATATTTTCTATTGCACTGGATGCTTTTGCTTCCTGTAAGCTTATAGAATTAATAAGCATCCCTTGATTTGGAATTACAATACTTCTTCCCTGCAGTTTCCCCAATGCTGCTTTTGCATTTCCTAATTGGCTATAAATTTCTATAACTTCGTATATATCTTTGTCAATTGGTAACTCAGGTAACTCATTCAATGGAACATTACGTTCAGGATTAGTTTGATAAGCCATAGATTTATATTTTGACATCAAAAAGTTGTCTTTTTAACGTGACCCTTCTTTTTTAACCTCAAATGTAGAATAAAAATTTTACTTAACCTTAATATTTTTATTTTTTAATGTAAGGTTGATCAATTGACATTAAACATTTCAAAGTTATTTTATTGTAATACCGACAAAAAACCCATTGTAATTTTTTAGTTTACAATGGGTTCTAAATATAGCAGTCGGGGTGGCCGGACTTGAACCGACGACCTCTTGGTCCCAAACCAAGCATACTACCAACTGTACTACACCCCGTTATTAGTGTCAGAAATAAAACGCCAATTTCTTCGTTATGCTTGTCAGAAAAATGCTCATTTACTAAAGCAAACTCCGCTTTTTCTGACTTCACAAGCCTCGAACTTGGCGTTTTATTTTCAGCCACTGAGTATATATGTATACAAAAATTATTTTAATGTTTTTAATAGGTGCGCGAAAGTAATATTTTTAAAGTTTAATACCAACAGTAACAATAAATATTTGTAAAAAGGAATAATTATAAACGTTTGAAAGTAGTAAAGTAAAATCTATTTTCTGTTTTCTGTCTTCTGACTTCTTTTATCTCACGTTTAACGTTTAGCGTTTATCGCCACACATCACATCTGTACATCTGCACATCTGCACATTTTCAAATTACCTGCCTCTCTTTTGAAAGTAATTCTATTGTCCGCCCAGGCACGTCTTTCAGATCGAGTATAAGAAGACAATCGAGACAATGGTTAAATTCAGGATCAAAATTAAAACCCGCTATTTTACCACCCAATAATAGATATTTCTTAAGTAATACAGGCATCTTTGTTTCCGCCGTTTCAATATCTTTAATAATATGGTCCAGGGAGTTCAAATCAGCAGCACTGTTAAGAAAATATCTCATTTCTGAAGAACCATTCTTATATAAATATGGATTTTTAGGTGTAAACCTGTCAGCCAGGTGATAATTGAAGTAATTTTTGCGTATAAATTCCACCATTACATGCTTTGATATTTCCGAATATCTGCTACTTATGCTTATTGGTCCTATAAGATAACGATAATGAGTGTTATTCTTCAGAAAATTTAATATCCCTTTCCATAAAAGATATAATGACCAGGGTTTTCGCTGATATTTCTTTATAATAAACGATCGTCCGAGTTCAATGGATTTGTTTAGCATAGATTTCATTTCATTGCCAATTGTAAATAACGTATTAATGTAAAAACCATTAATCCCCCGTTCGTTAATAATATCAAATCCCTTACCCAAACGATAACCTCCGGCAATTTCTTTTTCAATGTCATTCCAGATAAATAACTGATGGTAAAAGTTATCAAATTCGTCAATATCAAAACTTTGGTTTGTACCCTCTCCTACTTCCCTGAATGTTATTTCCCTTAAACGGCCAATTTCTTTGGCTATATTTGGAATTAAACAGGTTGGGGCACAATATACGGTAAAATTGTGCCATCTTAACATTATCTGTTTTTCTGAAATATTGGCAATGTCTCCTAACAGTAATATTTTATTAACAGGTTTTGATATTATTTCCTGTTTATTACTGGTTTTATTGATGTTGCTTGTTTGAACCGATTGAGTTGCCAGTGAATATGTAATTTTACGTAAATACTGTGCATAATGAATAATATCTTTAAAATTATTCTGATCCTCAACAGATAAGGGCTTACCGATTCTTAATTTGATCTTTACATTTCGTTTATTAAGAATTTCAGATGGTATTTTTGCAGTTCTTAATAATGGATGAATTCTGCCTAACAAATAAAATAAACTGCTGTTTTTCCCTTCAAAATATACCGGGATTACAGGTACATTAGATATTTTTATAAGTTTAATAATCGACAATTTCCAGAGCCGGTCAGTAATTCCTGACACATTCTTCCTGTAGGCAGAAACTTCACCTGCAGGAAATATTCCAACCGGGTTCCCGTTACTTAAATGACTCAACCCGGCCCGAAGTCCTGTATAACTTGATTTTGCATTTTTGTATGTCTCAAACGGATTAACTGGAAACAGGTAGTCCCTTATTGGTTCTATCCTTTGTAAAAGAAAGTTGGCAATTAATTTAAAATCAGGCCGGATTGGTAAAATAGTATCCATTAAAATCAACCCTTCAATACCTCCGAAAGGATGGTTTGCAATAATTACAAAGGGCCCTTCTTTAGGAATCTTTTCTATATCATTGAAATCTATTTCGTAATTTATACCGGTATCATTTATAACAGAATTCAAAAAATCAATTGGCCCTTTTGAATTATGTTTAGAATATATATTATTAATCCTGTCTATTTGAAGCAGCGACATAACAATTTTTGAAATATGTCTCCCTCCAAACTTATTAAAACCGATTAATTTCGCAACATCTTCTGTACTTATTAATTGCATCAATCTTTTTAAAAAGTTTAGCCAACTAAATAAATAAATTGATATTACTATAACATTAATTTAAAAAAAAATCAATATTAAAATTGCTGTTAACAAACAACTAACCATAAAAACCCGAAATAGGGATTGTATCCTGTATTAATGCCGGTTGCCTGCTATTTATAGCAAAAATTCCTTTCTCCAGGATATTGTAAACGATATCAGCTGTTTTTAAGTTTATGTCAAGAAAAGGATTATATTCAGTAATTTCAAAACAAATGACCTTAGGATTTTCTAAAAGCATTTTGGTAAGTGATTCCGCATCACCTGGCAATATTCCACCATATACCGGCAGACCTGTACCTTTTGAGAAAGCAGGATCCAGGCAATCAACATCAAAAGATACATAAATATCTGTACAATCCTTAAGCTGCTCAAAAATCCTGTTAACTACATTTTCAGTTCCTTTACTAATCAATGTAAAAGCATCGTAGTTTTTTATTCCTGCTTTCCGTATTAATTTGTATTCTTCCTTTTCATATTCACGAAGTGATATATATACAATATTTTGAGGCTGTATTTTTGGAGATATGTTTCCTAAATTTTTAAATTCTTCCCAAAAATACCTGGTAATAGTATCAATCTCCCGTCTCGCGTTTTCAGTGTTATCCTCTGCAATACTTGCCGCTAATGGCATCCCGTGTATATTTCCTGAAGGTGTGGTATAAGGAGAATGCAAATCTGCATGAGCATCTATCCAAATCACTCCGAGTCTGGAATATGGCTTAGCCTTTTTTATGCCGGCTATTGTCCCTGCAGCATTACTATGGTCTCCGGAAATAATTACCGGATTGTTTCCCCTTATGATGCTTGCACATACACCATTACATATTAATTGATTAATCTTTAAAACAGATTCAATATTTTTTGCATAAAGAGAACCGAATCCGTTATTTTCAGGTTTATAAGTATTTGCTCTCACTAAACCAGAAAAGTAAGAATTATATTTTGATATGGCCAGTTTTTGAATTGCATCTGACCCAAATCCAGCCCCATGTATGCCTGCCCCTAAATCAGATAGTACTTCTATTAATTCAATAATAGTATCCAATATTCATTTAATTTATTTATACTTATGCAAAATAATTCATAATATTCCTGTTCTATATTACCTTAACTTTAAATTTAATAGTCATTATATTATATGACATAGCCAAAAATTTATTATATTTGTATAATACAATGTATTGATTCATTTTTCACTGCAGCGACAACTATATTTATTCATATTTTTCTATGATACATAACCACTTACAATATATATAACCTGGTATAGTGGTTTCATCCAATTTCAACCTTTTCAATTTTATGGGATGATCAATAGTCATAATAGCTATCATTATTTCTTATTTTAAATTTTTTTCATGATAAATTATTTTAATAATCCGGTTAATTGCCTCATTGTTCAATCAAAATTTTCAGAATATAGCTTTTGGAATTATCAGGAAGTTTGTGATATAGTAGGTGCAAAATATCCTGCAGCCCCGCTTGGCTTACTTACGGTAGCAGCTCTGTTGCCTCAGCATTGGACCTTTAAATTAGTTGACGAAAATGTTGAAACTTTGCTTGACGAACACATTCAATGGGCCGATATTGTTTGTACAGGAGGTATGTTGCCTCAGCAAAAGAGTTTACTAAATCTTATTGACAGAGCACACAGTCTTAAATGTCCTATCGTCGTGGGTGGTGCAGATCCTACTTCCCAGCCTGATCTTTACAATAAAGCTGATTTTCTGGTTCTTGGTGAAGGAGAGATAACGATACCAATGTTTCTTGAAAGTCTAAAAAACGGCGCTGCAAAAGGCATTTATAAATCTGAAGAAAAGGCGGATATGGCTTTGGCTGTGGTGCCCCGATACGACCTTATCCGGTTTCGCGATTATATCATGATTGGAGTTCAGTTTATACGCGGATGTCCTTTTGGCTGTGAATTCTGCGATATAATTGAGTTATTCGGCCATATTCCCAGGTTCAAGCCTGCAAAACAGGTGATTAAGGAACTGCAATATTTGTACGACCTTGGTTACAGAGGACATGTAGATTTTGTAGATGATAATTTTATAGGAAATAAAAAAAAGGTAAAAGAACTGTTGGTTGAAATCCGTAAATGGACTGTTGCACATAAGTACCCTTTTTATTTTACTACTGAAGCTTCTGTTAACCTTGCAGATGACCACGAGCTGCTGCAACTGATGAAGGATGTAGATTTCAGGTATGTATTCCTGGGAATTGAAACTCCTGAGAATAACACACTTGCACTAAACCATAAAATTCAAAATGTCGACAAGTCGGTTACTGATGCCGTAAAAACCATTATGTCATATGGAATTGTTTGTAATGGGGGTTTTATAATCGGGTTCGACAGCGATAGCTTGAATATTGCCGATAATATGATTTCCTGTATTCAGGATTCGGGAATTTGTATGGCTATGCTTGGCCTGCTCTATGGCCTTCCAAACACACAGCTTACTAAACGCCTCAATGCGGAAGGAAGGCTGTTTCATAACACATCAAAAGAGATTAGCGACCTGGATATAGATCAGTCTACCAGCGGACTTAATTTTGAAACTAAAATACCCCGTATCGATGTTATTAAAAATTATATACGGGTACTTGAACATATATATGAACCGGCAAATTATTATAAAAGAGTTATTTACAATGGCCTATGCCTTAAAACTGCATACAAGCATACTCCAGGTTTTATTACTCAGCTCAAATTCATACGTTCGTTTTTCAGGGTTTGTAAAGTGGCAGGTTTTAATAAAATGACCGGTTATCTTTACTGGAAAATGTTTTTTACTATTTTGTTCCGGAATCCTAAAAGCCTTGAACCTGCTGTAAACCTCGCAGCCATGTATATCCATTTCAGAAATCAGAAAGAATACATAGTTACCCAGATGAATGTCATGATACAGGAATTGGAACTTGAAGGCGAAGCAGCCTTCTATAAAAGGATGATTGTTCCGGAAGCGGCTAAAACGATGGCGTAAGAAAGAAGGAAGAAGTAAGAGTTCATTTGGTAACAGATTGTCTTAAGTTTTATTTTGTTCTTATAATATATTCCCAATCATCTCTATTATACTGTTTCCCACCAGTCCAGGTAATGATTCCTATTCCGGAAGTTAAAGCTCCTCCAAAAGCTGTTACAAATCCTATAAATGTAACAAGACCACCCCAATCAGGATCTTGTGCTCCGACAGAGGACATTAAAGTAACACCAACAAAAATAGGATATACTCCAATTCCGGTTATTATACCCCCGATAATATTCCTTGCCAACGATGGTACTTTAATATAAACTATTGAATTAATATTTACTTTTTCTTTATATATACTATTTAAAGTATTATTTATCAAAATTTCATTATTCCCTTTTAATCTGGTGGCGTCATTTATAATTACTTTCCCTTTGATAACATCTCCGTTATTAAAAACAACTTTTATCCTTTTCCCTTCAGGAATTATCCTTTCCTTCCCGGTAATTTTATTTTTAAGCACCAATACTTTATTTTGGCCATGAACATTAACCAATAGTGCTAATAAAACTAAAATAAGAACAATAATTTTCCTGGACATTTATATAATATTTAATATTCTTTTATATGTAACTCAATATGAAGTGCAAATAAAGAAAGAAAAGGTTGGAAATAATAATCTGTCTTTTTTAAAAAATAAAACACTATTGTCCGATAAAAATAATAGAAAGGATTTTATGCAATGCTTTATCCCAATTCGGTGGCTTCGACAGGCTCAGCCACCAGTTTAACTGTCTCGGGATCAGATTAAGTAACTGAGCTTGATTTCGGTGGCTGAGCCTGTCGAAGCCACCTGTTTTGAAAGGGGCTTAGTTTAAAAAAAAAGGCAAAACAATAATAAACTATTATTGATTATCAAGCATTTTTGAAAATTAAAAATGGAATTGAAACTAATATCGGACTATAATGATCTCTAATATAAAATTCATTTTATATCACTATTTGTAATTTAATATTCTGTTTTGTAAAATGCAATAAAAATAAATATATTTTATATTTATATCAAAATTTCCCTAACTTACACCTGGCCCCTGACAATTAACCACTCACATCTGGAAACTAATCTCCAACATACAAACACTATGCACTATGCACTAAGCACTATATCAATACGCCCTCCTGTCGTTTTTCTCTACGTAATTGATAAAAGCATTGTTCGACACCCTGTTCCCTCCCGGAGTAGGATAATTACCTGTAAAATACCAGTCCCCCAAATCATTTGGAATGGCAATATGTAAATCTTCTACTGTTTGATATATAATTTTAAGGTCGGCCTTAATTTCGGGCGTACGTAACATTTGAGCAATTTTATCTGAAATTTCTTCAGGCGTAAACTGATCGTAAATCATTTTAACAAAGTTTTCAGTTTGATCCTTAGTTTGTTCTGCCTTTTCTTTACAAAGATGGTAAACCTTATTAATCACGCCCGATTTTCCTGTCTCTTTCAGAAGTGCAATAGCTGCCTGAAACGCTATCAGATCACTAAGTTTGGCCATATCAATGCCATAACAGTCAGGGTATCGGATCTGGGGCGATGAGGATAAAATAATTATTTTCTTTGGCTCCAGCCTGTCAAGAATTTTAATAATGCTCTGTTTCAAGGTAGTACCACGAACAATTGAATCATCTATTACAACAAGGTTATCGACACCTTTATCAAGTGTATCGTAGGTGATGTCATAAACATGCCCAACCATATTTGAACGGCCTTTATCCTGTGCTATAAATGTACGTAGTTTAGCATCTTTTATAGCAACTTTTTCAATCCTGAAACTTTCGTTCATTATTTCATCAAGCAACCCGGGCGTAAGTTTATCTCCTGCATCAAGTATCTTCTTCTTTTTCTGGTTATTCAGATAATCATTGACTCCCTTTACCATGCCATAAAAAGCTGATTCAGCAGTGTTTGGAATAAAGGAAAAAACAGTATGTTTCAAATCATAATCTATCGATTTTAATATTGCCGGAATCAACAATTCACCTAGTTTCTTACGCTCGCGATATATATCTCTGTCGCTGCCTCTTGAGAAATATATCCGTTCAAAAGAACATGAACTTCGTGTTTGTGGCTCGCTCACCTGTTCTTCTGCCATCTGCCCGTTTTTCTTGATTACAAAAATATGCCCCGGCTTTAATTCTCTGATGTCTGATGTTTTCAGGTTAAAGGCGGTTTGTATGACAGGACGCTCAGATGCAACTACTGCCACTTCATCGTTGTAATAATAAAATACAGGACGGATACCCCAGGGATCGCGAAATACGAAAGCATCACCATGACCAATGATACCTGTAACTGCATAACCTCCATCCCATTTTTTACTCGATTCCTTTAAAATTGAAGGAATATTCATTCTTTCAGGTATAAGAGAAGTAATTTCTACATTATCCTTACCTTGGGCCTTATAATAATCGAAACATTTCTGAACTTCACGATCCAGGAAATGTCCCACATTTTCGAGAATAGTTACTGTATCTGAAAAATCCTTCGGATTCTGGCCCAGGGAAGTTAATATATTAAAAATTTCTTCAACATTTGTAAGGTTGAAATTCCCTGCAAGCACCAGATTCCTGGTTTTCCAGTTGTTAAGCCTTATAACAGGATGTACCCTGTCAATGCCATTATTTCCGAATGTTCCGTAACGTAAATGTCCCATGTAAACTTCCCCTGCGAATGGTTGTCTTAATTTAGCAGTATGCGCATCGCTTAAAATTTTGGGATAATCCTTTTCTGACTCATCTAAACCATCCTGTATTTTTTTAAAAACATGATCAATAGAATTGTCTTTAATTGAACGATGCCTGAAAATAAATTCATTTCCGGGTTCCATATCTAACTTTACACAAACTACCCCGGCTCCATCCTGGCCCCTGTTACGTTGCTTTTCCATTAACAGGTAGAGCTTTTGCAAGCCATACATCCACGTTCCATATTTTAACTGATAATACTCCAAAGGCTTTAGTAAACGGACTAAAGCTATACCACAGTCATGCTCTAACGCATCGGTCATTTTAATTTATAATTTAGTATAATCAATCTGACATTCTACTATACGGTTATTTGGAAATACCGATTCAATCTGTTTCTTAATGCGAAAGGCATCGGTACGTGTCCTGAAATCACCTATATATACCTTCCAGTCAGGGGACTCCTGAACAAGATAAACTTCCTCACCTAAACCCGAAAACTTTTCTATAAATATTCTCATTGCTTCAGTAGCACGTTGCCGTCCTTTATCCAAATTATTTGCCATGAATATGCGGATCCTGAACCCTGGTATGGTACGATTTTTATAATTGTCATTTTTATATTTAAAAATCAATGAATCAATTCTTTTATCCTGAATGATCTGGACTTCGCCGGCAGAATCCTTAGGCTGGAAGTAATTTATAAATGGAGTATCAGGTATGGTATTTGTTGATTGCGAATAAATTGCATTATTGAATATCCAAAATAGTATACAACATGTTAAGAAAGTTTTCCCCATTATTAAATATGATATTCTGTATTCCGCATCAAAAGTAATTAAAAAAGTTGTAAGTCGTAAGTAGTAAGTAGAAAAGTAGAAAGGCAGAAAAGGTATGGAATTACTAAATTATTAATATTCTAATTTCCATCCACTAGCCCCTAGTCCCTGATCCCTGGCAACTATGCACTAAGCACTATGTACTATGTACTATTTTACTAAAGGGAAATCTTCAATTTTGATTTTTTTGCTGTATAAAAATGAACTTACCACTACTGTACCCGTTAAATGTAAATCATGTATACCTCCCGAAATCATCATAAGTGCCGATGACATAATCTCTTTTACATTCGAAAGTTCAATAGCAACTGTTACAGGATAATCTTGTTCCGACTTCTTCAAAATAATCAATTCATCAATCTGCCTCACTTTGCCAATTTCTTTATCGCCCATCAATACCTTCAGGTCGGCAGCTTTAATACGCAGGTTAAATGAATTAGGGTTCTCTATTGGAACCATTATCTTAAGAGTTATAACATTATCGTGCAAACCACTAAATGTTACTTCACGGACGTCCCCAACTTTAATTTCTTCAATTTTAGCACACGATACGATACCAATTACAATAACAACTGTTAACAGAAAACCAAAAATATATTTTGCTATTTTCATGATGCAAAGTAATCAATTATGATAATAAACACAATCATATATTTGTAATAATAAATAAAAACTCCGAATTTCGCTTATTAATTAGTGCATGGTGCTTAGTGCAAAGTGCATAGTGATAATGACTTAATAACTTAATCACCTAATAACCTAATCACCTAATCACCTAACCCGAAGACCATGAAAAAGAACATTATCCTTATAACCAGCGTTATTTTGTTTGCTTCCAACTCTTGCAAGCCAAAAATGGAAAATTTTAATAATACAAAAACTCTATCTATGAGCTGTATCGATTCGGCAACCATGAATAATTGTATTGATTCGCTTAAAAAAAGTTTTCCAAACACTCCAATTAATGACATTAGCACAGGTGTAAAACAGGTAGCCAAATTCTGGACTAAAGATGACGGATCAAAGGATGAATTTATCAAATTTTGCCGGGAAAATTATTTACCTGATGAAAATGGCAGAAAAATTGCAATGGAAAAAATTTCCAGGAATATGGAAATCCTTAATGGTGGGTTTAATCAAATTTTGCTTCGTTTAAAAGAACCTGTTGATATGAATCTTGGTGACATAACACCTATTGATCAAATGTTTGGAGGCTATAATCCATCAAGCAATTTAAGCGAAGATTTTTTCAAAAATAAAATTGCGTTTTTTATACTGCTCAATTATAAATTTTATTCCCTTAACGAAAAAACTAATTCTGGCATTAAATGGAACCGCGAACAATGGGCGATTGCCAGGTTAGGAGACATGTTTGCTTCAAGAATTCCGGGTAAAATACAATTAAATATATCGGATATTAATACCCGTGCTGAAAGCTATATCTCAGATTATAACATATTTATGGCTAATCTGGTTAATAACAGGGGCGAAAAATTTTTCCCGGCCGGCATGAAGTTAATTACTCACTGGGGGTTACGCGATGAAATTAAATCAAATTACCAGGTCGAAAATGGACTTGAAAAACAGAAGATGATCTATAATGTAATGTTACATATTATTAATCAAGATATTCCATCTTGTATTATAAATTCAGATAAATACCTGTGGAATCCCTTCACTAATAAGGTGTTCAATTATAATAATGAAGTAACTTATACAACTGAACCTGATACCAGGTACGAATGGCTCCTTAATAATTTTAAAGCATTAAAGGAAGCTGATTCATACAATCCTTTCTTCCCAACATATATAAAATCGAAATTCGAAAGTGAAATGGAAATACTACAACGGGATGTGGAAAAACTTTTTACTGAACTTTTAATATCCCCTCAGGCTGCTAAAGTAGCAACTCTTATTGCAAAACGCTTAAACCGTAAACTTGAACCATTCGATATATGGTACGATGGTTTCAAAAAACGCAGTACTATCAACACAGCTGAACTGGATAAAACTTTAAAGAAAAAATATCCAAACAGTGACGCATTTCAGAAGGATATCCCCAACATATTGCAAAAACTTGGTTTTAACCATGAAAAAGCAATATATATTGCATCTAAAATACAGGTTGATGCAGCACGGGGATCAGGACATGCATGGGGAGCCCAGATGAAAGGGGATAAAGCTCACCTGCGGACAAGAATTTCAGAGGATGGAATGGATTATAAAGGATTTAACATTGCTATCCATGAACTTGGCCATTGTGTTGAACAAACTCTTACACTTTATGATATTGACAATTATTTACTTTCAGGAGTGCCTAATACGGCTTTTACCGAAGCTCTTGCCTTCGTTTTTCAAAAACGTGATCTCGAAGTACTGGGAATAAAGGATAATGGTTCTGACAGCGAGGATCTTTCTACCCTCGATATCTTCTGGTCGAATTATGAAATCATGGGTGTATCGATAGTGGATATGAATGTCTGGGAATGGATGTATTCACACCCTGATGCATCTAAATCAGAACTTAAGGAAGCAGTGATTAAAATTGCAAAAGATGTATGGAATAAATATTATGCCCGGATATTTGGTATAAAGGATCAACCCATTCTGGCAGTGTATTCCCACATGATAGACAATCCATTATACCTTTCAGCTTATCCTATAGGATATTTAATTGAATTCCAAATTGAAAAAGCTATTCAGGGTAAAAATTTCGGAGAAGAGATTATGCGGATATATAGCAAAGGACGTATTGTACCTCAGGTTTGGCTAAAAGAAGCCCTTGGCCAGGAATTATCGAACCAGCCTTTACTGGATTCAGTTGACAAAGCGTTGGAAAAAGTGAAGTGAAGAAGTGAAAAAAGGATGTGAAAGGACATGAAAGGAAGTGAGACGTGAGACGTGAAAAGGCATTTGCACATTTTCAAATTATCAAATTTTCAAATTTTCAAATTATTATCATAAGCTTGCAATAATTAAATCAATACTCAATTACACAACAGTTGTCCACAAAAGAATTATTAACACTTTATCAGAAACATCCTGCTTCTGAAAAATTTTATAAATGGTATATAAATGCCGGAAGCAGCATAAGCCTTAAAGGACTGTGCGGATCTTCCGGTGTTTTGTTTTCTTCTGCCTGTATTCAAAAATCGTCCGGCATACATTGGTTTATATTACCTGATCGAGAATATGCTGCATATGTTTATGGCGACCTCTCACATTCCTTAAATAAGGATTCGGTGTTATACTTCCCTTCAGGTTTTAAGCGTTCAATGAATGAAAATGTTAATGATGAAGCAGGATTAATCCTCCGTACAGAAGTACTTAATAAATTAAAAAATATCGACAGGATTCATCTCCCTGTCATTTTTGTATCCTATCCTGAAGCCCTGATGGAGAAAGTTATTTCTTCTGAAAATTTAAATAAAAATACCCTTGATCTTAATGTTGGCGAATCAATATCAATTACATTTATAAGGGAAGTACTTGAAGAATATAATTTTGAGGAAGTGGAATTTGTATACGAACCAGGTCAGTTCTCAGTTCGTGGCAGTATAGTCGACATTTTTTCATATTCTCATCATTTTCCTTATCGCCTCGATTTTTTTGGTGACGAAGTTGAGTCAATCCGTACATTCGAAGTAGATGATCAATTGTCCCGTGAAAGGTTCACCTCTATAACCATAGTACCCAATATTCAAAAACTGGTTGAAAACGAAATTGGCAATTGTGTACTGAAATTTTTACCGGTAAACACATTAATATGGAGTATCAACCTCCGTTTAAGCATTGACAGGGTAAACGAAACTTTTAAAAATACACCTGAAAGAATATCTTCTGAATTTTCAGGTATTAAAACCCCAAGGGAAAATATACTGCTCGATTCCAATGAGCTTGAAATATTATTGAAAACATTCCGGCATGTTGAATTTGGACAGAATTTTGAGTTTAGTCCTGCGGAAGTTCTTGATTTTTCAACCTTCCCTCAACCAATATTCAGGAAAAATTTCGATCTTCTCTCCCAAAACCTGTCGGGATATAACCTTAAAGGCTATCTAATAATACTTACAAGCGAAAATCCTAAACAGATTGCCAGGTTAGAGGATATATTCAGCAGCCTGCCTGAACATGTTATATTCAAACCATTGGTTACATCGATACATGAAGGATTTATCGACCATGATTTAAAACTTTGTATATACACCGACCACCAGATTTTCGAAAGATATCATAAATACCTTATAAACAATCAGTTTATAAGAAGCGATCTAATATCAATGAGTGAAATCCGTAACCTGCAACCAGGGGATTATGTTGTTCACATCGATCATGGTGTTGGCGTATTCGGAGGACTTGGTAAAATTGATATAAATGGCCATCAGCAAGAATCTATACGTCTTATATTTAAGGATAACGATGTACTATATGTAAATATCCATAACCTGCACAAGATATCTAAATACCGTGGAAAAGAAGGCGAACCTCCCAGGGTGAATAAACTTGGTACCCCGGCTTGGCAAAATTTAAAGCAAAATACTAAGAAAAAAGTTAAGGATATAGCCCGCGAATTAATTGCATTGTATGCAAAAAGAAAATCCACAGCAGGTTTTGCATATTCACCGGATACATATATGCAGGAGGAACTTGAAGCATCTTTTATTTATGAGGATACCCCTGATCAGTTAAAAGCCACTGTTTCAGTCAAAGAAAATATGGAACGGCCTTATCCGATGGATCATCTCATTTGTGGGGATGTTGGTTTTGGTAAAACTGAAGTGGCTATAAGAGCTGCTTTTAAAGCTGTTTCAGATAACAAACAGGTGGCTATCCTTGTTCCTACCACTCTTCTTGCCCTTCAGCATTTTAATACCCTTACTGAAAGATTGGAAAAATTTCCTTGTACTATTGATTATATCAGCCGTTTAAAATCGACAAAGGAACAAAAGGAAACTGTTAAAAAACTGGAATCGGGACAGATTGATATCATTATTGGCACACATCGTCTTATTGGCAAGGATATTAAATTTAAGGATCTTGGATTGCTGATAATAGATGAAGAGCAGAAATTTGGGGTAGCCGTTAAGGAAAAACTGAAAAGCATGAGGATAAACGTCGACACTCTTACCCTCACAGCCACGCCAATACCACGCACCCTTCAGTTTTCGCTTATGGGTGCACGCGATCTTTCAATAATAAACACCCCGCCACCAAACCGTCACCCAATTCAAACTGAGATACATACATTTGACGAAAATATCATCAGGGATTCAATCGAATTTGAAGTTGCTAGAGGTGGTCAGGTATTCTTTATTTTTAACAGGGTCGATAAACTCAGGGATATAGCATTGCTTGTCAATAAACTTTGTCCCGAAGTCAAAGTTGCAATTGCCCATGGACAAATGGAAGGCGCAATGCTTGAAAATGTAATGCTTGGCTTTATCCGTGGTGATTTCGACGTACTTGTAACTACAACTATAATTGAATCGGGACTCGACATTGCAAATGCCAATACAATGATAATAAATCAGGCACATCAATTCGGTTTAAGCGATCTTCATCAGCTTCGCGGCAGGGTTGGCCGTTCTAACAAAAAAGCGTTTTGCTATTTGCTTGCACCTCCATATTCTGTTTTAACCCAGGAAGCCCGCCGCAGGATGAAAGCTATAGAAGAATTCTCTGAATTAGGCAGCGGGTTTAACATAGCTATGCAGGACCTGGATATCCGTGGTGCAGGAAATCTTTTGGGAGCCGAACAAAGCGGATTTATAAGCGAAATAGGCTTTGAAACTTACCAGCGTATACTCAACGAAGCTATGTTTGAGCTTAAGGATGAGGAATTTGGAGAATTACTTTCTAATGAAACTCCCGAAAATAATGATTCAGGCAGGAAAAACCCTGAATTAACCCCTTCCACCGATTATGTTATGGATTGCCAGGTAGATACTGACATGGAGCTGCTCTTCCCTGACGATTATATAAGAAATGTTACCGAACGGATAAGGCTTTACCGTGAACTGGATAATATAGAAAACGAAGATAAAATCCATGAATTCGAACAACAGCTTAACGACCGCTTTGGCGATCTGCCAAAAGTTACCAGTGAATTAATAAATGTTGTAAGACTTCGATGGACCGCTAAATTACTTGGTTTTGAAAAAATTATTCTAAAAAACGGTAAAATGCTCATCTGGTTCGTTTCAAATAAAAGCTCAGCTTATTATCAATCCGCAACTTTTGAAAACATTATAAGTTTTGTCCAGAAAAATCCAAAAGTGTTTCAGATGAAAGAAGTAAAGGACAAATTAACTATGTCGGCCGAAAATATAAATAGTATTGATGAAGCTATCGGGTTGTTGAAGAAAATGACTGATGACAATAATTTTGATTAACATCCGTTTAGTAAAGATATAAGAACGTTTAACATTTTAATAATTTGGAGAGAATTTTACTTAGTGTTTAATATAATGTGAGTTGACATAATTATATAATTATTGCCGGACACAGATTTATTATTTTATCAGTATTAACATTAACTAAAATCCAAAATTATGAAAAATGTAATTATGCTTTTAGCTTTCCTTAGTTCTTTAACATTGACACATGCACAGGATTTAACCGGCAAGATTTTATTGGCAGAGAACTCTGATACTTTGAATAATCCTAAAGTTAATTTAAATTTATTAAAGCGAAATGTAATTAGTATAAGCGTTGATAACATGTATGATTTGCTTGGGAATAATAATAATTCAAATGCTGTATTTAATTCAGCTTATTTAAATTATACCAGAAGGTTTAAAAGTTGCTCTCTTAGAATTGGTGGATATGAATATGAAACTGAAACAGAGTTTCAAAGTAACAATTATACTAAATTAACAGATTCTACATACACAATAACTTCAAATAAATCATTAGATTATAATTATATAGGATTGAGATTAGGTATAGAGAAGAATTATTTAATTAACAATAATTTGTATTTCTTCTATGGAGTAGATATTAATATAGCCTATGTTAAAGTAAGTACTAATCAAATAATAAGTTGGTATAACATTAACTCATCAGCCCCGTATAGTTTTGGCGGAATATCTATTATTCCAAGTGGTTATAGTAATAATTATAAACTAACAAACCTTGGTATTACTCCTTTTATTGGAATAACTGAATGTTTTACTCCTTTCATATCCACATCACTTGAATTTGACTTATTAGCATATTATTCACAAATGCAAAATCAATCATCTTCAATTAATTTGGATGAAAAATTTAAACTTTTAGTTAATTTTTCATTTTAATTTTGGTTATATGATTGTGTGATAACCCATCATTTCTCAATTTTTAAGACTGGCCAAAAAACAATTTCTAAATATCATAAAAATTAACGCAATAATCTAAAGCCCTGTAAGGTATATCTGTCAACCTAAAGCAGTTTAATAGTTTTATTAATAAGTAATTACAAATAATATTTGCTTTTTTAGATTCCTCCCTGCGGTCGGAATGACTGTCGGTTCCGGGAAGAGAAGGGGAGAAAGAAGAGAGGGCGGCCTTTGCCGCCCTCTCTTCTTTCTCCTCCAACACAATACTGCGGGTCGTCATTCCGACCGCAGGGAGGAATCTCATTGTATTTTACTGTATATATGTAAATTATAAATATAAAATTGACAGATATGCCTGTAACAGCGAAAACAATATCAAGTTTGCGTTATGGCAAGCACCAAACGTCAAATGAACCAGCTAATAAAATTACCAACTACAAAATCCAAAAAGTTAATTCCTTACGTCGAACTGATGTTAATTAATAACAATAAGTTACCTATTAATTAATAAGAAATCTTCAGTGTCAGATAAGAAAACGCCAAGTTTGAGGCTTGCGAAGTTAGAAATAGTGCTAGGTAGTAATTAGTGCATAGTAATCAATTTTAGTGGATAGGATATGTAATTTTCAGATTAATAAATGAAACCTCTTCATCAAATTAATGTCCTGTAGTAAAACCTATGCAATTTATGCACTATGCACTATGCACTAAATCTTTATCCCCATAAACAACACATCATCCACCTGCTCCAGCTCATCCTTCCACAGTTCAAAATTCGACCTGATGTAGTTATATTGCTCTTCCATGGGTTTTTGATGAATATCCTTCAAGAGATTACGCAATCGTACCATTTTAAACTTCTTGCCCATCGGCCCTCCGAACTGGTCAGGATAACCATCAGAGAACATATATATTAAATCGCCTTTAGTAAGCTGTAATTCAACATCTTCAAATACTTTATCTTCTCTGATTTGTCCTCCTATTGAATTCCTGCTCCCCTTAAAATATAATTGCTCTCCGTTCTGATATACTATAAAAGGCCTCATTGCCGAAGCAAACCTGGTATAATAGGTGTTTATATCTATTTCACACACAATAATGTCCATCCCATCATTAGGACGTTCTCCTTCAACATTTTGATTTAAAGTTAATTTTAATTCATTATCAAGCTTATTTAATATATTGGAAGGTTTTTGAATATCGGAACGTGTATAAATATCTTTTAATAATGTAGTTCCAATAATTGACATAAAGGCTCCGGGAACACCATGACCCGTGGAATCTGCACATACTACCAAAAACTTCGATGTATTTGGTATCACTTCAAACCAATAAAAATCGCCGCTTACGATATCTCTTGGGGCATAATAAACAAATGATCCTGTAAAAATATGCTGAAGCTTTCTTAACGATGGCAGTATACTAGCCTGAATTCTCTGGGCGTAATTGATTGAATCTGTTATATCCCTGTTTTTTAATTCAATTTCTTCCTTTTGTACCCTTACTTCACGGGTACGTTCTTCCAAAAGGCGTTCCAGATATTCCTGAAACTCAATTTGTTTGCGTTCCCTGGTCTTTATAATATAATAGACTGATCCTACCAGGCCAATAATGCAAAACATAAAAAACCACCATGCTTTCCAGAAAGGCTTACGTATCTTTAATTCGAACTTAAGTGGAATTTCATTGCATACACCATCACCATTGCAGGTTTTAAGCATAAATGTATAATTGCCATCCGGTAACCTCGAGTAAACAGCAACCCTGTTCTTTGAAATTTCCGACCATTCAGGGTCAAATCCGTCAAGCTTGTATTGATAAGTAACCTGTTCCGGATTACTATATTGCAATCCTATGAACTCAACTCTCATTCTGTAATATGAGAAAGGAAGCGTAATTTTATCATTAATGGAATATTCCTTATCGTTTATAATTACAGAAGTAATATTCGGTAAAGGAGCAGAACTTACCGTACTGTTTTTCTTTGGCTCGTAAAGAACCAACCCATCGGAAGTGCCATAAATTATATCTCCGTCAGCACTCTGGGAAACGGCATTAAAATTAACATCTCCTGAAATATATTCCGAACCAAAAGTTTTTATTTGATGAGTTTTAGTATTAATCCTGCTTAATCCAAGCTGATGCCCAATCCAAATGTTCCCTTCCTGGTCCGAAACCAATGAATAGCAATAATCAGATTTTAATCCTTCGTGGGTCGTAAAATAATTTAATGTGTCCTGTAAAAACAAAAATACGCCGTTGCCATTAGTGCCTGCCCATATATTGCCTTGCTTGTCTTCGGTAATTGCTGTAAACTCCAGTTCACTTCCACCTTTAAGGTTATATTTCCGGTCGTTGTTGATCGCAAAAATACTGCTGCTGCGGGTGGCTACCCATGCATTTCCCTTTTTATCAGTATAAATTTGACGTATACTGTTATATGGCAATGGAGGAACTCCTTCGTTGGTGGAAAAATGCAACTGATGCTTGTTTTTTATATTAATCTGATATATACCATTTTTAGTCCCTATAAATATATTCTCATTATAACCTGAAATTGTGTTAACCGAATTTCCCAATGAATTGTCTGATCTAAAGAAGTTGACAGCTCTTTGGGAATTTTGTGCAATCCTGTATGCCCCGTTTTTAGAAGTACCTATCCACAGGCTTTTTTCAGCGTCAATAAACAAAGATGTTATTTCATCCTGGGGAATACCATTATTACCATTGTAACGTTCGATTGTCCTGTTTAATCCTGTTTTAACTTTCATAAGACAGTTTGTACCTCCAAGCCAAAAACCATCACTGTCAAAACAAACAGCCTTAATGTTGTTGTCAGGTATCTCTTTCTTATAATTGTAATCAACAAACGATTCGTTTAATAAAAGTGCAAGTCCTTTTCCATAAGTAGCAACCCAAATGTTGCCTTCCCGGTCCTGAAATGCATTTTTTATTAAGTTACAACCTAAGCCATTGTCTGAATTGTAGTTAATTAAATCTTTTATTTTATGTCCCTGTGAAATAGTAATTTTAAACAGCCCTTTTGTATTTGTTGAAAGCCATAGATTACCGATTTTATCGGTAAATATTGATTGTATGTTTTCATTTTCCAAATGAAGGTAGGTGCCATAATTTTCAACCTTATATTTAGCATTACCGCGGGAAATTACCCTCAATAATCCTGCATCGTCTGTTCCAACCCAAAAAGCGCCTGTATTTCCATCGCTTACAATGGTATTAACTTTACTGAATGGGAATCCGGCCAGTTGCGAAAGAAATATTATTTTTTTCGGATCCTTATTATAGCTGTATATATCTATCCCATTATCAGTCCCAACTAATAATTCATTTCCCTGGGTAAGGTTAATCGCATAAATTAATTTTCCCTTAAAAGGATCACTTATTACTGTTTTTTCCTTTTTATCATTAATAATAATAATACCAGCATTTTGATTTGCAATAAGGATATTACCATAGGTATCTTCCGCAATATCGTTTATAGTTCCATTTGCATTATTAATTGGCTTTATGAGATTAAACTTAATTCCGTCATATCTTACAATTGATCCATCGTTAAAACCAAACCATAAATTATCTGATTTATCCCGAAAACTTACAGTGGACTGTGTGTCAGGAACTGAATCTTTGGTATTTGAAACAAAATTAAAACCGTCATACCTGCATAACCCTATACCTGTGCATGCCCATATAAATCCATTTTTATCCTGATTAACAGAATATACAAAGGGATGGCATATCTTTTCAACTCCAAATTTTTGAAATTTATATACCTGGGCCTGCGACGTAACTGATAACAGGTAATTAAGTAATAATAATCCGAAAACAATAATAGCTTTCTTCATTGATATGCCCTTTTAAATTTTTATTTTTCTTTTTTATGCCCTACGATGTTGTATTTATATTTTGGGACACCACCAATTGGTACAGTGAAAAACCTAAGAATTTCTCCATATTGGTTTTTTACATTTATTACAACATTATTATTTATTACCGGGGGGTCCTTACGTTTTATGAACTGAAAGTCAAGAGAAGTATTTTTTTCCTCAGGTTTAATTGCAAACTGGTCAGTTTTCCATTCATTGTCCCCTGAAACCTGGAGAATTAATTCTTTTCGAACTACTGACACAACTCTTATTATACCATCGTTATCCCAATCGAAGTTTGAAACTCTTACTGATACTACCTTATCATCCACAAAGGGGTAAATATGCGAAACTTCCTTTGGATTATCGTGTAACCTGAAACAATATCTGTATGCAAATGCATTGCCACCTTCAATAGGCTTATTTTCAGTGGGTGACGAAGTTAAATAATACCTGTACATATTCCCGTCATCTCCGGATATTCCCAGACAAATAACTTTAAAAATATATCCTCCTGAAAACTCTTTTGTATATTCCCCCTCGGTTGGATTAAACGGGCCAAAGGTGTACCAGTTATTATCATATTTCGGGTTGATGCCAAATATTTTCGATGCCAATAAATTACCACTCTTATAATTACCCTTCGGCTCAGTTTCACGGGCATCAGGATTTGTATAAGCACCTTTCCCGCCATAAATGGAATACTCCATTTGAGTATCCCAAACTCCGTTTAATTCATCATTCAATCCTCCAACATCCGGATCAAAAACCCTTATATATATTGGATTCTTGTAATTTTCAGGTATAAAAAAGAAGAAAATTTGCGGATAAAGGTCATCCCCCCATGATTTATCTGCTTTTGGACCGAATGACACTAAAAATGGAATATTTTCAACTTCAGCGGGTACCGGTTGTGCAATTATTAAAACATTAAATATAAACAGGAAATAAATGAATAAAAAACAATTTTTCATCCTTAAAATTATTTTAACGTAGGATATGACTCACATAATCATTATTATACTGGTAGTATTTGTATAAAAATAATTGTCATCCCTATTTTAATAGCATCAAAATTAACACTATTTAGAAATAAAAAACATATTTCTTAAATAAATCGGATTAATTATTATGGATTTTTATTAACAGTTATAAGACGGTAACGACATTCGTTAGACAAGGTAATATTATCAGAATCAGTAAATGAAATACAAAGGCAAACTTTATATGTTCCGGGTTCAGCATATCTGTGTTTTACTTCTTTCCCTCTTGCCGGAATAGATTCATCCCCAAAATCCCAGTAATAATTAACTATAAGCTTATCAGGCAAATATGAATTATCAGCATCAAATGATACTTCTGCTCCTGCAATGAAAGTATCGTTACAGGTAATGTATGGTTGTTCAATATCTCTTACGGGAAACTGATATGAAGCCTGATTCATGTATATCTCTCCGGTAATAGTATCAATAACATTTAGCTGAACCAGATAATCTCCTGTGGATGAAAAAGTATGTTCCACTTCAAGACTTTTTCCCTTGATTTTACCTCCATCGCCAAAATCCCACTCATAAAGGAATGTAGTAGTATCAGTATTTATGTAATTCTGTTCTGAAAATACATATGTATACTCATTTTTTCCCTGGGGCTTACAGCTGTCCAGTAAAGGAAAATTCATGTTAAATTCAAATATATCAGTAAGTTTAGGTCTGCTGTTACGGTCGGAAGATATAAAACCGTGCCTGTCAGTACTATCCGAAACATACCCAAAATCGTTATATTTAGTGTTTAGCGGATAAGGCAGAAGTACAGGTTTAACCCATTTCCCATTTATTTCCCTTGTGTAGTAAATATCCATACCTCCATATCCGTTCGGACGGTTTGATGCAAAGTAAAGCCTGCCGTTTTTATGAATGAATGGAAATAGCTCATCTGATGACGAGTTAACTTCGGGTCCCAGGTTTTTTGGTTGTGTCCAGTGGTTACGTGCAAAGGTAGTGACATAAATGTCGAAACCTCCGTGACCACCGCGTTTATTTGAAACAAAAAACAATTTCTTTCCATCCTCGCTAATACATGGATGCCCAACATCGGCATTTGATTCATTATATTGAAAAGGAACAGGATTATCCCAGGTAACACCATTAAAATTAGAAATGAAAATTTCATTATAATCACCTTCATTTCTGGTAATATAAATTGTTTTCCAATCCCTCGTGAATGTAAACGGACCCTCATGTTTTCGGGTACTTATACCGTTAAATGCAATGGATGGTGAAGTCCATTTCTGATTTCCCTTTTTTTTAACAAAAAAAAGATCCAGTAAAGGTTTGCCAAGTGAATCAACTCTTGTAATAAAAATGTTCCGCGACCGGTTGGAACAAAATACTATTCCGTCTTTATAATAAACGGGTGAAAATTCATCATAATCCCTTAAATTAAATGGAAGTGTACTAATAGTGAATAAATCCTGGGCACTGATATTTATTGCCTCGAGGATCAAAACAGCTGTTATTAATATTATCCGTGTATACACCCTATTCATTATTTCTAAAAAAATCTGGGATTTAATGCGTTAACAATATACTTAAATTCATATCTAATGGTTATTTCATGCGATCCGCCGGAATAAGTTCCCAGGGTATTAAGATTATAATCATAGGAATAACCAATTTTTAACTGCGTATTTAACTGTACCTCAACAATTCCAACTATTGCATTATTTGCCCGGTAAGAGGTTCCAAACGATAATATACCATCTTTAAGCAAAATAGCATTAATATTCAAATCATACTGAAAAGTCGAATTAAGAGCATATTGTATTAAGGTAGATGGTTTTAATTTAAAACCATCGGAAACATTAATAAGACATCCTCCAAAAAACATAAAATTATAATTTTGTGCATTATTATAAGCATTGTAACTATTACCTCCCGGTGATTCTTTATAACTTAAAATAGTTGGTAAGGATAATCCTGCAAAATAATTTGAATTGTAATAATAAACCCCTGCACCAAAATTCGGTAATACATAACTTCCTTTATTGGTGAAAACATAATCACCCTGATCTTTAATATTAAGCTGCGAATCATTTTCTTTAAACAGATCAACCCCGGCTTTAAAACCAAAAGCCAGCATTCCCGAACTGAGCCTTACCCTATAGGCATAATTTCCAAATATGCCGGTGTTATTTATTATTCCAATGCTTTCGTTTGTTATAATTACTCCCAGTGCCAGGCTTTTGTTTTGCAGTGGCATATGTCCTGTTATGGTCTGTGTAACCGGAGCCCCTTGAAAACCTGCCCACTGGTCACGATAAGTCACAACGGTACTAAGCACATCACGGCTGCCTGCATAGGCAGGATTAATCAACAGGCCATTAATTAAATACTGGCTGTAAACGGGAGTATTCTGTCCCATCGTAATTAAATGAAACTGCACAAACAGGCATATGAAAATTACATAACGCATTCTATCTTTTTAATACCACAAATCCTTTATATACTCTGCTTTCTCCTTCTAAAAAATTAACTTTTAAAATATAAAAATATGTATCGTCAGGTACGGGATCACCATTTGGATTGGTGCCGTCCCATTTACTATCATAGTTGTCCGACTTATTATCATAGTGGTCCGATGAATAAACCAATATTCCCGATCGATTGAATATCTTCATTTCACCAGTAACTCCATCATCAACATTTTTCAACCCACCAAGAATAAAATAGTCATTAAGGCCATCATGATTAGGAGAAAAACCGTCATATCTGACAAGGTCTTTAACAGTAATAGTAACACTGTCTGTAACAACCGGACAAACCCTTCTTGATATTACATTCCATTTTAATACATTTACTCCAAGTTTTAAATTTTTAACCGTATCGTTAGCCATAGTGGAATCAGTAAATATAATTCCTTTTTCTGAAGCTGTCCAGTAAGTAGTGTCTGCATTTTCCGGAGCAGGGGCATTTAGTGGAACAGTAAACTTAAATGTGTCAATAATGTTGATTCCGGCACCATTATTCACAGGTGGGTGAATAAGATTTATAGTAAATGGGGAACTGATACTTTTACAACAGTTTTTATACCCTGAAGCAACAATGCGACGATAATATGTAGTGTCAGTTATGTTTGAATTTGATGAATAATCAGCAACTGAATCATTACCCGGAGTTATTCGCCACGACCCTGAAAGTGAAGTGCTTTCCTCCCATAAATAGGAATACTTGCCGTTTCCCCCGGTTAATGCAGGACTTGATATTGTTTTAGGAACGGAACCTACGCAAACGTATGGGTACCCTGTTAAAATATTATTTTTAATTGAATCTAAAACAGCTACAATCAAAGTATCGGAAATCCGCGCACAGGCACCTGAACTTACAACCCTTCTGAAATAAGTTGTATCAAATAAGGTTCCTGACTGATAATTGCTGTCAGTATCGCCCTTAATATCTGAACTTGTCCAGTTATTTATATTATCAGTACTTTGCCATTGGTAATGATATGGAGGACCATTGCCTCCAATAGGAAATGGCCCTTTCTGGGTCATCAGCTCAGGCAACTGCTTCTGGCAAATAATAGTATCCCCGCTTATAATATTGTTTTGAATGGATGGTTGTACCGTAATTATTATTAATGCACTGGTATCCCTGCAACAACTGTCAGAACCTGAAAGTACAACTCTGCGAAACGATGTCGTATCATAAAGTGGAACCGATGTATAATTTTGTTGATCTGTACCTGGCCCCTGAATAATATCCCAGGTACCGCTATTTTGCTTTTGAAACCATTGGAATATATAGGAACCGGTTCCACCCGACGGATTAGTACCGGTAAATATTCCGGGCACCTCTGCTGCACAAATTATCGTGTCCTGATTTTGAATACTGTCATTTTTAATTATTGGTACAACATCAATATAAACAGAAGTTGCAGTATCTATACAAGTTTTGATATTATTTAAGCCTGAGTAAACAATTCTCCTGTAATGTGTTATTTTGGGATGAGCACCTGAATTAGTCTGTACCCCCGGATTTAAACTATTGGTTTTTACTGAAGTATCGGACCAATTATTACCAGGGTCACTCAATTGCCAATTGTACCAATAAGTACCTGCAACTCCTCCTGACGGTTTACTGCCATGAATCGAATCTGGCATGGTACCTGAACATATAGTCTGTGATAGCCAAATTGAATCATTGAAAATTGCAGGATAAACGGTTAATTTTATACTATCGCTCCTGGAACAACCATTTCTGGATGCAATTCGTTTATAATAATAATAATCTGGTACTGTTTTGATTGTGTATGCATAAGTTGTATCTGCTTCAGGAACCGTTTCCCAGTTATTAGTGTTATTCCGGCTATAAAACCAATTATATGTCCATTTTCCGGAGCCACCACCTGTAAGTGGCCTTGCTTTAACCTGAATGATATTTCCGTAACATAATAAAGTGTCTCCCGTTGTAATTGAATCTATTATTTCCGGCAATACATTCACTTTAATTAATTTACTCTTATCAGTTACTGTATCGTTTGGTACCAGACTTCCATTTAACCTTGTTGTATCACCGAAATACCTGAAAGAAGCTACAATCCTTTTGAAATATGTTGTATTAAATAAAGGACCTGACTGGTAATTAATACTATCTGCTCCCGGGATAGTATCCCATTTGGTATTTTTCGAACTGTCGAGTTGTATCCATTGATATGTATACTGACCGCTGCCCCCTCTTGGAGTAGTCCCTCCGATAATCTTAGGAATGCCACCCCAGCATATGGTATCTTGCCCGCTAATAATATTATAAAGAAACCCATTTAATACAGGTTTATAATTGCCCAGACTATCCGAGCCACTGTGACCATCATAGTCATACACATAACAACCATTGAATGTTCCTTTACTGCCTTTTTTGAGGTTAATATTAAAATTATTTGAATTTAGGAAAGAAGTCCAGATAAAGCCTCCTCCTCCACCTCCTCCCTGACCGGAACAAACAGACGTATTCCCTCCATTTCCGCCTTGCACCTGAACATTTAATTCCCCGATTACGGAATCGGCAACAATTACAACAGACCCGCCACCGCCACCGCCACCAGCTCCCGCTGAATTTTTAGTAGTTGCCGTAACACTTTGTCCATTTGATTCTATATAATTTCCGTTAGTTTTAAGGAAATGAGTTATTATAAAAACAATTCCACCCCCGTTACCACCTTGGGTACCTGCTGAGTTTAGTGGTCCGTTGCCTGCACCTCCCCCACCTCCCATAAATATCCTTAAATCCTGAGAGTTATTGGTATCATTTTTAAAAAATTGGTAGGGAGGCGGAAGACCCAATCCGCCACCTGATCCGTCAGGGTTAGGGTCAGTACAGGAAACTGATTCCTGGCCACCGTTTCCACCATAACCGGATCCGGCACCCCCACCTCCACCTGAATACTTTCCATCGCCACCGCCACCAGCATTTCCCTTTGCTCCGTTTCCTCTTGTAAAACCAAAGTTGCTCCAGCAAAAACCTTCGCCTTTTAATCCAGCTGAATCCGTTGTACCATAAAAATTATTTTCCCAGGGAACCGATTCGCAACCCCCCATGTAAACAGTAGTGTCACCTCCTTTAAATCCAAGCCCTGAAACATCAACAGAGGATCTTAAATTAAGGGTATCGTTAATGATAAGTGCTAAAATACCACCATAGCCTTTTGTACTGTCCCATGGAGTACATGATAATGTATCTGTAACAATTGCAGACTGGTATGACGGCACCCTGACTAATTGCACAAATTGGCTAACATCATAATTATGAATAATATACGATCGAAGGGTGATTTGCCCCATAGATATATTTTCAATTCCAATAAATTCGTATTGTCCTGTAGAATTCATTGAGACAAAAGTGTTGTCAGAAGTAAGATAATCCGCACCTTTCATTTGAACTATCAGCACAGTGTCGTTAGCTTTGAATTTGTTTGAATCCGGACTGCTTATAGTGATATGGGCCTTATCACTACTTATACTTGTGACTTTGGCATAATTATTTCTTACCCCCGAAATTAAAGATGTTTGTGAATTTCCTGCGAGGTAATTCAGAATGATTATAATCGTCAATATTGCTTTGTAATTAACTTTATCCAACAAGATCAGAGTTTAATCATTAAATAACAAAAATAAAAATTATTTACAGTTATCAGTTATCAGATCACTGTTCACTGTTCACTGTTCACTGTAAACCGGCAATGTTATAATAAATGCAGTACCTTTCCTACCGTCAGTTTCATAGCTTATGCTCCCCCCAGCAGTGTCTACAATGTTTTTTACAATTGCCAGTCCAAGTCCCATCCCACTTGATTTTGTAGTGAAATTGGGCATGAAAAGTTTTTCCTGAATTTCCTTAGGTATTCCCTTACCATTGTCACTCACTTTTACGGTTACAAAACCCTCAACTGCATTAAGTTCTATCTTTATAACAGGTTTAATGCCTTTTTCAACTGACTGGATTGCATTATTGAACAAATTTATAAAAACTCTTGAAATCTGTTCTTTATCTGCATATATATATAATTTATTTATTTTATTATAGTTTATTATAAACTCTACATTATCGTTAGTGAAAAGATTTACAGCATTATTAATTTTAGTAATTAGCTCAATTTCCTGATTGCTTGCAGTTGGCATTTTTGCAAAATTGGAAAATTCGGTCGCTATAGCTGAAAGATTATCAATTTCATCAATTAATGTACGCGAGATCCTTTCGATATACTCGTCAAACCGTTCATTTTTATCTACCCATGCCCTGTATAAATGTTGTACGTTAAGTTTCATTGGTGTAAGAGGGTTATTTATTTCGTGAGCTATCTGCTTTGCCATTTCCCTCCAGGCAGATTCCCTTTCTGAACGGGCCAGTAAATTAACACTTTTTTCAAGCTCAGTTACCATTCGGTTATATTCGTTAACTAAACCACCTATTTCATCATTGCTTGCATAATTAATTTTTTCATATTTCTGCCCTAACCTGATTTCGCTGAACTTCGTCTGTATCATTCTCAATGGTAATGTAATTTTACGTGCAATAATAACTGAAATAAGGAATGAAAACAATAACAACACAACATAAATATTAACCGTAGCAACCACCATTGTGGAAATTTCCTTTGCTAAATCTTCCTGATGGGTAAAATATGGTATGTTAATAAATGCCACTAATTTATTTATATTGTTATTGAATGGCGCATAGGCAGAAATATAACTAAGTCCACCTATTCCTTCCTTGTGAATGACTTCCGGTTTTTGATAGCGTTTTAACAGTTCGTATGCCTCCGGATTTATTTTAGTGCCAATAAGACTTTTATCAAATATTTCGGGACGTGAAGTCGCAATCAGGTCTCCTTTTGTATTATAAAGATTTATATCTACATAAAAAATATCCGACAACCGGATCAGGGTTTCATTAAGACTGTTATACGGGTATGAATGCCAGTCTCCCTTAAGTGATTTTTCACTTCCAATCTTCCCTGAAAGTTCGTTGTATATAGATTGGAGTTTTTCACTTAATATATCATAATGCATATTATAATATTGCCTTACATTATAATAAAGGTTGCCACCGCCCAGAATGATAAGCGACAGGAACAAAACCAACATTATGTAATATTGTATATTGTTTTTAAAATTCGATTGAAACCTTACCTTAATTACAGATACGTTCACTATAAATATAACTATTGAAATTACCAGGCCAAAAAACAATAATGTATAAGAAAAAGAAATTAAAATATCAAGAAACATAACTGATGGATTACTTAATATAACCAGCGAGTCTTTCCCTGGCCTATAAACCAAATGGTCCATATTATCGGATTTAACAATGGTAAACTTTGAATCTGAATTGTCAAAGGATCGTGAGGATAAATTATAGGAATATGTTCCAAATTGGGATATCAATTGCCCTTTATAATATTTTGCATAGGACAATTCTTTCAGTTTCGATCTGAAATTGAAACTTTTATCAAGCAAAAGTACAGGATATCCTATTTCCTCGCTGATAAGCTTTGACCGAAGTTCAAGAAACAGTGTAACAGGTTTGTCACCATTAATATTCTTATACTCAACAAATCCCAGGTAATAAATTCTTCCATCATTACGCTCAACATAATAAAAATTAGTTTCAGGGATTTTATTCCCATCTATCATCATTGTTTTGAAAAACGAATAACAATGTTTATATATATTATCAGGAGCTAAGAGATAAACGCTGTCCTGCGGATCACATATAGTTATATTTTGAAGGCTATATCTGTTAAAATAAGTATTAAAATATTTATCACTTAAATATTTATTAATTTTTTCGACGTTATAGTTTTCTTTTAGTAATTGCTTTATAATAAAAGAATCCTGAGGCATTCTTTTATCTATTTCCCTTAATAAATATTCAGCAATAGGATCATGTTCATTTGCCAAATTACTTATCAGGACTTTTTTCTGATCATTGTTTTTCTCAGTTGAAAATTTTGTTACTATAAATACTGTATACGCTGAAAACAAAACAACAATTATAATCATTGAATAGTGATAGGTTGAAGCAGAGTAATATTTACCATAACTGTATAAATTGCCAAATAACATTAAAAACAGTAACGATACCCAATAAAAGCTCCCGTCTATCCAACGGAATAAAGCAAACCAGGCAATAATAAAAAATATGAAAATAATGTTAAAACGTTTGAAGGAAACTACTTCCAAAAACGAAAGGATAGTTTTGTCAAACAAAAAAACAAAAGACGTAAATAACATCATAATAATGATATAGCCAACAATACTATAAAAGTCAAAAGTTAATAACTTATTAACTTCGAACGATATAGTAGAATTAATTATAATACTGCGGATTAAAATGAATATAAGACTAAAAAAAACCAGTACCCCGGTAATATAAATTCCCAAGGCAATCATGTTCCTTACATGATTTTGGCCACTATACTTTTTTGGAACAGGTAAGGTAAATTCATTATAAATTAAAAGTACAATGAAGAATATTATTATCGACCAAATGAATAAATCTCCCAGGGATGGCAATAAATCTGAAACCGCAAAATATTGTGGTTTAAATAATTCTAAATGATAAAATATCCCGGGAAATCCAAACTTCATCATTAAAAGCCTGGCTATAAATACTATGCCTATAATTGCAATTATAGCGATATTCTTAAGCTTTTTACTGGTTATATTTTTAATAATTTTATATAAAATAAAAAATAAAAATAGAATTGCCAGGAAAAAGCAAACTGCAGGAATGTATGTTTGATAAAGTATATGATAAGAGCTGGCGTCAAATACCAAAGAAAATACAATCCTGTTTTTTGAATTTACAACCGGATGACTTTGAGGTACTGGTTTGGTAGAAATTTTAACTGACGATGGAAAATTAAATGCCCCCTGGAATTTATTAACCAGGTATTTATTTTCATATTGATAAACCTGTTTAATCTGTATTAAACCAACAACCTTTATATTATTAATGGTTTTTACATATGGTACATACCAGGCATTTTTTAAATAGATAAAAGAACTATCTATTCCGCTTTTTGAAAACCGGTCGGAAATAGGAATAGTATTATCTGACCAAAATACCAAACTGTCATTTTCATAAATAAAAATAGCTAACCCTCTTTTGTTTAACAGGCCGTTATAATTTAACAAACCGGCATTACCTGAAAAACCGGAACGATTATTTATAATTAAATCATTTAATCCGATAATAATTTTATTTAGTTCACTTTCTTTTTTAGTATATTCCTTTTGAAATCGATTTGCATAAGAATCGTTGAACCGTGGAAATAGTATATTTTCTTGAGTAAGTATCCCGAACAGTAAAATAAACAGGAACAGGCAGCTATATTTAATCAATGGCTTTATTTTCATTAATTTTAAAGTGATTAGGTGATTAAGTGATTAAGTGATTAGATTTTTAGATTAATTATTATTATCAAAAATAGAAAATATAAAATTATAACCCATAAATACTTAAAACCATGTTTCGAAAATATAACAGGATTATATTCAGGATCATTAAACGTAACTGGGCGTTTACATTCATCAATGTCTCTGGACTCGCCATCGGACTTGCCGCGTTTATTTTAATTATGCTATGGGTTACCGATGAATTAAATTACGACAAGTTCAACACGAACTTTAAAAATATATACAGAATTGTTGAAAATCAGCATTATGCAGGCGGACAAATATTCCCTGTTGCTGTTACTCCAGGTCCTCTGGCATCTAAAATAAAGGACGAATATCCTGAAATTAAAAAAGCAAGCCGGTTAACTGTTAACTGGTATATAGTTAAATATGGAGAGAAAAAATTTTATGAAGAGTTTACATTGGTTGATCCTGATTTTTTTGATATTTTTTCCGTTGAATTAATTAAAGGGGATAAATCAAATGTTATCTCAAACCCATATTCGGTTATTCTTACAGAAGAACTTGCCAATAAATATTTTGGACATGAAAATCCAATGGGAAAGGTAATAAATATTAATAAAGGAGAATTTGTTGTAACAGGCATAATGAAAAACTTTCCTAAAAATTCACATTACCAGGTAAAATCCATTATTCCCTTCTTATACCTAAAAACTATTGGTTCACTTGACGAAAAATGGTTCAATAATGGATATTATACCTATATTAAAATTGACCCACACACGAATGTATCCAACTTTAATAAAAAGATAAAGAATTTTATTGACAGACATAATAAAGGTGGCCCTGATGTTTATGCGCAGCCAATTGGCGATATCCACCTATACTGTTCGGGTAAGTTTGCAGCTGAAATCTGGGCACAGGGTGACATCCGTTATGTAAAATCACTATCTCTGGTTGCATTCTTTATTTTATTTATTGCATGCATTAACTTTATGAACCTGTCAACTGCACAATCAGTAAAAAGAGCTAAAGAAGTTGGAATGCTGAAAGTTTCAGGATCCAGCAAAACAAAACTGGTTCTGCAGTTTTTAGTTGAATCGGTATTATTGGTCCTTATCTCATATTTTATTGCAATTGCAATTGTAGAAAACTTATTGCCAATTTTCAATAATTTAACAGGTAAAGAACTTATAATACATTATTTTTCAATTCACATTCTAATTAATTCACTGGTAATAATAATTTTAACCGGCTTATTGGCTGGATGTTATCCGGCATTTATTTTATCTTCATTTAATCCTGTGAAAGTTTTAAAAGGTACTTTCCAATCCGGCAAAAGCGCGGCAACCTTTCGAAAAGTACTTGTAACTGCCCAATTTGCAATTTCAATTATATTGATTATTGGAACTCTGGTAATATACAGACAATTAACCTATATCCAACATAAAAAATTAGGATACGATCACGAAAATATCGTCTATTTTTATATTGGAGATAATATCAAATCACATTTCCAGTCATTTAAACAAGAACTGCTGGCCACTACCGGTATTGAAGGGATATCTGCAACTAACCAATTTCTTACCAATGTTCAGAGTTCTACAGATTATTGGACCTGGGAGGGAAAAAATAATACAGATAAAATTCTCATACATAATATAGCTGTTGATGAAGATTTTCAAAAGACCTTTAAATCAGAAATGGCTCAGGGAACATTCTATTCACATGATCAGTTTTTAGACACTTCATCCATTGTCATTAACCAAACAGCTGCCCGCCTTATCAATCCTAAAACACAGGTAGTTGGAAAGATTTTAACTTTTGGGGGCGACAATTACAGTATAATTGGGGTAATGAAAGATTTTCATTTTATGTCGGTTCACAATAAAATCGAACCCTTAATATTATATTATCAGCCTAAAAATTACATTACCTATGTAAGAATTGCACGAGGAAATTACGATCAATCGTTAAAGAATATAAAAAAGATATACAATAAATTCGCTCCGGACCAACCTTCGCCATATATATGGTTTTTAGATGAGGAACTTAATAAACTTTATGCATCCGAAAAAAGAATGGGAGATTTATTCAGGTATTTTACAGGATTGGCCATTTTAATTTCCTGTCTCGGATTATTTGGGTTATCACTTTTTACAGCTGAACAAAAAACAAAAGAAATAGGTATTCGTAAAACCTTCGGGGAATCTGTTTTATCAATAAACCGGCTGTTATTAAAACAATATTTCTATTGGATAGCGATAGCTACTATATTTGCCGTACCTATAACCTGGTATATTATGCAAATGTGGCTGAATAATTTTTCATACAGGATAGAGTTACATCCTGTTGATTTTATAATTGCCCCTGTAATATCACTCCTTGTTGCCATTATTACAGTAGGCTATCAATCATTTAAGGCCGCAACAAGTAATCCGGCAGAAGCACTGAAGTATGAATAATCATTTATATATAGGAACCACCTTCTCTGAAAAAGTGGCCGGCAAGGGAGCAGGAGAATCAGGTGATTTTATCATGAGATTATCAAACATAACTTTATTACTGATATTACTTTCTTTACCTCCTGTACTTCCCGCAACAAGTCCCGCCATTCCACCGGAGTAGGTAGAATCTGTAATGGCCAGTACCTGTTTGTTATTAACAAAACCAGCAATATTTTCCCCTGAAAAACGAAGCTTAAGATTTTGCCATTTGTTAACATAAATTTTTAAAGTTTTCCCGGTTGCAAGGAGTGTACCTGCCTCATTATTTTTGTCATTTTGGTCAGACTTAAATAATGAATAAGTACCATCTGGACTAAGGCTCATATAATATCCGCTGGGTTTACATCCATAACCTGTTCCGGTGGCGGTTATACGGCCCATAACGCCAGCCGTACCATTTATATTAAGATAAACGTCTGCACTAACTTCGTAATCTTTCCAGTTTTTATCACCCAAAATAGTATAAGGATTCCACTCCGGAGCCCAACTCTGCGATCCTGATTCAATAACCTGACATAAACATTTACCCTTGCCTTCGGGTCGATTGGCAATTTCGAATATTCCCGCGATATCGGCTGTATAGTGCGGTAAATATCCCCAATCCTTAGCATTTGTATATTCATCAAATGTTTCGTAATATGGGAATGGAAATGGTTGTGATCCGGGGATATCAGGAAAATAGCCTTTTTGTTGTCCTGTAGTTGTTGAGATTGAGTAAATAGACTTTGGTTCTAAAGTAATATTGAATCTGTCATTAACCGGAGCGATATTTTCAAGCTTTACAAACTGTTCTTTAACATTGCTTCTCCAGACACATAGCTTATCCTTGGATAAACCTCCAAGGACTTTAAAAGTAACCTTCTGATTTTCGCTGGCATTTTTAGTTTCAATAATAATACTATAATCCGAACCCGGAGACTTTAATGTTACATATGTTCCACCTTTCCCAAGTTTTCCAAAGGCTCCGTTCAAATATTGCCAACCAGCCTGACAAAATTGACCATAATGTGCATATCCCCAAAGTGCCTCACGAGTGTAATAATCTCCTCCCCAAGGTTCCCTTGCAACCATAATGGCTGGTTCTTCCGGAAATGGCTCAATGCTGTATGTGGAAGCAACAAGGTACCAGTTTACAATCCTGGTTACACCACTTTCTATGAAATTTTTATTAAACGATTCCACTAAGCTTATTTCACAATCAAAACCTTTTTTGTATATATGTTCCTCAGTATTCCATATTGGTTTACCAAGGTCTTCGCTTAATTTTATTATTCCCGGCAGAGTTGGAATTTCAGACATTGTATGGGCACTCAGTATATCAACAGAAGCCCTTAACACAGAATCATTTTTAATATCTTTACACCAGTCGAATTTATTCATTTCCCAATTGTCAAAAGCATGAATTTTAACATTGTACAAACCATTACTATTTAGAGTAGCCCGCAACATTTTAACAAAATCCTCGTCAACTCCTTTTTCATTTCTACATCCAATGGCATTCAAATCGATTCCATAAACATTTTTTAATCCTTTAATCCAATTAGCATAGTAATCACACATGTCCTGTGACCAGAAATGATTGTTCCCCACCCATTTTGGACATCCCCATGCGTTGGCATTAAGGGTTATATTGGAATTTCTTTTTTTTGCTTCGCTCATTAACCACCATTCATATCCTCTGTGATAGTTTTCGTCGTTTCGCGAATGCATATGACTTGGTTCCGATCCCTGGGTAGAATTTCCGTCACCTGGAACTTCCACCATCAAAGCAGATATGGACGCACCAAACTTTGGTTTGAACAATAAATCCAAAATCTGGCTGCGTTGTGGCTCCGGATAATCCTTTAACAATACTGAAGTTGCCCCGCCACCGCTCACAGCGCCGATGCCATCAAATATTTTTCCTCCGGCTTTACCATCAATGACAATAGTTTGCCCATTAATAGTGTTTATACGAATGCTAATCAGGAATATTAACACTATATAAGGCCAAAACCATAAATGAAAATTTCTTAGTATTATTGAATGTATTTTCATATTTAACATTTTAAAATTTTATTTTCATCTGTTGATAATTTTATTTATTTTTTATAAATATAACTATTTTCCAATTACTGACGTAAATGAATAATCCCCAGATAATGCATCAAATAATGCATATCCATCCTGATACATCAAAAATTTAAGCCCTTGTGATTCTGATGCAGGAATTTCTCCTTCATTTACCTGTTTGCCGGCAAATGCCGGAATATATATTATTGCTTTTGTATTAGCCGGTACCGTAACTTTCATGGAAAATTTAATCCCCTCTGTTTTCCATTCACATGCTATGTGTCCTGAAATTGAGTTGTAATAGCCTTTTGCCCATATTAAATCCGCAGCCGGCTGAGGTTTTATATAAAATTTGGCAAAACCTGGTTCAATGCTGTTTATACCTAGCAATGACCGGTAAAACCATTCTCCCACCGAACCGAACATTGGATGGTTTTGAGAATTTACGGTATCAGGATATGCCCAGCTTTCCCACAGGGTAGTAGCTCCATGTCCTAACATATATCCATACCCAGGTTCTAAACGCTGATTAGCAACAGCATAGGCTATGTCATTCCTGTTTTCGGTTCTGGAAACATCAAAAAGATATTTAGTTGCAAAAATTCCGGTCGAAAGATGTCCCTTATGCTTATAGAATATTTCTTCTATAAGACGTTTCATGGCAGCTTCTTTATCATCTATGGGAACCAGGCCATGATAAATAGCAAAGAGTTGAGATGCCTGCGTTCCATTGTCAACTATGCCTGTGTTTGGATTGACAAATTCATGGATACAGGCATTTCGGATATCACCAGCTAACTTTTTGTAAATGGCTTTATCGTTCCCAATGCCAAGCATACCTGCAAATTCAGCCAATAATTCCACGTGTTGCAAATAAAATGCTGTGGCTGTAAGGGATTCGGGTTTAGGGTCAATGCTCTCATGATCACTTATGTCTTCAGGGACTATAAAATTTGGGTAAACTGAACGAATAAATCCGATTTGCCTTTTCAATGTTTCATAATAGACCTTAACTACAGTACTATCGTTATAAAAGTTATAAAGTTGTTTCAAACAATACGGAAATGCAAGTTGCCACCCCAGGGCCCCCGATTGGTCGCCAATACCTTTTACTGCCAGTCCGTTATAAGGTGCAGTTTCAGTCATACCTCCCAAAGGTCGGACATCATTTGCAAAATCGCGAACTACTTTTCTGTAAAAACCACTCATATCGAAATTATAGCAAAAAGCTTCGGATGTAGTTACAATATCTGCTCCATAGCCGAATTTCTCCCTGGCGGGACAATCACTTTGTATGCTGAAAACATTACTTAAAAATGTCCATTTGATTGCTTCCTGTAACTTGTTAAACATCTCATTGGAGCATTCAAAACTTCCGTTTTCCTGTAGATCAGAATTCATTCTCAACCCTTCCACTGAGTTAAGATCCGGTGTTCCGGGATAACCGGTCACTTCAAGGTAACGGTATGTTGAAAAAGTAAACTGGGGCGTATAGGTTTCCTCTCCATCTCCTTTTAAGATATATGTAATTGTATTAACAGGATCAGGCGGACAACCCTCACCTCCATTTAAATTAAAAACTGATTTTAACTGCCCTGCAATTACGGTGAGGAAATTGAGTGTCCCATCTTTATGAATGTCTTCCCCTCCCCTAAGCACAACAGTGGAACCAACAGGCCCTTTTACTTTCAGCCGCGGAACTCCTGCAAAATTCTGGCCAAAATCGAACAAATAAATGCCGTGTTTAGGTTCAGTTAATTTTATTGGCCTTAATATTTTGGTGATGCGGACAGGTGGAGCATATTGTGCAGTTAATAATCCTTTGGGACCTTCAGTTATAACAGCACTCTCCCATTTTGAATCGTCAAATGGCGCTTTATCCCAGCCATCAGGATATTTTCGCGCATCATACATTTCTCCCAGATAAACGCTATTTTTCAATACCGGGCCATCTCCTGCTTTCCAGGTATCATCCGTAGTTATAGTAGCGGAGGTCCCATCAGCATATTTTATAAGGATTTGTGCTTTAAGACAAGGTTTTCCAATGGTATAATAATTTCTCAAATTCAGCCCGTTGAATAACCGGATTGGCAATGGATTATACCAGCCATTTCCAAGCATTACACCAATAGCATTTTCACCCCTCGAAAGCATTTCTGTAATGTCATAGGTACTGTATAACACTTCTTTATTATACTGAGTTAAACCAGGATCAAGCATCTGGTCACCAACGCGTCTGCCATTTATAAAGGCAACATAATAACCTAATCCGGTAATATAAAGCCTGGCTGACTTTATCTCACTGTTAATTTTTATATCTTTTCTTAACAATGGGTTAGGAATTTCTTTGTAATAATCCGGATCATTTTCAGGAAGCACCCGTGAATTTGTTATCCACTTTGCTTTCCAGTCAGTGAGGCTCAACATCGATGTTTCGAACCATGTTACAGGGCTCCAGGCAGATTGCAGTCCCTTTGCGTCCCATATCCGAACCTTCCAGTAATAACGTGTAAACGATTTAATCTTTTGTCCTTTGTATTTTATGAAAGAGCTATGATTATCTTCTGTTCTGCCTGTTTTCCAGTTTAACCCATTCCCTGTTTCAAGTTGAGTTATATCAGTTCCTAACCATATTTCATAAGCGGTTTGGAAGACGCTCCGTTCTTCGGAAGTTAAAATCCAGCTCAACTCAGGAAAAGGATTGTCAATTCCAAGCGGCTCTGAACGCAAATCAGTCCGTAAGTTTGCAGGTAAAGTACCTCCGTAAACAGATTGGTTAAAATATCCAAATACCATTATAAGATATAATATTATGCAGTGTATCTTCATTATAAAAGGTTTATGAGGTTTATAAGGTTTATAAGGTTTATGAGGTTTATAAGGTTTATGAGGTTTATGAGGTTTATAAGGTTTATAAGTTTATATATTGCAAGTTGCATGTATAATGTCCTCATGTCTCACGTCCCATGTCTGACATCCTTCCACGTCCTTTTCTACTCTCCTACTTATACTTACGACTTACTACTTACTACTTACGACCTTCAATGGTGGTACTGCTCATTTTTCATAATTGTCATTGCACGATACAATTGCTCTAAAAAGATCAGCCTTACCATTTGATGCGAAAATGTCATCTTGGATAATGCAATTAAGCCGTTGGCCCTGTTACACATTTCATCAGAAAATCCAAATGGCCCGCCAACTATAAATACAATTCTCTTAACACTTTGCAGAAATTGCCTTTGTAAAAATTCGCTGAATTCTGCTGAAGAAAACGATTTCCCCCGTTCATCAAGTAAAATAACAATATCTGTTTCACTTAAAATTTTCAAAAGCGCATGCCCTTCATTTATTTTCTGCTGATTTATATTCGTGGTTTTTGACTTTTTTTCTTCCGGCAAAACAATTGATTCAAGAGCAATGTAGTTCTTTAAACGACTCTCATAAATTGACATGCCTTGCCTTAGATACTCTTCAGCTGTTTTTCCAATTGTTACGAACGAAACTTTCACTATATTTTAAAATAAATCATTTTAAAAATACAAAGCTAATTAGTTATATTTACATAAAACTTGTTTATGAGTTTAAGATTTTCATGTGTTAACATTATTCTTGCCTGTTTTATTATGCTTTCCTTTAAACAAAGTTCATTGCCTGAAGGATTATATAATGCAATAAGGTCAGGTAATGCAAAAGAATTGTCAAATTATTTCAATTCAAATATCGAATTGATTATACTCGAAAAAGAAGGTGTTTACAGTAAACTTCAGGCAGAACAAATTATTAAAGAGTTTTTTTACAAAAATCTTCCAACCAGGTTTGTCAAAAACCATGAAGGAGGAAAGGAAGAATCTAAATATGGTATAGGTACATTAAATACATCGACCGGACAATACCGGATTTCTTTTTTTTTGATGAACACAGATACCGGAGAATATCTAATAAATAAATTTATCATTGAAGATGACAATAATTAATGATAAGTGGCTCGATTTTTTTATAGAGAATGCGTTAAGAGAAGATATCGGAAATGGTGACCATACATCGTTAGCTATTATACCGGAAAATAAAATTGGGAAAGCACAACTAATTGTAAAAGATACTGGCATAATTGCAGGTATTGAGGTTGCAGAGAAAATTTTTAAAAAATTTGATCCTGATATTAAATTTGATGCGTTAGTTAAAGATGGAACACAAGTTAATCCAGGGGATATAGCTTTTATTACCGAAGGCAAAGTCCTTACAATATTACAGTGTGAAAGGCTGGTATTGAACATAATGCAGCATATGAGCGGTATTGCTACCCAAACCGGCAAATTTGTTAGTAAACTAAATGGCTTAAAAACAAAAGTAATCGATACAAGGAAGACTACCCCCGGAATGCGTATGCTTGATAAATGGGCTGTAGTGCTTGGTGGGGGAAATAATCATAGAATAGGCCTGTACGACATGATCCTTATCAAGGATAACCATATCGACTTTGCAGGCGGTATTGAAAATGCGATAAAATCAGTAAAGAAATACCTGATCGAAAAAAAGTTGAATTTAAGCATTGAAATTGAAGCAAGAAACCTGTCCGATATTCAAGAAATTTTGAAGATTGGAGGTATTCAACGTATTATGCTTGACAATTTCAATCTTGAAACAACCCGCGAAGCAGTTGACCTCATTAACGGTAAATATGAAACAGAATCGTCCGGCCGAATAACATTAGATACAATTCGCGATTATGCATGTTGTGGCGTCGATTACATTTCGGTTGGAGCTATTACCCATCATATTATTAGTTTGGATTTAAGCCTGAAGGCAGTAAAATAATTTGAAAATGAGATAATTTGAAAATTTGAAAATAAAAAAATTAAAATTATTCAACATTTAATGTCCCATGTTTCACGTCCTTTCATGTCCTTTTACACGTCCTTTCACGTCCTTTTTCTCTGGTTCCTGACTATAAATTAATAATTATGAGTGATTTAAAAAGCATCAGAAAGAACTATAACCTGATGGAATTAGACGAAAAAACCATCGATCGGAATCCATTTAACCAGTTTTCTGCATGGATAGAAGATGCTCTTAAGGCAGATATACCTGAACCCACTGCCATGGTACTTTCAACGGTTTCATCTCAGGGTAGGCCTTCTTCAAGGGTTGTATTGCTGAAAAATAGTTCGGAAAAAGGTTTTGAATTCTTTACAAATTATCAAAGCCGTAAATCAATTGAGTTAAAGGATAACTCATATGCATCCCTCCTTTTTTTGTGGAAGGAACTGGAAAGACAGGTTCGAATTGAAGGAAAAGTTGAAAGATTGACATCTGCAGAATCAGACGAATATTTTATAACGAGGCCATATGAAAGCCAGATTAGTGCATGGGCCTCACCTCAAAGCAGGGTTATCCCCAACAGGAAAACGCTGAAAGATTGGTACGAAGAATTTGAAGAAATCTTTAAAAACAAACCTCCTTCAAGGCCACCTTATTGGGGAGGATTCCGTTTGGAACCGGAATTGTTCGAATTTTGGCAGGGACGGGAAAACAGGTTGCATGACAGGATAGAATATAAAAAAGAGGATATCGGATGGATTATGCAACGGCTGGCGCCTTGAAAAATAGTGCTTAGTGCATAGTGCTTAGTGCATAGGTACTGGTTGTTGGTTGTTAGTTGTTAGTTGTTAGTGCTTTAGTCCAACAGTAAATTATATATTTTTAGTTGATCATTTTTGGATTATTTATATATTGCTATAATAAAAAAATCATGAGCACATATAAGATTTATTCTGCAAAAGATAATAACGCAAAAAATTTAGGGATAAGGAATTCATTAAATTTTAAATTAATTTTGATACTTCTTCCATTGATTGGCTTTGTTATTGCAATGATTAATAAAATTTTTCATTACCAGCTAAAGTCATTTTTTTGGATAGTTTATATTGTATTATTATTGATTGTAATTGGTTATTCTTTGATGTTGATTAACAACTTGAAACAAATAGGGACAATTAGTTTTTATAATAGCGGTATAACAAAAAAAATAGGAGATTTCACCGAAAATTGGCCTTTTGACGAAATATGTGGAGTTTCTATAAAATCGCATATGCGCGATTTATTTTTCCAGAAAAACAAATTTGGGATCAGATCTTATTTTTTAGAGTTACAATTAAATAACAGCGAATTTCAAAGGTTTGTAGTTTCCAGTATTTCGATGGATAATCCTGAATTTGGGCTTGTAGAAACGTTAACAGCTTTATCAAAAACACAACAAATTGAATTAAAAAAAATATAATAATCCGCCGATTGACAATTCTGTAATATTGAAATTAGAACTTTGCTATTTATAAAAAACTATGATAAAACAAGGTAAAACTGGCAAAATCAGACAAGAGTACGAACTTCCTGAATCGATAATGGAACAATTACTAATAGATATTGAATTACTTATAAAAAAATACGATAGTTTAAATATTAAACAATCGATTGATTGGGAAAAGTATAACCTTTATTCCCTGGTACATCATTCAACAAGTATTGAAGGAGCATCATTAACTGAAGAAGAAACACAGCTGTTATTGGATGAGAATATAAATGCCAAAGGAAAACCTTTGGAACATCATAACATGCAAAAAGATCATTATAAGGCTTTACTTTTTGTTCTTAAAGCGTCAGAGTCTAAAACGCCTTTATCAGCAACTTTCCTTAAAGAAGTTTCAGCTTTGGTTATGCAAAATACCGGTGCAGTCCACAACACAGAGTTAGGTTCCTTTGATTCATCCAAAGGGGAATACAGATTATTAAATGTTTATGCCGGAAATACCAGATTTGTTGATTTCACAAAAATCCCGGGATTAATTGATACATTCTGTAAAGAAATTAATAATAAGATGGTTGAATTTAAAGGTAATGATGATGTTTTGATCACTTCTTTTGATGCGCACTTTAACCTGGTATCAGTACACCCTTTTGCCGGTGGAAACGGCAGGATATCACGGTTAATCATGAATTATATTCAACATTATCATAACCTGCCTTTGTCAAACATATTTAAAGAAGATAAAGCAGATTATTATAAAGCCCTGATTGATGCCAGGACAAATGAGAACATGGATATTTTCAGGGTATTCATGCTGTATCAATATAAAAAAATGCTTACTATTGAAATACAGAATGTTATGACTTCAAAAATAGAACACATTATTAAAAATGATAACAAAAAGGGACTGGGACTATCTATGATGTTTTGATCTTAAATATTTTACTGTTCTGCATTAAGGATAGTGAGTCATTTTGGAATGTACGATTTAAAAAATTAATCAGTTTTTATTGTTAAAAAAACCTTAATCACCAATAAGTTGGTGGCATTCTTATCGAAAATTATTCTGTATTTAAACTCGTTTTCTTTGAAAATATATCATCGAAAATTTGCTGAAACCCTTTCCACTGAATAATAATTAAAATAAACCCAATGCTTACAAGTACATCAGCAACATTAAATACCTCAAAGCTATATTTATAATAATAGTGAAAATGAAAAAAATCAGTAACAAATCCATTGGCCATCCTGTCAATTATATTACCATAAGCACCGCCAATTAAAATGAAAAACGGAAGCAAATACCTGAATTCCCTTTTACGAATTCTCCAGATCATATAAAATCCAAGCATTGTTGCAGAAATAGTCAATATAAAAATTAATGGAATACGAATCGATTTGGAAATATTCCCTAAAAATCCAAATGCAATTGCAGGATTTTCAACATAACTTAAATCAAAATAGTTTTGAACCACGGTTATTGAATGTTCCTTTAATTCTGATTTAACCAAATCCTTAGTCTTTAAATCTACCGAACACCCCGTAACCATAAACGAAATCAAAACTAAAAACTTTATCCACCTTTTTTTCATAGAATTTCTTTTTTCAAAATTTTAAATTTCCACACTTTTTTAATGCCCTATTAAGAAACTTAACACAGAGGCACAGAGAAATAAATTGAAATAAAATTGATATATATACTTTTTGTTTCATTTAATTTTTACTTCGGCTTGCCGAAGAAAGACGCTGTCCTCTGTCTTCTCATTTTTTATCGTAGATTTTTAAGCCGTTCTTCCAATGCTGATATCCTGGCTTCCGCGTCAGCTTTTTTATTGTATTCGTTCTGAAGCACTTGTGGAGGAGCGTTATTAACAAAGTTTACATTGCTGAGTTTTTTTAAAACTGATTCGAGAAATTCACGGCTGTATTGCAATTCATCTTTAATTTTTTTCATCTCCTCTTCAACATCAATTTTTCCTTCTAAAGGAATATAATATTCTGTTGATTTTACTAAAAAGGAAACGGCGCCAGCAGGCTTTTCCTTTACTAGTTCAATGGATGAAAGATTACTTAACTTTTTTATTACAGGTGAAAAATCCAAAGTACGGTTTTCATCATTTATAAACTGCATTGTCAGTGATTCACGGGTTGCCATGTTTTTTTCCTGACGTATGTTTCTGATTATGGTAATAATTTCCTTTGCAAGCTCAAACCGGTCAATCAGGACATCATCAAATGAGTTTGCAATAGGTAAATTTGTAATCATTATACTTTCATTATCTTCAGCACCTGTAAGGTAATGCCAGATTTCTTCGGTGATAAAAGGCATAAACGGATGGAGCAGCTTCAATAACTTGTCAAAAAAGTTTACTGTAACCTTATAGGTTATTGAATCAATAGGATGTTTATATGCAGGTTTAACAATTTCAAGGTACCAGGAACAAAATTCATCTCTGAATATCTTATAAATTAACATTAAAGCCTCTGAAATACGATATTTTTCAAATTGATCATCCAGCTCCGCAATTGTTTTATTCAGGATATTGCCGAACCATTCGATTGCAATGACAGCGGTATCGGGCTGACTAATTGATTCATCAGTCTGCCACGATTTTACCAGCCGGAAAGCATTCCAGATTTTGTTACCAAAATTTCGGCCCTGTTCTGTGAGTGATTCATCAAAAAGCAGGTCATTGCCGGCCGGAGAACACAGTAACATTCCAACCCTCACTCCATCAGCACCGTACTTGTCAATCAAATCTAAAGGATCAGGTGAATTGCCTAAAGATTTTGACATCTTGCGCCCGAGTTTATCGCGCACTATTCCAGTAAGATATACATTTTTAAATGGTTTGTCATTTTTAAATTCATAACCGGCCATTATCATGCGTGCTACCCAAAAGAACAATATTTCGGGAGCCGTAACAAGATCGTCGGTAGGATAATAATATTTAATATCCGCGTTATCAGGGTTTCGTATGCCATCAAACACAGAAATCGGCCATAACCAGGAAGAACACCAGGTGTCGAGGACATCCTCATCCTGCCTTAAATCTGATAAAGTAAGCTTATCGTCTGATGTTTTTATCCTGGCCAGTTTCAGTGCTTCTTCTGCAGAACTGGCGACTACATATTGATTAGTATCTTTAATATAAAAGGCAGGTATACGGTGTCCCCACCAAAGTTGACGTGATATACACCAGTCCCTTACATTTTCCATCCAATGCCGGTAAGTATTTTTAAATTTAGGGGGATAAAGCCTTATGCTGTCATTCATAACATTCTCCAGGGCCGGCCTGGCCATTTCTTTCATTTTAAGGAACCATTGAATTGATAATTTAGGTTCTATTACCACATCAGTGCGTTCAGAATAACCTATTTTATTAATGTATTCTTCAACTTTATCAACCTGTCCAATATCAGTCAGCTTCTGAATAATTTTTATCCTTGCCGTAAAACGGTCCTCGCCTTTAAACAATACCGCCTTTTCATTCAGGGTACCATTATCATTGAAAATATCAATAGTTTCAAGATTATATTTCCGGCCAAGTTCATAATCATTAATATCATGTGCCGGGGTAATTTTAAGCACACCTGTACCAAATTCCCTGTCAACATATTCGTCTGAAATAACCGGGATTTCACGATTAATAAGTGGCACTAAAACCTTTTTCCCCCTAAGGTATAAGTAACGTTCATCTTCGGGGTTTACACAAATTGCCGTATCGCCAAGGATTGTTTCGGGCCTGGTTGTGGCTATAGTCACAAAGTTTTCAGTACCGCTGATTTTATATCTTAAATAATACAATTTACTGGCAACTTCCTTGTAATTAACTTCTTCATCGGAAACCGCAGTCTGAGCAGCCGGATCCCAGTTAACCATTCGCACACCTCTATATATAAGGCCTTTATTGTATAAATCTATAAATACTTTTATAACACTTTCCGAACGGATATCATCGAGGGTAAAGCAGGTCCGTTCCCAATCGCAAGAAGCTCCAAGCTTTTTTAATTGTTCGAGGATTATACCTCCATGTTTATTATTCCATTCCCATGCATGCTGAAGGAATTCTTCACGTGTGATATCCGATTTTTTTATCCCTTCAGAAGCAAGTTTCCCAACCACCCTCGCTTCAGTTGCTATTGAGGCATGGTCAGTGCCGGGTACCCAGCAGGTATTTTTACCAAGCATACGGGCACGGCGTACCAGGACATCCTGAATGGTATTGTTAAGCATATGCCCCATATGCAATACTCCTGTAACATTAGGTGGCGGGATAACAACAGTATAAGGAACCCTGGCATCGGGAACAGAATGAAAATAATTGTTATCGAGCCAAAATTTATACCATTTATCCTCTGTAAGAGCAGGATTATATTTCGAAGGAATTTCCATACTGGTTAAGAAAACTGTAAAAATACAATTTTCTCTTTAAATTTCTACTTTCTTGCGTTTCTGCGTATCTTCGTTTCTAAGTTTTTGCGTTTCTACATTCCTACATTCCTACTTTTTTTCCAAATATTTAAATAAAAGATTAATTTTGTGAGACTATTAAAATTTATAACATATGAAGAAAATATTTTTATTTGCAGGATTAGGATTTTTTTCCGCGATAAGTCTTTTTGCCCAGGCCCCTCAAAATTCAAGTCAGAGCGATGCGCCTGAAATAACTTTTGATAAAACCGTATATGATTTTGGAACAATTGGATACGATAGTAACGGAACATTTGAATTTACAGTTAAAAATATAGGCATACAGCCACTTATAATATCAAATGTTCAGAAAACCTGTGGCTGTACGTCTGTTGATTGGACCAAAGATCCTATCAAACAGAATCAGGCAGGGATTATTAAAGTTACTTATGATACAAAAAGGGTGGGCCCATTTACTAAAACTATTACTGTTTTTTCAAATGCAAAAACATCCCCTGTATCATTAACATTTAAAGGTACTGTTGAGAATGCACCTCCTGCACCACCAGCAAAGGATCCAGTCAAATAAAACAGATTTAAGATTCAAGATTTGTGATTTGTGATTAAGGAATGCAACATTCGTTGCGTGTTGGATATTTTTTGTATCTGGCTCTGTTTTGTAATCTGTATCCGGCAACTTGTAAAATTTATATCTATACAACCTTTACAACCTTTACAACCTTTACAACCTTTACAACCTTTACAACCTTTACAACCTTTACAACCTTTACAACCTTTACAACCTTATAAAACCTTTGCGACTTATAAGACTCTAAGCACTTAGCACTAAGCACCAAGCACTATTATATATGCCACAAATATCTGAAAAAGGTAAACAAATGCCAGCATCACCAATTCGAAAGCTGGTTCCATATTCTGAAGAAGCAAAACTAAAAGGTATAAAAGTATATCACCTTAATATTGGGAATCCGGATCTGCCTACCCCTGCAGCAGCTATTGAGGCAGTAAAAAATCTTAGCATGAAAACCATTGAATATGGCCATTCAGCAGGTGATAAATCGCTACGTGTTAAATTAGCTGCTTATTATCATAATGTCGGAATTGAAGTCGATGATACTAATATTTTAATAACTTCAGGTGGCTCAGAGGCTCTGCTTTTTGGAATGATGAGCTGTATGAATACTGACGAAGAGGCAATTGTTCCCGAACCATTCTATGCTAATTATTATGGTTTTTCGCTAACGGCAGGCATGAATATTGTACCTGTTACTTCGTCAATCGAAGATGGTTTTGCACTTCCCCCTATTGAAGAATTCGAAAAACTAATTACGCCCCGTACCAAGTCGATAATTATTTGTAACCCTAACAATCCTACAGGTTACCTGTATTCAAAAAAAGAACTTGAAATATTGCAGGGAATAGTAAAAAAATACAATCTTTTCCTATTCTCTGATGAAGTTTATCGTGAATTTTGCTACGAAGGTAAAAAACACTATTCAGTAATGAACCTCAAGGGTATAGAAGAAAATGTAGTACTTATCGATTCTATGTCCAAGAGATTCAGTGCTTGCGGTATAAGAGTCGGTGCGCTGATTTCGCGTAATAAAGATGTAATATCAACCGCCCTTAAGTTTGGACAGCAACGCCTTTGTCCACCCGTATTGGGTCAGTTGGCCGCAGAAGCAGCCCTTGACTCAAATGATAAATATTATTCATGTATACAGGAAGAATACATGCACCGTCGTGATTATCTGGTTGAAGCAATTAATCAAATTCCGGGTGTATTATGTCCCAGGCCTAATGGTGCTTTTTATGTCATGGCAAGGTTGCCGGTGGATGATGCTGACAGATTTGCACAATGGTTATTAAGCGATTTTAATTTCGAAAACCAAACCGTAATGGTTGCACCCGGTTCAGGGTTTTATTCCACACCAGGCTTAGGTAAAAGAGAAGTTCGCCTGGCTTATGTATTAAAAATTAATGATTTAAAAATGGCTGTTAAATGCCTTCGTGAAGCACTGAAGGTTTATCCGGGCAGGACAATATAGTGCATAGTGCTTAGTGCTTAGTGGGAAGAAGAGGACAGAGGTCAGAAGACAGAGGCAGAAATGATTAAGTGATTGAGTAAAATGATTTGCGAAATGCGAATCGCGATTTTAGATTTGCGATTTGGTTTTTCGTATCGAAATAAATTTATTAAATCAGCAAATATTATAAATTTTATTCATTTGGATTATTTAAATCGCCAATCTGAATTCGCAAATCTTTGGCCCCTAACCCCTGGTCCCTGATCCCTTATCATTGTTGGAGGCTGAATTGAATAGGAATTATGATTGCAGTAGTTTTTTGATATCGAATTTTTTCATTTGCAAAAAAGCATTAGTGACTTTGCCGGCTTTGGTGGGATCAGCCAATAAACTGGATAAAATTGAAGGAACTACCTGCCAGGAAATTCCGTATTTGTCCTTTAGCCACCCACACTGTCCTTCCTCACCATCCTCAGTAAGTTTACTCCAATAATAATCTATCTCATCCTGCGTATCGCAAAATATCTGGAATGATATTGCTTCATTAAATTTAAACAGGGGTCCGCCATTTAATGCAGTGAAGGTTTGACCATTAATCTGAAATACAACTGTCATCACAGTACCTTCTTTTTGGCCATGAATTTCAAATCCTTCTTTTCCATAATAGCTTATATTTTCAATTTTTGAATTCCTGAAAACTGAAGTATAAAAATTCGCAGCCTCTTCAGCCTGGTTTTCAAACCAAAGAAATACATTAATTTTATTTTGCATAATTCAGTTTTAATAATTATCTCCCTGATCCTTTAATGATTAACAATTAAAATTAATAAATGTTTAAATGTCAAATATGCACATCTGCACATCTGCACATTTTCAAATTGTCACATTTCTTGCCCTGAGCGTAGTCGAAGGGTCAAATTTTCAAATTAATTTCCTGATATCCTCCATAATTTTTCCTGCCAGCTTATCTGCTGCTTCCTTCGACTTACTTTCTGCATAAATCCTGATGATGGGTTCAGTATTCGATTTGCGTAAATGAACCCATTCTGCAGGGAAGTCGATTTTTATTCCATCAATATCATTAACACGTTGATCTTTATATTTTTCTTTTATTTTTCCCAGGATATTATCCACATCAACGGCAGGTGTAAGTTCAATCTTGTTTTTCGAAATGTAATATTCCGGATAACCCGCTCTCAGCTGTGAACATGATTTGCCTGATTTGGCAAGATGTGTTAAAAATAAAGCTATACCAACCAGGGCATCCCTGCCATAATGAAGTGCAGGATATATAATCCCTCCATTGCCTTCACCGCCGATTACGGCATCATGTTGTTTCATAGCTTCCACAACATTAACTTCTCCCACTGCAGCAGCTACATATTTACCTCCATGGCTTTCAGTTACATCGCGTAATGCCCTGGTGGAAGATAAATTTGAACAGGTATTCCCTTTTGTATTGCCAAGAACATAGTCAGCAACCGAAACCAGGGTATATTCTTCCCCAAACATTGTCCCGTCTTCGTTTATAATTGCCAACCTGTCTACGTCCGGATCAACAACAAAGCCTAAATGAGCCCCGTTATTTCTTGTTAACATGGAAATCTCAGTGAGATGCTCTGGTAAAGGCTCCGGATTATGGGCAAAATGTCCGTCGGGTTTACAGTTTAATTCTATAACTTCGTTTACCCCAAGTTGTTTAAGTAATTTAGGAATAACCATACCTCCAACGGAATTAACACAGTCTATGGTTATTTTAAAATTCTTTGCCCTTATAGCTTCAACATCCACAAGTTGTAATTTAAGAACCTGGTCAATATGAACCTGCGTGTAATCCCTGGCTGTTACATGTCCCAAAAAATCAACTTCGGCAAACCGGAATCCGCAATCTTCTGCCATTGCCAGCACTTGCTTTCCATCAGCATCATTTAAAAATTCGCCCTTTTTGTTCAATAGTTTGAGGGCATTCCATTGCTTGGGGTTATGACTGGCCGTAAGGATAATTCCTCCGTCAGCATTTTCCATAGGAACTGCAATTTCAACTGTCGGGGTGGTGGCCAGGTCAATATCAGTTACATCTATCCCCATTCCTGAAAGAGTACCTGTTACAATATGTTTTACCATTGGGCCAGAAATACGTGCATCACGGCCGAGTACAACCCTTACTCTCTGGTTAGCTGTCTTGCCGCTTTGTTTTATCACCCAGGCTCCATATGCTCCCGTAAATTTAACTATGTCAAGGGGGGATAATCCTTCTCCGGGGTTACCACCTATAGTCCCGCGAATTCCCGAAATAGATTTAATTAATGTCATGATGAATAGTGCTTAGTGCATAGTGCATAGTGCGCCCTGCTTAACAAATCAGGTAAACAATATTATAAATTAAGTAAAAAAAATATTATTATGTAATAAATACTAAGTACAATATTGTGTTTATATAAAGAATTATCCAATTTTTCGTAATATGAACTAAGCACTAAGCACTAAGCACTAAGCACTATTGCTTAATCCCGCACCTCCTTATCAGGTCAGCCAAATAATCTTTGCATTCCTCACTTCCTTCTTTTGGAGCCCAGGCAGCAAAATTTTTATCGGTAATAGGTGAATAGGGGCCATCCTTTATCTCGTAAACAACACATGGTGATTCCAACGGCACAATGCAATGCCATACACATGGTGCAATTTCTGCTCCAAAAACACCTTCATCATTTGATAATATGCAACTTGACATTACAGTTCCACTATCATCGAATTCTACAACCAGAACTTTCCCCATTAAAACAACAAATGCTTCAGTTTTATCCGGATTCTGGTGTTTGTGCGGTTGAATATACGTGTCCTGTTCCAGTACGTTTAACATACGCTGAACATTTGCATCCAGTGTTTTATGAAAATTATAATTCATCCTTTTTCTTGGAGATTTTTTTGCCTGGACAACAACTTTTTCGATTAGTTGTTTGTTAATAATTTGCATCAATTTACATTATTAAGAAAATATAATGCAATTTAATAAATAAACAACCATAATTTAATCTATAAGTTCTTAATAGATGTTAAAAATGAACTTTACCCTTAATTTTTCTGTTAAAATGTATTAATTTTGACATCATTAATTTGTAAATTAACATCAGTAAAATAAGTGGGAAATAGAACTATTTAAATAATAACCAACAAGATATGGGTATCGATGACGATAATAGGAACAATAGTGAGGAATCTGATTTTTCTCAACCAAATAAAAGAAAAAGAGTTATCCTTAATAATAAATCTGGAGAAAATAGCCGTAACCAAAGTTTAGGCAACTATGATGCAAAACGACCGCTTTATAGCAGCGACAAAGTTTTAAGGAATATTGAAAATACTGATGGTAATGAATCGCAAAGCCGAATTCCGAACGGACGGGAACCTTACCATCGTAATATAGACAGGCCATATGTTAAGAAATCAGCCGGAACAATAGGGAACGGTTATAAAAAGCCATACAACCAGGGTTCAAAACCAGGATACCAGTCAAAATACAATAAACCGTTTGGCAAACCAGGAGGCAAACCAACATTTATAAAACCCGGCCGTGAAAAAATCCGACAACCTGATTATCATTTTGATGAGGATGTTATAACCGGCCCAATCCGCTTAAATAAGTTTATTGCTAATACCGGCCTGTGTTCGCGGCGTGAAGCGGATGAATATATTCAGGCAGGTTTGATCACTGTAAACGGGAAACTGGTATCTGAATTAGGGTCTAAAGTAATGCCTACCGACGATATCCGTTATAACGGCAACAGGATGGCCACAGAACGTAAAGTTTATATACTGCTCAACAAACCAAAAGATTATGTCACATCAGTCGATGATCCTCATGCAAAACGTACAGTTATGGAACTGGTTGCAGGAGCCTGCAGTGAACGTATTTACCCGGTTGGACGTTTGGACAGGATGACCACCGGTGTATTGTTGCTTACAAATGACGGTGAACTTACAAAAAAACTAACCCATCCTGCATCAACAATAAGAAAAGTTTATCAGGTACAGCTGGAAAAAGCTATGAAAGTTGAAGATATGCATATGTTACTGGAAGGTTTAACCCTTGATGACGGATTTATAAAAGCTGATAAAATAAATCATGTATTCGAAGATGATAAAAGCATAGTGGGAATTGAAATTCATTCAGGTCGCAATCGTGTTATCCGAAGGATATTCGAAAAAATAGGATACCACGTCCTTAAACTTGACCGGATTTATTTCGGAGGCCTTACGAAAAAAGGCCTTTCACGGGGTAAATGGCGTTTCCTGGCTCCACGGGAAGTGGGGTATCTGAAGATGTTAAAATCTTGATAAGTGTTTGTACATTAATCATTGCCGTTGGTTTAAACCAACGGCAATGATAATCCAAACACATGACTGTAAAGATTTAAACTACTTAAGAGCATTTCTAAAACTTTTTTAAATTTTAAAATATTCAAATCTCAATACAATAGCATATCCCAATATTTGATGACACTTTTATTACTATATTTACCCCCTTTATAATTTTAATAAGCGGGTTTTTATGTTATTTAGAATTACTATTGTTATACCTATTTTGTTAATCATTCGATTAGACATTCAGGCTCAAACCCTTCCTTTAAGTGAAAACGACTCCTCAAAAATTTTACTGTTAAACGATGATACAAGCCGGATAAACAATCCTGCACAAAAAGAATATACGTATTTGCCTTTATCTCAAAAGGATTCCTCTAAATACCGGTTGATAGATAGTCTGGAACACGCAAGGATATTTGGTGAACGAATTAAACTAATGGAGGCCTTTCTTTCGGGAAATACTCCTGTTGGTGTGTTCAATATTGATTATAAGAAATTTATTAATTATAACGAATTTGAGGGTATAAGACTGGGACTTGGGTTATCTACAAATCAAAAAATATCTTCTTACTTCTCACTGGGAGGCTATATTACATATGGGTTTAACGATAAAGAAATAAAAGACGGCGCCTTTATTCAAATATTTCCATACTGGTTGTCAGATACAAAATTTATATTCCAATATCACAACGATGTGTCAGAAGTAGGTGGTTATCACTTTCTTGACGAATATATTTTTAATCAGTCGGAAATATTCCGGAATCTGGACATCGATCATATGATGTTTTTGCACGAATTTGAAGCTGATGGAAGTTTCAGGTCTCTTAAATATTTTAAATTTAACTTTTATGTGAACAGAGCTGATAAAACATTGCCTGGTTATATTTTTACTCCGGCAGAATCAGCCTTTAACGGTGAAGAAAGTTCCTTCCATTTTACCGAGATTGGTATGAACCTGAAAATTGCCTTTAATGAAAAATTTATAATATCACCTGGTGGCAGACTGATAGCGACAGAGAATAATTACCCTGTTATATGGTTTAATATTCGCAGGGGAATTCCACTTATGGGAAGAAATTTTATCTATACCAAATATGAACTTAAAGTAATGAAAATGTTTACCACGCGTTTATTTGGACAATCGAAGTTTGCTTTTGTTGCTGGGAAAATTTCAGGAGATATCCCTGTAACTAACTTATTTAACGGTCATGCAAGCTATGCTCCGATTACCATTGATGCCGAAAACACTTTTGCTACAATGAGAATGGACGAGTTTTATGCCACCGGCTTTACATCCATATTCTTCAGGCAAAAATTTAACCCATTGTTCAATTATAACTTCTTCCACCCTAACCTTGCATTAGCTGCAGATATAGGTTACGGACAACTTTCCAATGCTGATCACCATGCTCCTGGTATATTTACCACTTTTAACAAGGGTTATTATGAATCGGGTATACTTATAAATAATTTGCTGATTTCGGGAGGACTTATAAACCTGGGATTTGGTCTGTTTTATCGATTAGGGCCATATTCATTCCTGAATATATCTGATAATTTTTGTTACAGGGTAACTCTGGACTTCAACCTTAAATAGTGCTAAGTGCATAGTGCCTAGTGCTTAGTATATCCAAATAACAATTTTGTTATGATACATGCTTAGTATTATTCATTTGATTAGAATTAATTGTTCTATGTGGTGAAGTAATGAAAAAATGAAGTTTTATAAGGTAAACTTTATCCTGAAACTAATAACTAACAACTAACATCTGATAACTACGCAGAATACACTATGCACTGCGCACTAAGCACTATTTACATCCATAGGGATTTCCATTAATAATAATTCTGCCTCTGTATCTGCATGCAGGTTAACTTGTTCAATATCCCAAATTCCAAAGCCATCACGTTTATTTAATTTCTGGCCATTTAAAGTTACTTCTCCTTCTATTACAAACAAATATACTCCATTTCCCTTTACTTTGACTATATAATCCATTTTTAGGCCATTATCAAAATGTCCCATATGAAACCATGCGTTCTGGTAGATCCAAACACCGGCATCATCAGGATTTGGTGAAAGCACTTGCTGCAGTTTATTATGACGGTCTTCAATATTTAATGTCAGCTGATCGTAACGCGGAGTAACATTTCTTTTATCCGGGAGTATCCAAATTTGTAATAATTTAACTTTCCTGTCCTTATTACTATTATATTCACTATGAAATATCCCCGTTCCGGCACTCATAACCTGTATATCACCGTATTTTATAATTGAGCCGTTGCCCATACTGTCCTTGTGCTTTAAATCACCTTCAAGGGGTATAGTTATGATTTCCATATTTTCATGAGGATGAGTGCCAAACCCCATACCGGCTTCTATAGTGTCGTCATTTAATACCCGTAAGGCACCGAAAGACATCCTGTCAGGATTGTAATAATTTGCAAAACTGAATGTATGATAGGTTTTAAGCCATCCGTGATTTGCATTGCCACGGGTTTCTGCTTTGTGAAGAATTGTGTTTGACATACCTGTATAGTTGTTAGTTGATGGTTGTTAGTTGTTAGTCGCTGGAGTAGATATGACTAATTGATAACAGACAGAGCTTTCATTATTATTTCCTTAACAAAATTCGGAAAATAAAGTTCTCATTTGTAATACTTTTACATTATTGTCCGATATAAGTTTAAATTCCATTTTTAATTTTAAAAAATGCTTGATAATCAATAACAGATTATTATTGTTTTGCTTTTTTTTATAAGTAAGCCCCTTTCAAAACAGGTGGCTTCGACAGGCTCAGCCACTGAAATCAAGCTCAATGACTTAATCTGATCCTGAGACAGTTAAACTGGTGGCTGAGCCTGTCGAAGCCACCGAATTGGGATAATGCATTGCAGAAAATCCTTTCTATTTTTTTTATCGGACAATAGTGATTCTTTTGTAATTTTTTGATGATATTATAATGAACTTTTTTAAACATTTATGTGTTTAAAAAAATATTTTAACCATTTTTAATTTTATATTATATGAACCCTGTAGTACACTTTGAAATGCCTGCTGAAGACAGAAAACGCATGGCTGGTTTCTATACTGATGTTTTTGGCTGGAAGACCAATCTAATGGGAGAAGATATGGGTAATTACGTTACGGTTAGCACCACTGAAACTGATGATAAAGGCCGTCCTAAAACTCCCGGGACAATAAACGGAGGCTTTTTCCCAAAACAGAAGGGCCAGCCTGCCCAGTACCCATCCATTGTTATTGCTGTTGATGATATAAATAAATATATAAAAAAAGTATCCGAAAAAGGTGGTAAAGTTCTTGGAGAACCGGTTCAAATTCCCGGTATAGGGCATTATGTATCATTTATTGATACTGAGGGTAACCGTGTTAGTATACTTCAACCTGCTATGTAGTGCCTCTAAGACACTTTAATATACTTACTTATAAAAACTATGCTTAGTATTAGCAACGACCAACACGACCCATATTTTAATATTGCTTCTGAAGAATTTCTTCTTAAAAATTTTAGTGAGGATGTTTTTATGCTTTACATTAATAGGCCTTCTATTATTGTTGGTAAACATCAAAACGCCTTTTCAGAAATAAATTACCCGTTCATAAAAGAAAACCATATACCTGTAATCCGGCGACTTTCAGGTGGCGGATCGGTATATCACGATACTGGTAACCTGAATTTTACATTTATTGTAAACAGTATTGAGGGTAAACAAATAAATTTCAAGCGATTCACGAATTTAATACTTGAGGTACTTCAACATTCCGGTGTCCCTGCTGTTTGCAATGAACGAAACGATATTCTCATAAATGGCCTGAAATGTTCCGGCAATGCCGAACATATTTACAAAAACCGTACTTTACACCACGGGACATTATTATTTTCATCAGATTTAAATAATTTGCGCAAAGCACTTAAAGGAAATTATATTAAATATGAAGACAAGGCAGTTAAATCAATAAGCAGCCATGTTACCAACATCTCTGAATATCTGCCTGGAACGTTCTCCATAGAAAAATTCAGGGATAATATTGTGAATTATATACATGAAGTATATCCTATGATTAAAGATTATTTATTGTCAGAAAAGGATAATATTCAAATCAATAAACTTGTTAAAGAAAAATATCAAAACTGGGACTGGAATTATGGTTATTCCCCCGGATTTAAAGTAACCAAATCGGAAAATATAAGCGGAAGTGATTTTGAGTTAAGATTAGAGGTGAAGAATGGGTTAATTTCAGGCATAGGTATATATGAAAAAGGAATTTTATTGCCAAAAGCCTCTGAATTATTGATAGGTGCTAAATTCAAGGAAGATATTTTAGATTTAATATTTCAAAAAATTTCAAATAATGCCGTTAACTTGAACAAGTAGTTCTTTAACTAACAAATTATATACTTTTTTATTATAATTTAGCCTGAAATCATAGAAAATGGATTCAGAAACTAAAGTTCACGGTTTTATTAATCTGGAAAAAATAATTCATAATAAAAACCCTAAACTGGGTAAGTTACTGCCTAAATTTCTGATTAATTATATTAAAAGAATTGTCCACGTGGATGAATTAAATGATATAATTGAAAATAACAAAAATGAAAATGGGCTTACCTTTATTAATAATGCCCTTATTACTCTGGGTGCTAAGGCAAAAGTTTATGGTACTGAACGTATACCTAAAACCGGAAGGTTTATTTTTGCCAGCAATCATCCACTTGGGGGATTGGATGGCATGATTTTGGTAAACGAAGTTGGCAAAATTTTTCCGGATCTTAAGTTTATAGTTAACGACTTGCTTCTTAACGTAAAAAATTTTGAGGATATTTTTGTCCCGGTAAACAAGCTCGGACGTCAAAATGTTAATTATGCAAAAATTATTGATTCAACATATAAATCCAATGAACAGGTTTTATATTTTCCGGCAGGGTTATGTTCCCGAAAGATAAAAGGTAAAATTACGGATCTAACCTGGCAGAAAAGCTTTATTTTAAAAGCAGTTAAATATGAACGGGATATTATTCCGGTTTTTATTGAAGGGAAAAACAGTAATTTCTTCTATAATCTTTCAAATTTCAGAAAATTCCTTGGAATAAAAGCCAATATTGAAATGTTATTTCTTGTTGATGAAATGTTTAATCAAAAAGATAAAACAATATCGGTAATCTTTGGCGATCCAGTTCCATTTACAGAGTTTAATTCATCAAAATTGCCTTCATTTTGGGCAGGTTATGTACGTGAAAAAGTTTATTCCTTAAGAGATTTGTCTGTAACATAAATTTTTTAATTTATCTTTGCGTCATATGGTAATTTATTACTAATTTGCTAAATTATAATATATTTAAAGGTCTAAATTCAATTCTTTTGATAGATCAAAATTCAATAAGAAAATTTACTTAAGAATAATGTATAAAGTCTTGGCTCCTGGTTCCTGGTTTATGGCTCTAATAATAATACACGTTATCCAAGAGTAAATAAAATTTAAAATATGGTTAACATTATTCCTCCGGTTGACAGAAAACTTTTAGAAAGTGAACTGACAGAAGATAAGTTTGTCAGGTACACTAACAAAGGTGGTAATGTTCTGTATATCTTTTCAGGCAGGGAATCTTCTTACCTCATGAAAGAGATCGGAAGGCTGAGAGAGGAAGCATTCCGGCACGCAGGAGGCGGTACAGGTGAGGAATTGGATATTGATGATTTTGATACATGCGAAAACCCTTACAAGCAATTAATAGTATGGGATCCTGATAGCAGACAAATTTTAGGGGGATATCGTTTTAAGGTTTGTGATGCAAATACTATTACTCAAAACGGTAAGGTATTATTATCGACATCTGAGTTATTTAACTTTTCTGATATTTTTCGAAAAGAATACCTCCCATATATGATTGAGTTAGGCCGTTCGTTCGTACAAACTTCTTACCAGTCGACAAACCGCTTTAGAAAAAGCCTTTATGTACTTGACAACCTTTGGGATGGACTAGGAGCAATAATTGTACAAAATCCCGAAAAAAAATATTTTTTCGGGAAGGTGACTATGTACAAGTCATATAATGTCAATGCACGTAACCACCTTCTTTATTTTCTTAATAAACATTTTTCTGACAACAAGAGCCTGGTCACTCCGATAGAACCTATGTCAACAGATATAGATCATGCAGAACTAAAAAATGTTTTTACACATCAGGAATATACTGATGATTACAAGATACTCTCGAAATCAGTACGTAAACTTGGAGAAATTATACCACCATTGATTAATTCCTATATGAACCTTTCACCAACCATGAAAGTATTCGGAACAGCCAACAATCCTCATTTTGGAGGTGTTGAGGAAACTGCTATCCTTCTTACTATTAATGATATTTACCAGGAAAAGGTTGAAAGGCATATAATTACTTTTGACCCTGTATTCTGGATCCGTAAAAAACTTAAAAATACACACATTCACTTCTTCCCTAAACGTTACCGGTGGATCAGGAAAAAAAGCAGGTGACATATTTCAAGCCTTTTCCCAATATTTTTACACCTTAAATTATATAAATCCAACATAAAAATTAATCCGGGCACAATGCGACATGCTTTTTTTCTTGTATTAGTTTTCTTTTTGTTATCCGAAACATGTATAATTTTTGGCCACCGAAAAGTACTGGTTCTTACAAACAAAATCTCAGGTAAGGAAACTGTTGTATATCATGATGGGGATAATCTGAAGATTGTTTATCAAAATGGCCGGATATATAGGGGCCGATTATTTCTGACAGATACAATAAACCAATTAGGTGAAGATGAAATAAAAATCGACAGTATAAGAATGATTATTAATGGTATAACTGAAATTAAGCAACGAAATGAATTTTTATCTTTCAACAATAAATACAATTCCCTGGCCAAACAAACATTATTTGGTAAAAAGAAAATACTTCTGTTAAAGAACAAAAAGAATGGTAAAGAAATTGAATTTCAAGAAGGTCAAAGAATAAAGAGTGTTTGTTCTGATGGTTCAGTTAAAAGAGGTCGTCTTAAATTAATTGATACTGCAAATATCTTATCATACAATGAAATGGAATTGAATGATATTAAATTGAATATTAATGAAATAACTAAATTAAAAAAATCTTTCCTGAAAAAAACTTTCTTGGAGTTATAGCAACCGGAGTTGGAGTATTATGTGTAATCGGAGGTAATAATATAGCAAGTTTTGGAAATTCAGGGATTAACTCAGGAATTGGTGTTATGTCAAAGTCAAACGCATTTGTTGGAGAATTAATAGAAATAAGCCTCGTGTTTATTATTGAAATATTGGGGAAATGTATTGAAATAGGAGGAATTACCATAATAGCCGAAGGTATTATTATTTTTATAAATGGTAAACGATATAAATGTAATCAGTGGGATTATTCTATCATATCTGTACCATAACCTCATGACAAAAAGATAGGTTTAAACTTATTTTATTTGGCAGGGAATCATTTAAAATACGCAAGAACATGAAAAACAGCCTAATGCTGTTAAAAGATGAAATAATCCATAGAAAAAAGGACTTGAGAGACAGCAATGATGAATTAAAGGATACATGCCAGGTTGAACACACCAGACATCGTGGATTTAAAAATTCTATTACAAACCTTCTTTCTGGCTTAATTGCATGCTCTTTCTTTCCAAAAAACCTTCATTGAATATTGAAATTATTGATAATAAAGCTTTACGCAGAGCAGCTTAAGTCAGATAATTGACCAGTTATCATAGATTCCTCGCTCCGCTCGGAATGACGACCAGCAGTATTGAGAAGTTGGGGGCTGAGAAGAGAGGGCGGCAAAGATAATGTCATTTTTCACAAAAATATATAGCCACCCTCTCTTCCCAGCCCCCTCTGTTACTGAAACCGCCTGTCATTCCGACCGAAGGGAGGAATCTCTTTATGTATGTTGCAATTCATAAAAAATTCTCAATTAAAATATAAAAAAAGTTAATTCCTTACATCGAACTGATGTTAATTAAAGTATAAAGTTGGTAAACTTAAACCAGGCACAATCACTAACCCCTAGTCCCTGGCCCCTAACCACTATTTCAGGCGGGAGAGGATTTCCTTAAACTGTTCGGGTGACTTAATAATTGTAATATTTGAACTTCGCTTTATCTCGGCTTTACCGGATTGTTCCCCTGTAAATAATATCCGTTGTTTTTTAAAAGCTTTTGACAGTCGTTCCAAATAAGCCGAAACTTTAAGCTCCTGCAATGAAGTTGTTAAAGATGTTAACATGAATCCGGCATCGTATGATTGCTGAACGGCTATAATATCTTCAAGAGGAACAGATTGCCCAAGATATACAGTATAAAATCCTGATTTTTTTAATATAAAATTGTAAAAAAGAAGGCCTATTTCATGATATTCTCCTTCCGGCAAAAAGATAATAAATTTATGATCAGAGGATTTATTTACCGGAATTGAATCAATTGCTGCATATAATTTCTGTTTTATAATATTTGAAGCAAAATGTTCCTGAGCAGGATTAATGTTGCCGGTTTGCCATAATACACCTATTTTATTCAAAAACGGATAAACAACATTTATGAAGGTATGTTCAAATCCATCCTTATCAATGAGATGTTGGACAGTCGATTCAAATTTGGTTTCGTTTAATTCAACCATATAAACCACCAGACTATCTATCTGACTTCCATGATTTAATGTATCGCTTGTCAAATTAATGATTTCGTCATTAATGTTCTTTTCATTTAAACGAGCTATTTTGGAAATTTTTAATCCATTGTGATTTAACATAGCTACATTTAAAAGCCTTTTTAAATCCTTGTCTGAATAGACACGTATATTAGTATCAGTCCTCTTTGGGATAATCAAATGATATCTTTTTTCCCAAATACGTATAGTATGTGCGTGAATACCTGATAATTTCTCCAAATCTTTAATTGAATACTTTGCCATGGAGTTTTGTTTAAAGTTCGTTAGAAAAATAAACAACTAAACAGATTAAAAGTTTATTTGGACATACTTAAAAACCTCAAATACGTTTATTTTTTCCGGAGAATCATTAAACCATCCCTAATGGGTAAAATAACCTTTTCAACACTATTATCCTTTTTTAGATAACTATTGAACTGTTTAATTCCTTTTGTAAAATAGTCATTTGATTCTTCTTCTTCCAAAACCTTGCCATTCCAAAGGATATTATCTGCTATTATATACCCTCCCTTTCTTACTTTTGGAATTACCAAATTATAATACCTGATATATTCACTTTTTTCACCATCAATGTAAACCAAATCAAATAACTGTGAAAAAGATGGAATAATATCTATAGCATTGCCTGTATGAATGGTAATTTTAGAGCTAAGGTTCATCCGTCCGATAAATGTTTCTGCTATATCAACAATTTCGTCATTATTTTCAATCGTATGCAAATGCCCGCCTTCAATAAGCCCCTGTGCAAGACAGATTGCCGAATACCCTGTAAATGTACCAATTTCAAGAATAAGTTCCGGTTGTATCATGGTACTAAGCATTCTTAATATACTACCCAGCAAATGACCGGAGAGCATCCTCGGATGAACTGCCCTGAGGTTTGTTAATCTGGTTAATTCATATAAGACTTCATGTTCCTTATCTATATGTTGTAAAATGTATTCTTCAAGGTTTTTATCTAATTCCATAATATTATTTTTAAGTAGAGCCAGGAACCAAGAGCCAAGACAAAAAAAATTTGAAAATAACTTGAGATTCTTAATTATGATTTAGGAATTACAACTATTATTGAGATATTGATATCTGAAATCATCAGCACTAACCCCTGGCCACTAATCCCTGACCCCTTCTTGGTTCCTGGTTCTTGGCTCCTGGTTCCCTTTTTACATATAAGTTAATAACGACAATTTGTCTTTATCCAGGACTTCATTAGCAATATCCATCAGCTCTGTAGCCGTAATTGCTTCAATTTTTTCATAAATTTCAGGGAGAGAATCTACCCTGTCGTACACCAAAAGACTCTTGCCTATCGAAAGCATCTTATTTTCATTACTTTCGTAAGAAATAGCAAGCTGACCGATCATTTGTTGTTTTGCTTTTTTAAGCTGATATGAACCAAATGGCTTATTCCGAATAATATTAAGTTCTTTATCAATAACATCCAGACACTTTTTGTAATATTCTTTTTCGGTACTGAAATATATGGTAAAAAGTCCGGTATCGGTATATGAGGTAAATGACGATTCGATATTATAGCAATAACCATTACGTTCACGGAGTGCAAGGTTTAAACGGGAACTCATGCCATTTCCGCCAATGATATTTGATAACAGATGAAGTCCCATCCTGCGTGGATCCTTCATATCAAATCCCATACTGCCGATCATTGAATGGACCTGAAAGGTACTTTTACGTTTGGACAGGGCAAACGGATTGTAATTGTTGAAAGGTAAACGAACTGTATTTCTTGTATTTTGAGGAATATCCTTAAAATTTCTTTCAAATAATAAAACCAGCTTCGAAAATGAGATATCCCCAACTGAAGCAAGTACCATTTCATTAGTATTATATGTGCGGCTCATGAAATTAACAAGGTTCTCGCGCCTGATTTTTTTCAGTTGACGGATATTTCCCAGAATATTTAATCCAAGTGGGTGTTTCCGAAAAAAATGTTCGTCCCATTCGTCAAAAATAAATTCAGATGGATTGTCCCTGTACGAGTTTATTTCATCAATTATGACGTCTCTCTCGCTAACGAGGGCTTTTTCAGGAAAAGTGGAATGAAAAATAATATCACTGAAAAGTTCTATTGTCCTTGGATAATAATCCTTAAGAAAAGAAGCATGTATACAGGTATCCTCTTTGGTTGTGTAGGCATTTAATTCACCTCCCACATCTTCAAGCCTTGAGATTATGTGAAAGGACTTTCTTTTATGGGTACCTTTAAAAAAAAGATGCTCAATAAAATGAGCCACTCCGTGCTCAATTTCAGTTTCATCGCGTGACCCGGCGTTAATAAAAAACCCGCAATGAGCCACTGGTGAAACTGCCTGAATATGAATTAGTTTTATCCCATTAGGCAAAACATGTTGCTGATAATTCATGTATAACAATTTGAACAGCAAAAGTAAGAAAGAATTGTTACGAATGATTATCACACTAATTGTAAAATAATTCAATAAACTAATTATAACATTTTATTATATAATTTTTTTATTTAGTTTTGCACCTCAATTCCCAAAGGTACCATAGCTCAGTTGGTAGAGCAACGGACTGAAAATCCGTGTGTCCCCGGTTCGATTCCTGGTGGTACCACACCTTTTAAAAGATCAAAGAGCCAGGAGCCAGGAACCAAGATATTAGTTCGTGGTTGTTGGTTGTTAGTGGTTAGTGGCAAATATCCAAATTGCAAATTGCAGAACGTAAACAATTTTCATAAAATATAAGGGTGCTAAAATAACAACACATGTTTTCAATCAATTATGTTCAGCCAGTTAACCTTGTATTAGTGAACTTTTTTCGAGTTTTTAAAACTTAGTCCTTTTTGACTGTAGTTATTTTAATATACTACTGTAATCGGTAAATAACACTGCACAGTTATTGGCAAATAAGAATGCACAAAAAATGGCAACCATAATGCACAGTTTTTCTTTCCAAATATAACAAGACTAGGAATGAAAAACTGATCTTTAGCCGGAAAACTAATTCTGGCCATTATGAACGCATTTTATAATAAGTTGATGACATATTACGAGATCCACAGATTATTTAGAGAGGATTATTCAATTAGTCAAATAAGTAGGAAATTAGCTATTAATCGAAGAACGGTTAAGAACTATCTATCTATGAGTGAAATTCAATACGAAAAATTTATTGCTAATCAAGTTGATAGAAAGAAAGATTTACTTCCTTTTGAATATTTTGTAAAAGCTAAATTAGGTTTATATCAAGAAACATCTGCCTCTCAAATGCATGATTGGATGAAGGAAAAGCATGAGAATTTTCCTAAAGTGTCTTCAAAAACAGTTTACAATTTTGTAATGTGGGTGCGTCAAAAGTATAACCTGCCTAAGATAAGCCCTATTAGAGAATACATGATTGTTGAAGATCTCCCATACGGTAAACAGGCACAAGTTGATTTTGGAGAATATAACATGCGTGATGGAAATCATAAACGTGTCAAAGTATGGTTCTTTTTAATGGTGCTTTCCCGTTCAAGGTTCAAATATTTATGGTTCTCGGAACATCCATTTACAAGTGATTTGGCCATTGAGGCACATGAAAAAGCCTTCGGTTATATTGGTGGCATACCTGATGAGATTGTGTACGATCAGGATAAAGTCTTTTTAGTGAATGAGAATACCGGTGATCTGATCCTTACTGATGCATTCAGGGCTTATACTAAAGAAAGATCCTTCGGTTTGCATTTTTGTCGAAAGGCAGATCCGGAAAGTAAAGGTAAGATTGAAAGTGGAGTCAAATATGTAAAACAAAACTTCCTGTACAACCGTAACCGTCCGGTGAACTGAAGATATACAATCATGCTCCAATTCTAAAATTTATCGAAATGACTGAAATGCCTATGACTGATTAAATTACAGATAGGTGGAATCAAAGTAGGTAGACAATTCGAAAAATAAATTTAACTTTCCTTTACATCTTTAAAACATTAAAATTAAATACCCGATAGTAAGAATTTTCATCATTGGTATTTTGATAATTACAATTTAATTTTATATGTTTGTTGATATTCGCTTGTTTATGGAAAGACGTTCGACCACCAACACAATTGTTACTGCAGAAGAGTTTACTCATCATGGCGAAAAGCGAATTAAACTTGTATTTGATTACAACTTGCAAATTATTGATCTGGTGAAAACGATACCTGATAGACGATGGAGCAGCACCATGAATGCATGGCATGTTCCTTTCAACGAATCTTCGTACAATCAGCTTAAAAGGTTATTTCCGAAAATTGAATTGCCCAAACCGATATTAAAGAAGCAAACAGTACCTATTAAAGATATAGAACCTATCATTCCGAATGTTACAAACTCGAATGAGGATAAATACAATCATGCTCATGTGCATGGCGTTACATTAAAAAATAATTCTTCTGTGGATGAAATTACAATTGAGGTTTCAGACAGATTTATTGCTCTTAAAATGCCTAAGAATGAAACAGATATACAATTTGTAAGAACATTTAAATTTGTGAGATGGGACAACAGGCAATTCCTATGGATAATACCCAACTATGGACAAAATCTGGAGTTAATTAAAAATTTTTTCAACACAAGGATTACAAGGCTAGAAGGCAAAATTTCAGAAAGGTCCAAGGTAGTACCAAATATTGAATACGGTCAGAGTGTTGGTACTTTGTCAAAAATAGACCAGAAAAGTTTGCAAGAAATAGAAAAGTTTAAACAATGGATGGAACATAAGAGATACAGCCTTTCGACTGTAAAAACTTATGTGCAGGCGATCACCGTTTTTCTTCGGTTTATTAAACCCAAAACAAGCGCCGAAGTTACCAATGAAGATATGCAGCGTTTTGTGTATCAATATATGATGCCACGGAAATTGAGTTTTTCGTACCAGAATCAGGCAGTAAATGCCGCAAAGCTTTTTTTCAAAACCATCCATGGTTCGGTATTGATAACTGAACAGTTGGAACGCCCACGCCGTGAATATAAACTCCCCAACGTGCTTTGTAAGGAAGAAGTGGCTGCCCTATTGCAAGGTTCGCATAATCAAAAGCACCGTACAATGCTAAGCCTGATTTATGCTTGTGGGCTTCGGAGAAGTGAGTTACTAAACCTGAAACCTGAAAATGTTGATTCAAAACGACATTTACTCATGATCATCAATGCCAAAGGTAAAAAGGACCGGGTTGTACCTATATCAGATAAAGTATTAACGATGCTCAGGGAATATTACAAAACCTATAAACCCAAAACCTGGTTGTTTAATGGTCAAAAGTCAGGAGAACAATATTCAGCAACCAGTCTTCAGGAAGTATTGAAAAATGTTTTAAAAAAGGCAGGAATTAAAAAGCCAGTCACTCTTCATTGGCTGAGGCATTCGTATGCGACCCATTTATTAGAAACCGGAACAGATTTGCGTTATATTCAGGAGTTATTGGGACATAAAAGCAGTAAAACAACTGAAATCTATACTCATGTGAGTGAAAAAAGTTTGCAGAAAATATCAAGTCCCTTTGATACTTTGTAAAAAATAAACTCTTATCTTGAAAAAAATAAAAACAAAAAAACCGTATAAAGCCACCAACATTGACATGTATTGTACAGTTTTTCCGTACATATATAGGAGTTATGTGGCATTTTAAAAAATGGCTCATAGCTAGATTTGTATGAATAAAGGATATTTGAAACAAACTTTACAATGAGATTTCTTTTTTGGAATATTAATTCTTCAATAAGTCATAAAAAGATTGAATGGCTTGAAAAAACTATTGATAAAATAAATCCAAATGTATTGTGCTTAGCTGAGGGTCCTGAAAGCATTCATGATTGTAATAGTCTTTTAAGTATTATTGAAAAAAAAGGCTACAGGATATATTATAGTCCTACATTTTATAATACTCCTGTTATCTCAAGTCAATATGGATGGAATAAATTTGGGCTAAAAGTTTTAGTAAAAAATGATATTCCAATAAAGTCAAGATTCGTTTTCGGAAATCAAAAACTAGAGGGACGAATTATTTATTTAAGATTTGAAATGAATAGTATCAATTATTCTACATTTCTATTACATGGAATGTCAAAATCTGGAGATGATATTGACCAGAATGATTTTATTTCTGAATTGTCAAAATTTATAATGGCAAAGACCATTGGCAAGGAGCAAGATAAAATAGTGTTACTGGGTGATTTTAATATTGAACCTTGGGAAGAATTATTAAAAAAGAAAAAATATATCTATAGCTTGTTTTACAATAAATCATTTAAATATTTTTTTGACAAACCAATACAAAGAATATATATCAGTCCTATTTTTGATTATATCCAAAATCATCCTAATGAATGCCTTATAGGAACATTTTATAACGAAAATTACATTAGTATTTTAGATTTTCCACTATTATCAAAAAATTTTGATAATTACAAAATGGATATTTTAAGTGAGATTGATGGAGAAACATTAATAATTGAAAAAAACGGAAAACATTTATTACCAGACGGATTTGACCATTTGCCAATTTCATTACAAATACTTTAATTATGAGTAAATTAAAATTAACTTTTTTAGGGCAATCGAGTAGATTTGGTTCATTAAAACCAATTGAAACCGTTCTGCATGAATATGGTCATGAAATTTGTGAATACGCTAAAGGATATTTCTACTATATAGTTACAACTACATCAGTTTATGATGAAATTAAGGAAGCTTCATTATATATTATTGTTCCGGAAATAGGGTATGATTATAAAATACTATCTATAGATTATTTCGATATTGAAAATGTTATTGTTAGGTATTATACTTTAAAAACAAGTCAAATTGAAGAAAATAAAATAAGTATTAAAGGCGGGTGGGATTTAGTGCATCAAAAGATATCAGAATTATTAAGTACAACTCTAGCAAATGAAACTTTTAGGTTTTTAATTAATCAAGTTTTAATGAAAAAGGAAGATAAAGAATAATAACGCCACATAACACACGGTATAGTTTATTGCCGGTACAGTGCCGGTTTTAAGGTTTTAGCTCTTATCAAACTTTGTTGTATCTTGATAGGAAAGTGCTTCGAAATCGGCAACAAACCATACCGCCAACGTTGTGTGCAAGGCTAAAAAAACATACTACTTATGGAGAGCATATTTAAAGATAAGAATAAGCAACCTAATAAAAATGATTTGAAAGAGTCATTGGGCGATACTTATCAATTATGGCAATTGATTGAGGATTATGTAATTTCTAAATATCCAAAAGGATTTGAAGAGTGGAGTTGTTCAAAATACGGTTGGAGTTGCAGGATTAAAGATAAAAAGCGAGCCATAATCTATCTTTTACCAAGAGACAGATTCTTTAAAGTAGCATTAGTCTTTGGACAAAAAGCAACCGATATTATAATGAAAAGTCAGATTGCAAATTCGATTAAAACAGAGCTTGATTCTGCGAAAGTTTATGCCGAAGGTCGTGGGATTAGGATTGATATTAAAAACAATGTGATTATTAACGATATACAAGAATTAATAGACATCAAACTGGCTAATTAAAAATGGAAACAACGAAACAAATAAAAGCAGACGAAAACTTGATTTCGTATTGTGGATTTTATTGTGGTGCTTGTCCAAAATTTCTAAAAGGACAATGCAAAGGTTGTAAAGGAAATACTCCAGATTGTGCCGCAGGATATAATGCTTGTAAAGTAAGGCCATGCTGTCTTGATAATGGATATTCAAGTTGCGCAGATTGTAAAAAGCATGATTCCGTTAGAGATTGCAAGGATTATAATCCATTAATGATTCGATTTGGACAATTTATAACTCGGACAAATCGGAGACAAGGGATTGAGATGATAAAGGAAAAAGGAACGGCTGGATTTTTAAACTTTATGATTGATAAAAATTGGGTAACAATAAAGACAAATAAATAAAGCCCAGCACACAACACCGGTTACACCCAATGCGGGTTATAGCGGTTTTCAAAGTTCAGTAAGTTTTTGTTACATTTGTGCAACTTGACAAATATTGCAAGTAAATCCCGCACTGCGGTGTAGCCGGGAAACGTTATGTCCAATGTATAAAGTGCGCTTCACAATGGATCTGGGGGGATACTTAAATATGATTATCTTTGTAAAAAAAATGATTGATGGCGAATCTTTATGTAATATCAGGTTGTAATGGAGCGGGAAAAACAACTGCCTCATATTCAGTTTTACCTGATATGCTTAATTGTAAGGAATTTGTTAATGCAGATGAGATTGCTAAAGGACTTTCTCCATTTCAACCGGATAAAGTTGCTATTGAATCAGGCAGAATAATGTTAAGCAGGATTAAAGATTTGCTGAATCATAATGTGGATTTTGCATTTGAGACCACATTAGCAACAAAGGCATACGTGCAATTCATTCTTGAAGCGCAAGCTAAAGGATATTTTGTGACTTTAGTTTATTTCTGGTTAAGTTCGCCTGAACTTGCCATTGAACGTGTTAAAACTCGGGTGATTTCTGGCGGCCATGATATACCGATTGACACAATTCGTCGCAGATATAAAGCTGGAATTCAAAATTTATCGAAATTGTATATGCCAATTTGTGATTATTGGATGATTATTGATAATTCAGAGCCACCATTTCAAATTGTTGCTGAAGGATTTAAAACTGAAAATATTGAAATAAATAATCAAATCACATACAATCAAATCGTAAAACAATGACAAAAGAAAATGTAAAGGATTTGCGTTCAAAAATTATACGGGGTATTGATTTAGCTTACACTAGACTATTGATTGCGAAACAAAAGGAAAATGGCGATCTAGTTATTTCTCGAAATGGTGAAATTGTTAAGGTAAAAGCAAGAGATTTATCGAAATAAAATACACTGGCCATAACACGGCATATAAGTAATGGCGGTGTTTGTGGGTTGCCAAGCGCAGTACTTCTATTTATGTTTCTGCCTCGGTTGATAAAGACTTGCTCCGAAAACCGCCACTACTCATATGCCCAACGTTGGCAACAAGTGTAAAAAAAATCGTGCAGCTCAATAGCTACGTGCGAAATTGATAGATTGACAAATAATTATAAGTGGAATTTAGCTCTTTGATAGGTTGGTGCAAATTGGATGAATTTATTTTGTTTTTCCCCACGCTCAAAAAAGAAAAAGGGAAACCCAACCCACATTGCAGCACATTTGCAAGCCCACACGAGACAACGCTCAGACCAAAGGCTTACAAAAGAGCTGCAATTTTACCAACGCACTAAAAAAATATTAATATGGCATTTAACCCTGATAAAATTACAAAACAGCACATCTTAGATGGAATAGAAAAAATTGAAAGGGACAATATAGAATTAGAGCCTTCAACTAAGTATGATGTAATTATAAATAACAAATCATATCCCCCAAAAGAAGTTATGCGATTTGCTCACGAAATGATGAACGGTGAGCATATTTGGGAACGGTCTGGTGGTGAACCAACAAATAAATATCTCACATCTTTCGGATTTGAAATTATTAGCAAACCAGATGAAGAAGAAGCTACTTCTACACAAGATGATTTCATTTCTTTATTTAAAAGTATCGGCGAAGAAGTTGTTACTGTATATTTTAATAATGTACAAGACCTGTTAAATCAGCTTTCGCTTCAAGAAAATGATTTAAGGTTAACTTTCGGAACATCAGGAAACAAACAACTTACAATTACAATAGGACAGAGATATTGTTTGATATTAAGACCATCGGAGGAATTTTCATATCAATTTATTACAGAAAATAAATTACAAAACAATGAATCAATGCAGGTTTCATCTTTTGATGGAAAACCAACAGCCTTTTATTGTAGAAGTAATAATATAAGCTCGTATCAAGAGAATATAAATGAAATACTTAAAGCTTCACAAACAGAACTCAATAGAACTCAATTGTCTGGTTACAGAAAATTCAACAATCAAATATTTGAGAAAGCAGCCTATGATTTAAGTTTCAGAGAAAAATTATTTGAAAAAGCATTTGGTAAAAGGTTAAAATTAACTGGTACAATTTGGAAGTTGGGGTGTAATTGGGGTAGTGGTAAACCAAGCTTCTACAAGCCAATAAAAGAAATGAATATTGTAATTGGAGTTCAAGATAAAAAATATAATGTTGGTGATTTAATTGTTATTACAGAAGGACATCAAGTTAAAGCAATAGCACTAATTAAAAATGACCCTATATCGGTTGTAGATAATGGTGATTTAGATGAAACTTTTGAAAAATACGAGATTGAATATAAATCTTGGGTTAATTATTCTGATTCGGAATGGTATGAACTTGAAAAGGAAGATGCTTTTAGTTATCAATTACAACAAGGGATTTGTAAAGTTCAGAATGGCGAGATACGAAAAAAGGTAACTGATTTATGGAACAGTCGAAATGCAAACTATTGGATTTTCCAATGTAATCCCAATGTCTTTGATTTTGAAACTGCAATAAAGAACAATATTTTAGAAGATTGGACAGTTACAGCACATAAGGATAAAATAAAAGTTGGAGATAAGATAGTTTTATGGATAACGGGCAAAAATGCTGGATGTTACGCACTTGCAGAGGTTACGAAAGAGCCACAAACGATAAATAATTCTAAAGATGCTCATCTTTGGAAATCAGAAGATAAAGGGACGTTAAAAGCAGGAATAAAAATAACATATAGCTTAATTGATAAGCCATTACTTTGGAATAATATCAAAGAAATTGAGGGATTAGAAAATTTAAAAGTTGGAAATCAAGGAACAAATTTTTCAGCTACAAAACAGGAATACCGTATAATTGAGAATTTAATTAAGTCTAACATTGCCCCCAAAAACAGAGAAACAAAAATGCACGCAAAAAATATAATTCTATACGGCCCTCCAGGTACAGGCAAGACATATAACAGTATAGATAAAGCTGTTGAAATAGCATCTACAGAAACCTATGCAATTGATAACCATAAGTTCAATAAAATTCAATTTGACGAATTGAGAAAATTAGGTCAAATAGAGTTTGTAACTTTTCATCAAAATTACACTTATGAAGATTTTATGATTGGTATTAGACCAAATGTAAACGAAACTTCAGATTCATTGAGTTTTAAAAAACACAATGGTATTTTTTATGAACTTGTAAAAAGAGCCAAAGAAAATTATGAGAATTCTTTAAAAGACGAACAAACTATTTCGAAAAGAATTGGGTTAAAGAAAAATTTGAAGAATTCAAAGAATATGTTCAGACAGAAATTGAGGAGAATGGGAAATTTGAAATAAAAAATAAAGTTTCAATTTATTCAGTAGAAGATGAAGTTTTCATATATACAGGAGAAAAGGAAAACGGTGAGTTGTGGAAAAATCAACGAATAGGAATGCACTATGATGCTTTAATAAATATTTATCTATCTGATGCAAAAAGTAGAAAGGATATTAAAATTTTAGAAAATGTACCAAGTTTAGAAAAACAACATGCTACATACAGCTTTGAACTAATTCAAAAGTTTAAAGATTTCCTAAATAGCAATAATTATAAATTTCAAAGTTCAATTGTTAAAAAAGAACCTCTTAAAAATTTTGTTTTAGTTATTGATGAGATAAATAGAGCAAACATTTCAAAAGTTTTCGGTGAACTTATTACCTTACTTGAAGACGATAAGAGACTTGGTGAAGACAATGAGCTAAAAATAACATTACCTAATGGAGAAAAAGAGTTTGGCGTACCGCCAAATCTTTATCTTATTGGTACTATGAATACCGCCGACAAATCAATTGCTCTGATTGATATTGCTTTAAGAAGAAGGTTTGAGTTCATTGGATATTATCCATTGTATGAAGGCTATGACGAAGATGCAATTAATCTCTTAAAGCAGATAAATGATGCTATTTTTAAAGAAAAAAAATCTGCTGATTATTTAATTGGTCATGCCTATTTTATGAAAGTTCAGCCTATTCAGTCTATATTGTTGAATAAAGTTGTTCCATTACTAATGGAGTATTTCTCAGGTAAAACAGAAATTGTATCCCGCATTTTTTCTGATACTGTGTTTGATGTAAATTATGACACTTCGAATTATTGCTGGAATATTACACAAAAATAAAATGGCATTAGTTTTTGAATATGGCAAATGGGTTAGCATTAATAATAAAGATGCTTTAAAACTTATGTTGAAAGACATTTGGAGTAAGCGAATTAGCAATGTAATTGAGGAAGAAATTAGTGAAGAACATTGTGATAACCGCTACCAGCCATTTGTGCAATTTGATAATGAACAAATTCGTGCTAATAATTATATTGGTTTTATACAGAATGGTAACGAATTAATTGAAATTTACCCTAAAGTTTTTCGGCAACATTTAGATAGTCCGAATAGAAATGAAAAACTTTTAATGCTCAGACATATTTTTTATTGGTTTGGGTATTGCAGAAAATGGAATTTCCCATTTAATCAAGCTTCGCTTGATACAATTGATATT
>CAWJWO010000004.1:0-18778 GCA_963846585.1 uncultured Bacteroidota bacterium
ACTATTATCCGACTAAAATTCATTTCGAAGTCTTTTGACTTATAAATAACTAATAGTCAGCACTCATTTTTTATATTCTAAAAGTTACCCCATCATTTAAATTCCAGTTTTAACTGGACCCAGCCTGGGGGAGATGCTGTTTTCTTCATATATTCCCGTTGAGTACTTCGTAATAATTCATAGACATTAAGCATACTAATTAAGTGTATTCTTATTAATGAAGCAACCACGGAGAATGCCTTTTTTGTGTTGGCTATTTTCTGGATAACTGTCATCAATAATTGAGCAATTAAAGTACACCAAACCTGTGTTCGGATTGCATTTTCATTCTCTCCATAAAAATAATGGAGTTGAAAGTTCTGCTTCATTTTTTTGAACAAGATCTCAATACCCCATCGTTTCTTATACAGGAATGCTATTTCTTCAGCTGTGCTATCCATACTGTTTGTTAAGAATTCAAAGTACCTGTTACTTTCATCTTGATAACACACTTTTTTTAATCTTAAGGTGGTTCGCTTTTTAAATTGCTTTTTACCTTTTTCATCTTCTGGGCAATATTCCAGTTCAATTAATTCCTTCTTTAGTACCATAGCCTTATTCTTTTCTATGGTATGTTCGCTGAGGACTTCAAGAACATTATAAACGGCATTTCGTTTTAAACGTGTGACAAAGAATACGGATCGACTTGTCCACATTGCAAACTGATGATAATAATTATACGCCTTATCAAATACCACCATACTGTGCGAGATAAGATACAATTCCTTTAGAAAATTTTTATCATGTACCTTAGCTTCGGTGATTTTAATAAATCTTCCTACAGACTGAGCCGCATCAATAAGCATATGCACCTTTAATCCACCTTTCTTTTTTCCATCGTTCTTAGGGTCTCTTCCAACTCCTTTAAGAACATCACTGAATAAGCGTATGGTCGTAGAATCTATCAAAAGAACTTTCTTAAAAGTGAGCCCAAAAGTTCGGCTGTCCGACAAAAAGCTCTTATAATTATCTACCAGTTTAAAGTATACTTCTTCAAAGAACTTGCTGCTGCGAGATCGTAATCCGTCACAAGCAGTGCTTTTGGCTGGTGCTTTTTCTAAACGTAGTTGATTTAGTTTTCCGCTCATTGCCCTCATTCCTTCACAAATCTCGGTCATTGAGTTACCCCTGCTAATAATAGCGAAAAGCATGGTTATTAACTGAGTTTTGGCCTTGAAAGCCTTATAATAATGGTCGGCATTATGCTTTTTAATAAGACTCTTTAAATTAATTCTTTCAACAAGCCCGATAACTTGTTTGAAAATCGGCTGTCCGACAAATGAAATTTCCGTATTTTCGTCCATGTGTAATTTTTGTGTGTGGAAATACAAAAATACACAAGAGGACGAAACCTAACGGAAGTAGTCCTCACTATTTTTTAGTCGGACCTAGCGATCGGATATGGTAACTATACATGGAAAAATTAAAAATAATAACAAAAAAATAAATACAGATTCAGTTGATTTAATAGTAGAACTATTATTTAAAAAAACTTTTGCATTGATTAAGTTTGATGGACCTGAACCAAATTGGCCACTGTGAATAACAAGGCTTCCCATCCAATGAAAAAAATAACCCCAATTGTAAAAAACAGGGAAGACAAAAATTGCAAAGAAAGTTACAGATAATAATGTGTATTTAAGTTTATTAATAATACCAGGAATTAAAAAGAACGGGATAATAAAGAACGGGATAAATGTTACTTTAGTTGCAATTCCAAATCCAATTAAAGCCGAAAATATTATTATATACTTATAAATATTGGTTTTATCATAAGGTTTATATAAGTACCAGACTATTGTCAGAATTAAAATCAGAACTACAGGAATAATAAAATGTTCAGGCAATATTCTATCCATAATAGATATTGCAGTGAAGGAAGAAAATGGGGTAAGTTGTAAAAAAAATGCACTTGAAAGATTATTTGTAAATTTTAACGCAAAAAATCCAAGTAAAAATAATACTACCCCCAAAAGTGAAAATATACTTAAATTTATGACATATATATAAAAATCAGGATTTTGTAATACATCAAGATCTAGAGAAATATTGGGAGCATTAAAAATATGCGCAATTCTTATAACAATGGCTGAAAAAAATTCAAGTGGAATACCCGGATGGTCCAAAAAGAAAGGGTGACCTAAATGGGCTATAATTAAACCATTTAATAAGTAATCATATTCCGGATCAACACAACTCAAATAATTAACAGGTTGTGTATTTTTTAAATACAGGCCAATTATAATTATTAATAATGGCAGAATTAAAATAACAAGAAATTTTACAATTGATTTATTGGTTAGTTGTGTGAAAAATTTATTTAATGCATTCATTTTATAGATTTCTAATAAAATAATTGGAAAGTTAAGGTCAAATATAAAAAAAAGTTGTAGTATTTGAATATTTTTGGTTATGTTATCAATAATCAATATCTAAAAACAATTCGTCAGAAAAATGTTTTTATAGTGGGATTGAAGATTGAAGGCATAAATTTATATATTTATGAAAATCAGATTATTTTTGGGAAGCAATTTTTTTTAATACATTTATTGCTCGATTATATATAAACTTTATATTTATTAAGACACCAATAAAAATACATAAAACATTGTTTAATGAATAAAATAAAAATAAATTTTACAAATAACAGGCAAATATTATTTATTGTTATTTTAATATTTGGATTAATATATTGTTCTATATCACTTGTAAACCACTTTTTATACAGAACATATGCCCTTGATCTTGGAATGATAAATCAGGCTATTTATTCTTTTTCCCATTTTAAAATGAATTATTTTACTTTGAATCTGGGTGATGAAACAAGGTGCATTTACTTTTCCGATCATTTTTCTCCAATTACAATTCTTTTATCCCCATTTTATTATTTATTTGGTTCATATACCATGCTTGTTATTCAGATAATAGGCATTCTGTTTGGTGGATTAGGAATCTATAAATACGCTTCAATAAGCCATTCAAATTCTAAAATCCCCATTATAATAACAATTCAGTTTTTTTGCATTTGGGGTATTTATTCAGCTCTTTCATTTGATTACCATAATAATGTAATCGCCGCCATGTTTGTTCCCTGGCTGATATATTTTTATGAATTATCAAATAAAAAAATGATCCTATTGTTTTGTTTTTTAATAATAATTACAAGGGAAAATATGGCATTGTGGTTAGGGTTTATTATAACCGGGCTTGTATTAAAACGTTTAATGGCAGAAAAATGGAAAATTCAAATTAAAGATATAATGAAATTTGAATTTCCAATAATAATATTTTCATTAGTTTATTTTATTATTGTAGAAGGGAAATTAATGCCTTATTTAAGTCATGGAGTTCAACTAAATCATTTGGACAGGTATTCAATTTTAGGTAATTCTATTCATGAAATTATAATAAATATTTTAACTAAACCCAGCTTTGTTTTCTCCCTTCTTTTTGAAAGTCAATTAAAGGATAGCATTACTTTTGGGATAAAATCGGAATTACACTTCATGATATTTGTTTCCGGAGGATTTGCATTATTATACCGTCCTTATTTTTTAATTATGCTTATCCCTATATATGCACAAAAACTTTTTTCAAATTCTTTTGAATATTGGGGAATAAATTATCAATATTCAATAGAATTTGTTCCAATTATAAGTTTATGCCTTTCAGATTTTTTTATACGCTTTAAGTCATTAAAAATAAGCTATTTAATCGCTTGGATAATAACTTTATCGACTCTATTTTTTACAATTAAAACAATAGAAGAAAGAACCTCAAAATGGTATGACAGAACTAATACGGCCTTTTATTCAAAAACACATTATACTACACCACTTAATATAAGAGAAATTAATAATATATTAAATACAATTCCTGAAAATGCCGTTATTTCGGTAAGTACATCTGTTGCACCTCATTTGGCATTTCGTGATAAAATATATCATTTCCCGACCGTAAAAGATGCAACTTATATTGTTTTGTTATCAGATGGCAATACTTATCCTTTATCTAAACAAGATTTTGAAAAAGAATGGGGAAAATATATAGAAAACAGGAGTTTTGAGATAAAGTATAATAATAATAATTTATTAATTTTAAAAAGGAATTAATTTGAATTCTTATAATAGTTAGTAAAATTGATAGACAAATGGTATAATGAATAACCCCGGTCCAACCTTAGGAATTGTGATGCCTTGTTACAATGAACAGGAAATCCTGTTAGACACCAATATTAAAATGGGTCACTTATTTAATGATCTTATTGACAGAGGGATTATTTCCAGTGAAAGCTGTTTGGTATATGTTGATGATGGCAGTAAAGATGGCACCTGGGAAATCATTCAAAATATAACTAAAGAAAAATCTCACCGGATTGGCGTAAAACTTTCCCGGAACTATGGACATCAATCTGCTATTTTAGCTGGAATTGAAAGCATATACAAACAAGTTGATTGTACTATAACTATTGATGCAGACTTACAGGATGATATTTCGGTAATTGAAGATATGATCTATAAATATACAAAAGGTTATGAAGTGGTATATGGAGTACGAAAGGGAAGAGATACCGACTCTTTTTTTAAGAAAAAAACAGCAGTGGGGTTTTATTCCTTTATGAAAATCATGGGTGTTGAAGTTGTCTTTAATCATGCTGATTTCAGGCTTGCCAGCAAACGTGTTATTGAGCATTTGCTAACATTTAATGAGGTAAACCTTTTTTTGAGAGGCATTTTCCCATTGATAGGGTTTAACAGTACTTCTGTATATTATAATCGTCTTGAACGTTTGGGAGGCAAAACAAAATTTCCCTTTAGAAAAATGGCGGAATTTGCATTTGACGGAATTACCTCCTTTAGCGTTAAACCTTTACGAATTGTAAGTATCACCGGCATTGTTATTTTCATTATTAGTTTATTATTAGCCTGTTATTCGCTTTATTCTTATTTATTTTCAGGAACTGTTCCCGGCTGGACTTCAATAACACTTCCTGTTTATTTTATTGGTGGGGTACAATTACTTAGTATTGGAATTATTGGTGAATATCTCGGGAAAATTTATAAGGAAGTAAAGTCAAGGCCAAGATATATAATTGAATCCATTATATATAAATAAATTACACAGAAAAATTAGTAATAATTTCTTTTTCAGTAATTAATTATACCTTCCAATTGTTCGATTGATAAAGATAATATTATCTTTTAAGTTCATCCTGCTTAATTTGCCACATTGCATCAACCATTAACATAGAATCAACAGGTATATTTTTATTTTTTGCTTTTTCCTGCACTGCTTTATACCATTTTTCATCGGTTTTGATATAGTTAATCAAATTTTTTACCTTTTTCATAAAGGCTGAATCATGTATATTTTTATTATTTTTCCCGGAAAACATATTGTAAACATTTTCAATAAATCCCCAGCCAAATCCGGGTAAATTAGCATCTGTTGCCATAATAATTATTACATCATGCCTGTTTATTTCATCTCTGATATTAATGCTGCCTGTCTCCAGTGAATTATTATAATAATCAGGATATATTTGCCTGTTATAATACCAAAAATGACTGTTATTAAATGATCGTGATATGCCAAAATTAAACATCCCCCAGTAATAGCTATCCGAAACAACTAAAACAGAAGGTTTTGTTTTTCCAGAATCCGATTCAAACTGTAGTTTCGGATAAGCCATTTTTTCTGATTTGAGTTTAAACTTCAGGTTCATGCCATCAGCTACATCATAATCTCCTTCTTTTGCATCTTTTGGATACTCCATATTTATTTCCTTCCAGTACAATTTTGGCATATTAATATGTCGGAGTGATTCTATATATCTAATGATTGAATCGGCAACCAGGCATGTTCCATAATAACTCCAGTGGATTCCATATTGCGGGTAAAGCAAATATTTCGATTTGTGTTTATTTTTAATAAAATATCCATTAAAGTCCAAATAATGTAGATTTAATTCTTCTGCATATTTGAGATGATATCCATAATTTGTTTTATCAATGTTTTTTTTATACTTATCAGGAATATATTCAGGATAAAACGATCCTTTGCCTGCCGCGAAAATAATTATTAAATCCTTATTTAGTTTTTTCAATGTATCCTGTATGTATTTTAGGCGTTGCATACGATGCCAGATACTGTCAACTCCAATAAAATCAGTTCCGTAATATGCTTTAATATAATTTTCTTCAAAAAGAAAATTGTTTTTGCCTATAATTACTCCATTGGCTTTAGCCTTATTAAATAAATTGAATGCTATTTGATTATTTATTCTTACGAAAATATTCCGAAAGCCAAATGATTCATTTAAATATTTTTCTTTTTTTGTCTGGTAATCTCCGGAAAGCCAACCTTTAATTGAAAAATATGCATTTTCGGGCGATTTTATTGAACCTTTTAAAGGCGTAACATTTATAAAATTAAATTTACTTTGTATTAATGGACATATAAGAGCTGCCATTAATAAAAGAAATATTAATTTTTTGAATGTCATAAAATTGTTATTCATAATTAAAACCTGAAATAAATAAAAGGGTTAAATCCGAAAGAAGTTATTGAGCTTATAGATAATATCAATAATACAAAACTAATCAAGGTAATCGATATATGGCGTTTTACTGAATAATTGCCAAAATAAACCGCCTCCTGAATAATTTTTCCTTTTTGCCCAAAAGCAAAAAATGAAAATAATATTGCAATGAAGAAAAATGTATAGAATTCAGGATCAAATGATAAACTTCTAAAATTAAAGGCGAACATTCGTTTTAAGTAAATTATAGCATCTGTAATCTTTTCAACACGGAAAAATACCCAACCAATAACTACAATGAAAAAGATAATAACAGTGCTAAAATATTTCCCTATACGGTTATAAACTTTTAACAGGAAAATCCGCTCAAGAACCAGGAAAAAGCCATGATACGCTCCCCAAATAACAAATGTCCACGATGCCCCATGCCATAAACCTGAAACTAAAAATACAAACCAAAGATTCAAATACAGGCGTTTTTTTGTTTTAACCCTGTTGCCACCAAGTGGTATATACAGGTAATTTCGCATCCAGTTGCCTAATGTTATATGCCATCGCCGCCAAAATTCAGTTATGCTTTGTGATATATAGGGGTTGTTAAAGTTTTCAGGTAATTTGAAACCTACCATTTTAGCTATTCCAATAGCCATGTCCGAATAACCTGAAAAATCAAAATAAATCTGAAAAGTATAAGCTAAAATGCCGATCCAGGCTGTATATGTGTCTAGTCCTGAATAATTAAGAGCAAAAATAGTATCGGCTTGCTGGCCCATCTGATTTGCAATTAATACCTTTTTAGCCAACCCTATAATAAAACGATAAAAACCTGTTAATACATTATCAATTGTTTCGTTGCCTGATCTGTCTGTAATTTGATCAGCAATCTCATGATAGCGGACTATAGGGCCTGCAATCAATTTAGGAAACAGAATAATATATAGCTGGTAATTCCAAAATTTATCCAAAGGCTTATGAACGCCTCTGTATACATCAACAACATAAGTTATTGTTTCAAAAGTATAAAAAGATATGCCAATAGGTAAAATCAGCTTAGTCCAATGGATGGCCGACATACCGAATATTGATAAAAAACTGTTGACATTTTCAACAAAGAAGTTCGAATATTTGAAGTAAACAAGCAATCCAAGATTGATTGAAACTGATAAAGCCAGCAATAGCCGGCGATAAAGTACTGTTTTAGTAAACGACATCCATTTTACTATGTGAAAGTCAATAAATGTAGTTCCCAGTATTACAAAAATAAATTTTGGAGTTCCCCAACTGTAAAAGAAAATGCTAAAAACTAAGATAACCAGGTTTTTGTATTTCTTATCAACAAAATAATATGCAAGTATGAAAAAAGGAAGAAAATAAAGTATAAAAACAATACTGCTAAAAACCATTATATATTTTTCTTTATATTTTAGTGCTAATTAATTATTTATTTGTTTTAAAACTAAAAATGTAAACTGATAGCAAAATGTTAAATATATTCAAATAATTTAAATCTTAAATACCTTATATAACTAAAAACGGTTTACAATAGTATTGAAATCGGTTTGTTCTAACCATAAAGGGAATAGCTCAACCTTATTAATATCTTGTTTATTAAAAAGGAATAAACCAATCTCATTGATCTTTTCTTTCCAATCAATATCTTTCAGGTTTTTAATAATCAATTCTTTCACATCATCCGGGGATACATATTTAAAACCTTTTTTTTGAGCCCTGAACTTCAAAAATCCTTCATTTGCTTTAGTAAATGATGAAAGTTCAATTATATCATAAAAATCACGGCCTTTCTTTCTTTCAATAGCTGTAAATAGTTTTGCAGAAAATAATATATCGATTGGCATTATATTTATGGTATTAAAAGCACCAAATTTATTAATTAACTTCTTGTCAGGGATATAATTATAACCTTGTGGCTGGACTTCAATTTTTATATTTACAACATTATTAGGATTATTAGTGGTTTTTAATTTATATTCGAGTCCGGGAAATTGTAATTTCCCAGTTATTACATTGTTAACAGTTTTCTTACATGTAAAATTAACATCATAACCTTCCTTTTTTAATTCTTTACATATCAATTCTAACAATACCTCATGTTCTGTAATTTCATATGTGATTTTTGATACAAAATCAAAATCCAAATCTTCTGAAAACCTTTTTATTCCATGAAAAATTCTTAAACTTGAACCACCGGTAAATACTAAATCAGTAGATTTTCTATAAATGATATTAAGAACCTTGTATTGTAAGGCTTCTTTTATCATATTCCTGCTGTTATTTTCCAAATTAACAATGTCCGGAAAATTTCTTTTAATTTCTTCAAATGATAGCATATGCTTTTAGTAAAGTAAATATTCTTTTTTCCAGTGTGATGTTTTTAAATTCAGCCAGGAGATTTAAAAGCTTATCTTTAGAAATATTGTCTAGTGTAAATCGCAAGTCGATCATTTCATTTTGTGAATTATAATCTTTTCGGATATAAAAAAAGTCTAATATAGCCTTTTCAGGATATGCCATTTTTATAGTTTTCCCCTCATTTTCAATTAATTCATATCCGAAAAATAATTTTGGGCTTACACTATAATACTTAATCTCACCAAATGGTGTTTGAAATACTATTGTCTTATTTGTTGTAACTGAACAAACTGAAAATACAGCTTCTGGTATTATATTATGATAACTTAAAGCAGATTCCAGGCTAATATAAGTTGGGTTGTAAATTCTATTTGCCACAAAAAAAATAAAATTTTCTCTCTTTTCGAAATCTGAAAAACAGTACCACCCATTTCGAATTTTTAAAATGTATCCTTTTTGTTGCCATTCAAATAACCTTCTGGAACCAAAATCAGGATAGAATTTTAAAATGTCAGGTAAAGAAAAAACTCCTAATGGGGATATCAGATTTTTAAATTCAAAAAAAAACATTTCTAATTATTGTTAAATATAACGTAAAACAGAAACAAAAATATATAAAATAAACTTTTATAAAAAAATTTGGAATATTAAAAATAGTTTTTTATGTTTGTAGAGTATTAATACATTAATACACTAATATGGTAAAACTAGAGAACATAGACTTTGGGTATAATGGAAACAAATTGTTATTCAATAATTTAAGCTTAACAACCGAGCCCGGTTCCATATACGGGCTGCTTGGTAAAAACGGGTCGGGGAAAACTACCTTACTCAAGATTATTGCAGGTTTACGGGAAATTCACAAAGGAAAAATTGATGTTGCAGGCTTTAATCCTTTCCACCGTGATACGGATTTCCTCGAACAGATATTTTTTATTCCCGAAGAACTTTACCTGCCTTCCTCGCCAATTAAAAAATATGTGTCCAGATTCTCGGGTTTTTATCCGGCTTTTGACAGTTCAGCTTTTAATGGAAACCTCGATAGTTTTGACCTGTCATTGGATATGCACCTCGGACATTTATCATACGGGCAAAAAAAGAAATTCCTGCTTGCATTTGCTATGGCTACTGGCACCAGGCTGGTATTGTTCGATGAACCTACCAATGGTCTCGATATCCCTTCCAAAAGTGTTTTCAGGAAACTTGCCGCTTCGGCTTTAAACGAAGACAGGACTTTTATCATTTCAACCCACCAGGTACGTGATCTTAACACGCTTATAGATGGTGTTTTGTTAATTGACAGGGGCAATATTTTATTAAACGATAAGGTTTCGGCAATAGCTGAAAAATTTGCATTCATAACTTTACAACGCAACCATGGAAGGAAAGATGTTTTATACTTCGAGGAACATATAGAAGGTATAAAAGCAATTATTTTAAATAACGATAAGTCAGATTCTTTCGTGGACCTGGAACTTCTTTTCAACGCCACGGCCAATAAAACATTTTTAGACAACTGCAGTATATGAAAAATAGTGTTTACAATAGAATTAATTTGAGGCATTTTTGGGAATACTTTGTTGTAAATTTCAGATTTTATGCATTTTACTATTTATTTATTTCGGCAGGCTTAATACTTTTAATTGCCGGGTATTCCTGGTTGCTGTCTCTGTCACAACCGCAACTTATCAGAACCGTCCTGAATAATTCTTTCTGGATGATTATCAATTTCTGCGGTATCATACTCACCACTTCCGCGTTTTATATTTACAGTAAAAAGAGCACGGCTTCGCGGGTACTTACTATTCCGGTTTCGTCATTAACTCGTTTTGCAACTTTATTCTTATACTCTGTACCCTTGCTATTTATAATTACTGCATGTGTATACACGATTATGGCAAATTGTATCTGCTGGATATTAACTTCAATGAATTATTTAAGTGAATATGCGTTTAACCCTTTCAAACCGGATACAAATTCTTGTAATACGACATTAAGCGATCATTTTCAAACATTTTTGACAATACAATCTATTGCCCTGATGGCAGGATCTTTTTTCCTAAAATCAGGGTTTATTAAATCTATTGGCGTGTGTATTATGACAATGATTTTATATTCTATTGTAAATGCATTTATTTTGAATAAATCCTCAGATAGCAACTTTACAATCAATTTTATTAATTTATTAATTACCAATGACTATTCAAATCACGAACTGTTAAAACAAATTCCTGTAATTTCTTTTATATGGAAATCTGTTTTAATTCTTGTGATACCTTTTTGCTGGTTTATAAGTTATTCACGGATTAAAGAATTTGAAGCATAATATGGATTTTTCTGATCAAAGAGCTATATACCTGCAGATTGCAGCCATGATATACGACCGGATACTATCGGGCGAATGGAAACCTGCCGATCGTATCCCATCTGTACGCGAATTATCCGTTATGCTTGAAGTAAACCCAAATACAGCTATGAGGACATATCAATTGCTTGAAAATATGAATATTATTACTTTAAAACGTGGTACCGGCTTCTTCCTTACCGATGAAGCTTATAACAATGTTTTCTCGGTTTTGAAAGATGAATACCGTCAGGAACATCTTCCTGCCTTATTCAGGAGAATATCATTACTGAAGATTACTCCGCAGGAATTGAGCCTTATGTATGAGGAGTACCTGAATAAAAATAGTGCGTAGTGCTTAGTGCATAGTGCTTAGTTGATATTATAATTATTGGAATTTTTCTTTATAATAAATACAGTTAGCCCTCCTTTATAAGGAGGGTTGGGAGGTAAAATAAGAATATAGTGCATGATGCTTAGTGCATAGTATATGGTTCAATATTTTTTATAATACAATAAAAAATGAAAATTGGGAAAAGTTTAAAAATATTGCTGATTGCCATAGGTTTATTAATTATCGGACTTATCGTGACACGGCAAATCATTTCACGTAACAAATGGTTATACTTTAAAATATCTGCTTATAACGATTTAAACAGGCAAATTGAAAAAAGCTTAGTGGATTTTGGAGGGCACTGGTATGTGAAACCTGATGATAGCATTTCTTTTTCCACACAGGCAATCAATGACAAAAACTGGAATGTAGGCCGTTTTATGTACTTTGCACTGATTCAAAATTCAAACAAAGTAACCTGGATGAGAAACCATTTTGTTGCACCGGAATATATTCCGGCAGATACTCTTATTCTTAGGTTAAGTCTTTTTGATATACATGCACAGGTATATATTAATGGCGTAAAAATTGCAGATAGCTGTTTTATCTATAGCAGGTCAGTATGCTGTTATCTTCCTTCGGCAACCCTCCTTAAAGGGAAGAACAACATCATTGCAGTACGGTCCCGTTCAATATTACTAAATCCTGATAATGCCCTGAATAAATTTAAAGATGAAATAGTTGATATTCTCAAACCAACCGTAAGTCTAAAAGGTATATGGAAATTTTCTACCGGCGATAGTGTAAATTGGAAGAATAGAAATTTTAACGATTCATCTTTTAAAGACATTTTTGTACCTAAGTTTTGGGATTACCAGGGATATAAATCTTATATAGGTATAGGCTGGTACCGCAAAACTTTCAGGGTTCCCCCCGCTATGCGTGATAAGCAATTGCTTTTTGTTGCCGGCAAAACTGACGACTATAGTGAAGTGTATATCAATGGCACAAAAATCGGCGGACATATAGTTCAGGGAATAAACATAACCGGTGATACAGATTGGGATACATATGGTTTATATCCTTTTAACGGGAATATGCTTGGTGAAAATAATATTGTAGCCATACGGGTAATAAATAACCAGGGAAGGGGCGGAATTTACCAGGGACCGGTTGGAATTATTACTATAGATGACTATCTGAAATATATGGATAATAAAAATAAATAGCCCTATCATTGTCCTATCATTGCCGTCGGTTTAAACCGACGGCAATGAAAAGGAAATAATTAACAAATAACAAATAAACACCAAATCTATGATTGAAGTAAAAGAAATCTCCAAATCGTTTTCCGTTTCAAGAAAAGTGAAACGTGAAACCGGCACCAACAGTGACACTATTGATGCATTGAAAAATGTAAGTTTTGCATGTAAACCAGGCAGGATACTCACGTTACTGGGGCCAAACGGTGCCGGTAAAACCACCCTGCTCAGGCTAATGGCAACTATCCTTAAGCCAACTAAAGGATCTATCAGTATTTCCGGGTTCGATACAGTAAAGGATGATAAAATGGTCCGCCGTAAAATTGGATTTCTTACGGCTACATCCGGACTTTATGAACGGTTAACGACCAATGAAATAATAAAATATTTTGCTGAACTTTACGATGTTGACCATTCCGTTTTTGAAAAAAGAAAAAAGGAGTTGTATGACTTGTTACAGATTGACTTTGCTCACAAGCGTATAGGTCAATTGTCGACCGGGATGAAGCAAAAGGTATCCCTTGTAAGGACAATGATCCATGATCCTGAAATAATTGTCTTTGATGAACCTACTGCAGGTCTTGATGTAATTGCCGCCGGTAGTATTATTTCTCTTATAAAACAATGCAGGTCATTAAACAAAACAGTTATCTTTTCCTCCCATATCATGAGTGATGTTGACCTTCTAAGTGACGACCTTGTTATATTATCCAAAGGAAGTATCTGTTATAATGGCACGATGGATTCGTTCCGGCAACAAATGAAAACAAAGAATCTAACGGAAGAATTTATATATTATGTTAATAATCAAAAAAACTAAAATACAAAAACTCCAATTATGAATAAGTTCACTATCATTTTTAAAAAAGAATTCATGGATATAATCCGTGATAAACGTACTCTGATAACCATGGTAATAATACCAATAATTCTTTTTCCCGTATTATTGTATTTAACGGCTTCTATTGCCTCAAACCAGGTCAAAAATGAACAGGAAAAAAAACTTTCCGTAGGTATTATCGGTGAAAATTACGGGAATATATTAGTTAAGCGTATTGAAAACATTAAAAATATAAATATAAGTTATTATTCAGCTGTAAGCCAGACTGACACATTGATTAAAACCGGAATACTTGACGGGGCCTTGTTCATTGAAAAGGATTTTGAGGCCCACGTAAACGGATTGCATACCGGCAACCTGGTGCTTTATTACAAATCACAAAACTGGGGGGTAAAGGAACGGTTGATGCAGGTTATTGAAAACTATAAACATACTCTTACGCAGGAACGGCTCGCTCAATTGAAAATTACAAATGAATCAATTGATCCCATTGAAGTGAATATTAGTGATGTTTCAACCAAAAGAGAAATTTTGGGTCAAACAATAGGTGGTTTTATACCATACATATTTGTTCTTTTTGCATTTATGGGTTGTGTATATCCTGCAATTGACCTTTTTACAAACGAAAAGGAAAAAGGTACGCTGGAAACTATTTTAGCATCGCCTGCAGGCAGGCTTGAAATTCTTTTTGCAAAGGTGAGTGTGGTAGCATGTGTGGGATTTTCATCAGCTATATTATCCATCCTGGGTTTATCATTTGGCCTTCATAATTTAACTAATTCACTTCCCCCTGATGTGATGCAAACAATGATTAGTTTTATCCGTCCTGAAAATATCCTGATGATGCTTTCAATGTTATTGCCACTTACTATCTTCTTTGCCGCTATGCTAACCCTTATCACCACGTATGCCAAATCGTATAAGGAAGCACAAACTATCATTACCCCGGTAACTTTTCTTGTAATACTTCCCGCAGTAGTTGGAATAATCCCCGGGATAAACCTGAGTTTAAAAACGGCTGTAATTCCTATAACAAATATTTCCCTGGCAACCAGGGAGATAATCGGAGGGACCATAAACCCGTTACTATATATACTGGTTTTGGGTTCACTATTGATTTATGCAGCTTTAGGGGTTTTTGCGGCCAGCCTTTGGTTTAGTAAGGAAAGCAATATTGTAAAATAATCCTACTGTACTGTCTGCAAGAAAACGCCAATTTTTTCGTTACGCTCATCAGAAAAATGCTCAATTACTAAAGTAAACTGCGCTTTTTCTGAATTCGCAAGCCTCAAACTTGGCGTTTTTTTATCAGACACTTTTTGTTAAACTTTAAATATTTATATTATAACCTGCAACTTGCAATTTGCAGCCAACTAACAACTAACAACTATAGTATTAACCCATAAAAACAATAACCCATGAAAACAATATTAAGTATTTCCCTTGCATTTTTGTTTAGTTTTTCCATTTCTGCCCAGTCGGTTAACCTTAAGTTGAACCTTGATAAAGACAAGGTATACAAGGCTAAATCGACAAGTGACGTAAGCATGACCATGACTATTAACGGTGAACAAAAGAATTCAACCATGAAAATTACTGCCGTAGTTTCCTTGAAGCCAACCGGAAGCGAGGCCGATAATTTTCTGGCAGATGCCCGTTTTGAATCATTTGAATTCAACTATACAATGCCTGGTATGTTCAGTATGGAAATTAATTCTGCTCAAACTGGAAATTTTAATTCCCAGAATCCTTCTGATATTATGACAGCTTTGATGAACAGGTTTTGTAAGAAAACGCTTCAGATAAAAATGGCTTCTGATGGAAAAGTCACCGAAGTAACTAATATTCAAATGGTGACAGATTCAGTACTGGCAGGCCTTGACACATTAAAAGGCCAAATGGCGCAACAGCTGTTGACCCAGGCAAAAAACATGATTAGCCTTACATCAATAAAAGGAATGATTGAAGCATTAACACTTTATTTACCGGGTAAAGAAATAAAAATTGGCGATAAATGGGAAACCAAAATTGTTCAATCATCCAATGGCATAAACATGGTTACAAACAATAGCCTTAAACTAAAAAAATTAAACGGTGATGAAGCCGAAATTACAGGTGAATCAACTATCGAACCTGAGGGAGGTTCACCTTCTGCTGCAGATATCCGTGGTTTGGGTAAATGCAACCTGACTATTGATGCAAAAACAGGATGGCCAATAAAAGCATCCTTCCAAACGCACTCTCAGGGATCAATGCAGGGTATACCGGTTGAAATGGATACGACAACGGAAGTAACTTCGCAATAATTTGCAGATGTGCAGATGTACAGGTGATGACAAATTACTGATTACAAATTACTAATTATTTAATATCTTAATTACCTCATCACCTCATCACCTCATCACTTTTAACCTGCAACCTGCAACATGTAATTATAATATTATTAATTTTTTTAAAATTCTCTAAATTGAAAAATTTTATCAGTCTTCTATTACTATTTAGCTCTGTAGCTATTAATGCCCAGACTATAACCGGGTATGTTTGTGCCAAAAAAGACAAAACACCTATTGAGTTCGCAACCGTTACTCTTTTAAATTTGCCTGACTCGTCAGTAATAAATGGAGTAACTACACAAAAAAACGGTGCATATTCTTTTTCGTCAGTTATGCCTGGTAAATATTTCATTAAATGCGCGTTCCTGGGCTTCCATACTACAGGCAAACAAATCAGGACAAGTGTTAATAAACCTGCATTGTTCGCGGATACAATATTCCTCGAGGATGCTACTCAGCAGATTAAGGAAGTAACTGTGACAGGTGCGCGCATAGAGGCTAAAGAATTGGTCGACAGAACGGTTTATAATATACCAGGTGAAATTGCCAAAACATCAGCTAATGGGTATGAAATTTTAAAGAAAATTCCATCTATACAGGTTGACTTTAACAATAATGTCACACTAAACGGAAGTACCAATTTCATTATCCAGGTGGATGGGAAAATTCGTGACAAGGAATTTCTTGCTAAGCTGAACCCAACAGATATAGAATCCATAGAAATTATAAATAATCCATCTGGCAAGTATGAAGGCGATATTGACGGAGTAATCAACGTAATACTTAAAAAAAGAGGCACGTGCTGGTATTAATGGGAATATAGGCGGATCAATCCGCACTTCGGTTTTACCATCAGGAAGTGCTTCGGGAGGAATAGATTATGGAACGGGAAAATTAACATTTTATGCTACAGCCTACACTTGGTTACAGGAGCTGAATATTAACAATCAAAGCAGTTACATGGATACACTTAGCTCAAGGTCAATGGCCGGTACAGGAAGGTTTAAAATATCATCCAGTTCTGTTAATACAGGCATGGATTTTTATATAAATGACAGGAACAACCTTAACCTTAACCTTAACTTCCGGCCTGTTGTAAATGAATCAAACGTACCATCAACAGGAAGTACTGATTCACTTAAAAATAAAGTTTCTTATTTTATTTTGTCATCAAATCAGATAGCGCATAGTCAAACGTTAAGTGACGAGGGCACTGCTTCTCTGTTTTATAAAAGGTCCTATAAAAAACCAATAAAGGAACTAACCGCTGAGTCCCGTTTCTACAGGTTTCATTCCAATGTTGAAAGTTATTTATCAGATACCCTTTCCACTAACGGATATTCAATGTCATTTGGAAATAACAACAATACTTATAACGACCGGAGCGCATACACATTCAAAGTGGATTACGTGCAACCTATTGGGATATCCGCAAGGATTGAAACCGGCTACCAGTTTTATGATCAGTTTATAACAATAAATTTCAACCAGTCATTTACTTATAGCTATTCCCAGGGAACGCAATTCTACAAATCAGGTTCGTTATTTACATATAATGAAGTGAGGAATGCAGCATACGCCGGGTTTATTGAAAATATCAATAAATGGAGTTTCCAGGCTACCCTTCGTGTTGAAAACAGTATTATTAACATGAAGGATACCAGTGGTTCATTTGGATATACATCTTTTTTACCAAATGTCAATTTACAGTATAAATTTTCTTCAAAACAAAATGTAAAACTCAACTATAACCGCCGTATTGTGCGTCCGGCGATAGGGGACATGAATCCAAACACTATAATATCCCAATATAGTGAGTCAAAAGGTAACCCTGCACTTAAACCGGAATATTATGATAAGTTTCAACTTACATACACATTGAATTTTGGCAAGAATTATCTCTCTCCCAATGTTTATTACACAATTATAACCGATAAAAAAAGTACTGAAATGACTTTTCTATCGCCTGGTTCAGGATTTTTTCTTACACAGCCAAAGAACCTGCTGACAGGTTACGAAGAAGGTTTTGGAATTAATGGAATGCTATTGTTTTTTAATATAAATGCAAGGTTTTACCAGGGGCATTATAATGCTGTAAATAACCTTCCAATACCGATACCTGCCAAAAATTATTCTTCATTTGCTCTTAATAGTTATGTCTTTGCACCTCTACCCTGGAAAATAAATGCATTTGCATTTATTAATTACAATGGTCCAAGCATTAATGCTTATAGCCGAACCACAAGTACTCCCTTTTATGGTATTGGAGCTCAAAAAATTGCAGGTAATCATACAATTGGTATTTTTTACCTTATGCCTTTTCGCAATAACATAACAATGTCGAATACAACTACAAATACACCTGCCAGCAGCACGAGCATGGCAACCTGGTCGCAAAACAGTTCAGGCTTTAATGTTTCAAATTTTATTATGGTGTCGTATACATATAAGTTCAATAAGGGTAAAACTGTAAAGAAAATTGTTCATAAGGAAGAAGGTGAAAGTGATACTAAAACGGAGGGTGTAGGTGGGAAGTAGAAAGTTGAAAGATAAAAGATTAAAGAGGTAAGAAAACAGAGGTAAGAAAACAGAGGTCAGAAGACAGATTAAAGATGATTTGCGAATCGCGATTGGCGATTTTCGATTTAGGATTTAACAAACATATAATATGATAGTTATAGTTAAATCTTACAGTAATTGTCATAGTTAGTACT
>CAWJWO010000005.1:0-5949 GCA_963846585.1 uncultured Bacteroidota bacterium
TTTAAAATTAGTTGTTAGATGTCAATGCTTATTTTTTATTGCATATTGTAAGGATCAATGACAGTATCCATAAAAATCAAACCATTGTTTGGAATAAACTCACCAAGATAATCGATACCAATATTTGTGTCAATCAAATACCCCGTTGTTGCCATTCGTTACGTATTAGTTCAAGTTCGATATTCATTTGTTTTGCAGTTTCTTTGGAAATAGACCCTCTTAGTCTTGTCGATAATTTTTGATTTACATTAACTTGTGGTTGGGGTATTAAACGTATTATATGTGCCTGTTCCAAATCCTGCAATATTTTTAATCCATTACTGTCTTTCACTTCTACTAATATTGTTTGCATACATTTACATAATTAGAATTTTGTTTAAATCTAAAAACTTTCAAAATTACAAAGATTAATGACATTTGGGAGTACCAATCAACTAATTTACCGTACAAGTCTTTGGGATCGAAATAGTATCCTCGACCGCCCGGAATAAATTGAATCTTCACCTTTTAGGCCATTTATTTTGTTCCGCCGATTTTGAAGTTTTATCGGTTTGTGTCACTATACTAAAAAGTTGTATTACAAGCAAACCTATTATTAAGTATTATATCATTTCTTTTAATTTTAAGAACTTAATATTACTTAATTATTTGCATATGTATTCATATAAATGTATTTTGCCGTATATGTCAACCTCACTGAATCTACTCCTTTATCTTTCTACTTTTATCTTACTTCTGCCTTCTATCTTAAGAAACCACATTCTATACCTAATTCAAAGTTACAGAAATACATATCATTACATACAATCCTGTGAAAACTCCTCATCTAAATCTTCTCCTCAAGGAGAATACTTTAAATTCCAATGTATTGTAATCTCCCTATTAAAGGAACTCCCCTCTCCTTGAGAAGAGGGGCAGGGGGTGAGGTGATAGAATAATGTTTCATTTAAATTTTACTCCATTTTTAAGGGAGAAAGACACTGCCTTCCAGATTTTGGTTCTTAGTGCCTTAAATTGACGAGTTACCAAAAAATATTATTCCTTTACTATAAATTTAAATGGCATTACAAATTTCTGTTTTGTCTTAATTCCTCTAATTTTACCAGGTATCCACTTAGGAGAATTATTAACAACTGAATATGCTTCTTGATTAAATTCCATATATATCGAAGGTTTTAATAACTTAATATTAGCTACATCACCATTTGGCATAACAGTAAATTGAATAATCACCTTATCTGATATACCATAATCTAATAAATTTTCCGGATATTTTATATTATTGACAATATAAGTTCTAAAAGTATATATATCACCTCCCTGGAATAATGCATTTTGTTCTATAGTATTATATTCATACTTCATTCCGGTTGAATCATAACTAATCCCTTTCAAGAATTTTCCAATATGATAATCTTCTTCATAATATAACTTCCCATCTTTATAATAACCATATGACTTACCGTCATTCAATCCTGCTAAAATTTCAGTTTTCTCTTCAATTTTTCCATTTTCATATATTTTAAAGTAATATCCTTTGCCATTATCTGCAATTTTTATACCGATAGAATCCCAGGCCTGATATATATAACAACCATTTTTTTTACAATTACAGGTTACCAAATATCTTCCATTAGGATACCATTCTTCTTTTAAACCTTTAGCAATATTATTTTTAAAATTAACCCGAGTTGATTTTTGGCCATTTTTGAAATACCAAATAAACAATCCTGATTTCTTTTCTTTAACCAAATCTTTTAAAAATCCTTCCATTTGTTTTTCACCTGAAATATAAAAATCAGTTATTTTATATAATTTCTGTTTAACCTTATAATTATAGATTATCCGGTAAAAAGTTGCACTATTTCTATCAGTTTTCCCCCAATTTTCATCAAAATAAATAATCGTATCATTTTGAGAGTAGAGTTTGCTAAAAAAAGCAATAAAAATTAAGGTAAATAAAAATTTCATTTTCATTGAATTTCACTATTAATTCGATTTAAGAGTTGAATTATTATAAAATTAACAATATTATTTACTTTGATTGATATATTGTTTCATTTCATTTTTAATTTCCATAATAAAATTGATATGCTCTTGATTGAATCCAGGATTGAATACGAATAGTTTTGTAAGTGTTGCCTAAATTTGGGAGAAATAAAAATATGAAAAAGATTTTAATGTCAATAATTCTATCACTAGTATTATTATTTAATGGATTCTCTCAATATGAAAAATCTTCAATACAAGTTGGGATTTCTGCTTTACCAATTTATGATGTATTAAATTTATTCCCTGATAATCAAATATCAGGTGTAGTAGTCATGCCAAATTTTGGATTTTTTATTATGGACAAATTATCTTTTGGTATAAATCCTTATTATGCTAAAGCCTCAAATTCATATAATTCTGCAGCTATTGATAAACATAAAGAAAATCAACAGATTTCACTATATGGATTAAATGCTTATTTACGATACTATTTTATTACCAAAGAAAAGATTTCTTTTTATGCAATGTTTTCAAATGGGTTTGGAGACATAGAAAAAAAGACAACAAATTTAAGTACATCAGCAAAAGTTGATAATGGGTATCCGAATAAAGCTATATATACTGCAATGCTTGGAGTAGGGATTGATTATTTTGTAACAAAAAAAATAGCTATTGAGTTAAATGTTCCTTTTATAGTTATGAGATTTTTTTCTCCAGAGCAATATGATTCAAATTTTAATACAATAGTTCCAACTTTAGGTCTTCAAATTTATTGGAAATAATGAAAAATTTACAATGGTCACAATATTTGGGCGACACTTAATTATAGAGGCTATAAATTAGTATCGTTCATGCAATAAAAACAAATCGACAATAATGATAAATGCAATAATAATAATTAGGTTAAAAAATATCTTCAGAGAAATAAAGGGACTTGGACTGTTTAATCCTTATTTAGGTCATTCTAAACTTGGCCCCCTTAGTTAAGTATATTAATACTCTTCCCTGATAGTTATTTGATGGCCGTTATAAATGATGGCCTGGAAATGCTCAAGCTCAAAATTCAAAGATACGGCATGATTCTTATCCAACCATACCACTTTAAATTTACGGTCCGGTTTCATGCCAGGGAACGTCCCCTGCCTATTGGCAATAGTTAGTGTTTTAGCATCTTCGCTGTAGGTTATTTTGATCCTGCTAAACGCCCCATTTTCATAATCATAAGTAGTATCCTGGTCCTCGTATAAAGTGAAACCGGCATCCCTGCCGGTATAAACATAAAGGGTAATAGGATCAACGGGCTTTTCACCTGTATATTGCATTTCGGGCCCGAACGGAATAATGGACCCTTCTTTAACATAAACAGGTATTTTCCCGTAAGGCGCATCAGCCAGGATGTTTTGTCCCCCGGCTGAATATTTCCCGGAATAAAAATCATACCATCCGTTACCTCCTGGCAGGTATACCGCCCGGCTGGTGGCATGATAAGTAGTCACCGGGCTGATCAGCAAGCTGGGGCCAAAAAGATATTCATCATTAATGTTTTTTACTTTTTCATCATTTTCATAGTCCATGATCAATCCGCGCATAATAGTATAATCCTGGTGATAGCTTATGCCTGCAAGGGTATAGATATAGGGCATGAGCCGGTACCTCAGCTGATCATAATAAAGCATGCTTTTATAAGCGGGATGATTCACGGGAGACACGTTAAATATTTCGCGGTAAGGGAACTGCCCGTGTACACGGAATATCGGTACAAATGAACCAAACTGGTACCATCGGGTGATCAGTTCGCGCCACTCGTCCAGGTTGGCTGAATCGGGCCTTTCATACCTCTGTTCTAAAGCGAATCCGCCGATATCCATGGTCCAGTAAGGTATGCCCGACATTGAAAAGTTGATGCCGGCAGGAATCTGACTTTTCATATCCTCCCAGCGCGAGGCGATATCGCCGCTCCATGTTGCCGCAGCATAATGCTGTGAACCGGCAAAAGCCGACCTCGTTAATATAAACACCCTTTTATTTGGATTGGCAGCGCGTTGGCCCTCATACACGGCTTTGGCATTTAATAGCGGGAACGCGTTAAAATACTGCGTGGATGAGCCTGAATAAGTGGGGTTCATTAGCTCCTTACGGTCCTTGACATTCAGGTTTGAGGCTATATCAGGTTCAGAGGCATCCAGCCACCAGCCGTCGATACCTTTTGAATATAACCTGTCTTTTAATAAAGCCCAGAATGCTTTACGGGCAGTGGGGTTATAGGCATCATAGTCGGTCGATACGTAGCCCTTTCCTATCCAGTCGCGCTGGCGTTTAGCTATATTCCGTTGGTATAAATAACCATTTTTATTGAAATCATTATAGCTGCTTATACCTTCATAAAACTTGGCCCATACCGATATCATGAAATGTGCATGATAAATATTATGCAGGGTATCGATCATTTTTGCAGGTGACGGAAACCGGGTTTCGTCAAATTCCTGGCTCCCCCATTGATCCTCCTTCCAGTAAAACCAATCCTCGACAATATTATCCAGTGGGATCTTTCTATCCCTGAATTCTTTGACTGTGTTTAATATTTCAGCCTGTGTTTTATACCTTTCCCGGCTTTGCCAAAATCCCATGGCCCATTCGGGCATGATGTCAGCTTTTCCGGTGATGCTGCGATAACCGCTAATCACTTCATCGATATTTTTACCATAAACAAAGTAGTAATCCAACTGGCTTCCCGCCTCTGAATCAAAAGAGAGTTTTTGCTGGTCCTCCTTACTTAAAGGCCCAAGCCATTTTAACGACAGAAATGATTCATTATCTTCCGGCAGCCATTCTATTCTGATCGGGTATTTCTTCCCTTTGACCATATCGACATTAAAAATAGCGGTGGCGGAGTTCCAGGTTTGGCGCCAGCTGTCGGCCAATAATTTACTACCTATCCATACTTTTACATAACCCCCATATTTTAATAAATACTGGTGATTACCGGTATAAGCCGAGGCTATCGCGCCGGAATAAGTCACTCTGCCACCTCCCAAGGTATACCCCACAGGGATATTCCTCAGGTCCTCCAGGTAAGCGTAATCGATCTCCGATTCGGGCCGCTGAATAAAAACCCGGGTTGAATCTGCTTTTCGTGAATATGTTGCAGTTAACCACCCCTCCCTGCCATCGGCTGCAAATAACTTCAAACCGGACAACTGCTGATAATCACGGATATCGCCTACTTTGGTGAGCGAATAATTGTCCCAAAGCAAGCCATAATTTTTACTGGATACCAGGAAAGGCACCGCAACCTCGGTATTTTTTTGCAGCAACTCAACATGTTGGTTCTTAAAATTTATAATCCCGTTTTGATGCTGGCCCAAACCATAAAATGCTTCATTAACAGGGCTGTTAAAGCTTTGGGTGATGTGATAAGCATTTTCGCCGTTATTGGATACAGCGGTAAAAATGGTTCCTGATTTTTCGCTGAGTATGCTTTTATCCGCTTTGTCTGTAAAATTAATGATTCCGGTTCTCAGATCAACGTTAGCCACTAAACAATCAGTAAACAGCTTCAGTTGATTGCTGTTTTGCAGAACCGTCCAGTTAACAGGAGATTGAACAGGCAAGATAGCAATCAGGCTTTGTGCAGAAGAAAATGCACTATCCGGAGTAGATACTACGTGTATGATTTTGTCTGAAATAACTTGCAGTTTTAATAATCGTGCATCCTGTTCTGAATTTTGCGGTAAATTTATTATGATGCCATCCGCTGTTTTATGATAAACGGCCTGGCCATAGGCATTAGAAAAAATAGCGGACAGAAAAATAAGCCCCAGGAAAGTAATCGGTTGAAATGTTATGTATTTCATGATTGATTTAATAAGTATCTTTTGTTAAGTTAACCAATTTTTTTCAAATTCCCTATTAGTCAGTAATTCAATTTCATCTATATTATCAACAGGAAACCGAATA
>CAWJWO010000006.1:0-51480 GCA_963846585.1 uncultured Bacteroidota bacterium
AAAGAACCACCCTATTGCCGGAGTAAACTGACCACCCCTGGCCGGACTAAATTAACCACCTTTCGCCGGAGTGATTGACCACCCCTTTTTAATTTGCTTTATTACCTTGATTTGTTGGGTTGAATGATTAACGTTGAAGGTATTATGTAAATACCAATCATTCATGTCTAACAATTTAATTATTATGAGTAAAGCAAGAAGTATTTTAAAGATGTACACCGAAGGTGTAAGTAAAAAATCAATCAGCGTCCGCACAGGAGCCACTAGAAACACAGTTAAGAAGTATATCCGGCAGTTTGGTGCCATGGATATTACATTGGCAGAAATTGAAGAACTAAGTGATACCCAATTGGAATCGCTTTTTTCATCGCCTAAGCCTGAACCAGACAAAGATCAACGAATGGCAGACCTGTTAGCTTTCTTTCCATCAATGGAAAAGGCCCTAAAACGTAAGGGTATGACACGAGAAAAGCAATGGGAGCTATATTATCAAAAACATCCGGATGGATACCGGCGATCTCAGTTCAAGGAGCATTATAATCGTTGGCTTAAAAAAGTTAACTCTTCAATGCATCAGGAACACAAGAGTGGAGACAAGATGTATGTAGACTATACAGGGGATAAACTTTCTTATGTGGATAATTCAACAGGAGAAGTAATTACAGTGGAAGTTTTTTTTGCCATCCTGGGTGCAAGCCAGCTTACCTATGTAGAGGCGTCCATGACACAACGAAAGGAAGAATTTATCAGTTCATGCGAGAATTCTCTGCATTATTTCGGTGGTATGCCATTGGCGATTGTTACCGACAATTTAAAATCAGCAGTGATCAAGAGTGACCGGTACGAACCTACACTCAACGAGATGTTCCGTGATTTTGTAGAACATTATCATATGACAGCTCTTCCGGCAGGTCCATATAAACCAAAACATAAAGCATTAGTAGAGGGAGCTGTCAAGATCATATACCGGACTATTTTTAGCACGGTAAAACAAAGCATTTATCTGAGCTTAGCTGACCTTAATAAAGCAATTAGGGAATTACTCGAGGAACACAATAACAAAATTCTCACAGGGCGTCCTTATAGCCGTCGACAATTGTTCGAAGAAATTGAAAAATCAGAACTTCAGGCACTACCTCAATACCGGTACCAGGCCAAACGGGAAAAAGTAGTTACTGTAATGAAAAATAACCATGTGTGCCTTGCAGAAGACAAGCATTATTACAGTGTTCCTTTTCGTTACATGGGAAAGAAGGTAACCATACTTTACAATCAACAGCAAATTGAAGTTTATTACCGTTACGATTGCATAGCAACCCATATCAGGGATTATAAACTTTATGGTTATACAACGAACCCGGATCACCTGGCATCAAAACACCAGTTTAAAAGCGACTGGACACCTGAGAATTTCATTCAGAGGGCAACCTTTATTGGCAACTACACCAGGGATTATATTGCCAGAATTCTTGAGATAAGACAACACCCCGAACAAGCCTATAAAACATGTCAGGGTATACTTAGTTTTGCTGTACGGGCAGGCAATGACCGATTAAACCGTGCCTGCCGCAGAGCATTATATTATGGAGACTTCAGTTATAATGCTATTCGCATCATACTCGAAAAACGTTTGGATATTGAACCTTTCGATGTAGAAGATGAAAACAAGAAAATGCCACCACACGGTAATGTCCGGGGAGGAGACTATTACAAATAAATAATTTATCTAAAAGTCAGCTACGTCAAGAGCGTGGCTGACTTAATCCTGGTATTAACATTTAAAACTAAAATTTATGAATGAAAAAACATTGCAGTATCTAAAACAAATGAACTTCCATGGTATGGCCACAGCTTTCAAAACTACCCTGGAAGATGGTCGTATGGCTAAGCTGACAGCTGACGAAATGGTCGCTTTCCTGGTTCAAGCGGAATGGGATTATCGTGATAATCGTCGTATTGAAAGACATATAAATCAAGCCCGTTTTCGTTACAAGGCAAATATTGAACATATTGACTTTGATACTGACAGGAACCTTGATAAAAACCAAATCATGCGCTTTGCAGATTGTAATTTTATTGACAAATCTGAAACTATAATCATTACCGGAAGTACAGGTATCGGAAAAAGCTTTATTGCTTCGGCCATTGGCAACCAGGCATGCATGTTAGGTCATAAAGTTTTATATGCCAATACCACTAAGCTTTTCGCTAAACTAAAAATGTCCAAAGCTGATGGGTCATATATCAAAGAAATTGCACGAATTGAAAAACAAGATTTATTAATCCTTGATGACTTTGGCATACAACCTTTGGATAATCAAAGCAGATCATCACTTATGGAAATTATTGAAGACCGACATGGTAAACGTTCAACAATTATTACAGCACAACTTCCGGTAATGAAATGGTATGAAATTATTGGCGAGCAAACTATTGCAGATGCTATATTAGATCGTATTGTCCATCAGGCACATCGCATAGAACTTAACGGCGAGTCAATGAGAAAAAGAAATAGTAAAACATTATTATCCTTTGAAGAAACAAACTAAAAAAATATATTTGTATAATAACCCTCCAAATTAGGGTAAAATTTAAGCAAAAAAGGACGTTAACTTTGGGGTGGTCTTTTCTACCGGCGAAGCATGGTCTTTCAAAATCGGCGAAAGGTGGTCAATATGTCCGATTTTTCCAATAAAGATCAGATTCAGAACGATATGATAATAGGTTTTGACTTTGTTGAAAAAATAATTCAAAACCCTACCTTACTTGATAAATTACCTGACGGAGCTTCTATCTGCTTTTTAAATAGCGATCATCCGAAGGTAGAAGACTCAAAACTAGAATACCTTAATAAGAAGTATGTAAAAATCTCAAGGGAGATTGTTATTCTTTAAATGATGAAATAGATAAATTATTTATTTGCAATATTTCATATTACTCCAAATCAAAACCTTCATATTTAAATTTTTGTAGTACCAACAATCACCTTTCTTTACTTATCCAGCCTCAAATGAATATCTTCATCAACACTAAATTTGAACAAATAACGATTAATGAATGTTTTGGGTCTATATTTAAATAAGGTGAATCAAAAAAAATTACATATTACACGTCTGGTTATTTTTCAACTATTTGTATTTTTAGTGCCATTAACCATTAAGTCTTCTCATTACCATACTAGTGATTCTTATTCAAAACATAATATTGCCGGATATACAAATACTGAAAAATCATGTCAGATTTGCAAGTTTGAATTTGTTATAAGTAATAATAATGAAACCCCTCAATATATAGTTTATCAACCAATAACACCAATTACAAGATCAATAAAAACCAATCAAAAATATAATAAAGTCTTAATATATTATTCAAATAGGGCTCCTCCTTTAACTTAAATCTACATTTTCTCCCTTTTACTTAGTATCTGCAAACAAATTAATTAATATTTAAGGATATAAATAAGTAATCATTATCCGAAGTCTTTAGCTTTTCAGGTATCAAATATAATTTGATGCTATATATAATTAGAATTCAAAATAGTCTGATATTATATATGATTATGTCAATAAATAAAAATCACATTTTAATCTCTTATCTGTTACTTATATTTTTTATAACGGGACAAGGGTCGTTATATTTTCATCAGCACAAGACTCATACAATTATTACACATCTTCATAAACAATCCACAGATTACACATTGTTAGAAAAATGCCAATTGTGTGATACAATGCATTTTAATAATATGTTATTAAATCAGGAAACAGTAATTATACCTATTTCAATAACAGAAAAATACATATCATTAAATTATAAGGCATTAAGTATAATATTTATTTTTTCTACTGGTCGGTCACCACCTGATTCATAGTTTTTATAAAGTATTAAAATACCTCTAATCATTAATATTTAATTAATAATCAATACTATGAAGATAAAAATATTTTATTGTCTGTCTTTCCTATTATTAAATATAGCCTTAGATACAAGTGCATTAATCTTAAAAAATGATACTTCTGGTATATCTGGATCAGGCACCTTATCAGGAACAATAACAGATAAACAGGATGGTAAACCAATTCAGGGTGCTGCAATATTTATCCCTGACCTTAGAAAAGGAGTGGTTACAGATGCAAATGGAAAATATGTTATCAATAATTTACCTAAAGGTATTTATCTTGTACAGGTAAGTTTTTTAGGATATGCAACATATAATCAAAAGATCGATTTTTCAAAGTTATCATCTATAGATTTACAGTTACAAGTTTCATCACTTGAAGCCGGTGAAGTTGTTGTTACGGGAGTGAGTAAAGCAACAGAATCAAAAAGAGAACCTGTACCAATGGTAGCTGCTGGAAAACCTTATATAGAACAGCAGGCGGCATCAGGTAATATTATTGACGCAATAGCTAATCTACCAGGTATAAGTGCAGTTACTACAGGCCCAAATATTTCAAAACCATTTATACATGGTTTGGGTTATAACCGGGTGATCACCCTGGAAGATGGTATTCGTCAGGAAGGCCAGCAATGGGGAGATGAACATGGAATTGAAGTAGATCAGAATTCCATTGACAGGGTTGAAATTATTAAAGGTCCTGCTAGTTTAGCATATGGTTCCGATGCCATCGGCGGGGTGGTTAACCTGCTTACCGCTTTGCCTGTAGCAGAAGGTCAAATCTTAGGTTCAGTGCAGGGAGTATATGGTACCAACAATGGATTAATCAACGGAAGTTTTAAGATACAAGGCAACCAGAAAGGTATTGTATGGGGAACAACTTTATCCTTAAAAATGGCAAAAGACTTTCAAAATCAGCATGATGGTTTAGTATATGCTACCGGATTCCAGGAAAAAGATGCCAGAGTAATGGCTGGTGTAAATAAACAATGGGGCTATTCATACCTAAATGCATCTTTATTTGATGATTTACAGGATATCCCGGATGGAAGCCGTGATTCAGCGCGACATTTTACCTATCAGATTACAGATATCGATACTTTCAGACCTAAAGTCCCGGTATCGGTACTGAATTCATATGCTATTCCTGTGCTGCATCAACACGTACAGTTATATCGTGTTTATGATAATAGTAATATTTCTTTAGGTGGAGGTAATTTTATAGTCAACCTGGGATATCAGTTCAGCCATCGCAGGGAATTTACACATCCGCAAAATGCGACTGTTCCGGGTTTAAATCTACAGCTCACTACATTGTCTTATGATGTAAAGTACAATTATAATATAGAAAATGTGTTCGAAACTACAGTGGGTGTAAATGGAATGTATCAAAATAATGCACTTGGGACAAATAGTACTGATTTCCCTATCCCTGCCTATAACCTTTTTGATATTGGTCCTTTTTTGATAATCACAAAAAATATTGGAAAACTCGATATTTCGGCAGGAGTTCGGTTCGATAACCGTTCATTTAGTGAACAGGCAGCTTATATTGATACAATTATACCTTTTTTCCCTGCAATATATAATGGCCCTAATCCTGCAACAGCAACAAATGTAGTTAGCCAGTTTCCGGCATTGACAAAAGATTTCTCTGGCGTTAGTGGTAGTTTTGGAGCAACCTATAATTTCTCGGACGTCTTCCTAATTAAGGGAAATTTAGCGCGGGGATACAGATCACCAAGTATAGCTGAACTTTCTGCCAATGGTGCTGATCCGGGTTCTCAAATCTATCATGTGGGTAATCCGGATTTTAAACCGGAATTCAGTTTTCAGGAAGATTTAGGTGTATTTTTTACCTTACCTGATGTTTCAGGCAGTGTGGAATTGTATAATAATACAATACAAAACTATATCTTCCAGGAACAAATTCTGGATGCAAATGGATTACCGGAGAGGGTTAACCCAAATGGAGAACCAAATCCAAAAGGAATTTACAGCAAGTTTATGTTTGTCCAAAGTACAGCACTTATAAACGGAGGTGAGTTTAACCTGGATATTCATTTTTTCCCATGGCTGCACTTTGCTAATTCATTAACCCTGACATATGGTACTAATGTTGGAGCTGGGGACAAAATGCACGATAGTTTAAAATATCTGCCTTTTATTCCTCCTTTACATACACATTCAGAATTGCGTGGTAGTTTTTCAAAAGGATTTTCCTTATTGTGCAGTTTGTATGCTTATATGGGGTTTGATCATTTTAATGCACAAGATCGTTTCTTTGCAGCTTATGGAACCGAGACCTATACATCTGGCTATAATTTAATAAGTGGAGGCATTGGGGCAAATATTGTAAACAGAAAAGGAAATACTGTGTTTAAATTATTTATCGAAGGTACCAACCTTGCCAATGTAAGTTACCAGTCTAATATGAGCCGGTTAAAATATTTTGACAACCCGGTAGTACCTGGTGGCATTCAACCTGGAATTTTTAATATGGGCAGAAACATAAGTTTTAAAATAATTGTTCCATTTGATGCTTCAAAACATACAAAATCTGATAATATAAACTAATTATTTTTTTTAACTCACTGTAATTTGTATGGTGAGTTAAACTATTAAAATTTTCGAATATGTGTCATGTGATGAAACCGCTTGCTTTAGCTGCAGGTCTTAACACTGCAATTTTTGCAGTTGAAACAATTGCTGGTATTTCAGCAAATAGCAATAGCCTTATAATGGACGGAGTTCATAATTTTTCAGATGAACTGGCCCTAATATGCCTATATTTAGCTTATCTATTGCCAATTACAATGTCAAAAAATTTCCAGCGTATCGCCAATACATTAAATTCAGTAGGATTAATTGCTATATGTGTATTTGTAGTCTGGCATTCTATTGAAAGAACAATACATCCTGTTCCAATTTCAGGGATTATTCCTATTGCTGCTGGTCTTTTTGCAGCCTTTGCCAATTGGGGTGTTGCAAGGGTTTTATATCCGGTTAAAGGACAAAATGCAGCCATTCGACTTGCATATTTGCACAATTTAGGAGATGTTTATGTTTCTCTGGCTCCTGTTTTGGCAGGTATATTAGTGCTGGTGACAGGAAAATATTTTTTTGACACTGTAATCGCAATTTTCATAGGAATTTGGCTTATTTGGTCAACTATTAAAGAAATATCCAAATCTTATAACGAACTTATTTGGCCGGAAAATGCAGTATGCCAACATGATATTGAATTAAAAGTTCAATTATTGAAAGAAGTCAACTAACTAATATACTCTCCGTAAGCTTTTCGGAGACAGTTGCTCTTGTAGAATTTTCTATCATAATGATCAAAGAACCATCAAAATCAATTTTTTCTATCACCTTGATAATTGCCCCTATTTTAATATGTAATCTTTGCAAATATTGAAGAAATAATTTAGAGGTATCCTTCACAGATACTACTTTGTAATCTTTTCCAAATTCAACCTCATGTAAGGCTATTAAATTCATTTCTGGCATTAAACCGTTCGAATTTGGGATAGCTTCTCCATGAGGGTCATATTTGGGATAACCAAGTAATTTATCTAATCGGTCTGCAATCTGTTCATCCTGGACATGTTCTAATTGTTCGGCGATTTCATGAACTTCATCCCAGGAGTAACCAAGCTTTTTCTGTAAAAATAATTCCCAAAGCCGGTGTTTTCTAACAATAAGTATGGCAATACTTTTTCCTGATCCTGTCAATTTAGCACCAGTTACTTTGTTATAATCAATCAATTTTTTTTCAGAAAGTTTCTTCAGCATATCAATAACTGATGCAGGATTATTGCCTAATGAAGAAGCAATTATAGTTGCACTTACTTTAAGCTTTCTATCTTTACCCAGAAGGTAAATAACTTTTAAATAATTTTCTTCAATATTGGTTAACATAACAACAACTTTTCAGTTCAAAGATAAAAATTAATAACCTAATTTATTATATTATATGAACAATAAAATAATTATTTGGTTTATCTAATAAATAAAATATTATAAATTAAATAAAGTATTTCAGGGAAATTTAATGGATAAAAGGACTTTATTAATATTAATTTGCTTTAAATGAGACTAAAATATATTTCAATAATTATTCTATTATATACATGTTTGTCATTTGTAAAGGGACAGAATTCACTACATGGTAAAATTACAGAGGCCATAACAGGCCAAATTTTACCTGGCGTAATTGTTTTTATCCCCCAACTGAAAACCGGGATATTAAGTGATTCAACCGGAGAATATAAATTTTCTGATATTCCCAAAGGTTCTTATACGGTTGAAGCCCGATTTTTAAGTTATGCAACTGAAAGAAAACAAGTCACAATAAATGGGATAATTAATTTAAACTTCTCTTTGAAAGATTCATCTACTATTACCAGGGAAGTTGTTATAACTGCTATGGGTATAGAGACGAATATACAACGCACTGCGGAACCTGTTACAATGGTCAGACATAGCCTGCTTGTTCAGGGTTCATCAACTAATCTGGTAGATGCAATATCGACTCAACCAGGTATTTCTGCAATAACTACTGGTCCTGGCATTTCAAAACCTGAAATAAATGGTCTGGGATATAATCGTGTTTTAACATTATTAGATGGTGTAAGACAGGAAGATTTTCAATGGGGTGATGAACATGGAATTCTGATTGATCCTTATGCAGTATACGATGCCGAAATAATAAGGGGACCTGCTTCTTTACAGTATGGTGCTAATGCGGTAGCCGGAGTTGTGAGTTTTAAATCACAACCAGCTATGGAACAAGGTAAATCAACTATTAAAGGAAGTGTGAACTCAGAATATCAATCAAATAACGGACTTTTTGGTAATTCTTTGAATATTGGCGGCAATAATAAAGGTTTTGTTTGGGATGTTAGAGCTAGTAATGAGCAGGCTCATTGTTATTATGATCCTAAAGACGGATATGTTTGGGGAACAGCTTTTTACCAGAGTAATGCAAGGGCGGTTTTAGCATTATACAAGAACTGGGGATATACCCGCTTAACAATTAGTGTTCTTCACAAGCAAATTGAAATCCCTGACGGTAACCGTGACAGTCTTACAAGACAATTTGAATTTGATACACCTCAACCTTTTAAAGGGAAAGGTAATCCACAATATTATTCCACGGGATCGTTAATTGGACAATTAATTCCCGGTACAGGAAAGGTATATCCTGACAATTCAAATTTTTTGTCTTACAACCCTGATATTTCAAGTTATCAGGTATTAAATCATGACTTAATATCATGGCAAAACAGTATAAATGTTGGAAATGGAAAAATACTGGCGGATATCGGATATACGATGAGCCATCGCCAGGAAATTGACACAGGGGTTGTTGCAGAAGAAAATATGACCGTAAATGATATACCATACTCAATTAAATATCAATTGGAAAATGAAAAATCTGGTATTAAGTTTACTTCCGGCTTAAATGGAATGTATGAAGCCATGCACAACGGGTCAGAGCCACCATCACCGTATATTGGTGATTTTGAAATACCTGATTATAATATATTTGATATTGGCGGGTACTTCATTTTACAAAAGGAGTATAAAAAACTTACCTTATGTGGCGGATTGCGCTATGATTTTAGAATAATGAACGGACAGCCAATGTATCTTAATAATTATGATACACCTCAACAGCAGGAAGTATCTGCCGGAACTCCAGGAGCATGGATTCAGTTTCTGTCTTTTAACCGCACATTCACAGGATTTTCGGGAAGTATCGGCGCAACTTATCAATTGCCGGAAAATAATTATATAAAACTTAACCTGGCAAAAAGTTTCAGGGCCCCTGCAATAAATGAATTAACCAGTAATGAAGTAAATCCCGGGGGTAACCTCTATGAATCAGGTGATCGTAACCTAAAGCCAGAAGAAGGATACCAGGTGGATTTAACATTTGGAAATAATGGCAAAGACATTAATTTTGAAGTTGATGGATTTTGCAACTATATAGAAAACTTTATTTTTTCTAACAGGTTAACCAACTCACATGGAGGTGATACTACTGCCCTGGGAAAATCCATCTTTAAATATAAAGCTAATACTGCTATTATTACAGGAGTTGCAGCCAGATTGAACATTCATCCTGCACTTTTAAACTGGCTGGAACTGGACAATGGTTTTACTTATATCTATAATTTTCTTCCCGGTCAGACTGATTCAACATGTCATATTCCATGGACTGCTGCTCCTCGTTTAACCTCTGAACTAAAGGTGAAACTAAAAGTCATGACAGCGGGACCAATTAGAAATACTTATATTAAGTTTGGGTTAGCAAAATATTGGGCACAAAAAAATATATTCAGTGCCTATTATACTGAATTACCTTCCTATGCATATACTTTATTTAATGCGGGTATAGGGACTAATATTGTAAATCGCAAAACTTCAAAAGTGATTTGTACATGCATTATTAATGTAACTAACCTTATGAATATTGTTTATGTTGACCATACCAGCCGAACACAGTATTTTTGGGCATACAACGGGGTAAATGACCCAACCAATTACGGCCTTAAACCTTCTATTGTTACTAAGCAAAGTGAGGGAATTTTTAACATAGGACGTAATATTGGATTTAAAATAATCATTCCAATAACCCTTCACTAATAAAATAATTTTCCCCACTTTTAACTATTAAATTTCAATCTTGGAACATATAAAACACATAAAACCTGTTATATTTCTGTTACTTTCAGTTTTCTTTTCATAAACTGTGGCTGGACAACAAGACCAGTTGCATAGCAACAGGAAAGATTCAACCATTTACGAGACAATCGCAATTGTTGAACTTGGAGGTGCCTTCAGCTGGTCTCTAAAAGCCGCTAAAATTAGTTACAGCCCTACATTAGCTGTTGAGATTACTCCAATAGAGAACTGGCTGGAACTTGAAGCAGGTATTGTCTTAAACCCCGACATTCAATACATACTCAACAGAATGGGATTTTGACCTTTTATTAAAGAAGCCTTGGACCCTCTCCTCAAAGTTAGAGTGTCCTTGTCAATTTGGGTTTTTTAGAGATGTCCTGAACTACATTCAATTTTGAATCCCTGAAATAAGGATGCTCCATTAATTTAAGGGCAATAAAATAATTAGTATACAGGATATCACTTGACTTAATTTAAATTTAATTAAGACAATTATTGTTTATTCTTTAAATTCCAATTGCCTAAAATAAGTTTCATATGTATTAATGTTTTGCCATCACCTTCAATCCCATGACCTGGAATAACAATCTTACAATTTGGGAACTTTGCAATAACATTACTTTCCAAAAGTATTTATTACACTGGTTAGAATAATAAATGAAATTAAGTATTTCATTAAAATGTTTATTTAATCGTGGGTATAAACTCAACCTTATCAGAATTTTTAGTAGACGACACCCCACCGTCTTTGAAAAAGGCTTTGATAGAATATTGATAGGTTGCCTTATTAATGTTGATATCGGTAAAAGAGTGTTGATCTGAAGGAAGGTCCTTACAAGTAACAAAGTCCTTACCATTGATAGATTTATAAATAACAAACCAGTAATTACCTTCTCCTGTATAACTCCACGTTAAAACCAACGATTTGCCGTCCTTGCCTTTTATAACATTAAAATTCTGTATTTCAGGCCTCTTACCCGAATCGTAAACCCTTACATTTATCGGGAACGATTTAGGAGAATGTAAGCCGGTAGGATCAATCGCTTCAAGACAATATTCATACCAGGTTTTTTTCTTCACATTATGGTCGATAAAGAATTGATCAGATATTTCGAGTTTGGCATAAGGTTCCCAATCTTTTCCTTTTTCCCGCCGGTATAACATTTGATAAGTGCCATCATTACCTTTACCGGTTAACCAATATAAGGTAACGCAGGTATCGGTTACAATGAATTTGGTGAATACCGGCGGAACAGGTGCGACCTTTAAGGGTTTTTTCAATTCCAGGGGATCTGAATACACACTTGGGTTCCGATTTTTATCAAAAGCTACCACCTTGTAATAAATGGTTTTAGTCAGGGTGTTCAGTGTAATGCTATCAGAAAAAGAACTATCTGCCACGAATTGTTTCGAAATAGGCACAAAGGTGTGTTTTAGATCGTTAGCTGAATATACCATGTATCCCATAAGGTCCTGTTCCCTTCCCATGTTCCATTTGAGGTGTACAATACCGGAAGTGTCAATGTTTCCTGTTAGCCCTACAGGTTTGTCCGGAGGTATAGTATCGGTCATAAATACATAGGCTGGAACTGAAGCAGCGGCATTTCCGGCAGTATCTATGGCCGACACGATATAATAATTAGTCCCGTGTGCATATGCCGATGTATCGATAAATTCGTGGATGAAAGTTGGAACGGGTTGCAGGGTAAGTGGAAGGAAAGGGCCTGAAGCCTTATCGGACCTGCCTATCAGAAAACCTATAAAATCCGGTTCTTTATTTTTTTTCGACCAGGTAATCCTTACATTTTTACCCTTCGTATTCCTGGCTGAGACATGATCGGGGGCTGAGGGAGGAGTTTTGTCCCTTCCTATTACCTGCAGGTTGGCAGTAGGGTTGCCCAAATCGCCAAAAGGAGTGATACCAACGATCCGGTAATAATATAGTTTATAATTTTGTGGTAACGAATCATTCAGTTCAATAGTAGAGGTAAGACTTACTTTCTGTTCAGTGGCAGGTTGCAAATAGGGATGTTTGTTCCGCCGGTAAAAGGTTTTCCCACCATCTTCCGAACGTTCGTAGTAATAACTTGTAAAATACATCCCCGACATTGCACGGTTCCATGTAAACTTCACCTTTCGGTCCAATTCTTCAATAGAAATGGCAGGCATTTCAGGTACAGGCCCTAATTCGGCAGTGTTGATGAAAACACCGCTGGTATCGGACTTGACGATTTTAGGATCTGTGAGGGCGAAAACTGCGTAAGCGTAACTTTTCCCTTTTTGGATGTTTTTATCGGTATATCTTAATCCCAGTCCATTGGCTAACCGTGATGACAAGTCGGCAAGAAATAAAGCCATTCCGTGTTGTGTTTTTAATTCATAATTTTCATTCATGGCTTCGCTCAGGTTGATCCCTTGATTTTTCTTACCTGCAGGGCTCATTACTTTGGATTTGCCATACAATAACTGGGCACATACTGCTGCAAGGCTGTCATTACGGTCCGATCCACTCTTCCATTCTTCCAAAGTCCATGGTTTAACCGGAGATAAAGTAAGTATTTTGCGGGTGCCAATAAGGATTTTATTGTTATCAACATTATAACGGATCACCTGGTAACCAGATTTGTTTGCAAAATACCACAATGTGGCTTTTAATGGCCCCCAGCGTAATACTACTGAATCGCCATATGACCTTGCAATCACCTGCAGGTTTTTTGGTTGATGCAGGGAGTCTTCAGTATTATTTACTTTATGCGGCATTCCGGCATTCTGTGTAACTTGTTGCGTAAATGCGGACAGGGTACAAATAATTAAAAGTGCGACAAGTAAATACTTCATAGGATAAAATTTTGTTGTGTTCGTCCGTTATTTAATTCAGTTAAAAGTTTTGCAAACATTATGTTCCTCTTATTACTGCTATTTTTTGATCACCATGGTTTTAGTTCCGCTTACAGGTGTATTTGGTGTTTTGTATACTCCGACATCCCATGGGGAAGATTGCGTATTATTTAAAAAATCTCCCGTATCAGTTCCATAAATCACAAGTTTGGCCGGATTATACCTAAAGTTTAAAGTTACGTTCACGGAGTTATAATCCGATATCTTTACAAAGTTTCCATTTATAAGGTTTGCCATTGCCTGTTGAACATTAGCCGGAAAATTAGAATAGGTGCCGGGATCACTGGCAATGTCGGAATGTAAATGGGTTTTAACCGCCGCGAATTCAAAAATAATTTCAAGGGGTATCCCATAACTTATCTGAACTGTTTGGTTATAAAACTTAATCCCCATTTTTCCAGAAGTTAAATTGCCTGATGTATAGGATGCTTTTTGACCATTTTCCTTACTTCCTGAATTCAACATGTTAAATGCATTGCTAAAGGACAGAGAACTATTCTGAGTTGAGACTCTATTCTGGGGAAAGATTTTGGTATTTATATAAACTGAAAAAATACAGCAAAACAAAATTAGCCTGGGTGTTAAATATGTTTTCATTACCATGTAGTTTTAAATATTATAGTCTTCATATCCTCTTTAATTTAATGGGAGTGGTAGCTGAACTGATTTCCTGCTGAGATAAAGGAGGATCGGCAGACATTGGTAAAATTCCCACCGGTTCCAGTGATGGTTGGAAAGTTAGGCATTCAACCCCGGTAGCGCTTTTGCGGATAATTGCAGGATTGATATCGTACTTATAATCACCTCCGTAAATATAAGCAGTTTTCCAATTATTATAAAAATTGTTGTTCACATAGTTCTGTACCCAGGCATTGCCCGGAGACTGTTCTGAAATATTAACCAGTGGATAAATTACAAACTTATCTCCAAAAGCATCAAAAGTTGTCTCATTAACATCGAATACATCAAATCCTTCAGTAAATTTAAAAATAACTGAATACCCTTCCATGTTACCGGCCCCATCACGGGTTGCAGTTGCAGTGTTATCGGAATCGGAAAGTTTTTCAGCCAACGTATTATATTTACTTGTCTTGAAAAAGTAATTGTATAGTTCAAGGTCAACCGATTTATTTGAAATAGATGCACCTTTAATCGTGTTATGTTGAATGTTATATACGGTAGTCCCTCCGCCCACGTTTGATTTTTCAGTGGTAGAAGATTGTTCTATTCCTGAAATACCTAAGATTATAATATTTTTCCTGCGTTTGATGATCCTTAATTCTGTTATCTGGTTATTTGCAAGCGAAGGTATTGGAAATGTAAGTTGATCGCCATTTTGGCTAACCTTAACTTCATTTACGGAAGTCTGTGATGGAGTCTGATAAGTGATGAACTGGGCCAGCAAATCGTAATCCGGATCATTGAGCAGACAGGGATAACTCTTATTTAGCTGGATGAAACCTGTTGTTTGTTCCTTTTGAAGGAAATATCGTTGATTTTTAAATGGATAACTACCCAATAAAGTTTGGGCGCCATCATCAAGACGGTGCAGGCAATCGCCGGTTTTAAACGAAACGGATTTAGATTCCTGTACCGGTTTCCCTTTATATGTTAAAACCTGCATCGTTTTGGCATCTGTTGCTGCTACCGACACTGTTACAGTGTATCCGGTCTGGGGATCAAGACAGTTTTTAGTATAGAGGGTCGCCAGTTTCATTTGATCAGAAAATGAAAGGTTCTGATTGTTTGAAAGATCTGCAACAATAGTGTGATCCGAACTTCTCTGGATGGTAAATTCAGTTATATTTATATGTACCGTATTCAGTACCTCGCTATTATTGTTATCAGTACTTTTCACATCAAAATCGCAACCAACCGGAAAATTAAAGGCTACTTGCGGGTTCTCGGCGATAGAAATGTTATTTGTATTTTGTGCAGGCTGTAAATCGGAGATGATGGGCAAATCCACACCCAGAGGATTTACTGGTGGTATAACTTTTCCACCCGGGATACATTGATTACCGTTATTGCCAATTGATACATGAAAGTTCATGTTGCCTGAAATCGCTCCGTTCAACACGTTGTAATACCCGTATAACCAACCATCAAACCATGAAGGATTTATCAATCCGGCCTGAAACAATGCTGCTGCCTTTACTTCAGCTACATCTATATTACCCGAAAAAAACCAGACATTGACACTTATACCAAATTTAAAGTCGGCCCATGCATAGAACTGTCCATTTGCATACCAGCCATTAATACCGGGAAGATTATTATTACCATTACAGCCTTGAGTAAAACGGAACAGACTCATATCAAATCCCAAACCTGCAGACAGGTCCATATAGAAGCATGCCCAGTTCAGGTTATTCGGTCCCCACTGAAACCCTGCGCCAAAGGCAAAACCAGGTTCATTTTGATTTGATACTTCTGCATAGTCGATAGAGTTCTGGTATTGGGGGAAAGCTTGCATAATTGCATCCGGAGGATTTGGAATGCCGGGGATATTTGAACCCATCATAAAATAAGCATTCATAGAAACCAGGTCCAGAACATTTACATTAATTCTCTTGGCAGGTTCGCCCAATTTAAAGTACCACTGTCCATTGGAGCCGTTGATATTAAGGTTCAACCATCCATTACCAGTGATCACAGTATAATTCACATTCATACCAACCCCGGCATCAAATATTTTTTGACTAAAGTCATAACCTATATGTCCGTTTCCGGTAATAGGGGCTTTACTGTCATTTCCGGTTACAGGGTTAAGGAATGCAGCATCTACGTCCAAATCAACACTTTTAACTCCCAATTGAGAAGCAAATTCCATACTAAGGGTACCTTTGGCATGAAACGACACTCCATCGCCAAGTCCTACCACTATGCTTGCGGTAAACCCAACGGTATTGTTCATTGGCGTGTACCGGTTCAGGTTATTGGCAGTACCCTTGAGAAGGGCATCAGGGGTTATATCCTGGCCTTTTGACATATTATAGAAAACACCGCCTCCGATACCAAAAAGTGAAACTGGTGGAACTAACGGAATACCAGTAATTTGCAAATAATTCAAATCTACGTACCAATAATTAAAAGTAGTATTTCCAAAAAGGATGTGGCTGTTGATATCAACCTGGGTGATACCGAACCCAAGGTTAGCATCGATGCTTCCCCGGATACCGTTTCCGTAAACCGGGTCGTTGTCAAAGAAAACTATATTTCCGGATAAATCCAAAGGGCCCAGGGGTCCCGAAATGCTAATCTGATTTACCTGTAGATGAGGGTTACCCCAGGTTGGCCGGCTATTGGTAATGCTGACATCCCCTAAAATACCTAAACTTAAGGTTCCGCTAGGTAAAGTCGAAATATTGGTAAGAGAAATATTCAAATCGAAGGAAATTCCAGCTGAAGAACCATTAATCACCGGGGTTATACCGGTAATGGAAACAGGAAATCCTGCCAATGAATGATCAGGACTGGCAAAACTAAAGGTTGCATTCGAAGAAATGTAAGGGGATTGTGTCTTAAGTTGTATATTTTGAAATTGAATACCTGCAAGGTTAATATTTTGAATGGGGCTAAGATTTGCCTGGATCGAAATGTTACCATTTAAATTGGCCGTGGCATTCAGGTTATTGTTATTATTGGCGATGGTAATGTTGGAGGTTGGGTCAAGGTTAACGGTTGCATCCCACAAATCAGCGTGAAGGCCATTTTTAGGTTGGATGACAAACTGGAAGTTCAATGAGCCGTTACCGCTTGAAGGTTCGCTGAGTGTACAGGTATAATTTAGTTCATCCTGAGGGTTTTGCTGTGGAGAACCTGATGTAGGTAACAGGACTTTCCCTGACATTCCTCCACTAATATAGGATGAATTTACAAACCTGACATCGATATTGTCAATTGAATAATACCAGCCTCCTAAACTTCCGTTGTTAATATCAAGTACATTATTTGCTAATATATCGCCTGTTATACCCTCGTTGTCGATAATGAATTTATTCACATCAACACTAAGAGGTTGCTTGTCTGCATTTTGAATAACTGAGGGAAGAGAAACCTGTAAATCAGGAATAAAGAACCCTTGCCATGTGTTGTCAAGAAAATTGTTTTTACCATCAATTGGTAATGCAGGCATGCCTGGCGGGTTAATACTGTCGGAATGATCATAATATGCGGAGTTATTTAATGTAAATGTCCACTGGTCATAACCTGTAATGCTGAAAGGATCGATGGAAACACTGGCGACCCAGTTATTCCAATTCTTGATATCTGTTTCAATGGTAGCTTTTACCACACCTTTATCCGATTGACGAACGATTATATTATTTGAGAAATCATATTCGGCTTTAATGTGCAATTGCCTGAACCCGTTCTGATCAAAAAGTGCATAGGTACCACCCTGCGTACTGCCGTTTCCTGATGATTTTAGAAAGGTAAAGTTGAGGGATGTTATCGGGAAGTCTTCCGCCAAAAACAATACCCCATTCCCACAAAAGTTCTTACTGTCTTTAAAACAAATGTTTTTAGCACCAAGCGGCAGGATATTATCAGCGCCACCTTCAGCCATGTCATAGGCCAAACATGCATTAAATCCTGCCTGTGATGGGGTAAAAACTACATCGCCAATTACAACTGTTATAGTTTGACCGGAAAATACCTGCTGTATTCCAAAGGGTATTGTCCATCCTGTAGATTTGGAAGCATTGGAATTGTTAACCAATGAATTGTTTGCAATATTAGTTGCGAAACTGGTAATGTTTTCAATTTCTGAGGTTGTGAATGGCGAAGGCTGCACATTAGGATTATCGTATGCAGGCATAATTCCGGCAGCGTTACTGTTACGTTTCGCACGTACCGTTCCAGCTAAAGCCTGGTTGGATATGTTTACCTGTAAATCAGAAAATTCCACCAATAAATTCAGCGTCCCGGTATTAATAAAGGGAACCGGAATGGTACCTGTACCTGATATTAATCCATTAATTTGCTGGACATCTGTATTTAATGTCAACTCAAAAGCCCCGATATGCAATATTGAATTAGGGATGGCATTTATATTATTAACTGTATGATCCGACACAGAAGTTGAACAGGTACAATTCAGTGCCTGGGAATTTGATGCACCGGTATTTGTTCCGGGGTTAGGGTTAGGATTAGAGTTCAGGCTCACTACAGCAATGGGTAATGGAACTTGAACAGATTTAATTGGTTTATACGTAAAATAACAGACTTCACTCCTGCCGCTGTTCCGGAACGATAGATTATTTGCAGGATCATAAGCTGTAACCATATAAGCATATCGATTTCCCGGGGTAAGGGTTGGATTTGCAGGCCCATATAACAGAACATTTGATGTGACGGTTGTTTCAAAGAAAGATGGAGTAGTCGCTGATAACATGGCATCGTTTGGGTCACGTAAGGTATCCTGGATTTCAACCATTTTAAAATCATAATTTATACCTGGTTTGGCACCAGAAGGTAACGACCAGTTAAATAATATGTTCTGGGGTGATAGAGCTAATTGTTCACTACCGCACTGAGGGTTGATTATATTGGGTGGTTCCAGGTTAGAGACAGGAAAAGGGTTACTGCACATTTGGGCCGAAACAAATATACCTGATGCATGTGTTGCAGCAAGTGGGTTGCCTGAAGCTGTTACTGCCTGTATGCATAATGTATAATTTCCTTCAGGAAGTCCATTGTTTTGCAGAAAGTTGCCGGTTGTACCCTGAATATCAACCGATGTCAATTCAAAAAGATTTTGGATGAACGTTGCATTCAAAACCTGGACCGGGTTATTTGTTGATAGCGTCACCTGCGGTAATAAAGTCAGGGCATTAGAATTGGTTTTTATTTGTATGCCATTATCACCTGTAAGTGTAGCAAACAGTTTAAATTTAAAAGTGCCTGCCCCTGGTGCTAATGATGCAATAATAATTATTTTTGACGGGGTATTTATATAAGTCGATAACCTGGTATTATATGGTGCTATTACTTGTACCGTGGTAATATTAACGTAGTTGACAGGTTGTGCAGAAAGTGCAAATTGAACGTATAAAAAGCCAAGCAATAATATCACAAATTTGACCTTATTTGTTATTGTTAAACGGATCATAGCTTCCATATATATTTTGAATAATATTTAACTTTATTAAAAAGAAAACCTGTAATTCATCGTGACTGTCAATTCTGAATAAGTCGGCGAATAAATAGTTTGTTGGGATTTATTATTTATATAATTTACATTGGCCCCAAAACTATGTTTTTTGCTGACCTTGTAGTTGACATTCAGGTTTTGGTTCAGGATCAGCTCGCCGGAGATGCTGTTAATACCATACAAAAATGAACCGGTCCACCCTAGCGATAATTTTCCCTTTTTAAGTATTTTATTAATGCCAAGTGTGATACCTTCATTACCTTCTTCAAATCCGGCTTCCAGAACGTCGGTATAGTTTAAACCAGCGTTTAATGTAAGGTTTGTTGCAACCATCGAAATTTGATAGTTGAGCAGGATGTTCCAGGTTTTGGTCTGTTCCTGGTTATTGGTGCTGTTGTCGAGTGTTGTAAACAAATTGTAGTTCAACGAAAGGATCACCGATTGTACATATTTCTCATCCGCAAGGATATACCTGGGTGTAAACGATATGTTTTCAGATACCTGGGCTATCCGGAAGGTGTCCTTTAATAAGATTGTCTTCATTTGCTGATTATTGGAATAATCGGAGAAACTGAAGTCAAACCCCATGTGGGTGTTTAAATCCGCTGAAACATTGGCAGAACCTATGATCCGCTGGCTGGTGGACTGGTTTTGGTGATTAAGGTTATCGTGTTGAAACCCAATGCTCCCATTTAACCTCAATTTATTTTTAAATAAGTTCAGCGAAGGGGCAATAGTGATGTTTTCCAGGTCGCTGTTGAAAAAATAGGCACCCATAGATTTATAGTCAGGGTCGATACGGTGATATTGAAGTTTAAGCCCTAAATAATTTTGCTGAAAACCTAATCCTGTTTGGATAGCATTAAAATGAGCTGTTGAACTGTTTGTGGAAATTAAATGTCCCATCAGTTTTACCAATAAATTATTAGCGCTATCGGACAGATTACCTTTGTTGCCCAGGTTTGAGGTATATAAGCTGGTGGCTGCCTCCATGGATAATGTAAAGAATTTCAGAAACTTGATTTGTCCATTCATCCCTAAAGTAACATTCTCTGCAGGGGTTACCAGACCCCGAAAAGCAGAATCAGGCCGGATGCTGGTACTATCGTCTTTGGCTTTTAAAAAACTCAATTCAAAAAAATTGCTTCCTTTTCCAAGTCCCAATTTTATCGCATATCCATAATTCGCGTAAGTGTATGGCTGCAAAGCTTTAGAAGAGGTGTCGACCCCTGTAGCACGGTTAAACCTTCCATAAATAAAACCAAAACGGAAGATGCCCGGATTAAGGTCAACACCTGCCCCCAGAATCGTATGGCCTGCAAGTGTAAATTGCGAATAGTTGAGATTTTGGTATCCGGCATGTAAGGTGATCCATTTATATTTAGGACTAATCCCGAATTGATTAAACGGTTGCCTGAGAAGACGTTCCTGCTCGCTGTATGTGAATAATAAAGGAATGGTTAGAGTATTATAGATGTCTATGGAGGGACTGCCTGTGAAAATATAGGATATTGGTTGCCGGTCACCACTTATGCCATTAGCATTATAAAATATAATCTGTGCCATAATACCACCGTTGAGGGTCACCGGTTTTTGTTTACTTATCCCTTCCAGGTTTTGAGAACAAAGATTTTGGCTAAAAACAATATATAAAAAAAGGGAAATAAATAATCGGTTGCACCTGAAGGTTGAGTATGGCATCATAATTAGTTCAGTGTACTAGTAGGAAGAACAGCACTTAAACAAAAATACCATGAAAAAGTTCTTAAAATATAGAGATTGGATAAATCGGTATTATTGAGCATTTAAAATCAAAGTAAAATGATAAACACCAGTATTGATTAAAAAACCGTCCGTCAATATACATTTTAAACCCGACTGAATGATAATTCTGAATTGTAATTTGAAGATCGTATTTCAGGTTACGATCTTTATTATTTGCAAATAGAGATATAGCTGAATATAGTCAAGGATTTAAAATTTTAAAAACAAAACCTGGGTTTAATATTATTGGGAATAGAGATGGGTTAGGCGGGACTGTAGTGTATTTTACCTTTCAAACTAATCGAAAAAATTGTATAATTGTCATGACAAATAATAATTGTTAAAAGTCTGGTGAAATTACTTAAAGGATTTCAATGATATTAAATGACTTTGATTATAATAATAAAGATTTATAATATCGTAAATGAAAAAAATTGGATTAATAGGTGGTGTTGGACCAGAATCATCAATTGAGTATTATAGATTGATAATAAAACTTTTTCAGGAAAGACTTGGTACAAAAGATTATCCGGAATTGATAATCAATAGTATTAACATGACAGAGATGCTTAGTTATGTTTTTAACAACAAACTTGATATTTTAGTTGATTTCCTATCTGAAAGAATAAAAACACTTGAATTATCTGGAGTCGACTTTGGAGCAATAGCATCAAATACACCGCACATTGTTTTTGACAGACTGGCAGAAAGGACTTCGCTTCCTTTAATTAGCATAGTTGAAGAGACCTGCAAAAAAATTAAGGATAAGAAAATGTACCGGGTAGGATTATTCGGTACTAAATCAACTATGAGCAATGGATTTTATAACAGAGTTGCTGAAAAATATGGCATTGAAATTTTGATACCAGAGCCTGCCAAACAAGATTATATCCATGATAAGTACATGACCGAATTATTATTCAATAAAATACTTCCGGATACCAAACAACAATTGATTAAAATAGTTAAAACATTACAGGAAAAGAAATTAATACAAGGACTAATTTTAGGGGGTACAGAACTACCATTGATTTTAAGTCAATCAGATTTTAAAGATATTGAGATATTTGATACGACAAAAATACATGTTGAAAGCATAGTGGCAAAAATGATAGAAATTTAATATTATCCTTTAGCGGATATTTTAAAAACCTGTGTTGATAACCAATGGCATTAAAACTATACTGGTTAATTAATTAGCTAATATACGTAATAAAAATTTAAAATATGAAAGAGTATTTAAGTAACGATTTTGATTTTGTGAAATATATTGATGTAGCCGATGAAACACCAATTTGGTCTGCCCCATTCGGATTGAAGTTACTCGAATATGTCGATTATAAACCAAACATCACTGCCCTCGACATAGGTTTCGGCAACGGGTTCCCGTTAACTGAACTGGCTATGAGACTTGGTAAAAGTTCAGTAGTTTATGGGATCGACCCATGGAAGGATACTTTTGACAGGGTATATAAAAAAATTGATTATTACAGGATTAATAATTTAAAACTTATTGAGGGCGTTGCTGAATCAATTCCATTGGAAAACAATTCAATAGATTTGATAGTAAGCAATAACGGAATTAATAATGTTCAGGATATTAACCGGGTATTTTCTGAATGTTCAAGAATTATAAAAAATAGTGGACAATTTGTTCTTACCATGAACCTGGACAAAAGCATGTTTGAATTCTATGATCAGTTAGAACTGGTATTATCGGAATTACATTTGCATAATGAAATAGAAAAAATGCATCAGCATATTTATCATAAACGCCCTCCGGTAAATGAAATTTCTTCAATGCTTCAAAAAGCGGGATTTTTGATTAAAAACCTGGAATATGATCAGTTCAATTATAAATTCACAAATGGAACAGCCATGCTTAACCATTATTTTATCCGGTTGGCATTTATGGATTCATGGATTAAGTTATTGCCAGGTGAAAAATCAGAGTATATTTTTAACACCATAGAAACCAGGCTTAACCAGCAATCTATAAATTTGGAGGGATAAAACTCAGTATTCCATTCATACTTATTAATGCAATAAAAGAATAAATTACAATTAGTAATGGATGTAGCAATATTGCACGATAAAAAATCAATATTCAGCTTTTTACAAAAGGATTCAGGCCTTCAGATATATCCTATAGGCGATTTGGATGATTTCTTCTGGCCAAAGACAATCTGGTTTGCCTTGAAAGATATTGACACAATAAAATCTATTGCTTTATTATATATTGGTATGGACACCCCAACACTACTCTCCTTTTATAATGGAGAATCAAAATTTTCATATCAGCTTATAGAAAGTATCAGACATTTGCTCCCGATAAAATTTAATGCTCATTTAAGCTCCGGATTGATTGATATATTTGGAAAGCATAATATTATAGAATATTATGGATTAGATTATAAAATGGTCCTGACAAAACCGGCTCATGATCCAAATGATAAAAACATTAGGAAATTAACAATTGAGGATTTGCCATTATTAAAAAAACTTTATACAGTTTCATATCCGGATAACTGGTTCGATAATCGCATGTTAGAAACCAATAAATATTACGGATATTTTATAAATAATAAATTAATTGGCGCTTCGGGGATCCATGTTTATTCAAAAGAATATAAAGTGGCAGGTTTGGGAAATATTACAACACACCCGGATTACAGGGGCCAACAAATCGGATATAAACTCACTTCAGTATTATGCATTGATTTACAAAAGAGTGTAGATATTATCGGATTAAATGTCCGGTCCGGCAATGTAAATGCTATAAAATGCTATAAAAAAACCGGGTTTGAAATTATAGGTACTTACGACGAATGTTATATAAAAAATAACGAATTAATCTAAAAACCTTTATAGGTTATCCCTAAAAATTTTACAATAGAATAATTTGTTGCATCAGGTATCTTAAGATCAAAACAGGCAATAGTAGCTACATTACAAACAGGACCTTTTTGAGGACACCAATTGATTAAAATTGAATCATTCTTTTCCGTCATAATAACTGTTGAAAAACCACAGACTATCATTAAATTTCCGGATATACTGATAGTATCGCCAATACGCTGAATAATACACGTATCCACACCCTTGTTATTACAGTTGCCAACTATATATGGATTTAAAGAGAATGTATCAGTCTTGTTCAAATTGAGGACAGTACCAGGATTTGATATAGGTGATGGCTTTGAATCTTTGTCACAACTGTATAAAATACAAGTTATTATACACAAACAGATTAATTTATTCATGGTCCATTATATTAAGTTTACATTAATATGATGCTAAACTATAAATATGGTTGCGTGGAAAAACCATTAATCCTTTCATAAAGTGCCTTAAAAGAGTATTTTTTACCAATCTTTGATCCTTTCACAGCCACCACCCCAACCTTGAACGATACTCCGTATGCCAACCCGGTATTTATGTGCGCATGAACCTTCATTTCAATGTCTTGCTTTTTCAGATACTCCATCATACCCTCAAAGGTTATGCGGCCTTCCCTTGATAAATATAAATCTGTCCACAGTTGTATTCTTTTCTTTGCTTTTTCTATTACAGGTACCCTGTCCCTGATTATGGTGTTTTCGTTCCTTTTGTCCACTACCCGGATTAGGTTCATTTCGATTTCTATTTCCTTGCTCCATTGTACTGTCCTGCTCTTGCAATAAGAATCATCCACGCAGGTACCATCGAACCCAACGCGGTTGGCACAGATATGCACATGATTATGCGCTGTACCGTTATGACCGATAATTATGTACTGATTGTTATCTTTTGAAAATCCTGCCTTTTCTAAAAACCTTTCTGCTGCCCCGATCATCTTTTCATGTGTAATATGATCGTTATCGTCAAAACTCAGCGATGTATGCCATACAACATTTTTTACTTTCAGGTTATCGTTGCTTACCGCACTGAACATCCTTGCCAATATTCCGGGCTTTTCTCCGTATATGCCGTTACTCATTAATATTTCCGGCTTGTTTTTCCTGTCCAGGAGATATATTAAATTACCCATGAATCCTTTTCCGATACTAGTCCTTCCTATCATACATAATATTTTTTAATGATTGTTCAACCTGTTCCAGGACTCTTAAAAGTTCCGTATGTATACGCTCACCCTGGTTATATCTTTTTGCCACCTGACTTAAGTTATTGGCTATACCGGCCAGGATCCTGAATTGTTCCTTTTCCTCGGCGCTGAACCGTCGGTCTGCCTGAACCCTGACTTTATGCCCCAGCCCAAGTTCACGCATGTAACGGGATACAGTCAGGCCACATGAACCTGCCTTCCTTTTCAGGATCATTTCTTCTTCTTCTGAAGTACGGATCTTAATAATATTCTCTCTCATGACAAAAATAGAGTTAAGGTAATTCGATCAAAGGAAAATGTATTTATTTTGAGTAAAGAAATTAATTTAAATAGGCCTACATAACAATATATAAAAATTGATAAATTTAGTATATTACTCTCTAATTTCCAAACATTTTTAACCTGTCTTATTAACCCTACAGGTGATAACTGGTTTTGGGGGCCGGATTTTACAAACCGATTGTTTTAATTACTTGCCTGATTTAATACTTTTGTATAGTGAATCACTAAAATCTAATAACATGGGACCAAATGCAACTCAGCCAAACCCAATTGTTTTGTTAATAATTAACGTCTTATTCCTGACAACAGGTTCATTTTTTGCTCAGACAAATGCCTGCTTCGATTCGGTGCCTGGTAAAGGAGATCTTTTGCGGTTCATGGAAAATCAGGTCACATACCAGGTAAAGGATTTCACGGGAGAGGATCATCAGACACCTGAGATGGGTTGTGAATTGTCCGATTTTGGTTCGTGGTACGACATTGCTTATTCAGGCGGAATAAACCGGTTCTGGATGAACTCGGTACGACATCATACCTATGATCAGGTGGGCTTCAATTCGACCCAGGATGTTGGACAACTAACAGTGTTCTTCCAAACTCCGTCAGGAGATTTGATTGATGGTAGCTCCGGAACTTGCACAGTCAAATGGTATCCTTTTGGATGGAAGACAATAACTATCCAAAATGGTATAAATGCCGAATCCATGGTTTTCTTCACAGCTTTCAACACCGTAACTGTCCTCGTCAAAGTTAAAAACACCGGCATTTCATCCACTGCCTTAATCCCTTCCTTGCTTGTAACCGGCCGTTCTGAATATGATGGCATGTCGGGGGGTATTATTACAGGATCAGGCGCTGCAAAAAACCGTCTGTCCTGGTACAACCGGCGCATAGGAAAATCGAGCGACCCAAAGTACTATACCGATGTACTTATAATCGGATCTACTCTCAAAAACCTGCATCCCTCTTTTTTACCAAGATATTTAAAGACTGGCAGGGGCAATGAATTGAAGGATGCTCTCAGTGAGAAGTGGATTACCACTTTGGAAGCCAGTGCAGGTTCAGCAGTTGCCCGCACCGGTTCACTTAAACTAAATCCGGGTGAAACCCGGAACTTTGCCTTCTATATTGCTGCCGGAGCCGATGATGCAACAGCTGAAAAATCAGCAGTTGAGGCTGAACATGACCTCACTGCAACCGGCCTTAACGGAATAGTGTCACGTTTGGAAAACGACTGGGACGATTATCTCCGGTCACTGCCAAAACTATGCCATCCATCTGCAGAAGAGCTGAAACTGTATTATTCCGCAGCATTATCTCTTCGCGTGAATCACCTTATGCTTAAACGTTCGCCAAAGGCTAACCCGGGCGGATCAACATGCGATACTGGAATTTCAGCGGATGACAACACTGGAAAAGGTGAACAGAAATCGCTATTGTACGATGTGTCCTGTCCGGCGCGTGGTGGTTTTAATCTTTTTCTGCAAAGTGATGCCTGCTGGAATTTATTAGGTTACCTTGATATTAATCCCGGTTGGGCAGCCGGACATGCCCTGTCAATTCTTGATCCTACCTGTATTATTATGGATCCGCACTTTTACTGGTCGATGTGGGAACTGTATTCCCGAATGACGGATCCCCGGAAACAACATGATTTTGCAGAGATGGTTTATCCTTTGCTCAAAGAAACATATAAAGTCTGGACCACCCAGATTGATATTGACCATAACCTGTTATGTTCAACCCCAAATAACTGGGACGATAGTCCGCGTGCTGATCTTCTTTTCAGGGAAGCTACGGATATTCCGGGGCAATGGAACAGTTGGTGGAATGATTGGGTAAAAATGTCGAGGGACAATTTCCTTGAAGATCCTTCGGCAAGTTCTCAACTTGCATATGGTACGGTTATCATGGGGCGCCTTGCCAAAATACTGGGCATGGAAGGGGAAGCGGCATCATGGGATAAGCAATTCCGCAAGAGTGTGCAGTCAATAGACTCCCTTTGGGATGAAAAATCGGGTTATTGGATTGTAACATACAGGCATCACCTTAAAGATAATGTACTTACGAGCTCCATCCTTTATCCCATTTTTACTGATGTTTGCCGTGATACTTCGCGAATCAGGCGGGTTATTCAAAATCACATTTTAAACCCTTCGGAATTCAATGGTACATATCCTATACCGACGGTAGCTTATAACGACCCCTGCTATTATAAACAGAAACCACCAAGGTCAAACGAGGAAGGAGGCCTATGGCGAGGGAACATCTGGCTGCCTGAGGCGTGGATTATTGTTAAGGGATTATATAAATATGGATATGAAGCTGAAGCTATTGATATTGCCCGGCGATTGACAGACATGATGTCTCACCAGGCACAATGGACCAAAAACAACCCGCAATTTGCTGAATCCCCCGCAGAGTATTATGATTCACGCACCGGAGAAGGCCGTCACATCCGTCATTTTTCATGGACCAGTGCTGTGGCCATGGATTTCCTTTTAGGCAATTATCAGAACGAACGGGTACTTGGTACTAACAATGTGCGGGATCGTTCAATCAAAGGACATATAAGGGAGATTTATGATTTCGGGAGCAGAAACAGCCTGTTCCGTATAAAGACTCTAAAATCGGTTTTCCCTTTGCTTCAAATGAATTCGGCTGACAACTTGCCCATAAACCAAAGTGCCAAAGTGGAATTCAGTTTTTCTGACCCGGCTGGCAATTTCGTCGGATCAATCATTGCCTTTTCTGCTGATCCGGGTCGTTGGTCAGTTCTGGAAAAAACAAAAAACATAATTATTAAACCTGAATCTGACGGATTTTACCATGTCGAACTGAATGAAAAACTATTGCTTATTCCCAACCATTGATAAATTCATTTTTTTTTGTAATTTTAATTTATAAAGGACTTTATTTTTTACATAATGAAATATTCACTCAGTCGCCGTTACTTCATTAAATCTTCAACAGCTGGCGTAACGGGAATATTTTTGTTATCAAGATGTGGCAATCCTAAAATTTCAAAATGGCAATTTTTCACTGAATCCGAAGCTGTTACAATTGAAGCTATGTGCGAACAAATTGTACCTTCCGATAATGATCCGGGTGCAAAGGAAGCTAATGTAATATATTTTATTGATAAACAACTTGTTAGTAATTACTTTGTACACCAGTCTGCTTATAGAAAAGGCATTATCGGTTTAAATGAAACCAGCCGGATAATGTTTGGCAATAACTTCGAAAAGCTGAATTGGAAAAATCAGTATCAGGTTATGCTGGACCTGGAATCTGGCAAAGCAAAAGGGAAAACATGGGAACAGGAATCTTCATCAGGTTTCTTCAATATAGTTCGGGACCATACCATGCAGGGATTTTATGGCAGTCCCCACCATGGCGGAAATAAAGATTATGTAAGCTATAAAATGCTTGGACTTGATGCGCCGATTGTAATTGGCCAAAACAGGTACCGTAGTTAATAGTGCATAGTGTTTAGTGCTTAGTGCTTAGAGCCTTTTTATAAACAAAATGTAATTAGGTAAAGAGGTGATGAGGTGGTGAAGTAGTATAGTACAATAATAGTAAAGTATAACTTCCATAAATTAGGCACTATACACTAAGCACTGTGCACTAAGCACTATGCACTAATTTACTGACTAGTACAAAAAATATACAGAATATCAAATAATGACTAACAAACATTTTAATGCTGTAATTATTGGCGCCGGAGCAGGTGGGGGTATTGTTGCAAAAGAACTTACCACTGCAGGATTGTCGGTATTATTACTGGAGCGTGGCAAATGGTATACATACGACGATACTTATAACGACGACCTTGCCTCACAAAGAACCTTCCCGTTATATTGCGGTTATGGCCCTGACAATAAAAATTACCGCCGGGTATTCCGGAATGAAAAAGGTGAATGGAATATTGTTATGCCAAATAACTGGGATTATGGCAATAACGCTGCCTGTGTGGGAGGTGGTACACTTAGTTATGGTGCCATGGGATGGCGTTTTATGCCGGAAGATTTTCATCTTAAATCAATATTTGGGGATGTCCCGGGAGCTAATCTTGGTGATTGGCCAATCACATACAACGACCTGGAACCTTTCTACGAAAAAGCAGAATACGAAATTGGTGTTTCGGGCGATGATACAAATATGTTTCCAAAACCACCACGAAAGAATAAATTTCCAATGCCAGGGTTTGTATATAACAAAGAAGGAACTATTTTGGAAGCTGCAGCACACAGGCTTGGATTAAATCCATTTCCAATTCCAATGTTAAGGAATTCGGTGCCATATAGTGGACGTCCGGCATGTTACCGGTTCAGAACCTGTGTAGGATTTGCCTGTCCGGTTGATGCAAAAGGCGGAACACAAAATACCGTAATTCCCGTTGCACTTAAAACCGGATTATGCGAATTACGCACAGAATGTAAAGTATTTGAAATAATCACCGATGATAAAGGAAAAGCACGTGGAGTAAAATATTTTGACAAAAACGATAAACTCCGGATACAAACATCAGATATTGTGGTGATAAGTGCATCCGCCAGTGAAACAGCGAGGCTGTTGCTTAACTCAAAATCCAGATTGTTCCCTGATGGATTGGGAAATAATAATGGTTTGGTTGGAAGAAATCTGCAGGACCATGCATATTCAGGTGCTATAGGATTATTTAAAGAGGAAGTATATGATGATGTTGGTCCAGGTGCCTGTATCGCAGTAAATAATTACAACCACACACAACCCGGAATGACCGGGGGAGTGTTATGCAACGAATTTATCAGGTTGCCTTATGGATTCACGGGTATGCGGCCTCCCGGCAGTAAAACCTGGGGACTGGAGCATAAGAATTTTCAACGGGAATATTTTAAAAAACATATTGTTGTGATGGGGCCGGTTCAGGAATTGCCAAGGCTTGAAAACCGGGTGGAAATTGATCCGGTTGTTACGGACGGATGGGGAATTCCTACTCTCAGGATTACACGTGAACGTCATGAACAGGACATGAAAACAGCTGATTACCTTTCTTCAAAGGCTGTTGAATGGCTGAAAGAAGCAGGTGCGATAAGTACTTTTGCCGTTAAACCGGGACGGTTTTCAAATGCCTCCCAGCATCAGGCCGGTACCTGCAGGATGGGAATCGATCCTGAAACATCAGTTACAAACTTAGCCGGGCAGCTGCACGAAGTAAATAATGTTTATATTGCCGATGGCAGTTTACTGGTTAACAATGGCGGGTTTAATCCGGCATTAACAATAATGGCTATGGCTTTCTGGGTATCAGATCATATTAAAAAAAATATCGCCGCTAATGGCTAATATAGTTGTTAGTTGTTAGATGTTAGAATATTATACAGCCTTTACAACTTTACAACCTTTACAACCCATCCAATTAACTTGTAAGTACTATGCACTATATACTAAGCACTAAGCACTATTATCTATGAAAAGAATATTCAAAGGTATATATGGGTTCATTATACTTACACCATTTATTATTGTAATCCTGTTTTTGATTTTTTATGGATACTGGAACTCTGCACCCCCTGAGAAGACATGTATGTCGTGTCACGAAATAACTGACGCTGCCATATTGTGGTCAACTTCCTCCCACAGGGATATAAAATGCAATGAATGCCATGGTACTGCTTTAAGTAACGGAATACACAGTCTCACTGAAAAGCTGAACATGGTGACTGATCACCTGAAAAACAACAATACCGGAAGTATTAAGATGACAGAAGTGCAAATACGCGAAACTATGCAACGTTGCGTACTTTGTCATCAAAATGAATATGCAGGTTGGAAATCCGGTGGACATTCAGCTAAATATGCGGATATCTTCCTGAATAAGAAACATAATTCTACCGAACGGCTAAATTCTGACTGTTTGCGTTGTCATGGCATGTACTTTAACGGTACAGTAGCAAATCTTGTAAGCCCAATTGATAAAAAAGGCCCCTGGGCTTTAAAAGATAGTTCGCTTGTACATCAACCCACAATACCCTGTTTGGCTTGCCATCAAATACATACGAAGGGATTTCCATCTAAAACACCTGATTATTCTGATCCGCATTCAATTGCAGCAAACCACTTTGATATGAATAAAATGGTGGGATTTTATAACCGGCCCGATAAACATTTTATCTCAAGTGATTTATTGCCAAAACCAAAAATTTTTGATGGCACCCAACCTGTTAAAGTTTCGGATGATACCCTGCAAAGAATTTGTGTTCAGTGCCACGCCCCAAATTCATGGCATAAATCGGGAACCGGCGACGACCGCACTCCTATTGGCGTTCACATGGGCCTGAGTTGTTTGTCGTGTCATGAACTTCATTCAAACAAGGCCTCCAATTCGTGCACAGCCTGCCATCCTGCAATTTCACATTGCGGAATACCTGTAGAAAAAATGAATACAACTTTTAAAGATTCAAAGAGCAGCCATAATATCCATTTTGTTAAATGTACCGACTGCCATAACGGATTTGAAGCTAAAAAATTAAGCAATCTGTTAACAGTGAACAGTGAACTTGAACAGTTAACAGTAAAAAGTAAACAGTAATCAGTAATATTTGTTGACTTATAATTCGCAACCTGCAACCAACAACCAACAACCAACAACTAATTTTACTCCCTCACCTCTAATCCCCCGAATATAGTATTGGTTTCGATTATAATTTTTGCTTTGGATTTTTTTGCAGTATCGTTTTTATATGATGCTATCCCAAATGCAGAAGCATTGGTATTTGGCATTCTTGTTCCTCCAAAAACGGTGTTTGAATTTATCTCAACAGGAATCTCTGGATTTAATATTATTTCGGAACCTGCGAAAATTGTATTTAGTTTAAAATGAACAACTTCACTGTCAGGTACCGAAAATTTTGAAAGGTCGAACCTCCCCTCCCCGAAGATTACATTGTATTCTTTGCCATCATCTATATGGCTTACATGCCTTTTTGAAAACAGGATAAGTTGTTCGTCACTGTTGTCATGATAAAAACTAAAATCCCTGCCGATGAATAACCTGATGCCAAAATAAATAAAGACAAGGGCAATGATGACCCTGAATATTGAAAAATCGATGTTAAACACGATTTTAATAATAATACTAATCCCTATAAGAATAAGAATTAATCCCCAAAATAAACTTGCACTCATTTTCATATATTTTTAATTAAACATTTATGTCACAAAAATATGCAACTTATCCGGGGTATGGCATATCTTTTCGGCGAACAGCCAATTATATGCGGTGAAAAAAGTAAATCGGGGAGACAACCTTACAATGCAAGCAATCTTTTTACAATATCCGAAATTGCTTTTCCATCAGCTTTACCCGCCAGCTCTTTCGTAACTACTCCCATTACCTTGCCCATATCTGAGGGTGAGGACGCACCGACTTTTGCAATTGCAGCTTTTACAACTTTTTCAATCTCCTCTTTCGATAATGCTGTGGGCAGGTATGCTTCAATCACTTTTGATTCTGCAATTTCCCTTTCGTACAAATCAGGCCTGTTTTGCGTTTTGTAAATTTCTGCTGACTCCTGTCGTTGTTTTACAAGCTTATTAAGAATTTTTAATTCCATATCTTCGGTTAACACTACTCCGGCTTTTTCAGTTTTTGCAACCAGGAATGCTGCTTTTATTGCCCGCAATGCCTCGAGCTTATCTTTAGGCTCCTTATTAAGCATTGCATGTTTAATATCTTCGTTTACTCTGTCGAAAAAACTCATCTCTATTTTTATTATGGTTAGTTTAATTGATCCAAGAACCAAGAACCAGGAACCAAGACTTTAGTATCTGGTTATTGGTTATTTTATGATTGCATATACGACTTACTACTTAATACTTACGACTAATTTGCACATCTGCACATTTTCAAATTTGCACATTATTTATTAGTCCACATTATCAAACAAATATGAATTATTCTGACGTAACCTGATATTGTTGTCCTCGTCTGTGCTTAGTGAAAATTTCGAAATTGTGGTATCTGTCTTTTCCTTTTTGTCTATTGTAACTTTTTTACGGATATAAGCCGGAGTATTTTCTATTTCATCAATGTTCGATTTTTCATCCACACTTGTATACCCAACTTCTTTAAATCTTACAAAACTTTTCTTATTTGCAGTAATCTGTTCCGGTACTTTTTGAGTATTTACTTTTACCTCAAATTCAGTAAGTTTCTCCTCCATAGATGGGATTTGTGCATCAGTATGTATATCAGCCAGATCAAATTCGATGGTACGTTGAACTATACCTTCTTTATTTGTTTTCTCCTTAATTTCCATATGAGTTTCCTCACTTTTTGCACTATTAACATCATAAAGTGTGAACTTTTCCGGAATTCCTTCTTTCTTCCTTACAACATGAAGTTCAGGAATATTGTTCGATTCAAAACCCGTAGCAATAATTGTCACCCCGATCCTGTCGCCAAGATTATCATCAATACCTGTGCCCCAGATAATAAGTGCATCCTTTGATACAGTTCTGGTAACATAATCGGTAATAATACCGACTTCGTCCATAGTAATTTCTTTAATACCTGAAGTAATATTAAGGAGTATATTTTTAGCCCCGGTAATATCATTATTATTTAACAATGGTGAAGTCAATGCCTGTTGAATTGCCATAAGTGCGCGATCCGGGCCTTCGGAGATACCTGATCCCATAATTGCTACGCCGCTGTTATACATAACAGTTTGAACGTCGGCAAAATCCACATTGATATATCCATGCACAGTAATTATCTCTGCAATTCCTTTAGCAGCCATTGCAAGTACGTTATCAGCCATAGAAAAGGCCTGGGACAATGCAAGGTTGCCATAAATTTCACGTAATTTTTCATTATTAATTATTAGCAATGAATCAACATGTTCCTTTAATTCATTTATACCCTCAATAGCTTGCTGAAGCCGCTGGTTACCCTCAAAGCGAAATGGCAAGGTAACAATTGCAACAGTAAGCAGCCCCATATTTTTTGCAGCCTTAGCTATAACAGGTGCTGCTCCCGTACCGGTACCACCTCCCATACCGGCAGTAATAAACACCATCTTGGTATTTTTCGAGAGCACATCGAGCACATCATCAAGATTTTCAATGGCTGCCTGCCGGCCAATATCAGGTTTATTACCAGCACCACGTCCTTCAGTCAGGGAAGGCCCAAGTTGAATTTTAACACCTACCGGGCTATTTTCCAAGGCCTGGGCATCTGTATTACAAACCACGAAATTCACATCTTTGATGCCCTGGCGGAACATATAATTTACAGCATTATTGCCGCCTCCACCAACGCCGATTACCTTAATCATTGAAGACCGTTCAACGGGTAAATCAAAATTTATAAGTTCTTCAGCCATTGTCTTTTTGTTTTTGAATATAAGTATTAAATCTTAAAATACAGAGCCAGGAACCAAGAGCCAGGAACCAAGAAGAGCCTACTGGATAGAGGTTAACGCCATTCTCAAATCATTTTCAAATTAGCACATTTCTTGCCCTGAGCGTAGTCGAAGGGTCAAAATTTCAAATTTTTTCCCGTCTTGGTTCATGGTTCTTGGCTCTTATATCTATTTTTCACATTTTACTGCCACTTTCATCAAAAATCTCTGTAATTGTTTTCTTTAATTTTTCAATCACATTTGACTTTGTCTTTGCAGGTGGTTCATCTGTTGGTTCATTTTCAGGTTCTACTACCACATGTGGTTTTGGAGGATAATATGTACCAGTTTGCTTGTCCCATTTGGAATCAAAAAATTCGTATCCTTTCATGACAAGTCCCACGCTGGTAGCATACATTGGTTGATTTATCTCGTCAGAAACGGTACCTGCAAGGTGCATATTAGGGTAACCTACCCTTACATCCATTCCGGTATGGAACCTTACCAACTGAGGAAGATGCCTTAGCATGGCACCACCTCCTGTTAAAACAATACCTGCACTCAATTTATCCATGCATTCGGAGTTTTCAATTTCGAACATTATGGCGTCAATTATTTCTTCCATGCGGCTTTGTATTATAAAAGCAAGACTTTTGAAAGATATCTCTTTAGCATCTCTTCCTGAAATACCCGGTATAATTACTACTTTGTCTTCTTCAGCTAAATCGCCCAAAGCCGATCCAAATTTAATTTTAAGCTCTTCGGCTTGACGGTCAAGAATAGAGCAACCCTCTTTAATATCCCTGGTAACAACATTTCCTCCAAAGGGTATTACAGCAGTATGACGGATAGCTCCTTCATGATATACGGCAATGTCAGTTGTGCCGCCTCCTATATCGACTATCGCAACGCCGGCTTCCATTTCATCTTCGGTTAAAACGGCTGATGATGACGCAAGCGGTTCAAGAATAACATCATAAATTTTTAATCCAACCCTGTTCACACATTTTTCAATGTTTTTAATGGATGCTATCTGACCAATTACAATATGAAAATTAGCTTCCAAACGTTTACCTGACATACCAACCGGATTCTTAACACCGTTTTCGCTATCCACTATAAAGTTCTGCGGCAGGACATGGATAATTTCTTCTCCTATATCGATTGGTATCTTGTGTGCATCGTCTATAAGACGCTTAACGTCAAGATTGGTAATTTCATCATCATAGGAATCACGGTTTATATATCCTCTGTTTTTCAGGCTTTTAATATGCTGGCCAGCTATACCAACAAATACATCCGATAATATGAGCCCGGTTTTTTGTTGTATATCATTCACAACAGTTTGAATAGCGCTTACAGTTTCGTCGATATTAAGCACAACTCCACGTTTTACACCCTTCGAAACGGTTTTTGTTACTCCCAGGATCTCAATTTTCATATTTGGAGTACGTTTACCTATTACAGCAACAATTTTAGTAGTGCCGATATCAATTGCAGCGATAAATTCATTTTTTACGTTCATAATTTTATTCTCTTTTTGTACAGATGATTTGTCCTTTATATTTTAAATTAATAGATTCATATTTGTTCCAACCTACAATTGGAAGACCATGTTTATAGAGACTTAAAAGATTGTTAAACTTTGTTTCACAATCGCTGTAATCCCCAAAATCGATTATATTAGCCCCTACTCTGGGAATCAGCTCAAAATCGCCCGAAAAATTAACAAAAATCTGTTGAATTTGAGCGTTCCAGAACTTATTGTTATTAACATATTTAGCTAACTTATAAAGATCAGCCTGAATAACCCTGTTTCCCTGAGTTTTTCGCTCCAGATCAAGTACATTGGTTTTATTATTAATAGGGAATTTTGTGGAAATGTTACCATTGGCTATTAACACGTGAGACGTATAATTCCCCGATAATTGCATGACATAACCATTTTCATCTATATAATAACTGTCTTTATTAGAATCGTATATCCTTAAAATTGGACAACGTTGTTCTACTTCAATTATAATTCTTCCGTCAATAGTTGTATAAACTAAAGCATTTTTAACCGGTGGATAATTAATAATATCGTTTTTTATTGTTAATAAGTCTATATCCTTGAAATTCATCCCAACTAAACTATAGTTCTTTTTCTGTAAAATTTTCGCAATATTGGCTTTTAGCACAAATCCACTCATGAGACTGTCCACAACTCTTATCTCAACTTTATTGCAGACAATTGACATCTTTTTCTCAGTTATAAATCCGAATCCGGTAATCATGTAGATGAAAACCACGGAACACAATAATATTGTCTTAAATTTCTTCATTTTTAAATAATGTTGCAAGTTGCTGGTTGCTGGTTGCAGGTTGCATGATAAACTCTAAATCCATTTTCAAATTGGCACATTTTCAAATTTTCAAATTTATAATGTCATTTTTTTCAAGAGTAAGTCCCTTATTGGTTCAACAACTGTATCAATATCACCGGCCCCCATAGTCATAAGGATTTCGGGGACAGGCATCGAATCCAGCAATTTTAACAGGTTCTTTTTCAGACAAAAATGTTTTTTTTTAATTGTAACTTTTTCAATAAGCGCTTCAGATGAAATCCCGGGGATCGGTAATTCGCGGGCCGGGTAAATTTCCAGTATAATTAATTCATCCAACATATTTAAACTGCTTACAAAATCGTCCGCAAAATCCCGGGTCCGGGTATAAAGATGAGGTTGAAAAATTCCTGTAATTTTTTTCCCGGGAAATAAATCCTTCACTGATTGTATAGTATATCGGAGTTCTTCCGGATGATGGCCATAATCATCGATGAACTTAAGATCCACAGTATTGATATGATATTCAAATCTCCGTTTTACTCCTTTAAAGGTTTCCATCGCATCACGAATATCATCGATATTGATATTTAGTAAACAGGCCATAGCAATTGCAGCTATTGCATTTTCCACATTAAGCAAACCCGGATATCCCATTTTTATATTCTCAAAAATTCCTATGGGAGTAACAATGTCAAAATAGTAATATCCATCACGTATAAAAATATTTTTTGAGTAAAAATCGGCTTCTTCATTCAGCGAATATGTGAAAATTTTTATTCCCGAATGGTTATTCAGAGGCTCCAGCCCCTTTTTAATTACCAGGAAACCACCAGGTTGTATTTGAGATATATATTGATAAAATGCTTTGCAGTATTCACCATATGTTTCATATATATCAAGATGATCGGCATCCATTGATGTCACAATTGATGCTTTGGGTTTTAGCTGAAGAAACGACCTGTCAAACTCATCAGCTTCTATTACTACCCAATTGTTATTTCCCGAGATCAAAAAATTTGTATTGTAATTAAGTGAAATGCCCCCTAAAAATGCACTGCAACCATGTCCTGAGTTTTGAAGCAAATGTGCTACCATCGTTGATGTTGTAGTTTTACCATGAGTGCCGGCAATGCCTAATACATCTTTTGATAATGAAATCATACCCAATACTTCTGCTCTCTTTTTTATTTCAAAACCATTTAAACGGAACCATGTAAGTTCAGAATGCTCCGGTGGAACTGCAGGTGTAATAACAACCATTGTTGTACTTCTATTTTTAAATGGTTCAGGAATAAAGTTAATATCGTCTGTATAGTGCACTGGAATGCCTTCCCTTATAAGATCCATTGTCAATGAAGTTGCAGTCCTGTCGTATCCTGCAACCATTTTATCCTGGCTGACAAAATACCTTGCAACAGCACTCATGCCTATACCACCGATTCCTATGAAATATACCCTATGTATCTCTTCTATACTCACCTCATATAATTGATAATTGTTTATTCGTCTATTCGTTTATTCGTCTATTCGTCTATTCGTTTATTTGTTTATTAGTTTATTTGTTAATGAAGTTTATAAGGTTTGTATGTTTATATGTTGCAACTTGCAAGTTACTTGTCATATGTCTCATGTCCTTTCATGACCTTTCACGTCCTTTCATGTCCTTTCACGTCCCTTTTTGTCTTCTTTCACGTCCCTTTTTGTCTTCTGTCTTCTGTCGTCTGTCTTCTTTCACTTCATCACTTCATCACAAAAATTATCGCCAGTACACTTAGCACTACGCACTATTCATTATGCACTAACTTTATTACTTCATCTGCAATAAGAGAGGCCGAATTTCTAATTGCCAGTTTTGATATATTTTGTGACATATCATTTAATATTTTATCATTTTTAATTAATGCAAGTACTGAGGGTATTAACTCATTTAATACATTGTCATCATTAATGAAACGTGCAGCATTTTCTGCCACCAGTGCCATTGCATTTTTTGTTTGATGGTCTTCAGCCACGTTAGGAGATGGAACCAGTACAGCTGGTTTTGCCACCAGGCACAATTCGGAAATAGTGCTGGCCCCGGCCCTTGTAATAACCAGGTCAGATGCAGCATAAGCCAAATCCATCCTGGAAATAAAGTCTTTCACTTTTAAATTAATTAATGACTTACCTGAAAGTTTTTGTATTATCTCATCATAAAATCTTGTTCCGGTTTGCCAGATTAACTGAATATCATTGGCTTTTAATATATTAACATTTTCCAGAATACACTGGTTAATAATTTTCGCACCCAGGCTACCTCCAAGTACCAATAAGGTTTTAAGGTTTAGATCAAGACCAAAATATTGGATTGCTTCCTGGCGAAGATTAGTAATATTTTCCAAATCATCGCGGACCGGGTTGCCGGTAAAAATAATTTTCCCCTCCGGAAAATATCTTGACATACCGTTATAAGCAACGCAAATCTTGTTGACTTTTTTGGCAAGAAGCCTGTTGGTGATTCCTGCGTATGAATTCTGTTCCTGTATCAAAGCCGGTATTTTTTTTTGTGTAGCTATTCTGAGTATAGGACCACTTGCATACCCTCCTACTCCAACTACAGCATCTGGTTTAAAATCTTTAATAATTTTTTTTGCTTTCACCATACTAACAATTAGGTTAAAAATTACAGGAATATTTTTATGGGGCAGTTTCCTGTTAAAACCCTTAATTGGTAATCCTTTAATTTGATAACCTGCTTCAGGTACTTTTTGCATTTCCATATTTCCCTTTGCGCCGACAAATAAAATATCAACATCGGGAATTTTAGATTTCAAGGCATTAGCAATAGAAATAGCAGGAAAAATATGTCCTCCTGTTCCTCCTCCGCTTATAATTATTTTATAATTTTTAATTTGCCCCATTATTTTCTGGTTCTTCATTTTCAGGAATTTCTTCATTTTGATTAATGTTCTGGTTTTTCTTTCCCCGGCTGATGTTGAGAATTATTCCCAATGCAAAACAACTGAATAACATTGACGAACCCCCCATGCTTACTAATGGCAATGGTTGCCCTGTTACAGGTAAAAGGTTTACTGCAACAGCCATATTTACCATTGCCTGAAACACCAGAATAAGAGTTAGCCCAATTGCTAAAAAGGCAGGAAAGGTGCGGTCCATCTTTCTCACCATAATACCTGCCCTGAATAATAACCATAAATAAAAAAATAATATTACTACTCCCCCTATTAAGCCATATTCTTCTATTATAACAGAATAAATAAAATCACTGTACGGATGGGGAAGAAAATTTCTTTGTATGCTATTGCCGGGACCTTTTCCAATTATACCACCTGTTGCTATTGCAATTTTAGATTGTTCGACCTGGAAATTTTCCTCAGATTTTGATGAAACAAAACTTTCGATACGTGTTTTCCATGTTTCAATGCGACCCTCATAATGAAAAACATACTGTGCAATTATTATAAATAATACTGTTAAGAAAATACCCGATCCTGTAAAGAATAGCAAGTGCCTGAAACTTATCCTGCCAATAAACATAAGTATCAAACTAGAAATAAACAAGATAGCTGCAGTACTAAAATTTGCCGGCAATATAAGAATACATATTACTGCCACCCATCCTATTACGGGTAAAAAAGTTTTTTTAAAGTCTTTTATACTCTCCTGTTTAAGTGATAGCTGACGTGCAATAAACATTATCAAAGCTAATTTTGCAAAGTCTGAAGTCTGAAATGAAAAACCCAAGCCAGGCAACGTTAGCCAACGTGAGGCATCGTTAAGATGCCTTCCAAATACAAGAGTAAGTGCTAAAAGAGGAATACTCAGTAAAAGTAAAAGTTGTGAGAGCCGTGAATAAATTTTATAAGGCACTAAATGCGTTCCGAAAATGATTACAAATCCTATAAATAAAAAAGTGAAATGTTTTAATACATAATATGCAGTATTACCATGCTGATATTTGTATGCCAGAGTACCTGTTGAGCTGTATACTGCTAACAATGAGATAATTGACAGTGAAATAATTACTGCCCATATTACCTTATCACCTTTAAAATATTTATTCCAGGACTCGCTCATTGTTGTACTGATGTTTATTCGTTTATAAGTTTATGAGGTTATTAGTTTATAAGGTTTATAAGGTTGATGAGGTTTATAAGGTTTATATAAACTTCATCATTTCATCACTTCATCACTTCATCACTTCATCACTTTTTCTGCCCTCTGTCTTCTGCCTTCTGTCTTCTGTCCTCTTATGACTAAAGCTCCCGCACCCTGTCTTTGAATTGTCTGCCTCTGTCCTCATAATTTTCAAACAAATCGAAACTTGCGCAGGCGGGTGAAAACAGAACAGTTTCGCCGTTACTGGCAAGTTTATATGCACTGGATACTGCATCTTCCATGGAATCAGTTTGTACTATAACTCTTACTATATCACTGAAAGTGCTTACAATTTTTGTATTGTCCACGCCAAGGCATACAATACCTTTAACTTTTTGTTTAACCAAATCAATTAATTCGGAATAATCATTCCCTTTATCCTGACCGCCGGCAATCCATATAATTTGGGAATTTATACTTTCAAGAGCATACCATGCTGAATTTACATTAGTAGCCTTTGAGTCGTTAATAAATTCTATGCCGTGTATTTTAAGTACGGGCTCTAATCTATGCTCAACGCCCTGAAAATCAGTAAGACATTCACGAATGTTTTCTTTGCGGATATCAAGAACCCGTCCGGCTATACCTGCTGCCATTGAATTGTAAATATTATGTTTACCTCTGAGGGACAGGTCTTCGAGAGACATTGAAAAATCGTTATCATGATAATTAATTTTAAACAGGTCATTTTCAACAAATGCCCCGGGTTTATTAATATGTTTAATTGAGAATGGAAGTCTTTGGGCTGTAAGTACTATTTTTTCAAGTTCCTTTATTGTAATTTCATCATCTGAACAAAATATAAAGAAATTCTCCTCCGATAAATTCTGAACAATTCTAAATTTAGAATCTACATAGTTTTGCAAATTATAATCATAACGGTCGAGATGATCAGGTGTAATATTCAGCAAAATTGCAATGTCAGCTTTAAAATCATACATTCCGTCCAATTGAAAACTGCTGATTTCAAGTACATAATAGTCAAATTCCTCCGTGGCTACCTGCATTGCAAAACTTTGTCCTATATTTCCAGCCAAACCAACATTCATTCCAGCCTTTTTCATCATATAGTATAAAATACTGCTGGTAGTAGTTTTGCCATTACTTCCTGTTATGCATATTTTTTTGGCAGAAGTGAATCTGCCGGCAAATTCAATTTCTGAAATGATATTAATGCCTTTATTCCTTATGGCCTTAACTATTGTCGCTTTTTCAGGAATTCCAGGGCTTTTTATCACCTCTTTAGCATTAAGTATCAAAGATTCAGTATGTTTTTCTTCTTCGTAACTAATTCCATGCATATCAAGCATTTCTTTATACTTAGGCTTAATTATTCCTGAATCTGATACAAATACTTCAAGGTAATGTTTTCGTGCGAGTATTGCTGCGCCTACGCCACTCTCGGCGGCACCAAGTATTACGATTCTTTCATTTTCCTGTTTTGTCATTTTATTTTGTATAGTTGTTAGTTTTATATAGAACCAGGAACCAAGATCCAGGAACCAAGACTTTAATTGTCAGCTTATTAAATGTTTATTCATTTATGCATTTATAATGTTTTTTACGTCCTTTCATGTCCTTTCACGTCCTTTTTTCACATCCCATGTCCCATGTCTCACGTCCTCTTTCTTCTGCCCCCTGTCTTCTGCATTCTGCCTTCATATGTTTCACATCTTGGCTCCTGGTTCTTGGTTCTTGAATCTTATTTGCACATTTGTCTATTTAATTACCTAATTTTCAGAGTTACAATTGTTAGTACTGCCAGTAATACACCGACAATCCAAAAACGAGTAACTATTTTAGCTTCAGGGTATCCTCTTTTTTGAAAATGATGGTGTAAAGGCGACATCAGGAAAACCCGTCGGCCCTCGCCAAATTTCCTTTTAGTATATTTGAAATAGCTTACCTGTATTACAACTGATATAATTTCTATAATAAAAACTCCACAAAGTACCGGTATCAGAAGTTCTTTGCGTATCAGAATGGCAAAAACTGCGATAATACCTCCAATGGAAAGGCTGCCTGTATCACCCATGAAAACCTGGGCAGGATAAGTATTATACCAAAGAAATCCAACAGTTGCACCGATAAATGAACTTATAAAAATAACCAGTTCGCCAGTATTTGGCAAATACATAATATTTAGATAATTAGCATAAATAATATTACCTGAAACATATGCAAGTATACCCAGTGTTATACCTGTAATTGCAGAAGTTCCAGATGCGAGACCATCAAGCCCATCGGTAATATTCACTGCATTGGAAACCGTGGTAATAATAAGTATTACAACTATCACCATTACCAACCAAACCCAATTATATGACTGAGATCCCAAAAACCAGATTATTTTTTTGTAATTAAACTCATGAGTTTTTAAGAATGGTATTGTAGTATTTGTCATATGCTTATCGATAAGTATATGGGTTGGTTTTTGTTGATTCTCATCCTGGTTTATATTAATTTGCATCTTGTGATGAATGGATGTCACCGGAACTTTTTCACGCACTACTACCTGAGGTGAAAAATAGAAAGTTAATCCTACAATAATACCCAGGGTTATCTGACCAATAACTTTGAATTTTCCCTGAAGGCCCTTTTTATCTTTTTTGAACACTTTTATATAATCGTCTATAAATCCGATAAATCCAAGCCAAACTGTGGTCACTATCATCAATAATATATAAACATTAGTCAAATCACAGAATAACAGTGTAGGGACTAAAATTGAAATAAGAATTATTATACCCCCCATTGTTGGAGTGCCCTTTTTGTTCATTTGACCTTCCAAACCCAGATCACGGACAATTTCACCTACCTGTTTATATTGAAGGTATTTTATAATTTTTTTGCCAATAAACAGTGCTATCAATAAAGAAGCAATAATGGCCAGTGCGGAACGAAAAGAAATATACTGAAACATCCGTGCTCCTGGAAATTCAAATTTTTCGAGATATCTGAATAAAAAGTAAACCATATTAATTGTTGCTTAGCAGATTAAAAAATTCATTGATAACTTCTTTATCGTCAAAATGATGTTTAACTCCTTTTATTTCCTGGTAATTTTCGTGCCCTTTTCCGGCAACAAGTATAATATCTCCTTTTTGAGCAAACATACAGGCCGTTTTAATAGCCTCCTTCCTGTTTGAAATAATCATTACCCTTTTTCTGTCATTAATGCCTACACCAGTTATCATTTCATTTATAATTGCATCAGGTTCTTCACTTCTGGGATTATCTGAAGTTAATATTACCTTATTGCTTAATTCAACTGCAATGCCAGCCATAATTGGCCGTTTAGTTCGATCGCGATCTCCTCCGGCACCTACAACAGTGATAAGTTGCTCATTCCCGCTCCTGATCTGATTAATTGCTTTGAGTACATTTTGCAATCCGTCAGGTGTATGAGCATAATCAACAATTGCAGTTATACCAGTGCGGGATCGTACATACTCGAAACGGCCGGGTACAGATTTAAGGGTTGAAATAATTCTAAGCACATCAGCCTTATTTTCACCCAATAATATTGCTGTTCCATAAACTGCCATCAGATTATATGCATTGAACTCACCTATAAAGGGTGACCATACTTCTGTCCCATCAATCAGAAGTTTGGACCCATCGAAATGACTTTCAAGAACCTTACATCGAAAATCAGCCATTGAATGCAGAGAATATGTCTTAATATCAGCTTTTGAATTTTGAACTATGACTTTACCATTTCGATCGTCTATATTGGTAAGGGCAAAAGAATTGGAAGATAATCCTGTAAAAAACAATTGCTTTGCTTTAAGGTATTCATCGAATGTTTTATGAAAATCCAAATGGTCGTGCGTTAAATTTGAAAATATTCCTCCGGCAAACTCCAGCCCTGTAATGCGGTGTTGTACGACAGAATGAGAACTTACTTCCATGAAACAATAACTGCAACCTTCTGCAACCATATCCGCTAATAATTTGTTTATTTGCAATGCATCCGGCGTTGTATGCGATGCTTCTGTTTCACGATCATTAACATAATATTTAACTGTTGATAATAATCCGGCTTTATAGCCAAGATTTTTGAAAATACGATATAACAAGGTTACAGTAGTAGTTTTGCCATTGGTCCCTGTTACTCCCACCAGGCGAAGTCGCGACGACGGGTTGCCGAAAAATTCAGAGGCAATTTTTCCGAGGCAATATGAACTATCTTTAACTTTTATTACTGCCAAATTACCGTAATTAACATCTGGCATTTTTTCACAGAGTATTGCAACTGCACCTTTTTCTATAGCTACCGGAATAAATTTATGACCGTCGGTTTGAGTTCCGGATATAGCAATAAATAAACTACCCGGTTTCACTTCCCTGGAATCAAAACAAATCTCCTGAACAGGAATATCTGTTCTTCCCTTTAGTTGAATTATTTCTATTGTTTTTATCAGGTCGCTTAGAATCTTCATATCATTTAGTCGTAATTCGAATATAAAAGTTGTAGAAGTTGAAGAGGTTGTAGAGGTTGTAGACACGATATATTATAATATTTACAACTTTTACAATATTTTTTCATTAGTAATCAGTAATTTGTCATCATTTTCAAATTTTCAAATTTTCAAATTAGCACATTATTTTATCCCAAACTCATCTCCAACACAATAATTTCACCAGGATGTACTAGTTTACCCGGCGAAAGAGATTGGCTTACCACTTTCCCAAATCCCTTAACTTCCACTTTAAGTCCTGCATTTTCAAGTAAAAACATGGCATCGCGTAAGCCCATATCCACTACATTTGGAACTAAGTTTTTTATTATTGCCCTGTTATTGTATACTATCTGGTCATTTGTCCTCGAAGTTGAAACCCAGTTTGATTGAATATTATTATCTTTTGGAGAAATATCCAATTTATCGAAAATATAATCCAAATCTTTTTTCAGGCCTGCTTTGGAATATGGGATATCGGCAAGTTCTTTGCCAGGACTTATAGTTGGTTGAATATTCAGGCTTGTAGCATAAATTTTATCTGCTATTTCTTTAAAAACAGGTCCTGCAACACGGCTTGCATAATATTCATTATTTGAAGGTGAATTCACTACTACAATACATGTGTATTTTGGATTATCTGCCGGGAAATATCCTACAAATGAAGCCTGATATGATATCCCCCTAACGCTCCTGTAACCGGTAGTTTGATGGGCTATCTGAGCTGTTCCTGTTTTACCGGCAATCTTATAAAATTTATTCTTCAGGGATATTGCAGTTCCATGCTCAACTACTCCCTCGAGCATTTCTCTAACTTTTTTCAATGTTGAACCGGAACAAATTGAAGAATTTATTACCTCTGTATCAAATCTTTTTATTGTTTTACCATGAAAAGAAACTTCATGGACAAACCTGGGTTTAATCATTTTTCCATCGTTTGCAACCGCATTGTATAAAGTAAGCAAATGCACAGGAGCCAATCGTACTTCATAGCCGATTGACATCATAGCCAGCGAAATACCAGACCAAAGCTTATCTCCCGGATATTTAATATACGGAGAACCTTCTCCCTCGATATCGAGGTTCAGTTTCCGGTTTAGCTTCATTCCATAGATACGGTCGATAAACTGACGTTCCTTCCTGGTAAACAATTTTGTAATTTCTTTTGCTACCCCGACATTTGACGATACTTCAAAAACCTGTTTAAGTGTTATTCTGCCATGTCCTTCCTGATCAACATCTTTAATTTTTTTATCAAAAAGTATAAAAGTTCCATTACCAGTGTCGATTGTGTCATTTAGGTTTACATTTCCATCTTCAAGGGCAACAATCATTGAAACAAGTTTAAACGTAGATCCCGGCTCAGCACACTCACCTATAGCGTAATTATATAGTTCGCGGTACTGCCCGTTTTCATCTTTTTCCATATTAGTTATGGCTTTAATTTCGCCTGTTTTTACTTCCATTACCATAGCACATCCATGATGAGCGTTATTAAGTTCAAGTTGCCTTTTTAAAGCACTTTCGGCGACATCCTGAATATTTACGTCAATAGTTGATACTACATCATAACCGTCCTTTGGATCAACTTCATTTGCATCATTTACAGGCATCCAAACGCCACCGGATAACCTTTGCATTAAGCGAATTCCCTTAACTCCTTTTAAATATTGATCGAAACTACCTTCAATCCCGACCGTATTACCTGCATCACTTTTACTGGTATATCCAATTGTTCGCGATGCCAGGCTCTGGTGAGGCTGAAACCTGATATTATCCTGGATTGCTTCCATTCCGCTCCTGTTTTTACCTAACCTGAATAATGGGAAGGAATTAAGTTCTTTTAGTTTTATAAAATCTACTTTTCGCTTAACAAGATAAAACCGGAGACCATCCTGATAGGCACTAAGTAATTCCTGTTTATATGTATTTTTTGATTTGTCATGAAATAATTCCGACAGACAAAAAGCAAGCGAATCTATATTTTCATCAAAAACTTCACGTTGAAGGCCTTTTGCCCGCATATCCATCCTTACCTCATAGTATGGGATGCTGCTCGCCAGCAATCTGCCGTCAGCCGCCAGGATATCGCCACGGTTAGGTTCAATGGTAATGTCTTTCAGTGAAACTGCCTTAGCTTTTTCACGGTACTTTTTTCCCTGGACAAACTGAATTTGAATTATCCGTGCTATTATTAATGCTCCTATAAGAAGAAAACACAAGTAAACAAACCCGGCTCTTAATAATATGTCTTTTTTTACTGACATTCTTTAAAAATAGTTGTTAGTTGTTAGTTGTTAGTTGTTGGTTGTTAGTTTATTCATTGTTTATTTGTTCATGCGTTTATATGTTTATGTGTTGCAGGTTGCAGTTCCCATGTCTCACGTCCCATGTCTCACGTCCCATGTCTCACGTCCAATTTTCACGTCCTTTCATATCCCACGTCCCATGTCTTATATTTTCTGTCTTCTGTATTCTGTCTTCTTTCTTCTTCCCTTCCTCCATTCTTTACCTCCTTATTTTAACCGGCGGCGTAACCGATTCTTTAATGGAAGAATGTCCCTCTCTCAACAACCTTGCTACTTCTGATTGTTTGCTTATGTACATCAGATCTGATTCTGAAGTAATCGATTCAGCCCGTAAATCCATAACATCATTTTGCAATTTGTCCAGATCACGGATTATTTTTTCCGCATGGTAACGGTTCCCAATGTAAATTAATGCCAACAGGCTCAGAAAAAGTATATATGGTAATTGCTTCACTATAGACTTCCTGGTAAGAATAGAACCATCTATTAAATCTCTTAAGGAGAATTTAATAATTTCTGAATTCTCTTCTTTATCATCAATAAATTCTACTATTTCGTCTTCCTTGGCCACGGTTATTCGTTTATGCGTTTATGAGTTTATAAAGTTTATGAGGTTTATGAAGTTTATGAAGTTTATAAGGTTTATAAGGTTTATAAGGTTTATAAGGTTTATAAGGTTTATGTATTAATTTTATAAAACTTCACGTCCCACGTCCCACGTCCCACGTCTCATGTCTTTTCTAATCAGTAATTTATCATTTCATTTTCAAATTAGCACATATTCAAATTTTCAAATTATCACATTATTTTTTCCGCAATCCTCAGTTTCGCACTTCTGGCACGGCTGTTTGATGCAGTTTCTTCCTCTGAAGCAACTATCACCTTATTGTTTATAATTTTAAAGGGAGATATTACATTCCCATAGAAATCCTTTTCAACTTTCCCTTCAAAGTTTCCTGTTTTAAAGTAGTTTTTTACAATCCTGTCTTCCAATGAATGATATGTTATTACAACAAGCCTGCCGCCAGAATTCAAAAGTTCTTTACATTGACCCAGCATTTCCATAAGAGATCCGAGCTCCTCATTAACCTCTATTCTCAAAGCCTGATATACTTTTGCCAGGTACTTGTTTTCCATTCCCTTTGGTATGCATTCTTTTATGGTGTCAATAAATTGCGAACTGGAGCTCAATTCCTTTTGTAACCTTGATGAAGCAATATGAGAAGCAAGACGGTGAGCGTTTTCAACTTCTCCGAATTCTTTAAAAATGTTGTGTAGCCGTTCCTTTGGATAATGATTTAAAATTTCATATGCAGTTAATTTTGATAATGGGTTCATCCGCATATCCAGGGGAGAGTCGCCCTGAAAAGTAAAACCCCGCTCAACGGTATCGAAATGGTGAGACGAAACACCCAAATCTGCAATTAAACCGTCGATAGTTTTAATACCGAAATAACGCAGGTAATTTTTTAAAAACCTGAAATTTCCATGACAAAAAATAAACCTTGGATCATCAAAAGTATTTTGAATTGCATCCTGATCCTGATCAAAACCAATAAGTTTGCCTGCTTTAAGATGTTGCAGGATTTCTCTCGAATGACCGCCACCGCCAAATGTCGCATCTACATAACAGCCATCAGGTTTTATTTTCAAACCTTCAATGCTTTCTTGCAACAATGCCGGTGTGTGGTAAGCGTTCATTCGTTTTGTTTATTAATATTCCCGCCAAGGATTTTATTTGCCAGTTCACCAAAATTTTCTATTTCAGCACTTGCCCCGTCATACCTGTCTTTTGCCCAAACTTCTATTTTACCCAATTGTCCCGCGAGAACCACATCATTTTCCTTGTTAATATTAACCAGGACAAGCAAACGGGAAGGTATAAGCAAACGACTATTGCTATCGAGCTCAACCTCAGCAGTATCCTTATAGTATTCACGTACAAACCGGTTATGTTCCTTATTATAAGGATTAATATTTTGCTGGATAAGTTTATTCTGACGTTCCCATTCATCCATGGGATAAAGTACCAGACAGCTTTCGTATATATCTTTCTTAATGACAAATTTATCCCGGGTGGCCGAAGGCATTTGCTTTTTAAATGCTGCAGGCAGCAGTACCCGACCTTTTGCGTCGATCTTGCATGTGTAATCACCTATAAATATTGTCATTACAATTTTTGGTATTAAATGCAGTAAAGTTAAGCATTTTTCTTCCACATTGTTCCACTTTTTACCACTTTTTACCACTTTGTTAATAACTTTGACCATAACGGATCAAAATCCCTGTCGGGATTTTGACCGCAACTTTTATAGCCCATATGTAGCCCATAAGTTAAAATGTGACTTCTTATAAGTTAAAATGTGACTTTCCGGAAAAATTTTCATTATAATTTGGCTTAACATAATGCTTTTCTAAAATATTCTTTTTTATAACCCCAACGGGGTTACAGCACCAGCACTTGGCAACGCCCTGTGAAATATAACGTTAATAGTAATTTTAAGCCCTGAAAGGGCACAGCAATTTGATTTATAGAAAAATTTATTCATTTCTTTTCTCGCAAGAAAAGAAACGAATCAAAGAAAAGCGCTTAGCCGGCCGAACTCGTGCCGGCTGCGCCTTCACTCGGACAGCGCCCGGCTGATAAGGTATTTTAGTTGTGCCGTTGGCGGCTTCGTAGTATAATTTATTGAGTTAATTGAAGATAATTGGTTTCTAAGTTAAAATGTGACTGTTTATATTACATTACTCTCCAATTTATGTCTTTACTACCTTTATATTAAGTTTTTATCATACTTAATTTATACAGTTTTATCATGAAATTGTTTGTTTAATTTGTAATACATATATGGATTTTTTTATATATTTGTAATACAATTTTTATTTGTTCATTTTTAATGGTTTACTTAAATAATGAAATGATATGAGCACATTAAAAAGCTTAAGACTAGATGATTTTGTAATAAAAAGTATTGAAACCCTTGCTGATACGAATAATATTTCTTTTAATAAGCAGATTGGCATAGTTATG